>CBIHND010000006.1:0-173592 GCA_966211245.1 uncultured Fluviicola sp. | reverse complement strand
AGCAACAACTTCGTTGATTGCTTCTTTCTGGTAGTTTTTCGCACTGTAAATGACATTTCCTGAACGGTCTTCGATACGCAGGATGGTAGTTGGGCGGTTGTAAATTCCTTTGTTCACAAACGTAGCCTGAGCACCAACCAATTCGTACAGAGAAAGGTCCATTGACCCCAAACACATAGATGGTACAACGTCACGTTCTGCAAGATCAATGTCCATATCTCGCATCAGTTTTGCAACCGTCTGTGGTCCGGCCGTAGCACCCATTTGCTTCATTACATATACAGCAACGTTGTTCATAGACAATGCCAATCCTTTTTTGATGGAAACAGTTCCACCTTTACCACTTCCGTCGGAGTTTCTCGGACACCAGACACCGTCCGGGTTGCCACTCGGGTCGAAGAGATCCACACAATATTGGGTATTCGGAATTACCATTCCGGGTTGAACCACATTCATAGTAATTCCGGCACAGTAAACGAAAGGTTTAATTGTTGAACCAACCTGACGTTTCCCCTGGCGTACGTGATCGTATGCGAAGTGATTAAAGTTTGTTCCCCCAACCCATGCTTTTACGAATCCGGTACTTGGTTCAATGGAAATCAAACCTGCCTGAAGGAAAGAGTTGTAATAACGAATGGAATCGTTAGGCGACATGATTGTATCGCGTTCACCCTTCCAGGAGAATACGCGCATTTCCGTAGGAACATCAAATGATTTACGGATTTCCGATTCCGACATTCCCGCAGCGGTAAGATTAGCATAACGTGTAGAACGTTTCATGCAATCTTCCATGATTGCTTTTACCTTATCGTTTTCAATCTGATTGGAAAACGGCCAGTTCCGTAAACCGCGGTTGTTTCTGTCAAATTCAGGCTGAAGGGTCTCTTTCAGGTAGCGCTCCATTGCCTCTTCGGCATGTTGCTGCATGTGCACGTTAATGGTTGTGTAGATGCGCAAACCATCACTGTAAATGTCCCATGGTAAACCATCCTGACGCTTGTACTTCAATGAGCCGTCAGCATTCTTTTCAGAAAGAAGTGCAGTAACTTCCTTGCGCAATTCCTCACGGAAATATGGAGCTGTACCTGTTTTGTGGTCTACGATCTGGTAGTCTACGATCAACGGTTTTTTACACAAGCGCTCGTATTCAGCTCGGGTCAGTTTTTGACGCAACGCATCATTGCTGTCTTCGGAGTTTTTCCACCATTGGTACAATACCTGGTTTCTGCGATTCACCGCACGGATTGAATCGTTTGCACGAGCCTCAGCTATTTCTGCAGTACTCACTGTAGATGCGTCAACTCCTTTTTCCAAAGCAATTTTCTGACGGTAGTTCTTGATTTTGAAGGTATACGGGTTGTACAATGTCGGGTTTTTACACATCCCCACCAACATTGCCGATTCCTCCTTGTTCAGTTGACTTGGTTTCTTGTTGAAATACACCTTAGCTGCGTTCGAAATCCCTACAGCGTTGTATAAGAAGTCGAACTGGTTCAGGTACATGGTAATGATTTCTTCTTTGGTAAAGCGCGCTTCCAAACGTGTTGCAATGATATTCTCGCGTGCTTTTTCATTCAAACGACCCCACATTCTGCCTACACGGCCACTTGATTCGGCGCCAACTTCCTGACCCATAGCGCGCGCCATTTCCTCACGTTCCGCTTTACGAATGGTAAAGATTTGTTTTGCAAGCTGTTGGGTAATAGTTGACGCTCCTCCGGAACCTCCGACACTAACAATCGCACGGCCAATTGCCTGAAAATCAACCCCACTATGACGGTGAAAACGCTCATCTTCTGTCGCAATCAAGGCATCGGTTACGTTCGGACTAATGTCTTTGTAAGCAACACTTGTTCTGTTGATTTTCCAGTAACGACCCAATTCGGTTTCACCGTCATCGGCGTAAACAACGGAAGCCAACAATTCCGGTGGGTTATCCAACATGGCAACAGGTGGCAGATCATCTTCCGATTGGAAGAGCACCAAAAGACCTATGAAATAAATCGGAAAAGTTGCAATTGCCCAATAGATATAGGTTGCCCGTTTGTGCTGTTTTTCATTGAAAACTAGCGTATTGGTCGTTGTTTTTTGAGCCATAAAGAAATTACAAAAACGTAGTAAAAATAGTGAAACTTAGCACCGCCGACAAATATCAGAAGAAGCTTTGTTTTTCAGCTATCGGTTTAACATACTTTCTAACATCGAGTTGCTAAAAAGTCGGTGCTGAAAAACACAAAAAGTAAATAACAAATAACGCATGTTAGTTACAGTGTTACGGTAAAAAAATGGGCGGATAATTATCCGCCCATGGTATTTCGACTCTTTTAATAAGAAGGTTATTTCTTTTTCCCCCTTTCTTTAATGAACTTTTCAATAGCCGCGGTCATGCTTGGTGCTTCCGGAACGGGTGCCTGAAGATCCAAACGTAACTGATGTTTCTCAACGGCATTTGCAGTTGTTGGTCCGAACGCCGCAATAACGGTATCGTTTTGCTTGAAATCAGGGAAGTTCTTAAACAACGATTCAATTCCACCGGGACTGAAGAATACCAACATGTCGTAGTACACATCTTCCAAATCGCTCAAATCCGATGCAACCGTGCGGTAAAGCGTAGCTTTTGTAAACGGAATTTTAGCGGACTCCAGAGTTTCAGGAATTTTATCGCGAAGAATATCCGTACATGGCAACAGGAATTTCTCGGTTTTGTGCTTTTTGATCGGATCAATCAGGTCTTCAATGGTCTGTTTACCAAAGAAAATCTTACGCTTTCTGTAGGTAACGTACTTTTGAAGGTACAATGCAACCGCCTCTGAAATACAGAAATATTTCATCGTGTCCGGAACGTCGAAACGAATTTCTTCTGCAATTCGGAAAAAATGGTCAACCGCCTGTTTTGAAGTAAGGATGACAGCCGTATGCTCCGGAATGTTGACTTTTTGTGTTCTGAATTCCTGTGCTCCGATTCCTTCTACGTGGATAAAAGGACGGAAATCAATTTTGAGCTTATACTTCTCAGCCAAATCATAATACGGAGATTTCTCTCCTTCAGGTTTTGGTTGAGATACTAAAATAGTTTTAATACTCAAGGTTTGTAAGTTTTAGTAATACATGTTTAAGCTATCCACTCTCGAAACCAATCCGGAAACAGAAGTTTTGCCGCAACCAGAACCGGTAAAATTTCGAGGGTCCAAAAGTACAAAATTATATAATACCATGGAACTCTGTTTTGCCATGCCAGGACCGCCCCCCTTAAAAAGCGCGCGACGAAAAGAATCCCAACTGGCAAGAGCATGAGCATGTTTTTCTCTTCCGGAATGAAATGCTCGAAGTAATCAACGAATACGAGGACAATGTAGACCAGTCCGATTCCCTGAAACAAAACCACACTGTAATTCCGGATTTCACGGAAAAGAACGGATTGGTTTAATAATGAAGAGGTTAACCAATTGATAATGGAAAGATAAATGAAGTAGCCTGGAACAATTGCCAGAATTAGCCAGTCATCAATGGACTCGAGTCTCACGAATTTGTCGACAAGAAAATAGCTGAAGGCAAGATAGAACTGAACGGTTAATAAGATACTTGCCAGTGGTGAAAGTGGTTCACCATCTTTGGATAAATCTTCTGTGGTTTGAAACAAAAAAGTCGATTTCGCCAATAAAATAAACACATTTCGCTGCACCAAACGAGCCAGTGCAATGAGGGCGGCACACCCCAAAAAAATGAGAATTACCCAAAGCGAATGCTGAGTTTCTCTGGGCTCAAAAACCAATGTTGTAGTTTGATTTATCTGTGTTATCAAGTGACTCACGTAACTGTACTGACAAGGGCAAAGATAGGCAAATTAGGAATGATGAATGATCTGATGCGAACGATGAAGTGTGAATGTTGAATGTGTGTTGTTTAATCGTGAATGAATTGTTCAGTTCTGTTCATCATTCGCTTATCATCAATCGATTTTACGGATGTTAGATTCTTAAAATTAGCCTATCTTTGCACCGTAAAAACAAAACGACTAATCAAATGGCAACGGATTTATATACCCATCCCGATTACTTACTAATGGACGAATTGCTTACTGACGAACAAAAGTTGGTTCGCGACGCGGCACGCGCATGGGTGAAAAAGGAGGTTTCTCCAATTATTGACGAGCACTACGAAAAAGCAACATTTCCTATGCACCTTCTTAAAGGTTTAGGTGAAATCGGTGCTTTCGGACCATATATTCCTGAAGAGTACGGAGGTCCGGGCTTGGATCAGATTTCTTACGGATTGATCATGCAGGAATTGGAGCGTTGCGATTCAGGTTTGCGTTCTACTGCATCTGTACAAAGTTCTTTGGTGATGTATCCGATCTGGAAATACGGAACAGAAGAACAAAAACAAAAGTACCTGCCGAAACTTGCAACCGGAGAAATGATGGGTTGCTTCGGTTTGACGGAGCCGGATCACGGTTCAAACCCTGGCGGGATGATTACAAACTTCAAGGATATGGGTGACCATTACTTGTTGAACGGAGCAAAAATGTGGATTTCTAACGCACCATTTGCTGATATCGCTGTGGTATGGGCAAAAGATGAAAGCGGTCGTATTCACGGTTTGGTTGTTGAACGAGGAATGGAAGGTTTCTCAACTCCTGAGATGCATGGTAAATTGTCTTTGAGAGCTTCCGCAACTGGAGAATTGATTTTCGTGAACGTGAAAGTTCCGAAAGAAAACCTGCTTCCAGGTCGTTCCGGCCTTGGAGCTCCTTTGAGTTGTTTGGATTCTGCGCGTTTCGGTATTGCATGGGGTGCGCTTGGTGCAGCGATGGATTGTTACGATCAGGCATTGCGTTACTCTAAGCAACGTACTCAGTTTGGTGTTCCGATCGGTGCGTTCCAGCTGACTCAAAAGAAATTGGCTGAAATGATTACTGAAATCACGAAGGCTCAGTTTATGACACTTCGTGTTGGCCAGTTGAGAAATGAAGGTCGTGCTACATCAGCAATGATTTCGATGATTAAGCGTAACAACGTTGAGATTGCGTTGGACATTGCTCGCGAAGCGCGTCAGATTCACGGAGGTATGGGTATTACAAGTGAATACTCAATGATGCGCCACATGGCGAACCTTGAATCGGTTGTTACTTATGAAGGAACACATGACATTCACTTGTTGATTACAGGTATGGATGTTACCGGAATTCCGGCGTTTACACGCGAGATGCCTGAGATGTAAGAAGAAATAAATAAAATAAAAAAGGTAGCCTCGGCTACCTTTTTTGTTGTTCAAAAGTTCAAAAGACCAGGACTTTAGCCATGAACTTATTTAATTCCAATTCACAATCGACCCCGAATCCAACGCGTCGATGAAACTTTTTTTCAATTGTTTAAGTTTCTCTACTGCAAACGGATCACCTGAATCGGCTTTGCGTTTCTCTTTATAATATTGATGTAAACTGTGTCCGAATACATCCTGCTCAAGTAAATGTTTGATGGCAGTGATTCTACCACTTACACCAATTAGGAAATGCTCGATCTCGCCCAATTCATTGAGCTCCATTTCCGATAAATGGTCTTTTTTCAGTAACGTGGAATAGCGCGGCAGCAAGACTTCCAACAAATCCACGAATCTGTCAAGTTCTTTTTGAATTGCCGCTTGTTGTTCTCTGAATCCCATGGTTGAAATGTACGAGAAAAAATGTACGAACACCTTTTTTTCTTCGATTTTAACATTCAGGTTAAAATTTGGTTAAATGACAAGAACTCTTGCTTTAAGCTATCTTTGTTCCGTGGCTGGTATTTACCTACATATTCCTTTCTGTAAAAAGCAATGTTCTTACTGTGATTTTCACTTTTCAACTACGTATGAATCGTACCAGGAAAGAATGGTGGAGGCGTTGAAGAAAGAGCTCGGAATGCGAGCTCCCGATTGGCAAACCGAGCGAATTGAAACCATTTATTTTGGTGGTGGAACGCCTAGTTTGTTGTCTTCGGAACAAATCAAGGACTTAATCAGTATGTGCAGAGAGCTGTACAGCGTATCGGCTGATCCGGAAATTACCCTCGAGTGTAATCCGGATGACTGCTCCACAGAACATCTTCAGGAATGGAAAGCTGCGGGTGTAAATCGGTTAAGTATCGGAATTCAGTCACTGAACAATGAGCAACTGACATGGATGAATCGAACGCACAACGCTCCGGAAGGGACAGCAGCTATTCATAAGGCAATTGAGGTTGGTTTTGATAACCTGACAGTTGATTTGATGTATGGCCTTCCTGATTTATCTATCAACGAATGGAAAAATCAGTTGAGTGCGATTGCTTCGCTTCCGGTTCAGCATATTTCCGCTTATTGTCTTACCGTTGAGGAGCGTACACCATTAGCGGCATGGGTAAAAACCGGTAAAATTCAGCCTTCCGGCAATAGCGATCAATCGGAGCAGTTTTTAACGCTGGTTGAGGAATTGAACCAACACGGTTTTGAGCAATACGAAATTTCCAATTTTGCCAGAAAACAAGCCTATTCGAAGCACAATACCAATTACTGGATGGGAGTGCATTATATCGGAATAGGACCTTCGGCACATGGTTTTTCCGGAAATACGCGTTATTGGAACATTGCGAACAATTCGCAGTATATGAAGCAAATCGAGTTGGATACTTTGCCCGAAACCAAGGAAGAATTGAGCTTGAGGGATCAGTTCAATGAATTGATTATGATTGGGCTCCGCACGAAGTGGGGAGTGGAAAAGGTAAAGCTTTACGCATTATGTGCTGTTCCGAATGAGTGGGAAATGCAAAAGGATAGATTTATCGCAGAAGGGTTAATGATGGAAACCAATACGCAGTTGATATTGACAGTTGAAGGAAGGTTGAGAGCGGATGCGATTGCTTCGGATTTGTTTTTGACTGAGGATTAACTAATGATTTAAGACTTTGATCCGCCCGTTTTTTCTGAGTTTTTCGTGATTTCACGAAATCACGAATTTGCCTCAAAACAACTAATTATCTAGTTTAAATTTGAAAGCCCGAGGAAAGACAAAAACTGTGAGTGCTGAACTTCCGGCTTCCACTTCTCCACACCTTCAATTTCCTGCTTTTTTTGTTCCCGATTCTGCATTGCTACTTCCAATTGTTCTCCGAAATTAAATTCACGGTAGAAGAATGCCGATTGCTGCAAATCCCTTTCCGTTGAGTATGCTTCGTGAATTAACAACGGAATCTTTAGTCCAAAACTCAGTGTGAAGCTTCCCGAAATCTGATTTTTAATGTATTCGTTGCTGCTTGGAGTATGCGGATGAATCAATGGGAGCAGAAAATCCGACTGATGAAGAATACTGAAAAAAGTTTTGTGCGGAACAAAGTCTGCGTAGATGGAAACGCGGTCGATCAGGTTTCGTGACTGAAGTTCCGTCAGGAATTCCTGAGCGTCTTCTCGTGATTCATCGGTTTTTCCCAGGAAAATGAAGGTAACGTTCTTCGGACTTTGTTCTATGAGATCGGCACAGGAACTCAAATCCTTTCTTCGTGTTTCAACACCTCCGGGAATGGTAATCCAAATTTCACCTTCTTTTTTAGTTGAAATGAAGTCGGTTTTTGGAAAATCAACCGGATAAAAGCTTTGAATCGTAAGGTTTTTCTGATGCTTTACTCTCGGGAGCAGATCGTCGCTCAACACAAGATAGTGTTTGATTGCCTTATGAATTACTTTCTGCGTAAAACTTTCGTTGAACTTCTTGATAGTATGAATGATTCCGTAACACTGAATCTGTTTCGGCATCAATAGCGCCAGGTTCCTTACATGTCCGCCCTGTGCTGTGTTGAATATTACTTTTTGAATTCCCCATGCTTTCAGAAAGCGAACCAAGAGCTTCATTGTCTTCAAATCGCCAATCGCCTTTCCAGTGGTTTTCACCAGATAGACTTCATCGACCAAAGCAACGATTTCCGGGTTCCTGTTCTTAATGGCTTCATCACAAACCAGTAAAATGGATGCATTGATTTGCTTTAAAGCAAGAACCTGAGTGAGCAGACATTCATCGTGCGAACCGCCAAATTCAACCAAAGCTATGCGTGGAGCTTCCATGGAACAAAAGTGTGAAATTTTTCCAAACGGATCTTCATTAACAATTCGCTTTTCGTAACCTTTTGACAATCTCGGTAATACTCATTTAAAGCCATGTAATTTTGTTTCATGCAGTTACGATTACTTTTGGTTTCCCTTGCGCTGTTTTTAGGTGTTGCAAGGGCTCAGACGATCACAATTATGATCGATCCAGGGCATGGTGGATCAGATCCGGGACACCTCTCGGCCAATAAAAATCATCTCAAAGAAAAAGAACTAAACCTGATTATTGCAAAGAAATTCGGGGCATACCTAACCGAGAAACTGGCGAATGTGAAGGTAATTTATACCAGAACGGATGATACTTACCCCACACTGGATCAACGGGTAGATATGGCCAATAGCCACAAAGTGGATTACTTCATCAGCATTCACTGCAATTCAAGTTCAAATACATCTATTCAGGGTACCGAGTCACATGTACACAGTATGTCGGCAACAAAGAGTGTGAAACTTGCTAAGATCTTCGAAGAAGAATTCCGGACTAAAGCAGGGAGAAAGTCAAGAGGAGTGAAAGATTCCGACGATCGTGAACACACATTGCAAGTGCTTAAGTTTACTCAAATGACGAGTGTTTTAGTTGAATGCGGATTCCTGACAAATGTCAGTGAAGCGAATTACCTGAACACTACCCATGGACAGGATCTGATTGCCTCGGCTTTATTCCGTGGAATGCGAACTTGCCTCAAGCAAAACCACCCGACCATCAAATTCGAGAAGTCGACAACAACTGCGGCTTCATCATCATCCGGATCTTCTGCGAGTTCATCAACAACCGCTGGATCAACTACGTATACCGTTCAAATAATGAGCTCGAAGGAATGGATGGATACAGAGAAGGCTCCATTCACAAAACTGAGCAAGTCTGTTTCGCGTGAACAGGTTGCACAGACGGGTTACAAGTACAAATACACTTCCGGAACATTCACTTCCAAGGAGGACGCGGAGAAGTATAAAAACGAAGTCAGGACCAGAGGCTTTACCGATGCAATGGTGGTAAAGAAGTAAAATCGTATATTTGCTATGCAACAACCACGTTGAGCGGACGTTAAATAGCACAAATGGCAACAGTTTTTGAAACTCGATTAATTGGGAACATCGGTAAGGATGCAACGGTAAAGCGCATGGAGCGTGGCGTTGTAGCTATTAACTTCCCGGTTGCACACAACAAGAACTGGCGCGATAAACGTACCGGTGAGCCCAGAACCAAGACGACCTGGGTGAATTGCACTATTTGGAAGAAAGATGGTGCTAACATGCGTATCCTCGATTTTTTAAAGAAAGGAGCCCTCGTTGAACTGCTCGGTTCACCATTTGCAAAATCCTATCAGCAGGAGGACGGAAGCTACCGCTCTGAAATTCGCCTGAACGTTTCCAAAACAAACATCCTACGTCCGGCTAAATGCGACGAAGACATGCCGTTTGACATGATCGATGACAACGAAGTAGCATGCGTTGACGGTTGTGATGATGAAGGTCTGGACACTTGTTTGGACGAATTCTCGCTTTCCGAAGACGATTTTTAGAGCTGAAAGTCAGTGGTGTACAGCAAATCCGAAAGATTTTCCTGAATTTTTTTGCGAGAAATAGTGCTCGGAGTAATTCTTTGTTTATATTTGCATCCTCGAAACCGCTACATGTGGTGAGAAATTCCTCCTTAGCTCAGTTGGTTAGAGCATCTGACTGTTAATCAGAGGGTCGCTGGTTCAAGTCCAGCAGGGGGAGCAAAAAGAAAAGCTTGGTGTGTTAACATCAAGCTTTTCTTTTTTCCTCAAGTCCCACACTCACACTCGTTTCGACTGTTGCTTTTCTTTTTGCAGTGACGAGTTGGAGCGTGGAGTGTGAGTTTGCTTTTCTCACTCTTCCTACTACGTTTAAAAACGTAACGAATGACTTACCACATTTACATCATTTACTCTGAAACACTGGATAAATACTACGTTGGCTATTCTCAGAATCCATGGAATAGACTAGATCAACATAATTCCAATTCAAAGGACAAGTACACTGGTCGATCACAGGATTGGGAGTTGAAGGCGGTTTTTGAAGTTGGCTTAGAATCAGTTGCTGTTCGTTTGGAACGTTTCATTAAGAAACAGAAGTCACGAGTGCTTATAGAAAAACTGTGTAACGAAGATTTTGTTCTAACTGGAATATTAGTTCAGTTGGTTAGAGTCCCGCACGTGCGGGATTAATCAGAGGGTCGTCCCGACGCTTCGGGATCCAGCAGGGGGAGCAAAAAGAAAAGCTTGGTGTGTTAACATCAAGCTTTTCTTTTTTCCTCAAGTCCCACACTCACACTCGTTTCGACTGTTGCTTTTCTTTTTGCAGTGACGAGTTGGAGCGTGGAGTGTGAGTTTGCTTTTCTCACTCTTCCTACTACGTTTAAAAACGTAATGAATGACTTACCACATTTACATCATTTACTCTGAAACACTGGATAAGCACTACGTTGGCTATTCTCAGCATCCATTGAATAGACTAGATCAACATAATTCCAATTCAAAAGACAAGTATACGGGTCGATCGCGGGACTGGGAGTTGAAAGCAGTTTTTGAAGTTGGTTCGGAATCTTGCATAGCGGAGCTTTTTGTTCTTGAAGCTTCTATTCTAGTATATGATCAACTATCAATTTGTGTTGCTAACAGAAATGAAAAATTAACTTTACGTGAACTATTCATGAGATCATACTTGAATCCACTGTTTGAAGAGCCACGATGAGCAGAATTCTTTTTTACTGAACTCAGGTCTAACCTATTGTTGACATAAATAACTTACACTTGATGTAAATTAAAAAATAAAATTGTAAATTTGGAGTGGATATAATATTCGATGATAGAAAACTAGGTAATCTAGCTAATGATCCCAAAAAATGTAAGAAAGTAATGGGTGAAAGACGAGGGAATCTTTTCCTAAGAAGATTAGCGGATTTACGAGATGCAGATACGTTGGAAGACGTGCGACATTTGCCTGGAAAATATCATGAACTTACTGGAACCCGAAAGGGACAGTGGGCTTGCGATCTTGATCAACCTTATCGTCTTGTTTTTAGACCACAAGAAGACCCTATTGCTACTAATGAAGATGGTCAATACATCTGGTTTGAAATACTGGCTGTTGAGATTATAGAGATAGTAGATTATCACTAAATAAATAAACAGATGGCAACCGTAAACGAATTTTATTCAGATATCGCTTTTCATCCTGGTGAAACGTTAGCAGAAAAACTAGAGGAATTGAATATGGGGCCTAAGGAATTTGCTGTGCGGACCGGTAAACCTGAAAAAACTATTATTGCTATACTAAAAGGCGAAAGCTCATTAACAGCAGAAATGGCGGTTCTGTTTGAAAATGTGTTGAAAATACCGGCTCGTTATTGGATAAAAAAACAGCATAATTTTGACGAGTATAAAGCTAGAGAAAAGAGAAATTCAACTATTGAATCGGCTATTGATTGGGCGTGTCAGTTTCCCATTAACGACATGGTAAAAAGTGGTTGGCTACCAAACGTAAAAAGTAAAGAAGAAAAGGTTGTTGAATTATTTAATTACTTCGGTGTGAGTAATCCGCAGGCTTGGGAAGATTTTTATTTCAACCAACAATTAAAAGTAGCCTTCAGAATATCTTTGTCTAACACGAAAGAACCTTTTGCAATTTCGGCTTGGTTAAGGCAAGGGGAGATTCAGGCGGATAAAATTGAAGTTAAGCCATATTCCGAACAGAAATTTAAACGATCACTTGGAGAAATAAAATTACTGATGAAGAATCAACCAAGTGATTTCTTTATTCAATTACAATGTCTTTGTTCAGAAGCTGGAGTTAAAGTGGTTTATACCCCGTGTATTAGAAAAGCACCGCTAAGTGGAGCAACCAGATGGATTAATGATAATCCCGTCATCCAATTATCAGGGAGGTACAATCAAAACGATATATTTTGGTTTACGTTTTTCCATGAAGCTGGACACGTTGTTTTGCATGGTAAAAAGGAAATTTTTTTAGAGGATATTGAATATTCGGAATCTGATAGAATAAAAGAAGAACAAGCAAATCAATTTGCCGTGAAGTGGACATTTTCATTGGATGAGGAGAAAGAGGTTCTAAAATCACTCCCATTATCCGAAGCTAAAATAATTGCCTTTGCCGAAAAGTTCGGAACACACCCAGCAATTATTCTGGGTAGACTCCATCGTGAAAAAAGAATACCGTATGCAATTGGTCGCCAGTTTTTTATAAAACTGAATCTTTCCAACTAATTTAGTCCTCATAAGTCTTTAACCCTATATTTTGTACATTGAGTGAATCAATGCTATTGAATTCACTTATGAAACTTCTCCTGCTTCTTGTCTTCGCTCTATTCGTGCAACTGGCGCATGCGCAGCAGGATTCTATTGCCTATGTCGAAGGAAAGTTGACAGATGACGTCACGAATGAACCGATTCCCTTTATTACCATCTACAACAAAACACTCCAACTAGGAACCATTACATCCGAAAATGGTTATTTCCGCATCGGCATTGCTTCAGTGAACGATGTGATTGAAATCAGAGCGATTGGCTACCAGTCGCAGAATGTTCCGTTGATCCAGGACGAGCGTTATTATTCCATTCAACTGCAACCGAATGCTACAGACTTAGAGGAAGTCGTGGTTCTGCCGACAGACGAAACATATCTTTTTGAAACACTTCAGCGCTGTAAAAAGCAACATGCGACAACGGAAACCGGAAAGAGTTACTACCAGCTTCGAAGTTTCCGGAATGAGAAACAGGTTGAGCTGGTGGAAGGGTATTACAATATGAACGTAAATGGTTACGATGTTGAAGGGTTGGAATTGAAAGCCGGCAGGTTGGCACTGCAAACCTTCGAAGATCGTTATTTTACTTCGCAAGCCGGTTCGGATGCGATTGTGCAACTCAAGACGTTTGAAGAGAACGATTACTTTCCACAAACACCGTTGAATCTCAAGTTGAAACAGGGGATGAAACTCTTCCGACTGGATATGGAGTCCAGGTACCGCGACGAAAAGAACGATTCAATTTATGTGATTCGCTACCGACCGAAAATCAAAGCACCGCGGAATTTTGAAGGCACGATTTGGGTAAATATTTCCCGGAACACCGTTGAGAAATTGACGATGAATTGTGCGGATTGTCAGAACTACCCCTTTTCGCCAATTTTCCCGACAGACAGTATCCGGAAAGTCGATTTGAACATAACGAAAACGTTTGTTTCTTCAGCGAAAAGTCAGTTGTTCCAACACATCGATTTTTCCTATCGTGTGGATTATGTCAGCAGACCAGGAAAACCCGAAAGGAGCGAATACGTTGTTCAAACCGACGCGGTGTTGTACGCTTACGATTATGCACATCAATTCGATCTTCCGGAGTTTCATTTTGTGGCAAACACCCAGGACTACCGAAAGATCAATGCTTTTCCGTATAACCCGTTTTTCTGGGACCAGCATACCGAGTTTGACATGAACGATGAAGACAACCGGAACGACGCTTTTTTTCAGGATCCGCATTCGCTGACGAATGTTCGATTCTTTAAATCAAAACGAACGGAAACACCTACCAACCCAAAGGTAAAAACCATGGGATACATGGAGCATCCGTACATTCATTGGTCAACGAACCGAATTTTCCTAAGGGAAATACTACCTGACAGTACGGAACTGAAGGCGCTTCGAACAGAAAAGGCATTGATGTATCACCTGGAAGCGCAGATTTTCATGGATGTCAACGTTTACAACGACAGTACTAATGTCTTAACGGAAGCGGTTTTCGATCCTTATCAGACCTACTATTATTTACCAATCGATGTAAACGGAAATTGCTTCATCAACATGTACTTCGACCTCCGTGAAATTCAGCGCAGAAAACTGGAGGAGGAATTAAGTCATCTGGTACAACCGAATCCATCTCAAATCCGGGAAACTTATGATCGTTTCGTAAGCTCCTCCGAAGCAGAATGTACAACGTTTCTGAAAGAAGTGGACAGGGGAACAAACCTGCAGGCGATGGTAAAGTGGAACGACTACATCAAAGAAAAACTCGAAATAGATAACATCAGTTTGTTCAATCTGGAAACAGGGAGGAAATAAAACCCCGACTTCCTCAAGGAAAGCCGGGGTTTTTGTGTAGCTATGAAAACACTAATTAATTCCTCACGATGCTGATTTTTCTCGTCACTGCGCCGTCCGTGCCCGAAATCTGTAACAAATACTCACCAGCTGGTAACGATGGCGTCTCAAGGTAGGAAATTGTACTTCCGGCGTAAATAACGCTTTCTTTCACCGTGCGTCCGGTCATGTCTGTGAGGCGAAGAGCCAAATCACTATCCAATAACCCAACTACCTGAATAGCGATCAGGTCTGTTGCCGGGTTCGGGAAAACTGAAATGTTCATGTTTTCCAGTTCGTTTTGGGAAATTCCCGCTGAACTGGTGTATACGATTGTTGTTTCACCAACGCTTGTCACTTTTGCCGCTACTTTGTTTCCGTAGTAGGTAGGACCCACGGCATACGGATACGCTGAATTCCAGTTTTCATCTACCGTAGCGAAGTAGCAGTAAATTCCTGCGGGGTATTCCGGTGTTACACAGAAGCGACCATTGTGTTCGTCGAGGTAATCATCTGAGGTTGGAGCGATGTACTCGTAATCTTCGCGGAAGTATCCCAATGGATAAGTTCCACTTACGGCTGGTCCGGCAGTTACCGAACTTCCGTTGGAGTATGTATTGCGCACGGTAATGTTACGCAGGTTGTAGCTCGATTTGATACGAACAATTCCTCCGCTACCGTCGGCATTTTTGTATCCGTAGGCACCGTAAATCGGGAAACCGTCGTAAGCGAATCCGATCAGCGGCGAATGTTCTGTACTATCGATCGCATACAGGCCGTCAGCATCGTAAAGGTTACATACCGTTGAAATTACCTGTAGATCCAAATCGAAGGCGCTCGGGTTCTGGTGATGATGGTAGTTCCCCATTGCAGGGTGACCTTTGGAACAGTCGAAACCACCCAATTCACCAACTACTGCGTCACGGTTCCAGACGCCGTCACCCATTCCTCCGTACGGACCACCGGCCAGTGAGTTGGTTGAACTTTTCCAGGAAGCACCGTCGCGGTAATCAAACAAGGCAACGCCGTTAATGAATAACCCGATATTTCCGCCTGAAGTTGCGGTTGGTGTTCCCGTATTTTGCGTAGGATTCAATGGCATTTTGAAGATCGCATTCTGATCCGAAGCGACGGATGGATTTCCGTCCAGGTACGGGCCGGTCACGTAGGTCGGAATTCCGTGCGTGTGAATATATACCCAGTTGTTGGAGTATTCGATGGTTTGTGTATTACACAAGACGTTGTCCTGAATGGGAGTGGAATTTCCGGAAACGTAATGACGACCGTAAACCGTTGTGTTCTGAAGCCAGGATGTTACAACTGGTCCCTGGGCGAATGCCGGAAGGGACGTTAGTAGCAAGCCGATTGCGGAGAGTGTTCTATTCATAGATTGCAGTTTTTTGGTTTAGACGACGGTTTTTGCGCTACCCCTCGCTTGGGTGTGTTTTTATTTCCCGCAGAGGAACGCGGAAGATCGCTGATGAATTGAAAAATAATATCAAATGATACTTCCGTGTTCCTCTGCGCACGTCTGCGGGAAACAAAAAAACCGGTCCCACTTTTGGCGAAACCGGTTTCTGCTGATCTTACCCCGAAACTCTCTATCGGGATAATTTACTATTGGAGAGCAATTTTTGAGAAACTCGTTTTGCCGTTATTGGTCACTTTTAAATTGAAAATTCCTGCTGGTTCTTTAGAAAGATCAATTAATTGTTCGTTTCCGGTAAAATTTGCCGAATACACACGCTGGCCGGCGGTGTTGTAGATTTCAATTTCAACCTGACCCGTTGCATCTGGTAATCTGAGGTAAAACAATCCATTTGATGGATTCGGAGCCATTTGAACATCACTTACTTTGCTCTCTTTGATGGATAACGGATCGGTAAAACAAGTCACACCTGAACCGGGAATCGAAATGTTCGCCCCCATCGTAATGTCATCTACTTCGGGTGCTCCATAGTATGAAGTTCCAAGGATATATGGGAACTCCGGGTCCCCAACCGCATCGATCGTAATGAAGTAGGCGTATGTTCCTCCGGGATAATCCGGAGTTACGCAGTAACGTCCGTTGTAAATATCCAGATCCCCCCCGTTTGAAGCAGACCATGCGTAATCCTCAACGTATGTCCCTAAAGGATAGGTTCCACTCACTGCTGGTCCATATTGACCAGAGCTAAGCACAGTTCCATCGGGAAGAGTAGTTCTGGTGGTAATGTTGCGAAGCGCAAATCCGGTCTTCATACGTGTAACACCGCTTCCGGAGTCCATTGCCGAAACGTATCCGTAAGGTCCGTAAATCGGGTATCCGTCAAAAGCGAAACCGATAATTGGTGAGTGTTCTGTACTTGGTGTTCCTTCGTAGAGGCGCATGGGACGTGCATGACTATGGTAAGCGCCTTGTTGTTGTGGATGGGCACCAAGAACAGTATCCAATACGAATCCTTCGGAAAGGTATACTTCAACGTTCCATGTTCCCGTTCCCATACCGTTGTTGTTTGTTCCGTTGTAATAATGTGCATTTGACAATCCATAGGCGGGAACACCATTGTTTAGCAAGCCGATCTGACCGATTAAGGGAACTTCTGTTTTGGTTGCAGGAACCGTAGGGACTCTTGGAAAGCGGAATGTATAATCTTGCTCCGTAGGTGCTCCCGGATTCAGGAATCGTCCCATATCCGTTGTCATACCATCAGATTCGGTCCAAACATAAGTGTTGTTGTAGCAAACTTTTGTTACGTTGGCGAGAACGGTGGTAGTGTAAAACACGTAAGTCGGAGGGCCGCTTTGTCCGGCGGTATTTTCCCAATAACTGGCATATTCTCCCTGGTTCATGATCCAGTTCTCCAATTCGGGTTGAGCATTTGCACGTGCTGAAATCAATGCAAGTGCGATCAGTGTTAATTTATTCATATGTTATGGATTTCGGGGAAATTGAAATTGTTTGTTAGTTAAAAACTCATTGTCTGTAAGTGTTTTGAGAAAGAGAATGATGTTTCGTTTATCATCTTCTGATAGTATAAGTGGTTGTTTAAGTTCTTTTGCGAGTGTAGCAGATTGATGAACGTTTGCCGAATAATGAAACATAACCATCTGCAAACTTCGGTAGCGCCCGTCGTGCATGTAGGGTGCGGAACGCTCGATATTTCGTAACGTTGGAACCTTAAACTTCAATGAATCCGAGCTTTTTTGAGTGATTTTCATTCTTCCGATATCGCGCAAAACCGAATCAGGTTCGAGTCCGTTGTTTTGGAACGTGTTGTTCGTAAAAAGAGGCTCAGTATGGCAAGTTGCGCAATGTTGCTTGAAGAGCTCGTATCCTTTGCTTTCGTTTTCAGTGAATTGAGCTTCATTCCGAAGGACTTTATCGTATTTCGAATTGCAGCTAACCAATGTCAGCATGAACTGGGAAATAGCTTTCAGAAAACGCTCACCGGTGATTTTCTCCGAGCCATAGGCTGCCTTGAACATGCGCTTGTATTTTTCCTGATGCTGAAGTTTTTCAAGAACATGCGCCAGTTTTTCATCCATTTCCAAGTGATTTTCCAACGGAGCCAGTGCCTGAACATCCAGATGATTTACTGCTCCATCCCACATGAAACTATTTCCCCAGGCAAGATTGATCAAAACGGGTGAATTTCGTGTTCCGATACGGTCTTTGATTCCATGACTAAGCGCGTGATCGACGTGTGTGAATGCATTGTAGGGTGAATGGCAACTTGCGCAGGAAATAGTACTATCCGCCGACAATACAGGATCGTAGAACAATGCTCTCCCCAATTGAACCGTAGCGGAGTCAAGTGGGTTTTTCTTAAAGTTGTAATACGGTTCCGGCCATGAAGCAGGTGTTTTCCAGATGCCGTCCGAATAACGAAACGACAATAGCAGCACCAAAGCCCCGAAGCAAAACAAATTGATGTGTTTCATGGCTTCAGGACAATTGTTTCAGCAAGTAATCTGGTGTATTCAACCGCTTTTGTACACGGCGACATTACGTGTGTTTCTTCTCCCGACCGAACCGCAGTATTGAGCAAAGGAGTAAGATCTATATTCAAACGAAAGGATTCGTTCGGAGTTGTGGTTAAACTAATACTTTGGGCTGCCAGAAATTCACCTGAGTAACCGCCGAGGTGATATTGAAAAGGTTTTGGTTTCGATGTGCCCACTGTTCCTTCAATTTTACAATTGATATAACCGCTCTGCCAACTCCAGTACATACCGTACATTGGATCAAGTGCACCACCCATTACTCCGGAGGTATTTGTAATGCTATCAATTCCGAACAGAAAACTCACCCGATCAACATGTTTCGGATCGATGGTCGGAAAGAGTAATGTTCTTGTTGAATCGTTTTCCAAATCGATGAGGTATGCCTCAACGGGATCGGTTGTTATGAGCTGATCACCTTTATAGAAAGCGAATTTGGACAAGTAAAAACGCACTTGTTCAAGTTGAACTTGCTGATCGCTCACCACGATTGGGATATTCAGATTCACACCTTGCCCGGCGACATTCACGTCGACCGTCAATGTGAGCTGATTCCAACCGAAAAACGGAAGTACCAGTAGGCAATATGTGAGCAGGTGTTTCACTTTTTATGGTCTCTTTTTGTGCGGCCCGAAGAGCGATGCAATTTCTTTGTTCAGTGATTTGAAGTATCCTTTTTGCTCCGGACGACAGAGTTTCTCGATAGCTTTGAAATGATTGAAATGAATGCGCTCAATCTCGGATTGTGTCGCAAGAATGTCATTTAGAATGGAATCGGAAAATGGCTCATCGAGGTTTGCGTATAACCGTTGCTTTTGCTTCATCAGTTTTGTTTCCGCCGTATTGATGTCGCTTCTGTGCTGATCAATTAATTTTTGGTATTCTACAATTTGCTTGTCGTCGAAATGCAGTTTTTCGATGATTTCGTTACGGGGTCCATGAGGCCCGTGTGGAGCCATTAACCACTTGTAGATAAAAAGCCCGTTGCTAATCAACAAGACAACAATAAAACTATTTCGGATGACGGACTTTTTCATTCGTACAATTGATTTGCAGGTGCAAGATTAAGCTCAGACACCAGATCGTTTTTTGCAGGTTGTTCAGCTGATTTCAGCACAACTACATTCATTACGATGATGAAGGCCAGGCCGACAAGGTAAATTATCGCCTGTTTGGCTGTCAGGTTTTCTGCCAGTTTTTCCTGAATTTTTGCCTGAATCCGCGTGAATAGAAACGGAGGCGCATCTACCGCTTCAATCTTTTCCAAACTATTCAACAGGTCTTTCATATCCGTATTCTTTACTTTGACGATGTTTTTTTTGCTACCCCTCGCTATCCCCCTAATTTTTTTGAAAGGTTTCCTCTTGCACGTTGCAACAGCGATTCTACCGCTTTAGGAGTGAGTTCCATGATTTCCGCGACTTCAGCCGTACTCTTCTGTTCTATTTTCTGAAGAATCAGTGCGGTTTTTTGATTCTCCGGAAGGTCGTTGATGTGTGAGAAAATGCGTTCGGTTTCCTCCCGGTTTTCAAGCAAAACACCCGGATGATCAAAATGATGAGGTTCATTGGCGGCTGTAAAGACAGCGAAAAAACCAAAGCGTTTTTTTCGTTTTTTCGCTTTTAAAAAATCAAGGGACTTGTTGATAGTGATTCTGTAGATCCAGGTAGCAACGTTGGCTTCACCCCGAAATGTGCCGAGTTGCTGATGAACTGAGAGGAAAACGTCTTGTGTGATTTCCTGAGCATCTTCTGAATTTTGGACATATTGAAGCGCAAGGTTAAACACCTTTTTTGAGTGCGCATGATAGAGTTGTTCGAGGGAGTCCGTCATTCAGTACAGGTAGGATACGAAATAAGGAAAAAGGTTTAATTCCGGCAAGTGGTTTGTTTCCCACAGAGGGGTACGGAAGAACACGGAATTTCTATCTATTTCCACACTCGTCTGCTTGAAAACAAAAAACCCCCGAAGAATCGAGGGTTTATCAAATCGGGCCAGGGTTCGTAATTGCTTACGTTGTAGAAACTAAGTAACTCAATTGTAATCTTATTGTTGGACCCGAGGCGGAGTTTTGAGGTTACATTTTTGGCATTACCACTTTGTCGATCACGTGGATTACGCCATTGCTTTGGTAAACGTCGTAGGTAGAGATATTTGCCATGTTTCCGGCTTCATCTTTCAATGTAATGTTGTGTTCACCGTTCATCATCGCCCACAATTTTCCTCCGGCAACCGTTGTCAATTCGGCTTTACCACCTCCTTTTTTGATTGCTGCTGCGATGGTATTGAAATCCATTTTTCCGGCCACTACGTGGTAAGTTAATACCTTCGTCAACATTGCTTTGTTTTCCGGCTTCAATAATGTTTCAACTGTTCCTTCAGGTAGATTTTCAAAAGCATCGTTTACCGGTGCAAATACTGTGAACGGACCCGCACCCTGAAGTGTTTCCACCAATCCTGCTGCTTTTACTGCCGCAACAAGTGTTGTGTGGTCTTTAGAATTCACGGCATTTTCAATGATGTTTTTCATCGGATACATCGATTCTCCACCCACCATTACCGTTGCATCTTTTTTGGACGTTTGTGCGAAAAGAGTCGCTGATGCTGCAAGAGCCAGTCCAAGGGTCAAAATTGTCTTTTTCATAACTTCGAATATTTTAGTTTGACTCAGTTACGAACAGTTTTAAATTCTGGATTTCGAGGAAGAAAAAAATTAAATGATCAATTATTAATTTGTTAATTATCAAGTAAATAAATCTTGATAATTCATAATTTTTTCATGGATAATTAGCTGCTTACAGCAAAATAATCAACCCGATAGTAAAGTAAATGAAGAGTCCTAATACATCGTTTAATGTAGTTACGAAGGGGCCTGTGGCAAGTGCCGGATCGATTTTATAACGATTAAGGATCAGGGGAATCATCGTCCCGAAAATTGCAGCAAAAATGATTACGGTAAGCAGGGAGAAACTTACAACCATGGCCAGATCAAAATTGTTGGCGATACTGGCTACACCAAAAATAAGTGCGGAACAGAGCAAGCCGTTTACAATACCAACGAGTGCTTCTTTACCGACTTTTTGAATGATACTGTCGAACGGGTCGTTTCCGCGGGCGAGTGATTGTACAACAATAGCCGAAGATTGTACCCCCACATTTCCTCCCATAGCTGTAATCAACGGAATAAAAAAGGCTAATGCAGGCAGATTGGAAATGTTTCCTTCGAATTTGGAAATCACCAGTGCGCTAAACAATCCACCAACCATACCGATGATTAACCACGGCAAACGCGCACGTGATAAACGCCAGACGCTCGAATTCGATTCTACTTTCTCAGAGATACCGGATGCCAACTGGAAGTCTTTGTCCGCCTCTTCCTTGATGATGTCCACGACGTCGTCAATGGTAATGCGACCAACAAGCTTATTTTGCAAATCAACTACAGGTACAGAAACCAGATCGTATTTTTCCATGATACGGGCTACCTTTTCGGAAGAATCGGAAGTCTTTACGAAGATGAGGTTTTTTGCCTGGTATAAATCACGGATTGGTGTTTTCGGGCTGGCAAACAACAGGCGCTTGAGCGAAAGTACACCAACTAGTTTGTAGAGTTCGTCGACAACGTAAATCGTATAGACTTGTTCCACATCTTCAGCCTGACGACGCAATTCAACCAATGCGCGGTTTACCGGCCAGTCGAGTTTTGCCTGAATGAACTCTTTCTGCATGAGACCACCCGCGGTATCTTCATCGTAATTGAGGAGGTCAACAATGTCGTCTGCAGCCTCGTCGTCCTCCATCTGTGAGATAACTTCCTGAATCCGTTCATCGGGAAGTTCCATGAGGATATCTGCCGCATCATCGGAATCGAGGTTCTCGAGTTGTTCAGCAAGTGCTTTGGAGGAAAGTGAAGCAAGGAAACGATCACGAACATCTTCCTCAAGACCCATCAATACATCAGCCTGGTGTTCTTCGTCAAGCTGATAATACAGGAAACGCGCCTGTTCTCCGGAGAGTTCGTCCATGATCTCCGCGATGTCCGCGAAGTGGAGATCAACAACGTGCTCTTTTAGCCATAGAATATCCTGTACGTCAATTGCATGACGAATTTGCTCCAGGAATTCTTTGGTTAATTCAAAGCGCATTGTCTTCTAAATTTTGATGCAAAAATACGGCTTTACTCCCGTTATCCGGAGCGCCGACATTCACGCGTACGTTATTTTTACATAAAGGTTTCGGGGATCTTATGATCGCTTTGAAAACAACGATTGGTTCCCGGTAAAAATCCCGAAGAAAAAGGCAACAAAAACCGCGCCGGCCTGTGTTTCGAGTGTGTCCTCGGTCAGGAAGGATCCAAGACAGATTACAACAAAACAGCACCATTCAAAATTTCTGCGAAGCCATGAAGCACGTAGTTGAGCGAACCACCAAATCAAGAATGCTGCAAATCCCAGGACGCCCGAACTGATAATGCTTGTGAGGTATTGATTATGAGCGCGGTGACGATTTTCCGGACGCAGTTTGGAATGTGTTTGGGCGTAGTAGGTATCAAACGCCTGTTGTGTGTCGCCCATTCCAACACCGGTAATCCAGTTTTTGCTGATAATGTGAAGAGCTGCTTCCCAGTATTCCAGGCGCTCCAGGAGTGAGTGACCATTTGGGTCGTGGTCATACTCCAGTTGCTGCTGAATGGTGTAAATGCGTGATCGGATTCCACCTTTCAGAAGGACAATGGATGGAACACCATTTTCGACATTTTTAATGTCTTCAGCACTCATTTTAGTGAACCCGAGCGAATCTTTCGTGAGTCCTTTTGAACTCATGTAACGCCACATGGTGTATTTCAGACGGTTTCCTGAGATATCTTTTCCTGTTTCGTAGTCAATCTCACTGCGTTCATTCCATGCCGGCCTCAATTCTTCTTCACACAAACTTCCTGCCGTCGGGTAACCATTTTCCCAGTATTGATAAGTGATTTCATTGAAGTATGGACGCCCGTTAACGGTTGTTTTCGGTAGATCTTTCGGATTAACCTGGTGTGGCACCGGTTTGAGCAATGAAATTACCCAATAAAGCACAATACCCGAGGAAAGTGCGATGGTACAGTACAGCGAAACGCGAATTACTTTCTTTCGGAATAACTGAATCAGAAGCAATCCACCAATGATGATTACTCCTGCAAGAGCGATGTAACCGGCAATGATCTGGGCGAAATAGGTATACCAGCCGAACCAGATGAAGAAGCCAACCGCCATCCACCAAAACGGGAGTTTTCGTTGAATCCATGCGAAACACAGTACCATGGAAAAAACAATGAGCAAAGCGTACCGAACATGCGAAATGAAGAGTGAAAGTCCCCGGAAATCATCATAAATGCGATTTCCCCACCAATGCTGATAGCTTCCGACGTTCAGAAAGGAAGTAATAAAACATGCAAGGATAAATGTCAAGGCAATCCAGTAGACCCGTTTGATGTCCGGAAATGGAAACGCACAAACGAGAAATGGGATCAGGAATAAAGGAAGTTTGACAATAAGGCCTTTACCGGCGAATCCCCAATCGTTGGTCCAGGCAAGTGAAATGAACTCTACAGCAAGGTAAAGCGAGAAGAAAAGAAGAAAACGATTCGATTTCCAGTTTGTCCAGGCTTGTTTGAAATTACCCGAAAGCAGGAAGTTAAGCAATAGCCATGCAGTGCCAAGGGAAAGAGGAACCTTACTCCAGGGTAAGCCTGCCGCAATACCTAAACAGCCAATAAAATGTACAGTTGCATGTACGGGTTTTCCCGTTAATCTATCGAGCATAAGTAGAATCTAACTGAGCTAACGGTTAAAATCCAAGTATAGTATTGTACTGCTGCTTATTTCTTAATACTTCCAATGCCTTTTTAACGTCTAGATCGTCCTGAAATGCCTGCTGTGCGCGCCCGTTTTGATAATAGTAACGCGACACGATTTCATTGGACAGGTAATAGTTGATTTCGTCTTCGAACTTGTCCAGATCGCGCTCTTTTGAAGGGGTAACTTTAGCAAGTAATGCATCGTATTCGGCCTTCAAATCTTCATAATATCCTTCGGATTCAGCTGTTTTTTTCATTTTCTCCAGTTGTTCTTCTGAAGCAGTGTTATACGTGAACGTATGCGAAAGAGCGTATGTTTTGAAGGCATCGTATTCTTCCGGAGTCAGTTTGAAAGTTGATGCGTCACCGATTTTATCGTGTTTGTAGTAATAATCGGTTGCATAATTGAAGATGATGTTACTCACCACCAATTGTGCCAACAATCGACTGAAATCTTGTTTTTCAACAGTGATGTCCGGCTCGATCCCGCGGCCGTCGATTACTTTTCTTCCGTTTGCCGTAGTAAAAGTCTTCAGCAATGAATCAGCAATTGCTTTTGGTTTTTCACCCGCTTCACGATCGTAGTATTCCAAACGCTGAACACAGCGCCCTGAGGGAGTATAGTACTTAGAGATGGTCAATTTGATTTTGGAACCGTATTTCAGGTCGAATGTGCGTTGTACCAATCCTTTCCCATACGATTGCTCACCAATAATCACTGCACGGTCCAAATCCTGTAAGCTTCCTGCTACAATTTCAGAAGCGGAAGCCGAACCACCATCAACAAGAACCACCAACGGAATTTTCAAATCAACCGGCTCTGAAGGTGTTGTGTATGTTCTGTTTTCTTCAGGAATACGACCTTTTGTTGTTACAACAGTCTGGCCTTTCTTCACGAACATATTCACGATTTTCACCGCTTCTACCAGCAATCCACCACCATTTCCACGAAGATCCAGCACAAGAGCTTTCATACCATCCGTGTGCAATTTGTCGTAAGCAGAACGCACATCAGCGGAAGCCGTTTGTGTAAATCCGTTGAGTTTAATGTAGCCCACTTCTGTATCGAGCATTCCGAAATATGGAACGTCCGGAAGTTTGATTTCGTCGCGGGTAACTTTGTACGTCATTTCTGTGCCATTGCGCTCCACTTTGATTTCAATGGTAGTTCCTTTTGGTCCTTTAAGTGCTGAAGAAACATCATCTGAAGGTACTTTCACCATGGTTTTACCATCAATGGAAAGGATTTTATCACCTGCTTTGATTCCTGCTTTTTGGGCGGGGTTTCCTTCGTACGGCTCGGAGAAATAGGTGTAATCATCCATTTTACGAATCAAGGCACCAACACCACCATATTGACCGGTGGTCATCAGGCGGTAATCTTCCATATTAGCCTCATGGTAGTATACCGTATAAGGATCAAGTTCTTTGAGCATGGCATCGATAGCCGTTTTGCCCATTTCTCCCGGTTTGATATCGTCCACGTAGTTCATTTCCAGTTGCTGGAAAATCATGTCCATCAATTCCATGGATTTCAATACCTCGAAACCATTGGATTGCGCATTGGTTTTGAACCCTAACGAAAGGGACATTACGAACACCAATAGGGTGGAACGGAATACTGTGTTTGATCTATTTTTCATCTGCCAGTGCGCTGGTTAATTTGTTCATTAATTTTTCAGTTTGCGAAAGCAATTCGGAATAAACGGGGAGTTCTCGCTGAGTATATATTACAAATAAAGCGATTTGTTTCTGCTGTTTCTGCAACTCGGATTCTAAAATTAACTTCTTTTTGCGAATCGTTTCGCGCATGAGTCGCTTTACGTGATTCCGATCGTGTGCACGTTTGAATTGACGTTTTGGTGCGGAAATAACAATTTGAAAGCTAACATCTTCCGTTAACGCGACTTCTTTAAAGTAAACCATGTACGGAAATGAACGCAGTTGTCTGCCCTCCGAAAACAAACTTTCGATGATTTTCTTGCTGCAGAGCTTGTATTTTTTTCCGAATTGTTCACTCATATTGTTCAAAAGGAGAACGGATTTAAAACCTCTCCCCTTGAGGGGAGATTGAGAGGGGTGGCCATCCCCCTTAGTCCCCCTTCAAAAAGGGGAAATAGTGCTACTTAACACTCCAACTTGCCCCGTCCTTTCCATCTTTCACCACAATTCCGGCTTCTGCCAGACGGTCACGAATTTTATCGGAGGTAGACCAGTCTTTGTTTTCTCTTGCCTGTAGACGCAAATCAAGAACCAGGTTCATTGCTGCATCCAACACGCCATCTGAACTCGCTTTCTCAAACGTCAGTCCAAGTACATCGATTACAAACGAATTCAATTCGTTCCGAAGCAATTCCAAATCGGATGTTGATACCTGAGCCGATCCGTCGGCAACCTTATTGATGAAGGTCACAGCTTCGAACAGGTTTGCGATCAACATGGGAGCATTGAAGTCGTCGCTCATTGCCTTGTAGAACGAATCAACCAATGCCTGAACGTCCTGAGAAGACTCAGCAGAAGTTGGCAAGGATCCAATTCGTTCCATCGCTTCGGTCAGACGAACAAATCCTTTTTCTGCGGCATTCAACGAATCCTGCGTGAAATCCAGTGTGCTGCGGTAGTGCGCCTGCATGATACAAAAACGAATCACCATCGGTGAGTACGGTTTATCGAAAACAGAAGTTGTTCCGTCAACTATTTCTTTAGGCAAGAAGTAGTTTCCAAGCGATTTGGACATTTTCTGCCCGTTTACATTCAGCATATTCGCATGCATCCAAATACGTGCCGGATTGCATCCAACAGATCCGCAACTTTGAGCGATTTCATCTTCGTGGTGTGGGAATTTCAGATCCATTCCACCGCCGTGAATATCAAATTCGTCGCCTAAGTACTTTGTACTCATGGCAGTACATTCAATGTGCCAGCCGGGGTTTCCATCACCCCATGGCGAACGCCAGATTTGCATGTCATCCGGATTCGCTTTCTTCCACAAGGCGAAATCAGCAAAGAAACGTTTTTCGTCCTGAGCGTTCAGTTCGCGTGTTTCTTCCGCCAGTTCATCTACTTTTCTTCCACTTAGAATACCGTACTCGAACTTCTCGCTATAAGCCCGAACATCGAAGTACACAGAACCGTTCACTTCATACGCGAAACCATTTTCAATAATCTTTTCGATGATTTCGATTTGCTCCTGAATGTGTCCGGTTGCAGTTGGTTCAATGGAAGGGGGAAGCATGTTGTAAATGCGCTGTAACTCCTGGAATATGACATTGTATTTGTAAACAATTTCCAACGACTGCACCTGTTCCAAACGTGCAGCGCGACCTATACTGTCAACGGCTTCACCGGCAGAATTGGTAATGTGACCTGCGTCCGTTATGTTTCTCACGTATTTCACCTGATATCCCAGTTTGAGCAGGTAACGGTACACCATATCGAAATTGATGAAGGTGCGCATATTTCCCATGTGCGGTTCGCTGTAAAGCGTTGGGCCACACACGTACATTCCAACTTTACCTGCAATAATGGGGTTAAAGGCTTCTTTCTGACCGGAAAGACTGTTGTAAATGCTCAATGCGTGCTGTGCGTTCATCGTTTAAAAATTGTGCAACGAAGATAGCGAGTTTTTAGGAGAGGAATTCTTTCCACTCGGATTAAGTAAAAATGCTTTGGTGAGATTGTACCAATATTTTCAGTTTTCGGGGAAATAAAAGCTCAAAACGGGGTTTTGCTCATTTACTCAACTATTTGTAGTTTTCTCAACGTCAAATAGTTAGATTTAAGAAAAGATATTACAACTACTACTACGAAACATTAATGATGAGTAACTATCGCGGTGCTCTCTGTTTGAAAAGGGGTCTCTTTACGGACTCCTTTTCAATTTGGTACGAGTATTGCTTATCTTAGTGAAAACGAAATCTATGAAAACAACCCTGAGACTTGCTTTACTGCTTTTACTACCGCTGAGCGGCGTTGCTCAGAAGATTACCGAACCGGTTGAATACAACGATAAGATTGTTGGTTTTCAGAATGACATCGGTTACAAAATGCTTGCGATGAACGATTATATCGGTGGAGACGATAGCAATAAACAGGAAGCACACGCTCTTCGTCTGGAACTGCTTCAGGTTACGAAAGAATCGATTGCCGGTATCCAGAAAATGACGGCCTTCGAGGGAAACGATGACCTTAGAAAATCCGCTCTTGAATTGTTTAGATTCTATCAGCGGGTGGTAGAAAACGAATACAAGGAAATGATCGATATTCTATATTCGGAAGACCTCTCGGAAGATGATATTGTAGCTTTGGAAGAAATTGTAAATCGCGTTACTGTTGAAGAAGGCACGTACGATGATAATTTCCAGACCGCTCAGGAAGCATTTGCTAAAAAACACAACCTTGAGCTGGAAGAGAATGAACTTCAGGAGGAAATAGATTCTGAATAGTCGCTAAAAAAAGGTTTATAAATACTGACCCCGACTTCCCATTACTTCGGAACGTCGGGGTTTTGTAGTAGTAATTTAGTTTGTGGTTATTGTGCTTTACCTATGTTGGTTTAACTTAATGCCTGTTGAATGTCTGAAATGATGTCTTCGTAGTGCTCAACGCCTACAGACAATCGAACCAGAGACGGACCGATTTTCATAGCAGCCTTAACGTCTGACGGTACGTCTGCATGAGTCATGGTTGCCGGGTGTTCAGCCAAACTTTCGGTACTACCAAGACTTACCGCCAACTTGATCAATTTCAGTTTGTTCAGGAAAGAGAATGCCTCTTTTTCTCCGCCAACTACGTCAAAGGCAATCATTGCTCCACTGGAACTGTATTGTTCTGCGTAAATGCGTTTTTGGTCTTCCGTTCCTGTCTCCGGAATGAACCCGAGGTAATATACTTCATTCACTTTAGGGTGATTGCGAAGGAAGCTGGCAATCTGTATGGCGTTTTTAGCCTGTTCCTCCATGCGGACTTTCAATGTTTCAAGACTACGCATAAGTAACCACCCGGTCCAGGGACCAGCCATGTTTCCAAGGAACGTTCTCAATCCTTTGATGCGCGCCATGAGCTCTTTCGAACCCAAACAGGCTCCTGCAATGACATCCGAATGACCACCGATATACTTCGTTGCCGAGTAAAGAACCAAATCGGCTCCATGCTTCAAAGGGTGCTGCCACAGTGGTCCCATGTATGTGTTATCAACCGAAAGAATAACATTAGTCTCAGTTGTCGAATAACGGTTTTTGATTTCGGCACACATGCGAATATCAATCAGAGCGTTCGTAGGATTTGCCGGGGTTTCGATGTGAATCATGCGCAAACGATCAGCTTTTCCTGTTGCTTCAATACGGGATATAATGGTATCGAAATCTTCGTCCGCACGAAAACCGACAGAATCGATGTTCAGTTTCTTCAGGAAGTGATTGATGAAGTGATCTGTTCCTCCGTATACAGGTCTGGAATAAAGCAACAAATCACCGGGAGCAAGGAATTCCATTAAAGCTGTGGAAATGGCAGACATTCCGCTTTCAAATACTGCACAATCTTCAGCATCATCCCACAAACACAAGCGGTTTTCCAGAATTTCAAGATCCGGATTGTTCAAACGCGAGTAGATTAGTCCAAGTTCTTCGTTTTCACCTTTTTCACGAATTCCGTAGGCCACTTCAAAGAAAGCTTTCCCTTCTTCTGCGGTGTTGAATACGAAGGTTGATGTTTGAAAAATCGGGCACTTTAGAGCTCCTTCCGAAAGGGAAGGTTTGTACCCGTAACTCATCATTAAACTTTCTGGTCTCATATTTCTGTTTTTCCTTCACTAATTAAAATGAAAATCGAAAATGAAATTGATTAATAGAATATTATTCTAATATTGTGTGAAATGAAGGTTAAATATTCCTTTTTTGACTTTTGAGATCGGCTTTAGCCGGAAAAATATTCTGCTATGGAAGAAAAAATAGAATTGGTACTGGATGCGATTGATCGGCAGATTCTGAACCTGTTGCAAACTGACGGTAAAATGAATTACAAGGAAATCGCGACACATGTAGGTCTGTCGGTGACACCGACCTTTGAACGGATCAAGCGTATGGAGCGTCACGGAGTAATTCTGGGTTATTCTGCACGCATCGACCGAAAAGCATTGGGAAAAGGGTTACAAGTGTTTTGTCAGGTTTCTCTGCAGAATCATCAACTGGTGACTGTTACGGAGTTTGAAGCTGCTGTAATTGCCCTGAAAGAGATTACGTCGTCCTACCACATTGCCGGAACGATTGATTATTTGTTGCTTGTAGAATTAAAAGATATGGAAGCATATCAGGAGTTCCTAAAAACCAAACTGACGAAAATTCCACACGTGGCGCAAATCAATAGTAATTTCGTTATGACTGTATTGAAGTAAGATAAGATATGCCACGAATGCACGAATTTTTGCTCGGCTAACGCGCTCGCCAGTGAAACGACTTGTTAATTTTTAAACAAAGTGTAGTTTTGTGCCATGAACATGGAAAACCTTATTCTGGCCACCGAAGCGTATGAAATTATTGGAGCGTGTATGGAGGTTCATAATAATCTCGGACACGGATTCTCAGAAATCGTTTACAAGGATGCTTTGGAGTATGAATTCAAAAAAAGAAATATTTCTTTTGAGAGGGAAAAGGAATATAATGTTCATTACAAAGACATCATTTTACCGCATAAGTTCTACGCGGATTTCGTGATTTTTGGCGAGATCATTTTGGAAGTAAAGTCTGTTTCCCAATTAACTAAATCACATTATGCACAAGTAATTAATTACTTGGCGGTTTCAGAGTCTCCCTTGGGAATACTGGTTAACTTCAATGAAGATCATCTTGTTTACAAACGATTCGTCCTCTAAATAGGAGAGCGCGTTAGCCGAGCAAAAAATTCGTGCATTCGTGGCTATCACCCACGATGTTCTAATCCCCGTCGTTGTCCTGGTAAGTAATTAATACTGCGAAAGCGGAAGTCATGTCTGTTTTCAGCGAAACCGTCAGGCCGTGAATCTTATTGTACAATGCGTCAAGCGCTGCAGGATTATTCGCCATTTCTGTTTCCATATCAGCTGAGAATGCCTCCATATCTGAAATGATGTCTTCGAATGTTGCATTGATGTGGTCCACCAAATCCTGTCGTTCCAGGGCGATAAGGTAATCGTCGAAACCTGTTCCTTGTGTACCGTCAGCGGCATCTCCGTTGAACAAGCGGTGAAGTGCCTTCATGTTCTCGATCATCAACGGGAAAGAAATTTTTCCACGGCGTGTTTCCAGGTAAAGTGGTTGCTGAACACCGAGCGTCTGCTTTCCGATGGGGATGCCAACTTTCGTCCATTTTAGCTCTTCGTACGACTTCACATACTGGTTTACAAATTGCGAGAACGCACTTGTGGTTTCCGTTCCTGTAGAGCTTTTAAATGTGCTCAGGTAGCCGCTGTTCCAACCTGCAATAACTGCTGTAACATGATCGCGCATTTTTGCGATCAGATCTGTTCCGTATTGCTGGTAATTCGTAGCTGAGAAATAAGTGATTGCATTTTGGCGGTACAACAGGAAATCAAATGCCGGAAGACCTTGTGCGGTAATGTTAGCTACTTCATCCAGGTTGTATCCTCCGGAAGAAATGTTGTTCAGAATTTTGGTTGTGTCTGTTGGGAAAGTACCTACGGTTCCTTTCAATAATTCGTCCATTGCCGGACCGAATTCAAACATCAGCGACTTTTCCCACTGTAAGTAGGCGTCCTTCCAGGAATTTTGTACTGCATCAAAATTAGTCTGGGTCTGGTCCGCGATAAACGTTGCGTATGCCTGTTGAAATGTAGCAAGACGCGAATCCAGATTCTGGTATTCCACAAGAATGATGTTATTCGCCACGTTCTCCATGATTGTTCCTTTCTGGAACGTATCTTCCGGTTCGTTGGTCGGTTTCTTCTTACAGCTGAAAGCCATGAGTAACGCAAGAAGCGAGAAAATGGAAAGAGTTTTTACACGTGCTAACATCATCATCTTATTTAAACTGAAAGAGTTAGCCGGAATTTCCGGCTAACTCGTTTTTATCAATTTTGGCCTAAATTATAGTTTAGAAGCATCCAAACCAAATACAGTTGCCATTTTATCAATAGCGTTGTTAAGGTCCGCAGTTGTTACCTGGTAAAGGTTAACAGTACCGCTTCCGTTTTCAAAGTAGCTCATCAGGATAGCAATATCCGCATCAGAGATAGATTTGTTTTCGTTGTATTGAAATGCTTTGATGAAACCAACTGCCTCAGAAAGGTTGTGGTGGTAAGTCGCCGGCTCAGCAATGTTGTTCAAGGCACCTTTTGTGTAAGTAATGAATCGACCTGCGATTACTTTTTCCCAGTTCTCCAATACTTCAGCAGCGGCAATATTACGACGAGCATTGTCTCCATTTGAAATAGCAGCTCTACCAGTGATCCACGCTTTCATAATTTGTGCGTTCAAAGAAGAAGAACCGTTGTTTGAGTTACCTGCCAACGCATTACTTACTGAGTTGCAGTAGCTTCCCCAGTTTTTCAAACCAGTTGTTACCTGTGGGAAGTTCACAGGAACCCCGAAGTAGAAAAATGCCTGATCCCATGCACGCTCCTGAGCAGTTGTTCCGTTAGTTTCAACAGTGTTATCGTAAGAATTGATGTTGTTTAGAATTTCAGCAGCCTGGTAGTAGAACACTGCGCCCATAAGTCCTTTCTCTGCATATTCTTTGAACTCAACACCGTTTTCGTCAACAAGGATGTAGCGTGTCCCGTTGATCATTTTACCTGCGTGACCATTGTATGCTGTAGTTGCCGTTGGGTTAGCTCCCGCGTTTTGGCTGGCTTCAACTGATGCGTCGAAATTTGCTTCTAAATCTGCCTGAAATGCCAATGCTGCTTTACTTTTCAAGCTCACGCCAAGGTTCAACGTTGGATTCGTAAACTGAGCATTCAGGTTCGCGAACATGTCTTTCAACTTTTGAGCGTCAAGAATAGGTGCCGACGTATTAGAATGCGTTGTTTTGATGTATGTAGTGATCTCTCCCAACATGTAAATGTGTTGTCTGGATGTTGTAGAGTCAGGATTAGCGTAATCGTACGTTGTTGGAATGGTGTAAGATGGTTGCGTTATTTCCACCTCTTCTTTGTTACATGCAACCAATAGGGTTGAAGTTGTAAGTGCAAGTAGCGCAACTTTAGTAAAGTTCTTTTTCATCGTCTTCTATTTAGAACAGTTTTAAATAACTGCGACAAATGTAGTTGCGCTAAACCGGTTTGGTAATACCCCAAAAATGGTATTTTGGATCTTCTTATGTTTTTCGATGCCGATAAAGTTTCCCGTTTGAATGATTGTAAAGAACTATTTGAGTATCTTAAATGGGAAATAAAGCTTATGAAAGAGACCACTAATCACGTTTACGATGAAGAAACGTTAGATTTTGCGAGACACATGAAAATGATCAGTAGCGTTGATAGAATTTTAATAATCAATGTCTTAAATGAATACGAACGATGCCGGGTTACCCAACTTGTTATGGAAACAGGCTTAAGCCATCGGCAAGTGTATTATCAACTTTCAGTGCTGCGTAAAATGAATTACATACATACTCGCTTTTCAGGTGGCAGATATCTTATATTTCCTGGATTTGGGATGAAACGGGGAGCCATGCTCTTGAAAGAATTTATAGAAAATATTCAGGAAATGGGAGTTTCGAATTCAACCGTTCTTCGTGTTGTTAGATGATTACTTCCCAATACAAAACTTACTGAAGATATTCCCCAGCAAATCCTCTGTGGAAATATCAGCCGTAATGGTGCCCAGTTCGAACATAGCCTGACGAATATCCATTGCCACAAAATCACCGGTAACGTTGGTTTCCAGACCGTATTTTGCTTTCTCGAGCGAGTCGCGGGTTTTGTTCAGTGCATCAACGTGGCGCGCGTTGGTCACAATCGTGTCGTTTTGCGTATCGAAAGAGCCAAGCGTTTTGTCAACTAACCAAGTTTTTAGTTCTTCGATTCCCAACCCTGTCTTGGCACTGATTGGAATGAGTTGTGTTTCAAAAGTCCAGTTGCTTTGTTCCGAATTTCTCAAGTCCAGCTTATTTCCAAGAACAACGAAATGTTTGGTTGGATAGAGTTTTGCCTGTTCGTCAGCCCACTTCCCTGTTTCAGTGGCATCCATGGAAATGTGGCCTTCACTTTCTGAAGCATTTGCACTGAAATCACTGAGCATCAACACAATTTTGGCTTGTTTGATTTTCTCCAGCGAACGCTCAATTCCAAGGGCTTCGATTTCTTCAGCGTGTTCACGAATTCCGGCGGTGTCAATTAAACGGAAAAGAATTCCACCGATGTTCATGGTTTCTTCGATCACGTCACGGGTAGTTCCGGCAATGTTGCTCACAATGGCCCGGTCTTCGCCTAATAACTGATTCAACAAGGTGCTTTTTCCGGTATTTGGTGCACCTATAATGGCAACAGGAACACCGTTTTTCAATACGTTTCCTAGTTCGAAGGATGAAATCAAACGAACAACATAGTTCAAAACTTCTGTCACCAAAGCCAGTAATTCTCTGCGATCAGCGAATTCAACGTCTTCTTCGGCGAAGTCCAATTCAAGCTCTACCAGAGACGCAAAATGAATCAGCTTTTCGCGCAAATCCCGCAGTTCCGAGGAAAAGGTTCCGCGCATTTGGTTCATTGCAACTTCGTGGGAACGGGAAGATTCTGCTGCAATAAGATCGGCTACGGCCTCGGCTTGCGACAAATCCATACGTCCGTTCAAAAAGGCGCGCATAGTGAATTCACCCGGTTGGGCCAATACACAACCATTTGCCAATAACAATTGCAAAATTTCCTGCTGAATGAAATTTGACCCGTGGCAGGCAATCTCCACGGTTTGTTCACCGGTAAAGCTTTTACCTTCATAGAATCCGGTCAACACCACTTCGTCAACGATTTTACCTTCTGCGTTCCGGATGCGTGCAAAATGGGATGTATGCGAGGAGTATTCCGATAATTGCTTCTTCGTGAGCTGGGCTACAATGTCAAAAGCCGAAGGGCCGGATACTCGAATAACAGCAATTGCACCTACTCCGGGAGCGGTAGACAACGCACAAATGGTTGTTTGCGGATTCATGACGCAAAATTACGGGTTTCTGTCAAGAATTGTTCGTTGTACGGAAAAGTGCAACTCACTCCGTTTAACTCGCGCAAAGCCGTTTTCGGAAGTATTGCATACTCTACACCTTTGCTTCATAATCATTGCCTTATGAAATACGTTATTCTACTTCTACTAGCACTTCAGTTAACCAGCTGCACCATTGAAAAACGCTTGTATCGTTCAGGTTACCACGTTGAATGGAGAAATTCCATTACGAAACACAGTAGTGATGAGGTCGTCGGTGTGGAGGAAGCTTCTTCGCGGGTGACTGAAGAGTTCGTTTCGGAAACCCCGGTAAATAATGACGGTCTAATCCAACAAATTGCACCACAAACTAATGTAGTTGAACCCGTGCCGGTGTCAGAAGAACAAGCTAAGATTCCCGTTAAAGTAACAAAGACGCATCAAACCCAGCAAAAACAGGTGGTGGCATCAGTGTCTGGTGATAAGGAAGACAACAATCAGAAGAGAAATGAAACAAGATTAGACGTAATGCGGAAATCGCATCAGTCCGAGTCCGGTGCAGTAGGAAAGATAGTTGGCGGTATTGCTCAATTCTTCGGAGTTATTCTTGGTTTTCTTTGCGGATTGGTACTTGCGATACTTGATATGTTCGTATTTATGTCGCAGGACGAACTTCCGTTTCGTGACCGTTTCCGTGACACGCGTGACACGCGCAACAGCTCTTTTGCATCCTCTTTTGCGCTTGGAGGAATTATCGGGATTTACTCTATGTTGATTTTCATATTGATTGCAGCAATAACTACGGCCCTGGTTTACGTTTGGGCAGACCTGGGTGTTGCCGGAGTAATTGGCGTAGTCATAATGGTCGGTCTACTAGTATTACTAACAGCTGCCATTGGGAATGGTATCGGAAACTTCTTTGATTCAAGATCACACCGATGAAAGAATTAGAATGTCAGTTTCAATCCAAGACCCTGATCAAGACCAAGTGCATAACCTCCGTTATTGTTGAAGTCAACAGCTGGTTTTAAATCCGCACTTACCGCAAGTGGAAGCCCAAGGAATTTGTATTCCAGGCCGGTTACAACATCAAAACCGAAACTGCTTCCTGCCTGTTCGTAGCTCAAAGCTCTGGAATCCATTAAAATCCAGTTCTGATATTCGGTTGAGCTGCTGTAATGAGCACCACCCCCGTAGTAAAATTGAAATTCCTTACGACCAAAAAGCTGGTGATGTTGTTCAAATAACAACGTTCCGGACACGCCGTTTTTGAAATACCCAACAACACCCTCCAGTGCAGAGGAATTGCCCAGGAAAACCTTAACGGTTCCGCCACATGTTGCTCCGGTTGAACCGGCTCTAACACCAAATGCCACGTTGTAGTAAGGTTTATACTGTGCGCTTGCAAACAAACAGGTGCAAGAAAAGCTGAGGAAAAGGATCAATTGTTTCATAACGTTGAGGTAAAAGGGTTTAGTAATAAACGAACTTTTTCCGAACATTCAACGTTTTTTGCAAAATATTTTTGGCTTTCTGTCGAATATTTCCAATTTCCGAATGAATATTTAATGCCTTTTATCGATTATTTATAAAACGGTTAGGGGCAGATCGCGACCTGCCCCTACTGGAATTATTGGTTGGTATTAAAGGAAGTTTAATACTTGATTACATATTTTGAAACGATTCCATTTGCCGTATTCATGCGAATAACAAAGGTCCCGTTTGCCAATTCTGAAAGCTGCAATTCTGAAGGAATTTCCGTGTAATGTTGAATGGTTCTTCCGGAAAGATCCAGTAATTCAACAGAAGAAACACTCACGGAAGGGTCAACTATAATTGACAAAGTACCTGAAGTTGGGTTCGGAAAAACCTCGAATACGTTTTGCTCTGCTTCCGATATACCTGCACACGAGTTAACAGTAACTGTGAAACTAGCTGTATTTGTACATCCATTGGCATCGGTTCCGGTTGCAACATACACTGTTGTAGCGCTTGGTGTTGCGGAGGTAATGGCAGAATTTGGGTTACTTAAGGTTCCGCTTGGCGTCCAGAAGTAGGAAGTTGCTCCATTGGCCATAAGCGATGCAGATTGACCATTACAGATATTTCCATCCAGCGGGTTTGCAAGAATGCTGACAGTTGGCAATGTATTCACCACCAGATTCACACCATTATCCGTTCCTGTACTTGCCGGATCTGAAGAATTCACGCGAATTCGGTATCCTGAGCCGGCAGGAATGTAATTCGGAATGGTGCCGTTAATGCTCAATGCTCCTGTTGAGGAACTGCTTAATGTTCCAAGGGTTGTTGGACTCACAAAGGAGCCTGCAGCATCTGATAATTGTGCAGTGTAAACGTTCCCCGGGTTAATGGTTCCGCTAGCCGTAAAGTTTACGGTAACGGAAGATTGCGTAGTTGCACAGAAATGATCAGGGTTTGGAGCGGAAGCTGCAACACTTGCAAATGTCCCGGCTGTTCCTTCAATTTTCACTTCGTCCACTGCGAACGCAGGATCGTTACCAACGCTTGCATTCTGCCATCTGAAACGGATTCTCAAATTGGCCTGATTCGTCCATGCAGGAAGAGATAGTGAGCCGGTTGTCCAGGTAGTTACATTCACGTAAGTTACTCCGGCATCGGTCCAGCTTAATCCGTTATCTATGGAATATTGAATGGTTCCATACGCGCTTCCCGGTTGTCCTGCACACAGGTAAATGAAACTCAATGTGATGTTTCCGTAACCGGTTGTACTGATTCCGGAAGCCATAGATGTCGGTTGATTGGACGTCGAACCGGTATCGAATGATGCGTTACAAATACCCAGACTTCCACAGGCGCTGGCATTGTAAATGTGCATGTATGTCGAATATGGACCATTAACAGTTCCTCCGGGTTGCGCCGGAGTGTCTTCAACGTATGGCGAAAACCCGGTATAGTCGTTTGTAATTGTCCAGCTGTTTCCACCGGAACCGCCGTTTAGCGACCAGTTTGAACCTCCGGATTCGAAATTGTCCTGAAATAATGTGACCTGAGCATAGGTCGAAGCAGCACAGAATATGCCTGCCGTAAGTAGCATTCTTTTCATAGTTAGTAGTAGTATAAAAGTGATTCAATATACAACTAATTGGTTATTAGCGCTCTTCAGAATCTGCTTTTTAACTACTGAACAGTTTAGCTGAACAAAATAAAACGGATTTTACAAGCTAAAATTCCGCAAATAGGCATGAATCCTGAATCTCTTGGTTTTGTTGGAGAAAAATCGATTTAGCACTTGGTTTTACGGGCGTTGTTTACCATTTGTTTACCCGTGATTTTAGTATTTCGTGTAGGGTTCGCCATACTTTTCCAATTCCTTTTTAAACACGGACCCTACTAATTGCGACAACTATGAAATCGCTCCCATCATTAAACTTCAGGAGAATGAATCGTGCTACATACTGCGCTCTTGCATTTTCTCTTCTTTCCTTACAGACCTCTGCTCAGTGTACCTCCGCTGCAACCAATGCTGCTGATGAAGATATCCTGAACGTAACATTCGGAACCTTAAACAATAATTCCACATGTGCAACAACAGGTGGTGCTGGTTCTACGTTGAACATGTACTCAAATTACACCGGAGTTGCTGCGCCAAACGTAACAAAATGTACTAACGTCAATTTCAGTGTTCAAATTGGTACCTGTGGGGGAAGCTTCAGTAACTCCCTTCGAATTTTCATTGACTGGAACAACGATCTGGATTTTGCGGACGCCGGAGAAACAGTGTATACGTCAGCGGTAGCGACGTTAGGTGCGCATACCGAGACAGGTACTATTGCTATTCCGGGAAATGCGGTAACAGGTACTGTACGCATGCGTGTAGTGAACGTCGAAACTTCCACGCCGACATCGATTACAAGTTGTGGTACTTATTCATGGGGTGAAACCGAAGATTACATGATCAATGTCGTTGCCGGAGCTGCATTGACGTATACGAGTTCAACAACAACGCAAATTGTGAGTGGAAGTGTTCCGCGTTGTGATTTGGATCGACAAATCATTAGCGTTCCTGTTATTATGGGAGCGGGCTGTTCTTCCAATCTTACTCAGTTTATACTCGGCGCAGGATCTTCGACTAATTTGTTGACGGATGTCAGCAAGATTCATATCTATTACACAGGAACAACGAATACGTTCGCTGCGACCAACGAGTTTGTGTCCGGGGGGACGACTCCGACGGGCGCAGCGAACACTATTAACGGAACCCAGGCACTGGTTACCGGAACCAACTATTTCTGGATTTGTTACGACCTGTATCCCGGATCAACAGTTGGAAATAGTATAGATGGTTCCTGTACTCAAATTACGGTAGCGGGAGTGAATCAGACACCAACAGCTACAAATCCGGCAGGAAGTGGGACAATTGCAGCCTGTACACCGACGCCCGGAGGAGTTGGAGGAGTAACACTCTGGCTCAAAGCAAATGCCGGAACCAACACAACTACGGATGGGGCAGCAGTGAACAGCTGGGCGTCACAAGCTGCTTCACCAGCGGTTACCGTAACACAGGCTACGGCTTCTGCTCAGCCAACTTACCGTGTGGGCAGCGGAAGCGGAACAACGAACCGATTCAATTACAACCCATTCGTTTATACGGACGGTTCCAGTAACCGACTAACGGCTTCCGGCGACATCAATCTTGGAACGATCACTAACGGTATGTCCGCGTTTCAGGCAATCGGTGAGGACATGGGAATTGTTTCCATGGAATGGTATCATTCTGCCAATGGAAACATCAAAATGAAGGGCGACGGCTTGCTTTATTTCAATAAATCAGATGGCTCGACTCAACAAAACGTTGGGAGTGGTCCGACAACTGTTCCGGCGTGTATTCTGGATTTGAAAGGAGCTCCGGGAGCGGTTAACGGAAATGGGCGTTACAACGGAAACGCTATGGGAACATACGGGAATGGCTGGCGCATTGCTACAACAACCGGAATTTCTATCGGCTCGAACATGGACAATGGTGAGTTCATGCAGGGTGGAATGGGAGAATACATTGTTTTTCCTTCATCGCTTTCAGCAACCAATACACTTCGTGTGGAATCGTATCTTGCCGTAAAATACGGGGTCACGTTGGGAAGCTCTGCGGCGGTTAGCGATTATCTGTCTTCGACCGGAGGAACGATCTGGACAGGAAATTCGACGTATCAAAACAACATTCTGGGAATCGGAAGAGATGACAATTCTGCATTGACTCAACGCCAATCTCATCAATACGATGATTCCGTTCGCATATATAAAGGAACACTCTCAACAACGAACGTCACCAACGCAGCTACCTTTGCCCAGGATATTTCATTCGTTCTGATGGGAGCGAATACAGGTAAGTTGTGCACCACAGCTGCGGCATTGGCTGAAATGCCTACGGGTTTGACAAATTGTACCTTGTACTCACGTTTGGAGCGCGAATGGCGAGTAATCCGTACGAACATGGCGGAGACATTCAACATTGATATCAAACTGAATTCGTGTGGTGCTCCGGGTTCTGTGAATGTGAACGATCTGCGCTTGCTGGTAGATGACGATGGAAATTTCGCGAACGGGGGTACGCAGTGCTATTACATCGGCGATGGAACAGGAATCAACTTTAGTTATTCCAACCCGACCATCAGTGTTCAGAACATCAGCACTACACATATTCCGAACAACGCGACGAAGTTCATTACCATCGCTTCAATCAACATCGCAACACCGCTTCCTGTAGAATTGTTGTACTTCAATGCAGAACTGAACGATCAGCGTCAAGTTGATCTTACCTGGAAGACCGAAACAGAATTCAATTCGGATCAATTCGAAATCTACAGGAGCAAGGATATTACTGACTGGGAATTCGTAGGAAAATATCCTGCGGCGGGAACGTCTTATGTTCCGCTGAACTATGCAACAGTGGATGAAGCACCATTTACGGGAACAACCTATTACCGACTTAAAATATGGGATAAGAACGGATCGTCGGCCGAATCGGAAATACGCGCAGTTTATCTTGAGCTACCAGGAACCTTGACGGTATACCCGAACCCGGCTGACGAGATCGTTACCGTTACCGGAATTGGACTGACTCCCGAGAACCTGCAGGTGCGAAATTCAATAGGGCAAGACATTCCGATCCATAGCGTGGCTAGCGGTAAGAACGCAGTTGTTGTTTCGATTGATCAATTGGCAGCCGGTGTTTATTTCATCAGTTATACTGGTCAGACCGACAAATGTGTGAAATTGATTGTGCAGTAGTACATTATCCATACTTTTATGAAAGGGGACACCGTATGTGTGTCTCCTTTTTCAATTTCGTGTAGCAATGTTTTTCGTTCCCCGACGTAGTTACTTTTTATTGGTTTTATTGATTGTTTCCTGCTTCGGATCGGTTACGTTTGCGCAGATAGTAGGAAGTGAACAAGAATTGCTTGGGCAACTGGAGAAAGCAAAAAAAGTCGGTTCCAAAGGTGATGTCATTGGCGCTACAACAAACCTTGGAAAATGGTATACTCAACACGACAAGTACGGGAAAGGGTTAACCTATTTGTTGAAAGCAAAGCAACTGAATCCGGAAGATTCCGCGCAATACACCATCTATTACGCTGGTTTTGCTTCGTTATTCCGTGAGATCGGAGCTTACAATGCTTCCATTGAATACGAGAAAAAGATTCTCAATCAGGAAACGGATCCATCTCATCTTGGAGCCTATTTTTCAGCCGCTAATATCGCCATTCAGTACGGTTACCTGAATGAACCGGACAGCGCCTTGCATTATTTCGATCTACAGCTGGAGATCAGTAAGAAAATGGACGATTATATTGCCGTCGCGTCATCAAAAAACAACAAAGGCATTGCCTATTTTGATAAGAAAGATTATGTGAACGCTTTACAAATGTTTAATGAGGCGTTGGCAATGCTCGACCAGTATAAATCCAGCAGGAGCCGTTATTTTGAAGACGAAAAAGTGACTTTCAGGTACCGTGTTCTTGAAAACAAGGGGCGTTGCCTGTTTTTTATGAAAAACTATCCGGAAGCCATTGCCATTCTGGAACAAACTACGGCACTCATGGATCCGGGTGTTGTGAATGAAAACCGGCATGCGCTCATTTCTGCCTATGTACAAACGAATCAGTTGGGAAAGGCTGGTGTTCTGCTCAATAGCCTGGCAAAAGGCATCAATAAGAAACCTACGAAAGAACAGGTGTTGTTTGTTCAGATGAAGATCGAATTGGCGATTCGAAATAACAACCTGGCGGAAATCAAGCATTATCAGAATGAGATGACCCGATTACTGAAGCAGGTTGAAATGGAGCACCAGATTTCAGGGAATCGAATGAGTGAATTAGTGAGCCGCTATCTGATCTGGGAAAGCGAAGGAATTATTCGGAACGAAACCAATCAGAAGAAGTTTTATCAGAATGAACTCAAGCTGGAAGAAACCAAAAACTCTTTCTTCATTTTTTTCCTGATTGTGATTTTACTGTCGTTTGGATTTTCGGGGTTTTTGTATACCCAGATTGTAAAGAACAAACGACGAAAATTGGCGCTGGATAAGGAACGACTGGTGTTGACAAACGAGCGAAATCAGATGAAAATTCGCCTTCAGGAACAGTCGTTGACTGAATTTGCCATCGACTTTAACAAAAACATAGAATACGAATCGCTGATTATTGACAAACTGCGCCAAATTACCCAACTGAAGAATCAGAATATTTCCGCTGAAATTTCAACCCTCATTGCGGAGTTGAAGCAGAAACAGCACATCGACAAACGAGCAGAAGATTTGGCGATTGAGTCACAGAATCTTCTGGCAGGATTTCGATACGAATTACAACAAAAGCATCCTGACCTGAACAAATCGGATATTCAGTTGTGCTATCTACTGCGACTGGAACTCAGCAATAAGGAAATTGCAGTCATTAAAAATGTTGCTCCAACGAGCATGAAAATCTTCAAAAACCGTCTGAAGCATAAACTGGGTTTGGACTCAGAGGATTCGCTAACGGACTACCTGAAGTCAATCAACTCAAAAGTATAAGCTTATAGATCACGTTTTCTGAGTACCCAGTAGCTGATTGCAAAGAACACCAAAATGTACACCGAAGCGATAATCACTTTTTGATCCATATCCAATAACCACTCTGAAGCGCTGCGATCTTTACTTGCCGCAAGTAGTCTTTTAAAGAATGGGATAGGAGTAAGGTCTGCATAGATTTTCAGAGGGAAAAACTGGTAAACTTTCAGTTTAATAATGAGTCCTACGATCCATTCAATTGGAAAGTAAACGATAAAAAGAACAATGGATAGAGCCGGCCGGCGAACAATCAACGCAAACAGGAAAGCAAAACTAAAGTATCCGAGCGTCTGTAAGAAGTATAAGAAGATCAGGTGAATGTTTTCATAGAATCCTGAAAATCCGCTTGAAAAAATTCCCAGAAAAAGTGCCACCAGAAAAGTAAACACTGTTGCAGTAACGCTCAGGAAGACCACCAGGAGGAACTTTCCAAAGATCACTTGCTGCTTCGTCATTCCGTCAATGATATTCTGACGCATGGTTTTGTGTTGAATCTCATTGCAGGTGATAATTACTATTATCACGCAGAGAATGATATTGCAGAAACTTGCACAAAAAGTTGTGAAGCTCCATACATACGGAAATTCAATCAGACTGGTATCGGTGAAAATGGGTTTCAGCTCGGGATTTTGATTGAGTCCGAAATCCATTAAGTACATCATGAGCGCAACAATGACCATGTAGGCTCCAAGGAGTATTTTTAGTACGTGAAACTTCTTCAGTTTTGCGTATTCTATGCTAATGATTGTTTTCATGATACAGTTTCCAGGAATAGGGTTTCAAGACTTTTTTGATACGGTTGAAGGGTAGAAAGGTAGATGCCTTTTTCCACCAACATGCGGTTAATGTCACTTCCAGTGAGATTGGATTCGGCTTCTACAATAATATGATCCGGATTCGTATCCAGAACCTTCAATGTAGAAAAGGAACTGACAACAGTATTCAGTATTGTTAAATCTGACGATCCGAGCATAAAGGTATTGTTGTGTTCCATGAATGAAGACAACGAACCGGTTTGCAACAGTTTTCCGTCTTTCAGAATGGCGAAATGCGTACAGATTTTCTCAATTTCATCCAGAATATGAGACGCGATGATGATTGTCTTTCCCTGCTTCGCAATGGAAATGATCAAATCCCGCATTTCAATGATTCCCATTGGATCCAGCCCATTTGTGGGCTCATCCAGTACCAATACCTCTGGATCGGAAAGTAAAGCAGATGCCACAGCCAGACGTTGTTTCATTCCAAGAGAATAGGTTCGAAACGATCGTTTTCCGCGCTCAACCAGATCAACCGTTTCCAGAACAGATTGAATGCGTGGTTCAGGATTGTCCATCTTCTTAATGCGTGCAACAACGAGCAGGTTATCGTAGGCATTCAAGTAGGGATAAAAGTTGGGTGTTTCCAGAAGTGCACCGATTCTTAATCTGTTTTCTACTGAATCCCTGTTCCCAAACCAGCTAAATTGTCCCTTTGTGGGTTTCAGGATACCGAGGAGCATGGCCAGTGTTGTGGTTTTTCCACTTCCGTTGGGGCCAAGTAAGCCGAAAACATTGCCCCGGTTGACCGTTAGCGAAATATCATTTACTGCGTGAACGTTTTTGAAGTGTTTGGTTAACCCTTCAATACGAAGAATTTCTTCCATAGTGTATAGATTGGACTTGGATCGGATCCGAAAATAGTAAGAAGAAACAACAGCTGGATGATAAAAAACCTTAAACGCTTCTTTTCGATCGGAAAAAGTCCAGCATAAGCTGTGAACACTCGTTGTCCATTGGTCCTTTCGTAACGATTGTTTTCGGATGATACAGGTCGTGCTGGAAGCGTCCTGCGCCACGTTTTTCATCACGTGCAGCGTACACTACTTTTTCAATCTGCGACCAATACAGTGCACCCGCACACATCACACAAGGTTCCAGTGTTACGTATAACGTACATCCTTTCAGGTATTTTCCACCAAGGTATTCAGCTGCGGCCGTGATGGCCTGAATTTCAGCGTGAGCAGTTACATCGGTAAGACGTTCAGTCAGGTTGTGTGCCCTGGCAATGATTTGCTGATTGATCACAACAACGGCTCCAACAGGAACTTCGCCCAGTTCATAGGCTTTCATGGCTTCGGCATACGCCTGCTTCATGAAATACTCGTCGTTGTAAGGGGAAATCATGGTTATGGAACCAGTTTTACTTCGAAAAGTTTCTCCCAGTATTTTCCGGTCATGTACAGCTTTTTATCCAAAGGATTGTACGCGATCCCGTTCAGAACATCACCGCCGGTTCCTTTGCCCAACGCTGTCAATTCCGCAGCATCAATTTCCTCCAATACCCGTCCGGTAGCAGGATCAATGGCAATAACCGTGTTGGTAGTGTAGATATTTGCATAAATCTTTCCGTCGATGTACTCCAATTCGTTCAAGCTAACGCGTGGGGCTTCATTGTCAACTACCTGGATTGTTCTGGTAATCAGGAACGTTTTTGGATCGCGGAACGTAATGGTTTCTGTTCCGTCAGACATGATCAATTCTTTACCGTTGTTACACAATCCCCAGCCTTCTCCGGTATAAGTGAACTCTTTTAGTTTCATGTTCAGGTCGTTCTTGTTGTACAGGAAGCATTTTCCGTTTTGCCAGGTCAACTGGTAAACCTGATCTCCCATAATGGTAATTCCTTCACCAAAGTAAGTCGCATCCAATCCTTTAAAGGCCGTGTATTCTCCCGTGCCCAGGTTTACTTTACCAAGCGTGGTTTTTCCCTGCTGCCCCGGATCACCTGTTCCCTCAAACAACACACCGTCTGAAAATTCCAACCCTTGTGTATAGTTTAATTTGTTGTGAGGCAATGTATTGACGATGGTAGCGCGTAATTTTTTGGGAGTAATATCGCTGACCACGAAAACCATCATTGTTGTTTCCTGTGCGGTTCCATCGGAATAATGAGAACGCAATACAAGGTTTCTTGACCCAACGCCGCAATAATCTGCATCCAATTTGAAATCCTGCTTACCTTTTTTGCCCGAGTAAGTCTGAACCACGGAATCATTGTAAATTAACTCAACCTTCGTTACCCCTTCAGGAATATTGAAGGAAATGGAAAGGTCTTTTCCGTACGGAGTCATTAAATCACCCGGTGAGTTGAAGGTTGCCAGTTCAACATCAGCGTTACCATTACAGGATACAGCAAGAAACAGCACCAGAGCAACTGCACCTATACCAAGCGTTAAGAAGGATTTTTTCATGAATTAAAAATAGGAAGAAATTTTATCGACGTTGATCATTTCATGCGAAGAATGGTGAACCACCTCCCCATTAACCAGCAGAATTGCCTGTGGAGATTGATGAGTTACCTTCAATAATTCAGCTAGTCGATTGGAAATGGAGCGATAAGCAAGCAGGTCAAGAAAGACCGGTTTCACTTGTTGTTCTTTTGCCTCCGGGAATTCGTTTTCGAACTCGCGGAGTATCATTCTGGAAATGGAACAGCGTGTACTGTGTTTAAAAAACAAAACAGGAGTTTCCTTCGATTCTTCGATCAACGAATGCAGTTGTTGTTCAGACTCAAGCTGAATCCATGGAAACTGAGTAGTAGTTGAAAACAATCCCATGCCTAGAAATTCACGCCTTTAAATTGCTCCAGGAAGCGAATATCGTTTTCAGAGTACAAACGCAAATCGTTTACTTTGAATTTCAACTGAGCAATGCGCTCAATTCCCATTCCAAAGGCAAATCCGGTATATTTTTCAGGATCAATTCCGGAGGCTGCAAGCACATTCGGATCTACCATACCACAACCAAGAATTTCTAACCAGCCGGTGTATTTACACACGTTACATCCTTTAGAATTACAGATTGTACAGGATACATCAACCTCTGCACTTGGCTCTGTGAACGGGAAGTAAGAAGGTCGTAAACGAATACGAGCTTTGTCTCCAAATAGTGCTTTCGCGAAATAATCAAGTGTTTGTTTCAAATCTGCGAAAGAAACATTCGTATCAATGTAGAGTCCTTCGACCTGGTGGAAGAAACAGTGCGCGCGTGCCGAAATAGCTTCGTTGCGGTATACTCTTCCCGGTGAAATGGTTCGAATCGGCGGAGTGGAATTTTCCATCACGCGTACCTGAACAGATGAGGTATGTGTACGAAGCGCCATTTCGCGTTCGCCTTTTTCGATGAAGAAGGTATCCTGCATGTCTCTTGCCGGGTGTTCCGGAGCAAAGTTCAACGCAGAGAAATTGTGCCAGTCGTCTTCGATTTCCGGTCCTTCGGAAACGGTGTAACCAATTCGTTCGAAAATGTTGATTATTTCACTGCGTACAATGGAGAGCGGGTGACGCGACCCAAGGTATGTCCATTCCGGCGAACGTGTTACGTCAACAGAATTATCAGAAACAACAGTGTTTTCAAGCGACTCTTTTGCCTCTTCGTAAAGCGTTTCGGCAGTTTGACGTAAGTCGTTGATTAACTGGCCTACAGCTCGCTTTTCCTCATTCGGAACTTCTTTCAGTGCATTGAATAAATTCTTGATGCTTCCCTTGGAACCGAGATACTGGATACGAAAGGATTCGAGCATGCCCGCATCTGCAATTTTCACCGCCTTGATTTCCTCATGAATTGTCCCGATAGTCTCCTGAATATTCATTTTCTGTACTGCTCTGATAATTAGTTTTTGCAAGGAATTCAGAATAGTTGTAACTTTTCGTTGAATTTTGACGTTTAGCTACTAACGAATCCCTTGTTAATGCGTGCGAAGTTACGAATTTAAAGGAGTATGTTAATAAACTAAAAAGATTATCTTTACGACTAATAAAAGATAGAAATGAATCAAACTCTGCGAAAATTAGGCTTTGTCTCAATGGCCGCGATGCTTCTGGTACTAAATGCATGTAAGAATAAGGATCCTTCTGTTTTGAAGGTGTTTGTTCGTTCTTCCAGCAACGAGTTGATGTCTAATGCTAAAGTAATCATCATCGCTGATGTTGATTCCGATCCTCCTACTCCGGCATACGTAGACACTGTAATGACAAACAGTTCAGGTTTTGCGTATTTCGAAATGGACGAATTTTTCGATGGTTTGGGTAAAGACGAAACCACAGGATATTTTGATATCGTTGCTAAAAAAGACACAAGAGAGGGTTCTGAATATATCCGATGCAGAGCTCACATTACATCTGTAAGCACAGTGTATTTGAACCCGTAAGAATTTATTTAATTGATTATGAAAAAGTTATTTTCTTCTACTCTTATACTATTCGCCGTTCTAACGGTAGGAGTATTTTTCTCGTCTACGGGATGTAGAAAAAAGAAAGATACAATTGCCAAAGTGTATGTTCGCGATGCAGCGAACAACCCGGTTGTTGCGGCACAGGTTGTGTTGTACGGTGAGTCAACTACTTCACCTTCGCCGCCTGTTACTTTGTTTGATACAACAACTACAAACGGTACAGGTGAGGCAATCTTTAACTTCAACGATGTGTACCAGTTGGGACAGGCAGGTGTTGCCGTTCTGAACATCAAGGCTGAGAAAAACGGTCAGGTGGGTGAAGGTATCATCAAGATTGAACAAGAAACGACTTCAGAAGAAACGGTGTTTATTTAAGCCGGTTTCCAGATATTGATAAAAGGCATCTTCGGGTGCCTTTTTTTGTTCCCCACGGAGGATCACAGAGGATCACGGATGTGTGATATTAATCGATTGACAATTAAATAAATTCGAATAACGCGCTGTTGTTTTACAACTCAGGGACACTCATAAAAACCTATCATAACTTCTGTGCTCTTCCGCGCACGTCCGTGGGAACTTAAATTCTTGATGAGGGGTTTATGTTCACCGGAAAATTCACCGAATTCGCTATAAAACACAACTCATGCGCTTTGTGGTGCAATTCATTTGCAAGCTCCACCATACTTTCTTCAGCAACGGTAACAACGGGATGTAATATCACTTCAGTGAAATGACCTCCGTTTTCATCTTCTATCATTGTTCCGGTCGCACTGTCCGTGTAATTGGTTACTACGACTTTTGCTTCTGCGCAGAGATGTAGGTACCATAACATATGACAAGACGACAGGGAAGCTACCAACATGTCTTCCGGATTGTAACGGGTTGGATCACCTCTGAAAGCAGGATCCGACGAACCCAATAATTCCGGTTTTCCATCAACAGAAACAGTGAATTCCCTGCCGTATGCTACATAGGAAGCGGTTCCGCGACCCTTGTTTCCGGTCCAGGTTAATTTGCTTTCGTAGCGATGTTCTTTGCTCATTTATTTGGTAATGTCGAACTGGATGCCGTTTCCTTTGTCTAATGCCGGAATACCGCTCTCGAGCCAATTCGGAGCTTCAGCATTCAACAGGTAATGATCAAAGTACTGCCGCATGCGGATGCTGAGGTCAATGCGGTTTGCCGTTTTCATCAGGTTGTGATCGTCTTCGTTATAGTTGAACAACCAAACCGGTTTACTCAATCTTCGAAGCCCCATGTATAACTCAATTCCCTGGTACCATGGAACTGCTCCATCCTTATCGTTCGCCATGATCAACAACGGCGTTTCAACTTTTGGTAAATGGAATAACGGACTGTTTTCTACATACAATTCCGGCGCTTCCCAAATTGTTTTTCCAATTCGGCTTTGTGTGTGTTCGTATTGGAACTGACGACTGTAACCACTTCCCCAACGAATTCCACCGTAAGCAGAGAACATATTCGATACCGGAGCGCCTGCCATAGCTGCTTTGTAACGCTGTGTCATGGTGATCAATTGTGCGGTTTGGTAACCACCCCAGCTTTGACCCTGTAACCCCATGCGCGTGGAGTCGATGTTCGGATGATGCTTCAATACAGCGTCCGTTCCGCTCATGATGCAATCGTAAGCGCTTTTTGCCGGATGACCCGGAGTGTAGCGAATATCCGGAATGAGAACCACGTACCCCGCGGAAGCATATTCAGTAGGATAAATAATCGAAGCTGTAGGTTTTGGAGCATAATGGTTGTGCAATTCATCCGAATACATTTCGTAGAAGTACACCAGCAACGGGTAGCTTTTCGAAGGGTCGTAATCTTCCGGTTTGTACAATAAACCTTCCAATGGAACTCCGGAATAGCTGTTCCATTTGATCAATTCAACCGTTGACCAGTTGTATTCGCTTTGTTGCGGATTGGTTACTGAAAGTTGTCTTGTTCCGGCACCACTGGCAGTCGATACAAACAAATCCGGGTAATCGGTATTGGAATGTTTCTGATAAACAATCGTATTGGTCTTTTTAGCCTTTTTGAAACCGACGTAGTTGTGGTTGGAACCTTCGATAAGCGTGTAGGTAAGGAGCGGGAATTTTCCACTTACGCGATACGTTTCCATTGCCTTGGTTGTCTTGTTGAATCGCGTCAACAGACAGTTTTCTGCATAGAAAAGCGTGCTGTCATTGTTCAGGTTGTAGATGTTGTAGGCATAATTGGTATCCTTCGGATCGTTGCGGAAGAAATCGGTAATACTTCGCACGGATTTTTTATCCAATTCGAAACAAAGAATATCACGTTCTGCCTGGATAAGTAACTCTTTTTCATCTGCAGTCCAGCCGATAATGCCAATCGGGCCATTCATGCTCGGCATTCCGTTCAAATCGCCCATGATATTGGTCTTTACACCACAAGTAGCACAGGAAATGGTATTGTCTTTCACGTTGCGTACTTCGTATTGCTGTTTGGCATCATTGAAATAGGCAAAGTAATTTCCGCTTGGAGAAAGACTTACATCGAAATGGTTTTCCTTCACCATCAACATAGCCTGTCCGGTTTGAGCATCGATGAGGTAAACATCTTCTGCATTAGGGCTTTCCCAGTTCCGTGAACGGTATGGTTTATCCGAAGATGCCAGAAAGCTGTTAATTGGTCGGTTATTGTCTTCAATGCGAATGTTCATTGAATCTTTTCCGATTTGAGTAAAAGTCTTTTTATCGATGTGGAAGCTGTACAGGTTACTACGTTGTTCATCTGATTTCAGCTGTACCAGCTGTTCCGGTTGAATACGGTCATCTTTCCAGTGCCAGATATCCAATTTTACTTTTTCGCTTTCGAGAATGGTGTCTTTTGAAGGGAAATCATCTTTGTCCCAAACCCCGAACAGAATGTCTTTGTTGTTATTGATGAAGTAGGGTGCGAAGCTACTGGAAAGTGCACGGGTTCCTTCAAAATCCTGAGTAGAATCAATCAGGATCGTCTGTTCACCAACTAAATTATCGTACGTAACAAGAGCCCAGTTTCTATTTTCGATGGTGTCGTTCGAAACGAGTCCGACAAGTGTCATCCCGTCTTCGCTAAAGTTCAATCCCGAAAACGCCGTATAGGATTTATGGTCGTACCATGTGCTGTGAACAAGCGGGGAATACATGAACAATCGGATAGAGTCCTTCAAGTCGGTTCCATTTTGTTTGATAACACGGTGTTCGGTAAACCCGATTTGGTAGCCGTCTCTGCTCATTTCGAAATCGACGACATTCGGAAACTTAGCGGTTTGTTGCAGTGTCATATCGATGACTGTGAGCACCGTCCCGTCGCTTGAAAACGTAGCATAAGGGTTTTTCCAAACCTTATTCAGGATGTATGACTTCACAGAAGGGAGTAAAACTGTTTTTTTGTATCCACCGAAATTCGGATAGTAATCTGTCAGTTCTTTCAATAGCTGGTTGAATTCCTTTCCTTTTGGGGACGAATACAGGGTGTTTTTAGTAGAAGTGAAGGCAATGATGTTATTCTCTTCTGCTACTTTAACCATTTTAAGGTTCGGGTACTTCGTAATGGAATCTGTCCCTACAAACCAAATGGCAAGACTATCCTTTGGCCACTTTTCCTTTTTCTGTTTGTCCAGTTCGGCTTTTCTCAAAGCTGCCTGTTGCGGGGCAATTTTGAAGATCAGGAGACTTCCGTCGTAGGAGAATTGCGGGGCTTTTCCACGTGGAATGGAATCTTTTGCTCCGGTGGTATTGTTTACGAGGTAAAGGTAACCATCGCCTTTAAACGGATTGATGCTATATGCACTGTATTCACCATTCGGAGAAAGAGCAATCTCACCGATTCGTTTCCAATCGTTGTATGCAGTGTGGTCAATTATTTTCTTCTGCGAAAATGCGATAGAAGTAGTGAATATTGTCAAAGCAATAAGGGCGTAACGGGGCATACGCTTTACCATAACCTTTAGTTTAATGAAGCTCAAAGTTACGGATTTTCAATGTTAGTTTCCATGGTGTAGAATTGTGTCTGCCTGTTTCTAAATCGATTAAGCTGTTCATTGATTGTCACAAACGGTTACCTTTGGCTTCGCAACGAACGAAATATGAAGTTGAAGTCCTGGAATCTTTTGCTACTGCTGTTGTTTATCGGATGGAACGTGAGCGCACAGCATTCCCGTATTTTCCCGCAACCGCAAAGCTATACTGCCAATGGAGAAAAGTACCTTCTCGGGTCGGATTTGCGTATTCAGGAAACACCAGAATCAAAGGAAATGCTGCCATTTTTCAAAGAACAGTTCTCCAGTCAGTTCGGTATAAATCTCTTTATTGATCAAAAACGCGAACCGGAAATTCAGTTGAGTGTTTCAAAAGCAATGCGCAAAGGATATTATCATCTGACTATTACTTCTTCAGGAATTATCATAGCATACAACGATTACCAGGGATTGTTTTACGCGATGCAAAGCCTGCTCCAGCAAACCATTGATAAAACGGCAATTGAGGGGGCGAATATCGAGGACTGGCCGGCGTTTGATTACCGTGGAGTTCACCTGGATTGTGCAAGGCACTTTTTCTCGATCAAAGAATTGGAAACCTTTATTGACGAAATGGCTCGTCTCAAATTCAATACATTTCACTGGCATTTGACAGATGATCAGGGTTGGAGAATCGAAATCAAAAAATACCCCAAACTAACTGCGGTAGGAGCGTGGCGTGATAGTACGTTAATCGGACATTACAGCACCCAGCCGCAACGATACGAACAGAAGCGTTACGGAGGATTCTATACTCAGGAGGACGCAAAGAAACTTGTAGAATATGCGAGGAACCGCGGAATTGAAATCATTCCGGAAATTGAAATGCCCGGTCATGCGCGTGCTGCACTTGCTGCATATCCGGAATTAGGATGTACAGGTAAACAGCTACCTGTTGAAGGGCTTTGGGGTGTTTTTGACGATGTGTTTTGTACGAAGGATGCAACGGTGCAATTCCTGAAAGATGTTCTGGACGAAGTGGTTACCATTTTTCCCTCGCAAACAATTCACGTTGGCGGAGATGAAACACCAAAAGTGCGTTGGAAAGTTTGCCCCGAATGTCAGAAGAACATTGCGGACCACCACTTACATGACGAGCACGAATTACAGAGTTATGTGATTCAGCAATTGGCGCTTCACCTGCAATCAAAAGGTAGAAAACTGATGGGCTGGGATGAGATCCTGGAAGGTGGCCTGGCTCCTTCGGCGCAGGTGATGTCGTGGCGCGGAACTGAAGGTGGAATTGCAGCTGCAAAAGCCGGGCACGAAGTGGTCATGACTCCAACTGCGTATTGCTATTTCGATTATTATCAAAGTGGAAGTCCGGGAGAACCGCTTGCAATCGGTGGGTATTTACCGCTTGAGAAAGTGTATTCTTTCAATCCGGTTCCGAAAGAATTGAATAGCACGGAAGCGCGGTTCATTTTGGGGGGGCAGGCCAATCTTTGGACGGAGTATCTGCAAACGATGAAAGACGTTCAGTACAACGCTTTCCCGCGTTTGGTCGCAATTTCCGAAGTGTTGTGGTCGGGAGAAAAAACAAAAACCAGTTACGATGCATTTGCGGATGCATTGGTAACCTACCAGTTTCCATATTTCGAAAAGCGCGGAATCAATTATTCTACCGCTGCATTTGAACCGTATTTGAAATTTGAAACCGCACCGGAGGGTATTCATATTTCTGCAGGGTGTTCGGTTAAGAATACAAAAACCAGTATTTACAATATCGGTGGAATTGAACGAACAAATAAAGTCATCAATGAGTTGGAAGGTGATGCACTGGTTACTGTAGCCACGTATCCGGAAAGCAATAATTCTCAAATCACTTTTTTTGCCACACCTCATGATCATTCCATCGATTTTACCGTATCAACCGAAAAAAATGGTGTCGCATTGCGAGAAAACCATTACAGCATCACAACGCACATGGCATTGGGAAAGGAACTGAAGTTCATTACACTGCCAAGCGATAAATACAACAATCACGGCAATTTGGGATTAACCGATGGGATTACAGGTGGGAAACCCTGGAAAGGTGACCAATGGCTGGGGTTTGAGCAAGACACTGTTCAATTTGAACTGGATTTCGGACGTAAAACCAAGTTCAATAACCTCTATTTAGGGGTTTTAAACGATCCGGGTAGCTGGATTTATGCGCCACAGGAGTTGACACTCGAATACAGTAAGAACGGTAAGAAGTGGTCGAAAACACATGTTTCGTATGGAATGGGTGATTTTTTCGACCTGGAACAGAAGATGAATGTTCGTTACCTGCGTTTTACTGTTATTAACCTGGAGAGAATCCCGGACGGACAACCGGGAGCCGGATTTACACCCTGGACATTTATCGACGAATTAATCATTACAAAATGAAAAAGGAAATGTGTGTGGGAACGCTCGAAGGCGCCCGCCTTGCTGCAACTCACAATGTAGATAGAATAGAAACCTGTATTGCCTTGGAACAAGGCGGTTTAACACCAACCGAAGCAATGGTTTCGTGGATCGACAACACCTTCGATTTGGAGCAACACGTGTTGATTCGTCAGCGTGCAGGAGGATTCGTGTACAACTACGATGAGATGCTGGTCATGCGGGATCAAATTCTTTCCATGAAGAAACTGAATGTGGCGGGAGTGGTAATCGGAGCATTGACTCCCGAAGGGAAAATCGATGTTGGGGCACTTGAAAACTGGAAGCGCGCAGCGGGTTCTATGTGTCTGACTTTTCACCGTGCATTCGATGAATTGAAAGACTGGCGAACCGGAATGGAGGAGCTGATCAAGCTTGGATTTACACGCATTCTCACAAACGGGCAGGCGGCCAATGTCGGTGAAGGAAAGGACACACTTTACGAAATGGTCCTCCACGCTGCCGGAAGAATTGAAATTATGGCCGGTGGCGGATTGAAACCCATAGATATTTCAGATTTACGGGATCACGGAGTTGCGGCAGTTCATTTTTCAGCGACTGTTCCAACGAAACACAGCGAAGATTCAAAATACGCGGAAGAATTATTGTTGCCGTCAGAGATTATTTTAACGGGGATGATGCAGGCCTAGTTTAGTGAATAGTGAGTTAGGTATTAAGTATTAGTGGGTGAATTCTTACCTTAATAAAAACGCCGGACAAGGTTTTGTCCGGCGTTTTCTATTGCCTAATTACTATTACCTATTCACAAAATTACTGTCTTGTAATCTTAATCGTTTGAACCTGATTTCCAATCGCAATGTTCAGGAAGTAAACCCCTTTCGCCTCGCGACCAAGATCAACAACAGTTCCGGAAATGCAATTCGGTAAGATACGAATTACACGTCCTGTAACATCTGTTACCGTTACGTTTGCTTCTTTCGAAGAACCGTATTGTACCGTAACATTTCCGTCGGTTGGGTTCGGGAATACAGAAACACTAATCAGTGTGCTCTCTTCCATACCAACGAAGTTGTATGTTACGCATGAACTTGTATCTGTACATCCGTTTTGTGTAACAGAAACAGCGTATGAACCATTAGCTGATGGCGTGAACGATTGAGAAGTAGCTCCTGCAACCGGTGCCATTCCGTTGTTACAATCCAGCCATTGGTAAACTCCCATTGCCGGACTTGCATTGATAATACTGTTTGTGATAGTTGCTGTAGCGTTTACCGTTGTTTGTGTAACTGTAATCGACTGACACGTTCCTCCGGTTACACATCCGCCTTCACCACGAACGTAATAAGTTCCGGGTGTAGAAACATTCAGTGATGTTCCTGAGCCAACGTTCGTTCCACCACAAGAACCGGTGTACCATTGCCAGTCGGTTGCATCGTTCAATGCCCCGGATGTTACCGTCAGTGTTGTTGAGTTTCCTGCACAGAAGGAAGTTGTTCCGCCCAATGTTGGTAGGGTAGGGTTGTTACAAGGAACCGTAGGTGTGTAACAAATCTCAAGTGTCCATCCGTTCAACGATCCGCCATCCTGGTTTGCAGCATCGGAAACCGTTAGTGTCCATGTACCGTTCATATTTTCACCGTTGAAAGCAGAAAGTGCCTCTTCCGGTTGGTACGTCAATCCGTCTGCAGGTGGACAAGGAAGTGTTCCTGATGCAGCTGCGTCGTCAAAGTTCACATCGAAGTCGTCTTCACTATCACAGATGTTCGCAAACAATGTTACTGAAGTTCCCGAAGGACTAGTCAATGTGAAACTGAGGTCATTGATCCATGTATGTGTACCGATTAAATCCAGCACGTTCAAATCGTTAATCGTTCCGTTCGTTGCAACGTTCAATGTAGACGTTACTGTCGGTGTACCCGAACTGGAAATGCTCACAGGAACATTCGTAGATGCGAACATACCACAAGAAGCCGTTGTAAACGAGAATGTTGTGGAGTTAACCGGAGTTGAACACGCGTTGTATGTAATCACTCGCCAGTAATAAGTAGTTGCAGCGGCAAGTGTTGACGCCGTGTAATTGTTGGATGTCAAACCTGTTGCACTTTCAACGATGGAAGAGAATCCTGCATCTGAAGCAATATCAATATCGTACTGCATTCCCGAACCGGCATTCGTCCATGTAAAGTTCGTTGCAATTGGCGCTGAAGGCTCAGTGTCGACCGGTAATGTCAACGTTGAAGCAGTTGCTCCGGCGGTTGAAATCAATAGGGTACCATTTGTACTGTGGTTTCCGGAAGCTGAAGTTCCGTTTACCGTAAAGTTGTAGGTTCCCGGAGTTGCACCTGCAGTATTGGATACCGTTAGTGTTACACTGTTTCCTGGCTGAACCGGGTTTGGCGAGAAGTTTACAGTTACACCGCCAGGCATTCCGGTTGTTGATAAGGTAACGTTGTTATTATCTGTTCCGATCTCAGTAACAATTACTGTATACACTGCGTCAGTTCCCTGGCAGGCAGAAATGTTATTGTTGCTCAAAGACAACGAGTAATCGTTTGTAGCAGCGGTGATGGTAAATACGTTATTGGAAACATCGAAGAATGTTCCGTTTGCACACATTACCATGATAATAGCAGTCGTCGTAGCTGTGTTTGGTACGTTTACGGTTTCAGATCCGTCGTTTGGAACATCATTTGCAATAACTGCAAAAGTTGCTCCACCGTCAGTTGATAACCAAACGTCAACATTCGCGCAGGAAACAGGTGCAGATGCAGTGTTTGCTACGGACCACGTAACGGTTTGCGTAGAGTTGCCCGGCCATGTAATGCCCGTTGCGGAAGGGTAATTTACCACGAATGGACCAGAGCCTGCATCGGTAGAAATGGTAATATCTTCATGATCGTTACATCCACCGTTTACTTCGTTATCACGAACTGTGACACGGAAATTCATTGTTCTTGAAACCGAAGGAAGAACTTCCCATGTGTAAGGTCCGCCGGACATCAACGAAGAAATGGAAGGGAAGTAACGGGTTCCGCTAAGACTTGGATCCAAAGAACGGAAGTTTGGTCCACCTGTAGCGGTTGCAACCGGAGGCTGAGTAGAACTTTGGTTGTTCATTTGCTCCCAGCAGTACGTTAAAACGTCACCATCAGGATCTGTTGCTGTTGCGGTCAACGCAAACGGCGTATTGATCGGAATGGTTAACGCAGTAGTTGTAGTTCCGGTAATCGTTGGAGAAGTTTGAGCAGGAATTGCAGTAGCAACCGCACAACCGTTGCCACTTCCGTTAATGAACGTGTGCATTTCCGCCATGTTCACGCCATGAAAGTAATCGTCAGAGTTCGACTGAACGTCTTGTGGAGAACAAATTCCTGCGTAAGCCATAATGGAACTTCCTGATCCGGGTTCCATTGCCGTTGTGTTGTTTGCGTTACCGCTACAAGAACCGGAACTTCCACGGAAACTATGATTTCCGGAGAATTCATGACCCATTTCATGCGCTACGTAGTCAATGTCAAATGCATCACCTACCGGTGCGCCACTTCCCGTAACACCACGAGCTTTATTGCTGCTGGAACAAACAACGCCCAAACCGGCCAAACCACCGGAATTTGTCCCGAAAACGTGGCCGATATCGTAGTTAGCAGAACCGATCACCGAAGTAACATTTGTTTGGTTCTGTGTGATCATTGATCCCGGGTTTCCGTTGGTATACGGATCGGTTCCCGAGTTTGTGTAAATCAACAGGTTGTTGTTCGCAATGATCGTCATGGTAACCGCAAAGTCACGCATGTAAACTCCGTTTACGCGGTTCATTGTAGTAACCTGTGCAGCTTGCGCAAGCGCAACCGTTCCACCATGGAAAGCTGTGTACTCTCCCGTAGCAGCCAACGCTAAACGATATGTTCTTTTAGTACAGTTCCCAAAACTTTTTACAGGATCAAGGTCTTGTTTGTATTCTTCAGTCAGTAAAGTTTCTTCGTCAAGATGACAAACGAAAGACTCCGTTCTAACCAGGTCCTCACGCGAGTACACAATATAGTGCGCGATGTCACCACCACCAAAGGAATAAGGGTCAATGTAAACGGTTTTCTTACCCGGAATAAGTGTCATTGCGTGAAATCCTTGTGGAGTAAGGTCGAATTTCACAACTTCACCGCTTCCGTCGGTTGCGACACCATCATAAGAACGAATTTCAGGGAATTGAGCAGCCAATCCCTCCGACATGGTTTCGTTTTCGTTTACCTGGTAGGTTCCGACGGAACCATCCGGTTTCGGAAGGGTAATAAAAACAGGAGTGTAGACCGGATCTGTTAAGCGTTTTACAGGAGCAAGTGTTGCTCGCATTGCTTCAACATCCAGGGAAAAAGTAAGGTACTTTGTTGGTTTCGTATACCGCGTTCCTGTTGACGGAATGGTACTTTCATCGATCTTTCTCCAGGGACCTTTTTCTGTTTTTGCCTGAGCAAATACGGAAGCGGTACAGAGCATGGAGAATGCACCGATGCTTACGAGGCGTAGCATTTTCTTCATAAGTACAAGTTCTATAGTTCGTGGTGAATTTAACCGAAAATGCTGAAAGACAAAACTAAAACGGTAACTATAGTTGAAGAGCTAAATGAAATATAGCGTATGCAGGGACAGGGTGCGAGTTGCCCCTGCATTTTTTAGTGCGTTGAATGTGTGTTTATTCTTTTGTAATCTTCACCGTTCGAAGTTGATTTCCGACAGATAAATTCAGAAAGTATACACCTTTCGCATCGTGCGATAGATCAATGTTTGTCCCGGAAATGCAATTGGGTATGAAACGAATCACCCTTCCTGTTACATCGGTTACCGAGATATTCGCTGTTTCCAAAGATTCGAAATGAACTGTTAATTTGCCGTCTGTTGGATTCGGAAATACAGAAACGTCGATCACCGTATTTTCTACCATCCCAACGAAGTTATAAGCAACGCAGGAGCTTGTATCCACGCATCCGTTTTTCGTCACCATAACGGCATAGTTTCCGTTTTCGGATGGTACGAATGTTTGTGATGTTTCCCCGGAAATAGGAGCCATATTGGCATCACAATCCAGCCATTGATAGATTTGATTCGCAGGTGAAGCGGTAAAAATACTGTTGTTCAGCATTGCATTCGCCGTGATTGTTGTGATGAGCAGAGTTCCCGAAACACTATGATTTCCTGAAGCAGAAGTTCCGTTTACACTGAAGTTATAGGAAGCATTCGAACTACCCGGACTGTAAATTGTAAGTGTAGATGTGGAACCGGGCATTACGGGATTTGGATTAAAACTGGTTACCACGCTTCCGGGAAGTCCGGTTACAGAAAGCGTTACCAGATTGGTGTCTGTTCCAAGATTATTGACGTTTACAAGCAGGTCAAGGCTTTCGAATCGACACATTGAATCAGCAGCTACCGGAAGATCCAGCGTGTAATCGTCTGTAGTCGTAATGGTAAACTCATTATCTGAAATATCGAAAAAGGTTCCATTCGCACATTGAACCATCATAATACAATTGTTCGAAGCGACATTCGGTACAATAATGTCCTCTGATCCGTCATTTGGAACGTCATCTGCAACAATGGTAAAAGTTGCTCCGCCGTCAGTTGAAAGCAATAAATCTACATTTGCACAGGAAACAGGTGCAAGATTTGTATTTGCCACAGACCAGGTAACCGTTTGAGCTGATCCCTGAAGCCACGTAATGTTTGCAGCCGACGGGTAATTAAGCACAAACGGCCCGGCGCTTGTTGTAGTGCTGATGGTAAGATCAACGTGATCGTTACATCCACCGTTAACTTCGTTGTCACGGACTGTACAACGGAAATTCATTGTTCTGTTAACAGAAGGAAGAACTTCCCAGGTGAACGGTCCGCCGGACATCAAAGAAGAAATAGAAGGGAAGTAGCGTGTACCGTTGAGACTTGGATCAAATGAACGGAAGTTTGGTCCTCCCGTAGCCGTAGCAACCGGAGGCTGCGTTGAATTCTGGCTATTCATTTGTTCCCAACAGTACGTCAAAACATCACCGTCAGGATCAGTTGCAATTGCGGTTAAAGCAAATGGTGTATTCGCAGGAATGGTAAGTGAAGAAGTTGTCGAGCTTGTTATGGTTGGAGAAGTTTGAGCAGGAATTGCCGTTGAAACCGCACAACCGTTCCCACTTCCATTGATGAACGAATGCATTTCTGCCATGTTGACACCGTGAAAGTAGTCGTCGGAATTTGACTGAACGTTTTGCGGAGAACAAATTCCCGCATAGGCCATTATGGAACTTCCTGATCCAGGCTCCATAGCAGTTGATCCGTTTGCGTTTCCACTGCAGGAACCGGCATTTCCGCGGAAGCTGTGATTTCCGGAAAACTCATGCCCCAGCTCATGTGCCACGTAATCAATATCAAATGCATCTCCTACAGGAGCGCTACTTCCAGTAACACCGCGTGCTTTGCTGCTATTTGAACAAACAACGCCAAGTCCGGCTAATCCTCCTGAATTGGTTCCGAAAACGTGCCCAACGTCATAATTGGCTGATCCGATTACCGAAGTAATATTGGTTTGATTCTGATTGATCATGGATCCCGGATTTCCATTGGTGTACGGATCGGTTCCGGAGTTTGTGTAAATCAACAGGTTGTTGTTCGCGATGATTGTTAAGGTAACGGCAAGATCACGCATGTAAACACCATTGACACGGTTGATGGTTGTAACCTGAGCGGCTTGCGCAAGTGCAACCGTACCACCGTGAAACGCGGTGTATTCACCCGTTGCAGCTAACGCCAGACGATACGTTCTTTGCGTACAGTTACCAAAGCTTTTAACCGGATCAAGATCCTGTTTGTATTCTTCCGTAAGTAATGTTTCTTCATCCAGGTGACAAACAAAGGATTCCGTTTTAACCAAATCTTCGCGGGAGTAAACCACATAATTGGTAATGTCTCCACCACCGAATGAGTACGGGTCGATATACGTTGTTTTCTTACCCGGAATAAGAGTCATTGCATGAAAACCCTGAGGGGTAAGATCAAACTTCACAACTTCGCCGCTTCCGTCGGTTGCCGTTCCATCGTACGAACGAATTTCCGGGAATTGCGCAGCAAGTCCTTCCGACATGGTTGCATTTTCAAATACCTGATAAGTGCTGAACATTCCATCGGGTTTGGGCAGCACTATGAATACCGGAGTATAATCGGGATCAGTAATTCGTTTTACCAGAGCAAGCGTTGCTTTCATCGTTTCCACATCCAATGAAAACGTGAGGTATTTAGTGGGTTGAATGTAGCGTGTTCCGTTCGTTGGAATGGTACTTTCATCGATATTTCTCCAGGGACTTTTTTCTGATTTTGCCTGAGCAAATACAGCAGCGGTACAAAGCATGGAGAGCGCACCGATACCAAAAAGACGTAGCATTTTATGCATAGGATATGAGTATATAGTTTCACGGTGAAATTAGGCTAAAATGCCGGGAGAGAAAATATGTGAGACCGAAACTTTTAAGTGAAACGAGGAAAGCCGTTCGCCCGTTCAGGGGATTAATTGATCCGCCACGGCGGAAACAATCGGTTCTCACCGGCAAAATAGAGAACGATGAGATTGTTGTCCGGATCTGTTAATCTGGCTTCCCGCCACAACCAGGATTGATCGGTTGGAAGTTCATCAAAATGTATTCCCTCAGCTACCAACTGGCCGACCTTTTCATCCAGGTGTTCGCACTCAAAGTAAACATGGACACCATGCCCTTTCGGTAATTCATCAACGAGTTGAACGGAGAACGTCGAGTTACCATCCGGACATTCAAAACGAGCATAGTGCGCTGATTTAACAATCAGTTTCAACCCTAGCTTTTGGTAAAAAACGATTGCCGCCGGAATGTTCAGCGACGGAACAGTAACCTGGTTGAGATTCATAATCAGAAACGCAGGTGACGTACGGTATTTCCGTTGTTGATCAACTGTTTCAACGAATCAATTCCAATGATGAGGTGATCGTCGACATAATTGCTGGTAACCTTGGAATCGCTGTCGCTTGTTTTTACACCTTCCGGTGTCATTGGCTGATCACTCACGAGCAAAAGCGCACCTGTTGGAATCTTATTTGCAAAACCAACCATGAAAATCGTTGCCGTTTCCATATCAATAGCCATGGCACGAATACGGCTCAGGTATTCCTTGAATTCGTCATCGTGTTCCCAAACTCTGCGGTTAGTCGTATAACAGGTTCCTGTCCAGTAATCGTGACCCGCATCACGGATGGTTGTAGAAATCGCTTTTTGAAGGGCGAATGCCGGTAGCGCCGGAACTTCCGCCGGAAAGTAGTCGTTACTTGTTCCTTCTCCACGGATTGCTGCAATTGGAAGAACAAAGTCTCCTACTTCGCTTTTCTTTTTCAAGCCGCCACATTTACCTAAAAACAAAACGGCTTTTGGTTTAATTGCAGAGAGTAAATCCATGCAGGTTGCAGCGGAAGCACTTCCCATCCCGAAATTGATGATGGTAATTCCATTTGCTGTTGCACACTGCATAGGTTTATTCTTCCCGACGATCGGAACCTCATACATTTCCGCAAACTTCTCTACGTAGTTGTGGAAGTTGCAAAGCAAAATGTACTCCCCAAAATTCTGCAGTTCCTCTCCGGTATAGCGTGGTAGCCAATTGTCTACGATTTCCTGTTTTGTTTTCATATGTAATTATCGGAACGCGGAAAATGCTCAAAGCGTATGCGTTCCAGTGTGAAAATACACAGCAGAACTTAGAAAATGTAGAAAAAAGAAGAGAAAGTGAAACTAAATCGTTTGTGTCGGGTGCCTGTTCTCAATACGGTCCGACTTATCAGCCGAACCTACTCGAATTGATAAATCGGGATTACCGGGAACAAGGCAAGTCACCCTCTCAAAAATCCCCAAAACGTAGCTCGGAAAACTACACTTGTTTTGAAATCAGGGTAGGCTTCCGTGAAGCTTTTTGGAACTTTGATTTTCTTATTCTTCTGCCATGAAACCTGATACGCAGTTTTACCTTTTTCCGAGATTTCCAGGTAATCCATTTGCTGTTTGGTATGCGTTAACCAGAAGTAAGTAGCTATTGTTGCACCGGTTGACACAAGTTGTTTGCGTCGTTCGCTGAGCACCCAGTTTTTCCAAAGCTGTTCGGCGTCATTGCGGTATTCCATCGGTTGGAACGAACGAATGAGCGCATTACGGATACCGTTGTCGCAGAAATACACCATGAAACTTTTCTTCAATTCGTATTTCCCGTTCGTATGGTAGCACGGCAAACGGAACAATAAACCGGCTTTCTCGAAGAGAACAATGTAGCGTTCTACGGTTTCGTTATCCAATCCGCAGGTATTCCCAAGATCGTTGTAACTAATCACTTCTCCGATTTGAAAGGAGAGCTGACGCAACAGTTTCAACAATGCTTCCTTTTTGTTGATGCGTTCCCCGGAACTTAACTGGCGAATAACGGATGCTTCCAGGCAATTCAAAATCGCCTCCTCCTTGTTTTCGCTCATTACCACCTCTGGATAATACCCGAATAAAAGGCGGTCATCGATGTTGGTGTCTTCGGCTCCAAGACCAAAGTGTTTTGCGCATTCTGCATAACTCAACGGAGAAACAATGATTTCAACTCCGCCGGTTCGCAACGCCTCCCATATGTCAGCGTCCAGTCCCGGTTCGAAAGAGCAAAGTAACACCACGTTTTCAAGCTCTTCAGATTCCAGGCACCAGTCAAAAAGATCGTTCGCGTTCTCCAGCAGTTGTGCATTTTCAACAATCAGAACCTGTTTGCCGGAAGTTATTTTCGTGAATTCTGTGGGTGAACTGAAATGCTGACGTTGTGTTTTAATGGAACAATCGACATACAAATTAGCTGTATTTTCCTCAGGAAACAGCGTTGAAGCTAAAGTACGTTTCCCTGTTTCGGAAGGCCCACGAAGTACCACCAATTTATTGTTTTCACAAGCTGTTTTGAATTGCGCGGTAATGGTTCTTTCAATCATCATGACGGCAAAATAAGCCGTTTATTCGCAAAAATCAGTGGGAATTTTAGGAAAAGATGTCTATTTGGACGGAAGGAATTGAAAACGACCAAAATACAATTGCGGTCGATTGGAGTGCATGAATTTGTTCCCGCCATAGCAAATCAATTCATACGTAAATCCGTTTTTCACGAAGGTGCGTTTCCATTGGTAACCCAGTTGGGGCGATTTGATCAAACCCTCAATGGCCTTAGTTCCGTCTGCAAGAGTAACTTCTGTAGGTTGATACGTCGAGTTATTAATGAACTCACTCTTACAACCCTGTAAATCACTTTCTCCCGGAGATACGTGAACTTCGTAAGTGTTTCCCTGACCCAGTTCTACATACATCGCCTTGTAAAAACCATTTTCATTACTTTCAATAGGCTTTCCGGAAAGCTGAACCGAGAATTTATAGCGTTCGTTTTTGTGTTCGTAAGTACGCCATTGATTGACCGTTTTCTTTTCTTTCAGGTCAACCGTGTGTGTGTTTTGAATCCGACGAACCGAAAACCCTTTACTGCGAAGCAATTGCAAGACACCATCGTTTCCGTACAAGTGACCGGAACCGATAACACAAAAAACGCTTTGTTTTTTCATGAGTGTATCCAATCCTGTGGCCATGTGTTGATTGCGCTTCGTAATTAGCGTCTCGTAAGCTCCCGGCATTCCGTTCAGTTGTGCTTTCAACATTTTCGTCAATGCTGCAATGTCTCCCTGAAGATAGGTCTGCTTAAACATCTCATCGGAATAGAAGATGTTGTTGATGGTTGCACGAACGGAAAGCTTGTCCATTTTTTCGGAAGCAGCCAATTGATCAGCAAATGTTTCGAGTGCAAAGAAATTCTTTCCGGCGCAGTACGCAGTTTGCTGAAAATACGCGTCCAGAAATTGTGGGCGACCATCTTCTGATCCATATGCTGTTGTAGTTGCACTTTTACTTCCGCGGTTCTTTTCAATGAAGTCAATACGGAACGGATCCAGACGAACATCGTAGGTTTCAAACAACGCACTGACATCGGTTTCCAAAACAACCGCTGAAGCGTTTACGAATCCGACGTATAGTGAGTCCGGAAAGTCGAACATGCGCGGGTCATTGGAGTGCATGCTTCCGAAAAGATAGCTCTTTGTTGGCTGATCTTTGTAGCGGATTTCCCACAACAATTGATAGGAAGTGGTATCGGTTTGTGCAAATGAGCAAATGCCACTGCTGATCAGCAATGCACCAAAAACTGCTTTCAGTTGTTTGTGTCTCATTTTTTCCGACTTCGAACTTACTGTAAATTACGAATGTCGTGCCACAAATTCTATTGTTTTAACAGTTTGAATGAGCAATGGCTAGCCTGCGATGAACCGTTCTACATGATTCTCTCCAAAAGCGTACGGGATGTACGAGAGGTTATCCATTGGTTTGGTGAGAATTACAGGTGTTTTCTTCCCAAGAGAAATGGTTCCGTGAGTGTCTGAAAGTCCCATGGCGTATGCCGCGTTAATGGTCAGTGCATTCAGTGCTTCTTCCGGAGTCATTTTCATTTTGACACACGCCAGCGAGAAGATTACCTGCATGTTGTCACAAGGAGTTGTTCCGGGATTGTAATCTGTAGCCAACGCAACCGGAAGGCCATGTTCAATGAATTTTCGTGCATTTCCGTATGGAATGGAAATGAAATGTGAGCATCCCGGAAGGAAAGTCGGCATACAGCCTGATCCTTTCAGGACTTCAATGTCTTCATCGTTTGATTCTTCAAGGTGATCCACAGAAAGCGCGCCCATCTCTACTGCGGCTTTGACACCTCCCAGGATTGAAAACTGGTTTACGTGCACTTTCGGAATCAATCCGTACTTTTTTCCTTCGCTGAGAATCAGGTTCATTTCTTCAACGGAGAAATAGTTACGTTCGCAGAACACATCAATGTAATCTGCAAGTTGTTCTTTCCCAATTGCCGGAAGCATTTCATTGATGATCAGATCGATATATCCCTGATGATTTTCCTTGAATTCTTTTGGAAAAGCATGTGCCCCAAGGAATGTCGCTTTGATAGCAATTCCGGATTCTGCCTTCAGACGCCTGATCACACGCAGAATTTTCAACTCTGCTTCTACACTCAATCCATATCCTGATTTGATCTCGACCGCACCTGTTCCGTTTGCTTTCATTTTGGCAATGCGTTTCATTCCTTCCTCAAACAATTCATCTTCGGTCAATTCCCCAAGTCTTCTTGCTGAATTCAGAATTCCACCACCTTTCAATGCAATTTCCTCGTAAGTCAATCCTTTGATTCGATCTACGAATTCTTCCTCACGGGTACGTGCAAAAACTGTGTGTGTATGTGGATCGCAAAATGCGGGGAGCACAGATCCACCTTCGGCATCAATTACTTCAACACCGCGCCAGTCGGTAATTCCTTCCCAGTCCTCCATTGCCCCGTAGGCAACGATAATGCCGTCTTCCAAAGCCAGGAAAGCATTGTGTATTGTTGGTACAGTTGCCATTTCTGTTCCCGAGAGGTATTTTGGGAAGTGTTCTCCAACCTGGTAGAGCGTATGAATGTTCTTAATGAGAATCTTTGATGCCATGGTGCAAGTTTACGAAGAATCCGATTTGCAATTCGCGATTCGCGAATCAAGAATTTCCAACCATTAGGAAGACAAGCATCTATAAGGTCTTAATACAAGTTCACTTGAAAATTTAGTTAACTTGCATAACAATTCGTTAATACTCCCTTAATACATGAGAAAAAGTTACCTCCTCATTCCATTTCTCTTTGTACAAACAGCTTTTGCGCAAACTTTTAACGGTGGTTCCGGACCGATTTACGACAATCAAACAATCGATATTCCGGTAACCGTTTCGGGTTTACCAACGAGCATTGATACAACCAACTTCGGACTGGAAACAGTGTGTATTAATCTGGATCATACCTATGACGCGGATTTAACCATCTGGATTGTCGCTCCGGATGGGACGACCGGAATGCTGATCTCCAATGTCGGAGGTGGCGGACACAATTTTACAAATACATGTTTGAATGATGGGGCTGCGACGGGTATTGCATCCGGATCCGCGCCGTTTACCGGATCTTTTAGGCCTTCCGGTCAAATGGGATTGGTCAACAATCTTCAAAATCCGAATGGAACGTGGTATTTGCGTGTCAACGATAATTATGGAGCTGACGAAGGCGTGGTGAATTCGTTTTCAATCACTTTCGGCAACAACCCGGCGACATACTTCTCATTTACGGAATCGTGGTTACCAATTATGGCCATTGAAACGAATGGAAATGTAATTCAGAACGAGCCAAAAGTGATGGCGGATATGAAGCTCATTTACAATGGAGTTGGAGTGAGAAACCACTTGTCGGATACACCAACGGAATACAACGGAAAAATCGGAATTGAATACCGTGGAAATTATTCGCTTTCACTGCCACAAAAACCGTATGCTTTCGAAACCTGGGATATCAATGGAAATGCAATTGATACTTCACTTCTTGGAATGGCTTCTGAGAACGACTGGATCTTGTTGGCAAATTATAACGATAAATCGTTCGCACGAAACATTCTGCCTTTTTACTGGTTCGATTCAATGGGGCATTATTCTGTGAATTCGCGTCTCGTGGATGTTGTTCTTGATGGAGAATACCAGGGAATTTACCTGTTCTGCGAAAAGATCAAACGTGATGCCGGGCGTGTGGATATTGCCAGGCTGAATCCAACGGACATTACCTATCCGGAGGTAAGCGGAGGATACATGCTGAAAATCGATTATTGGGATAATTCCAATTCCTGGCAATTGAATTATTCTCCGATCGGTTTTCCGGGATTGGATATTCACATGGTACACGTAGAGCCGGAAATGGCAGAATTAGCTCCCCAGCAAAGTACATACATTCACGATTACATCAACGATTTTGAAACTGCACTGTATGGCTCCGATTTCGACGATCCGACGCTTGGTTACAAGGCTTACATCGGGACGGGAAGTTTCGTGGATTACTTTCTCATCAGTGAAATCACGAGAAACGTTGACGGGTACAAGAAAAGTCGCTACTTCTCCAAAGACAAGGACAAAACGGATGGTACGGTTCGCAAGTTGAAAGCCGGTCCGGTCTGGGATTTTGATTGGTCGCAAAAAGACATCAATAATGGTTCTGAAGACGGTTCGGGATTCAACTACATGTATTGTGATCAGGATGTTGATGCACCGGGATGGTACATTCGTTTATTGCAGGACACTGTTTTTGCTAACGAAGTACGTTGTCGTTACGAAGATTTGAGAAGAAACATGTGGAGCCAGGCCAGCATCGACGCCAAGATTGATTCGGTTGCTAACATTGTAGCTGAAAGTCAGAACTGGCATTACCAGGTTTGGGGGCACATGGGAGTTGCTACCGGAACGTGGGAAGTTCAGGCTCCGAGTCAGACCTATGCAGAAGAAGTGCAGCGATTGAAAGATTGGTATGCGCGTCGTTTGGCATGGTTGGATGTCAATCTTCCGGGAACGCTCAATGGTTGCAGCATGATGGGAGTGGATGAAATTCTGCTTCAGGCCGATGTTTATCCGAATCCGTTCATTCAATCCATTTCTGTTGAATTGATCAATCAACCGACAGAAGATGTGGAAGTTTCATTGATGGATGCTTCCGGTCGACGCGTGGTAACGCAAGTGTTTGAACCGGGAAGTATTGTGAACCGCGAGCTGATGCTGGAAGGTCTTGGCGAACTGACTTCCGGGTTGTATTGGCTGGAATTGAAGTCCGGAACAGCAAAACAAACGGTTAAATTGAGCAAGTAAATGCATTAAAAAGCAATGATTTAGGGCTTTGATCCACATTTTTTATCTCAACCACTTGTTGAAATGAAATAAGTGAGTATCTTTGTCCTCGCCTTTGAACAAGGCTGTCCGCGATGCTTACGCTGAATGATTAGCAAAAGCACAGAAATGCCTCGGTGGCGGAACTGGTAGACGCGCTGGATTCAAAATCCTGTTCTTTCGGGAGTGCCGGTTCGATTCCGGCCCGAGGTACCAAAAAGAAAAAGAGCATTACGCAAGTGATGCTCTTTTTCTTTTTGCCCTCAATACTCACACTCCCGCCGACACTTTCGTAGCTCTTTTTCTTTTCAGTTTTGAGTGTGAGGAATGAGTGTGGCTGTGAAGAGAACTTCACAGCCGTTATTTTTTTCTTTCTCTTCTTTGTCAGTGACGCGAAGAATGAATGCTGAAGGGTGATTCTGCTTATTGCTTTACAATTCTTATCACGTTATGACCTTCCAGATTTAAGAAATAAAGCCCGTTTGGTAAATGTTTTAATGACAACACACTACCGTTTGAAATTTCGGCAGTAAGCACCAACTCACCAACAGAAGAATAAACCGTGAGTTGGCTTTGTGTTTCATCAGACAGATAGAACCGAATATCATCATTCGTTGGATTAGGGAATACGCTGAAATTCAATCCTTCGATTTCCTGAGTGCTCAGGTCATCCGTATGAATACATGGAATATCATTCGTAAAAGTTGTTGTTGCAGTATTTGTAAGAATAGGGCTGTTGAAATCAAAGTAGATATTTACTTCATTACTTATCTGTGTGTTCACGCTCAAGCCGGCTTTCGGACTTATTTTAAAAATAACGTAGCCGTTGCTACCGACCGGATCAGATGTGCTGTCAGGTAAATGAATGTTCTGAAAGTTGAACTGAAGTTCCCGGTCACCCATATAATTAACGTACATACCCGGATGACTTTGTGCTAAGACTTTCAAGGTGGAAAGATCCAGACTGGCGTCAATAGTGTCAAGAATATTTACATGAATTGCTTCGGAATTTCCCGTATTCTGGAAGCGGACTGTGTATGTCAACGGTTGCCCAATGTATACATAATCGTCACAAAGACCTTTTGGAAAGACCTTTTTATCGTTCGGGTCATAACTCGCCAGAATCGGCTCACAATAGGCTTTCACGTTATTCAGGGTGTCAATATCACCTGTAAACGGACCAACTTGTGTGTTAAAACAAACGGTATCTCCAGTAACTACGGTTTGACTTGTTGTAACGTAAACAGTCGCCATGAAATGAGACGAATCACTATTTCCGAAATCCACATCCCATGAAAGTGTATCTCCAACGATCGAAGTAGGAACAACAGTACAGGAATCAAATTGTGTTTGTGGATCGAGAACCAACCGAACTGTTCCGGATGACTGTTGACAACCGCTGTTGTATGCGTCCACCCAAAGCATTGCAGGTTGTCCCTGCACAAACGTTCCGGTAACGAGGTTTACATCAAGATTGAGACCTGCTGAAGCCGGCCCACCAATGTATACACTGTTCGTATCAACGCAACCAGCATTATCTGTTACTTCAACAAAATACAAACCACAGCTATCCGTAACCAATGTTGCGTTTGCTATCGGAGGATTGGTAAGCCATTTGTACGTGTAAGGCTGGGTCCCGTATACGCCGGTTGCAGTGGTCCCTCCCGATGAAGAACATGTTGCATCGACTGGGTTTGACAAGTCCGTTCCCAGTTGAGCACACTGAAGCTCGCCCAAAACGGCAAGATATGTTGCCTGGCCTGGGTTGTGAGAAAGTTGAACCACAGCTGGTCCAGGATCGATATCAATTGAACCTGTTAGTTGACCAATCAGGAAATAGTTGTTGGTTCTGTCCAATTGAAGATCAATAATGTTAACGATGTCGGAACCTAAAAACTCTTCGTGCCAAAGCACGTTGGCATTGCTGTCCAGCTTTTCAATGTATAGCAGATCGTTAATCATCAGAGGTGGCTCAATCATTAGTAAGCCGCTATTGGGATCGAGATCCGTTTTTTGTTCTACGCTACCATAAATGATCAATTGATCGGAATCCATTTGTATCCCCTGAACTTCCCAGTTTCCTTCACCTTGAATTGCTTTAGTCCAAACGCGGTTTCCAAGTGAGTCCAGTTTCATGATGTAACTGTCTACATAGAGGTAAGGCTGATTGATGAATTCGATGATATCAGGATCTCCGTCCGGGTTGAAATCGAAGGTTGATTCGAATGTCCCGAGTATGTATCTGTTTCGTTGTGAATCCTGCACGCAACGGTAGTTTCGTTGTTCGTCGGGACCTTTTATGGTATGATGCCATTTGTGGTTTCCGGCACGATCCATCACGTGTGTAAACATATCTTCATTATAAGAATACGCAGTATCCTGATCCACGCCGGCATTCATGTCAAAATCAACAATTCCGGTATATGTCCCTGTTAAGGTTAGCTCATTTGATGCATCAAGAGTCAATGTCGGAAAGAAAACGGTTCCGCTACCACCGTACTGCTTCGCCCACAGGAAATTGAAATTGGCGTCATACTTTGCAAGATACATGTCAGGACCAGAAGAAGCATATACCATGTGTGTTCCCGGACCGGCATCTGCATCCGTTGAATCGTTAAAATAACCCGTCAAATAGAAATTTTGTTCTTCATCCATCACCATTTGCCAGATACCGTCATCGGCATTACCTCCCCATGCTTTGATCCATTCAAACGTTCCATTTTCATCAATCTTATGAATAAAGGCATCAGAATTCCACCAAAATGGACTTACGGCATCATTCGGCGCGTCCTGAGGGTTATAGAAAAGATTTCCTTCGTAATAACCACATGTATAAACATTACCTGTAGAATCAACTACCAGGTCATGATTCCAGATTACGGAACCTGTTGTTCCATAAGAATTCGCCCAAAGGAAATTATTCAGCGAATCAAGTTTCAGAACATAAACGGTTGAGACACTTGCGTTCGTTAAGGCGGTTAGTTGAAAAACTCCGGGACCGGGGTCGAAATCGTGTGTTCCTGAGAATCGTCCGCTGATATACTTGTTGTTGTGTTGATCAATCACGACATCCTCCGGATATACGCCAATATTTACAGCAGGGTCTCCCAATTTCGAAGCCCAGACGTATTCTAAGTCCTGTGAGTAAGATGCCAGTGATAGTAGCAGGAAAACAGATAAAAGGAATTTCTTCATATCGATGGTTATTAAGTTAATTGAAGCAATACAGATAGAGTTTGCGGTACTACAGAACTGCAAATTAACTACAATTTGAGGAAAAAAGCTGAAGGTGATTCAAAATTCGCTGCAATCGGTTTTCGCTTTAGTGGCGCTGGCATTTATTCCCAAAAACAAAAGCGGCGAAGGACTAGCATCTCTTCACCGCTTTATCAACCTAACTTAACCACCTAAATCAGGTTGTATAGCTATAAAACCGTGCCAGAATAATTTTCTGACAGGTGTTTACCTTTTCGGAATCAGAACATATTTCTGAAAATACTACACATGTACAACCTGATTTTTCTGTCCTTAATGCTGATTTCCCCGGTTTTTTCAATAGCTCAAACCGTTCGGGAAAATGTTTATTTCGATTTCGACAAGTACAACATCACTCCGAATGAAATTTCCAAATTGGATGAACTGATTGCCAAATGGAAAACAAATCCGAAGGCTACGATCAACATGTCAGGACATACTGACGGTATCGGAGAGAATGTTTACAACGATTGGCTTGCGATGCAGCGAAACACAGCTGTGTTGAACTACCTCATTGAAAAGGGTGTCCGCAAAGACGCTGTCGTTTTTGCAGGTTTTGGCGAAAACAAACCTGTTGTGGAAAACAATTCGTCTGCAAATCGTGCCAAAAACAGACGCGTAGAAATTGAATTGATACTCCCGGAAGTTGTTCCTGTTAAAGAAGAAACGGTAGTTGTGGAAAAGGAGAAAGAACCGGACTGGCCTCCGGTAGACGGTATAATCGTGAAAGAAGGTAATCATGTCTACAAAGACCTGCTGGATCGGAACCTCATTGAGATCAATTGCGTGATGAACACCGACAACATGGAGGAAATGATGACCACGCAAACCGTGAATCACGAGGACATGTCCTCTAATGTTTACATCTGCATTAAAAAACCTCCGGGAGTGACCGAATGTGAATTGAAGGAACCGATCAAATTGTACCTGCCGGTTAATGAAAAATCATACTGTGCCGCCCGGCAGGCAAAGATGTACGATTCGGAAAAAGATTCAGCCGGAAATATCGTCTGGAAAGAAGTACCACGACCATTTAAAATAGAGGTTCACGGAAACACGGAATACTTCGTGTTTACTGTCGATAACCTCTGTGGCCCATGCATTAACCTGGATTGTTGTATGCCATCGCAAGGACAGAAAATGAGAAAACGGTTGTTTGTGCCTCACGTTCAGAATCCGAAAATTCAGGAATTGGAATCGAATTCTATGCTGGGTTGTTCCCGTTACAGATGGCAAAAATGGAACGTCGCATACATTCGTTCCACAGGTAAGGAAAAACCGATCCTCCATTTCAAAGTAAGACGTCTTTTCGGAAAAACGGTCGCGGTTGAAGCGCCATTGGAGAAAGTTAAAGTGAAGCGGGGAAAGTATGTAATAACCAGAAAACTCATTAGAAAATACAAAGTGTGAATAGTGTGAGTAGACAAATGTTTGTGGGTGCACAATATCGTGCACCTGCAAATATCACGTTGCATTTTTTTATCGAGTTTCCAGATTCAGCTATTGACTTCCAAAAGAACGCTTTATGAAAATGACGTAGCAATCTCGGTTTTTTCGTTAATGTTTGACTTGCGGTAAGAGATCCTTTGAATGTATATTTGCTTTACAAATCCGATATTAAAACAGTAAGGACATTCAAAGGCATGATGAAAGTCGTATTAATAGAAGATGAGGTAATTCTCTGCAAATCACTTGCATTTTTTCTTCGCAATCAAGGATTCGAAGTTGTTGAATTTAACAATGGAGAAGATGCTATTGACTACATTTCCGGTCATCACGAAACCATACAGTTGGTGATAACGGATTTAAACCTTCCTTTTGCAGGCGGGCAGCAGATCTTACACAATTGCGCAGCATACAGGAACATCCGGAAAATTGTTCTCACATCCCAGTCGGTTGAAAACACAGAAATTGAGGTGTTTGAACTGGGTGCAGATGATTTTATTCCGAAACCTTTCAGCCCTCAGGTGTTGCTAAAACGAATTGAAAAACTAACCGCCTCGAGTTGATCGAATGCTGATGAAGTATCTATTCGTCATACTGCTGGTGGTATCCGCACAAAGTTGGGCGCAGAAAGATTCCTTGTTCCTGAAGGCACAGGAATTTGCTCAGCAACAACGGTATCCGGAAGCAATACAAACAATGGAGGATCTTCGTAAATCACAGCCTGAAAACAAGGATTACCTGATCTATTTGTCGCGACTTTATTTCTGGTCGGAGGCTACGGAAAAGTCAAAGGAATTGCTGGATCAATATTCTTCACTGGAAACAGCCGATAAAGAAATTATCGACCTGAAAATTCAGGTGGAATTAGTACTTGAAAATGCCGCTACAGTGATCACTTTTACTGACATCGGTATGTCCCGTTTTCCGGAGGATAGGAATCAGTATATCATCTGGAAAGCTATGGGGCTCGAAACAGATGATAAGGACGCGGAAGCGCTTCAGATCTTATCCGACATCCATAAGGGAGATGAGGATTTCGCAGAAGCCGATTACCTGAAGACCCAAATTCTCAGGAAGCAGAAAAATACCATTGCAGTTGGATATTTGTATACCGATTTTGATCAGATGACCGTTGATCCACAACAGTTGGCGCACCTGGAATATGCTCACAAGTTTACCCGATTCACACAAGTAGGACGATTGAACTACGCCAATGCCTACGGGATCCAATCTCTACAGGTTGAAACGGATGCCTACATCAGGTTGCGAAAATTCGATTATTTGTATGTAAATGCCGGAATTTCTGAAAATCACACCATCTTTCCCTTGTTCAGATCAGGATTGGAGTATTACTACGAAAAAAGGAAACTGGAAAGTTCTTTAGGAGCACGTTATCTGTATTTTGACAACAACAACGAAGCACTCCTTTTTACAGGACACCTTGCATTGCATCACTCGGAATGGATCTACAATTACAGGCCGTTTGTACTGTTTCTTCAAAACGATCCGTTGGTTTCTCATCTGGTTTATTTCCGACGATCCTTTGAACGAAAGGAATCATACGTTCAACTGGATCTGCAATACGGGAGCCTGCCATATTTTTTCTACACCTCTGACATCTTAACGCGCCTGAACGCCTACCGCATCGGTATCAATGCCAAAATCCGGGTGAAGGAAAACTGGTTTGTTCAACCTGCACTGATGTACGAATACGAAGAGTACATTCCCGACACCTATCGGAACCGCTATACTGTTCAACTCATTTTATCGCACCGATTTTGAAGTCGCTTATCCTTTACACAAAAGTGACCGAAGATGAAGGTCAGTTGGCCACGCTACTGTTGTGGGCGATTGCGGTATTGACAGTGGCTTCGTTGGTTTTCACCATGAACACGTTTATCCTGCGGGTGCTCAAAATCAGGAGATTGAAGCAGATAAGAATCCTTCAGGCGAAAGCGGAAGAACTGTTGTTTCCATTGTTGTTTAGTGTTACAAGTGTTGAAGAAACCATTGAACAATACAGGAGTTTACCTGAGGGTCCGTTATTGAAGAGTGTGATGACACGGTTGATTTTATCGTTGCACAGAAATTATTCCGGAGTTCAGAAAGCCCTCCTTGAACAATTTTTTGTTGAATCGAAATTGTACCTCAGTTCCGAACGAAAGTTGAATTCCCGAAAGTGGGATTCCATCATTTCCGGAATCCGTGAAGTGAGCATGACAAATGTCCAATCAGCACTTCCGAAACTGAAAAAATTACTTCACCACAAGAAGTTGCTGGTTCGAAAAGAAGCGTTTGTTGGCATGCTGACGTTAAGTGGAACACCTGTTCTTTCATCCATCAAACTTCCGGATTTCCTGATAGATGACTGGACGCAAAGTTGTATACTGCACAACCTGAGTCTGAAACAGCAAACTTCATTTGAAGGGTTGGAAGTTCTCCTTGAGTCCGATAACGAAAGTCTTGTCCTGTTGGGATTTAGAATCATAGAGTATTTTCAACTGTATAGTTACTACGGTTTAGTTAGCCAGTACGATAAGTCCTTCACTTCTCGCAGAATGCAGTCTGCTGTGACTTCCATCCAAAACCGCGTAAACGCGCAATTGATATAACATGGGCATGTTCAATTCCGGCATATCGATTTTCAATCATTTCATACTGCTCTTCGCGGTATCGGTGATGTTGTCGTATGTGATTCTGGCAATCATATCGGCATTTGCGCTGAAAGGTTACCTGAGACGAAATAGGTTTGTGAATTACAACGCATTGCTGACATTGAATGATGCTCCGCGTGTATCGTTGATTGCTCCTGCATACAATGAAGGTAAAACCATCCGGGAAAACGTACATTCTTTATTGAGCATCAATTACAACAACTTCGATGTAATTGTGGTGAACGATGGAAGCAAGGACAATTCCATGGAGGTACTTACGGAAGCGTTTGAATTGATTCCGTCAAATCGAAAATACCATCCGCAAATTGAGACGAAAACGGTACGAGGAATCTATGTTTCCTCTAATCCTTCGTATGCAAAACTGGTGGTCGTTGATAAAGAGAATGGTGGAAAAGCCGATGCGCTGAATGTTGGAATCAACTGTTCCGAAAATCCTTACGTGGTGTGTATCGATGTGGATTGCATCATGGACAAAGATGTATTGCTCAAGCTGGCGAAACCGTTTCTGGAGTATTCTAAAAAGAGAATCATTGCAACCGGTGGTGTAGTGCGAATCGCGAACTCCTGCGTTGTAAAGTCCGGAAAGTTGATTAGCGTTCATGCTCCGGATAACTGGGTTGCCCGAATTCAGGTATTGGAATACCTAAGGGCATTTATTCTTGGTAGAATGGCTTGGGCACGAATGGATGGATTGCTGTTGATTAGTGGTGCTTTTGGAATGTTCGATCGGGAAATAGTACTGGCTTGTGGCGGTTATAACACCAAAACGGTTGGTGAAGATATGGAATTGGTAGTGCGCATGCGACGCTACATGATCGAACGGAAGGAACCGTATACGGTTCAGTATATTCCTGATCCGCTATGTTGGACAGAAGCCCCGGAATCGTATCAAATTCTTATCAAACAGCGATCCAGATGGACAAGAGGAACCTATGAGACCTTACTGATTCATCGAAAAATGTTCCTGAATCCGAAGTATGGAATCCTGGGAATGTTGAGTTATCCCTATTGGGCATTGTACGAATACTGGTCACCGTTAATCGAGCTAACAGGACTCATAATTACGGGTCTATTTGTCTTTATGGGAATTCTGCATTGGAAATTCTTCCTGTTGCTGTTATTGTTCGTATACATGTTTGCCGTGTTGTTCTCAGCTATGTCTTTGCTGGCTGAAGAAAGTACCTACAAACGCTACAATACCATAAAGGATTTGCTGAAATTGATTTTTGTAGCATTGCTTGAACCCTTTATTTTTCATCCTGTAACAGTATATGCTGCGCTCAAGGGGAACTGGGAAAAACTGAAAGGAAAAAGCGGTTGGGGCGAAATGACGCGAAAAGGGTTTGATAAAAAGGGATAGTTTCCAGTTTCGATCAGCTACAACTGCAACCCGGCCTTCATTTCAGTCAATAACCCGATTTGATTCTTAGTTCGTAACAGATTATGATCTTCCATAGAGATCTTGTAATACCTGTCGCCAAGTAAGTAATCCGTAAAAAAGCGCAGTGCCTGAATATAAACTACAGTGCATGCTGCCAGCGCCATACCTTTTTTTTCTGTTTCGGTTAATTTGATACCCATTGGGCTGGATAAATAACCGGTGTGAAGGTTGTTGTAAATTTCCGGATTGAAATAACCTGAATCTGAAAGTTCGTCTTCTTTGCAGCGGTTGGTAAACGATCGGACCATGTCACCGAAATCGTAAAGTACGGTTCCTGGCATAATGGTATCCCAATCAATAATGGATTTCACAGTATTACTGTTGTTGTGAAACAGAAAGTTCGCCGCCTTTGGGTCACCGTGAATAACACGTTTGGGAACGTGATCGTTCTGTTCCAGGTATGCGTTCAGCAGAGATTTGTGTTTAAAAAAGAAATCACACAGATCGGATTGTGCAGTAATGCGCTGTGTTATACCGGTTCGCAGAGCGGTTTCGAAATTTTCCCACCGGAACGAGAAATCGGTAAATCTGTCAATGGTTTCCCGGAAGTCTGACGGGTTTGCCTCCGAAAGCAACGCGTGAAACGAACCGAGTGCAACTGCCGCGTTTCTGGCCTGATGCGGATCGGTGATTTTTTCGTAACAATCCGTGAGGTCTATTGTTCGCATCATTCTCCACGTTCTCTCATTAACGGAATAATGAAACTGGTCATCCTGAATCGGAAGGAATTCTAATGGAACGATCGCTGATTTTCCCTGAGCAATCGTCTTGGTTGCCAGTGAAATATTGTTCTCCAGATCCGCCACTTTCTTAAAAATGGCAGTATTGACGCTCTGAACGATGAATAATTCGTCAAGGCCTTCTAAAACGAAAGTATTGTTAATCAATCCGTTGCCAAGTGGCAGCAGGCGTTCGTCTGAATCCGGATCGGAAATGCTGTCAAAAAATGCTTTTCGATTTTCCATTAGGTTGTTCTTAAATTGAATGGATGTTTTCCGATTTCGGCATTGAATCGGAGTTGTTGCTTGGCTATGGCGAGATCTTCAAAGTAGGTGAGTCCGAACCATTCTTCATCGGTCTGCATGCAGGCACATTGAAACCGATTCTCCGTAATTGCCCGATCAATTAAGGTCGGTAACTGAAATTCTCTGGATGCGGATGTGCCGTGTTCAGTGGCGAAGTGTACCAATTCCTGTTTCAGGAACAGGAGAAAAGCTTTGTTCAGAATCCAGAAATTCATGGAAACGATTTCGCTGCCCGTAAATGCTGTTTCACCCGCGAAAATACCTGCTTCATGTTTTCGGATGTTCTCATATTCTGTAACCGAAATCAGATTTCCCGCTGCATCTGTGGTACAGATTCCACGGGCAACAGAACCGTGATCACTAAGCGTGTTTTTCAATTGAAAAGCAACCAGTCCAAGTTGATCCGGGGCTGCGTTGCGAACGAATTGAGCTGCTTGTGTAAACGGATCGGCACCGTAATAATCATCAGCATTGATTACGATTGCCAAATCCTCGATTTCCGGAAGTGCAGAAAGTGTTGCGTGACCGGTTCCCCAAGGCTTTGAGCGTGAATAACTATTGCCGGAACTGTTTATTATTTCCGTTTCCTGAATCACGTAACTGATTTCGCAGCGAGTCGTCAGATATGCCAATTGCTGTGCGACAAACTCTTTATTGCCGGCACTTACTACAAGCACTACTTTACGAATACCAGTCTGCAGTGCATGGTAAATGTTGTATTCCAGCAAAAATTCATTGGACGGACCAATTTCAAACGTTTGCTTATTCCCGCCGAAACGCGAGCCTAAACCAGCAGCAAGTATGATTAACGCCGGACTAGAATTCATCAGATATACCGAATACAGGTTTTCTTGTTTTCCAGTTTCCATTTGTGAAATCAGGAAACTCCTGTGAAGTGCTTTGCTGTTCAATCGACAACTCGCTCAATGGGGTAATGGCGTACCATGAGGCCAGGTCGTAAACGTCCAATGGGAATTCAAGGTTTCGCTTGATGCATTCAATAAATGCATTGATGACAAAATAATCCATTCCTCCGTGTCCTGCTGATTCGGCAGCACTTTGATTTTTCTTCCACAACGGATGATCGTGTTCATCGAACCATTTTTTAGTATTCTCCCATTGATGAGAATGGTTCATGCTCTTTTCGAAATAAATGTGTCCCTGATCAAAATCTCCCCAGCCGAAATCCTGCCAGATTCCTTCTGTTCCCTGAACCCGGAAGCCAAGATTGTAAGGGCGTTGCAGACTGGTGTCGTGCGTAAGCAAAATGGTCTCACCGTTCGCACATTGAATTTGAGTTGTCACAATATCGCCTAATTTGAAGTTCAATTTTGCGTTCGGGTGATCTGGACCGCCTTTGACGTGTTCTGCAACATACTTATTCAACCCTCTGGATTTGCTTGCCATGGATGTCAGGCGAACCATTCGGTTTCCTCTGTTCAGATCAAACATTGTTGCTAACGGCCCGATTCCGTGAGTTGGATAAAGTTCCCCGTTTCTGTTCATGTAATGAACCGTGCGCCATTTGGCTTCGCTGAATCCTTTTTCACCACATTCCGCACCTGAATTGTAAGGAGTTTTTCCGTCGTTGAACAATACACCGCGTAAATCGTGTTCGTACCCGCCCTGACCATGGATCAATTCGCCGAACATGTTCTTTTTCACCATATTCAAAACCGCCATTACATCGCGTCGGTAGCAGACGTTCTCAAGCATCATTACCGGAACCTTTGTTTGCTCGTACGTTTTAACATATTCCCAGCAATCGTTCAGAGTCACAGCACCACAAACTTCCATTCCAACGATTTTACCTGCTTTCATCGATTCAACGGCATGTTCCAGGTGCCATTCCCACGGAGAAGAAACAATTACGGCATCAATATCATCGCGTTTCAGTAGTTTCTTGTAATCGTAAGGCCCGTTGGAGTATTCGTGCGCTTCTTTTTTTCCCGCCGAACGCATAATTTGTTGAGCCATTCCCATCATTACTTTATCGGGATCGGCAAAGGCAACAATTTCTACGTCGTTTCTTTTCAATAACTCAGCAAGGTGCGATTGTCCGCGTAATCCTACCGCTATTAAACCGATCTTAACCTTCGATTTGCCAATGCTGTCGAATTGAACAAGTGAGCTCGGTAACACCAAGGCACCCATTCCAACCATTGATGACATCTTAATGAAGTCTCTTCTTTCCATGTTTCAGTTGTTATACAGTGGTGCCAATAGTAATGACTATTTTGTTAATAAACTAACAAATGAGTTAAAAATGTCTGACAATGGACGGATTGATATATTTAAAACGATTTTCAAAAGGAACTTGGTTTTAAGGTTAAACCAAAGTAGAAATGGAACTCGATGGTTATCAAAAAGAAAACACACAGGTAATTTTTGAAAGCGAAGACGAATTCTCAACATCCGATATACTAGATCGTTAGACACAGAACCCGCATTAATTCTGCGTTGTTTTTCGTTAAAAAAGAACTCTAATTCAGAATGAATGCGTATTTTTCATATTGAAATTCGTTTTCAAAATGAAAAACCTGCTCGGACGTGTGTTATCGGAACGTAATTTGTTCCTGATTATCGGTTTGCTTTTGGTGCTCGTATGCACCACTGGTTACTGGGTATACGATAGTTTGCAAAAGGTTGCAGACGAACCTCTTCCCACTGCAAATCGGGAAAGCCGCCGTTTTCTGATTCAGGATTTGAATAATAACCTTCTAAAAGCTGATAACCTTACCTATACCTTTTTATATCAGGGCAACGATGAATCTCTGGCCGAATTTGAAGATTTGAAATCAATCACCTACCGTAGATTGAAACAACTGAAAATTCATAGAAAAGAAGATCGGGTATTTCAGTTTCAGTTGGAAAAACTGGATAAGCTGATTCGCAAGCGCTTTACGAATCTGGAAATTCTGATGAGTATCCAGAATGAAAATCGTGTTGACGAAACCATGCAGTTGGTGGTAAGTGAAGTAGAAAGCGCCAGCCGACTTAGACTTCCAAAACAGAAACAACCTACCGTTGTGCAACAGGAAACTCCTCAGGAGAAAGAACGCAGAAGATTATTCAAAAAGAAACAACCAAAACAGGAACCAACGAGCACTTCTACTGTAGTAGCGCCTTCCATTAGTCCCGAGTTGCTGGCAGACCAGCGCACCCGGGAAATCAACCGAAAATTGCAGTCGGTCGGACAGGAAGTAATTTCAAAAGAGGATGATCAAAACTCATTGCGATTGGATCTTGAACAAAGCAACAACTTACTTACAAAGCAAATTGGTCATATTCTTCGTGCAATTGAGGTAGCCGATAAAAAGGAATTATTGAATGAGACGCGTCGGGCAAAAGAAGTTGCCGGACAAACGAATCAGGTGATTGTGCTTTTCTGTGTGGTTTCCTGTATTTTGATTGCGGCCATTTTCATTTTCATGATCAACCTGTTTAGTCGCTCCAAAGCTGCAAATCTTCAACTCAAACGAGCAAAAGACAAAAGTGATGAGCTCACTGAGGCAAAATCCCGTTTCATTGCAACCGTAAGTCATGAAATCAGAACACCGTTAAATGCCATTGCCGGATTCTCTGATCAATTGCATTTTCAGAACCTTCCCAAAGAGGCTTCCGAAAAGGTGGAAATCATCCGAAACTCTGCAAAGCATCTTTCGCAGATAACCAATGAAGTACTGGACTTCTCGAAACTGGAAAAGGATCACGTCTTATTGGAATCTATTCCTTTTAATCTGAACAAGGAACTTCATTTGGTGCATGAACAATTTGGTTTTCAATTGCAGGAAAAGAAGAACAAACTTGTGCTGGAAGCACCTGAGGATTTGCCGGATGTCATCGGGGATCCGTTGCGCTTCCGACAGGTGTTGATTAATCTCATCAGTAATGCAAACAAGTTCTCTGAAAGCAGTACTGTGACGCTGCGTTGTTCCATCCGTAAACTGGAAGGAAATAAGGTATTGTGTCTGCTGGACGTTGTGGACGAAGGAATCGGATTGACTCAGGAACAACAAGTACGCATTTTTGAACCATTTGAACAGGCTGATACATCCGTTTCCCGCAAATTCGGAGGAACCGGTCTTGGATTGAGTATCACGAAACAAATCATTGACAAGCAGGGTGGAACAATTGCCGTAAATAGTCGTTTTGGAAAAGGAACTACGTTCAATATTGAGATTCCATTTGAACTTGCTTCGGATCAACAATTAGAAGTGATCTCGGATCAGCAGATCGACTTTAAATTCCTGGAAGGCAGAACCATTCTTGTTGCTGATGATGAGCCCTTCAATCGACTGCTGTTGAAAAGCATGTTCCAGTTCGTTTCCCTCAATCTTCTGGAAGCTGAAAATGGTATTCAGGCATTGGAAATCCTTCGTAATAATCATGTTGATGCAGTTTTACTGGATGTTCGCATGCCGGAAATGGACGGTGACGAATTGATGAAGGAACTGCGTCTGGATAATGTCCTGGCTGCGATTCCTGTGGTTGGACTAACCGCTACCCTGGATTCCGAACGTCGTTCAGCCATGCTTGCCGAAGGCTGGACCGAAGTACTTACGAAGCCGGTTCAACCTCAGGTTTTGGAGAAAGTACTTATTCAAATCATAGAAACCCAAACATACGAACCCATGGATAACCCAAACTTCGAAGGCATTCGCAGGTTAGCGAACGACAACATGGTCTTCTACAAAGAGTTGCTGAAAACCTTCGTGCAATCGACCGAAACCGGAATGACTTCCTTACAGGAAAATGTTGAACAGGAAAACTGGAAACAGGTTGGAGAGCTGGCACATCAGCTTGCGGCACCATTCAAACACTTCAATGCTACACAGTGTTACAATCTCCTGAAGCAAATCGAGAAAATGGGTAAGGAGTCTGAAAATGGAGGTGAGATCAAAACTGCAGTAGCTGAATTTGCGGAAGAATCCGATTCTATTCTCAACCTGGTAAAAGATGAATTAAAGAACTATGAATAAAACAAACACTCAGAAAATCTACGTTGTAGAAGACAACGACTGGTACCAGAAACTGTTGGTGCATACCATTTCTCTGAATCCTGATTTCGAGGTGGAAGCATTTTCGGCTGCCAAAGAGGTTCTGAAAAAATTACGTGAAGACGATCTGCCGGATCTGATAACGATGGATTACCGGCTTCCGGATAGCACCGGAGAAGAACTCTTGGAACAAATTAAGGGAATAGCTCCGAATCTTCAGGTAATCGTCATCTCGGAGCAGGAAGAAATTGAAACTGCGGTCAGTCTTCTTAAACTTGGAGCGTACGACTATATAGTTAAGGGGAACGATATCCGTAACCGATTACTGAATACGCTTGCGAATGCTCAGAAGCAATCCAGGTTGTTACAGAAAATAGAGCGCCTTGAGCAGGAGGTACAAACAAAGTATCAATTCGACGATACCATTATCGGTCAGAGTAGAAAAATGCAACAGGTGTTCGCAATGCTTCAAAAGGCGACCAGTACGAATATCACCGTTTCCATTTCCGGAGAAACCGGTACAGGTAAGGAAGTCATTGCAAAAGCAATTCATTACAATTCCAATGTGAAAGACAAGCCATTTGTTGCGATCAACGTGGCGGCTATTCCCAAGGAGCTCTTCGAAAGTGAGTTATTCGGACACGAAAAAGGCGCTTTTACCGGTGCCATTCAATCGCGGATTGGAAAATTCGAAGAGGCAGACGGAGGAACGCTATTCCTGGACGAAATCGCTGAGATGGATTTGATTTTTCAGGCGAAGTTGCTGCGCGTATTGCAGGAGCGCGAGTTGACCCGTGTTGGTGGTAACAAAGTCTACAAATTCAACTGCCGCATTATTGTTGCGACACACAAAAACCTTTTGCAGGAAGTAAAGGATGGAAATTTCCGTGAAGATCTGTACTATCGATTGTTTGGTTTGCCAATTGACTTGCCACCGCTGCGTGAACGAGATAAGGACACACTACTCCTGAGCAAGAGCTTTATTGAACGTTTTTGTGAGGAGAATAAAATTCCGGTGAAGAAACTTAGTCCTGAAGCACAGACGAAACTGTTGAGTTATCCGTGGCCTGGAAACATTCGTGAATTGAAATCTGTTGTGGAATTGGCGTGTGTTATGGCAATGGGTGAAAGCATAGAAGCTGATGACATTGTGTTATCGAATGCAGATGTTCTTTCCGGTATCATGGGTGAAGAACAAACCCTTCGTGCCTACAACAGAAGAATCGTTCAGCTGTTTCTGGACAAATACAACAACAACACAAAATTGGTTGCTGACAAATTAGACATTGGTCAAACGACCATTTACCGCATGTTGAAAGAAGAAGAATAGCCAGAATTTTTTTCATTTTGAAAAATATTTTTTCATTTTGAAAAAAATCTGAATTTGGCATAAAAGTTAATCCCTTGATTTACAAGGGATTTTTTTATTTATGGCCCTTTGGCACGTTGTTTATAATAGACTCTGCAGAATTTCATGTATCTGATCGAAATGAGAATGGAAATTGTGAATGTGAATGGTGAAGCTGATACAAATGTTGGGGAGCATTTGAAAAGTGGGTTCCATTCTCATTTCCTCAACGGTGCAAGCGAGCACTTCAGAGATTTTCAGATGAAGAAGATAAGCCTTTACAGCGTATCGACTTGTATGGAATAAAGCAATTAGAACACAACAGTCTAGTGTCCCTGGGAATGGCGGTTTTCATGGGTTTGTATGGTTCCATTCCCAGGACACCTGTTGCGGTTAAAAAGAAAGATTAACACACACAAAAATGAAAACGATAGCATTATTTGGGTTGATTGTGGCGGCGGGTTTAACGTTTTCCGGATGTAATAAAGAAAAAGGTACCAGCTCGCTGAACGTTCGAATGGTCGACGCCCCGGGTGATTTCCAACAGGTAAATGTGGAAGTTCTTGGAGTCGAAGTTCATCACGAAGGACAAGGTTGGGTCTCCTTGCCAACAACAACAGGTATATACGACTTGCTGACTTTGCAAAACGATGTTTCTGCTGTGTTGGTGAATACCGGACAAATTCCTGCAGGTGATGTCTCTCAGTTTCGTTTATTGTTAGGTTCACACAATAGTGTGATGGTAGACAGTACGCTTTACGATCTTGCAACGCCAAGTGCACAACAATCAGGATTGAAAATCAACGTCGGTTACCATTTTGAACCGGATGAAACATATGAATTAACACTTGACTTTGACGCGGCTCAGTCGATAGTAATACAAGGAAATGGTAGCTATTCACTGAAGCCAGTATTAAAAATTCTATCAATCACTTCAATATAGGTAGTAACATTTAGGTCCGTTAGGTTTGAGTTTACACGTGACGATTGATAGTAAACACGTGTTCTTGTAAAGCCCCCGTTTGGGGGCTTTTCTTGTTTACCACTATTTCCCGTTATCAGGGATTTAGCTTTTCAATTTTTATACCCAAAAAGTTAAAAAACAGGCAACTCTATTAAAAAAACTTCGTTTTAGTGATTAAAAGTTGCATAACTTTATCTGGCTGTTAAAAACTACTGAAATGAAACATTTACACCCCGTTTCCTCTATTAACCGTTTTCTCATTTTAATTTGCTTATTGCTCGGATCTGCTCGTGCATTTTCACAGGCAGATAATTGTGATCAGGCTACACCGCTTACAAACGTAAGTAACTACTGTTCTACTGCATCCCAATATACCAATGTCGGGTCTACACCAAGCGGATTTAGCGCAGCAAGCTGTTGGACCGGAAGTCCAATGGAAGATGTTTGGTTTTCCTTTGTGTGTATCGGAACCGATGTATTGATCTCTGTGAACGGAAGCACCATGATGCGTCCAAGAATTACGATCTATTCCGGAACATGTACAGGTGGACTTAGTCAGGTCGGAGCTGCCTGTTCAAATGGAACTGCCGGTTCACCGGATTCCCAGTTGTATTGCGGTGGGTTGGTTCAGGGAACAACTTACCTTATTCGTGTCAGTACGATTGCAACAAACGAAGGAACCTTTCAACTGTGTATCAATAATTATACGCCACCAACGTCTGCAGCTGCGGACTGTGGTGGAGCCGGCAGATTGTGTAACAAAAATCCGATCAGCGTTTCCGGATTGAGTGGTGGAGGAAGCAATAACAATGAGGTGAGCGGAACGTGTATGGGTGGATTCATGATGTACGAAACGAACTCCGTTTGGTATACCTGGACTTGCGCTACAGCAGGGACACTCACGTTTGATCTTTTGCCGGCTAATCAGAACGATGATATCGATTTTGCAGTGTTTCAACTGAGTACAACAAATCCATGCGGACCACGAACGCTCATTCGGTGTACCGCAGCCTCCTGTCTCAATGCAACTGCAAGCACAGGAATGAATCTGAGTTCAACAGATGTTTCGGAAGCACCGGGTTGCGCACCCGGAGAAGATGCATATGTGCAATACATTAATATGACAGCCGGAACAAGTTATGCGTTGTTGATCAACAACGCGACGGCTTCTTCAGGATTTACATTGAATTGGGGTGGAAGCGGAACGTTTGTAGGACCGGATGCCAATATAACTACCGGACCGTTTGTTGCATGTGCGGGAACTCCGGTTATGTTCAACGGGAACACGTCAACGAATTATTCATCACTGAACTGGAATTTCAATAATGGTGGCGGTAGTCCGGCAACAGCTACCGGACCCGGGCCAATCAGTGTAACATACAATACACCGGGTAGTTATACGGCTATTTTGAATGCGGCTGATGCAAACGGTTGTACTTCGGTAGAGACAGCTATTGTAACTGTAAACCCGCTTGTTACTCCAACCTTTGCACCAATTGCTGCCGTTTGCCAAAATGCAACTCCACCCACGCTTCCAACAACCTCCAGCAACGGAATTTCAGGAACGTGGTCACCAGCCGTTAGTACGGCTACCGCAGGAACCACAACGTATACGTTTACTCCGAATGCCGGAGCTTGCGCAACCACAACCACATTGAATGTTACGGTGAATCCGACGGTCAATATTGCCTTTGCAGTGGTTCCTGCATTTTGTCAGGGAAGCCCTGCTCCTGCATTTCCTTCTCAAACTCAGAGTCCGACAATTCCCGGAACGTGGTCTCCGTCAACCATTAGCAATACCGCCTCCGGAACATATACGTTTACGCCAAATGCCGGTCAATGTGCTGTTCCAACACCCATTACTATTACGGTAAGCAGTACGATTACGCCAACCTTTACACCGCATCCGCAATATTGCCTGAATGCTACACCGAACAGCTTACCAACAACTTCTTTAAATGGTGTTTCAGGAACGTGGTCTCCTTCAGCTGTAAACACATCTACAGCCGGCTCAACGAACTATACATTTACACCTGATGCGGGTGGATGTGCGGTTCCGGTAACGATTACAATTGTAGTTGGCCCTCCGCCGGTTCCGACGTTTACCCAAATTGCAGCATTTTGTCAGGGAACGACTGCACCTTCTTTACCAACGACTTCGAACAATAACATTACCGGAACATGGTCGCCGGCAAATGTGAGTAATACTGCCTCCGGAACATACACCTTTACACCGAATGCAGGAGAATGTGGAACCAGCACAACCATGAATATTACAGTGAATGAGCCGGTTACACCGACGTTCGCACAAATTCCGGATTTCTGCGAAGAAACAGCCGCGCCGGCATTGCCTTCAGTTTCAACAAATAACCCGGCGATTTCAGGAACCTGGTCGCCGCCAAACATCAGTAATACTGCTTCGGGAACGTATACCTTTACGCCAAATACAGGTGCTTGTGCAACGACGGCCAGCATGACCGTTACAGTTCTTCAGAAAGTTGATCCTACGTTTAATCAACTCCCTGCCTTTTGTGCCGGAACAACCGCGCCGGTACTTTCCGGTACTTCAACCAACGCCATTTCAGGGAGTTGGTCACCTGCAAACGTGAGTAACAGTGCGTCAGGAACGTACACTTTTACTCCGAACATTACGGAATGTGCCAATCCAACAACGATGAACATTACTGTAAATCCGATTCCTACGGTAAACGTTTCAAGCAATTCTCCGGTATGCGTTGGTTTTCCAATTAACCTGACCGCGAATACTGTTGCCGGTGGAACATATGACTGGAGTGGTCCGGCTGCATTTGATTCCAATTTGGAAGACCCCACGATTGCCTCAGCCACGGCAAATAACGGTGGAAATTACAGCTTGAATATTACAGATGCCAATGGTTGTACGGGAACAGGAACAACAGCAGTTACCGTGAATGGTGCAGTTGTCCCGGTATTGACTCCGGTTGGTCCCTTCTGTGCTGAAGACACAGATCCGGTTACCCTGACTGCTGACATTTCAGGTGGAACGTGGACGGGAAACGGAGTTGTTAACGCTGTCGGAACGTTCATTCCTTCGGTTGCCGGAGCTGGAACTCATACGCTTACGTATACCCATACTCAAGGGTGCGGTGGAACCAATTCGATGAATATTGTGGTAAATAATGCCCCACCGTCGGGCTTCACCGCGAATGTAACCAGCGGATGCCCACCGCTGACAGTAACGTTTACTTCGGATCCGGGTATGGAAGGCGCACTCTGGGATTTTGGTTCGGGAACACCTGTGAATTCAGTTGGAATGGCAACACATACCTTTTCAAGTTCCGGAACCTATACCGTTTCGTTGACGAACACCCTCAATGGTTGCTCTTCCACAACTACTATGACGGATTACATCACGGTATTTCCGGCTCCGGACGCATCCTTTACTACGAATACAACACAATTGTCACAGTTAAACACAACGGTTCATTTTGAAAACAATTCTTCAAATGCAACTACTTACAGCTGGGATTTCGGAGATGGTTCTGCAACTTCAGCAGCTGTAAATCCGACTCATGAATACCCGATCGATCCTGGAAGTTATGTTGTCACGCTGACAGCAACGAACGAGGGCGGATGTACGGATGTTGCTTACCTGACAATCATTGTGGAAGAAGATCAGATCATTTACGTTCCAAACAGTTTTACACCGGATGGAGACGAGTATAATAATAGCTTCCAACCTGTTCTTTCAGAAGGATTCGACCTGAACAGTTATACATTACTGCTCTTCAATCGTTGGGGAGAAATTGTATTCGAATCCATGGATCCGGCTGCTGGTTGGGATGGCACTTATCATGGTAAACCTGTGCCACAGGGAACCTATACCTGGACCATTCGTGTAAAAAACAAAAGCAACGATAAATTCAATACGTATTCGGGTCATTTGACTGTAATTCGTTGATAATCAGTTTTGTTATTATAAGTCCTTACTGTAAAATAATACTTGCTTATTCTGTTTTAGTGTTATATATTTAGGAGAAATAGATTGCTATCGTGTGAAATACCGATAGCCTAATTCTCTTGCGCGGTTAATCTGATGTTCGCTCTGATGTCGATTATCCTATACTTGTTCCTGCTGGAAGTAAATTAGAATGGCTACATAGGATGTATCCTATATTCTGCCCGAGGCGTTGGCGCCGATTCGTTCGGCACTTCCTGGTTGATGAAGGGAAAGTTGGAGTTCCCTTTTTTACGACAACGAATTAACGCACAAATAGCATTTACTATGAATAAGAAAATCATTGTTCTGACCCTTCCGGGGATTGGGACCTGGGATAACGACCTTTCTAAAAAAATAGGAGAGAGTATCCATGCTCATTCTCACGGGACACCTTTAGAAAATAACATCAAAGTGATTGCGCTAAAACCGTTTACTCATGCCAATGTTGATGAAAACCAGCGAGCTCTTTACAATCGACTTGACGATGAAAGTAAGTTTGGAGGGCCGACAAACTTACGGCAATCCGTAATTCAGGCATTTGGTGATGCACTCATATTTGAGAAAAATGCACAGGCCATCGATTCGCCCTATAGAAAAACACACCTGTATTTACGTCATGAAATTAAAAAGGTAACTGCATTGATGCAGGAGTATCCCGGCTCTCGGTTGGTGATTGTGGCTGCCGCTTTGGGTGCGCATATCTTGTCCACTTACATTTGGGATGCTGATCACAACCTTGGTGTGTTCCACGAAAACCCGGCGGATCGGACGGAAAACCTTAGAAACCTGGATTACCTGGTTTCAATCGGGTGCACTATTCCGTTGTTCGTTTCTGGTTTACACGAAACCGAAATCAAAGCCATTGACAAGCGTAACATTGATTTTGAATGGGATAATTTTTATGATGGGAACGATGTGCTTGGCTGGCCGCTTGAACCCTTGAGTCCGTCATACCGCGAATTAGTTACAGACTATGAAATTCATTCTGCCGGATATGTGGGATCGAAGATGCGGTACTGGGATGATAACGAATTCATAGTACCGTTCACCAAACGATTGATTGAGCTGTACGAAAGTCATGTTTTCACAGCTGTATAGCCGTGTGTTTCATGTGGATATGGGCTTTCACTAATAGCGAATGGATCTCCGAATAGCCGTTTTTCCTTCTGAGTTTGTCCAGCTCAGGAAGAATTTTGTTTTACCCACCAAATCGGAATACTGAAAGTCGTCAGCATATAGCAAAACCGTGAAATCGGTATTTGCGGGAATCGTTGGAAAATTTTTCGATTCCGAATAAAGCGTCTTTTTGAAAAGTTTCGAACTCGTATCCTTGATCGCCATTCTCAGGTAAGGATCAGCTATTGGATTTGGACTTTGGTTCGTATAACGAATCTGAAAGAAGTTCGAATCGTTGTTGTTCCCATCACCCACGAGTTGATGACTTTCCAGTTTTACGTATTTGCTTTCAAGGCCTTTTCGAACACAACCTGTGCTCAAAAGAGTGAAAAAGCAGAGAAGACATAGAGAAGATTTCATGGTTTATTTTTTTCGTATTGCTTTGAATGTTCCATTCGGTTGTACAAAGCTCATGGAAAGAACGGTGTTGTTTGAATCTACTTCGAATACTACGCTATATCCTTTGGCAACAACCAGATTGAAGGTATGGTTTCCTACGGAAACGGTTTCGTAATCGGTTTGTCCGGGTACGAATACGAATAAAGTGTTGTTTTTCACGCTTACGGTAATGTTCGTACCCATCAGATCGTAAGTTCCGGCGTATTTCTGCATTTCGTCTTTTGCGAGTTCTACCTTTTTCACTTGTCGTTCAAACACAACAGGTCCGCTTGGATCGAATTCAGAGGAAATACTTGCGATTTTTCCGTCTATGCCCGTTTGAAAACTGTATTTCAGTTTGGTATCGGTTCCTTTTTTTGGACCGTTAGCGTAAAAAGCGCTGAAGTAGTCGTAATGATAGTGTTCGAACTTCATACGGTATTTACCGAATTCTGCGAATAGCGTGTCGTTTTCTTTTTTGATTTCGATCGTTCCGTAACCCGGGTTGTAAAACGTTCCTTCGTAGTCTGAAAGAGCATGTGACGGGCTCGTTCCTTTCACGTGATTTTTATCCTCTTCCTGCTTTAATTCCTGAGCGACTTTTTTAGCATCATCCTGTTTTTTCTTTGCTTCGGCATTCCAGTCTCTTTTTTCCAGTTTGAGCATGCGATCAGCAATGGTGTTTCTGACGATTTTAGGCACCATAGAGCCGTCCTGATTCGTTAGAACGATAATTCCTATGCTATCTGAAGGAAAGAAGCTCACATTGGCGCTAAATCCGTCAATGTTGCCGCCGTGTTCAACCTGATAATGTCCGCGGTACGAATGCAACATCCATCCGAGACCGTAATTGGAAAAAAACATATCCGAATATTCAGCCGGCAGGTTTGATCCCATGACCATTTGCGAAGACATAGCGTCGGTAACATAAGACGCCGGAAGAATTTCTTCGCCTTTATAGGTTCCGCCGTTAATCCACATGGATACCCATGCTGCCATTTCGTTTACGGAACTGTTAATACTTCCTGCAGGACTCATTGCTGCAATGTCGAAGTAATCAAGTAATTGAATTTGTCCGGATTCGGAAACTCCATATGGAAGAGATGCATCTTTATCTGCCTTAAGTGAGGAAATGTCTGTGTTGCTTCTCGACATTCCAAGAGGTTCAAAAAGCTGATGAGTGATACAGGATTCCCAGCTTCTTCCGGTAAGATTCTCGGCAATCATTCCCTGAGCCAGAAACATGTAGTTGTTGTATTGCCAGACTTCACGAAGTTCGGCAGATGGTTTCATGTATTTCAAACGGGCCAGAAGACTATCCTTAACGGGAGAATTGAAGAAATACCAGGAATAATCGTAGCGCGGAAGTCCGGTTCGGTGACACATCATGTCACGAATGGTTACCGATGCGGTTAAATCAGGATCTTCAAATTGCAGTTGTGGGAGGTACTTCGAAGCGACATCATCCAGTTCCAGTTGTTTTTCGGCTTCCAGTTGTCCGAGCAGAGCACAGGTGAATGCTTTCGAACTTGAACCGATTGCGAACAACGTATTCGGAGTAACAGGAAGTTTATTTTCCAGATCACGGTAGCCAAAGCCTTGACTGTAAATGACTTTGTCTCCCTGAACCACAGCCACCGCAAAACCGGCGATGTTCTGATCTTTCAGCACCTGATTCAGTTCCTTTTCAATTCCTTTCAGCCGCGCATCCTGCGCAGAAGCGCCGGCAAAGGTCAGAAGACAAAAGCCGAATAGTAGTTGTTTCATAGTGAACGATTCGTTAGAATTTTTTCCAGGCAATCACGACCACTTCAATTAAGGCGCCAAGCGGAAGTGCTGAAACAGCGTAAGCAGCGCGTGTTGGTCTGTGCTCACCGAAGATTTCCGCGTAGTATCCGTTTACCTCTTTGAAATCATTGATATCGTTCAGCAGAACGTTTGCATATGTTACATCATCCAGCGTGCATCCGGCTTCAGCAAGAACTGCAGCAATGTTTTTGAATACCTGACGTGTTTGTGCTTCAAGTCCTTCGGCTAAAACGCCTGTTTCAGGAATAAGGCCAACTTGTCCGGATAAAAAAACAGGAACCCCCGGAGAAGTTGGTACGATTCCCTGTACATATGGGCCAACAGCTCCCGGCGCATTTGAGGTATTTAAGATTTGCATACGATATCCTTTTTTGAAGGATAAATATACCTATTGGTGATCAAAAATGATCGTTTCCGGTGATAACCTGAAGGATTATTCTTCCTCCTCTTCGTCATAGTAGTACTCGTCACCACCTTCCTCGGTATCGTCAATGATTTCATATCCGGAAGGAACAGTCATGTTGAACGCCGCAGTCGGATTCACAACCGTTTTGGAATAGGACAGGAGTTTGCAGCTTGTGGTTTCTCCTCCCATTCCCAAAGTACAATCTACAATCGATCCCTCTTTTGTAAGAAACATTCCAAGATCGTCGGTCAATTTGATATAAACACCTTTTGCCAGCCATCCTGTTCCAACCACTTCGCCATCCGCCAATAATTCTACTTTGGTACACGTAAGTCCATGAAGCACTTTTGTTTCGGTCAGCAAGCGGTATTCCTCGTTGGTTGCAATAGGCAATAAACACAGATCGGAAGCGTAAGAAATCGTCATTGCTTCATCGAACAAATCTTCTTCCCATGTACTGATATATGCTTCTTTGATGGTTTCTTCGTCGCTGGTCTCATCCAATAATTCTACTACTTTTTTCAAGGAAGCATCGGCGAACATGTATTCCGTCATACCGTCCTCTTTCAGGCGTGCCGAAAGCTTACCGGTAGCAACATTTACTTCAAGGGAAGTTGTTTCTACATCGTCTGAAATTCCGTCGTTATAGGTCAATTGAAAGGTGAATGTTTGTGCAAACAGGGTTGTTGTGCATAGAGACAGGAGAGAGAGGATGATTGTTTTCATGATGGATAAATGTTTAATGTTCAACGGTTCAATGTTTCAAATACAAGAAGTCATTGAACGAAGGTAAAAGTACAATGTTTTCCAATTGTGAAAAAAAAGAAGGCACACAATCTGTTGTATGCCTCCCGTGAATGATTAAGAATGATGTTATTCACCGACAAGGCGAATGGCCAATTCTTTCAGTTGCGCATCATCAATCGCTGACGGAGCATCGATCATTACGTCTCTTCCGCTATTGTTTTTCGGAAATGCGATGTAGTCACGAATGGAGTCAGATCCGTTCATGGTTGCTACCAATCTATCCAAACCGAATGCCAAACCACCGTGTGGAGGAGCTCCGAATTCAAACGCATTCATCAGGAATCCGAATTGTTCCTGAGCCTGTTCAAGAGTAAATCCAAGTAATTCGAACATACGCGCCTGAAGTTCTTTGTCGTGGATACGAATAGAACCACCACCGATTTCGACCCCGTTCAATGCCAAATCGTAGGCATTTGCGCGAACTTTTCCAGGTTCGGTAGTAATCAGTTTGAAGTCTTCCGGTTTCGGTGAGGTGAACGGGTGGTGCATAGCGTGATAACGCCCGCTTTCTTCATCCCATTCCAATAACGGGAAATCCAGAACCCACAAGGGTTTGAAAACATCCGGATTGCGAAGCCCAAGCTCGGTTCCCATGCGCAAACGCAATTCGTTCATTTGCTTACGCGTTTTATCCAGATCACCACTCAAAACAAAGATCAGATCACCTGCTTTGGCGCCACAAGCTTCCGCCCATGTTTTCAGTGTTGCTTCGTCGTAAAACTTATCTACAGAGCTTTTGAAAGTTCCATCGGTGTTGCATTTGACGTAAACCAGACCTTTTGCCCCGATTTGCGGACGCTTCACCCATTCGGTAATTTCATCCAATTGCTTGCGCGTATATTCAGAAGCACCGGGAACAGCAATTCCAATGACTGCTTCAGCGCTATCGAAAACCACGAAGTCTTTTCCTGCACTCAAAGCTTTCAAATCTGTAAAGATCATATCGAAGCGGATATCCGGTTTATCTGAACCGTATTTCTCCATTGCTTCAGCATAATCCATTCTTGGGAAAGCTCCTTCGAATTCAACTCCGCGTACTTCACGGAACAAGTGTTTTACCAATCCTTCGAACATGTTCAGGATGTCTTCCTGCTCTACGAATGCCATTTCACAGTCAATCTGTGTAAATTCCGGTTGACGGTCAGCGCGTAAATCTTCGTCACGAAAACACTTTACAATCTGGTAGTAACGGTCAAAACCGGAAACCATCAACAATTGCTTAAATGTTTGTGGAGACTGCGGAAGTGCATAGAATTCACCCTGGTTCATTCTGCTTGGCACAACGAAATCGCGAGCGCCTTCCGGAGTTGATTTGATCAAATATGGTGTCTCAACGTCCCAGAATCCCTGAGAGTCGAGGTATTTACGTGTTTCAAGCGCAACCTGATTGCGAAGGCGTAACTTGTTTTGTACAGGTGTACGACGCAAGTCCAGGTATCTGTACTGCGCGCGCAATTCGTCTCCACCATCCGTATCGTCTTCGATGGTAAACGGAGGTGTTTTTGCCGCGTTCAAAATGGTCAATTCCGAAACTTTGATTTCGATATCTCCGGTTGGAAGATTGGCATTTTTACTGGAACGTTCAATGATTGTTCCTTTCGCCTGAATCACAAATTCACGGCCAAGTTTACGAGCCTGCATGCACAACTCCGAGTTATCGTCGAGGTTGAAAGCCAATTGCGTGATTCCGTAACGGTCGCGCAAATCAACGAAAGTCATTCCGCCCAAATCGCGTGAGCGTTGTACCCATCCTGCTAACGTAACTTCTTGTCCGATGTGCGAAGCTCTTAATTCTCCGCATGTGTGCGTTCTAAACATTGCTAAAATTTGTGAGCGACAAAGATAGCGTTTTAGTGATTAGTAAATAGGCAATAGTGATTAGGCAATAGTTTGATTTTCCTATTGCCTAATGCCTGTTTTCTATTCCCTATTTTACTATAAAAGTTCGTTGGCCAAATTTGCCAATTCAGAACGTTCCCCTTTTTCAAGACGGACATGCGAGAACAAGGGTTGACCTTTCAGACGGTCGATGAGGTATGCCAATCCGTTTGAATATTCGTCGAGGTATGGTGTATCGATCTGGTGAACATCGCCTGTGAAGACAATTTTTGTTCCTTCTCCGGCACGGGTAATGATTGTTTTAACCTCGTGCGGTGTCAGGTTCTGTGCTTCATCTACGATGAACAAAATATTGGACAAACTTCTACCGCGGATGAAGGCGAGCGGTGTAATCAGAATGCGTCCGCTTTCTTCCATTTCAACGATACTCTTGTGCTTCTTTTCATTTTCACCGAATTGTGATTTGATGAATTTGAGGTTATCCCACAAGGGTTCCATGTACGGACCAATTTTATCCTTTGCATCACCTGGCAAGTAACCGATTTCCTTGTTGGAAAGCGGAACAAGCGGACGGGCAAGAATGATTTGCTGGAACAGTTTATGTTGTTCCAAAGCCGCAGCAAGTGCAAGTAAGGTTTTACCCGTTCCTGCGACACCTTGTAGAGCAACCAGTTTAATGTTGTTGTTCATTAGTGCATTCACTGCGAAAGCCTGTTCTGCATTTTTCGGTTTAATACCGGAGGTATATTCTTTTTCTACGCGCTCAAGGTGATCCGTAAGCGGATTATAGTAAGCGAGTGATGAAGATTTGCCGTTTTTCAGGATGTAATATCCGTTAGCAACCTTCTGATCACCGAGCACACCATCTTCTTCGATGTTTCCTTTCAGAAACAATGTCTTGATTACATCCGAATCTACACCTTCAACGGTATTGGTTGAAGTAGCCTGCAATTCCTGATCATCGACCTTACCGGTTTCATAATCCTCGGCATGAATTCCCAACGCTTTGGCCTTAATGCGGAGATTGATGTCTTTCGTAACGAGAATGACGTCCTTGGTTTTTTCCCCTTCGTGCAAAGCCAGCGTTGCGTTAATGATCTTGTGATCGTTTTTCCCTGCGCCATAGGTTTCTTCGGCATTGGCGGTTTTAGGTGTGGCGTCCAGTAGTACTTTAAAGCTACCGTGTTCACTTCCCAATGGAATCCATTTTTGTAAGCCTTTTGATACGGAAAGCTTATCAATGAATCGAATCACTTCACGGGCACTGAAGTTCTTGGTATCGTTACCAATTTTAAATTTATCGAGTTCTTCCAAAACTGTGATCGGTATCGCCACGTCGTTTTTCCCGAAATGCATGATTGCCTGATGATCGTGTAAGAGAACAGAAGTGTCAAGCACAAAGATTTTCAATTTTTTAACCATCGTAAAGTGTTTCGTTTAAGGTACTTTAATTGCTTAATCTTATAACGATAGAACACTCAAACTTATTGACAGTTACATGGTTGATAAAAAAAGAAGGGAAGCGCTAACTTCCCTTCAATCAATATACTAACGGAATCTTACTTCTGAATGACGATTCGATCCGTAACTTTTACTTCATCTTTGCTTAATTCGAGCGTATAAATTCCGGCTTCTAAAGCACTCAAATCTACCGCCTGAAGAGTGGATTGAACATCAAATTCAGTTACAATTCGTCCTGCCTGATCAAAAACACGAGCAGAAAGTGACTCATTTGTGTTATTCGAGATCTGAATTACTCCAGTGCTTGGAACCGGATAAACCGAAGTAGCGGCATCCAGCAACTCTTCTATGCTCTGTGTTCCGTTACCCAATGCAGCTTTGTCTTTATTGGAGCGAGTTGTGTTGAAGTCCTGAGCTTTTTCAGCAGTACAGGTTCCAGGTGCATCAACGGTTACAAGGTACGTTAGATCGGTTTCGTCCGTAGGTGTGTCTGTATACGTGAACAGGTTAGTCGGCATTGTTGTTAATTGTACCCAACCACCACTAGCGTTGTATCGCCAGATAACGAATTCCGAGTAAGCGAATCCTTCATAGCTATCCCACGCCAGGTTGTAGTTCGAACCAAGACCGTGACTAATTGTAAGGTGAATCGTCTTGTGGTGTTCACTGATATCGGATTCTACTCCACAGCCATCAACAGACGAAATCTTGTAACGCCAGGAACGGACAGAAGGCGAGGCAACAAGGTCATTGAACATGGATTCGTCTGTGTACAATACTGTTCCAGCCAGTTGGTACTGACCTGCCTGAGACGTCTCACGGTAAATGTTGAAATGGTCAATTGTTGAACTTACCGGCTTTTCCCAAACCACAAGGTTTGTATTGGTAGTTGTATCTACAGTTACCAGACAGATTTCTGTAAATTCCGGCTGTGCTGCAGAAACATCAACACTGATTACGGAAATACACCCGTTGTTTCCGGTGGTTTGCAGAACATATGTTCCCGGTCCGACATTCGTTAAATCCTCTGAACCGCTTCCATTGCTCCATGCGTAAGATGAAGCATCGGCTGAAATATTGGTAACATCAACAGATCCATTGTTCGAACAATCTGAAGCTAACATAGTATCTACAACCATTACCGGCGCGTTGTTGTTTTGAATCAAAATCAATTCGGAATGTGTACATCCTTCATCGTCTGTTACAATGGAAGAATAGTATCCGGCGCTCAAACTGTTCAGTGTTACAGAGTTTGTCCCGATATTGTTTCCATTGGCATCTTCCCATGTGTATGTGTATGGTTGCGAACCTCCGGTATAGTTTACCGTTACGGAGCCTGTTGCTGCCGAACAAGCTGAGTTGGTTACTGTAGCCGTATTCAGATTGATCGCTGCCGGTTGGAGTACCGTGTAACTTGCCGTTGTAATACAGTCGTTGGCGTCTGTGATGTTTACTTCGTAAGATCCTGCCGGGATATTCGACAAGTCCTGAGTTGTTGCTCCGTTCGACCACGCATATGTAAACGGCGGATTCGCTCCGTTCACTGTAAGGTTAATATCTCCTGTGCTGTTACCGTTACAGGTAACATCCGTAACGTTTCCCGTAAGCGTAATTCCGTTTGTTCCAACGGAAGCTACACCTACAGCCATACATCCGTTCGCATCGGTAGTATTAAAGTAGTACTGTCCAGGTTCCAGATCTGAGATAGAAGTAAACGTAGAGCCATTTGACCAATAGCTGGTATATGAAGGTGTTCCCCCGGTGATATTCACCGAAGCTGTTCCGTTTGCGTCGTTACAATCTGCTGGAGTTGTTGTGATGGCAAGATTCGGGATTTGGTTGATCGTAACCAGAATACTGTCTTTACCAGTACATCCCTGCTGTGAGGTTTTGGTGTACACCAAATAAGTTGAAATACTTGGTGTTGGATCGAATGAATTAGGATAGGCAATATTTCCAACAACACCTGCTCCGCTCCAGGTTCCTCCTGCCGGAGTAGCCTTATTAATCAAACTAACAGGAGCTGCATTTTCACAAATCTGTGTGGAAGGGAAATTAAACGTGATCGTCGGAGTATTGTACACCGTTGCCGGCATGTAAATCGTTTCCACGAGGTTTCCGTTTTCAAATAAATCCCATTTCAGATCGATCGTTGTGTTGTTCGGAACATCATTCGTTGTATTGATAGTCAGGTAATAGTAACTCACCCCGTCAAATGCGATGTTAATGGAACTTTGAGGAATTACCGCTGTGTTCTGTGACGTACAGGTCATTGTAATGTTGGACTGACTAAAGTTGTTATCTACGATGTACACCGAAGGGTAGCCATTGTTGTTCCAGCTGGTTCCTTCACACACCTGTACGAATGCGTAATCATCGATGTCAGCTGCCGTGTTATATTCTTTTACGTAACACTTTCCGGCATCAATGTATGCAATTACGTGCACACCGTAGTTTGTTTCGGCAGCGAATGAAGTACAGGTTCCCGGCGCAAGAGCTGTTCCGGAAGTAATTGTCGTCAAAGATGCAGAAGGGCTCATGTCACCTGTAATTTGCTTGAAGTAACATGTTGATCCGCTGCGGTAGAACACAAATGTGTTGGAACCCTGGGAGGCAAAATCGAATCCCGGAATAGTAGTTCCCGAAGCCGCTGTGATTTGCGTTCCGTAAGTTCCTGTACCGTCCGTAGCCTGGTAATACAGGTATTTTGTAGTTCCACCGGTGAGGTGCATCATCGAGTATTTTGTGGAGTTCAACCCTTTTTCGAAAACGAGCTTGGTTGCATCTGTTCCGTAAAAATATGTGTCGGTATTGTGTGTGTTGGTTGTTACACTACTGAACGCAATTCCGTAATCCATATCCATGTCTTCTTCGAAAGCAACCAAAACGTTGTTTCCGGTTGTTGACACGCTTCCCACAGCATCCAGGAATCCGTTGATGTGGTCGTCGATTAATCCTCCACCGATTAAGGTTCCAGTACCAAGTTTAACTGTGATTAATCCTTCCGGGAATGTCTGATATTCCCGATTGTAATAGGTAGCAAAGACATCACCGGTGCTATTACAGCTGATAGAGAAATCCCGGTTATGATAAGTCCAGAAGTATGTTCCTACACCCAACGAATTCCATGTAGTTCCATTGTAGGAGTAGCATTCAAGGTATTCGTAACCTCCACTCACATATTTTGCAGCAACCACCGGGTTTTCACCATTCATGATCAGTTTCAATCCGAATGCACTTGCAAATCCCTGACCGGCAGTTCCAACCAATTGCCAACTTTGATTTGCCCATTTTTTGACGGTAATCTTATTGGAGTTGTCGGTATCAATATAAGCCATAAACAATTGGCCGTTTGCGGAAATTTCAATGTCTACCTCACTGGCATTGTTGATGCCGGTGCTGCTCCCAACGTAATTCCACGGTTGTGCCATTACGCCGAATGAAAGAAATAAAAGCAATGAAGTAACGATATGTTTCATAATAGCTACAGTTTAGTACTTTTTCGATTGAACACTGAAAAACAAAGTTTTATGTGTGTATTCAATCGACAAGGAACAAAAATAGTGAAAGTGTTGTGAGCAATCGTAAAACCTTCTACAGATGGCGGTAATATTTGTGTAATTGCACCTTTTCCCTGTATAACCTGCAATGAAAAAGGGATCATTTTGATCCCCTTTAACTATTTCTTCTTATTAATCACGTACTGATGCGCTGCGTCTATTACCATGATTAATTTTTTACAAACGGAACGGTTTTGTTTCTTCCTTCAATTTTCAGGAAGTACAACCCTGCAGATAATCCGGATAGATCAATGCTTTGCGCAGTGCTGTTCAACGTTGTGCTGTATACTTGCTGACCATCTACTGTTACCAGGTACAACTCACGGTTTACACCATTTGCTGAGATTTCGATGTTCAACACATCAGTAGCTGGATTCGGATAGATATCCAAACTAATGCTTGCTTCACTCAATTCGTTGTTGCTGTTACCTGTTCCTTCACCGATCACAAAGCTTCCTTTGTCTTTGTTTGAACGTGTGGTATTAAAGTCCTGAGCTTTTTCAGCAGTACAAACGAAGCTCAAATCAAGCTCTACCATATAATCCAAACCAATTGAGTTTGGCGGGGTGTCCACGTAGCTGTTGATAATGGAAGGAAGCGTTACAATTTCTTCCCAACCTGTCAGTGCTGTATAACGATACAAGACATAACTGTCGTATTCTACACCATAGTATGGATTCCATACGGCCTGGAAGATTCCACTACCCAGGTCATTCGTAGTAATGTGCATGGTTTTGTGTGCACCGGAAAGTGGACCTTCATTTCCACAAGCATCCACCGCAGAAATTTTGTATCTCCAGGATTGCGCAACCGGCGAAGCCATTACATCATTGAACAGGGAAATATTTGTGTTCTGAACCGTATCAATCAAAATAAATTCATCCGGATTTACTGTTTCTCTGTAAATGTTGTAGTAAGAAACGGTAGTTGGTTCTACTTTATCCCAAACCACCAGGTTTGTTGTAGTCGCCGAGTCAACTGTAATCATACAGATTGGTTGCAAAGCCGGCAGAATCATACCAATTGTATAGGTGCTGTAATAGTCACATCCGTTCACATCATAAGCATGGAAATCGTAATCTCCAGGAGCCAAATCTGTTAAATCCAATGTCGGTGCGTTATTCGACCATTCAAAAGCAATTGGGAATCCAATTCCGTTTGTATCCAAATCAATTGAACCTGTATCCACACCACATGCCGTATAAGTTAATTCATCCAGATATACATATGGTGAATTATAATCGTTCAGAATGAATTCCTCGTCAAGAGTACATCCTTTCTGATCGGTAATTGTAACGGAATAAATTCCTGCACCAAGGTTATACACAGAACCACCCGTACTGTTGTCGAACCATTCATACGTATAACCACCGTTTCCACCGTAAACACTCATCAGGTAAATACTTCCGTCGGTAGCCGAACATCCTGAAGGTGAATAGGCATAACCGTAAATATCCATTGGATCTGGTTGTCCGACATACATGGTATGAGCAACCGTACAACCACTACCGTCAGTTACGTAAACAGTATATGTTCCTGAAATCAAACCGGAAACGTTCTGTGAAGTGTGCCCGGAAGACCAAACGTAAGTCAATGCTCCCGGAAGTCCACTAACATTCAGGTTAATTGCACCATCTGCTAAACCGTGACAAGAAACGGAGTCAATGGTTTCATTGAATGCAACACTGGTCAATCCGACAGCTGTTGTTGCTTCTGCAATACATCCGTATTGATCCGTAACATCTATGTGATAACTACCGGTTGCAATACCCGTACGAATAAGCTCGTTTGTATTACCATCGCTCCATACGAACGTGTAGTTTCCTTGTGACTGAACATCACAGTTGAGCTCTCCGTCGGCATTTCCACATCCTGAAGCGTCATCGGCATAAAGTGAAATTACAGGAGCCTGATGATTTGTTACGTAGGTATATGCACCAAGAGAACATCCGTTAGGAGCCGTATAGTAATAGTCAAGAGAAAAGCTTGACGACATGTTCATCGGATCCAGGATACCTCCCGGAATACCTACTTCTCCACCCCACTGGAAAGAACCTCCCTGTGGATAAACCCATTCATTCAGGTCAATAGATCCCTGGTTGTTACAAATGTCGTAAGAGGTTTCAAGAAAAGTAACTGTTGGCGAAGGATTTACGGTATACGTAATTGTGTAGGGAACGATGTTTACGCCATCCGTGAGGTTATATGTTACCGTTACGTTCGTTGTAATAGCCACGTTACCAACGTAATTGTAAACAGACATGTAAGTAGTATCGATGGAGTAAGCGTAGAACGACGCCATGGCCATTACATCTACAGGATTGATAATTCCGGGATGAGAAGAGTTAACAGAGCTTAGTGAAATTGCATCGTTGTCCAGATCCTCAATTTTCAATCCATCTACGATGTAAAGGTTCTGATTGGAGCATATCGTGGTACTCTGGTACCCACCGAAAATAACGGTTGGTGCGCTTGCTAGAAGTACCACTCCGGTATTAAAAACAAACAATAGGGCGAGTAAATGTGCTTTCATAGGGATGAATTTTGAACAAAGTAACGAATAAAGATCCAAACCCTCCGCGTTTCTTAGTTGATTAACAGGTTGATTGAGCGAATGCACGGGTATAGGAGATAACTACCGGAAAAGATCATCAAACCTGGAAATTCACTATGATCCCGGTGCCCTGTGGTAAAACCAGTAAGGCACAAGGGATACAAAGAGATTAGTGCGTTTAATGTTGCTTCACAACCGGAATCACTTCCGAACTTCCTTCAATTTCCAGGTAATAAATCCCATCAGCTAATGAAGACAAGTCAATTTGAACAGTTGCTCCCGAGATAACGGATGAGATCAGCTGCTGCCCCATTGCCGAGTAAATGTTAAAGTGTTGACCTATTCCATTTTCGGTAATGATAATGTTCAATTGATCCGTTACCGGGTTAGGATAAACGTCGTATGTGAAGTTGTTCTCTGACAACCCGTTGTTGCTGTTTCCGGTTCCACTTCCTGCAGCAAATGCACCTTTGTCTTTGTTGGAACGGGTAGTGTTGAAGTCCTGAGCTTTTTCAGCTGTACACGGAGCATTCAGTACCATTTCAATGTAGTAATCCAATCCGGTCAAACCTACGACATTTGCATCGTTGAAGTTGGTTGTACCTATTGGGACACCTGGCGATAATGCTTCCCAACCGTTCTGGTCGGATTTTCTCCACACTACGTATTCAGCTGCGCCAATAGGGCCTTCGTAATCATCCCATAAAACGTCAACACTCTGGTTAGCCACGATGTCAATGGTATTCATGTGAAGGGTTTTGTGTGGTATGGAAACCGGACTTTCAATTCCACATTCGTTTACCTGTGACATCTTGTAACGCCAAGATTTATCCATTGGCGAAGCAACTACATCGTTGAAAACGGATAAGCTATTGAAACTAACGGTATCAATCAGAGTGTATTCTCCCGCCACTGCATTTTCACGGTAGATATTGTAGTGGTCAATGCCATACAATTCAGAGCGCGACCACACCACAAGGTTCGTTGTTGTTGCTGTATCTACAGTAACGATACAAATCGGTTGTCCGATTGGTGCCTTGATCGGTACGAAAAACCGTTTTGAAGCATAGCATTGTCCATAAGGAGGATTGATGTCCGTACTGACTACTTCCACGGTATACATTCCCGTTGCAAGATTTCCATTAACCGTACCAACTCCGCCGTTACTCCATGAAACCGCATCAGGAACTGTAGCGCCGCCGTTTTGATCCTGCTGCAAGGTCAGATAAATAGCCCCGGTAGAAGCATTACAATACGTAGGAAAAACTGTTTCGTTGATATCCAATGCCTGATAGTTGTCCAGTTGGTAAGCGAAGGTATCCCTGCATCCTGCAGCGTCGGTTACTTCAATTTCGTAATAACCATAAGGGATATTGTATAAGTCTGCTGTGGTTTGAGTACCTGAAAGCCAGTCGAATGTAAGTGTTCCTGTACCGCCGCTATATGTTCCGTAAATATTTCCGTCGGATAGTCCACATGTTGGTTCATAGCTTGAGAAGGATGCCGTAATCTTTGCCGGCTCAGTAATGGTATAGTTGTAGGTTACCTCACAGTTGTTATCGAGGTCGCGAACTGTAACCCAATACGTTCCTGCATCCAGGTTATCAATGGAAGGTGTAGAGTAACCATTTGACCACAACACAGAATGGTTTACTGGTCCGGATACGATTACTGAGATTTGTCCGTCCTGTGCCCCGTAACAGGAAATAGGTGTAACAGTTTCCGTTACATCGATACTTGCCGTTTCAATTCCTGCAAAACCCGTTACGTGGCAACCGTATCCGTCCACAACGTGGAAGTAATATGCCCCTGGAGCAAGGTTTGAAATGGCTGAAGTTCCTTCTCCCGTCGACCATTCCACGGTATACGTTGGAGCTGATCCGGGTGTATAGATTACCTGGGCCGAACCATCGGTATTGCCACAGGTTGCTGGTGTAGTAGTCACTGCTGCCGAACCTGCATTCACAAAGTTGTATCCTGTTCCTGTTTGTACGATACATCCGTCAATGTTGATGTCGTAAGTAATAGAACCTGTTGGTTGTGTCGCTGAGTATACTGTTCCGTCAATCAGTCCGTTAGGAACGACTGTCCCGTTCACCGAGAAAACTCCCTGATCAACATAACTTACGTAATCCGAAAGATTGATCATGTTTTCGTTGTTACACAAATGCGATAATTCGGGAGCGAATGTGATATTCGGGGCAGTTCCTGCAACTGTGATTGTATTCAGCGTATTGGTAAAGATGTTCCAACCGTCAGTATAAGTAATGGTAAGACTTGTATTTCCCTGTGTCTGAACGAATCCGTAAATGGCAAACTTGCTAATTCCGGGTGAAGAAGAGTTATCTACTCCAATCGGAACGGCATAAGCATTCTGAATGTATCCGTTCGAGGAAGTGACACTTAGAATTCGGATCAAATCCTTGTCTGCGTCTTCAAATTCCAATTGTGGGTAGATGAGGTTATTGTGTCCGCCGCACATACCGGTGCTGACTGTTTCTGAGGCCGGAATAATGGATGGGACATTGTTCAATACCTTGAAATAATATTCACCGTCAACAGATGCATAGTTTACGTCCATGTGCGTCTGATTTGTGTTTTCGAGACTCAGACGAAGTGAATGTGGAGTAACGTCATAAATCCCAAATTCAATTTTTGGTCCGATGGAATCCCAAACATTCGAGCCGTTGTCTTTACGGTAGAGGTAAAATTTGTCATAGTTTAAACCGTCACCAGCCGTACTGAACGGCGATACCAGAAATGCATACGCAGGATGTTCCAGCGCTTCGTGGTCGTTAGCCCATGTGTAAAAGGTATTCGCAGTTGCAGTCGCTGTTTGAATGTCAACATCCAGGCTCGTCAGCGGTTCTTCGTATCCGAGGTAATTCACACCCTCCTGAACGGTAATGTATGGATCATTCTGCCCATCACCGGTGAGGTAGTAAAAGCCGTTACTCAATTCTACCAACGCACCGTTTTTTCGAATGTACCCGTCTGTTGAACCACCACTGTTGTAGAACTGAACAGCGGTTAAATTACTAAGTGCGGTTTTTGCCAGACGGTTTACAGGTCCGCTTACACCAACGAATGCTGTCGTGGAACTCAGGTAGAGTTCCAGCCTGCACTGACTCAAATCACTTCCTGTCGGATTCAGCAGTGACGTGTAATCGTTATCGCTGAATTGCCCAAGAGAGAGATCGAATGCTGCCATGTGGACATCTACGTTGTTATCAACGTAAGCCAGGTAGATTTTATCCGATCCTGAAGGACCGCCTTTTGCAATCCAGCCCGGCCCCACAACGGCATCAATGTATCCCGGGCAAAATCCGAATGCACCCGCGGTAAAATTATATTTGTAAGCCGTAATTCTACTTGGTCCGAAGGCAAAGATGTACCAAACGTCATCCATGATTATTGTTCTGAACCCGTAGTTGAGATCCGGATTATAAGCAATTGACAATGGGATCCATTGTCCGGTTTTTGAATTATACTTCGTGATTTCGATGTATGACCCGGCACTATCGGAAACCTGATACACGTCATTGTCGTACATCACTGTTTCCATTGGAGAGTATGAGTTATCGTAATCCGTATTCAATGGTATTCCGCTGGACCAGGTAAGCTGGCCATAACTTGTACCAAAGGCAAATAAGGTGAAACAAAAGAAGATTGCAGCTTTCATGCGGTTATAGTTTTACAATGCGTTGAACACGTTTCGTGTTGTCGATAGTCAATTCAATGATGTACGTTCCCGGCTTTAAATCACTTAGATTCAACGTGGAAGACATAGATGACTGAACAGCAGTCTTCAATTGTTTTCCGGAAATATCAGTAAGAGTGATGAACAATTCACTTGTTGTGCTTTGTTCAATGGTAAGTAAATCGTTTGTCGGATTCGGGAATACATTCACCTGGTTCAATAACCATTCGTTCAGGTCGTTATTTGAATCCCCTGTCCCGCTTCCCGCAGAGAATGCACCTTTGTCCTTATTGGAACGAGTAGTGTTGAAGTCCTGAGCACGGTATACTAAAGCAGAACATTGATTATCAAGGTTCAATTCCACCATGTAGTCCAATCCCGGAGTGGAGAAGTTGATGTTATCCGTATAGCTAAGAATATTAGTAGGAAGCGATCCGAGTAATTCCCAATCGTTGGCAAACGTATAGCGCCACAAATCAAAGGCACTATAAGCTGTTCCCTCGTACGCATTCCAGGAAACATATGTTTGTGTGCCATTCGCCAAAGCGCCCAATTGCATGGTCCGGAGTTGCGCTGACAACGGTCCTTCCACGTTACAGCCGTTCACCGCACTGATTTTGTAACTCCACGAACGGTTGATCGGCGAAGCAACAACATCATTGAACAAAGATATGTTCGTTGCTTCAACTGTATCAATGAGTATATATTCCCCTTGATTCGAAGTCTCGCGGTAAATGTTGTAATGGTGAATTCCGGTAGTTTGTACTTCTTCCCAAACCACAAGGTTGGTAGAAGTTGTACTGTCTACGGTAATTACACAAATCGGCTGTTGTTGCGGCTTTACTACCGGGATATCCCAGCCTTTGAATGCCTTACAGTTGTTCATTGTTGTCAATGTACAGATGTACAATGCAGGTGGAACATTCAACATATCTTCTGTTGTTGGTCCGTTTGACCATAAAATTCCCTGAAGCACTTCCCCGGCCATCAGGTATGGCGTTACGTCGATGCTTCCGTTGGAAGAACCACAATCGGCACCAACCACAGTTCCAGTCAGGTTTGCAGAGTTGTTATCGCTCAAATAAACTGTTTTGATTGTTTGACAACCATTGAGATCGGTGATTGTAGCCGAATATACACCTGCCGGGATGTTACTTACTGTCGGTGTAAGATCCCCGGTTGACCATGCAATATCATACGGACTTGTTCCTCCGGTAATTGTCCCCACTTGTACCGAACCATCGGAAACACCACAGTTAGGCGCTACAGATGAGGTAACTGCAGCTAATTGATCCGGTTGCGTAAGCACGTAGGTTTCAGAGTAAATACAGTTCGCAGCATCCTGAACTGTAACCGTATATGTTCCTGCGGCAAGGTTCGTAGGGTTTAGCGAAGAATGTCCGGAACTCCACAATACGGATGTCGGAGCTGTAAAACCGACAAGGTTGAGGGAAATCTGTCCATCGGTATCTCCGTTACACGTTGCATCTGTAATTGTTGGAAGAATGTCTACACCTGTTGCCGCAACAGTGAATTCTGTAATTACCATACAGCCGTTGGCTCCTTCTACCATGAAGGTATAGATACCCGGTCCCAAATTACTAACGGACGTTACTCCTGTTTCTCCGGAGCTCCAGCTTTGCAATGTGAATGGCGCCATCCCTCCTGAAATAGTTGCTGCAGCTGTTCCGGTTGAACCGCCACAGGTGGTTTGTGTTGTAGCAATACTTACAACTGCTGATTCGTGAAGGGTCAATGTTGCTGTTGTACTTAACGGACAACTATTCGAAACGATAGAATACTGCAAAGGCAAAGCAGTTTCATATGTAATCCCGCTGAAATCCGAATTGAAAGAACTTCCGTTGAAAGGAGCACCTGAACCACCGATTGTAAAAGTTCCTCCTGCCGGTGTTACGAAATCACTGATGTCGACCAATCCGTTGTTGGAACAAACATCAACATTGGGTTGAAAGAATTGAGGAACGGTTACAGGAATAACAGTAACCGCAGGAAGGGTATACGTCCCTGTATTGATTCCATCTGTGTAAGTCACAGTGAATGTTGTAGTACCACCCTGTGTCGCGTTACCGTTAATGTCGAAAGTATATGTATTACCCGTTTGTCCGGATTGGTTCCAGGTGATTGTCCCTGCCGGGAACATTACCTGATCGGATGCTGAAACATCTGTGATGGTAATTGCATCGCCATCAATATCTTCTATGTCGATTCCGGAAAAGATGGTATTGATGGAAAGAGGACAAACCGTGTACGAAGTACCCGTTGATGTAAGTGAAGGTACATGGTTGCTCTTGTAATAACGTGTTTTACTCTGGTTTCCGTCGTAGAGTACAATGGCACCGCGATCTATCGCATCCGCATAACTGAGATGGTAATGAGACCCCTGGTTTCCAAGGCCATTGAAATCGTAGCTTGAGTACGGCGTAAATGAATCCGTCGAATTGCTGTATTTGATAACCTGTGTGGTGTAAGTACCGGTTAGGACGTCATCGGTGAAGGCTCCAAAGTAGAGTGATCCCTGACTGTTCACGGTAGACGTAGCGGAAGCCATTCCACCTAATCCGTAGTAATATGCGCTGGTAAAAGCAGTTACGAGATCGGCCGGTGTAAAAGAGTAACGCACCATTTGCCCGTCGTCTCTTGTCAGAATCTGGATGTTGTGTGCGCTAATGTCTTTGCTCATTACAATTCCCATCAATGCCGATGAAGTACCGGCACCGCCAAGCATTCCATCCACATTTCCCGGATGATGAGGTATCACCCCCGACATGTCGGCTGGGATCTTATGAAGGTAAGCATGATAGGATCCAAGATCATCATGCGTCAACCCGATGTAAACCGTGTCCTGATGCTCCACAAGGTCATAGTTGTAAGTAGTAGAACTTCCCACCGGGATGCTTTGTGTAGTTACGGTACCACCAGCGATGTCGAATTGTGAGATTTTTAGTCCGATACTTACGTTTTGATAAACCATGTAGATGTAATTCCCGGATTCGGAAACCACGGCTTTGTAATCCGTACCATCGGCCATACCCAGGAAGTTGAAGTCGTTCACAATGCCTACTGCTCCGGATGAAATGGAATATAAGCGCATTTTTTCAGTTGCTGTAGCGTCATCCCGCTTCAAAAAGAAATAGATGTCAGACCCGTATCGGAATGAATGAATCGCTTCGAAACCGTCATAAACATAATCGTTGTAAATAGGTGTCCAGCCTGAAGCCTCCGTATATTCCTGAACGTATAATTGCTGATTTGAACCGTTATCGAAAATATACATGGCATACGTACGGCCATCGTCGGAAATAGCGAAATCGTAACTCAGGGGGTTTACTTCTGTTGGAAGAGGGTTCGAGGGAATCGCTGGAATTTCATTCCACGTTTGTGCAACACCAATACCGGCAAAGGATACAAAGAGGAGAACATTCAGAAATTTCATAATCTTGTTTTCAAAAGCATTAGCAGTTCTTCTGTCCCTTCAAAAAGACAGGACAGAAAACAAATGTAAAAATTCAGCTTGTTTAAAAGCTTAAGTTTGAACGGATACCGGATTTTATTGATTATTCAACAGGTATCCTGAAATAACCTGTTAAGCGAAGAGCTCTTTCACCAATTCGTCAATGCGGGAGCACTGTACAATCTGAATGTCAAAGTCTTTCGGGTCCAGCCCTTTGTTGTATTTCGAAACGATAATCTTTTCAAAACCAAGTTTTTGTGCTTCGCGAATGCGTTGTTCAATTCGGTTAACCGGACGAATTTCGCCTGACAGACCAATCTCAGCTGAACAGCAGATCGTTCTGGCAATTGGAATATCAGCGTTCGATGAAAGAACCGCAGCAACAACGGCCATATCAATTGCCGGATCGTCAACACGGATTCCTCCTGCTATGTTCAGGAAAACGTCTTTTGTTCCCAATCTGAAACCACAGCGCTTTTCCATTACCGCAAGTAACATGTTTAACCTGCGGAGATCAAAGCCTGTTGAAGATCGTTGAGGCGTACCGTAAGCGGCAGTGCTAACCAATGCCTGAACTTCAATCAATAAAGGGCGAACTCCTTCCAGTGTAGCTGCAATTGCCGATCCTGATAACCCTGCATCAGTTGACGAAATGAGGATTTCCGAAGGATTTTCAACAGCACGCAAACCAGTGCTTTGCATCTCATAAATTCCCAATTCATTGGTACTTCCGAAACGGTTTTTAATTCCGCGCAGCAAACGATAGACGTAATGTTGATCGCCTTCAAATTGTAAAACTGCATCCACCATATGCTCCAATACTTTCGGTCCGGCAAGTGAACCTTCCTTGGTAATGTGACCGATAATGAAAACAGGAATCCCGCTTGTTTTAGCGTAGCGCAACAATTGCGCAGTACACTCACGGATTTGGGAAATACTTCCCGGTGCGCTCTCAATTTGTGAACTGAAAAGTGTTTGGATGGAGTCAATAATAACGAGTTCCGGCTGATGCTCTTCCGCTTGTTTGAAAATGTTCTGAATATTGGTTTCAGTGAGCAAATAAACTTGTTTGTTGTGCTCTCCGATCCGCTCAGCGCGCATCTTGATCTGTTGTTCACTTTCTTCTCCGGAAACGTAAAGGATTTTCAGGTCTGCCTGCACAGCCAGTTGTAAGAGCAAAGTAGATTTACCAATCCCCGGTTCACCCCCAAACAAAACCAGAGAACCCGGAACCAGGCCATTGCCAAGAACACGGTTCAATTCACTGTCGGGCAGAATAATTCGTTTTAATTCGCCTTGTTCAATTTCCGAAACAAGTTGAGCTTTTGCCGAACGACCACTACTGGTTGAAAAGGCAACTACCTGAGGTAAATCTTTCTCCACCAGTTCCTCTACGAAGGTGTTCCATTCTCCGCAGCTCGGACATTTCCCAAGCCACTTTGGGGCTTCGTATCCGCAATTCTGACAAAAAAACGCTGTTTTGACTTTGGCCATGGTGTAAAGATAAAAGAGGAAAACGAAAAGAGGAAAGAAAGGTAAACGATGCCCCCTTCTTTCCTCTTAAATCTTTCCTTTTTCCTCTAAATCTTATTTAATCACAAGTGATTTTGTGCTTGCGCCTTTTTCACTGGTCATTGTTACGAAGTAAATTCCGGGAGCCAATCCGCCTACGGAAACAGATTCACTTACTCCTGAAGTTTTCAGCGATTTAACAGCACCACCCTGCGCGGTGTAAATCACTACTTCTTTTTCCAGGTTGTCGTTTACAAATCCAAATGAAACCACGTTATCCGCAGGGTTCGGATACAAGCTCCATGATTCCTGAAGATCCACCATTTCTTCCACTCCGTTTGTACCAACACAGAATGTAATTGTATGTGATGTTCCGAAGTTTGCATCAGCTGCAGCTAATTCACCAATAAGATCCCCGGACTCAGTCAATTCAAGGTGTCCGTTATTTGAACCGCTTGAAGTCAAACCATCACCGTAAGAATCCATGATATTGAAGTGGTAGCATCCTTCTGCAAGACAGAAAGAAGCAGTGTATGTTGCTCCGCCCTGCACTTCAGCGTATGGCCCGCCTGAGTAGAAAGTTGTTGAATTTGCTGTATTGGTTACCGTCCATGTACACTCATCACCATAACGGTCTGTTGTCAACGAAAGATCAACAGTATACGGATTTACGATTGTTGTAAATGAAGTTGTAATGGTGTCGTTCAGATTATTTTCATCAGCAACTCCGTTTGGATCAGTAACGTACGCGCTGAATGTATGTGCACCTCCGGAAAGTGTTGCTGCAGGAAGAGAAATTACTTCGTTTTGGTACTGGTTCAATGATCCGGACCAGTTGTAGGTCTGGTTCAGGTTCCCATCGTAACCGTAATGAACCGTTGCAGAAGTAAGCGGATCAGAACCGTTATTCACGATAGTAACGCTTGGAGTAACTGTTGTTGAACAAACTGTTCCTGTAGTTCCTTGTGGAGTAGACATTCCTGCATCATTTGCGGATCCCGGACCAGCAGGGTCAACACCATCTGCAATTGTCGTCCCGGTGTTGTTTGGATCCAACCAGTCAACCAATTGAGTTGATGGTGTTCCACCGCATGTCCAGGAAGTATACAGTTTTCCGTACTCGTCGGAAAGCTGAGAGCCACCACAAACTGACGCGCCACCGTGCAGCTGTCCAACAGTTCTGTGGTTTTCATCGAACAACGGAGATCCTGAGGAACCACCTTCCGTTACACCATCATCCCATGAAGTAACACCCCAGTGGCTGTTTGGAGGACAAGAGCCGAAAGTCGTCGAAATCAATGGAGTGTTTTCGAAAGAAATCTTCTTAATGTCTCCTGCAGGATGGTGAATCCCACAAGCTGAGGTTGCAGCTGTATTCGTTGCATTGAAACCATTGTAGTAAACTCCCCATGCCGGATCCGGAGCGGTATTCAAAAGCGTCAGTGTAAAATCAGAGTTCGCACAGTTCGCTTTCAATGTTCCACCGTTTACGTTCATAGTGGTTGGACCATTGTTGGTATTGTTATTCGTAGTCGCACAAATAGCATTGGCTGCAGTTCTTTCCCAACGGAAACGGAATACCCATGAACCAGGTGAAGTACCACAGTGGTTTGCAGAAAGGAAGTACGGAATGATTGTTCCCGAAAGGTTATTGATCAGAGATCCTGTACAGAAACCACCACCGTTTACCATCATGGCTACTGAGTTACGCTGGTTTTCCCAACCTGCACCGATCGGACAGTTTACGTCGTATTCGCAATCTCCGGAGCTTCCAAGAGCCTTGGCTTCTTCCTCCAGATCAAGGTATCCGTGAACCACAGTTCCGATGGTCAGATCGGAAGTACCCGCCTCGTCGGCCGGCTCAACCAATTCAATTGTGATTTTATCGTCGTGAATAAGATCTGTTCCCATTACACGATTCGGGTTGTTGTTCAGACTTGTATGTGCTCCGATAAACTCTGTTTTATCGCCATCAAAAAGATACATTACTGCATTTTTCGACAGGTTGAATTCAGTAAAGATTACGTTAATCGATAAGGCAGTAGGCGACGAAATAGTCAATTGGCGCAATACTTTTCCATTCGGAAGGTTTGTCACAGTTGCCTCCGACATAAAGTTGATGTTCGTGGTCAACTCTTTACCGAAACGAAGGTTTTTTTCATAACTGTTGGCTCTACGGTCTGCTTCAATTTGGGCTTCCACAGTGTTGTCAACAGGTGTCATGGTGATGCTGTTTTTCGGAACATTCACTTTTTCCTTCCAGGAAATAGGAGTTCCGAGCTGCTGTACTTGTCCATTGGCAAAAATAGCTGTAGATAGCAGGACAGCGCTTAGTAGTTGTTTTTTCATATCTAACGTATTTGGAGAGGATTATTTCGTGCGTTTAATGCTACAACCACGAGGGGGAGTAGATGATTCTGAGACGGTTTGGTTATTGGAAAGTTGCGTGAGAGCGTTGATTAAATAAGGAGTAACCGTTTCAACATTCGTTTCGGCGGAATTGTCAATTGCACCTGTATATACCAGTTTATTTGAGGTATTGAAGACAAATACATGAGGTGTTGTTTTCGCCCCGAACGCGTTGGCAACCACACTGTTTTTATCCACTACGTATGGCATTTTGTATGCTTTTTCTTTTGATCGGGTCTTCATGTTATCCATGGAGTCGTCGTTCTCGCGCTTTGCTTCGTTTGAATTCACAAGAATAACCGAAAAACCAAGTTTTTCTGCTTGTTCGTATATGTTGTTATACTGAACTTCCCAGCCGGAAAAAGTTTCATTTCCTACAACAAACGGGCAGGTATTGCAAGAGAAAATAACTACAATTCCTTTTTTGCCCATAGATCCGGAAATGGTATAGTCTTTGCCATCAACACCCTGCATTTTGGTGTTACCTTCCGGTAGATTATCGTTAACAGACAATGTTTTGATGTCTTTCTGGGCAAATGAGGTAATACCCGAAAGGAATACTATAACGATTGTGTAAAAAAAGTGCTTCATATCTGCTTAACAATTGACATTACTCATGATCGAATAATGTAAATTTATACCCGTTAGTTGAGTTAAGAAACTCAAAAGAGTAGCACAATTTAATGTTAAATCTTCACATGGGAAAATTTTTGCTTGGTCTTTTTCTTTTGGCAGCGGGCTCTTCGTGGTCTCAGTCCTTTACTCTTCCGGCTACAAAACAACCGGTTTACGAAGTTCTTGAATGGAAAGGAATGGGAGCACTCGTGTTGAGTCGTGATCCTTCGTTCAATCAGCAGCAAATTACGGTGGCTTCTGTTCAGGGGAATGGAATTACAGAATGGGAGAGTTTCATCAATCCGATCAGCAAGGAATTGTTTTTCATTGCTGAGGAAGGCGGTAAGTATGCGTACTTTTTGGAGTACCTTGAACCGAAGCTTGGGAAAATTTCCTTCCATCAGATTACACAAGCGGGAACGGTTAAAACCAAGAATGTCGAAATGAAAGACGCCATTAAGAAATTGGGCGATTACCCGATTGACGAATTGGAAGTAGTTGACATTCTGTGTACGGATAAAGCACTGACTTATCTGTTCCGTCATGAGAATAAATCATTGAAAAAAGTGAGCACTCTTGCGGTTTCTATGACGCATCATAATTTTCTGTGTTACGGAATTGTTGTCGCGGAGAACGTTGCCGGAAGCTCTAAAGTTGAGGAGCAGGTATCCTGGTACATGGCCGGAGAGAATGCCGAAAACGTGATTTATGCGGCACGCACGCACGCTGGAAAAGATTCCGGTTGGAAGATCAAGGAGTTTGGTCCGAAGGGAAACCTGATTTCCGAATTTTCTATCAGCGGAAGCACATTACCATTCGTTGAACACAATCGTGTTGGTTTTGGCCGACGGGGAAGTGCATTACTGAACAAAATTGAACCGAAGGAAAAAGGGACACTCGTATACGCGAATGGCTCTTACTACGTAACAGGTGTTGAAGTGAACGGGACTTCTGCACAGTTGGTTACTTACATCTGGAAAGATTCGAAGTGGACGAAAACATGTTCTTCTCCTATTGCGGGGTATTCAGCCAAGAAGGAGTTTTCTGTCGGCTATTTCCAAATGAAGGAGGGAATTGGCTGGTACGTAATGCATTCGGCTGCGGAGGGACACCTGCACGGATTCTCATCAGAAACAGGAATTGTGAACGCTGGAATTTCAAAAACAACGACAAATCCAAGTCGTTTATTGACAACGGATCGAAAGTCTGATATCATGATCAGTCTACCGGATAAATGGTTGGTACTTCCCTATAAAAAGGCGTACTCAGCAGGTGAATCATTAACATTTGAGTATATCGGCAAATGATTCTTGGTATTTGTGGCGGAAGCGGTTCAGGGAAAACAACCCTGTTGAGGAGGATTGCAAAAAAGTTCAGTTATTTGAATCCGACGGTCTTTTCTATGGACAATTATTACCTGCCCATAGACCAGCAGTTGGTTGACGATCAGGGTGAAGTAAATTTTGATTTACCTACCGCTCTGAATCGTGAGAAACTGGTTGCGGATTTGACCGACCTTAAAAATGGAAAACCGATTGAGGTCAAAGAGTATCATTTCAATGCTCCACCGGATAAAAATGTACTGATTACACTGGAACCATCGGAATTGATCATTGTGGAAGGCTTGTTCCTGTTTGAATACGAAGAAGTTAAAAAAATGCTGGATTATTCCATATTCATGGAGGTGGATCTGGACGTTCAGCTCGACAGGCGACTTTACCGTGATCAGGAAAGCAGAGGGTATTCTCATGAAGCCATTATGTATCAGTGGAACAATCACGTTTTACCCTGTTACGAAAAATTCTTACTACCTTACCTCAACGAAGCAAATTTCAGGTTTCATAATGATCAGCATGCAGACGCTGAATTTGAACGATTACTGCTCGAACTATCACCCATTGTAGAATGCTTGCAAACTTCCAGTCACGAATAAAGAATAACCAACACGCACTGCTGTTTGTTCTTTTTCTGCTGCCGATCATTTGGATCAAATGGGTATTGCCTAATCCGGATTCGCACAATATTGAACTCCTTCAAAAACGATTCAATGCACGTGAAAAGGAGGCAATAGCCTACTGCAAGATTTTATCCGAGAAATGGAAGACGGATGATTTTCGTCGGTTTGATGAGTTCTGTTCCACCAGAAATGAAGGGTTTTTCGTACATGTATTCCGAAATGATTCCCTGATTTACTGGAATTCGAATGAGTTTCCCATTAGTCGATTTGCAGATTTGCATTTTCCGGTAAGCGGTTTGATTCAGCTACAGAATGGTTGGTACTACACGAAACTCGAACATTCGGGAAATACGGTTATCGCGGTCAGCTTCGGGATTCAGCACCAATATCCGTACCTAAACGAGCACCTTGAAAACACTTTTTTCGAACCTTTCCATAACGAACACTTTCAGATTGATCCCGAATCATCGGAGTTTAAATTGCGGAACGCGGCAGGTGAACTGTTGGTTGGCCTTCGAATTAACGAACAGGCAGCGCAACATCAGGCTCCGCTGATCTGGTTATTCATTTTTGTGTTATTGGAATTTGTAGTAGTCTGGCATTATTTACGCCAGCGTTTCCAAAGCGATTTGTTTCGAACGATTCTTGGGTTCGGTATTCTTGCACTGCATTTCATTTGTCTAAGATTCAATCCTTTTCCGTGGCTTGAAAATACGGAGCTTACCGACTCCGGAGTGCTCGCACTTGGTGAATGGGTTCCGAACATGCTCGAATTGATCCTTTGGTCGCTGACTGGATTTCTGTTTACTTATTCACTTTGGCCGGTCATGCGAAAACGAATCAGTACCTGGCCTGTAGTCATTGGTTCCCTGATTATTTTACCTGCGGGAATAGTTCTTCTTCCTTTTTTAGGAGGATTGCTGATTGAAAACTCAAGTGTACCCCTGGAACTGACCAATGTTCTGAAACTCGATTACGATTCTGTTTTTATTTTGTTTTTATTCGGAAGCGGAGGCTTGTATTTTGTGCAACTGTCTTACTTCGCGTTGAAGGGAGCCAAAATCCGAATGCAGAATCAGCGCGGATTTCTCCTCTATTGTGTGGGAATAATTGCGATTTCAGGGATTCTTGCTTTTCTGTTTCTTGAAGAAAAGCAGTTTATCATCCTTTGGCCGCTCAGTATGTTCCTTACTGTGGCTTACCTCATTGGCTGGAAAGATGGCGTTTGGTCGTTTTCAATGCTCTTGTTCTCGCTGGTTCTGTTTTCAACCGCTACAACGGTAAACATCAATTACCTGACAGAAGAGAAGGAAGAGGAGGCTCGTGAGATTTATGCCAAAAATCTTGCTATGGAGCAGGATATCAATACTGAAGTTGAATTTACCGAGTTGAAGCAGAAAATGATTCACGATGACTACTGCAGTCGGTTTTTTGATTCGTCGATTCAACCGAGTAACCGCGAGGTGAAAGAAGCGTTTGAGCATCGTTTTTTCAATGGATTCTGGGAACAGTACGATTTGGAATGCTATTATTTCGCGAAGTCAGATAATACAACCAGACAAGGAGAATACACCCATGCAGATCTGGATGAGCTCATTGCGCGTGCAGGAACCGTTTCTGAAATAGATCCTGACCTGTACAGCATAGAAGATGATCAGAGCCAATTTGTATACTGTTTCCGGGTTCCTGTGGTGAATGATCAGACTCAGGACACCGTTATTCTTTACGGAGGTTTAAAGTCCAAGCGAATTCCCGAAGAAATCGGTTTTCCTCGCTTGCTGATTTCCGAGAGTACAAATGTATTTGAGGCGCTGAGTGATTACTCGATTGCGAAGTATCTCGACAACCGGTTAATCCGTAACGAAGGGGAGGCAGACTATCCGATAGATTTCCGCAAGCTGTCCGCATGGAAAGGGGTTGGGATTCATTGGATCGAAACTCCTGATCTGTCGCATGTGGTGTATAAGAAGTCGAATCGAAATGCGCTGGTATTGAGTCGTGTCAAAGCGAATATTATGGATTCTGTTACGGCGATTGCATTTCTTGTTGTAGCATACGGATTATTGCTGTTGTTAACGCGACTGGTAATCCTGCGATCTGCCGCAGTAAATGTTCAGTTAAGTTCACTGGCAACGCGCATTCAGTTGGTGATGATCGGATTGGTTGTTGCCTCGTTAATTGGATTTAGTATCGGTAGCGGAACCTTTGTTCAGCGTCAGTACGACGATTACAGTCGTGATATCATTCGTCAGAAACTTAGGTCCCTGCATCTTGAGGCGATCAATAGCCGCGAGCTCTTTAAATCACCGGAGAACAAAGTTACAGCACTCGAAGATCAATTGATTGCCTGGGGAAGAACCTTTCAGACCGATCTGAACTTCTTTGATCCCGATGGTTTCCTTGTGGCATCTTCCAGGCCGAAGCTGTACAACATTGGATTGCTAAGTGAGCAAATGCATCCGGGTGCGCGACGTGTGATGGATTATGATGGGAAAGCTGAAAGCATTCTGGAGGAAAAGATCGGAACCCTTTCCTATTATTCAGCCTATATTCCATTGGACAATCCGGACGGAAAGTTCCTCGGGTATCTGAACGTACAGCATTTCGCTCAGCAGGGAGCGTTTGAAACACAGCTTCAGAGCTTCTTTGTGGCGATCCTGAACGTGTTTATGTTACTGTTGGTGCTGTCTATTGTTGGAGCTGTATTTGTGAGCTCCTGGATCACGGCCCCGTTGCGTATGATTCGTCGAAGTGTTTCGAATGTTGCCTTTGGTCGGCACAATGAGCAGATTGTATATTCCAGCAACGATGAAATCGGAGCATTGGTAGGGGAGTACAACCGCAAACTGGAAGAACTGGAAGAAGCAGCGTCGCGTCTGGCACAAACTGAGCGTGAAGAAGCATGGCGTGAAATGGCGAAACAGGTGGCACATGAGATCAAGAACCCGTTGACACCGATGAAACTCAGTGTGCAGCATTTGCAGCGTTCCTTCGATCCGAATGACCCGAACTCAGAGCAGAAGATTCAGAAGGTAAGTGCTGCATTGATCGAACAGATCGAAGCTCTGACGAATATTGCGAATGCTTTCTCCAGTTTTGCCAAATTGCCTCAACCGCAGATTCAGGAAGTGGATTTGATAGAAGTACTGCGGAATGTAGTTCAGTTATTCGCTAACGATTCGGAAGCGACGGTTCGGTTTGAAACAGAAATCTCTACTTGTTGTGTTGACGCCGATAAGGATATGTTGATTCGGGTATTCAATAACATCATTACGAATGGAATTCAGTCAGTGGCGTACGGTAAAAAAGCAACGGTAACCGTTGACCTCCAAGTGCACAACAACCGCGCATGGGTAAGCATCACGGATAACGGAACCGGAATTTCCAAAGAGCAATTGAACACGATTTTTGAGCCGTATTTCACTACAAAAAGTACGGGAACCGGTTTGGGTCTTGCAATGGTAAAGCAGATCGTAGAACTGCACGGTGGTTCTATCGAAGTGACTGCTACCTCTACCGCCGGAAGCACGTTTGTAGTGAGCCTTCCTGTGAAGTAAGTTGATTTGCCTTCGACCTCTTTCTGGTAAAGATAAATGTCCGTTCCCGATACGATTTTTCTCGCCTCCGGCAGATTCGAAATCACCCGAACCGAAGGGGACAAAGAGTTCCTATTAATGACGACTTGTGTTGGATATAGGTGCCGTCAATTCTAGCTTGTCGAGAATAGGCACAAAAGAAAAACCCCGACGACAGTTTTCACTGTGTCGGGGTTTCCGCATAAGTAACTATGATATTCTAAATTGCGATTACTTTGTAACCACTACGTTAAAGCGGCTTGAAGTACCGTTAGCGAACTCCAAAGAGAACACGTAAGTACCAGCATTCATTTCAGCTACGTTAGTAGTGAATTTACCACCTGCCAACTTAACATTCTGCGTAGAAACTACACGTCCTGCCATATCTGTAACTTTCAATGTAGCATCACCGGAAGCTGCATTTACTTTTACAGTAATGATATCTTTTGAAGGGTTCGGGAACGCTTCAGATTGAATAGCTGCTTCGCTTACAGACAAATCTGCATCAACGTGCATTGCGATACTTGGTGCAAGACCAAATCCAAGAGCATTGTAAGTATCATCGCTGTTGATTGGGAAACGAGGCATATCTACTTCAGTTTGGTTTCTGTCGTAGATCGTTTTTGTATCCGTTGCGTGGAACAATTCCATAGTAGAACTGTTTACACAAAGCAAGTAGTTCTGATCATCAGAAAGCTGGTAAACCGGCTCATCTGTAAATGGAATGAAGATTGTAGAATCCTGTAGGTCTTCTGTAAACTCGTAAGTACCGTAGTTTACCTGAGTCAACAAGTTAAATGTTGCATCCTGAGTAGATGTGTAAACATCATCCCACTCGAACAAGTAAACGTCCAATGGAATACCTGTCAAATCAATAGAGTCACTAGCTTGTGTTGATACACCACCGTAGTAGATACCATCAGTCGCCAAACGGCTGGCATTAGCATTTTTGTATACAGTACAGTATCCGAAAGTTGCTGTTGGAAGCGTTGACAAACGGTAGTTGTTATCCTTACCAACGATAGTAGCATCGTCCAAACGAGCCCAAGACCATAGGTTATCGTTGATATCGAATCCGCTTTCAGATACGTTATCTTCAGTAAAGTCATCCGTTACACCGTATTCCAATGCATTCGTTACTGTGTAGTGTCCTACCGGATAAGTTGCGTTGCTGAATGCCGGCATTGCTACCCACATAGAGTCACCTGCAACCAAATCAAATGAAGTTGATGTCTCATCGTAAACAGTTGATCCGTTGCTGATGGTAGTATGCAAAGTGATACCAACCTGATCATTTTGACCGTAGTTGTATACCATTGCTCCTAGTGGAATAGACAATTCTGAAGCGTTTTGTGCCAATGCAGCAGGCATAGATCCGAAGTCTGCACGCAATGTGCTGTTATCGAAAATGCTGATATCATTCGGGAAGTAACCAGTCTTGTCACCGATGAATGCAATTACGTCATCACCGTTAGCGATAGCGTTCTTGATTGCTACACCGGTAGAAAGGTTTACAGAAACAACCGGAATGTTTGTTGCTGCACCTTCAGTACCACCGTTCATAGCTACAGTAGCTTCTTCACGGTTTACGATAATTACAGCGATTGCTCCGGCGTTCTGACAGTTTTGAACTTTCACACCGAAACCACACGCACCGATAGCAGGGCTACCACCATCACCACGGAAAACCATTGCAATTTTTCCAGCCAAACTTCCAGCCGGTAATGCGTTACATCCTGTTGCAGATGCCGGGTTACCCTGAGCGTTAAGGCCTGGAGTACCATCGTCTGCCATTACAACAGTGTCAAGTACATACACACCGTTCAAGTTGGCCAATCCCCAGCTTGAACCTTCACCGTTCGAAGAAAAGTCGTAGAATCCTTCAATAGAAGCCGGCTCTTCCACACGGAAGATTACCTGCGACATTGCAGAGAACCCTAACCCCATCATTCCTAATGAGAGTATTAGTTTTTTCATAACATAAGTAAATTAAAGATGAGCTAATTTACGTAAAGTTTATTATTTGAAAAAATTTGTTAATTATTTTCTTAAATGAAAAAAGAGACAAGAGTGATGTTTTCCTTACGTTTAATACTGATAACTTAAGATTTAATCACATGAAATCAATTTTCTTAACTGCAACAACACAATCCCAAAAACCGCTATCTTTCTATTCATGAAAGTGGCGTTTTTTTATTTATTGCTCATCCTGAGTGGTTCCCTCAACGCTCAGATTTCTAGTGCTGTTACCGAACATGTTGTCACGGAAGATATGCGTTGGCGGGTGATGAATTACACCGAACCCGATAGTGTTCTGCAGTTCAAAAAACTGGAAATAGGTGTGGCGCTGACGAGTACCGAACAATCGTTTATTCAGAATTTTCTGAGAAAATCACGCGTTGCGAAGCAATACAAACTCAATCCGTTTTTGGAATGGGAAGTAGATGTTGAGGCAACTTTTGTCCATCTGGCTTCTGGTACGAAAATCAAAGTAGATGGATTTTATTACCGCGATTATCTGCGTGATACAGTTCAAAACGATTGGGTAGAGCAACACACGGATTTCCCGTTCCGCATTCGGTTTTGCCCGACGCTTACAGGAGAATGGTCGTACACACTCTCGGTTTCTATTCGGGAAAAGGAAGCCTATACCTCGGATGACCAATTTTTCAATGTAGTTGAATCGGATGGACACGGATTTGTGAGTGTTCACAATAACAAGAGAAACCTAAGTCTTGATGACCGGATCATCATGCCGATCGGACAGAATTTTATCGCGCCGGTAAATGGGGTTGATTCGTATTTCGTGAAACCGGAGGAAACGCATAAAGCTGCGCGGGTTGACGACTGGTTGTCTTATCACAAAGACGTTCAGGATTATCAGCAACTCGGAGGAAGATTCATCCGTACGGTTCAAACGGCCTGGTCGAGTCTCATTGAATTCGAAGAAAAAGGGAATTATTACAATCGCCTGCATTATGCATGGGAACAGGATAAATTGATTGAATTTTGCGATTCCACCGGAATGATGATGAATTTTAATTTCATGTTCCAGGAACCGCTGATGAGTTTCGGGCAGTACCACACCACGATTTGGGATTTCGATCATTACACCATTAATCCGGAAAACAATACACATTCACGTAACGAGAACGATGCGTATTTACCCTATTGCTATAATGACAACGGCGATGAGGAACCGCACAATATGTTCCTGGATGAAGATGATTTGCGTTACCACGAACAGCGGATGCGCTACTATATTTCACGCTATGGATACTCTACCAGTATTATGGTTTTCGAATTGTTGAGCGAACCGATGCACCTGGATCAGTTCTATCCGAATGGTTCGTTCGAAATGAAGGACGATGAGCACGGTAGGATTGTGCGTAAAGCGATGTACAACTACAACAGCCGGATTTCAAACTACATCAAGAATACGATGGGGCATACGGATCACCTGATTGGATTGCATGCCTTTGACAATCATATTTTCTGGCAGGACACAGTCGCCCAAAAAATCTGGGATGAAAGCTGTGGAATTCCAACCATAGATGTAATTGGTTTCAGTACATATAAAGGAGAACCGGCTCGGTTACTGATCACTAAGCACGGAAGAGGTACGAGTGATGATGACGACGAGAATTCATATTTCCATTCTGTGAGCCGTTTTACGGAGCGTTACGGGAAACCTGTTATGCATTTTGAACAAGGATGTTCTTCTGATGCGGTGAGTTCTAACGAGGCTTCGAACTTTGTTCCACATAACCTCGACATGCGGACAATCGGGTTTACAGGGTGTGCAGGATTTTATCCGTGGGAAGGATACATTCACGATGGACCAAGAGATCAGCGCATGGCATGGTATGGGACGATTGTCGGCGAGCGGTGGATGAATAGCGATACGGTGATCAGGGTGCTGCAGGAAGGAAATGGAAACTGGATTCAGGGACGACAAGCGGAAAAAAGTCGCAGGTTTGGTTCCCAGAAAACTAAGGAGACACAGTATGTGATTAGCGAGGATCGGAAAAACGCGGCCGGATATGTATTGAACCGAACGTACAACGCATATACTATGGCGATTACTTCAGATTTGCAGAAGAAAGTGTATTATCCGGGAACCGATTTCGGAGAGGTACAATCGATTAATTGGAAGGAGGGAAATAAACCGCTCTATGTATCGGATTTGCAACCGGAAAAAGAGTATACCATTACCTGGTACGATTACAACGGGTCAGTGATCTCGGAAGAAATTGCATCAACAAAGAAAAACGGAGAATTGCGTCTTCGCTTTCCGGAGTTGACTGTGGAGCCGGGTGAGCATTTAAGGCCGCTGGTGTGGTATAAAGTGTCTATAAACAAGTAAGTCCACGATGCATCGTGGACTTACTTGTAATCTATTTATCAAATGAAGTTACTCTGCGGTAACCATTGCTTTCAGGAACTCGCGGTTCATGCGTGCGATGTTATCCAATGAAATCTCTTTTGGACACTCAACAGCACATGCTCCGGTATTCGTACAGTTTCCGAATCCTTCTTCGTCCATCTGTTTTACCATGTTCAATACACGTTGTTTTGCTTCAACTTTACCTTGTGGCAACAAAGCCAGCTGAGAAACTTTAGCAGAAACGAACAACATTGCTGAAGCATTCTTACACGAAGCTACACAGGCACCACATCCGATACAGGTTGCTGCTTCAAATGCCTTATCAGCATCCGATTTCGGAATAGGAATTGCGTTTGCATCGATGGTATTTCCGGAAGTATTCACAGAAACGAAACCTCCTGCCTGCTGGATGCGGTCAAAGGAACTACGATCTACGATCAAATCTTTGATTACAGGGAACGCTTTCGCTCTCCATGGTTCGATGTAAATCGTTTCACCATCCTTGAATTTACGCATGTGCAACTGGCATGTCGTTACAGCACGGTCAGGACCATGAGCCTCACCGTTAATGAACAACGAACACATACCACAGATTCCCTCTCTACAGTCGTGATCGAAGGCTACCGGTTCCTGACGTTCGTTCACCAATTGCTCATTCAACTGATCCAACATTTCAAGGAAAGAACTGTCAGTTGAAACATTATCCAATTTGTATGTTTCCATACGTCCTTTAGAATTAGCGTTCTTCTGACGCCAGATCTTCAGGTTTATATTGATTGTTTTTGAAGCCATCTTTTAGTGTTTTGAATGTTTTAATGCAGTTGCTAATTATTTGTAATTACGAGCTGCAATTTTGATGAACTCATATTTCAATTCTTCTTTGTGGAGAACAGACTGGTTAATATCCATTCCTTTGTATTCCCACGCTCCAACGAATTTGAAGTTTTCGTCGTCACGAAGTGTTTCTCCTTCAGCATCCTGGTACTCTTCACGGAAGTGACCACCGCACGATTCTTTACGTTGCAATGCATCACGCGCCATCAACTGACCCAATTCGATGAAGTCGGCAACACGAAGTGCTTTCTCCAACTCTGTATTCAACTCGTTCGCGTCACCCGGAACAAACACATCTTTGTAGAACTCTTCACGAAGAGCTGCAATTTCTTCAATTGCTTCGGTAAGTCCTTTTTCGTTACGCGCCATTCCAACCTTGTTCCACATGATGTTTCCAAGGCGTTTGTGGAAATGATCTACTGATTTCGATCCGTTGTTGTTCAGGAAGTTATTGATTTGCGTTTTCACCGCATTTTCAGCTTCGTCGAACTCCGGAGAATCTGTAGGGATTTTTCCGGTGCGAATTTCATTTGCAAGGTAATCTGAAACGGTGTATGGCAATACAAAGTATCCGTCAGCCAATCCCTGCATCAACGCTGAAGCTCCAAGGCGGTTCGCACCGTGATCGGAGAAGTTTGCTTCACCTGCAACGAAACATCCCGGAATAGTTGACTGCAAGTTGTAATCAACCCAAACACCACCCATAGTGTAGTGAACTGCAGGGTAGATTTTCATTGGAGTTTCGTATGGATTTTCGTCGGTGATTTTTTCGTACATCTGGAACAAGTTTCCGTACTTGCTTTCCACCCACTTCTTACCAAGTTCTTCGATCTTAGCATCGGAAGGATTGTGATCTCCGGATGCGTAAGCCGCTTGTTTACCTTTAGCGATGATTTCTGAAGAGAAGTCAAGGTAAACACCTTCGTTGGTGTCGTTTGCTTCAATACCAAAACCGGCATCACAACGCTCTTTCGCAGCACGCGAAGCAACGTCACGAGGAACCAGGTTACCAAATGCAGGGTAACGGCGCTCCAGGTAGTAATCTCTGTCTTCTTCAGCAATTTGAGTAGGTTTCAATTGTCCCGCTCTGATTGCTTCCGCATCTTCTTTCTTTTTCGGAACCCAGATACGGCCTGAGTTACGCAATGATTCAGACATCAATGTCAATTTCGACTGGTTTGTTCCGTGAACCGGAATACAAGTCGGGTGAATCTGAACGTAACAAGGGTTTGCAAAGTAAGCTCCACGTTTGTGAGCTTTCCATGCAGCCGTTACGTTAGAACCCATTGCGTTTGTTGAAAGGAAGTAAACGTTTCCGTAACCACCGGTACACAAAATTACAGCGTGAGCCGAGTGACGCTCGATTTCACCTGTGATGAGGTTACGAGCAATAATTCCGCGTGCTTTTCCATCAACTTTTACGATGTCAAGCATTTCGTGGCGGTTGTACATTTGAACGCGTCCAAGACCGATCTGACGGGAAAGTGCCGAGTAAGCTCCCAACAACAACTGCTGACCCGTTTGTCCTGCGGCATAGAATGTACGTTGTACCTGTGTACCACCAAATGAACGGTTGTCAAGCAAACCTCCGTATTCGCGGGCAAAAGGAACACCTTGCGCAACACACTGGTCGATGATGTTTCCTGAAACTTCCGCCAAACGGTGAACATTTGCTTCACGCGCACGGTAGTCACCACCTTTGATTGTATCGTAAAACAAACGGTAAATCGAGTCACCGTCGTTTTGGTAATTCTTCGCAGCGTTGATACCACCTTGTGCAGCAATCGAGTGTGCACGACGTGGTGAATCCTGGAAACAGAATGCTTTAACATTGTATCCCATTTCACCGAAAGAAGCTGCTGCAGCTCCACCAGCCAAACCTGTTCCTACAACAATGATGTCGATTTTCGGACGGTTGTTTGGTGCAACCAGCTTCAGGTGATTCTTATGATTGGTCCATTTTTCAGCAATTGGACCTTCTGGTATTTTGGAATCTAGAATAGACATAATATCGTGTGTATAATGTTATTTATTCATGTAGATAATAACCGGAATGATAGCGAACAGCAATGGAACAATCACTGCAAATGCTTTACCGATGAACTCAATAAGTGGCGTATACATTTTGTGACGCAAACCAAGCGATTGGAACGCTGAAGCGAAACCATGCCACAAGTGGAATGCAAGTACAAGCATTGAAACCACGTAACCGATCATTGCCCATAATGCAAGATCATTCGTTGGTTGTCCTTGTGCGCTATGACCAAAGAAGTTCAAAACCACGGTGTACAGGTCACGAACTCCTTCGGCTTTTACCAATTTGGAGTTTGGATCCACCAATTTAGTGTCTTCTTGCTTAAGGATTTCCTGTTTTTGGCCCGACTCTTTATCCTGAGCCGATGTCTCAAGGTAGTCGCCTTTTGTTGTCAGAACGGAAAAAACGGTAATTTCTCTGTTGACAGGCATTCCGGTCATCGGATCCTGTCCAACTGGCATCGAAACGGTGCGCTCAACAGTGTGCAGCGGAACTGTCTCAGCTACCTTTTGCTTGTACCAGAAGTTCGCCATGTGCGTACAAATGAATACCAAAATGATGGTTCCAAGGATTGCCATGTAACGGGAAGGCATAGAGGAATTCGCTCCCGGATTGTTGTAAGCGTAATTCACCGGTCGCGCCTGCTTGTTTTTCACCGCAAGGAACAAACCGTAGAATGCGTGGAACAAAATGGAGAAGTATGTCAGGTAAGCCAAAATCTTGATGAAGATGTTGTGTCCCATGAAGTAACCGTACTCGTTAAATGCCTTACGTGCTTCTTCCGGATCTTTATCGAATATAAATTCGGACAAAAGCTGAAGGTTTCCTAATAAGTGCCCGATTAAGAAAGTGATCAGGAAAAGGCCTGTAAGTGCCATCCAGTATTTCCGAGCCAGGGACGATCTAAAATTGACTAATTTGCTCATCGTTATCTGTGATAATTACTATAATAATTCAATATCCAGACGCAAATTTAACCTCAAAACAGGTACGCTGTAAATTGACGTCTTATTTAGACTGAATTTAGATAGATAAGAAATCAAGAATGGATCTTTTGCATGAAAATTGTAAGACGTATGTTTCTCTTAACGAATAATTTATGAGGTTGTATGCGCTGTTTTTACTGATAATTCTAAGTGGCTGCCACGAAGGTGGATCCACAGTTTACCGATATCGGTGGAATGGAAGTGGATACAGGTACATTAAGGAATTCAATTATCCAAATGGAAAAAAACTGTTGATGGAGAAGTCTTTATATAAGGATGGAGACCTGGTCAGGGAGACCATTTACAACATTAGATGGCCGAATGGGGAATATCATCCCATTGATGAACACGGATTCGAGATGTACCGGAATGGAGAGTATGTCATGCACAACGATTCCATTCGCAAGCCGGATAACCTGATTTACCAGTATTACGATTCGAATTATGTGGAAGTACTGGAAGTGTACAAAGACGGTGAGCGCATACCGTTTCCGTATGGTCATGAAGACGGGTATACGACCTGGCAATATTTAAGAAATCCGCCCGGAATTTATACCTGGAAAGATGGTCATGAAATCTATGTACGACCTTTTACGGATGAAGAATGGGGAAGTCATAAGCGGATGAATGATTACCTGAATTATAAGGGTATGGAGGATACCGTAAGATAGCGGGCAGATCGCTATTGCCGGGAGAGCTTTGTTCTTTTCATTTAATAAACTATGTGACTATGTCCAACAACGTTCCTGTGTGTTTAAATAACTCGAAATGGTCTGAATCCCGTTGAAATGGAAATAAATGTTTAAATTCGGTTCCCCTTTTTGATACTCCCCATTGTCAAAACGAAAGAAATACAGTACCGTAGTTATCTTCGATAAGTCACAGGCGGACCCCACACATCTGCGGGTTAGCACGAAGCACATTGACCGTTGGAAAACGTATCTTATCTCCGGAATTGCCTTCGTCGTAATCCTTGTAGTTTCTCTTATTTTTTATGCAAAGCAGGCGTCCAAAAACGAACGGGCCGCGGAATTGCTTCACGAATATCAGGAAGAAGTATTGAAACCATTGGCCATCGATACGAATGTTGCCAAACAATACATTGAAAAAATCGATAAGAAGGTAGAGCGAATTGAGCGCTATCTAAAAAATCGGGGAATTGAACTCATTCATTCGAAGTACTTCAGCGAAGATGGTCGTCGCCCTGCGAAACAGGCCATTCAGACCTACGTGAATTACGAAAAGTACATGAGCGAATTGATTGTGAAGTTGAAAGGAACACCGCTTGGAGTGCCGATCAACAATAAAATTTCATCTCGTTTCGGATACCGCAGAAATCCGTTTGGTGGAGGAAGAAGCAAATTCCATAGCGGACTGGATTTCGAAGGTGCAAAAGGAGAGAAAGTATATGCAACCGCGAAAGGAAAAGTCGTGGTGGCCGGATGGCATCACGGTTATGGGAAATGTGTAGTGATTGAGCATTTGTCTGGTTACAAAACACTTTACGGACACCTTTCGGGAATTAACGTCAGACAGGGACAAACCGTTTTCCCGGATGAAGTAGTTGGATTAGTCGGCAATACCGGACAATCTACAGGAACCCATCTGCACTATGAGGTGCACCATTACAATCGACCGGTCAACCCGGCAAGATTTTTAACATTGTAACCCATTAATCGAATATACCCCATGGCAATCCGAAACAAAAAAACCAACACCATTGTAGATCCGAAACATGCAACCATTATCAGCGAAGGCTGTGTAGTTCAGGGAGCGATTACAGGAGTGGGCTCCATCCGTATTGACGGAGAAGTACATGGAGATGTTCAACTGAAACAAAGCGTAGTTCTCGGAGGAAAAGGAAAAGTTCACGGTAATGTAACAACCGGAGAAATGATTGTATTCGGTAAGTTAGAAGGAAACGTAAGCGCATCCATCGTTGAAATCAAAGCCGGAGGCGGAATCACCGGAGATATTTCAACTACACAAATGACCATGGAGTTAGGTGGACGCCACAACGGAAGCGTTTCCATGAAGGAAACAACGGCGCCGACAAAGTAATTATAGCGAGTTTCGAGGTTATCTTAACAATGATTTACCACATAGAAACATAGGTGACATGGTCAAATAGGTCCGTAATTACTGGCCAAACAAACTCCAATGTTTTCCATTGTGCACGATGTGGTTCATCAATTACTCTTCGTTATTTCGTCAAACGTGGAGCAAGAATAGCGTACACTGCCAGGTAAGCGAAGCAGAAAACACCAACAATGTAACTCAATTGAATGCCAAGCAAATTGTCGGATGCAAGGACACCCTGAACGGTACTGATGATTCCGCCACCCATAATCATCATAATGAGGAACCCGGAACCTTGATTCGTACTTGCGCCAAGTTTGTTGATCGCAAGGCTGAAAATACAAGGCCACAATGTGCTGCAGAACAAACCTACGGAAATGAACGCATACACGCTGATCATTCCTGTAGTGCACATTCCGATAATGAGTGAAACAATTCCAGCAAATGAGAAGATCAGCAATTGACGGGCTGCATTCCCGCGACTAAGCATTTCCAGTACAATCATTCCGGCAATCACTGCACCGTAGTAATAGAACGGTCTGATGTCATTCTTGACGATCATGTTTACTCCGATGAACACCGCAAATGCTGCGTATGGTAACAAAATTCCCAGGATTCGCTTGATGAGCGTCTTTTCAGTAAACACTGCTGCTGCCGAAGTCCAGCGGCCAATCATCAAACTTGCCCAGAACAAACTGACATACGGAGCCACCTCGTGTTCCTCCAGTTTAATGGTTTGTTTCAGGTATTCGGAAAGGTTCCCGGCAGTGGAAACCTCAACGCCCACGTACAGGAAAATCGCAATCATTCCCATCCACAATTGCGGAAAGCTGAGTGCAGATTTCGGTTTTTCACCCATCGTTTCCGTTGAATTCGGCAAATGATTCGGAATAGAAGAAAACTTGAACAACGCAGCAACAACAAGAAATGCGGCGCCCAGTATCAAGTATGGAACCTTGATGTTTTCTATGGAAATGGTCGCAGAATCACCTTTTACGGAACCGAAAATGGCAAGACTCACCAATACCGGTCCGATGGTAGTTCCAATGTTGTTGATTCCTCCCGCAAGACTCAAACGCTGAGATCCTTTTTCCGGATCACCAAGGTTAATTGCCAGCGGATTAGCAGCAGTTTGCTGTAAAGAGAATCCTAATCCAACAATGAACAAACCGGAAATCATCAACTCAAAAGATGCGGTGTTAGCCGCAGGAATGAACAGGAGTGTCCCCAAAGCGGAAATCACAAGTCCCAGCGCAATGCCATTCTTGTACCCCAACGATGCCAGGATATCCTTTTTTCGAATGGCAGAAATCGCGAAGTAAATAATCGACCCGACCGTGTAAGCAATGTAGAAAGCAAAACTCACCAATTGCACTTTTGCCTGAGAAAGTTCAAGTTTTTTCTTGAAAACAGGAATCAGAATATCGTTGGAAGCAGCCACAAATCCCCAGAAGAAGAAAACCGAGATCAGAATTCCGAATGCGCGGTAATTGGTTTTCGGAGTGATAGTCGCTGTTGGATTGAGATGCGTTTCCATGTTTTGTAAGAGTTAGGTCCCGAAAATAGTCAGAATTCCGGAACATGCAATTTTGAAATGATATGGAATCATTTCCCCGCGAATTCGCAAATGGGCTCCGTTAACACTCCGCACAGCGCAGCGTTAGCGAGCAAAAATCTGCGAATTCGCGGGGAAAGAAACATCAGCTGGCTGATGTTTTAATGTGTGTCACAAAATCTATTACTTCTCCTCCTCCAAAATCAGCTGCATATCTTCGATCAACTTTGAAACCTCGTGCTCATCCGTTCCGTCGTAATAACCTCGTATTTGATTACGATCATCTACCAGAACAAAGTAATTGGTGTGAATGAAATCTGATCCTACATCACCCTGATTGCGCACTTCAGAAGGTTTCAATAAAAAGAAACTTCTTCTAGCTAGTTGATAGATCTTCTCTTTATCTCCGGTCAGAAAATGCCATTGCTTGTGATTGGCGTTGTGTTCATCGGCGTACCGTTTCATTTGTGCAACGGTGTCGTGTTCCGGATCCACGGAAATGCTTACAATATGAACATTTTTATTCGTCGCGAATGCTTCCTGAACACGTTGCATCTGGTTGTTCATAATCGGACAAATGGTTCCGCAGGTTGTAAAGAAGTACTCCGCTACGTAGACTTTTCCCTTCAATTGCTTCGATCCGAATGAATGTCCGAGTTGATCCGTGAGTGAGAATTGTTGAATGCGGTGACCAAAACCAACCCGTTCGATATCGTCATCGACTAATTCGGGTTCAACATCAATCGGATTGTAAATCTTAGGGGCTTTGATATCGTCCGGCTTTAGAAATTGATACGCAACGGTGACTCCAATAATGAAAATGACTGCAATCGCTAAAACTCTCATGTGTCCGATTTTTGCAAAAGTACGAAAGACTGAGGGACGAAAGACATAAGACAGGAGACAAAAGACTTAGACGGTAGAATCAGGATTTGAAAAGTCGATTGTCTGTAGTCTTTGGTCTTAAAGCGAAGCGGTTTTTTAGTCCTCGCCAAGTCTGAAGGAATATTGCAACATCAACGTCATTGGTTGTTCGATCTTCAACGGACGCAGTGAATACGTCTTATTAAAGATGTTCGTACCGATGATTGCTACCTTCTGTTTTTTATTGACCGGGTACGATACACGAGCATCAAAAATCAGATTTCCATGACGGTGACTGTTGAAGTAATCCATGTAACGGATGTCCTGGATGTATGGGGCATTCGCGGTGAAATCTTCAAATTCTTTGATGATGCGGTCCATGTTCACAATCTTACTGAAATACTTCATGCTCACCCCAATTGAAAGCTTCTTGTTATAGTTCCATTCGACATCGGCTTTAACGTTGTGCAGGAAACGATATTTCAGAATCCGCGAATTGGAATCCAGGGATGTAGAGTTGTAACTAAATTTTCTATTGAAATCATCGATGGCGTACACGTAGTCAGGATTAAGCGTTTTCGGAACGATGTAGTTGTACCCAATCAGAAACTTGAAATTGTTGAGTTTATTCAGGTTGTATTCTCCGGCGAAAGAAAGGTCGATTCCCTGTACACGTGATCGTCCTGTGTTCAGAAATTTAAAGCCGGCAAAGGAAGTGGTACTGGCCGCATCCCAGATTCCGAACATGTACTCAATAGTGTTTTGGTATTCCTGCCAGAAAAAAGCGGCATCAAATAAAGCGAATAAACCACCGAATTTCATTCCTTGTTTGACTCCGAATTCGGCATTCCAACTACTTTCTGCCTGTAAATCCGGATTTGGGAAAACTCCGAAGTTTCCTACACCGGTTTTGATGTAACGTTCTGTGATCGTCGGAAAGCGATAGCCTTGTCCGTAAGAAGTACGCAAATAAGTCGCTTTGTGAATTCGTAAACTCGATCCGGCACGAAGTACTGGTTTGTTTGCGGTTTGGGTACCGTCGTTGAGATCGAAATGTTCCAGCCTTGCTCCCAACGAAAGTGTTAATCGATCCTTGATTTTCTTCTCCAATTGAGTATAACCTGAAAGGTTTAGCAATTGGTTATTCTTGCTTCCGGATCCCGCGTAAATATTCGCGTAGCTATACGTATGTGTTCCGGTCAATCCTGCAACCAACTCAGTGTTCCAAAGTGATTCGAGTTTGGTTTTGAACTGGTAATCCGCATACAAGACCGTGGCCTGGTTACTTTGATTGGCACTCATGTTATTGACTGTTCGCAATACGCGTGTCCGGAGTGAGTGTTTGGCATTGCTTCCGGTTCTGAAACTAATCGTCGGATCAATGTGAAAAATCAATTGATCAACTAAGAACATAGCTCCCGGATAGGCTCTATAAATGCCACTTGAGTCGTTCAACCAGGCGAAAATCATATTCGATCTTGAGAGCATGATGTTGCCATTGACACCGTAACTCAAACCGCTGTGTTTTTTCGAATGGTAAAGAATACTTCCGTTCACCCGCGCACGTTGGCTGGACATTTGACGATTGCTGAAATTCGAAACGGTATCTTTTTGAACTAAACTATCCGTTACCGGAGGACCTATATACCCATGATCGTAGTTAAAATTACTTCCGAATACCAGGTCAACATTTCCCTTTTTTACAGAATGAAGCATATTCGCACCTGATAGTAACGCCCTTCCGGAATACCAATTATCATAGCCTGTGGATTGATTTCCGTAAATCCCGGAGTACAAATTGATCTTCGTTAATGGAGTGGAAGTTGGATAGGCAGTTCGGATATTTACCGATCCGGAAAGTGCTGCTGATCCGGATAAAACAGAAGCGGCACCTTTGATCACTTCAACCTGACTGATGTTTTCAACAGGAATGAATCCCCATTCCGGACGTCCAGCATCACCGGAAAGCATTGGCATATCATCAACCAAAACCGCAACTTTGGAACCAACTCCAAACGTAAATCCGCTTCCTCCTCGAATTTGTGGCTCACCGTCGAGAATATTCAGGCCTGGGGTTTGATCCAGGATTGTTTCGATGCTTCTGGTGTTTTTACTTTCAATCAGATGAGGTTTGATGATTTCCATCGAAACCGTTTGTTCTTCCAATGGTTTATCAAATTTCCCAACCCGGATTACAACTTCTTCGATCTCATTTCCTTTCGGAACCAAATCAATCATATACGGGTTAGCAACGGAAGCGGAATTGAACGCAATCGAATCTTTTTCGTAATCCGGATGAACCAGGTAAATGTAGTACGAACCCGCAGGAAGATTCAACTCGAAGGAACCATTCCCGGCAGTTTTTGTTTCAAAATGTTGTGCATTGACATCTGCAAAAAGCACAACATTGCCAACGACTTCTCCATCCCTGCCAAAGACCACACCGTTTACTGTCGTTTGTGCGAAAAACGAGCAGGAATAACTGAGCAGAGCACCGAAAAGTGCTTGTTTGAAGAGGACAGCCATACAGTGTGTTACTGAAGGATAACTTGTTGGCTATAAGCGCTATTGGACGTTGCCATTTTTACAATGAACAATCCTTTGGACGTCAGATCGAACGTTTCGGTAGAATTTCCTGAAGCAACCAATTGTCCGGCAGCATTGTAGATGTTCACGTCAGCAACCACATTATTCACCGAAACGAAGGAAAGATGACCGTTCTGATTAACAACCTGAACCGGAGTAAGTGTATTTTCTGAAACACTTGCCGGATTGTAAATCAATTCCACGTCGTCAATCCACAATTGGTCGTTTCCTTCACCACCTCCTGGAGTTTTGTTTGTTGCAAAAGTGATCAGAATGAACTCAGGAGTACTTGACGGACCCGTATAAGTAAACGGCACAGCCATACGCAACCAGCTTCCGTTTGTTTTAGCGAAGTTCTTAATTGCAGTTGCAACGGTATGTGGAGTGGAACCTGCATCTACGGGGTCGCGGTAAGCGTAGTTATCATGAATAATGGCACTTACACGCGCAGAATCTGTTGTGTTTCCGCTATTCGGAGTGAATTTCGCCCAGAATACCAACGAATCCGGTTGATCGGTAAGTGTTTCTGAAAAATTGACGTCAGTTGTAATGGAGGAATTGTAGTTATTCGTACTTGTCGGAGTAACACTTCCCATGTTAATTCTTCCGACTGTAACGTTTCCATTTGCAATCGTCCCGAAAATATCGAAAGAAAAAATTCTTACCGATTTTGTTCCGGAAGAACCTGGTCTGACGTCCGTGGAGCTTTCGCATTGATCCGAAGCAGCGCCACTCAAGCTACCGCTCGCGCTCAAAAAACTACTCCAGTTCAAAGGTTCCTCTCCACTGGCTACAGTTTCCCATTGCTCGAAGTTGGAGTTTCCGATTTGTGTTTGTGCCAGAAGCGATAATGAGGTACCTGTCAATAAAATAGTAAGTAGTCGTTTTTTCATATCGTAGGGTCTTTATTGGTGTAATTTATTGTTTTTGTGACTGAAAACAATTGAGCGTTCAGCTGAAGAACAAAAGTAGTTGATTTTCACATTAGCCCCAACTCGCTATATTTGAATTATGAAGTTACTACTTATCGTACTATTTGGCCTTATGGCTGTTTCTTCGAACGCACAGTTTCACGAACAATCCGGACACATTTGGGCAAAAAGCAGTTTTGGTCAGGTGGATAGCGCAAATTATCAACTTTATGGAGTTTCAGCTGAATGGCTCATTCATCGAAATATCGGATTGAACTATAATCTCGAATTCATTCGCCGTACCGATAAGATCTGGCAGCTCCACTCTTCAGCGGGAAGTATTGTCGGTCCTCCACTCATTTTATTCGGTCTGATTTCCAGTTCGGATGGAGATTTGGATGACGACAATGACCTTGACCTTGGCGGGCTCGGTGCATTGCTTGGAGTAATTCTCCTTGTGGCACCTGACGGTGTTTCGGGGCATATTCCGGTTGGTTATCATTGGGATATTTCTCCGTATGCGAATGTTCTGGGGGTGGATTATATGAAAAACAACAATACCGATTTGCATTATCTGCGGTACGCGATGTCGTACGGAGTAAAAACTACTTACTGGAATTCTAACGGATTAACGCTGAATGTTTTTACAGAGACGCGTAAAGTAGCCGGAATGGGATGGGGCTTTGGTGGTGGTTTCGGTTTGGGTTACGCCTTCGGTGGAACCACAGGGGACTAATCAATCTCGTTTCAACGGTGTACTTTTCTCTTTAGCAATTTGATTTTCACCCGGATGTTGTCGTAAACAATTCCGGTCATGAGAAGCATTGCAGCAATTAATAAAGAATACAGCCCCAACTTGGTATAGAAAATACCTCCCATTATCCCACCAATAAAAAAGAAACTTATGATTGTCAATCGTAATCCAATGGAGGTCTTTAGTTTCTTAACATCCTCACTGTCCTTGTAAAAAAACAGCTGTGATAATTCAATTCCTAAATCTGTAAACAATCCGGTTAAATGAGTCGTTCGGACTGAAGCATTGGAAATTCGGGTCACCAGAGAGTTTTGCAGTCCCATTGAGTAAAGTAGGCTACAGGCAATCACATTTGGACTATCCGGCAAGTTCTTGCCAAAGATCCCGATGAAAATCAGGATGAGTGCTTCCACCGAAGTTGGAATAATGTATCCGTAATTTTTGTTCTTTCTGAAAATCAATTCAATTAAAAAACTGGAAGAGAAAGACCCGAGGAAGAAGAAAAAAATATAGAGAAAATAAACGAAGCCGTCCCACAATTTCAGCTTGAATACCTCGTCTACAAAAAAGGCAAAATGACCGGTTACGTTGGTAGTTAACCTGGCAACGGCTAAGAAACCAACCACATTAACAAATCCGGCAACAAATGAAAGCAAAGAAGCAATTTGCAGATTGTGCCTGGCCGTTCGTCTTTTTCCAAGATGAGTAAACATGGGTTAATGACAATTACAATTATTCGTTCAGCTTACTTAACGAATGTAAGCATTCCACACTCTTTTTTAAAGTTTGTGTTCGTAAATGAATCTGGCATGTTTCCAATTTGTAACCAAACGATAAGCGGGTTATTATGAAGATAACTTCTTTACTCCCCGCTTATGAAAACCCATTTTACCCTTGCCGTGTGCCTGTTATTTTTGGTCACTGCAAAAGCACAATTTCAATTTTCATTGACGGTATTGGATACGAAGAGTCAGCCAATGGCCAATCAATCGGTTTCCTTTATCGAGAAGTCGACTTTCGAACGAATCAATGTTAAGACGGATGCGTCCGGAAGGATAAATCATCTATTCGATCACGGCGAAGAATGGTCTTGTACGATTGGTGAAATGTACAGTTATTTCAGTCTGTCGACGAAGGGAAGAGGAGCAGGTTCCAGAACAGTAACCTATGATCTGAAAAAATACGAACGTGAGAATCGCCTGGCACCGGATCGAAGAACAATAACATTTGAACAGGTTCCTCAGCGTTTGCGGGCGATGTCACCACCTCCCAGCGAATACGAATCAGTAGTTCGTGTTGTTTTGGCAAGTAAGAACGCTGAAGAGTTTTTTCCGAATGTTCCGGTTCGTCTGACGTGTTTTGCAACGAAAAAGCAATACACCACGCTTACCAATAATAAGGGCGAGGCATTTTTTGAAGTTCCGATAAGTCAGGACTATGAAATCGATGTGGATGACATTGATGGAATCAGTTACATTGATCTCGATAATCGTTCAATGGTAAATACCGTTCAGTTGTTGTACGATAAGAAACGTTTCACGGAAAAAGAAGAAAACGGATATACGGTTCAAACACTTCCAAAAGAAGTAAAACCAAGTAGCTCACACGCCCAGGTAACACTTACGATCATGAAGGATGGCGAAAAAGACGCCGGGGAAATGGTGTATATCCGTACCAGTAAATCTTCCAAAATGTACAAGGGAGTAACCAACGCCGAAGGCCAGGTAACCTTTATGCTTCCGGTGAAAAACAATTACCTGGTCGATTTTACTTTTCAGAAAGATGCAGCTGTAATCGATCTCACTAAAATCATGGGTTTGGCGGTGAAAAGTCAAACCGTAGTTTATACGGTAGATGAACGATTGGCAAACGTTGAATCGCTTATTCCGAGAGTGAAAGAATTGGTTGAAGTAGATGTGGAAAGCTTCCTGAACCTTCAGTATCCTTCACCAACAGACGATGTAGAATTGTATTTGAAATGGGGAAATAAATTCAATGCCTCTTCCAAAGAAGCAATTGTGGAAATTGCTTTCAGAGTGCGTGATCGTAAAGCGGGAGAGGTGTTTCCGAAGAATTTTATGTTCGTAGTGGATGTAAGCGGTTCGATGGCATCAGATGACCGTCTGCAATTGGTAAAAAATGCGCTGATTGAAATTGTCAAAAACTCCAATGCCAATGATCAAATGGGATTGGTGATTTTCAGCGATGAAGGGAAACTCGTCTTCCCACCGAAAAAAATGACAGATAAGCAAGCTCTTATTGAGCTCATCATGATGCTTGAGCCAACCGGCGGAACGAATATTTCCAGTGGCTTGAATTTGGGATTGGAACAATTGCTTGCAACTAAAAAAGAAGGTTTCGTAAACCGCTTGGTATTATTGACCGATGGCTATGGTGGAGACGACGTTACTACAACAATTAATAGTGCAAAAACGTATGTTGCTAAAGGATTGCAGATTTCAGCAATTGGCGTGGGTCCTGATTACAATGAAGCATTGTTGACCCAATTGGCAACTGTTGGAGGTGGATTTATGCAAATGGCAGGCGATCCGGCAAAATTACAAACTGCATTTTTAAAGGAATTTCAGGGAAGCACCACACCCATCGGCGACAAAGTCAAGATAGAAGTAACCTTCAACGATCAGTTGGTTTATCGTCAACTCATGGGTTATGCCAATGAGAAAGTGACACCGGGAAAGGTTCAGTTTGATGCGGAACAACTCTTTCCGAACCTTCAAAAAGTTGGTCTTGCCAAATTCGATGTCATCAATTCAACACCGGAAATTGAAAAGCAACCGCTTGTAGTAAAAATGACGTATACGGATGTCAAAACAAAACAACTGAAGGTAGTAGAGAAAAAAATCTATCCCGAATGGTCAACGGCAACCGGGTTGTTGGATTTAACGCTTGATAAGAATCAGAAAAAAATGATGATGGTTGCCATTGCGAACCAATGCATGAAAAACATGGCAAACGCTTATGAAGCGGGCGATAAAGCAAAAGCGGAAGCCGCGATTGATGATGGAGTGAGACAAATTCAACTGTTGTTCCCGAATGGGGTTCCGGCAGAAATGACCGATCTGATGCAAAAGCTAAATACGTATACAACCGCATTTGAAACGATGAAAGAAATCAAGATACATTGATGAACTGATTAATTAGTTTATTGACGACTTCAGGTGTTCGTAAATTCGTACTATTACGAATACCTGAGTCACTTTAACCTGAAGAATATTACCAACACCACCACAAATCAAACCTCCAGGTACACGAATCGAATTGTAGTGCACAATGAATGCAGCTATATCGGTTTACCATTCAGGGAGTCCAAAACGGACTCCTTTTTTGGATATTAAATTCATGTAAAAAGTAAGGTACAAGTCACGACTTGTCCGCAGTTGTCCCTATTTTTGAACCATGCGTTTAGAACTATTGGAAGAATTGTGCATCACGCCAGGTGCTCCCGGTTTTGAGGAACCAATCAGAAAAGTTGTGTTGCGCGAGTTGAAAGGACTCTGTGACGAAGTGAAAGTCGACAACATGGGTAATGTTTACGCTATCCGAAAAGGAAAAAGCGATGAAATTGCCATGGTAGGAGCTCACATGGATGAAATTGGGTTCATGGTCACACACATTGACGATAAAGGTTTTATCCGTTTTACGACGCTGGGAGGATTTGATCCGAAAACACTTACAGCGCAACGTGTTATTATTCACGGAAAGAAGGATGTGATCGGGGTGATGGCTTCTAAGCCAATTCACGTCATGACACAAGACGAACGCAATAAAGTAGCAAAGCTATCGGACTATTTCATCGATACCGGATTGACTGCCGATGAGGTGAAAGAACTGGTTTCCGTTGGTGACGCTGTAACACGCGAACGCAGTTTCATTGAAATGGGGCAGTGTGTTAACTGTAAATCCCTGGATAATCGTCTGGCGGTTTTCATTTCGTTGGAAACACTAAGGAATCTTAAAGGCAAAAAGCTTCCGAATACGGTTTACATGGTGTTTACGGTTCAGGAAGAAGTTGGAATTCGCGGTGCCAATGTTGCCAGTTTGGCCATTCAGCCTACTTACGGTTTTGGGTTGGACACAACTATCGCGTTCGACCTCCCGGGTGCTGCTGCACATGAACAAATTACGAAATTGGGCGAAGGAACTGCCATCAAGGTTATGGATGCATCTACGATTTGCGATGTTCGAATGGTACGCTTCATGAAGGAAGTTGCAGAAAGAAATAAGATCAAATGGCAGCCTGAAATCCTCACTGCCGGTGGAACAGATACCGCAGGAATTCAACGCATGTCTGCCGGAGGTTCTATTGCCGGAGCGGTTTCTATTCCGACACGTCACTTGCATCAGGTCATCGAAATGGCGCATAAAGAAGATATTCAGGGAAGCATTGATTTGCTGACTAAATGTTTACTCGAACTGGATCAGTTTAATAAAAACTACTATTATGAAAAATTACACTTACCTGCTCTACACACTATTGTTTGTTGCTGCTTTTGCAGGTCTTTCCTGTACGTTTGAAACAGACGAAAAACCAGAGAAAAAAATCAAACTAAAACCGTATCACGGAAGGAGCATTGTATTCTACAACGTAGAAAATTTGTTTGATACAATTGATCAAACTGACGTAATAGACGAGGAATATTTACCAACCGGGAAGTTGAAGTGGAATACAGAACGTTACAAACTGAAACTTCAGCACATCGTAGACGGTGTAACGGCAAACCTTACAGAGAATCCCATCCTGATCGGTTTTGCTGAAATCGAAAACGGAGCTGTTGTACTGGATGTTGCGAAAACAGGGAAACTTGCGAGTACAAAGTACCAGTTGGCTCACAAAGATTCTCCGGATGCACGTGGTATCGATTGCGCATTATTGTACGATTCGGAGCGCTTTAAGCCTTTGGTAATTGCCAATCTTGAAGTTTCGATTGATTCGATTCCCGACTTCAAAACCCGTGATGTACTTTACGTAAAAGGTGAATTGATCGGGAAGAAGACCGTTCACATTTTTGTGAATCATTGGCCTTCAAGAAGAGGGGGTGAGAAGGAGTCTGAAATCCGTCGTATTCGCGCAGCAGAAGTGGCACGCACTAAAATCAATGAAATCCTGAAGAACGAACCAAACGCGAACATCATTCTAATGGGGGATTTCAACGACCACCCTAACAATACATCGATTGAAAACACGCTGAAAGCGAAGAAACTGTCTGATCAATCTGCAGATTTGTACAACCTCTTGTACGACGATCAGGAAGCCGGTCTTGGAACACACAATTACAAGAATGAATGGGGTGTTCTGGATCAGTTCATTGTATCTAAAAGTCTGTACAACGGTAAAAACAAAGTGAAGCTCATGACCCGTGACGCAGTAATTGTAAAAGAGGACTTTCTGTTGTATACCGCCGGCGATGGAACAAAAAAGCCAGCAACGACATACGGTGGTGAAAAATACTATGGTGGTTATTCGGATCATTTGCCGATTCAATTGCAATTGAAATAATTGGCAATGTGGTATATTCCCATTTGGAGGAACCAGGGGGAGGATTTTACCCAATTTCCTGATAGTGTCGCATAATATTTTGTATTTTGTCACTCCATGAAATCAATTTCATTCAAAACCGCACAATACGTACAAATCGATTACGAGCTTGCCAATCCCTTTATTCGGGCTGTGGCATCGTTCATTGATGTTGTTGCGCTGATGATTTACATGGCGATAATGGGAATGATTCTCAGTAACAACTACTTCGATCCTGAAAGTGTTGACATTGGAGTAGCGCTTTGGAATTTGCTGGTCTACATTCCATGGGTGTTGTACTCGCCAATGCTGGAATATTTTACGAACGGTCGATCGCTTGGAAAATGGATTCTTGGAATTCGTGTAGTGAAAGTCTCCGGAGAAACTGCTGGTTTGCGTGAGTACTTTACACGTTGGATTTTCCGGGTTGTTGACATCTGGGTTGGTGGTTTTGGTTTTCTGGCACTGGTGATTGCCGGAAGTACGGAAAGAGCACAACGACTGGGAGATATCATGGCGGATACTGTGGTCATCAAAACGCAGAATTCCCAGATTTTCTCTTTGAATGATGTACTGAACATCAAGAGCACAGACAATCACGAAGTGAAATACCCGAACGTTACACGCTTTTCCGATGAGGACATGATGTTGATCAAGAACACGATTCTTCGCATCAAACGTTTCCCGAACGAAGAAAACAGAAAGTTCGGAGTGGAATTGGCAAACGAAACAGCCCGACTGATGGGAATGCCGGAACCGCCAAGCAAAAAAATGGAATTCTTAATGACAGTGCTGCAGGATTATGTAGTACTAACGCGTTAATTCATGGGACAATTAGTCGTAGTTCCGACGCCTGTTGGCAATCTGGAAGACATTACCTTACGTGCGATTCGCATGTTTCAGGAAGCAGATATCATTTATTCCGAGGATACCCGTGTAACCCGGAAACTCCTTTCTCATCTGGAAATTCAGGGAAAACAACTTGTTCCGTTTCATGCACACAATGAACACAAGCAGCTTGAGCGTTGTGTTCAAACTGTTCGTGAACAAAACCTTACTGTACTGGTTTCGGATGCAGGTACGCCGGCCATTTCAGATCCGGGTTTCCTTCTGGTTCGTGCATGTGTGGAAGCCGGACTTTCGGTAACGTGTTTGCCCGGACCAACGGCATTTGTTCCGGCATTGGTTGGAAGTGGATTCCCCTGCGATCGCTTTTTGTACGAGGGATTTCTACCGCACAAAAAAGGCCGACAAACGAAATGGTTGTCTATCAAAGACGAAGAAAGAACGGTAGTATTTTATGAATCACCGCACCGCCTGGTGAAAGCTTTGGAAGAATGTGTGGAACTGTTGGGTCCGGATCGTCAGGTTTGTGTGGCCCGTGAAATAAGTAAGCTTTTCGAAGAATTCAGACGCGGAACCGCACAGGAAGTGCTTGATCATTTCAAAACCACTGCACCGAAAGGTGAGATCGTTTTACTGATAAAAGGAATTTAGCATGAGCAATCAACAAACAACAGCCCTTGCCCTGGTAAAATACGGTGAGGCGAATTTGGCATTTGCAGAAAAGCAAATCACGTTACCTGCGCTCGATTCAAAACAAGTATTGGTTGAAGTGGAAGCTTTCGGGCTGAATTACGCTGAAGTGATGGCACGTCGTGGTTTGTATGGCGAAGCACCACCGCTTCCTGCCGTTTTGGGTTATGAAGTAGTTGGAAAGATTATCGAAGTTGGTGCTGAAGTAAATCCGGGTTTACTCGGAAAACGCGTCCTGGCATTCTGCCGATTCGGTGGTTATGCAAAGCACGTCATTACGGAATCTCATGCAATTGCTGAAATAGGAAATTACGATACGGGCAAGGCATTAGCACTGGCGACTCAGTACGTCACTGCACATTATATGGTTGAGCGCGTAGCGAATGTCCAGGCAGGAGAACGTGTGTTGATCCATGCGGCCGCGGGAGGTGTTGGAACTGCATTGATTCAGTTATGCAAGCGAAAAGGAGCCATCGTATACGCAAAAGTGAGCAGCACATCCAAAGAAAAAATAGTAATGGATCTGGGTGCAGATGTAGCCGTGAATTACAAAACGGCAGACTACGAACAAACACTTGCTCAGCGATTAGGAGATGAGCGCCTGGATGTCAGCTTCAATCCGGTTGCAGGAGCAACAACGAAAAAAGATGCGCGACTCTTGGGATCCGGTAGCAGGTTGGTGCTTTTTGGGGGCTCAGAGCTCGGAAAAGCGAAGTACGGTATTTTTTCTAAGCTGAATTTTGTCCGAAAAATGGGGTTAGTTGTACCAATAGGTCTAATGATGAGATCCAAGTCCATTTGTGGAGTGAATATGCTGAAAATTGCGGACTTCAAACCTCTGGTGTTGCAATCGTGTCTGAATGAAATGGTACAATTGGCGTTAAATGGCGAGATCCAGCCACAAGTAGGCAAGGAGTATTCGTTTACCGAATTGGCCCTGGCTCATCATGAGATGGAACAAGGAACAACAACCGGTAAACTGGTCATCAAATGGAACTAAAAAGCAACTTTTAACGCGGAATACTGTTTGCGCGATCACGGTTATGGTTGTTTCGTGTGCCTCATGGCCATATTTTGGTGCGTTTATTGCAAACGACAGGTGGATGAAAAACTGGAGAATTAGCCGATCATTTTGGAATTGAGCGAACTATCTCTAAATTAGTTTTACGATGAACGTAATGAAAAAACTGAATATAGGGCTGCTTGCCTTCGTGAGCGTGTGCTGTCTGGGTTCGTGCATTGAGCATCAGCGCAAAACGGAAAGTACTAAAAGCGAACAAACCACTTCCAAAGCAGAAGAGAAATTTATCAAAGAGAAAAATTATACCGGAATTAGGGTTTATTCCGGACGTATTCCATGTGAAGATTGTTCGGGTATAGAACAGCGCTTGGTACTTAAAGGTGATACTGTAGGAATTTACCGCTTAACGGAGGTTTACAAGGACGCAACGGAAGATGGCGATGCAGTTCTGGTATCAACCGGAGAATGGGAGTTTCGCGGAAAGAATAAAAAAGAACCGGAGATCTTATTTCTGTCACAAGGACATATTGGTGATTCTGTTCGCGTTGCATCTTACGAATTCAAAAAAGATCGGATTCTTCAGTTGGAGTTGAACGGTGATTCCGTAAGCAACAAAGCCAGTTATTCTTTACGATTGCTAAAGCACAGTCGTTGATAGATCTCCTTAAGGAATAATGAGTACCTGACCCACACGAATCATATCGCTTTTCAGGTGATTTGCCGACTTTATTTTGGATACCGAGGTATTGTACTTACGCGCAATTTGTGAAAGCGTATCGCCTGATTTCACGGTGTGTTTCCGACCTTTTGTGATGGGTTTCTTAACAGGTGGTGTCTCGCTGACAGGAGGATTCAGTTCATAGGCTTTCAACGGAACAGTTAGTTCGGTTTTGCCTTGTCGTGCAGCCGTTAGCGTGTTCTCAATGGATTTTGCGATGTAATTTCCTTTTACTTCGTATCCGGCTTGCGTAAGATGTATGTAATCGTTTTTTGCATAACCAAGACTTTCCCAGGTTTTGATCGTTCTCAAACCACCTGAACAGTCGTACCAATTCCAGAACAAACAACCGTTTTTGCGTGCCAATGAGTCCATCAAATCACGAAATAAAGGTCCTGCAGTGATGTAATGTCCTTTCGTAAACAAATCCTGAGTGGAAGTCAGAACAACCAGCATGTTCGGATTGATAGAACGGAATTTGGCAATAGCGCGTTCCACTTGTCCGGCAAGTTTTAGGTTGATCTCGTTATGGTAGAGAATATCGTTCGTTCCGAAATCCAGAATAACGATATCCGGATGAAGTAAAGCGGCTTGTTGTTCTACTTTTTCAAGTGCGAGAACGGAATTCATTGCAGCTGCTCCTACACCGAGTGAATGGTAAACAACGCCTTTGTTTGCAGGAATTTCAATATCAATTCCATAGAAACGGAAGTAAGCGCCCGGGCCAAGCGTTTTTATGCTGATATTCCGGATCGACCCGAAATGTGTAACCGTAACAGAGTTATTCACGGCCATTTTCAGGATTTCTTCCTTTGGAAAGGAATAAATTTTCCCATCGATGTTCAATTCAAAACCGTAAGAAAGTGAATCAATTTCGGTAAACACGGTGAGGTTATGCGTTCGTTCCGGAAGCGCATCTTTGAATTCAAAGCCTAAGGAAGCGCCGGGATCTTTAGTCTCAACAGTCATTCCGCAAACACCCAATGGAAGTTTTGCCGGTAACTGAAAGCTCTTGGCAAAGGACCAGTTTCCGGTTTTCGTGGAATTGTAATTCACAGAGGAATATGTATCCGCAGCACCGTAGCTGAAGATCATTCCGCGACCACCGTCACCGTAATGTGCCTGTAACAATGCTCTTGCAAAGGTGGTAGGGCGTTCAGCCTGGATGTGACTTCCGCCGTAATGGAAAATCACTACTTTATCCGAATCGCTTTTCTCGAAATTCTGAAGAAACTGTTGCCCGACTGTAGCGTCGTAATATTGGAAACAAGCGTAAGCCGAATCGATTTTCAGTTGTTTGTACAGACTATCTGTTTGTGAGAAACCAACAACAGCACTCAAACACCACAACACCGTCAAAACTAAACTTACCTTCATTCACTCAATCTTACTGCGGGATACTGTCTTGCTTTGGTGGAAGTGCCGGAGAAACCAGCGAGTCTTTCACTGCTGAAATCGGAGCACCTCCGCCCTTCTGGGTTCCAAGTCGTTTCATCAAACCGATACTTCCATTCCCCATTGCACCATACATACCGATTGCAAAGATAAGATCATCAATTTCGTTTTGCTCGATCAACTCAATAAGATTATGTCTGGAGTAACGTAAATCAACAACATAAACTTCTTCGTAATGGCTTACGAGGTAAACTGCGAATGCATTTCCGTATGAGTTTTTCACTACAACACACTTTTTGCCGTTTTTGGTTCCCGTCGTGTATTTCGTCAACGGATTATCCCCACCAATGAAAGTAGAATACATGTTTCCACCAGAACTGGTGTGGTAAAACAATTTCGCTTTTTTAGGATTTTTGAAGTCGTATGCGTTGTAGATCAGACCGGTTGCATTCGTTTTAGGAATGTAGTAGGTAAATGTGTCGGGATGCTCCTTCACGCTTAAGTCGCGTGTATGTTGGTACATACTTCCCAGGAAATTGTACTTGGTCTTTTTCTCCATACTGGAAAGAGGAACAGGAGTCAATCCTGCACTTTTACAGAAAGCCACGTAACCGTAGTATGCTCCAAGCGCATTCCAGTGGTGGTCCGTTCCGAAGTACATTTTTTCGTTTCCATGCTGATTCATTTCCCCGATGACATCGCTGAAAATGGCCCCATTGGTAAGGCTTGAACGAATAGCATACAGTGTTTTTTGCTGCAATCCGTTGTATTTTCTGTATTTCTGAACCGGAATAAACGCAGATGAAAGCGGTGCTACACAAGAGAAAACGCGTGCTTTTCCTTTTAGTTTAGCAGCATAATCGTTCACCATTGCAGCGTATTTTCTCGACATTGCCGGGCTTCCGCCGTTCAGTGCATATACTGCCCCGTCAAGAATCAATAAATCGCCGGAATACTGTTCTTCGAACTCTTCCAGGAATTCCGGAGCAACAGTTTTATTTCGTTTGTGTTTCTTCTTAACCTTTTTCGGTTTTTGCGCCACAAAGATTCTTCCTTCTTCACTTTCATACTGTAGTCCACGATATTGTTTTACCAAATCCGCCAGGTAAATGAACTCCTTTCGGAACGGTAAATGGTCATCCATGTATTCATCGATACTATCGGTATAATTCCCGTTTAGATAACTATCCATTTCAAATGAAGGGAATGTAGCAAGCTTACGCTTTTCTTCGTATGAAATCTTTTTGGGCGGAATAACAACGTAAGAAACCAGTCCGGAAAAAATGACCCCAAAGAACAATATGACATTAACGTACTTCATCAGAATCGGAAATAAATAAATGGATTATAGGTAGATCCGGCCAGCAATGCCGTTGAAACAATCAGGAACAACATGTTGAATACCGGGCTTAGGGCATTGTAGAATTTTGTGCTTCCACGATTGATCCTTGAGGTTTCAGGATAAATTTCGTCCCACGGAATGCACAGAATAATTACAGCAATAAACCAGAATAAATGTGAATACAAGTCGGATAAAAAGCCGTCGCCGATTGGATTCTTTGAAGTAAACAGATTGACTGTAAATGATTTCAGTTTCTCCCAGTCCGTAAAGTAGAAGATTCCCCTACTGAAAACAATCAAAATCAGTGTGTAGGTATGACGTAGAATTCGAGGTGTTTTGACAAGTATTTTCTCCAGTAGTTTCTCAATGATCATGAAGCAACCGAAATATGCTCCCCACAAGAGGAAGTTCCAGCTTGCTCCGTGCCAGATTCCGGTTAACAACCAGACTACCATAATGTTTCTCAACTGAAATCTACGATTTCCACCAAGCGGAATGTAGACGTAATCACGGAAAAAACGACCTAGTGAAATGTGCCATCTGCGGTAAAAGTCTCCACAGGAGATAGCAGCGTATGGGTGTCGGAAGTTTTCATCGAAGTGGAAGCCGAACATTCTGGCCAAACCGATCGCCATATCAGAATATCCGCTGAAATCAAAGTAAATCTGAACGGAGAACATGGCAATTCCGAACCAGCCTTCATAACTTGAGAGATCGTGAAACCCGTTTTCCAGGTACTTCTGGACCAGTTCACCTGCGGTGTTAGCGATGAATATCTTCTTAAAGAAACCGAAACAGAAACGGTTGATCCCGTACGAAAGATCGGACCAGGTAACTTTACGATTGTCCAGTTCATCGTGAATTTTACTGTATCGGATGATGGGCCCGGCTACCAAATGCGGGAACATACTGATACACACCAGGAAGTTGATCGGACTTCGTTGCGCCGGTGTATCCCCTCTGTAAACATCCACCAGGTAAGCAATAACCTGAAAAGAGTAGAACGAAATACCAATTGGGAGCGAGTTCATCGGACGATCGAACGGCATCGGAAAGAGCATATTCAGGTTATCCCAAAGGAATCCGCCGTATTTAAAGCCTATGAGCAGACTCAGGTTAACCACAATACCGAATACAAGCGCTACCTTCGCTTTGTTCTTGCTCTTTTTGAGCAGATTGCCTATGAGCATACCGACTCCATAATCGAAAAGAGCGGTTAGCAAAAGAAGAATTAACCAAAGAGGCTCACCCCAGGCGTAAAACATCAATGAGAATAATATCAGAGTGATATTTCTGAAAATGATGTTTTTAAAGAGAAAGTGCGCCAGGATAAAGAGCGGGAAAAATGCAAATAGATATGTTAAGCTCGAAAATACCATGTAACGTAATAAAATACAGTGCTATACCGCGTAAATCGGGTCTGCAAAAATAATAGGAATAAACCAATTTGTAATACAGTTGATTCCGGTTAGTTGAAATGGATTATTATTCGTTGGATGAAAGCTTAGATTCGGGGGAATTGAATGATTGAACTAAAGGTTTCGGAGACACACATATTTTTATGTTTTCATGAATTCGTGAAATCATGAATTTGAGCTTAAAATTCCGGCCGGCCACTCGATCTCATCAACACGATAACTCCCCTCCCGATCGTTCTCACCCAAATTTTCCGTATTCTTGTACCTCACTTCAATTTTGCATTATGCTTACTCCACAGTCGGATAAAAAACTGTTCTTATTGGACGCTTTTGCCCTGATTTATCGTGCTTACTTTGCCTTCGCGAAGAACCCGCGGATTAATTCAAAAGGACAAAACACCAGCGCAGCATTTGGTTTTACGAATGTAATGCTGGATATCATCAATAAAGAGCAACCGACGCACATTGCGGTAGTGTTTGACGCTCCGGGAGGTGCAACGAACCGAACAGCGGATTTCGAGCATTACAAAGCGCACCGAGAGGAAATGCCGGAAGATATTCGCTCCATGATTGAACCAATTAAGGAAATCATCAAAGCGTTTCACATCCCTATTGTCATGCTGGAGGGGTACGAAGCCGATGATTTGATCGGAACGCTTGCAAAAATGGCGGAAAAAGAAGGTTTCACCACTTACATGATGACACCCGATAAAGACTTTGCACAGTTGGTTTCCGAGAATATTTTCATGTATAAACCGGGTAGAGGGGGAGATCCCGCATCTATTCTTGGGATTCCTGAGGTCTGCGAAAAATTTGAAGTAACAGATCCGCTTCAGGTTATTGATATCCTTGGTTTATGGGGAGATGCCGCCGATAACATCCCCGGAATCCCCGGAATTGGAGAAAAGACGGCAAAGAAGCTGATCGCTGATTACGGTTCGATGGAAGGAGTTTTCCAGAATACCGATCAGCTGAAAGGTAAAATGAAGGAGAATGTGATTGCTTTTGAAGAGCAGGGGCGATTGTCGAAAATGCTTGCAACCATCATTGTCGATGCACCGATTGAATTCGATGAGCGGGCATTGCGTATTGACGAACCTGATCAGGAGAAGGTCATTGAGATTTTTACTGAACTCGAATTCAAAAACCTGGCAAAACGAGTTACCGGACAGGAGATTGTTGTAACTGCTGCAGTTGATGCAAATGGTCAGTTGGATTTGTTTGGAACTCAAAGCCTTGTAGAAGTCCAACAGGCGGCACCAACATCCGGACACAAAACGATTGCAACGGAAAAGCCGAGTTATCATCTGGTAACATTGCCGGAAGAACGCAAAAAACTGATGACTGAATTGATGAAGCAAACATCTGTTTGTTTCGATACGGAAACAACGGATGTGAATGCGTTGCGTGCCGATTTAGTGGGAATGTCGTTCTCATTCAAAGAGAGAGAAGCGTACTACGTAGCAGTTCCAAAGGATTGGAAGGATGCACAGACGATCGTCGACGAATTCAAACCGTTCTTCGAAAACGAAAAAATTGAGAAAATTGCGCACAACCTCAAATACGATTTGCAGGTCCTGACACGCTATGGAGTGGTGTTTAAAGGACCCCTATTCGATACCATGATTGCGCATTATCTGATCCAACCGGAAGCAAAACAGGGAATGGACTTCCTGGCGCAATATTACCTCAATTACCAACCGATCAGTATTGAAACGTTGATTGGTAAGAAAGGAAAGAATCAGGGTAATATGGGCGATTTGAGGCCGGAAGAGATTTCAGACTATGCCTGTGAAGACGCAGATATTACGTTCCAGCTGAAGCAGTTGTTTGCTCCTCAGATTGAAAAAGAACACCTGAAAGACCTGTTCTGGAAGATGGAAATGCCGTTGGTACAGGTGCTGGCGAAGATGGAGGCAGAAGGTGTTGCCATCGATGTTCCGCACTTGCAGGCGTATTCCAAACAGTTGGAACAGGAAATCATTGAACTGGAAAAGAAAATCAAGGAAGCTGCAGGGATTGACTTCAACGTGGACTCTCCGAAACAACTCGGAGAAGTGTTGTTCGAACACCTGAAGATTTCCTCCAAGGCGAAAAAGACCAAAACCGGGCAGTACGCAACATCAGAAGACATTCTTCAACAGCACAAAAACGATCACCCGATCATCGGTGATATTTTGGATTACCGACAAATGAAGAAGTTGAAATCGACGTATGTAGATCCTCTTCCGACGATGATTGATGACATCGATAAGCGTGTACATACCAGCTTTATGCAAACGGTTACAGCAACGGGTCGATTGAGCTCCAATAATCCGAACCTTCAGAACATTCCAATTCGCTCTGATCGTGGTAAGGAAATCCGAAAAGCTTTCATCTCCCGTAACGATGATTATACGTTGATGGCAGCCGATTACTCGCAAATCGAATTGCGCATTATCGCAGCGTTAGCCGAAGACAAGAACATGATTCAGGCATTCCGTGATAAAGTAGACATTCACCGTGCTACAGCGGCTAAGGTTTTCCATGTGGAACTGGATGAGGTAACAAAAGATCAGCGTAGTGCGGCAAAAGCGGTGAACTTCGGAATCATTTACGGACAATCGGCTTTTGGACTTTCGCAGAACCTTGGAATCTCCAGAACGGAAGCGAAAGGAATTATTGATGCTTACTTTGCACAGTATTCAACGATCAAAACGTATATGGATAGTGCGGTGACCAATGCTCGTGAGAACGGTTATGTCGAGACGATTATGAAGCGTCGCAGATACCTGCCGGACATCAACTCGGCGAATGCCGTAGTACGCGGTTTTGCAGAGCGAAATGCCGTTAATGCACCCATTCAGGGTTCAGCTGCCGATGTGGTAAAACTGGCAATGGTTGCGGTGGATAAAGCGATGACAGAGGCGAAAGTGAAGTCAAAAATGATCCTTCAGGTACACGATGAATTGGTGTTCGATGTTCACAAGGATGAACACGAAATCATGCAAAATCTGGTGAAAAAAGCCATGGAAGGAGCAGTTGATCTTGCCGTTCCGATGGAAGTGGAAATACAGTTGGCTAAAAATTGGCTTGACGCACATTAAAAACCATTACACCATTATTTTCCCGTTCGTTCGGGTAATGCTGATTCTAACGGAAGTAGATCAGGATATATCGAGAACGACGGGAACAAAAAATCCCGGCCTGTTAAACAAACCGGGATTCCTTTAAAGAAGTGAATCTTAATCTTCGTCTTCGTCATCCATTTCAGCTGCCTTAGACGCACCACGAGCCATTTTCACAGCTACAACTACCGCGCGCTTAGGATCAGTAAAACGAACAGATGGATTTTGCTCCTCCAAATCAGCAACACGGATAGCTTGTCCGATACGCAATTTGGTGATGTCGATAGTAATTGCTTCAGGCAAATCTCCTGGCAAAGCAACAACTTTCAAACGACGGAAAACCTGCATCAATTTACCTCCGGCCATTACACCACGAGAAGAACCCGTAACACGTACCGGAAGACCAACTTTAACTGGTTTCTTAGCGTCTAGCTGCAAGAAGTCTACGTGCTTGATTTTATCAGTTACAGGATCTTGTTGCAAGTCCTGAATGATAGCAGAAGCTTTTGTACCGTCAATGTCCAATTCAATTTGGAACACATCCGGGTTGTAAACCAATTTCTCGATTGCGATGTCTTTTACGGAAAAGTGGATTTGACTACCCAAACCGTAAAGAACACAAGGAACCTGTCCTGAATCTCTCAACGCTTTAGCATCCTTTTTCCCTACGTTCGCACGTGGCGAACCGCTCAATTGTGATACTTTCATTTGTTGTTATTTATGATATGATAAAATGTGTACTAATTGATTCGTTTTTCACCAATCTGTCAATGACATCGGCGAAAAGGTTTGCTACCGTCAACACGCGAATTTTATCGCTATGTCCTTTCAACGGAATAGTATCGGTAACAATAAGTTCTGTCAATTTTGAATTGTTGATGCGATCGTAAGCCGGTCCCGAAAGAACTGCATGGGTACAGAAAGCGCGTACAGATTTTGCTCCTTTTTCCATAAACAAATCTGCTGCTTTGGTCAACGTACCTGCTGTATCGCACATGTCGTCTACCAGGATCACGTCTTTTCCTGCAACGTCACCAATCACTGTCATTTCAGCTACTTCATTCGCTTTTTTACGGTGTTTGTGACAAATTGCCAATCCCGTATCGAGTTTTTTCGCGTAAGCATTTGCTCGTTTCGCACCACCGGCATCCGGAGCCGCCATAAGCAGGTTTCCGTTATCCAGAGCCTTCATTTCGTTGAAGAACAATGTTGAAGCAAACAAGTGATCTACGGGAACCTCAAAGAATCCCTGAATCTGATCAGCATGAAGATCCATCGTCATGATACGGTTAACACCGGCAGCAGCTAGCATGTTCGCAATCAATTTTGCACCGATCGCAACACGTGGTTTGTCTTTTCTATCCTGACGGGCGAATCCGAAGTATGGAATAACAGCGATGATTTTACGAGCCGAAGCACGTTTTGCCGCATCTACCATCAACAACAGCTCAAACAGGTTTTCTGTAGGAGGCATTGTAGACTGAACGATGAAAACATCCTGACCGCGAACCGTTTCTTCGAAAGAAGGTTGAAATTCGCCGTCGCTGAATTCGGTAACCTTAACGTCACCCAATGATGCGCCAAATTTTACAGCGATCTTCTCTGCTAAATCTTTGGATGCTCTTCCGGCAAAAATCTTTACTCCCTGCGACATACTAAATCGGTTTATCCCATATTGGGGGTTGCAAATGTAGTGATTTCTTCGGAATTACCCATTTTTTTCGGCTTTTCTTCCCAACCAACGCGGAAGAATGATGCTTCCGATGATTAAATAAGGAAAATAGCCGATCACGCGCCAAACTATGGCCAGACTTCCAACCACAACTGCACTTGCCGAAAATGTGCTGAGCAACTCTCCGAAAGCCCATTCGGCAACACCGCTTCCACCGGGGGTTGGAGCCACGCGCATGAACATCCACAACACAAATTGTTTGCTCAGCAACAGTGCGTGCTGAAAAACGTTCAGTTGCACAAATGCCTGAAAAATGAATGAGATTACGAGGTAACGGGAGGTCCAGGAGAACACAGTTGCAGCACCAACTTTTAACCAGAATTTTGGCGTTTCACCCCTAAGTTCAAGAGCGGTTTGACGCACATTTTCCCCTGTTTCCAATGCTTTAGTATTCCATTTCTTGAGTAATGGAAGTCTGGTAATAGCTCCTAACAAGCGCTTCATGAATGACGGAACGAGAAAAATGCTAGTAAACAACAGGAAGCAAAGCACGAAAAATACCGAATAACCGATCCAGAAAACTGTTGACCCTGAAGCTCCTATGGATTCGGGAAGCAATGTGTTGTAGGAGTACAGGAGGAAAACAACCGGAATCAGAATAACGAAAAACAGGTTGTCAAAAAATGCAGTGATAATGACAATGGCTGTTGCTCTTCCAAGTGCAATGCGTTCTCGATTCAGAATGAACATGGCTACTGCAGCACCACTTAAAACTCCGGGTGCCAATGCTGAAGCATATTCCCAAACCATGATTGTCCGGAAACTGGCTTTCCAGGATAATTCTTTGTTAGTTAATGTTCGGATCCGCCAAATGTAATTGATGTCTCTTCCGACCATTGCAAGTAGAGCCAGACCCAGGAAACCAATGGTTGAAATGGAAAGTGGGATGTTTTCAAGTATGTCAAAAGCAGAAACTTTTTCATAATCTCCGTTTTTGGAAAGAGGGAACTCTTCTTCCAGATCGAAATCAATTTTCCCATTATTATTGTGATCGGTCCACGTATAGTCGCCCTGTCCATGAGGAACTTTTCGGAATTCAACTTTACTAAGCGTGCGGTATCCGGAGAAGACACAAACGGCAATAGCGAGTAACGCGACCAAAATCACCCGTGATTTTCTAAAAACCTTTGGCTGCTCCATAATCGGTTATCAGAGACTCAGTTTTTCTTCTACTTCCCAGTTCGCACGAAGTTTCTGACGAATTGGGAAACGCTTCATTTCTTCCGGTTGAATGCCATTTTCATAATCTCCGGAATCCCATTTGCCGTTTCCGTTTCTGTCCTGAAAACAACGAACACTATATGTTGTTGGAATAAGTTGTTCAAAACGAAGCTTTCCTCCATTCGAAGCTTTTCTGGCAATTACCTTTCCTTGTTCGGTATTCATGTTGTTGATGACTTCGAACACCCAGGTAGAATCGAAAGCACTCACATCCAGAATCAGTGTAGCGCATTCTTCCGGTAAAAAGGTTTCATAGGAAAAACGAATGGTGTCATTGCGGTTTGAAGCTCCGGACAAAGCACCGCTTCCGAAGAAGATCGTAAAGTCTTCCGACGCTGTTGGAACAATTTGTATCTGATTGTTTTCGAAATGTATGCTGGCAGGAACGGATTGCCTCAGCTGAGTTTCAATAGTGATTTTGCTCTCTTCAATGCTTTTGAGTGTTTCCTGAACGGTGAAAATTAAGGTGTCGCCGGGCTTCCATTGCTTTATGTTCTGAGATTGAACCCGGAAACTGGAGTTTCTGTCTTTCAACTGAAACAAACGAACAATGGTATCGGTACCGGAAATAAACGTGTAGCGACCATCTTCACTTGCCGGAAGAGCAATTCTGATGGAATCGGATCTAAAGCGATCGAATACCGGTTGAACAACTCCGTTTACCTGCGGTGCTTCGGCTGTGAAATCTTTGCCGCTAAGCAATGCTGTCCCGGGTTTCTCAAGTGTAATCAACAGTTTTCCCGTTACTGCTTTTGGTTTGAATAGCCTCAATTGCAGGAAGGAAGTGTCTGTTGTTGTAGTTAAGTCTTCCTGAAAAGCGATGTTTTCGATCGGATCGGTTTTCTGATTTTTATTTTGATCAACGTAAGCAAATACTTTGTAATCTGCATGCTTCAGGTACGAGAACGTGAAGTTTCCGAACTTATCGCTTCGGGTAACATAACTGGGCTCATTCTTATACGGAATGGAATCTTTGCTGAACAGTACAACAGTTGCGTTACTAATCGGTTCGCCGGAATAAGCAGAAGCAATTCTCCCTTTTCTGGAAAGCGAGTCAATGGAGTTTCCGGTCGAGAAAACGACCTGAAAAATAGTGTCGTTTCCTTCGTTGTTATCACGGATGGTTCCGTTGAAGTTCAGAATGTATGTGGTTTCCGGTTTTAGCTCCTGATCCCAGGAAACTGTCAGTGTCTTTTTAGATACGTCGGTTGTAAGTTTCCCTACACTTGGACTCATGCTCAATGTTGTAGCGGGATCCTGTAATTTGATGTATTCATCAAAGGTGATCTGAACGCTTTTTGTTTGTGTGTTCCGTGACCCTTGTTCCGGAGCGATACTCGTCGGTTTAGGCGCAACCTGATCCTGCGGACCACCTGTTAAAGGCATCACGTCAGCACAGCCGGCCAGCGTTAGCAGCGCAATTAAAACAATTGCGATCCTAACCATGTACACAATTCGTTAAGGTATCGTTCATCTGTTTCGTCAAAATCGTTCAGGACATCACTATCAACGTCTAAAACAGCCATTACAGTATTTCCTTTTCGGATAGGAACAACAATTTCGCTTCTTGAATTACTGCTGCAGGCAATGTGCCCCGGGAATTCATCCACATTCGGAACAATCAGCGTTCGGTCTTGTTGCCAGCTCGATCCGCAAACACCTTTGCCTTTGGCAATCCGCGTGCAGGCAATATCTCCCTGAAATGGCCCAAGAACTAATGTTTCCTGTTCAACCAGGTAAAAACCTACCCAGAAAAAACCGAAGGTCATTTTCAAAGCAGAGCTTACATTGGCAAGATTTGCCGTTAGATTTGGTTCGCCTTCTACAAGCGCTTTTACCTGTGGAAGAAGCAACGAATACCTTTCTGCCCTGCTTCCGGTTGCAATATTGAGTTCCTCTGCCATGAAACAATTTTCCACAAAAATAAGGAATACTATTCCTTAGGGCCGAAACCTGTCAATTTGAACTCAAAAAATATCCGATCGTGTGAAATCAAACTGATAATTTTACCTAATTTGATTTAGAAAACAGAATCAAATGATCGCAAAAAACCTTTTTGAAAACATCCTTTTCTTTGATATTGAAACCGTTCCGGTAATCTATAATTACAACGAACTCGATGATGAGGGAACCAAATTGTTCAATTCCAAAAATTCCCGTTACCTCACTCCTGATAAGACCGAGGAACAGGTTTATGGTGAGAAGGCTGGAATTCTTGCTGAGTTTGCGCGAGTAGTATGTATTTCTGTTGGATTTATCAATGAAACCAGAACCGGGAGACAAATCCGAATTGCATCGTTTGCTCACGAGGATGAGGAAACACTGCTGACCCAGTTTGTCCGTCTATTGGAAGATCACCCGAAGTATACCGTACTTTGCGGACACAATTCCAAAGAATTTGATATTCCGTTCATTTGCCGACGATTGCTCATCAACGGAATGAAGCTGCCACATATTCTGAACATTGCGGGTAAAAAGCCTTGGGAAATCAACCATCTGGATACCATGGAACTGTGGAAGTTTGGTGATTTCAAAGCCTATACCAGTCTTGCATTGCTGTGTTACGTTTTCAAGATTCCAACTCCGAAGGATGATATTTCCGGAGCTGATGTTGCCCGTGTTTTCTATGAAGAGAATGATTTGAAACGGATCAAAGTGTATTGCGAAAAAGACGTTGTTGCGCTGATTCAGTTGTTCCTTCGTATGAACGGTGAGCCACTTGTAGATGCGGAAGAAATCAAAGTGAAGGAATAAAAAATCCCCGCTTCAAATGAAGCAGGGATTCTTAAGTTAAACTTCTTAATGTTGAATCACCAACCTTGAAACAGTTACTTTCCCACTATTACCGATAAAGGTCAATGCATACATGCCGCCAGACAAGTAGTGCAGATCAAGTGTTGATTCGCCCGCAGCCAGAAGATGTTTTGCAACAAGTTTGCCTTGCATATCCTCAACGAGAATCTGTCCGTTTTCCGCAACCTGAATTGCTACATTGCCATTGGTTGGATTAGGGAATAATGCAAATGTTGTGGCCGATTGATCCATAACGGATAAGCATTCATCCACCTCAATAGTATCCACCGCAATGGAACTACATCCCTGAAAATCGGTATACGAATAGGTGATTTGAATCGAGCCCGTTCCGCTCACGGAAGGATCAAAAGTATCGTTTTGAACGCCTGTTCCACTCCAGTTTCCGCCAGTCGGATCGACCCCACTCAAAAGGAAAGGAGCATTGTAAACACATACTGGATCTGATGGCGTTTGAATGTCAAGTGTAATTGCTGGATTTTGAAGAACAGTTATGCTGAATCCGAGTGTATCGGTATTGTTGGAAGGATCGGTTGCAACAAATGCAATTCCATAAACTCCCGGAGGAAGGAAGGATCCACTGCTCGGACCACTGATCTGGGTAACAGTGACGTTACAATTATCCGTAGCATTTGGTGTCCCGAAAACAGCTGCTGTGCCTTCGCAAATCTGAGAAGAAATAATAGGTCCTTCAAATACAGGAGCAATCGTATCAAGCACAATGACTTCCTGTTGTGCTATTGCACTGTTCATATGATCATCAATGACAACCCAATGGACAATAGTTGTTCCGATTGGATAAGTAGTTGGAGCATCGCTCATAATGGTTGCAATACCACAGTTGTCTGTAGCTGGTAGATTCGGTATTACAGCTGTTGATGAACAGCTTCCACTATCCGTATAGAGGGTAACTGGCAACAAAGGTGGGATGACAGGTGGAATCGTGTCGATCACCTCTACAAGAAATGTGCATTCCAGTGTATCTCCCTCTTGAGTTGTAGCCTGAAAAGTATTTGTTGTAATTCCAACCGGGAACGTTGCCCCACTTGCCAAACCGGCAATTTGTGTCACTGTAATTTGTTGTTCGATTTGATAGCTCAATACTACCATTCCATCGCCTACACGAATACCATCTGCTGTTGCCGTATTGGTGCCGGAGAGACTGATGTATCCGCTTCCGCCGCCTCCGCCGCGACAATTACCACTTGCAGCACCACCGTAATAGCCACCTCCGCCACCGTATCCTTCACATCCACAGCCGCTTGGACTACCACCAATGCCGAATGAACCGGCGTTCGCAGGATTATTAAATGATACGCACGTTCCACTGGCCCCTGGTCCCATTGGTGTTGCACCAAGTCCTCCCGGATCGGCGGTTGTATTTCTGTAACCATCACCACCGTTGACGCCACCGCCAACTCCACCGACAACATGCAGACTGCTCCAGTAACCGGCTCCACCGCCTCCGCCGGCAGTAATGATTCGGTCGTTCAAAGTACTTCCGTTCATACGAACATCAGAAGCACCGCCACCACCTTTTCCGGCGCCTTCACCATTTCCACCACCGTTATATCCTCCGACGGTCGAAGTTGCTTGTCCGCCAACATATACTTCCAATACAGACCCGCTTGTAACGGGAAAATCTGCCTTGTTGTATCCTCCGAAATTCACGTTGTTGACCCAATTCGCACCACCCTGAGCACCCCATACTTCAATTGTAACCTGCGACACTCCGTTGGGAACGGTGAATGTTTGAACTCCTCCGGTAAAGAAGAATGTATCCTGAGCAATTGAACTGCAGGAGCTTGAAAAAACCGGAGATGTATAATTGACTACTGTTCCACAAGTTGCTGAGCTACTGTATTCACTCATGGTTGGTGGACAGGTTGAGCTAAGACATTGACTGTTTGCATAGAAGGAAACAGATGTCAGCACAGATAGGATAAAGTAACGAATCGCCATATTAACGTGGTTAAAACTTTGATTCAAAGCTACATATATTCAGATGATAAAAGCGGAATATTTTCAGTTAAAGCCTATCGGATGTACTTTCGAGTTACTCGCTCTCCGGATTTGGTGGTCAATTCCAATATTCCGAAACCTGTCTGTTTTGTTAATTCGCTTATTTCAGTTGGCTGAATATCACCGCTTGCGACGATAGCCCCCTGTGCGTTGTAAATGACAAAATGTGTCAGTTCATTTACCGGACCAATCCTGTAGAAGATGTCAAATTCAATGATTGGGAAAAACTCCGGTTGTTCATCTACACCGACTGCATTGATGGTGATAGTCGATGTCACGGTATCGCTGTTACAAGCTGAAGTGGCAATCAACTGAATGGTATAGTTTCCCGGAGCCGAATACTGATGAACAGGATGTTCATCGGTTGAGGTTGTCCCGTCACCAAAATCCCATGAATAAGTATTGGCGTGAATGCTGGTATTCTCAGCTGCAAAACTTCCCTGTGTTTCCGTTCCTGTAAAACCGGCTACAGTTCTGTAATCAATAGGGTGTAGCCGAAATTTCTGAAGCGAATCCATTACAGCCCAGTCTGCGGCGGTTTGCAATGCATTTACCGTAGTTGGATCGAGACCTGCGGTATATGTACCTCCAATTGGGCTTTCCTGATAAATTGCAGCATAAAATGTGTTTGCAATGAGATAGGTTCCTTCAAGTGAGGGGTGAGAACCGTCACCGACGTATAATTGAATAGTGGGGTAATTATCGCGAACATATTTCCATGCAACTGCGACAGGAGAAACCATTGCATTGGCTTCGTCTGCAAAACGCATATAGGCATTGTACAGACGTTCGTTCATTTTGTCAAAGGTGTTAATTGAGTCCCATTGCGGATCGCCGTTTTCACGTCCCCACGTCATATAATACATTACGTTTCCGCATGTTGAAGAGGCGTATGCACTGTCAGCAAGCAGGTTGGAATAGGGAAGAGTAGAGCTATTTACCTGATCATAAGAAAAGGAAGGTTCCTGACTTTGGGCCTGAAGAACGATGAGGTCCCATTCCTGTTGATGCATTGCCGTGTAGGTTGCCGCATCATTGTAGTGATTCTGAAAGGTAAACCCGCCATTTGTTTTGGAACCTGTTGTCAGGTTTTTGTCGAAGTGCGTGGCAATCGAATCAACCATTCCGGGTAAATCATTCACATAGGTGTAACTGTTACCAATGAAAAGTACGCTTTGACCAAAGTATTGAGAGGAAGAAATAAGAAAGAGGAGTAGAAGGAGTTTTTTCATAAAAAGTATTTACTCTCCAACTGAAAAACAGACTGTGTGGTTGTCTTCAGAATCAATAATAACGGGTAAATAAATTGGGGAAACTTGGAATTCTATGGAAAGAAAAAGTCCCGGCTAACGAATTAACCGGGACTTTCAAAAAAGAGATTGCTGATTATTTCACCACAAATGGAAGTGTCTTAACTGCAATACCGTCTGTCAATTGAATGAAGTAAGATCCTGCAGCCAGAGCGTCTACAGAAACGAATACCATGTTTCCACCTTCTACCGCCTGGATCGTGTGGTACTGAATTGCTTTACCGGTAACGTCCGTTACAATTACAGTCATTTTCTGATTTGAAACAGCGTTGAACTGAATGTTCAATTCCGCATCAGTTGGGTTCGGGAACAAAGTAATCTGATTGATTGAAGACAATTCTTCAAGTCCTACAACGATATCGTCAGAAGGCGCTCCTGAGTAAATATTGATATCATCAATGTACATGTTATTACCACCATCGGATTCAAATCCGAAACGGAAACGGAAGTTAGATACCCAGTACTGGCTGGTTACGTTTGTCATGTGAACAGTAACCCAGTCAGCAGCCGTTGGTGTCCATGCCGAAGCAACGGAAGTACCACCAGACATTGTATTAGCTGAAAGCGTTTTACGAACATCCCATGAAGAACCACAATCATCTGAAAGGTATACTTTCAAAATATCTGTGTTTGATGAAGTTTTTTTACGGTAAGCGTAACGGAACGACAATGTTGCCTGAGTTGTAATCGACGAAAGGTCAACTGCTCCGGAAGTCATGTAGTCAAGGTTATCAACTGCTTGTCCGAAGTTTGCCAGTTTCGCTGAGTTTGTTCCTGTGTGTCCCGCTGTATTGGTAACTGACCACGCACTGTTGTTTCCAGGGTTATCAATAAACCAACGAGTAGAACCGGTGAAAGAAGAAATACCTTCAAAGCTTTCGTAGTATGGAAGACCTTCGTTATCCGGTAGAACAACAAATGTCATTACGAAATCGTCGTTCGTTGAACCGTCAGTTGCAGTCAAAGTGACCGTATAAGTTCCTGGTGTATTCCAGGATACTGTTGGATTTTGGTCTGTTGAGTTAGAGAACATTCCTCCTCCCTGAGCAACCCATGACCATCCTGTAGCAGCGTTGTACGACTCGTCAGTTAGCTGAACTGTTTCTCCAACACACACTGTTTGTTTCGGTGCTGTGAATTTTGCTGCACAAAGTACCAGTGGAGTACTTACTCCTGTTGCTGTAAGGTTACTTGCAGTCCACAGGTTATTTCTTCCTGAAGTACTGGAATTAGCCGCATTACGCATACGGTTTACCTGTCCCTGAGAGAACATTTTTGAACAGTATGAGTAATCCATATAGTTTTCGATCTGATCAATCACATTTGTTGCCCACGAGCTGTAATTGTTCGGGTCATTTGTATCGTCACATGTGTTTGTTCCCAACGTACAAGAAGTTACACCAATACACAACGGTGTATCCTGAACGTGATCATCTTCACCACAGCTTGCAGCATTTCCCGGATCATTGTTATCTCCCCAGGTATGGGATAGATTCAGCCAGTGTCCAACCTCGTGAGTCAAAGCTCTACTGTACGTAACTGCTGAAGTACCGATTGACCCGCAGTAGTTATGCAACAGGAAAATCCCGTTATAGAACATACTTGAACCTCCCATTGGGTTAAAGGTGTATCCTGCCGCACCACCGATGTCGGCACAGATGTATACATTCATGTATTTGTTTGGGGGCCATTGTCCCTGGTATACGTCATTTCCGGCAACAACAGCATTCACTTGAGCATTTCCGTTGGAACCGTCATTTGTAAGTGTTGTTACAGTACGGGTGATTCCGCTGAAACATGCACCATTTGGTGCTTTTGTGGCAAGTCTGAATTCGATTTCTACGTCGGCAGGGAGGCCAACAAATGGCGCCTGAACATTCGCAGCATCAGCGTTTTGCAAACGGTAATCGCGGTTCAGGATGTTCACCTGATCAATAATTTGCTCTTTGCTGATGTTTTCTACACCGCCGTTGTGTAATACGTGAAACACAACAGGGATAATCAATACGGTAGCTTTTTCAGTTCCGGAAGAACCTTTTTTCGCTTCCTCCATTGCTTCCTGCTCTGCAATAAATGCATCGCGCATAGCTTTTAGTTCAGGATTTTGAAGCGCTTCCGCCATTTTCTTATGGTGAGTACAGTACTCAACGGATTCGCCTTCACGCATGTTCTGCTTATCCAGCACACGCGCAGGGGTAGTTTGGGCCGTTAACGCAGTAATTGCGAACAGTCCAAGGAAACTAAGGGTAACATTTTTCATTTTCTAATTCCAGCTAGTTTTATACATTCTATGATGCACCCCAGCCATGTAGGTTGGAATACATTTTTCGACTAAAGCGGTGGGAAGTTACGAAAACTTCACTTAACTGTTAAAGTATTTTATACAGAACGAGTTATTCTGTTGATTAAAAGGCTAAATCACCCTCTTAGTAACGAAATTTCTAGTCATTATAATCCCTTTACACCTTAACAATTCCATTGTTTTGCAGCGAAAAAATGAAATTGATGGAAGCCCCGTAAATAGTGGCTCTTAAAGGAATCGTTTGAACTAAAAACACACACTTTGGTTAATAAAAGACATTAACAATCCGATTTAATGTTAAAATAAAAACAATTTGTTAATAATATTTGTGCTGAAACTGTATTATTCTTTTACTAAAACTTAGGTCCTTATGAAAAAACTATTTACGAAGGTATCTCCTCTCGCCTTCACCATGCTGCTGTGCACTGCTGCATTCGGACAGGTTACCCAGGCTCCAGTGGGTTTACTTGATCCTCCGCCCGCAGAAGAGATCTGTGGTACCATGCATCAGCATGAGCATTTAATGGAAACAGATCCGATGTATGCTTTGAAGCATCAGCTTTTAGCTCAATACATGAGTTCGTACACACCGGAAAAAGTTGGTGGACAGTATCGAATTCCGGTTGTTGTCCACCTGGTGTATTATAACAGCGGTTTAGGAACATCGGTTGCAAACGTTACCGATGATCAGGTTCGCGAAGCTGTTCTGAATGTGAATAAGCGCTGGCGCAATTACAATACCCTCGGCGTGGATACCGATGTTGAATTTGTGCTCGCAGTTCGCGATCCGAATGGAAACTGTACAACAGGGATCACGCGAGACAATGCTCAAACTTTGATGTCAGCCTCGGTTTACTCAAATTATTCAACCAATGGTGTTGGTAGTGGTGGATCCGGAATCACCGATGCTCAAATCAAAGCAATCAATCAATGGCCTTCTAATCAGTATTTTAATATCTGGTTGGTTACTGAAATCAACAATAACAATGGTGGATCAGGTGTCCAGGGATATGCCGTATTTGCGAGTGCCCACGGAACAACTGGTGATGGATCTGTAATGGTTGCGAATGCCTTTTTAGATCCGACTTCAACAGTGTTTACTCATGAAATGGGACACGCGTTCAACCTATACCATACATTCCAGGGGAACGGAGGATGTCCTTCTGCAAATGGTTGTGCCGATCCCGGATCTCCGAATACCAACGGAGACTGTGTGTCGGATACTCCTCCTCACATGAGTAGCAACAGTACATGTAATGCAAGCGGTACGAACAGTTGTGATGGAAATTCTTCTAATTCGTTGTTTATCTACAATTACATGGATTATTCCAGTTGTACGGATCGCTTTACCGTTGGTCAAAGAACCCGAATTCATGCTGCAATTACGGGGCCAAGGGGATCTTTTCTTGCTGCAAACGGGAATACGAAATTGGTACCTCCTATTGGAGCGGCAACAGCAACTTCGATGCGTGTGGACAAATCTTCTGTTTGTTTTGGATCACCTGTTCAGTTGTTTGACGCAACCTCTTGTTCTCCAAACGATTTCCTGGATCAATCGACGGCGTTTCCCGGATTTGTTTATTCCTGGACTGTGACCAATGCTTCAACCAGCCAGGTTTACACTTCGGATCATCAAAACCCGATCTTTAATAACCTTCCTGTTGGAACGTACAATGTTACATTTCAATTAACTCATGCCAGCTATGGGACAATCACATCAACCACGAACGCAATGTTCAAGGTGCTTGCTTCAGGAACAACTGCAAGCATGTGTACTCCAACTTCTGCAAATGTTGGATTGACAGGTCATACTGTATCTCAGGTGAAATTCAATACAATCAATAACCTTACAGGTGTAATGAGTTCCTCTCCAAGTCAGAACTTCATTTGTACGCAAAACACTACGGTTCAAATCGGGTCAACTTATCCGCTTACGGTTTCAATTTGCGGTCAGCAGTATTCCGAATATGTTGAAGTTGATATCGATTGGAATAACGATGGAGATTTTGCAGATGCGAGTGAAAACGCGGTTCTTTCAGGAAATGTTGCAGCCGGAGCATCTAACACGTTCACACAAAATATTACTATTCCTGCTTCAGCGGTTACAGGTGTATTGCTCCGCATGCGCGTAATGGGTGAAATTATGGCTGCACCAAGTGCAGGAAAACAAAACTGTAGTCAGGCATATACTGTTGGAGACGTGGAAGATTATGGGATTTATGTTCAACCGGCATCTTCGGTGCCAACGGTTGCAACACAACCTTCGGCTTCAACCGTTTGTGCAACTTCCAATGCATCGTTTACTGCTGCGTTCAACAATAGCCCGACTTCATACCAGTGGCAGCTTAGCACTAATTCAGGCGGAAGCTGGACAAATGTTACGAATGGTGGTGTGTACTCGAATGCAACAACAACTACACTGAATATCACCGGTGCAGCTTCCGGAATGAACGGTTACCAGTATCGTTGTGTCGGAACCAATGCATCCGGAAGCGTAAACTCGAATGCTGCAACACTAACGGTGAATAATAATGTCACGCCTTCATTCACCCAGATTGCTGCTTTCTGTGCAGGAACTACAGCGCCGACGTTGCCGACAACATCATCAAACTCCGTTCCCGGAACCTGGTCTCCGGCAACAGTTAGTAACACTGCTTCAGGGACGTATACCTTCACACCCAACGCAGGACAATGCGCAACAACTGCAACCATGAATATTACGGTAAATCCTGCTCCTTCTGTAGCGATTACACCTGCCGGTTCAACAACATTCTGTACCGGAGGTTCTGTGGTATTGAACGCCAATACAGGTTCAGGATTGTCGTATCAGTGGAAACAAAACGGAACAAATATCAATGGTGCAACTTCTTCTTCATATACTGCAAATACCGCTGGTACCTATACCGTGGTTGTGTCTAACGGATCAGGATGTTCAACAACTTCAACTACAGTTACAGTGACGGTAAATAACAATGTTACACCGTTGTTTACACAGGTTCCTGCATTCTGTTCTGGAACAACTGCACCGGTGTTGCCTTCAACATCAACAAACGCTGTCAGCGGAACCTGGTCTCCGTCAACAGTTAGCAACAGTGCTTCAGGGACATACAGCTTCACTCCCAATGCGGGTCAGTGTGCTACAACTACAACCATGAACATTACTGTTAATCCTACTCCTTCGGCACCTTCTATCTCAGCTGATGGGCCAACAACCTTCTGCCAGGGAGAATCGGTAGTACTTACATCATCTGCTTCAAGTGGAAATATCTGGTCAAATGGCGGTGCAACTACCAATACAATTACGGTTACAAGTTCAGGTACATACACTGTAACACAAACGGTATCAGGATGTACTTCTCCGGCATCAGCTGCGGTTACAGTAACCGTAAATGCGTCGGTAACTCCAACGTTCAATGTTATTCCTGCATTCTGTTCAGGAACAACGGCTCCGGCACTTCCGGGTTCTTCGACAAATGGAATCAATGGAACCTGGTCACCTGCAACTGTAAGCAACACGGCATCCGGAACTTATACATTCATTCCGGCGGCAGGTCAGTGTGCTACCAATGCAACAATTGATGTGGTTGTTAATCCTTCTCCTGCGGTAACATTCGGTTCAATTCCTGAATTGTGTGTGTACGATGGCCCGATCACGCTTACGCAAGGTGCTCCGGCTGGAGGAACCTATTCGGGTAATGGGGTTTCCGGTGGTCAGTTCAATCCTGCCACTGCCGGTCTTGGGACATCTGCAATTACGTATAACTACACAAATGGTAACGGATGTTCCGGCTCAGCGCAGTCATCTGTGTTGGTTGACGAGTGTCTTGGCATTAGTGAAAGTGACGTAGCAACATTCTCGCTTTACCCGAACCCATCGAATGGTATTGTTACTATTGACGGAGGTTCAACGATGATTCAGGATGTCCATGTTTTCAATCACCTTGGTCAATTGGTGAAGGAAATCAAGGCGATCAATTTCACAAAACAGGAAGTAAACCTTAGCAACCTTGCGAATGGCGTCTATACCATTCGTATCACAACAGAACACGGAATTCAATCGATTCCGGTTGTTATTGAGAAATAATTAATGAACAAGGAATGCGCCGCTAATTCAACAGAATTGGCGGCGTTTTGTTCTTAGAATAAACAGCACTGGATCTTCCGGAAGTCTGAACTAATGGCCTTATGCTTACTACACGAAAACTAAACTATGGTGAAATGAAAAAATTGATTTGTTTAATTGGACTGATTTGTTCGGGCGGAATTTCGTTTGGGCAATTGTCCCCTTCGGTGGTTCAACATCCACACGAAGAAGAAAGATGCGGTCAGCATCACATGATGCAGAAAATGCAGCTGGAAGATCCGGTTCGGTATCAGTCCATGGTGCAGGAATCTGTTGAGAGCCTTAAAAGTCATTATTCTGCTTCTACTGAAAAAGCTACTGGTGTAGTCTACACGATTCCGGTTGTATTTCACATCCTTCACATGAATGGAACGGAGAACATTTCTGCGGAGCAATGTCAGGATGCGATAAACATTCTAAACCGTGATTACAGAAGATTGAATTTTGATGCAGATCAGGTGAATGCCCCCTTTCAGGGTATGCAAGCGGACGCCGAAATTCAGTTTGTATTAGCAACAAAGGCTCCTAATGGTGCTTGTTTCAATGGAATTACACGGACGGTGAATGCACTGAGTAATGACGGATCAAGTGGCCAGGCACAAGTTCAGGCAATTGTAGACGGAAACGATGTGTACAACGGTATCTGGCCTCATAACCAGTACCTGAATATATTTGTTTGTAAAAGCATTGGTGGAGCAGCGGGCTACGCATATTATCCGAATGGAAACTCTACGGCAAGTGTGAGTAACATGTACTACGGAGGAATCTTCGTATTGAGTAATTATGTAGGATCAATTGGAACCTCTAACGTTAATAAAAGTCGCACGCTGACGCACGAATGTGGTCATTGGATGAATCTGGCTCATGTTTGGGGAAGTAATAATAATCCCGGCGATCCGGCAAGTTGTAATACCGACGATGGTGTTCAGGATACCCCAAACTGTATTGGGGTGTCCAATTGTACACTAAATTCAAATACCTGTAATTCTGATGATGCATTTTGGGGAATGGCAATGCCCGATAACATTGAGAACTACATGGATTATTCTTATTGTACAAAGATGTTTACACAGGGTCAGGTTACGAGAATGAGAACAGCCTTGACGAGTTCCGTTGGCGGTAGAAGTAATATCTGGACAAATGCCAATCTTCAGTTGGTTGGTGCAGTAACCGGCGGAACCCTTTGTTCCATTGATTTTACATCTACACAACCATCTCTCTGCACTGGAAACACCGTCACTTATTCTCCAAATACCACTACGGGAATTTCAGCTTATTCGTGGACCTTTCCAGGTGGAACACCTTCCAGTTCGACCGCACAAAATCCGGTTGTGACTTACGCAACTGCCGGTACGTATAACGCCACATTAACTGTCACCGGTTCTGCTGATGGCTTGAATTACACAGAAGCAAAAACGAATTATGTTTCCGTGAATGCGGTTTCCGCAGCTTCACTTCCATTAACCGAAGGGTTTGCCTCAACAACGTTCCCTCCGAATGGATGGTCATTGGTAAGTGGTCCTGGTCCGGGTACTGCCTGGGCAAGATCTTCTACTGTTGGAAATGCTCCAACTGCAGGAAATTCCATATTGTTTGATAATTACAATTACAGCGATCCGAACAACGATGAAATTCGAATGCCGGTGGTGAACGCCGGAGGGTATTCAACACTGCAACTTGCGTTTGATGTGGCATATGCGCCGTACAATAATACGAATCGTTACGATGGTTTGGAAGTGCTTGTTTCAACAGACTGTGGAGCAACATTTACACGCGTTTACTATAAAGTAAATACGGATTTGGCAACAGCTTCTCCAACAACGAGTCAGTTTACACCAACTGCAGCTCAATGGCGAAATGACGTAATTAACCTGAACACCTATGCAGGAAGTGGCAGCGTATGGATAGCATTCCGTAACATCGCTGATAACGGGAACCGTTTGTTCATCGATAACATTAATTTGACCGGAACGGTTACTTCGGCGCCAACGGTATCTGCTCAGCCATCAGGTTCAGCTGTTTGTGCTGCATCCAATGCTTCGTTCACGGCGGCATTCAGCAATAACCCAACTTCTTACCAGTGGCAGCTTAGTACCAATTCAGGAGGAAACTGGACGAACGTTACCAATGGCGGTGTGTACTCCAACGCAACAACAACTACGTTGAACATTACCGGAGCTACTGTTGGAATGAATGGCTATCAATACCGTTGCGTAGGAACGAATGCAGCGGGAAGTACAAACTCGAATGCCGCAACATTGACCGTGAATGCACAGACAACTCCAGCTTTTACTCAAATTGCAGCCTTCTGTGCGGGTACAACAGCACCGACATTACCAGGTACTTCTACAAATTCTGTTTCAGGAACATGGACACCTTCAACCGTAAGTAATTCTGCTTCAGGAACGTATGCATTTAATCCGAATGCCGGTCAATGTGCTACAACAACAACCATGAACATTACGGTTAACCCGACACCTTCTGCAACAGTTACTCCTGCAAGTACAACAACGTTTTGCCAGGGTGGCTCTGTCGTGTTAAACGCAAACACAGGTTCAGGCCTCACGTACCAATGGAAACAGAACGGGACAACTATCGGTGGAGCAACGTCGTCTTCGTACACAGCGAACGCAGCAGGAACCTACACTGTTGTGGTAACAAATGGTTCGGGATGTACAGCAACCTCAACTTCTACAACGGTAACAGTTAACCCAACACCTTCTGCAACAGTTATTCCTGCGAGTACAACAACGTTTTGCCAGGGTGGATCTGTGGTATTGAACGCAAACACAGGTTCAGGTCTCACGTACCAATGGAAACAGAACGGAACAACTATCAGTGGAGCGACGTCGTCTTCGTACACAGCGAATGCAGCAGGAACCTACACTGTTGTGGTAACAAATGGTTCGGGATGTACAGCAACCT
>CBIHND010000005.1:0-173626 GCA_966211245.1 uncultured Fluviicola sp. | reverse complement strand
TCATATCTTTTCTTTTATCCCAAAATAACACAAACACAAAACATGGTGGTGGGATAAGTCGATATCTACCAAAGCGTAATTCGCTCTTCAGGAATCCATATGTTTATTTTGTAAATGTATTGAATGCATTTTGTGAAATATTTACTTATCTGTAACTTCGCGCCATGGAACTTATAACAACATATATCTGTAAACAATTTGACATTGGAATCAGCAATAACATGTTTGGCGGGACGCTCATTTCTCTTATTGATGATGCAGCGGGATCCTATGTCTCTCAAATCTGTGATACACCCCGTGTTGTGACAATCAAGTTTGACGAACTTGTTTTCAAAAAACCCGTAAAAGTTGGGAATATCTTAAAAGTCTATGGAAGAGTGGCCCATTTTGGAACAACTTCAGTTCAGCTGTACCTCGAGGTTCGAAAACATAACGTATATACAGGCGAACAAGAGATTGTTACGCATACCAGTGTTACTTTCGTTCGCGTTGACGACGAAGGGAAAGCGGTTCCCATTGCAGAACGCGTGAAAGAACGCTATGAAGCACGGGTGGCAGAGTTTGGAAAAGGGTTACTTAGTAGCTAACAGATAGTAATTCCTCTTCAAGTACAGAAAAAAAGTCAGAAGTGTCTTTAATTTTTTTGAGCTTTCTGAAAATTTGTTTTCCATCGGACAATCCGTCCGACAGATATTCCCAATATGACTGTAATTTACCTAAGGCATATCCGGGTGAATCATTTGCATGTAGTAAACTATCTTCCAGTTTTCTTGAAAAGGCAAACAAACGACTCCGGTATTCTTCTGAAGAATCATAAGTTCCGGATTTAATCTCCTCGAAAAGTGCGGGATTCACCATGGCACCGCGACCAATCATCCATGAACCGATAGTTGGAAAACGCTGCTGAAGTTGTTCGAATTCCTCAGCATCTGTAATATCTCCATTAAATGTAAGAGAATGTCGTGTAAGTGAAATGCATTCTTCAAAGCGCTCATAATCCGGTGAACCTGTATACAATTGCTTCGCATACCTGGCGTGAATTATGATTTCTGAAAGATCAAACTGATTGAGCATCGGGAGAATCGTTAAGATATCTTTGGTACTTTCAAGCCCCATGCGCATTTTCAAGCCAATCTTGAGCTCAGTTTGTGAACTTACTTTTTCTATGATCATAGAAATGGAATCGGGCTTATCCAATAGTCCGGCTCCGCGATCACGATTTGTAACCATCGGGTAGGGGCAGCCTAAGTTCCAGTTCACTTCCGAATACCCCAATTCAGCTATGTAATCTGCCATTATCATAAACTCAGTAGTGTTACATGCCATGAGTTGAGGGATTACAGGAGCAAACGAATTGTTTTTTGGTAGAATGTCTTTTTTTGGACCTTCTTTTATTGTACCGTCGTTGTTGAGTTTAAGATATGGTGCATAGAACTTGTCAACACCATTAAAAACTTGCTGATGCGCATTTCGAAAATGAAAGTCAGTATAGGTTTGCAATGGAGCCAATGACAGCTGCATGACCATTTACGGTGTTGTTACCGAAACCGGAAGGATTTTTCCATTGAAAAATTTACCTGAATTCAATGCGAAATCCGCAATAAACCCAGCCATTTCTTCAGGAGAATGCGGCGCTTGATATCCTGGAAATGCGTTTGCAAGCATTTCAGTCTGCACGGCTCCAAGACACAAACAGTTGATCGAAATCCCTGAACCCTTCAATTCTTCTGCAAGTAATTCTGTAAGCGAAACCAAAGCAGCTTTCGACGTTGAATAAGCCGAGAGCCCGGCAAATTTCATACTACCCTGAAAACCACCCATGGAAGAGATCATCACTATGTGTCCGCCCTTGCTCATTTTGGGAAGACAGGCCTGTGTAATTTCCATCACGGACATCACATTGACCCGGTAGCAATCTTCAATATCCTGACGACTGAGCTCCGAAAATGGCTTTACAACAATATGTCCGGCATTGTTTACCAGAATATCGATCGAATTAACCTCTTGAATAAGAGCTTCAAAATCGTGCTTAACCGTTGGGCTATTCAGGTCAAGCTGAAGAAAAGTTACGTCCGAATCTTCGGTCACCAGGGAGCGTGAGAATCCATAGGTTTTTAACCCTGCATTGGAAAATTTGCTGACCAACTCACGACCGATTCCGCGGCTTGCACCGATGACAAGAACCGTCTTAGGCATCAAAATCGATTTTAAGAACAGCGCTTGTAGGATGCGCCTGACAGGTGAGGATATAACCCTGTTTTACCTCTTCATCCGTAAGAGCGTAATTCACGTTCATGCGAGCGCTTCCTTCAACGATTTTTGCTTTACAGGTACAGCATACACCTCCACGACATGAATAAGGAACATCCAATCCCGTTTTATCCAAAGCTTCCAGGATAGTAGAGCCTTTTGTGTCCAGTGTAATCCGGGCTACCTCACCATCCAGTATTGCACTTACTTCACTTTTCCCTTCAAAGAAGCCGGTTGTTTCGACTTCCTCGGTTTTCATATGAACCGGAGTAGTAAATAATTCAAAATGAATTTGATCCTTACGAATACCGAAAACCGTAAGCACTTCCTGAATGTCAATAATCATATCTTCAGGTCCACACAGGTAGAACTGATCTGCTCGTAAAAGAGGTAAATTAGCTTTGATAGTCTCACTTACCAGTTGTTTGTTCAAACGACCATGAGTGGTTCCTTCAGCCTGTTCCTGACTCAAAAAGTGCCATACCTGAACATTTGGGATGGACGAGAGCTCCTGAGCGAACATAATCGAAGCGTTGTTCTTGTTCCCGTAAAACAACGTAAACTTTCCTCCGTTTGCACTTACTTTCTTTGCGAGTGAAACAATTGGAGTGATACCGCTTCCCGCGGCAAAAGCAACAACATGTTGAGCCGGTTCTTTCAATTTAAAGTTCCCATGAGGAACCGATACCTCAATTGCCGTCCCAACTTGTAATTGTTCCACAATTTGAGTAGAAACTTTTCCGTTAGCAACAGCCTTTACTCCAATGGATAAAGGTTCACCTTCACCGGAGCAGATAGAATAGGAACGAACCTCCTTCTTTCCATCAACCTGGATGGTGATGTTGACATACTGACCCGCTTCGAATTTGAATGATGAACTGTATTCTGAAGGAACATCAAATGTAACCAACACGGCATCCGACGTTAGTTGTCGCTTTTCTGTAACAGTAAGCAGTGCCGATTTAACCGTTTTTTCGGTTTCCTTTTTTGAGAATTTTGAAAATAATCCCATGTTATTCGTCGAATGATACAATTAGTTCTTTGGAAGTCGGGTGAGCCTGACAAGTCAAAATGTACCCTGCTTCTACTTCTTCCTTCTCCAGAGCGTAGTTGATGTCCATTATCGCTGTCCCTTTCAGGATTTTCGCCTTACATGTACAGCATACACCACCTTTACACGCAAAGGGAAGATCGGCACCGGAATCGTGACCAGCTTCGAGAATGTTCTTTCCATTTGAATCCAGATCCAATACGAAATGATCATCGTCCATAATGATGGTCACTTTGGAATGAACGATCGGCCCTTCTACTTCAGTTTTCGGAGCACGTGGAGCAAGATTTGTTCCGAACAATTCAAAATGGATGTGCTTTTCTTCCACTCCAAAATTCATCATTCCATTTTTCACAGCGTGAATCATCGTTTCCGGTCCACAAATGTAGACACCATCAATGTGTTGTTGATTGAAGAATGCTTTACAAACATCAGCAACCTTTTCTTCATCAATTCTTCCTTTTTGGATTTTGTTTCCAAGGCTTTCACGACTTAGGATATGAATCAGTCTGAATCGGTCCATGTGACGGTTTTTCAAGTCTTCAATTTCCTCTCGGAAAATAATACTTGCGAAACCTTTGTTTCCATAAACCAACGAAACACTGCTCAAAGGTTCATTTAACAAAATATTCTTTGCAATGGCAATAATCGGAGTGATTCCACTTCCCGCTGCGAAAAGTACGTATGATTTTTTCGCTGTAGGTTCCGCGGAATGTTTGAAGTGTCCCATTGGAGTCATCACTTCTATAGAATCTCCCGCTTTCAATGAAGAAGTCGCCCAGGTAGAGAACTTTCCTTGTTCAACGCGTTTTACAACAACACATAACTGATTTTCCGAAGGTGCTTTACAAATAGAGTAACTTCTTCTCAATTCTTCGTTATCGATGTGCGTTCGAAATGTGAGGTACTGACCGGCTTCAAAATGATAGCTGTCTTTCAGTGATTCTGGCACTTCGAAACAGATGGATACAGCGTCGTCCGTTTCATGCTGCAAATGCTTTATCTGCAGATTATGGAAAGTTGGAGTCATCGGCTTAAAATTTATGATCTGCTTTTGTCAACAGACAGGCAAAAGTAATAGAAAAGTCGCATATTCCCTAGTTATTGGGCTGAGAGAACAGCTGTTGATGAAACTGTTGAAAATATGCGCGCCGAATATTTGTAACAACCGATTTAAGTTCATAACTTGTGACTGCGAATGACAACAAAGAATCAACAAGTAGTTATAACAGAAGGGGTTGCCGTTAGTGTGGTTACCACTTTTCGTACGGATGTTTCCCGGTCGAATGACTCTGTGTTTTTCTACAACTACTCCATTACAATCGAAAACAGAAATGAGCACACAGTTCAGTTGTTGCACCGTGACTGGTTTATTTTCGATTCGTTACATGTTTCAACGCACGTGAGTGGAGAAGGTGTGATTGGTCAGCAGCCTGTATTACATGCAGGAGAAGTATATCAATACACCAGTGGATGTGAAATACGTTCAGAAGTAGGTTCGATGACAGGGTTTTATACCTTTCTCAATGTGGATACTCAGGAAATTTTCAGGGTTGAAATTCCTACGTTCCATTTGATTTTCCCAGGAAAACTTAACTAGTAGCCTGTTTGCTCTTTACTAGTCTAAGTGTAAGGTAAGCCGAAAGAAAAGCGAAGACCAGCAAAGCGATCCATTCCCACTTCAGTTTATCCCAGAAAGTATCTTCTTCAAGATAGCCTTCTGATTTTGCCTGCGCTTCTTTTTTCATGAAATCCAACTGTCTTGAGCGAATTTCTTCATCATCCTTGAGGTTTTGTTTGACCAACTGATCTTCAAGCGTGATATATTGCTCCAGGTACATGTTTGCAGTTTCAAAGTCCCCTTTTTCCTTAAACAACGTTGCTAAAGCGTAAAGCGCATCCTTTTGTTCGTTTCTAAGTTGGTGTTGCTTCGCATAATCGTAAGAGCGAATGTACCATCCTTCCGCTAAATCGGGTTTGCCGATGTAGAATTGGTAATCACCGAGGTTATAGTAACTTTCTGAAATTGCGCGTACGTCATTTGCTAATTCACGTTTTTTCAATCCCATTTCGAAATAGTTACGGGCTTTTAGTGTGTCTCCTTTTTCAAAGTAAATGATTGCCAGATTATTAATGGCATGCCCCAATGGTGTAATCAAATTTGCGCGTTGGGCTTCCTCGTACTGCAACTGAAAATATTTTTCACCGTTCACCAAATCTCCCTTTTGTCGATAGATATCGCCCAGACGCCCATATGCAGCACTTAAACCGCGATGCTTGTTTAATGGTGTTGCCTCCTTGATATACTTCTGATACATTCGGATTCCCTCGTTCGGCTTATTCTTCAGAATATAAGCTTCTGCAAGAGAAAGAAGACCGTTTAAGCGAACCTCAGGATCTTCCGATTTACCACTATACTTCACTGATTCCTGAGCCCAAAAGAATGAAGAAGCAGCATCCTTTTCATTGCGGTACCCCTGACTAATTATTTTACAGATGATACTCATCTGCCGTTCATCTCCGCGCTCTTCGATGTTTCCTATCAGGGCTTTTGCCGTTGCAATTCCATCCGAGGAGCGTCCGGTTTGCACATAAAATTCTGCCAGAATGAGTTTTCCGGTTTCAATTGCCGGAAAATAATGCTCATCAATTCCAAAATAGAAAAGATTTTCACCGAGATGTTGTAAGGAATCCTTGTTTTCGCTGGTGTAAACCTCACACAGATCCATCGCAGCTTTAACACGTGCAGAGGGACTTCCGTGATTCACGGTTCTGTGTAATTCTTTGATATCCTGCCCAAGCAGAGTTGACGTAGTAACGAGAAATGAAGCAATCAGGAAGGTAGTTCTCACAAGCGCTTTTTTTACAATAATACATAAAAACTCCACTTGGGAAACCCTTAGTAAGCAATAACAGGTGTCTGAAAAGGCGAAAGTGTTGAACGAAAAACGTAATTTTGCAGTGAAATTTTGAATCTATGTCAAACGCCATTTTTACAGTTCCGAAGGCAGTAAACGAGCCGGTTAAGGCTTATGCTGCAGGAAGCAAGGAGCGCGAATCTTTGCTTGCTGAATACCAACGCATGTACAATCAATCACCAATTGAGGTGCCATTATACATTGGTTCTGAGCGAATCAAAACGAACGATAAGCGACCAATGTCGCCGCCACACGAGCGCGCAAAAGTGTTGGGTCATTACAACTACGGAACTGCAGAGCATGTTAAGCAGGCAATTGATGCTGCGCTTGCGGCAAAGAAAGAATGGTCTGCTTTGCCATGGGAACAACGTGCTTCGATCTTCTTGAAAGCAGCTGATTTGTTAGCGGGTCCATTCAGAGACAGAATGAATGCATCTACGATGTTGGCTCAGTCGAAAAACGTTATGCAGGCAGAAATCGATGCTGCTTGTGAGTTGATTGACTTCTTCCGCTTCAATGTGCAGTATATGACGCAGATTTACCGCGAGCAACCGGAATCACTTCCCGGAATGTGGAACCGTTTGGAATACCGCGCTTTGGAAGGGTTCGTTTTTGCTGTAACTCCGTTCAACTTTACATCTATTGCGGCTAACTTATGTGCGGCTCCTGCGATGATGGGGAACGTGATTGTATGGAAACCGGCAGAATCTCAGATGTACTCTGCTCAGGTGATCATGGAATTGTTTGAAGCAGCCGGACTTCCTACGGGAGTAATCAATATGATTGCTGTTGACGGGCCAACTGCCGGAGATGTAGTATTCAGACATAAGGATCTTGCAGGACTTCATTTTACAGGATCTACAGCTGTTTTCCGTCATTTGTGGAAAGAAATTGGAAACAATATTGAGTCGTACCGTTCGTACCCGCGCATTGTTGGAGAAACAGGAGGAAAGGACTTTGTAATGGTTCACAAATCGGCAAATGCTGCCGAAGTAGCAACAGCACTTTCACGTGGTGCGTTCGAGTTCCAGGGGCAAAAATGTTCAGCTGCGTCTCGCGCATACATTCCAAGTAACCTTTGGAACGATGTGAAACGTATTTTGACGGAACAGGTGAATTCCTTTAAAATTGGATCTCCTGCTGATACTTCGAACTTCGTGAATGCGGTAATCGATGAACGCGCTTTCGATAAGATTGCAGGATACATTGATTATATCAAGTCACAATCTGATGCAGAAGTTATTGTTGGAGGAACTTACGATAAATCCATAGGTTACTTTATCCACCCTACTGTTGTGGTTACTCAGAATCCGAAGTTCAGAACATTGTGTGAAGAAATTTTCGGACCGGTATTGACGATTTACGTATACCCGGAAAACGAATTCGAAGCAACATTGAAGTTGTTGGATGAAACTTCCGATTACGCATTGACAGGATCAATTATGTCGAATGACCGTTACGCTATTCAGGTTGCTACGACAATGCTCGAGCATTCGGCAGGTAACTTCTACATCAACGACAAACCTACAGGTGCAGTTGTTGGCCAGCAGCCGTTTGGTGGTGCCCGTGGTTCCGGAACGAATGACAAGGCAGGAGCTGCAATGAACTTATTGCGTTGGGCTTCAGCACGAACAATCAAAGAAACGTTTGTTCCACCGACGGATTACAGATATCCGTTTTTGGACTAATTGAAATAACCGAATATTCCATTTAGGGACGGGTTGCGACTCGTCCCTAACTATTTGATCGCCTTTAATCACAATCATGGATTTTGAAAAAAAATACCCACTCACTCAGTTGCCCGGAGAATTCATTTTGGTTCAATGGACCCGTGGTTATAAAGAAGTGGAACTCTTTTATAAAGGAGAATCAATTGCACAGGTTCAGGGTGCGATGAAATTGAAAAAAGGAGTTACAGTTTCATCCGATTTGGGATTGATTAAACTTAAACTTTCCGAAAAACCGGTAATGCTGGATGTGATCGTAGATGGATTCCACAGTCCGGTAAACGTTTCTCATCCCGTTAAGGAACTGAAGAAAACGGGGACATTTTTCTGGTTGCTTGCAGTTTTCTCGTTTATAGCCGGATCTCTTGAAGTAGGAATTTGCTCTGAAATTCCTCCGTTGATGCTGATCGTATTTGTGATTGATTTGATTGTTCTCATTACCTACATCATAGCCGCTGTTTTTGTAGGGAAAGGGAAATCGTGGGCGTATTATCTCGGATTTTCCATGTTCTCGTTGTTTACCGTATTGACGTTATTGATCTTATTATCAGGATCGGTTGGAGGTTTACTGCAGTTTATTTTCATGCTTTTACGTATTGGAGCCGAAATTGTATTTATCATTAATCTGAAGACCGCAATTGCTGCTACGAAGCATTTAAGGTATAAATCCGCTCAGTTGGACGGGCTTTTGGATAACCAGATGTAAGTAATAGCAATTAAAGTAGAAACAAGTCGCGACTTGTGCCTACTTTAGTTACATGAAAAATTGGAGTCTTTGGGGTGTTCTGATAAGCTGTTTGCTGGTAATTGTTGTTCGTTGTAACTATTTCACGAACAACACCGCGAATGGCTACAATGCAACAACATACGACGCACTGGGTTATTACATGTATTCCCCGGCGATCTATCTCCACAAGGATATAAAGAAATTGGAATGGTTCCCGGAAATGGATTCCACGTATCACATGTCCGGGGGATTGTTCTATCAGGCGACACCGCTCGAGAACGGGAATTTTGCTTTCAAGTATTTTGGTGGAGTTTCGATCATGCAGTTACCCTTTTTTACTGCAGGACACATCGTTGCAAAATGTACCGAGGCTCCGGAGGATGGATTTTCATGGCCATACCAGTACGCGATTATTTGGGGAGCTATTTGTTGGTTTGTACTCGGATTCTTTGTGTTGAGGAAAGTCTTATTGCGGTTTTATTCAGAGACCGTAACCGCTATTACGTTGATTCTGATTGCCTTTGCAACGAATCTCGTGCAATACGTTGGTGTTGATGCCGCGCAAAGTCACGCATATATTTTCCCGCTTTACTGTTTGGTGTTGTGGTGGACCATCCGTTGGCATGAAACACCCGGGAAGAAGTATGCCGTTTTGATCGGATTGACAATTGGTCTTGCAACGATTTGTCGCCCGACAGAATTGATCATGTTTTTCATCCCGTTACTCTGGGGATTGGATGGTTCAGGTAAACTGAAAAGCAAATGGGCATTGGTGAAAGCAAACAAATCGCACATCTATTTGGCTGTTGCCGGAGCAATTGTTGGAATTTTACCCCAGCTGATTTATTGGAAGTATGTTACAGGTTCCTGGATCTATGATGTTGGTAGTAAATGGACGTTTCTGAATCCGTGGTGGCGCGTTCTGATCGGTTTTGAAAAAGGCTGGTTCATTTACACGCCGATAACCATTTTCATGGTGGTTGGTTTGTTCCTTATGAAAGGGAAACCTTATCGTAAAGCCGTGATGACGTTCTGTTTACTCAATATTTGGGTGGTTATTTCTTGGTTTGACTGGCGCTATGGCGGAACCTATTCTTCCCGTGCGATGGTACAGAGTTATCCGGTTTTTGCCCTGGCATTGGCCGCGTGTGTGGAACGAGTATTTGTTGGTTGGCGGAAATGGTTGTTTGTAGCTGTGGGAGTTTATTTGAGTTTCGTAAACCTGTTTCAGATCTGGCAGTACAATAAAACGATTCTGCATTACGATCATATGAATGCACGTTATTACAATGCGATTTACCTGGATGCTGATCCGACACCATTGGATTACAGCTTGCTGGATACGGATGAAATTATGCCGGAAGGTGAGCATTGGAAAATGATTTCTCAACGGGCAGAACAGCATATCAGATTATATGCGAATGCTCCGGTTACCTTGTTCAAATCGAATAAGATTGTATACAACTGGTTGGTTACGAAGCTGGAATTGAAGACGAAGGACGGCATTCGAAATGGAACAATCCATGTGCGCTGTTTCTGGAAAGGGAAGCTCGTGAAAGAACGAATGTTCCGAATGGCTGTTCCGGGAGCTAAAGACAATGCAAAAATGGTGTTCGAAAATCAGGTTAGTTTGCCTGAACAATGTGATTCATGCAGTGTTCAGCTGGAAAGCTGGAGCTCCATAAACTTCATTACAATAAGGGCGAAGGTGTACGGCTATTGACGCGAAAATCACACGGAACCCGGTAAAACATTGAGTTATTCTAGAGTTCTGAATGCTTCAAACTTAAAAATTAGTTTATCTCAAACACTTGAAATAATCGAAGGGCTCCAAACACGCATTGCACTGATAATGTGCCTTACAAGCCGTACTTCCAAATAAAGAAACCATTCTTGTGTTCTCGGAATGGCATTTCGGACAACGAATCACCGGAGCTTCAGCGAACAAGACGCTTTTGTCCACTTCATCTGCAGGGGGTGCAATTCCGTAAGCTTCCAGCTTTCGTTTTCCTTCTTCGCTGATCCAATCCGTTGTCCATGCTGGGGATAGTACAGTGGAAATATGAATCGGCAAATCCGTTAACGATTTCAACTGGAGCAAAATATCTTCTTCAATGGTCTTCATAGCCGGACATCCCGAATACGTTGGGGTGATTGCAATTTCGATGACATCAGATAAAACCTTAACCGAACGGATTACACCTAAATCCAAAACAGACAAGACCGGAACTTCCGGATCCTTGACGGTTTCCAGTTCTTTCCAGATGTCTGTTTCTGTTACCATTCCATCCCGGGGTATGCGCGTTGCATGTATTGCATTTCAGTCAAAATGTAACCCAGATGCTCTGTGTGTCGACCTGTCCTGCCGCCCAATTGTACAAAATCGGTTGTTGGAATTTCCAATGTAGCTTGTGCAATGACATTCTGAACGTGATTATTCCAGTTTTCTTTCAAACTGCTTAGCGAAACGGCAATTCCTTCAGCCTTTAGTGCTTCATCAATTTCATCTTCGAAGAACAACTCACTGGTGTATTTCCAAAGGTGATCCAATGAAGTCTGAGTTCTCTGTTGAGATTCTTCAGTACCATCACCCAAACGAATTACCCATTCAGCGCTGTGACGGAAGTGGTACTTAGTTTCTTTCAATGATTTTTCAGCAATCGCAGCAAGTTGCTCATCCTTCGATTTCAGCAAAGCGGTATAAAACTCCATGCGGAATGCATCGAACAGAAAGCTGCGCACGATTGTCTGAGCGAAATCCCCGTTCGGTTGTTCAACCAGCAAAAGATTCTTGTATTCACGTTCATAACGCAGGAATGCAAGGTGATCAGCTGTTTTCAGTTTTGGGAACAAATCGTGTTCCGTTGAAGCGGCATAGTCGTACAATGAATTTGCCTGACCAATTAGATCCAATGCAATATTCGTCAATGCGATATCTTCTTCCAAAATAGGGCCATGACCACATAATTCTGACAAACGCTGACCCAAAATAAGGCTGTCGTCAGCAATACGAAGCGTATATGTAAATAAGTTGTTTTTCATTTTTTTTTGAAGACTTGAGACTAAAGACCAGAGACTGGAAAACGAAAGATCAATGATGTCTTAAGTCTTTTGTCTATCGTCTTTAAGTCTGTTCTACATATGGGAAATTCCGTCCGGAACGTCGTAAAAAGTTGGGTGGCGGTATACCTTGCTTTGAGCGGGCTCGAAGAAAGCATCCGAATCATCAGGATCGGAAGCAAAAATATCTTTCGATTCTACCACCCAGATTGAGATTCCTTCGTTTCGGCGTGTATACACATCTCTGGCATTTTCTACTGCCATTTGAGCGTCTGCTGCACGCAAACTTCCTACATGCTTGTGATTTAGTCCTTGCTTACTGCGGATAAATACTTCCCACAATGGCCATTCTGCTGTTGACATAATTGTTCTCTTATGATGCTTTTTTAGAAGCTCTGTTTTTAACTTTTTCGGCGTGAGCCATCGCAGCTTCGCGAACCCACATTCCATTTTCTTTGGCGTTTCTTCTAGCCGCAACGCGTTCCTCATTACAAGGCCCATTTCCTTTCACTACGTTCCAGAATTCATCCCAATTGATTTCTCCGAATTCGTAATGACCTGTTTCTTCGTTAAACTTCAGGTCTTTATCCGGAATGGTTAATCCGATCAATTCCGCCTGAGGAACGGTAACATCAACAAACATCTGTCGCAATTCATCATTACTGTGACGTTTGATTTTCCAATCCATGGATTGCTTGGTATGCTTGGATTCAGCATCATTCGGACCAAACATCATCAAAGCAGGCCACCAGAAGCGGTTCAAAGCATCCTGAGCCATTTCTTTCTGCTCCGGAGTTCCTTTAGCTAACGTTGTCATGATCTCAAATCCCTGACGCTGGTGGAACGATTCTTCCTTGCAAACACGCACCATCGCACGGGCATATGGTCCGTATGAACAACGACAAAGCGGAACCTGATTCATAATTGCTGCCCCGTCAACCAACCAACCGATTGCGCCCATATCAGCCCATGAAAGCGTTGGATAGTTGAAAATAGAAGAGTACTTTGCTTTTCCCGAGTGCAGGTCATCAATCGTTTCCTCCCGATCCGCACCAAGTGTTTCCATTGCACTATACAGGTACAAACCGTGTCCGGCCTCGTCCTGAACTTTCGCTAACAATACAGCTTTTCTGCGCAAATTCGGAGCACGTGTAATCCAGTTTCCTTCCGGAAGCATTCCTACGATTTCCGAGTGTGCGTGTTGAGAAATCTGACGAATCAGCGTTTTTCTATATTCATCCGGCATCCAGTCTTTCGGCTCAATGCGAATCTCGTTATCAATCTTTGCCTGAAACGCTGCTTCTAATTCAGCAAGCTGTTTGTTATCCATAGCCAATTGGTTATTTGTTTAAGGGGTTTCACTCCCGAAAACAAAGATAAGGAATATTCAATGGCGTAGAAAGCATTCTGAATTCAACCGTTAAAAAGTTCACATCTATGTATTATAACGACTTGCGAATCAGAAACATGAGATAAGTCATAGCTTATTCTGAGAAACTATGTATGTCGTTGGATAGACTTTTTTAGTCGAATGGAAGAGATTGCAAAAATACAAAAAGGACCCGCGGTAGCGAATCCCTTTTGTTGGTTGGTGAACAAAGATTACTTTGTCCAGGGTATTGGATGGAAGATTTTTCCGTTTTGGGTAGAATTAAAGTCCTTCGATGTAGTCCTGAAGTTCATCGTAACTTGAACTGAAAGTAAAGGTGCTTTTCAGAAGGAAATAGTTTGCTTTGTCCCAACAGCGGTTGTATGCAGATTTTGCAAAATCCAATCGGCTATCGTCAAACGTGAATTTCAGGGCGATGTCTTTGATTTGTTGTGCGCTCAGATTTGCTGCTGCTGCGTATTTTTTAGCTTCAACAAGTTTTCCGCTATCGAATGATTGTGAATCAAGGAACGTTAGGAACTGTTGGAAAGAAGCGTTTGCATTCGGATCATAAATGGCTCCACCATGACCACTTCCGGTAGTTGGATTTACGTTGCCACCACCCGTATTGTTTACTACAGTTCCTACAGTTTGCGTGTTGTACCAGTTACTCACACTGATGTTGATGTTCTGAAGAACAGTCATTGTTCCGAAATTGTCTAACTCTGCTACAGAACGTTGATTGGTATTCAGCATTACGTAGTTATTGAACACAATAGAATTGGTGGACAAATCCGTTACAATCACCTGTGTATTTCCTGCCGGTAGGTCAAAGAATCGATACATCAATGTTGAGTTCGTTTGCAATTGTCCTCCGGCGCTTACCTGAAAGTTACCGGCGCGATTCACTTTAAGGTAGAACTCCGATGCGGAAGCGTAAACGCTGAATCCAAAGAAGAGGACTAAAAAGGTGTAAAGTGTTTTCATGACAATTGGTTTAGTATGTTACCAAATGGAAAACGAAAAACGTGCCAAACAGCTATAAAAATGAAACTTCACAACTAATTAACAGAGGATAACCGCGCAAGGGGTTGCTGCTCAATTTAAAAGAAAGGCAAGTGTTTGGCTGAAGCAACTGAAATAATGTAACAGCCTTCGGGCAGAATGAAACCTACAAGAGAACTGGCTCCTCCAACATTTTATTATTTTAGTGGACCTTAATAAATGCTACTTTAAATGGTCTCTGTGAGAAACGCATTAGTATTCGGTTTTCTGTTTGTTCTGAATTGTTCGCTGGCACAAACCCAGGAACAATTGGACTCGCTTGAACGATTGATTCCGTCTAAAAAAGGAAAAGAAAAAGTACAGTTACTGAATGATCTTACCTTTTACTATTTCCAGTCGAATCCGCAAAAAGCGATCAAGTTTGGAGAGCAATCGCTGAAACTGGCAAAGCAAATCGATGATCAGCGAATGCTGGCAAATACTTACAACGATTATTCAATGCCCTATCTAACCACAGGGAATTTTGAAAAAGTAGTATGGCTCAATAATAAAGCTCTTGAGATTCGCATGCAGCTGAAAGATACAGCCGGTATCATTTCTTCACAATCCAAATTGGGCAATGCTTATTTTGAACTTGGTAGATACAACGATGCCCAGGCTTCATACAACACGATCATTAAACTCGCGAAACTCACGAATGATGAAGTGAACTTAATGGCAGTGTATCAAAACAGTGCAAATGTGCTGGAAAGTACTGGTTTTATTGAGGAAGCGCTTCAAATGCAGAAAGACGTTCAGGTTATCGCCCGACGACGAAAGGATACCGGAGCAATTATCGTGAGTCTGGGAAATATGGGATCGTGCTACCGGAAACTGAAGAATTTTCAGAAGTCAAGAGAATGTTACATGGAAGCAAAGGAGCTGATTGAAAAAACGGGCGATCTGGAATTGCTGTCTATGGTCTATCACGGATTGGGAGGAACGGAAGAGGATAGTGAGAATTTTGCATTGAGTTTGAAGCATTACAAAAAGGCGTTTTCCATTTACAAACAAATCAAATCCGACGTTGGAATGGGGGCCGTTGCCGGAAACATTGGTAGCGTTTACAAAACGTTGAAGAACTACGATAGCGCTTCGGTTTATCTCGGAATCAGTCTGGAACTTGCATTGCAGAACAGATCCTATGAAAAAATATCAAGTACCTATCGCACGCTGGGAGAGGTTGAAAAAGAGCGCCACAATTATAAGAAAGCCGCAGATTATTTTCAGTTGGAAAGTCAGTACAAGGACAGCGTTTTGCTTCACGGAGGAAGTGAGGCATTAGCCGAAATGTTTACGAAATATGAAGTGGAGAAAAAGGAACGTGATCTGGCTGAGCAGAAAGTGAAAATCGCAGAAGGAAACCTCGAAAAACTTTTGTGGATTGCTGTTTCAGTTGGATTAGGACTCTTAGTGTTCGTAGTTGTACTTTACTTCAGAAGAAAACGTATTCAGGCAAAAGCGGAGCTCGAACTCACACGTAAAGAAGAGAAACAGCTGCGTGAACGCCAACTGAACGAACAGAAACTGGAAATTTCGCGTGAGCTTCACGATAACATTGGTTCGCAGATTACGTACATGATTAGTTCTATGGATAATCTGGCTTACCGAACCTCACAAGAAGGGGAGCTGACCGAAGCTGTTCAAAGTTTGTCAGATTTCGGAAGAAATACGATGAAAGACCTTCGGAGTACGGTTTGGGCAATGAATACCGAAGATGGCTCAATGGAATTGTTGCTCCAAAAAATGGAAGATTTACGTCTGCATGTTCCGCTTACACTGAGCATTCATAATACGCTTCGTTTTGATCCTGAGTTAAAAGCTTTGGAAATGCTGAATCTCTACAGAATTGCTCAGGAGGCGATTCAAAATGCCCTGAAGTATGCAGAGGCAACTGCATTTGAGATTGGGGTCCGGGAATCCGAAAATGGAATCGTTATTGAGTTCCAGGATAACGGAAAAGGATTCGAATGGAATAACGGAGTTTCGGGTAACGGAATCAGAAACATGGAGCACCGCTGTAAACAGATTGATGCTGGATTTGAGATTCATTCTGAACCGGGGAAAGGAACTCGTATTTCCTGTACATTAAGGCATTTGTCGTATTGATAAACCTTAATGATTGAACCATTTTTGTAGTTGATTGACAAAGAAGACTATGATTCGTATTGCACTAGCTGAAGATAATCCGTTCCTGGCCAAAAGTATTCAGGACAAAATTGCGTTGTTTTCCAATGAATTAACGTTTAAGTTTCACGCGCCGAACGGCAAATTGATGCTTGAAGGACTTGAAAAGGATAAGCACGTTGATGTCATTCTGATGGACATTCAGATGCCGGAAATGGATGGTATTGAGGCTACCCGTATCATTAATCAGAGATATCCGCAGTATAAAGTGATGATGTTGACGGTTCTGGACGATGACGATCACATTTTCAGAGCAATTCAAGCTGGTGCGAATGGTTATTTGCTGAAAGACGAATCGCCGGAGGTTCTCCTGAATAGTATTAAAGACTTGATGGCCGGGGGAGCATCAATGTCAGCAGGAGTAGCATTAAAAGCTTTGAAATTGTTACGAAATCCAATGACGGATCTTGAGCAGAATTCAGCGGACGAAGAATTCGTTTTGTCCGATCGCGAGCTTGATGTTCTGACTCACCTGAGCAAAGGATTCGGCTACAAGCAAATCGCTGAAAACCTGTTCATTTCACCTTCCACCGTTCGCAAACACATTGAGAACATTTACATCAAACTTCAGGTTCATTCGAAACTGGAAGCTGTTCAGAAAGCGCAGAAGCATCGATTGATCGATTGATTGATTGATTGGTCGACGAGCACAGAAGGGCACGGAAGTTTGGATTTTATTAATATACTGAAACAATGTGCTTTTATGTAATATATCTTTCTGTGTGAAACAAAAAAGCCCTCCGCCGCGGCGGAAGGCTTTATCGCTACACATTGGAGAAATTGTTACAGCGCCAGGATAATGAATTCTACGCGTCGGTTGAATTGTCTTCCTTCGGCGGTTTCATTGCTGGTCACTGGTATACTTTCTCCGTACCCCTTGGAACTCAAACGTTCCGCAGGGATTCCTTTTGTTGTAAGGAAATCTACGACAGCTTTTGCGCGATTCTCGGAAAGCACATTGTTGGAATCGTCGCTACCGACATTGTCTGTGTGTCCGCGAATCTCGATTTTCATCGTTGGGTTTTGGGTTAAAATGGTCGCAAGTGCGTCGAGTTCCGTTTGCGAAGCGGGAAGTAGTTCCCATTTTCCGGTTTCGAAGAAAACGTTGTTCAGTCGGATCACACTTTCAACCTTAATCGGGCGTAACAAAATGTCTTTTTTAACTGTTGCAAACTCTCCTACATCTTCCAGGTCCATATCAAGTGCTTCGGCATAGAATCCCGTCAGGAATGCACTGACAGAAAAATGGGTTCCGTATGGCAAAACGACTTTATAAGAACCGTCCGAAACATTGGATCGGCCGATTCCCTGAACAGAATTCAGATCAAGGTTTACGTATTCGAGACTTGCAGCTAATGGAGCACCGGTTTCGGCATTTTTTACAGTTCCTTCAACAATGATTACAGGATTTGGTTTCGCTTCTTCTTTCACTTTTTCCAATGGGAATCGATAGATGTCGGATGAACCGTCACGTGAACTGATCATGAAAGCGTTTTTTCCGGTTGGTGAAACAATGAAATACGCATCCCACGAAGCGGAATTGACTTCACTCCCCAGATTTTCGGGTGTTGACCAGTTCAACCAGGTATCGTCTGTTCTGTGCGCAACGTAAATGTCTGCACTACCAAAACCTCCTTCCCGCTCACCGGAAAAATAAAGTGTGGAGCCATCTGCGGCTACAAACGATCCGAAATCTCCCGGAACGGTAATGTTCAGTTTTTCCGGTTTTGTCCAGTCGTTCCCGCTAATGAATCGCGACATGTACAATTCGGAATTTGGACTGTTTTTTACCTCGGAAAACGACATAATCATTACGTTTCCTCCGGGAGCCATACACATGTCGACGAATTTGCCTTTGACCATGTTGTCGTATCCTTTGATATTGAGTTCTGAAAGATCCGACCAACCTTTTTCCGTAAGCCTTGAAATCGAATATCCCGATTTTTTGAACTTCCCGAATTTGTCGACTACTCCTTTGATGACGCGCGTTTGCCCGTCCGGAGATTGATACGCCAAATCGTTTTTGAGCAAGGTGTTGAAGGGAAATCCGAGGTGTTTGGCCTCGCTTGTAACAACATCGTTGTTCAGAGAACACCACCAGATATCCTGAGTTTCTCCGAATTGTGTGTTTTGCGGATGGTTCTCCCGAATGAAGAACAGCTTGCTGCCGTCAGGAGTTACGTATGGTGAGATTTCACTGTAATTGCTGTTGGCTAATGTGCCAATGTTTTCCAGTTGCGCCATCGAAGCAAATGGCAACAGCGCGATAATCGAAAGTGTTGTTTTCATAATTATTCGGTTTCACGTGCTACTTCCTGTACTCCTAACTTGTTGATCTTGCGTTTGATATTTACTCCGAAAGAAAGATTCATGAACGGGCCATCCAGCGGACGTACACCCAATTCTGTTTTGATGTAAATCGGTGCCTGAATTTTTCGGCGTTCAGCGGGCATCGCAATCAGACCGCAACGGAATCCGATTCTGCCAATGGAAGTAGTAACTTTTGTATCATTTTCCAATTCGTGCAGTGAAGCCATAGGATGGATTGTAACGTCTGCGTAGTATCGACGAATAAATCCAGCTCCGGCCTCTCCAAATAAATCGGTGTTCATCTGAAGGTTCATTTGAGAAGTCAATTGAATCCCGGCGTAAATCCCAGTCCATTTGTAGAGATAACTGTCCGTAAGAACCGGGTCATCTTCGGGTGCAAAGGTTTCCTTGTTAGTCAGAAATCCACCGCGTACTCCCATGGATCGCATGTTTTGAGCTGGTACCCGAATGTATTTTGTTTCGGTGTATTTGGTGTCGCCACTTGTCCATTCCTTTTGACTAAGAATAACACGCTGATCGCGAGTGATGGTTCTCTGTGTCAGGTTCAGGAAGCCTCCCATTTCAAAGTTGACGCGTGCGGGACCGGTCAGGTTGAGCCAGCCTCTTCGGAAGGTAGCTTCTGCTCCGAATTTATTGTTATAGCAAGCATATGGACTTACTCCGATTGCGAACGACATTCCGGCGATGTTGTTTAACGGAAGTTCAGTTTGCAGAAGGTCGAGGTTGACGTAAAAGTTGTTCACGTCTGCGGGATTGTCTTTCGTAATCTTGTATTGAATGTCTTGCGCAACAGCACTTGTCCCAAGCAATAATCCCAGCGCTATGATTCCAGTTTTCATGATCCTTTGTTTTTTTAGCAAAGGTGTCATTCATGCCTTGGGGGCACAATACGGCATGTGTCGTATTTTGATTGATGAAGGATGATTGATGAATTCAACCTTCAGTCTTCATCATTGCCTTGGTTTCGTCAGCAATTCCTGCCAGCTTTTCGGGCGCAATGCAGGATTCCACGAAAATCCTTTGAGGTATTTCATGTCGTCACGGACATCGTTCATAGGGTAGAAGATTCCATCCGGCTGACTGATAAAGGTGATGCTCTTGACTTCGCCGCTATCGAGGTAAGCGACAAATCTTCCGGCAACAAGATTGTTCATTCCTTTTCGAATCACTGTAATTGCGGTGTCTGTTTTCTTTTCTTCTTCCGGGAAGTAAATTGTAGAGGCGTTACCGATTACTTCTGCTTTAACCAATTCGTGTTCTTTACCCGGCTCACGTTTGAAATACGCCCAGACTTCTTTTCCTGAAAGTTGGTTGTAGAGTCCGGCGGAATCAACAAGATTGGTTGCAAAGGCATTGTAGCGCATGTGTACTTTGTCGATAATCGTATCGTTTTTCATGTACACGGTCAATGTGTCGCCATGCAATTCGGAATTCTTACTCCAGAAATATGGCGTTCCATAGAGTGTCAACGTTTGATCTTTTTTACTGAACACAAGACTATCGGCTTTTCCCTGAACTTGTGTGTTGAAGAGTCTTACATCATCTGATCCGATAACGCGCTCTGTTTTCAAAAGTGTATCACGGTAATGAAACAGTGTATCGGCACGCATGTATAACGTGTCTTTTCCTTTCATTAAGCAAGCCAGCGGGAAGTCTGTTACGATATCAATGCGTTTGAGTTCATCACTTTTCACATAACCGCCCCGTAACGACATCTTCTGAACAGTATCCGTGATAATCACGTTTCCTTTCCCAATAGCCAATTTCTGTTTTGGAGCGTAATACAGACTGTCGCCTTCAATGGTTCGCGGTGCCTGATCAATGCGGGCATTTTTCTGCAAGACACCTTCTTCGGTAACAACATCGTACCAACCGGATGAACATTGCATCTTCGTTTCCTTATGGAGGATGTCTGTTTTTCCGGCAAAGAAAACACGGTGTTTCAGGTAGTTGTATTGAAGCGTGTCCGTGGTCATTTTCAGATCCGGACTTTTGTACACGACTTTACCGCTGAAGAAACTTTCCTCGGTATTTGGATAAAAGTAGCCGACCTTGCTTGTCAGTACTTCCGTTGTGGTAATGTTTTCAATTTTCCCGCCGTTACGATAAATCGCTTTTGCTCTGCGGGCATCGTATTCCAATGTGTCCGTGGTTAGTTTGTATTCACGGTCGCGAACACGAACGTGTCCCCACAATTTAGCCATACGCGTGTTGCCATTGTAATACAGAGAATCACAGAATAAATTCAGGGAGTCGGCTTTATTCAGGTGTACTTTTCCATACACCCAAAGTTCTTTTGTTTTTCTGCGTAGGTGAGCGGAATCGCAGTACATAGTATTTCCCTGGTAAACAAAATTCAACGATCCCGTAAGACGTTCCAGATCGGTTTTGTTGTCATATGATAGACGCTTGGAACCCGGGAGTAATTGCAACCAGTCGCCTTGCGCAAAGGAGGAATGCTCAAACACAAAAATTGCGCTAACAAGCAGCGCAATTTTCAGAAAATATGTGTTTGAACGAGTCATTTATTTTGTTGCCAGTGTTTGTTTACGATCCGGTCCAACTGAAACGGTTGTAATTGGCACCTCCAAATGTTGTTCCAAATACTTGATGTATGCTTTCAATTCTTCCGGAGTATCGCTGTAAGAACTCACACCGGTAAGGTCTTTGTTCCATCCTTTCATGTCTTCGTAAACCGGTTCAATTTCCAAACCGTCGATATCGTATGGAAGGTAATCCATTTCCTCACCGTTGATGCGGTATTTCACACATGCACGGATTGTATCGAATTTATCCAGAACGTCAGCTTTCATCATCGACAATTCGGTAACACCGTTGATCATGATTGCGTATTTCATTGCAGGAATATCGATCCATCCACAACGACGCGGACGACCGGTTGTAGAACCGAATTCGCGTCCTTCCTGACGGATTTTTTCTCCTGTTTCGTCTTCCAGTTCTGTTGGGAATGGTCCGGAACCAACACGTGTACAATACGCTTTGAAAATTCCAATTACACGTCCGATCTTAGATGGAGCAACACCCAAACCTGTACATGTTCCGGCAGTTACTGTATTTGATGAAGTAACGAACGGATACGTTCCGAAATCGATATCCAACATAGTTCCCTGCGCACCTTCTGCCAAAATTTTCTTTCCGGCTTTCATTGCGTCGTTCAGGTAATGTTCAGAATCAACTGCTGTAAGGCTTCTCAATACTTCAATTCCTTCCATCCATGGACCTTCCAGTTCAGCCAGGTTATATTCGAATCCTTCGTAATGCTTCAATAGGTTCTCATGTTTTTCTACCAATGCGTGGTATTTCTCCATGAATTTTGGAGAGAAGATATCTCCTACACGAAGTCCGTTACGACCTGTTTTGTCCATGTAAGTAGGACCGATTCCTTTCAACGTGGAACCAATTTTGTTCTTTCCTTTTGCTGTTTCTGACGCAGCGTCAAGCAAACGGTGAGTTGGCAAAATAAGGTGTGCTTTTTTGGAAAGCACCAATCGTTTTTTGATATCGATGTTGAACGGAGCCAATTTCTCCAATTCTTTTTGAAATACAACAGGGTCAATCACAACACCGTTTCCGATGAGGTTAATCACGTTTCCGTGGAAAATCCCGGAAGGAATGGTGTGCAACACGTGTTTGATTCCTTCAAATTCAAGCGTGTGACCTGCATTTGGTCCACCCTGAAAACGTGCAATGATGTCGTAAGTGGGAGTAAGGACGTCTACAATCTTTCCTTTTCCTTCGTCTCCCCATTGTAATCCTAAAAGTACATCTACTTTCATACTGTTGTGTTATAGCTTGATTTTGCCGAATCTACAGAATCGAAGCTGGTAAAAATTTCGTTTAATTTGGACAGATTGAACAGCTTTTGAACCGTTGGTTGAAGTTGTGTCAATCCGCAATCTCCGCCTTTCTTGCGGGATAGTGTAAGTAGTCGTACGAAGAAGTTGAGTCCTGTAGAGTTGCAGTATTCAAGACCGGAACAATCGCAGATGATGTGTGTAACAGATCCTCCGTTCAATAATGTTTCAACGCTTTCCATTGCTTCCGCAGTGGCGTCGCTACCGATCATTCTACCTGAAAGAGCAAGTATTCCGCAGTTTCCTTCGGTTGTTATGTTGAACGATAAGCTCATTATTGCTTTTCTGAGTCTTTTACGGCGTAGAAATACAAGGAATGGTGTTGGATTTTTACTCCGAACACTTCTTCTATGGTTGCCTTGATGTTTTGAATACGTGGATCGCAGAATTCAATCACTTCACCTGTATCCGTTAACACCACGTGATCGTGTTGCTTGGAACCGTGAGATTTCTCAAACTGCGCAAGGTTTTTACCGAACTGGTGTTTTCTAACCAGGTTGCATGCCAATAACAATTCAATGGTGTTGTACAAGGTAGCACGGCTTACACGGTAGTTTTGATTCTTCATTTTGATGTAGAGCGACTCGATATCAAAATGGCCTTGATAGTCATAGATTTCAGCGAGTATGGCGAATCGTTCAGGAGTCTTTCTGTGCCCGTTCTGCTCCAGATATGCTGAAAATATGTTCTTTACCGTTAGCTGCAATTCTTCTTGCTGCATGCCTGCGCTATTAAAGGTGTAAAATTAGTCATATTTAATCGAATAGTTGCCTTAACTGAAACGATTTATGAACATATGTTGAATTGAAAATGGAGAATGGAAAAATTGAAAAGAACTTTTCCTGTTAATTGAATGATTCAATCTTTTCAATTCTCAATTTTAGAATTTTCAATTAAATCATTCTTCCACAGAATCCCAGCGCTCTACGCGTTTCACACCCTCTACCAATTCGAATTTTCGCATTAATGTATCCAAATGCTCTGTATCGTAAACCAATACGCGGATTTTTCCTTCGAACAAACCGTCATGGGCTTCGAAAGAAATGCTCTTCATGTTTACGTTCAATTCGTTGGAAATAACCTCTGTAATCTTATTTACGATACCAACATCATCGATACCGACCAATCGAATTGCGGCGATACGTTCTACCAAATCCTGACTCTGCCAGCGCGCTTTTACGCAGCGGTATGCCATTTTGGATTGCAGGTGTTCCGCATTCGGACAGTTATTACGGTGAATTTTGATACCTTCTGAAATGGTAATGAATCCGAATACCTGATCACCGGGGATCGGGTTGCAACAACGCGCCATTTGGTATTGGATGTTTTTGAAATCTTCACCGATGATAATGATGTCGTCTTTCTTGTTGATTTTCGGATAGACATCTAATTCGTGACGGTCTTTTGCCTGCTGATTGGTTTTCTTTTCCAATTGTAGCATTCCGTTCACGTTTTCCAGCTCGCGAAGACGAGTCAGATCCAGTTTGCTTTTCGCAACGCGAATGTACAGGTCTGTTGCCGAAGGAATTCCGAAGAAACGTTCCAGAATGGTAATGTTCTCAGAAACCATTCGGATGTTGTGTTGTTTGAATTTGCGTTCCAGAATTTCTTTTCCGTCCTGAGCAATTTGCTTGCGCTGTTCGTTCAGTGCAGATTTGATTTTCTGGCGTGCACGAGCCGTTCCGACAATGCGTAACCACTCATCGTGTGGTTTTTGTTTCGGTGAAGTGATGATTTCCAGCTGATCTCCATTCTGCAACTGATAGCTCAACGGAACCAGGCGATTGTTCACTTTAGCCCCGATACACTTGTTTCCTATGTCGGAGTGGATGTCGTACGCGAAGTCGAGAATCGTCGAATTTACCGGCAATACCCGCAAATCTCCTTTCGGAGTAAAGACGTAGATTTCTTCGTGGAACAGGTTCATTTTGAACTCGTCCAGGAAGTCCATGGCGTTTGCATCCGGATTTTCCAATAGTTCACGAATCTCTGAAATCCAGCGGTCGAATTTCGAATCCTCTTTATTGTTTTCCTTGTAGCGGTAATGTGCCGCGAATCCTTTTTCGGCAATTTCGTCCATTCGTTTCGTACGAATTTGCACCTCTACCCATTTCCCTTGAGGGGACATTACGGTCGTATGCAGGGATTCGTAACCGTTTGCGCGTGGTGTGGAAATCCAGTCACGCAGACGATCCGGACTCGGCTGATAGAAATCGGTAACAATGGAATACACGCGCCAGCAGTCGGCTTTCTCCATCTCATCGGAAGAATTCAAAATGATCCGGATAGCGAACAAATCGAAGACTTCTTCAAACGGAAGATCCTTGCTCTGCATTTTTCTCCAGATCGATGAAATGGATTTCGTGCGTGCCTTGATTTCAAAACTATAACCTTCTTTCGCAAGCGTTTCGCGAATCGGGTGAACGAATCGACGGATAAAGCGGTTTCGAACGTCTTTCGTAGACTTTAATTTGGCCTGAATGTCTTTGTAAACATCCGGCTCTGTATACATCATTGCCAAATCTTCCAGTTCGGTTTTGATGGAATACAATCCCAAACGGTGAGCAAGCGGAGCATATAGAAACTTCGTTTCCGAAGCGATCTTCAATTGTTGATCAGGACGCATGCTTCCGAGTGTACGCATGTTGTGCAGACGATCGGCTAACTTGATCAACACCACACGTAAGTCATCGGAGATCGTAAGAATCATCTTACGGAAATTCTCCGCCTGAATACTTGCATTCTGGTCGAATACTTCAGGGATTTTTGTCAGGCCGTCGATAATTCTTCTGGCTTTTTCACCGAATAGATCTTCGACATCCTGAAGTGTGATGTGCGTATCTTCAACCGTATCGTGAAGCAAGGCACAGGCAATTGCTGTTGCCCCGAGTCCCATTTCTTCCGCACAAATACGTGCCACTGCAATAGGGTGATAGATGTATGGTTCGCCGGATTTTCTACGCATTTCTTTATGCGCTTCAACCGAGACGTCGAACGCTTTGCGAATGAGGTGTGTGTCCTGACGCGTACGATTCTTCGTCGCACGCAACAAACCTCTGAATGCGTTCAGTATTTCCTGGCGTTCCTTTTCTAAATCTATTTGCACTTCTTGCATGGGGATATAACAGCTCTTTTACAACTACAAAGATAAACTGAAATCAGGCTGTTTGTACGTGATGTTGAGTAAGTGTCAACACTGGGTTGTTGGTTGGTTGACAATGAGCAACGGTTTGATTCCCGACCTGGTAACAAGTCGGGAATCCTTGACCGATTATAACAATTGAATTTGCTGTGTTTCCAGTTCGGGAATCAGGTTTTCGTCCCAAATTCCGACTTGTACTTCACCAATGTGGCGCTTTTTCAGCAGGAACATGCAAACACGTGATTGGCCGATTCCGCCGCCGATGCTTTGAGGCAATTCTCCGTTCAATAATAAGCGGTGAAAGTACAGTTGTTCGCGTTCAATTTGTTTCGCCTCCTGCAATTGATGACGAAGGGCTGCTTCGTTTACCCGAATTCCCATGGAAGACAATTCGAAGGCTTGTTTTAGCTCCGGATGCCAAACGAGTAAATCACCGTTCAGGCCTTTGTATCCTGCCTCGTTAATAGAGCTCCAATCGTCGTAATCCGGTGCCCGACCATCGTGTTTTTGTCCGTCAGAAAGTTCAGCGCCGATTCCGATGATGAACACAGCTTTGTACTCTTGAGTAATTGCGTTTTCCCGCTCTTTTGAAGTCATTTCCGGGAATTGTTGAAGTAGTTCTTCGGCGTGAATGAAGTACATTTCTTCTGGAAGTACAGCGGCAATTCCGTATGTTGATGCTACTTGTTTCTCGGCTTCCTTCAATGCTTCGTAAATGGAATGGACTGTCGATTTGAGTTTGCCCAGTGTTCGTTCTTTTGGAGAAATATGTGCTTCCCAATCCCATTGGTCAACGTAAACGGAATGAATGGGAGAGTAGTCCTCATCCGGACGAAGGGCCCGCATATCCGTGAGTAACCCGAAACCTTCCGGAATGCCGAGCTGTTTTAAGCGAAGACGTTTCCATTTTGCAAGTGAGTGAACAACAACTGCGGATTGCTCTTCAAGTGCCTTGATCGGAAATCGAACCGGGCGTTCCGTTCCGTTCAGGTCGTCGTTGATTCCTGTTCCATCAAGTACAGCAATCGGTGCGGATACTTTTGTGAGTTTCAGCTGTTTTTTTAATTGTGTCGCGAAGACGTCTTTTGCCAATTCAATGGCTTGTTCTGTTTTTAATTTATCGTGTCTCATGTTGTTATTGAATAATATCTGATTGGAAAACAAAAAGTCCGCTGGTATGGCGGACTTTCATGCAATAGAAGGTTTGTTCGCCACGGGTGGAGATTTATTATTGCGATTGTTATTGAAGTGTTGTTGTTGGTACATTGAGCAATGAAAAACAAAAAAGCCTCTCGTTTCCGGGAGGCTCTCAAAATGATTGTATGGAATATGATTAATTCAGACAATTACCTCCGCGATTTGAACCGTTATTATTGTTCAAATTATTAGTTGCGAAGATGTTGTTCTGTTGCTTCATTGCGTTTTGATGGGAATAAAAGTACTCATTATTCTCAACACATCGGAAAATGAAACTCAAAGCAGAAATAATAGATGATATAGAGAATCAATAAAACACCTGAAAAGAGCAAGATCCGACCAATTTTTTGATGAACAGTGAGTTTGTTTTTCATGCTTTATACGTCTAAACGTTTTTCGTACTCCGTAACCTCACCAAATTCTACGTAACGTTTGAGTAAGCGCAAGTACATCGCCCAGCAGAAACTGGAGATACGGAAGTGTTCATTCGTTTCCGGCCAGCCTTCGTGGTAGAATAGCACTGTAGTTGAATTCCCATCGCTCGATAACTCAAAACCGACTTTTGATCCGTCCCAGTCTTTGTCTGATTCAGTCATGGTGAATTCAAATGCTTTGTTTGTCTCGCATTTACTGACTAACGCTTTCCAGCGATACGGTTCACCGAAGAACAGATTGTATGTTTCGCCTTGCTTTCTCGTTCCGGAAGTGGTCAGGCACCACCAACTGTCCAGACCTTCTGGAATAGAAATGGCCTCAAAGACTTTTTCAATCGGAGCATTGATCGGAAATTGGTAGTGGATGTGCGGCATATCCTTCAAATTTTGATTGAAATAAACGAATTTAACCCGAAGTCGCAAATACTACTTGTGACTGCGTTTGCTTAAAAGTCGTCCGTAGGAGACTTCATAAAAAAGTGTCTTTGTGGGGAAACAAAAAATCCTGACTGTGGTCAATCAGGATTTAGAATATCTGTAGGAATTTGATTACTTCGCCGGCAAAATCTTTCCGCTTACTTCTCCGAAACCGATGCGAACACCGTCTTTTTCAGAGAACCCGCGCATAATTACCGTGTCTCCATCCTGAATGAATTTGCGTTCCGTTCCGTCGTTCATTTTCAATGGTTTCGTTCCTTTCCACGCCAATTCTAGCATTGAACCGTAAGAATCCGGAGTTGGTCCTGAAATGGTTCCTGAACCCATCAAATCTCCACAACGAACATTACAACCGTTTACCGTATGGTGAGCCAGTTGTTGCGCCATGTTCCAGTACATGTACTTGAAGTTTGAGGTACAGATTTTTGTCTCTGAACTGTTTTCCGGCTGAAGGTAAACTTCCAATTGAACATCGTAGCTCAATGCTCCGTCGTATTTCAAGTAAGACAATACTTCAGGGTCTTGCTTTGGCCCATCTACTTTGTAGGGTTGAAGTGCATCCAGGGTTACAATCCATGGTGAAACGGAAGAAGCAAAGTTCTTCGCAAGGAATGGCCCGAGTGGAACGTATTCCCATGTTTGAATATCGCGTGCTGACCAGTCGTTGAACAGACACAGTCCGAAAATATAATCTTCTGCTTCAGTAGTTGAAATCGAATCTCCAAGCGGTTTTCCGTCGAAAGTGATAAATGCCATTTCCAACTCGAAGTCGAGGTTACGGCATGGAGCATAAATTGGCGGTTCTTCCGGATTCGGTTTGATTTGCCCTTTTGGACGGTGAATTGGCTCACCTGAAACAATCACCGAGCTTGCACGGCCGTGGTATCCAACTGGAATCCACAACCAGTTTGGAAGCAATGCATTTGCCGGATCACGGAACATCATACCGACATTTGTTGCGTGTTCACGGCTCGAGTAGAAATCCGTGTAATCACCGATTTCAACAGGAAGATGCATGCGGACTTCATTTACTGGAATCAATACCTGATCCGCATGATGAGTATTTTTCTGAAGATCCTGATGTGTACTGTCCATCAATTTGGAAATACGGTTTCTCAAATCGCGAACGGCCTTTTTTCCGTGCTTCATGACTCTGTTCAGACTCGTCGTGTCGAAATCGCATAACTCGAATGGAAGATTTTCCATGTATCCCAAAACGTACAAGGTCTTCAGATCGATTACAAAATCGCCTATTCTGGAAGCTACACGTGGCGTCAGTTCATCGCCGGAAACAATACCGAAAGGTAAATTCTGAATAGGGAAATCTGAATTGTCAGGGACTGATACCCATGAAGTTAGTGCGGGATTGTTCGCTGCGATTGTTGACATTGTGTTAGCTTTTATCCTGCAAAGATAGGAAAACTAACGTGTGTCGACCAGAGCGATGCGGTTCGATGGATTACTTTTTGAATTCGGTGAAAAATGCCTCAACCCAACGGGTGTACATTTTACCGCTTGGGTGTAATCCGTCACCCGCGACCAACTCTGGCCTGGACAGTCCTTCTCTTGAAATCGCTGTAATGTTGAGGTAATGGACGCCATTTTCTAATGCTATTTTTTCGTTAAGAGCATTAAAAGCATCGATTCGTTTGGAAATGGAAGGTTGCGCGGATTGCCCGTAAGGTGTGTAACCGTAATCCGGAATGGAGAAAACCCAGACTTTCGAACTATCTCCGGTGAGTGCAATTGCTTTGTTTAGAATTGACCGGAATTGTGGTTCGTATTGCTCCAGTGATCTTCCCTGGAATTCGTCGTTCACCCCGATGAGCAAAGTTATGAGATCATACTTTTCGTGTCGGAGTTTAGCGGAACTCAGGTTACTGATGAGTTGATCGGTTCGCCATCCTGTTGTGGCTATGATTTCCGGATCATCGTAGTTAGAGCTTGTAGCGTTGGCCTGTTGAACCAATTGGTGTGGAAAGTTATTTTTAGATGGAACGCTTTCACCGATAGTATATGAATCACCAAGAGCGAGGTAATGCAGTTTGGTTTCTTGTGTATTGGACGAATTGCAGGAGAATAACAGTGAAAGAAATGCGAATAGAATCATGTTCGGAAGTTTATTCATGATGGATATACGAGTGGGGAGGAGGAAATGGATTTTAGGAAAGCCAGTGTTTCCTGGAGTCGTTCGGTATTTGCCGAATACAGGAATTTCCGAATCCCGATAAAATCACCACTCCTTCCGCAACAACTCCACTTTCATCTTCTCGATCACACCCTCTCCATCTTTCAATTCCGTTTGCAAGACGAAAGCGTGGATCGTCGAAATCAATGTATTTCCTTCCTGCGGAATAAACGCCCAACCTTTAATGGTATTCGTTGTTTCATCAACCAGTAAATTGTTCCAGTTTACGATGGCATGCGAAAACAATCTTCCATAGCGACTGTAGCGTCGACCCAACTCAAAAACGACATTAGAATCGAACTTCGAAGTTGTCGCAATAAATGGATTCCCGGCAATGCTCTGGTTCATTTTTTCATGATCAATTGCTGAATTCAAGGTCAAACTGAAACGGACGGTATGCATCAATTGACTAGGTGTTGTAATGTCAGAAGACTGAATAGGCAGTTCCTTTCCAAGTGTCTCAAATAAATCCCTGACGTCAATGGCATGGTGTGTTCCAATATCGTCTTTCATGTGGCGGGAAACAACGTTCGCGCTAACCAGTCGTTGATGATTTCCGATGTCTTCTGAACGACGAACAACCACAAAATCGCCCGAAGCCAGTTGCTCGGTTCCATTTGTCAATGTGGAAGTAATTGCCGATAACGAATGGGTGTTGCAGGAAACAATATGTGCGTAGCGCTTGCCCTTGATCTGCTTGTTGTTGATTCCGGACATAAACGGTATTCCAAATCCTTTTTCGCTTCCCTGAGCCGAACACCCGATCAGGTGCGACATAGAATCGTACCAGGCCTTATTCCTCATTCCCATTCCGTTTGCATTGCAATCGAAAACATAGGAAACCGAATCTATGATTTCTTTTAATGAAACGAAATCAGGGTTGGCTTCTGAACAAAAGATCACCCCGCGTTCCTGGAGTACTTTTATTTCTGCTTCATTCCACGCGGCAACTATCCCTTTTTTCAATCCGTAAATGGTCTCAATTCCAAGTTCTTTTCGATAATCAATTAAGAGGTTCAATAAGGTGGTTCCGATGTTTCCGATTCCGTTTACCAGTACATTCATATTCAGGAGGTGTGTTTGCCAATTAGTGGGACCATTGCTGATCTCAAGAGAATTTTAATGTCGTATTTCCGCGACTTCTGCGCTACGTATTCTAAATCCTTTGAAAGCGATAACGAAGCATTGCAAATGTTTGTTAGCTGAGCCGGACCTGTAATTCCCGGAAGAACATTCCAGCGTGCTGCGCACGATTCCGAGTTCCAGCCTAAACGATCAATGTCAAATTGCGTGAGTGGCCTTGGCCCGACAAAGGACATCTCCCCCTTCACAATATTCATGAGTTGCGGAATTTCATCCAGACCAATCTTTCGGATTACTCTTCCGGCAAACGTTACCTTTCCGTTTTTCATCGTCCGAAACTTAAAAACGATAAATGGCTTTTTGTGTAAACCAATTCGTTCCTGCCGAAAGACGATTGTTCCCGGAGACGAAATGAATAATCCGACTGCAACCAGTAAACTGATCGGAAGGAGAAGTACAAAAAACAACAAAGCAGCGGCTTTTACCATAGGTAATATAAGTCGCTGCAAAATAATACAAACCCTTGACTACTTACGCAGTATGGTGATTGTTTTTCGTCCTTTTTCCGGCATGGTATGAAATACATAGTCCCAAATTGGAGAAGAAACCCCAAAGGCACGGTCGTGTTGCTGGTAATGATGCACGTTATGGTGGCGCCACCAGAAGTTGTATTTCGCGGGAGCGGGTTTGCTGTGAACCATCCAGTGAATGGAAATATATGCGAGATATCCCATCATGAATCCGGAAGTAAAGACGAGGGCAATGTCTCCCATTAACAGGTAGAATACCAACAGGAACAAATGCGCGAGAACCAGCCCCGGAACCGGCGGAAGGATCATTCGATCTTCGTCGCTCGGATATTCGTGGTGAATACCGTGGAATAGGTATTGCATTCCGCTGTCGTAAGATGAGTCTTTGATTTTGTGATACACCCATCGGTGCAGTGCATATTCACCAAATGTCCATGCGAAGAATCCTACAAAGAAGAATCCTAAGGTTGTAAGGACAAATCCACTGTGCTTGATGAGGTAGAAACCAATCCAAATTGCCGAAACAATTGAATACAAACTGACGATGATCCACAGCTTTGTTTTGGTAAGGATTTCCAGAATTGGAGACTTGAATAGTTTCGGTGATTTATCATTCGGATAAACCCGAAATTCGTAGTGATCTTTGCTTGTTGTTTCCATGTGATTGAAATTTTCGTTAGTATTTCAAATCTTGAGTAACACCAATGGCTTAATAGCGGTCTTCTAAAGTTAAGGAAAAGCAAATTGATTTCGGACAAAAAAGTATCTTAAAAAAAACAAACAGAAACGAAAAGTCCCGGCTCCATTGGTACAGAGCCGGGACTTAAATCATCCTTTACGTAATCTTAAAAAACAAATAACGGTCGATTCGCCATCAAAGCATTCACTTCTTTGCGAACTGCGTTAATTGTATCTTCAGAAGTAATATCACTTAAAACGCGATCAATCAGGTCAACAATTGCAATGATCTCAGATTCCTTGATTCCGCGTGTAGTAATTGCGGAAGTTCCAACACGAATTCCGGATGTAATGAACGGAGATTCAGTATCAAAAGGAACCATATTCTTGTTTACCGTGATGTCTGCGCGAACCAATGTGTTCTCTGCATCTTTTCCTGTAACTCCTTTAGAGCGAAGGTCAATCAACATGCTGTGGTTTTCGGTTCCACCGGAAATAATGGTGTAACCACGCTTGATAAATTCTTCAGCCATCACTGCAGCATTCTTCTGAACCTGCTTCATGTAGTTTTTGTAATTGTCCGTCAACGCTTCACCGAAAGCAACCGCCTTAGCAGCGATTACATGCTCCAGTGGTCCACCCTGAATTCCAGGGAAAACAGCTGCATCGAGCAATGCCCCCATTGATTTCGGGTTTCCGTTGTTCCACTTTAACCCGAATGGGTTATCGAAATTGTAACGCATCATGATCACACCTCCACGTGGTCCACGCAATGTTTTGTGTGTTGTTGTTGTTACGATGTGACAATGCTCCAGCGGATCACTCAATAAACCTGCTGCGATCAATCCTGCAGGGTGAGAAATATCCGCAAGAATCAACGCTCCGATTTCATCTGCAACTTTGCGGATACGTGCGTAATCCCAGTCGCGAGAGTAAGCTGACGCTCCACAAATGATCATTTTTGGTTTTTCACGACGAGCAACTTCCTCCAGAACGTCGTAGTCAACGCGACCAGTTTCTTTATTTACACCGTAAAAGAACGGTTGGTACAATCTTCCTGAGAAGTTTACAGAAGAGCCATGCGTGAGGTGTCCACCGTGAGAAAGGTCGAAACCAAGAATTTTGTCTCCCGGTTGAAGGCAAGCTAAGAAAACTGCTGCATTTGCCTGTGCTCCTGAATGGGGTTGAACGTTTGCCCAGGTCGCGCCAAACAATTTACACAAGCGGTCAATTGCCAATTGCTCAACTTTATCCACAACTTCACAACCTCCGTAATAACGCTTACCAGGCAATCCTTCGGCGTATTTGTTGGTTAATACGGAACCCATTGCTTCCATAACTTCATCCGAAACGAAGTTTTCCGATGCAATCAATTCGATTCCGTGTTCCTGGCGCTGACGTTCTTCAGCGATCAAATCAAAAATTTGTTGATCTCGATTCATGTTTTTCAATAATAGAAGTGTTCAAAGTGAGCGGCATATTTGGCTCGGCACAAATATAGTGTCTTTGCGAACAGGAGCGCATTCAAAATAGTGGTTTTTAGCTCTGAAAAGGTAATAAACGGACACGGCATATTGCGTCCGTGCCGTTGCTATGCTTAGAACAACCGCTTGATTGAATGAAACGCATGCGAAAGCACACCGTCAGTCCTGCGAATAATGCCGTTTTCAGTTAGGTCATCGATACGCACAAATCCATGTGCGTGGATGATTTCATTCTCGGTGACCAGAATTCCAACGTGATGAACTTTTCCTTTGGTATTGATGAAATACACCAGATCTCCGGGTTCGCGTTCATCAAATGAAATTTCGATTCCAAGCTCTTCCTGCTCATAAGCGTCTCTGGGAAGGTTCATTCCAACGCAACGGAACACGTTTTGAATCAACCCCGAGCAATCAATTCCCAAAATGCTTTTTCCACCCCACAAGTAAGGTGCATTTAGAAAGCGTTGAGACAATTCAAGAATCTGTCCTGTTCTGTCAGCTGCCTGTAACGATTCCTCTTCAGATAAAAAGCGGTATTCGTGTTTTCCAATTGAAAATTCTTCTTCACCGGTATCCGGAATACTTGCCCCACAGGAAATGAATTGCTTTCCGAATGGTCCTTCAATTGTTCGAATTGCAGAAAGTTCACTCCCGAGTCCGTCCATCCAGCGTTTGCATTCTTTTTCACGTAAGTCGCCCAACAATTTGAAATCTGTCCAGCCTTCGTAATTATCAAGAAGTGAACGGACTTTACGCCATTGGTTGTTTTCTTCCACAACTTCAACCGGTTCCCCGAACAGCAATTGGGAAATCATTTCGGAAGCATCGCTGGCTTCGGAACGAAGTGGTGCAATGCTGGCAGAACAAAACGCGTATTGACTCATTTTTTAGGGAATTTCGGATGTTTGCTCAGGTTCATTGCCTGTTGCATGTGACGTTCATTGTGATACGTAACAAACAGCAACGCATCTCCAAGTCGCAGGCGAACAATTTTTGAAATGGAAATTGGGACCTTTACTTTTCGAATGTTCACTGCTACACAGCTTTCAAGGATATTGAGCAACTCGTTCTGATGAGTAACCAAATCCTTCAGTTCTGTTCCGGTCAGCAAACTTTTCTGAATGCTCGGATTGTATTCCTTCGGAGAATTGAATTTACGTTTAACGTTTTTCTCCTTCCCAAGTTTCATGCTTTGCCATGCTGAGCGCCCAAGTGGTGAGCTCACAAAATTTACTGAGGGCTTACGAAAACGTGTAATCTCAATTTTTCGTTTGAAAGCATGGTGATAATAGGTCGCATACCCATTCAAATGAGCAAATATTTCGGCGCAACTCCAGGTAGCCTCGTTTGGTTTCCAGTTTAATTGTTCACTACTGTAACCACCGAATCGTTTTTTTAGTAATTCCAGATTTCGTTCCGTAATTACTGCCACCTCCTCTAAAAGCCACTGGGTTGTCATACCGCAAATTTTGAGTTCAAATATACGGTTTACCAAGCGCGCAACAAAACCCTTGTAGCATACAACTTTATGGACTTTACTTACGTTTTGTATCCGTATACCGGATTGATTGAAATTTGTATATTTCGCTTATGAAAAAACTGATGCTGTGTTTCCTGCTTGCCCTCTCGGCCAATTCATGGTCGCAGGAGTTTGAACACAAACACAGTTTGCACCACTCACTTATTGAGAACAAAGGACAGTGGGATCTTCCGGTTTTGTTTCAGTCGAAATCTCAGCAACATACCATTTGGGTGCAGCAGCATGGGTTTATCTATGATATCCGGGATTATTCCCAGTTGAAAAAAGCTCACCTGAATCCGAATGAACAACTGGATTCTATTGTGGTGCAAAGTACAATAGTTGCAGCTGAGTTCGTTGGGTCGAAGGAAGTTTCAGCTATTGAAAAAGAAAGCAAATCAACGGCTTACTACAATTACTTTCTGGGGAATGACAAAAGCAAGTGGACGCATGATGTACATGGTTACAATGCAGTTACACTAAAGGAATTGTATGCTAACATCGATTTGAAGATTTTCGACAATGACGAACGTTTCAAGTACGAATTGTGGTGCGCTCCTGGAGCAGATGTTTCTGCAATTCAACTGGCTATTAAAGGCGCCGAAGGAGTGAAAATCGATGAACAGGGGAACCTTGTCATTCAAACTCCGCTGGGACCGATGATGGAGCAAAAACCAGTGGCCTTCGAATTGTTGAACGGGAAACTGAAAGAAATTTCGTGTTCGTTTGTATTGACGGGAAACAATGTGAGTTTTAAGCTTGGCGCTTACTCGAAGCACGCTACGCTAATCATCGATCCAACATTGGTATTTGCAACATACTGTGGTTCAGTGACGGATAATTTCGGAATGACAGCAACCTATGGTTATGACGGAACGGCCTATTCAGCCGGAACAATTTACGGAAACGCATACCCAACTCCGGACAACGCTGCGTATGATGTGACGTCAAATTTTACGGTGGCGAACATTCCAAGTCCGGTTACCACGGATGCATTTATTTCCCGCTATTCACCGGATGGGTCCACGATGATCTGGACAACTTTCCTTGGTGGCGGTGACAATAACCAGGGAACAGAAACGTCGCATTCACTCATTTGTGACAAGCAAAACAACTTATATATTCTTGGCGTAACCTCCAGTACGGATTTCCCGATTGTAAACGGATTCCAGTCCAGTCATGGCGGAGGAACGCCTCTTCAGGTTCAATTTAACGGATCGAATTTCGGAACAACAGGAACGGATATTTACGTTGCAAAATTCAGCTCAGATGGACACCAATTGTTGGGTTCAACCTATATGGGAGGGAGTCTGAACGACGGAGTAAACTTCAAAGTGACCTCCGGAAGCTACAATACTGTGGCGGCTTATGATTCATTGACAACGAATTATGGAGATCAGTTCAGGGGAGAAATTATGATAGATTCCCTCGGAAATTGTATCGTGGCTTCCTGCTCGAGATCAACGAACTTCCCGGTTCTGAATGCGTTTCAACCAACGCTTGCAGGAAATCAGGATGGTGTTGTTTTTAAATTATCCAGTGACCTGAGTTCTTTGATGTGGTCGAGTTATTACGGTGGAACCAACAACGATGCATGTTACTCTGTAAAGATTGATTCGTCATACAACATTGTTTTTGCCGGTGGAACAAGTAGTACAGATCTACCCGGGACAACAGGCGGTGTGAATCCTTCTTATATGGGTGGGAAAGCAGACGGTTTCGTGGCGAAGCTGAGTTCTAATGGTCAATCACTGACTCAGGCAACTTATCTCGGAACGGTGAATTACGATCAGACTTTCTTTGTAGAGATTGATCGCCTGGATAACGTTTTTGTACTTGGCCAATCCACAGGTGGAGTTTATCCAACCATCAACGCCACCGGAAATCCGAACAGCGGACAGTACATTTCGAAGCTGAATCCTTCTTTGACAGCTTTTATGAATTCCCTGGTTTTCGGAAATGGAAATGGCAATTTCAATATCTCACCTTCGGCATTTTTGGTTGATATTTGCGGAAATATGTATGTTTCCGGATGGGGAGCAAACCTGCTTCAGGCTACTCCGTTGAGTGGAATGCCGGTTACATCAAATGCTTTTCAGTCGACACCTCCAAACGGCTTTGATTTCTATCTGACCGTAATTGATCGTGATTTCGATGGACTGCTTTACGGAAGTTATTTGGGCGGAAATGCGGCTGAAGAACATGTTGATGGCGGAACTTCCCGCTTTGATAAAAATGGAGTAGTCTACCAAAGCGTGTGTGGTGGATGTGGCGGAAATAGTGATTTCCCGACTACCAATGGAGCATGGTCGAATCAAAACCTCAGTACAAACTGTAACAACCTGATCTTCAAATTCGATTTTGAGTTGCTCCCTGAAGCGGAATTTACAACCGATGATTTATTGGGATGCGCAGACTACACGGTTCAGTTCGATAACAATTCTCCACCTTCAGATTCTTACGTTTGGGATTTCGGAAATGGTGATACAACTTCAACAGTTTACAATCCGGTTGTGACTTATACCGAACCTGGAACCTATCATGTGTTGCTGACAGTAACCGACAGCATTTGTCTGTTGACAGATACTGCCAGTATTACCATTACGGTGCTTCCGGAACTGCAACTTGCGGTTTCAAACGATACCATTACCTGTTTCCCGGAGACAATGACGTTTACAGCGAATTCTTTCGGAACGAGTAATACCTTTGTTTGGTCGAGTAATAATCAATTCTCGGATACACTGAATACTGCTGTTACGGATTCTGTGCTAACGATTCTGCCTGACGGAACAACGACCTATTATATTATGGTGTCGAACGCCGCGTGCAGCAGAACAGATAGCGTTACGGTAACGGTAGTTGACGGCAGTCTGGTTTTGTCCGGAAATGATTCCCTGTGTCTGGGTGAAACAACAACTATCACAGCGGTAATTGATATTCCGGGGGTGACATTTGACTTCCAGTGGGCACCATCGGGAATCATTACAACGACGCTTCAGGATAACATTGTAAATGCAGCCCCAACCGGACCCGTTTGGGTAGTTTGTACTGCAGTGGGAACGAATGGTTGTACTACCAAAGATTCTATTTTCATAAATGTAAGTAGTATCGGAAGTTCTGTTTCCGCAACGGCAACTCCGGAGGTCGTTCTTCCTGGTGAGACATCACAGTTGATGGCAACTCCATCCGGGATGACCTATCAATGGTCACCACCGACAGGATTAAGTAGCACAACGAGTCAAAGTCCAACGGCAACAGTAGAAGAAACAACTACTTACACGGTTTCAATTTCCAATGGGATCTGTTCTCAGAATGCTTCAGTGGAAGTGAAAGTATTAGCTGTTTTATGCGACAGGACCTTTGTCTACGTTCCGAACGCTTTCTCACCGAATGGCGATGGAGAAAACGAAGTGCTTTACGTTCGAAGCGCAATTGCTTCCAAGGTATTGTTCCGCGTTTTTGACCGTTGGGGTGAAATGATTTTTGAAACGACCGATATGTCAATTGGATGGGACGGAACTTTCCGCGGAAAACTGGTTGATCCGGATACCTACGACTATTACCTGGAAGCCGATTGCTACGGTGGTGAAAAAGCAATTATTAAGGGGAATGTCACCTTATTAAGGTAGATTACTCAGTAATTCCGGCAGTTTATCCGATTCGGGCAACCCATTTTCGTTTTTCTTCGTTTTACATAAGCATTACCTAATTGAAGGTCCATGAAACAACTCCTACTACTGTCTGCTTTCGCATGGCTTTTTGCTGCGAATTCGTACGCTGACAGAATTTACATCATGAACTCTCCCGGCTACAACACTGCCGGCCCCGAAATCATTGCCGCCATGCAGGCGAATGGTCATACCGTGACCAATAATACTGTTACCTTGAATGCTTTGCCTGCCGGATTCACCTCTCGCTGCGTTGATCCTGTAAATGGTTATGACTGGTTGTGTTTTTTCGGCTCCGATAACTTTTCACCGCTTGCGGCACAAATCAAAGCGTTCATAGATGTTGGAGGAAAAGTATTCTACCAATACGAAGTAACGTGTTGCACAGGTTCTTCTGACGGAGCTGCTGCAGTTGCCGCTAGTATAACGGGATTAGCAATTACCCCCAATCCTGAAGGGTATATCGCGCTGAATGGAAATGGTGGTTCCGGATGGGAAGCAGCGGATATCAGTTGCTGTGCAACGTTTAATGGAAATGCATACAAAGGAATGGATGGAATTCCGGTGGCGAATCAGTTTCAGGCAACTGCAAATGTTGGTGGTTCCAGCCCGAATATTGCCATGTGTCTCAACTTTGGATTTTATTTTGCAACAACGGATTTTACCGGAGCTGCCGATAAAGGAGGCTTTGTTGGAGTGGGAGATATGAATATGTGGTACGATGGTCAGGAGCCGGGAAACACTGTGAACGCAGCTACCATGGATTTCTTCTTTCCGGATAACTCCACAACATGCTACTTGTTTCCTCCCGGTTGTTTGGAGACCTATTCGGGAGGCGGTGGATCGGTTACAGGGACCGTTTCGAGCAACGCACCGATTTGTCCGGGTGAACAACTGGAGCTGTCAGTAACAAGTCCTACGGCCACAACCTATTCATGGACAGGACCTAACGGATTTACCTCAAACGTTCAAAACCCGGTCATTCCGAATGCTCAGGCAGTAAACGAAGGAACATACACCGTTACCATTTCGGACGGTTCCTGCTCTACATCGTTATCTATTACAGTTGCCTTGAGTGGAAATACGAATCCCGTAATTGCTGCGGGAGGGCCATATTGTGCTAATGGCACAGCTGTAACACTTTCTGCATCGATTGCGGGTGGAACGTGGTCCGGTACCGGAATTACAAATGCCACTACCGGAACATTCGATCCTTCTGTTGCCGGAGTTGGAACACACACAATAACGTATAATATTACAGGTGGTTGTAGCGGGTCCGATACAGAAGATTTCATTGTAAACGACATTCCTGTAATAACGGCTCAGGATGTTTCTACGTGCCCATATAAACCTGTTACCATTCAGGCAAATGGAGCAACTACATATACGTGGTTCCCATCTTCAGGATTGAATTCCAATACAGGTAATCCGGTAATCGCAACGGTTGGAAGTACAACAACCTATACTGTAACCGGAACACAGGGTGGCTGCTCGAATAACACAACAGTTACGGTTAATGTGACTTCTGGTTTCACTGCGTCCGCCGGGGCAACTCCAAATCCGGTTTCTGCATACGAACCAACTGTTACTCTTTCAGCCGGACCTGCGGGATCAAGCTTCTATTGGGTGTTGGGTGATGGAACCACTTCAACTGATCCTACATTCGAGCACACATTCAACGGAGCATCTACCAATCAGGATGTGATTCTCGTGGCGACATCTCCGGAAGGTTGCGTTGATTCGGTACGTTTCGTTGTGTACATCGAAAATGAAGTGATTTTCTACATTCCCAATTCTTTTACTCCGGACGGAGACGAATTCAATCAGATTTTCCAGCCGGTGTTTACCGCCGGGTATGATCCGCATAATTTCCAGTTGATGGTTTACAACCGTTGGGGGGAATTGATTTTCGAAACACATGATGTGGAGAAAGGTTGGGATGGGACATATCATGATAAACTGGTTCCGGATGGAATTTATACCTGGACATTGATGTTCAAGTCGCCACAAAACGACGAGCGATATGAATACCAGGGACACGTAACGAAAATCAAATAACATTCGGGGTAGTGAATCAGACATTTCGGTATATTTAAGGCAAATCCGTCTTTCGCGGATCACTGAAATTTTATACCATGTCTAAGAAAATCATCACGAAGAAAAGCGAACAATTTCTCGCAACTTATTTGAACAATGCTTCCCCAACCGGCTTCGAAGCTCCCGGACAACGCCTATGGATGGATTACATTCGTCCGTATGTCGATAAGATCGAAACGGATACTTATGGTACCGCTGTGGCGATCATCAACCCGAAAGCAGAATATAAAGTGGTTATTGAAGCGCACGCTGATGAAATTTCATGGTTTGTCCACTACATTACCAAAGAAGGATTCATTTACGTTCGTAGAAATGGAGGAAGTGATCATCAGATTGCCCCTTCAAAACGTGTGAACATTCATACCGATAAAGGAATGGTGAAGGCAGTCTTCGGTTGGCCGGCTATTCATACCCGCGCTGAAAAAGAAGAAGCACCGACAATGAAGAACATTTGTCTGGATGCAGGTTGTTCTTCTAAAGAAGAGGTGGAGAAACTAGGCATTCATGTGGGGTGCGTGATCACGTATGAAGATGAGTTCATGATTCTTAATGAGAACAGGTATGTCGGTCGTGCACTGGATAATCGAATGGGTGGGTTCATGATTGCTGAAGTAGCACGCTTGATTAGCGAAAGCAAGACTAAACTTCCTTTCGGATTGTACATTGTGAATGCCGTTCAGGAGGAAGTTGGGCTTCGTGGAGCAGAAATGATAGCGAATCGTCTGAATCCGAATGTTGCGATCGTAACTGATGTGTGTCACGATACAGGAACTCCGATGATCAATAAAATTGAACAAGGGGATTTGTCAAGTGGTTTAGGTCCGGTGTTGACCGTTGGTCCTGCCGTTCAGAATAACCTGTTGAAGCACATCATCAAATCTGCCGATAAAAACAAAATTCCATTCCAGCGCGCAGCGGCTTCGCGTGCCACAGGAACAGATACGGACGCTTTTGCCTATTCGAATTCGGGTGTTGCAAGTGCATTGATTTCACTTCCGTTACGTTACATGCACACTACAGTAGAAATGTGTCGCAAAGAAGATGTGGAAAATACCATTAAGCTCATGTTCGAGAGTTTGAAAAGCCTTACAGGTAAAGAAACATTCTCTTATTTCGAAAAAGATTAAGAATACAAGAATTCAACACATTGTTGATTGTGAAATAAACCCCTTCTGGGTTAAAAAAGGTAAATTGCAAAGCCAAAAAAGTGAAACTTATGAAAAAACTTGTACTATCATTGGGGCTTGTGGGTGTCGCTACAGCGTACGCACAAACATTCTCCGATAATTTCGACTCCTATACTGCAGGTCAATATATGGCGGCTCAAAGTGGCGGCGCGTGGACAACCTGGAGTAATGCACCCGGGACAACTGAAGACGTTATGGTATCCAGTGCCAACTCGGTATCGGGAAGCAACTCCATTTACTTGTCTACATCAAGCTCTACGGGTGGACCAACTGACCTGGTGAAAAACTTCGGTGTAATGAACACCGGACAGTTTTCCATCGAATGGAATATGTTTGTTGAAACCGGGAAAGCAGGTTACTTCAACTTCCAGAAAACAGCAACTATCGGTCAGACGTGGGCATTGGATTGTTTCTTCGCTGATAACGGAGATTTGATCATGCAAAACCAGACTGGTTTGAGCTGGACAGGTGAAACATATCCTCAGAATACGTGGTTTAATTTCCGTATGGACATCAACTTCAACACAAACGTGTGGGAAGTGTTTATTGACGATGTTTCCATCGGTTCTTTTGCGAACTCTGAAAACCAGATCGCATCAATTGATATTTACCCGACAGATCAGAATTCACCTTACAGCTGTGGATATTTCATCGACGATTTCGAGTACACTGTTACTCCGTACACTTTGCCTGCTTTGAACGGAGCTGCAACGTTTGTTACCTTTGATGAAGGCCCGATCGCGGGAACAGTTGTTAACCCTAAAGTTACAATCCGTAACCTTGGAACAACAACCATTACTTCGGCTACAATCGATGTTGATTACAACGGAAATAACATCACTCAAAACCTTACAAGTTTGAACCTGGCTTCATTGGCTTCAACTACGATTACAATGACCGGAACACAAACATTGGTTGCAGGTTCTAATCCAATGGTGGCTACAATCAGCGCGGTAAACGGTGGTGGCGCAGATGGCGATGCTGCTGATGATGCAACTTCTAACACGGTTGACCCTATCGTTCCTGCTGCTGGGAAAATGGTTGTTGGTGAAGAAGGAACCGGAACATGGTGTCAGTGGTGTCCACGTGGAGCCGTGTTCATGGACATGATGGAAACGAAATACGGAGATTACTGGGCGGGAATCGCAGTTCACAATAACGACCCAATGACAGTTACTGATTATGATGCTGCAATGGGAGGATTGATCTCAGGATACCCTAGCTCGTTGGTGGATCGTGGTGTTGATGATGACCCGTCTGCAATGGAACCTAAGTTCCTTGACCGAATTGTAGTTGATCCAACGGCATTCATTACAAACGGTGCTACATGGGACGCTGGTACGCGTACATTGAATGTATCTGTAAGCGCTGAATTCCAGGCTGCAGCAAACAACAACTACAAGTTGGCAATTGTTCTTACCGAGGATGATGTAACAGGAACATCAAGCCAGTACAATCAATCGAATGCATACGCCGGAGGAAGCAACGGAGCAATGGGTGGTTTCGAATCACTACCGAACCCGGTTCCTGCTGCTCAAATGCATTACGATCACGTTGCTCGTGATATTGCTCCTGGTTTCGGTGGATTCGCAAGCAGCTTCCCTGCAACTGTAAACATCGGTGAAACACATACTGTAAATGCATCATTCGTTCTTCCTGCAACGTGGGAAGAAAACGAAATGCACATCATCGGTTTGTTGATTGCTCCTGACGGATCAATTGATAACGCTGGAAAAGCAACAATTGCAGAGGCAGTTGGAAACGGTTTCGTAACTGGTACTCCAATGAACGCAAGCATCGACGAAGCAAATCAATTGGATGCTATGTTGCAGGTTTATCCGAACCCGGCTTCAGATTACACAACTCTTGCTATCAACCTGAAAGCTGAGTCGAATGTAGCTGTACGCTTGTTGGATATCAACGGAAGTGAAATTGCTGCTCGTAACTACGGTACAATGAGTGGTGCTTCAACGATTACAGTTCCAACTACGGGGCTTGCCAAAGGAGTTTACGTTGTTGAAATGACTGTTGATTCTGTGATCGCTCGCAGAACATTGATCATTGAATAATTATTGGTTAGGTTTACTAATTGATCCGAAGGCGCCGCTCCAATTCCACTGGAGCGGCGCTTTTTTGTTGAATCGCATTGCTTTTGGTCGATTAAACCTATTTTTGCGCTATGAAATGGATTGGAGAACGAATCAGTTATGTGGATCATGGGGATAAAACCACCATTATCATCACGCCTGAATCCGTTGGATTCATCAAAGCATTGATGGGAGCATGGTTTTTCATGTGGGCGGCCATAGGAGGAACAATGATCTGGGCGTTAGCAAGTGGATACATTTATTTCTCTGCCGGAGATAAAATCCCGACCGAATCGGAAAAGCAAACACTCTTCCTTATTACACTTGTTTTCCTCGCGTTCTGGTTGTATTACTTTATCCGAATAGGCAGAATGTTCTTCTGGTTACTTTGGGGCAGAGAATACCTGAAGATCGATAAGATCAATATGACGATCAAAACTTCCATCCGTGAATACGGAAAGGCGAAAGAATACTTTCTTGACAATCTCAGCAAAATCCGTGTACATGTTCCGGAAAAGAAATCTTTTCAGGCAGCATGGGAAAATTCACCGTGGATTCGTGGCGGAGAACGCCTTGAATTTGACTACATGGGGAAAACGATTCGCTTCGGAAGAAAATTGAACGAACAGGACTCAAAACTGTTGTTTCAGCTGATCACAAAGCGTGTTGATGATCATCTGAAGAAAAACAAAAAGACTAACGCATAATTGTTTCAAAGACTTCTTCGCGTGTCATTCCTTTACGAAGATGTTCCAGAATAATTGGGAATTTCTCGTCGATTTTAGCCGGAGTAAAGCCAAGTGCAACACCAAGTGATTTTACCAGCTTTACCTCGTTTGCATCCACTACACCGTCGGCAATGATCAGTTGAATCAATTGAATGAAACGTTCGTAACGTTCTTCGCGTGTTGCAGGCGGGATCATTGGATAGTCGTCCGGATTATTGCAAATTTCAGCCACTTGTTCATCTGTAAGTGAAATTCTTCTTGCAACTCTGTTCAACAATTGTTGTTCAAGATTCGATACCGAACCGTCAATGCGTGCAAGCATTACGAGGTTTCTGAAATGACCGATTTGACGGGAACGTTCGCCGGATTCGAATAAGTGTGCAATTGAATTCATATTAGTGTCGTATTAGGCTAACTGCCTTGATGTTAAGTTTGTCAAGATGCACAGTCGCTCCCGACGGATTATGGATGTAAATCTGCAAATAATCTCCCTTATGTCTCACATCCGGGATATTGAAAATCTTTTTTAATTCGTTTTTACCCGATTTCAGCCCCTGAGAAAGTTCAAGATTTTCCCAGCCGTAACAGTTGTATTTACCCGCACTTTCCATTTGAAGCGCTACGGATTGCGTGGTATCACTGGTAGAACATTCAACGGTAACTTCCAGGCGTGTTTCGTCTGTTTTTAGTTTACCGAAGAAGGGAAGATGAATGATCGTGAGATCGCTGTTCGGCTGGGCTACAACAGGTTTTGGAAGTCGGTACCAGGTAAATTGCTCTAATGATTGATTCGGATCGTGGATGGCCTGCCTGTTACTCACCCAGGTGGTATCTCCGCGATTGATCAGCAAACGATGATATTCGTAATTGTCGGTATTCGTCTTTCCGAAAATGTACATATAGTGTTCCTTCGTCATGTAATCCGCCGGAAGAATATAATTGTTCATCTGCCAGCTTTGGAATACGCACAGTACTGTTGTAAGTGATGCAAAAACTCCTGCGAAAATCATGAGCGCCTTTTTCTCAGGATAAAGAAACAGGAATCCGATTGGGAGAAGCAGGAGCGGATACAAATCCACCATGGTTCGCTGCCCGAAGGAGGCCGCATACCACCAGCATTCCCAGGAAGAAAATGTCCAGATAAACAAGGTTGTTAATGCCAGGAAAGGCCAGAAAAACTCGCGTTTTCTTTTGTAAATCATCCAGAAAGCGGGGAGAAGTAACAGGAACAACGGAGTGTAAATAAGCCATCCTTTTCTGAAACTGAACAGAAATTTCCAGGTATACGGATCAAAAAAGGTAAGATCTTCCGTATGGAGATTCATGATAAGCCAACTTCCACCAACTGTTTTCCAGTAAAGGATCTGCGGAATATTCCAAAGAACAGCAAATGCCGGAAACCAGATGATCCATTTCCAAAAAGTTTTGGAAAATCCATAACGCTGGAGAAGGATCAGGCCGGGTAGAATTCCCATCAGAGCATGAGTAGGTCGGACGGCAGTACACAATCCAAACAAAATGGCAGAAACGATGAATGCTTTTTTGTCAATCGTTTCACCTTGAATAGCTTTGAAAAAGAAATAGGCAAACGCGCTAATGACTGCAAACAGGTACAAATGCTGAAGCGAATAGGAGAGGGTTGCTGTGATCCAGTAGTTAGTCCCGATAAAACCAAGAATCATGAGTGTCACGGTTATTCTTTCGCTAAAGAACAGCAAACACAGTTTCCTGAAATAGACGAGCCCGAGCAGAATGAACAAAAATGCATTCAATACATACGCAATGTGATACGGTTTTGAAAACCCATCGGTTTTGTATCCCAGGATTTTAGCAAAAGCATGTCCAATCAAAAAAGAAGGCGCTTCAATATAGGCCTGTCCCATGTGATAAATATCCACCAACTGACCATTTTTCGCCGGAGCAAGTTGGTAAACGTAGATTCCGCCGCAATATTCATTTTGAAGTTCCTGAGCCCATTCGTTTGTCATCCTCAGGTTACCTTCCTTCATGAAATGAGGTAAATACATGTAGTATCCAAAACCATCGTAAGCACAAACACACGTGTTTTCATTATTTACAACCTTTCTCACTTCTTTTGAATAGAATATTCCAAATGCGATTGCAAGAAGAAAGAGTGTAAGAATAGAAGGACTAAGAAATCGCTTCAGCATTAACCCACGGTATTGCGTTCGATGAAATCGATCAATGAATGAATGACTTTGATGTGAATTTCCTGCGCGCGATCGGCATAAGGACTGTGCGGAGCACGGATCTCAACGTCACACAGAGCGGCCATTTGCCCACCGTCTTTTCCGGTTAGACCAACCACTTTCATTCCTTTTTGTTTCGCTGCTTCAATAGCACGGAGCACATTTTTTGAATTTCCCGAGGTTGAAATAGCGAGCAGAACGTCGTTTTGTGAACCGACAGCTTCAACAAATCTCGAGAAAATGAACTCAAAACCGTAGTCGTTACCAACACATGAAATGTGCGAAGGATCGCTAATACTTAGGGCTGCAATTCCCGGTCGGTCGTTTCGGTATCTCCCGGTCAGTTCCTCTGCAAAATGCATCGCATCGCACATGGAACCTCCGTTTCCGCATGAGATAATCTTCCCATTATTTAAAATCGCTGAAACCATTAATTTTCCTGCGTTTTCAATGCGCTGAAAATTTTCTTCGGTGTTAAATTTTTGCAAATTTTCTAATGCCTCGGTAAAATGGTCTGCAATTTGTTTCATGGTTTGCTAAATGACTGTTAACGCCAAAAATAAGTAGAAAAGCGATAGCTTTTGACGGTGAATCCGGAAGTTCATACTTCAGCTGTAGCTTTTATCAACGGAGGCAGTCAGGTATAAATAAATTGCATATATTTGAAACTCGGAGTTTGTCTCCATAAACACAACTAAAACTATGGGAAGATTACTAAAAGTTGCTATCTGCTTGTTCTTCGTTACTAACCTTAACGCCCAAGACGATTGTTACAAAAAATTGGAAGATGCATTTGCGAAAAGAGGTTCGTACACTGTATCGGATGAAACACACCGTAACGTAATTATTAGCTTTTTCACTGCTGAAGGGACTGAATGTCGCTCAGGAAAAGTTCGCGTTGAGAATGGAACAATTACCAGCGTTTGGTTGTACTTCGAGGACGGAGCCGCAGAATTGATGGAAAAGAAATTCTACAATTCAAAGAAAGCAGCTCCAACGGTTACGAATGGAATCTCTGAAATGATTTATACGGTCGACGGTGAGAAATTCAAAGTAGTTTTCATCGACAAACTGAAGCCAAAACAAAAAACATACAAACAGGCAGATTTACCAACTGATCTGTAGAATTAACAAAATATTGGGAAGGAATCTGTAAGGATTCCTTTTTTTTGTTTCATACATTTCACGTATGGTTTACGCAGGTTTTACATATGTGGCAATTTCACTGATCTTTCTGGGGTTCGAGGTAGGATTGTTCCTCTTTCTGAGAAAACGTGTAAAGTGGAGCCTGAATGTCTTTGCATTGGCATTATTGGCCTATTTGTATTGCTTTTTGATGCTCATTGTTTGCCAGTCAGGAGTTCTGAATCATGACATAAGATTGTATACTTCACAATACATGATTTGGTTTGTTTACCTGATTGCACTTCCAGGATTCTTCGTCGGAATTGCAGCGCTGCTGTTCGCTATAGGTGAATGGGTCTGGAAAAGAAGCCAGGAACAATAGACTGGAATGACTACCACAGATTTCTGCTAACCAACTTTCCAACCAATTGCCGCGTTAGTAATCTTTAGAAAAACTAACTCGGAATGAAGTACCTATTCATAACTACCTTATTCTCACTCTTTTTCCTCGGTCAGCTGGAAGCACAAACCTGGGGAGCAAATACCTTCGGACAATTTACCAATGAAGCTGTTGATGTTGAGACAGATGCAACCGGAAACTACTTCGTTATCGGTTACCTCACCGGTGAAACAGCGTTTAATTCGAGCAATGTTGTCCCTTCCGCCGCAGGCAACGGAGATATCTATGTAGCGAAATATGCTGCCAACGGGACCTTCGTTTGGGTGAAAACTTTCGGCGGGAATTTCTCTGATCGTGGGACCGACCTGGCACTTTCCCCTGATGGCGGAATCGTGATTACCGGTCAGTTTTTTGGTAATGTCAACTTTGGTAGTACAACTCTTACTTCTGTTTCCAATTCGAAAGATATTTTTCTGGCAAAACTAGATAATTCCGGTGCAGCAATCTGGGCACGAAGTGAAGGTGGAAATCTTGCGGAAAATGCGTACGGCGTTACTGTTGATCATCAGAATAATGTGATATTAACCGGACAGTTTCAGGGACAAGCTCAAATAGGAAGCTCAACGTTTACCAGTGCAATCGACCCAAATACAGGACAAAGTAGCTTCGATTTCTTTGTTTCAAAATACGATCAGAACGGAACTCCGATTTGGCAGAAGAACGGTTTCGCGGAATACGAGGACAGAGGGCTTGCAGTTGCTGTAGACGGATCAGATAATATCTTTTTTACCGGGCAGTTTTCAAAAGACCTGCAGTTCGCCGGGCAGACTTACCTCAATCTTGGGTATAACATTGGATTTCTCTGCAAACTTTCTCCTTCAGGGAATGTTCAGTTTTTCAATCAGTTAAAAGCTGGAATGGTAATTCCATATGACCTTGAGGTGAACTCGGACAATCAGGTGTTTGTGGTTGGAGATTTCCTCGGAAATATGAACTATTACGATGCTTCGGGAATCCATTCGGTACAGAATCCATACAGCAAGCAGATCTTCGTATTGAAAACAGCCAATTCGGGAAGTTATACCTGGAATTACACATTAGGTTCAGAGGATAATATTTCAGCACGTGCCGTATCCATTGACCTCCACAAAGATGTGTTTGTTACCGGATACTTCGAATGTGGTTTAGGACAGCTTCATGATTCAATGCCCGCCACATTCAATTCCGTTGGATACAAGGATGTGTACCTCATGAAGGTCAATAATGATGGAGATCGTGAATACATTAAGCATTTTGGAGGCAAAATGGACGATGAAGGACAAGGAGTTGCTCTTCCTCAAAATGATGAGCCAACGATCTGTGGAAGTTTTACCAAAGATTTGAATTTTGCGCCGAGCGTTACACCTGTTGCTTCCGGGACTTCCAACTATGTGCTGAATGCCACTGCTTCTGTCGTTGATCCGTTTCATTATTACCTGAAAGGAGATTCAACCCGAAATTCGTTCCTGGTTACAAATGTCAATGCGTCCTACGAAGCACTGAATTATTACATTCCTCAGGTCGCGGACAGTGCCATTGGTTATATTCTCCCGAATTCCGATACAATCCATTTTTGTACTTCTGAAATCATTCAATACGAAACATTAACAGGTCGGCATTACGGACCTTCGTATTCCTTCCTGTGGAGCAACGGCAGTGTTCACGATACAGCTCACATCTTCAGTACAGCAAACTATTGGGTAAACGTTCATCGCAGCGATCAGTGTGCATTTGATGTAGACAGCGTTTTTGCTATTTCGGAACCAATTCCACAGCTTCCTTTACTTACTGATAACCTCGGAATTCATGTGAATGCTATCGGCCCGAATTATGGCGGGTATCATTTCTGTGCTCCCGATAGCGTGGAAATCACTTATTCGAACATTGAGCCAGGAACAACAATTACTACAGTTTGGCCGAATGGAATACAACAGGTTCAGGGTGTCGGACCTCTTCTGGTCTATACCGAAGGATTGTATGAGGTTCGCGCTACAAATCAATACTGCGAAAATTCGGGGCATTTTTACTTCAATTTGGACTATGTTGAACCTTATGACAGCATTCATTTGGGAATTGTAATGCAAACCGGAAACCCAACGAATGATTCCATTACAGTATGTTCTGGTTCGGATGTTGTTTTCGGTGGAACGGATTTCATGGTTAACCCGGACAGCAATTTTGTATGTCTGGAGCAACCCTGGGTTGTTGCTGATTGGGCAATCAATGGCATGTCTTACTACAACGACAATAGTGAATACGTTAGAACGCATTTCATTCCGGGAGCTACCGATTGGTATACCGTTGATTTATGGCTGACAAGAGGCTATGATAACCTTTGCGGAATTGACACGACTATGTATCATGTGACACGACAGTTCTATATCCATGTGAATCCGAATCCAACCTGGTCAGGAGCGATTTCGGGAGACAACCTGCTTTGTCCGAATGGTTCAGTATTCCTTGTTGTGAATAACCCCCATGCAGGGTTTACATGGTCTGGTCCGGGAATCATCTGGAACAATGGAAACGACAGTATTGAGGTGAATACCTCAGGAACACACCATTATCATGGAACGGTTATCGATTCGCTAACCGGTTGTGGAAGTGCGTTTGATATTTCTCATACTATCGTGCTGAAGCAAGGACCAAACATTTCTTCCGATCCGGCAGATGCAATTATTTGTCCTTATGATTCTGTTCAAATGATGTTGCCGAATCAATACCTTTCCTATGAGTGGATTGGTCCAAACGGAAATTTGTTGTCTACCACCAACACGTGCTACGGAGAAGATCTTGGTTTCTACTATTGTAATGTAGTGGACGATGAGAATTGTTCGCTCACCACGCCTCCGTTTGAGTTGAGAGAATACACCACGCCTTCCATTACGGTTGTTCCGGATGAATTCCTGTGTAATGGGGAAAGCGTAGACTTGATCGTTACTTACACCGGAGATGCTTCATTTGTTTGGTCACCCATCAATTCCACAGCAGATGAAATCACCGTTACACAACCTGGCGTGTATACAGTTAGCATTACCCAATGTGGAATCACTGTTGCAGATACCATTGAAATCATCGATGGAACATTTACTGCGTCTATTTCTGTTTCGGATACCATGCTATGCTTCGGCGAGGAGGCTGTCATTACCGGAATCCCAGCTGACGGGATGTATCAATGGACTGACGGCCAGCAAACCGGAGGATCCTACACGGTCGGAGATACAGGCGTATACAGCGCAATTGTAATGAATCAATACGGTTGTACGGCACAAACAAACAGTGTGATGGTTCATGCCGTTCCGGGAAGTTATCCGCCGGTGATAGCGGATGCCTATGTTTGTCGTGGATCGGATTTATTACTGGAAGATAATTCAGGTTTCCCGCTGAATTGGTATACCGAAGACACCACCTTCCTGTTTACCGGACCGCAAAATCTTGTAACGAATATCCAATCAGATACGGTGTTTTTAGTTGCGTATACGGTGAACGAATGTGAACCGGCTTATTCGCACATTCAAATTGATTTATACGATACACTTGGGGTATATGAAATCCTCGGTGATTCATTGTTGTGTCAGGGTGAGGATGGAGTGTTTTCGGTTGATCTGGTAACGGAAACGGTTACCTGGATTGTTGGTGGAATTTCTTACGGAACGGCAAATCCAGTCACAGTTCCATATAATGTTTTAGTGAACAACCCGGTTGTTTATGCGACGATTTCTACACCGTGTGAATCGGTGACAATCGTAGACAGCATTTTCTTTGTTACTCCATCGAGTGTAACGCTTGCAGACGATTCTCTGATGGTTTGTGCATATAGTGAAACAACGGTTGGAATCGAAGAGGATTTGGAAGCTGTTCAGTGGAGTTGGAGCGGTGGAAATTTCTTTGGAGATGAATTAACGGTCAATGGATCGGAACAATACGGAACAATTGCAGTAACCGGAACGGGCGAAAACGGTTGTGCTGCCGATACTGCTTACCTCGTGGTGACCACATCTTCGCTTCAGTTCGATATCACTGTGGATTTCGAGAACTATTGTTACGGTGATTCAGGAAGTATCGAAGTGGCTTCAAATACGGATAGTTTGATGTGGAATACGCCGTTGGGTTCGTTTGATACAACAGTAATCAGTTTGTCCACGGATTCTCTGTCAAGCGGATGGTATTCCGTTACGTTATGGGATGCAATCGGTTGTGAGTATTCGGATTCGGTTTTTGTGCCTGTTTACGAGTACGTTCCGCTAGATATTCTTCCGGATTCCATTTTTTGTATAAATGATGTGCTGACGTTCTATTTCCCGAATGATACCAATACGTATTTCTGGACCACTTATGGTAATTCCACGGATATTCCGATTCTCTTCGATCAGGAATTAATATTGAATGTGGTTTCGCCTCAGGGATGTTTGAGTACCGATACGCTGGTAGTTCATACGGTTGATTGTGAAGGATTGCTTCCGAATTTCTTCACTCCGAACGGTGATGGCGATAACGATGTTTTCATCATTGATGATGCATACGCTCAGGCTCACAACACGCTGATCATCATTAATCGATATGGGAATCCGGTGTTCGAAGCGTCACCGTATAAAAACGATTTTGGAGGAGACCGACTTCAGGAAGGAGTTTATTTCTATCTCTACTATCCGGAGGGGGAAGATCATCCCGAAACAGTTCGCGAAGGATTTGTCCACCTTATACGTTAGAAGCGAAGGGTGAACAACTCTTTTCACGATATTTGCCTTCATGAAACAAGTGGCATGGATTACCGGTGCATCTTCCGGGATAGGCGAGGAATTGTGTAAACAGTTGGCTAAAAAAGGTTTTAAGATTGTTCTTTCAGCACGCAATGATGCGAAGTTGCAGGAAATCAAAGCCGGACTTTCCAATGCCGCTGATCACCTTGTCGTTCCACTCGATTTGGAGCATACTGAAAACATTCGGGAAACTGTTGCCAATGTTATGAGTGAAGTTGGAAGGGTCGATTTCCTTTACAACTGTGGTGGATTGAGTCAGCGTTCCGAAGCTGCCGAAACCAGTATGGATGTTGATCGAAAAATCATGGAGATCAATTATTTCGGGACTGTAGCTTTGACCAAAGCAGTTCTACCATATATGCAGCGACAAAAAAGCGGACATCTGGTTGCTATTTCGAGCATCGCCGGGAAATTTGGTTTCTATCTGCGTTCGGCATACAGTGCGTCGAAGCATGCACTTCATGGATTCTTTGAAAGCGTTTCACTCGAAGAAGCGAAGAACAACATTCGTGTAACCATTGCTTGTCCGGGGAAAATCAATACACCAATTTCAATGAGCGCGCTTGGAAAAGATGGTAACGCTCATGGAGAAATGGATCACAATCAGGCAACCGGAATGCCGGTAGACGAATGTGTTCGTCAATTGATCAATGCTGTTGAAAAAGGTAAGCGTGAAGTCCTCATCGGAAACAAAGAAATCAAAGCGGTTACGTTGAAGCGTTTTCTGCCGAAATTATTCTGGAAGATTATCGCGAAGCAAAGCGCGACATAAATTTTCTCGAAACTCTGCGTTGATCTATAAGAATTCTGTGAGAAACAAAAAAAGCTGCCTCGTTTCCAAGACAGCTTTACTATAATTAAGAAGTTCTTATTTCACCAATTTCCAGGTCTTGCTTCCTTTGTCTGTTGAAACATTCAGGAAGTAAGTTCCGGCTCCCAGTGAATTCAGCTCGTTAATACGAATTTCCGTTTCATTTGAGAAGAAAGCAACAACGCGTCTTCCCTGTGCATCGAACAAGGTTACAGTGCAATTTAATGCCTGTGTATTCTCAAGTGTAATTGTTGCGTCAAATGGATTTGGACAAGGATTACCGAAAGCCAGATCATCCTCTTTAACCGAAAGCGAGCCATCCGCATTCAGGTAAATTGCACCGATAATCTTGAAGTATTCCTCAGCAGATTTGGAAGGACAGTAAACCGTAATGGAAAGTGTATACACTCCCGATTGTCCTGACAGTCCTAACGTGTCGTATAAATATGTTACCGTTCCGTTTGCTGAGTAGATTTCCCAGGTCACGTATAGGTTTTGAGTAACACTGTCATAAACTGCATTTGCAAGCGAAGCTGAGTCAATAGCACTGTAAACGATTGTACAGTTCTCAACGAGGTATCCGTACAATTCCTCAACAGGAATGGAATCGTTGTATGGATTGTAGCCATAAGTGCTGTTGGAATCGGCGACTACAAATGACGTTGTGATAGTGTCGTTATAAGCATCCCAAACAGTTACAGAATAGATTCCTGCACAAAGACCTGTTGCGTAATCACCGGTTTGTCCGTTGCTCCATAAAATGGTATAAGGAGGTGTTCCACCCTGAGGATTGGCTGTTGCAGTTCCGGAACAGTTTCCATCGTAATCGTCCGTTACAGTCACATAATTTGTTATCAAAGCCGTCGAATCTCCATCGTAAATGTTGAACGAACTGGTTGTGGCGCATCCGTTCATATCAACACACGTTACGGTGTATGTACCGGGACATAAATCGGTTAAGTTTTGGGTAGTAGTTCCGTTACTCCATTGGTAAGCATACGGAGCAGAACCGCCGGTTGGAACAACTACAGCTGTTCCTGTACACGCATTCGGATCTGAATTTGTTGTTGTAACGGTTGCATAAAATCCCGAACAAGGATCTCCGATAGTGAAGTTGAACCAATATTGCTGTGCTCCGGATGAATCCAGAACCAGTGCATAGTTTCCTGCACACAGGTCAGTGATCAAGGTGTCTGCGCCGGCAATCTGTGTAGAGTCCTGATACCAGCTCCAAGTCCACATGGGTGGGCCGTACCCTGCATTACCACTGAAATATGCTGTTCCGTCGCAAACAAAGGAGCCCGTAGCATTTGTTACTGTTACCATTTGGGCGTTTGCCGAAGCTCCTGCAAATAATACAGCAATAAGTAGAGTGTAAAGGTGTTTCATAGTTGTTAATTTGATATTAAAATAAACCTTCTTCCATAAGAAAACGGGCAACGTTGCTTTCAATGCGTTTGTTGATGTTGCTGTTGTCTCCCTTTTCAAATGTTGAACCGGTAATTTTCTCGTAAAGCTCAACGTAACGGTCCGTAATCGTGTTCACAAACTCATCAGGCATAACTGGCATAGTTTGCCCGTCAAGTCCTTGAAAATCATGTTCAATAAGCCATTGACGTACGAATTCCTTAGACAGTTGCTTTTGTGGTTCACCTTTTGCCTGACGATCTTCATATCCATCAGCATAGAAGTAGCGTGACGAATCCGGTGTGTGGATTTCATCGATCAGGATCACTTCACCGTTGCGAATTCCGAATTCATATTTCGTGTCTACCAGGATCAATCCACGTTCAGCCGCCATTTCTGTTCCACGCTGAAACAGGGCACGCGTGTATTCTTCCATTTTCAGGTAAATATCTTCCGGAACAATACCATTTTTCAAAATATCTTCACGGGAAATGTCTTCGTCGTGACCTTCTTCCGCTTTGGTTGCCGGAGTAATAATCGGAGTTGGGAATTTATCGTTTTCCTTCATTCCTTCCGGAAGCTCAACACCACACAACACACGTTTTCCAAGCGCATACTCGCGTGCAGAGTGTCCTGCAAGGTATCCGCGGATTACCATTTCAACACGTACCGGCTCACATGCATAACCAACCGCGACATATGGATCAGGGGTTCCAATTAACCAGTTCGGAACGATATCACGTGTTGCATTCAGGAACATCGTTGCAACCTGATTCAATACTTGTCCTTTGTAAGGAATTCCCTTCGGAAGAATATGATCAAACGCCGAAATTCTGTCCGTAGCTACCATTACAAGGATGTCGTTCTCCAGCGTATAGACTTCACGTACTTTTCCTCTGTAAACATGCTTCTGAGTCGGGAAGTTAAAGTTGGTGCTGGTAATTGTTTCTGCCATTGTTTTGTGTTTTATTTATTCTGAAGCCTTAGCGCTTCTTGTTGCGCGAATAACGCGATGTATTATCAGTATCTCCGGAATCGTCGTCCTTTGCTGCTTTCTTCTCGATGCGTTCCTGCTCTTCAGCCTTATCAAAGGCATCGATAATGCGTTTCACAAGCGGGTGACGAATCACATCACTTTGCGTAAGGCGAATAATTTCCAATCCGTTAATTCCCTGAAGAATGTCAAGAGCATAAGCCAGACCCGATTTTTGACGATGAGGTAAATCGACCTGAGACATATCTCCGGTAATGACGAATTGTGCTGTTTGTCCCATACGGGTGAGGAACATCTTCATTTGCATCACTGTCGCATTTTGAGCCTCATCCAAAATAACGAATGATTTATCGAGCGTTCGACCACGCATAAATGCCAGGGGGGCAATCTCAATAATCCCGAACTCAATCATGTCCGCCAGTTTTTCCGGTGGAATCATGTCGCGAAGCGCATCGTACAACGGCATCATGTACGGATCAAGCTTTTCTTTCATGTCACCCGGAAGAAAACCAAGGTTTTCACCTGCTTCAACCGCCGGACGCGTCAGAATAATTCGCTTGACTTCCTTTGCTTTCAGTGCGCGAACCGCCAATGCAACGGCTGTATATGTTTTTCCAGTTCCTGCAGGACCAACAGCGAAAACCATGTCATTTTTATTGACGGCTTTCACCAGTTTTCGTTGGTTAACAGTTTTTGCTTTGATTTTAATTCCGCCGTTTCCGTGAACCAAAATCTCGGAACCGTCAGACGAAAGCATAGCTGTGCCATCATCCAGCATCAGGTTGTCGATGTTGTTTTCTGTAAGGATGTTGTTCTGGTGGAAATGCGCCAGAATCAATTCGAATTTTCGCTCGAATTCCTCAATCGTTTCCGGGTCACCACTAATGGTAAGTTCATTCCCCCGGGCATTGATTTTCAGTTTCGGGAAAAAAGATCGAATGTGCTTCAGGTTCGCGTTGTTTACTCCGAATAATTCGGCAACTGCAATACCCGTAATTTCAATTTTCTTCTCTGACAATGTGAATAACTCTTTTGGATACGTCTACAGCTTGTTTGATTAACCTGTATTTTTGAACAAAATTAAGGAATTTTTTCAGGCGAAACAGTGCTGTTCATAACATGGCAATAATCACTCTTACAACGGATATGGGCAACCGCGATTACTACGTTGCAGCCTTGAAAGGTGTGGCTTTGTCTATTGATCCTACTTTAACTATAGTTGACGTTTCCCACCACATTTCGCCGTTTAGTATTGTTGAAGCAAGTTACCAGGTAAAAGCAGCGTTTTTAAATTTCCCGGAAGGAACAGTTCATGTTATTGGAATTGACGACGAACCGATGATTAACGGGACGAATAGTCAGCTACCGAGCGTAATGAAATACAAAGGACATTACTTTGTGGGAAACGATAATGGATTGTTCTCTCTGTTACTGAATAATGATACACCCGAAGGATTCTGGCAGATTGATAATGTACTCTCGAATCCGAAGGCGTTAACCAGTCCGACCAAGACGATTTTTATTCCTGTTGCAGTGAAACTGGCGCAAGGAGGGAAAATTGACGATCTGGCTTCTCCTGCCGATAGCTGGAATCGCGTGATCGCAATGGCACCGACGTTTGACGAATTGTTGGTGCGTGGACATGTCATGCACATTGATTACTATGGAAATGCTATTACGAATATTTCCAAAACTGATTTCGAGCGTTACAAAGACATGCCATTCACGATTTATTTCCGTAACCGTGATTATTATATTGATAAGATTTCGGAAGGATATAACGATGTGCCGCATGGAGAACGCCTGGCTTTGTTTAATGATGCCGGTTTGCTTGAAATTGCTATCAACAAAGGCGTGAACGGAGCTGGTGGCGGAGCCGGAAGTTTGTTCGGCTTGTCCATTGGTGACGTTATTCGAATTGAGTTAACTCCGCGCGGTTCAGCACAGAATTTTGATACTTTGTTTTAATCCATGATTACCCGAATAGTTAAGCTTACCTTCCAGGAAGATAAGATCGCTGATTTCATCGCTTTCTTTGATACAATCAACACCCGCGTTTCACGTTTTGAAAAATGCTACGGAATGCGACTAATGCAGGAAAAAGGTAACCCACATGTGGTTTTTACTTATAGTGCATGGGAAAGTGAAGAAGCACTGAACAATTACCGCGACTCGGAACTGTTTGGTACTGTGTGGTCTACCATCAAGCCGTGGTTTGGTGCAAGGGCAGAAGCCTGGACTGTACAAACCTATTTCGAAGATGGTACGTTTACCGAGGATGTTTAAGAGTATCCAAGGTTTAAAGTTCAAAGGATCCGGATCATCGAATATATTGAACTGTTGAACTCATTGAACCATTAAACTGTTGAACTCATTAAACTATTAAACTTGTTATTAACTTTGGCGCATGAAAGCACTCTATTTTAAAGAAGTTCGGAGCTTTTTAGGTTCAATTATCGGGTACATTTTTATTGTCATTTTTCTGGTGACATCCGGTATTTTTCACTGGGTTGTTGCACAGGACACCAATTTCCTGCAAGGGGAGGAGGTCGACATGATTCCGTTTTTTAACCTTTCTCCGATTATTTTCCTGATTCTGATTCCGGCCATTACTATGCGTATGATCGCTGAAGAACGAAAGAATGGGACAATAGAGTTGTTGTTTACACGCCCAATCACCGATCTTCAAATCATTTTGGCCAAATACCTCGCAGGTGTTACATTGCTCATTATCTCCCTTCTTCCAACGTTGATTTATTACATCAGCCTTGTGCAACTTGGGGTTGAAACAATCGATGAAAATGGTGTTGCTCAGTCTGTAATTGATGAAGGAGCGACCTTTACATCTTACATCGGGTTACTGTTGCTTGGGTGTGTTTTTCTTGCCATTGGTGTTTTTTCTACAGCAATAACAAGTAATCAGATCGTAGCATTTATCATGGCAATGTTTCTATGCTGGTTCTTCTATGATGGGTTGGCAATGATCGGTAGTTTTAGCCTGATCGGTGAATACGATGAGGTTTTTCAATACATAAGTTTAACCTCGCATTACAGAGATATTATGAAGGGAATGATCAATACCAGTGATTTGGTGTATTTCTTCGGAATGATTCTGTTGTTCCTTACCGGAGCATTAAGCGTTGTTAAATCATTGAAACGCTAAATTATGAGTGAAGTAGCTAAGAAAGGAAAAGCGTACAACTGGTTATTGCTGATCATCATCGTTGGTGTGGTGGTTTTCCTGAACATTATCGGGCGTTTCGTATATCAACGTATAGATATGACGGAAGACGAACGTTATTCCCTCAACAAAGGAACTATCGAATTCCTTGAAAAAATGACGGTAAAGGGAGATTCTGCCTCTACAGGAGCTCCAACGAATCGCTTGTATGTAAAGATTTACCTGGAAGGAAAACTTCCTTCTGAACTGAAACGTTACCGCAATGCAATTGAAGATAAATTGATTGAATTCAAGGAAATAGCCGGTGACCGCATCGAATACGAATTCATTGATCCGTCAAAGGGGAATGAAGCGGACAGAAGAGCCTTGAATATTCGTCTGTACAACAATGCAAAAGGAATCATGCCACTTGAAATTGTGTACCAGCAGGATGGTTCTCAAAGTAAGACGTTGTTATGGCCAGGTGCCGAAATTGATTACGGAGGCGTTACAAAAGGATACGTTCAGTTACTTCCTGGTTCTCCTGAAGGTCAGCCGGTTGAAATTACACCCGAATTTTCGGAAGTTACGATTCAAAACTCGATCAACAACCTGGAGTACATGTTGGTTTCTTCGTTCAGAAAGGTTGTACAGCGCGAAAAACCGCGTATTGCGTTCATTCAGGGACACGGAGAACTGCGTGAAGCAGAAACAATGCGCGTTCGCAAGTTGCTGGAAGATTACTACACGGTTGAAAACATTACACTGAATGATTCGCTAGCCGCATTGGATGGAGTGAAAGGAGTGGTGATTGCACGTCCGAGAACACCGTATACCGATAAAGATCTGTTCATCCTGGATCAGTTTGTCATGCGTGGCGGTCGACTTATGGTATTCACCGATCAGTTGACATTCCCGGCAGATACGCTTTCCATGCGTGGAACCGTACATACAACGCGTACCGAGCTTCGTTTGGATAAAATGCTATTTGATTATGGGATTCAGCTCAACGACAACTACGTGAAAGACGTTCGTTGTGGAATTATTCCGGTACCGTTTGCCCAGCAAAGCTGGTTGCCCTGGTTCTATTACATTGCCGCAACTCCAACGCGTCACGCAGTATCACGAAACCTTGAGCCGGTTATGTTGCGTTATGCTTCACAATTGAAATTGGTTCCGGGAAATACGTACGTGGTTTCACCGGTATTGACCAGTTCTACTAATTCTGCTCCATCGGGAATGGCTCCGTTGTTGAGTTTGGGTGAGCCCATGAACTACGGAAAAAATCCGATTTTGGCTCCAAATCCGGAAAGCGAGGCGAATAAGGTTTGTCTTGCCGCTGTTTCGGAGGGGAAATTCATGTCGCATTTCAGAAACCGCGTAAGTGCCGCATACGCAAATAATAAGGATGCTCGTTTGTTAGACTCCAGTTCTGCAGAAGGAAAAGTATTTGTTGTTGGAAACGGTTCGTTCATTGCGAATTATTACGATTCCATGCCGAACAAGCAAGGACAAATGATGTACCGTCCGACCTTCAATAACATGCGTTACGATGAAGTTATGGCGATGTTGAAAATGCGCCCTGCCATTTACGGGAACCAGGAATTCTTCCAGAATATGGTCGATTTCATGATGGGGGATAACTCTGTCCTTGATATCCGCAGTAAGCAAATCGATATTCACCCGATCAACAAGGAAAAGGTGGCAACAGACGGCTCTTACTACAAGTTGCTGAACATGATTTTGCCAAGTGTTTTGGTCTTGTTGATTGCATTTTTACTGTTTTACTTGCGCAAACGCAGATACGCACGTTAATATGAATGTTTAAAGGTTGAAGAGTTCAATTGTTTAATGATTTGAACTCTTTGAACAAATTGAACTCTGTTTGAACATTGTTTTATGAAAAGAAAAATTTCTCTTGTTTTAGGATTGATTCTCCTTGGAGTCCTGGGATGGTATTCATACACGTTGGTTAGCGGAAGAGGAAAATCCGATCAGGATGTGGCCGCTTTTAATTTTGAAATCAAAGACACTGCACGAGTAGATAAGATCATCATTACTGAGCCTTCGGGCATGGAAATGACAGTGATTCGAAATGGAAAAACATGGACGGATGCAAAAGGAAATTGCGTTCAGTATCAGTTGATCAATAACATTCTTGATGCGACTTACCATGCGCATTTTAAAGGATATGTTCCTGAAAATGCAATGAAAAATGTGACTACCCGTATGGCTACCACCGGAACAAAAGTTCAGTTCTTCATGGATGGTGACTGGCACAAAACCTGGTACATTGGTACGGCAACTCCCGATCATACAGGGACATACATGTTGGTGGAATCCGATGAGTACGGGAAGAGTGATCTGCCTGTGATCATGGAACTTCAAAACATGAAAGGGATCATTGGCCCACGCTTCTTTGCTGAGCCGCGCAAATGGGAGTGTACAGGGATATTTGCCTACGAAATGAACGAAATCGCTTCCGTCGATGTGAAGTTTACGGATAATCCGTCGCGTAGTTTTACAGTGAAATCCATGGGAAAACGATATTCGGTTGCTCAAAACGGAAGACCACTCCCCGCAGTTGATACTTCGATGATTACACGATACCTCGCTGGATACAAGCGTATCAATTTTGAATTGCCGAACTACGAACTTTCTCCGCGACAAGTCGACAGTCTGAAACGTTCTACTCCGTTCTGTATACTGACCGTTCAAACAAAAAACGGAGCGAAACAGAAGCTCAAAATGTACCGAAGAAAATCAGATTCAGGTGAAGCTGAAGTAAACGATTGGGGAGAAACGGTGTCGTACGACATCAATCGCTTCTGGTGTGTGCTTCCGTCAGGGAATGTGGTGAAGTGTCAGTATTTCGTGTTCAATCCGCTGTTGATGGGGCACGTGTACTTTGGGTATCAAAGGCCGGCGCAGAAATAATTGAAAATTAAAAATGGATAATTGAAAAGAGTTGAATCAAAGCCGGTTTAATTCTTTTCAATTTTAAAATTGTCCATTTTCAATTCATTTTAGTTAATAACTCCTCACAACTTCTATTCGCGCCCCGAAAGTAAAGCGGATAAAAACGATATATTTGTTTCGCAAAAAATTGAATCCGTATGAATTTCATTGTTTCAAGCACCAATTTATTTCGCCATCTGCAAAGTATTAGTGGTGTCTTAAGCACAAGCAATACGCTACCCATCTTAGACAATTTCCTGTTCGGCATTGCAGATAACGTGTTGACCATTTCAGCTTCTGATTTGGAAACGACTATGCGTACCGTGATGGAGGTGGAAGCATCTGAGTCCGGAAATGTGGCCATTCCTGCAAAAATGTTGCTGGATGTCCTGAAGAACCTTCCGGATCAGCCGTGCACGTTTAAGGTAGATCCGAAATCATATGCGGTTGAAATGGCTTACGATAACGGTAAGTCGAAAATGAATGGATATAACGGAGACGATTTCCCGAAACTGCCACCTTTAGACAAAGGAACAAGCATCAAAGTTTCAGGTGATATCATTTCACGTGCGATAGCGAAAACATTATTCGCAGCAGGAAACGATGATCTTCGTCCTGTAATGAGTGGTATGTACTGCCAGTTCTCTCCTTCGGATATTACATTCGTGGCGACTGATGCGCACAAGTTGGTTCGCTATACCAGAACGGATAGCCAGGCGCAGGGAGGATCTGCATTTATCCTACCTAAAAAACCGTTGAACCTATTGAAAGCAAATTTGCGCGGTGACGAAGAGGTATTGGTTGAATACTCTGATTCAAATGCAGTATTTACGTTCAATGATTTGGTAATGAACTGTCGTTTGATCGATGGGAAATACCCGAACTACGAAGCGGTTATTCCAAAGGAAAATCCGAATGTACTGATCGTTGACCGTATGCAATTCCTGAGTGCAATTAAACGTGTGAGTATCTTTGCAAACAAAACCACACATCAGGTTAAATTGAGCCTTGCGGGAAGTGAAATGAACATTTCTGCAGAGGACATCGATTTTGCAAATGAGTCGAAAGAGCGCTTGACATGCAACTACGATGGTGCAGATATGGAAATCGCTTTCAACAGCCGTTTCCTGATGGAGATGCTTTCAAACATTGATACAGTGGAAGTGAAGATGGCAATGAGTGAGCCTAGTCGCGCCGGTTTGTTGATGCCACATGGTTCCGATAATGAAAATGAAGACATTCTGATGTTGGTGATGCCGGTAATGCTGAATCGATAAAGAAAAGATTAACTAATAAGTGAAAGTGGTTTTCGAAGGAGAACCACTTTTTTTATGAAAAATAATGCAGATTTTTTGAGGTTGGGGCCTGTTATTGCAATATCAGGCCCAAGTCCCAGAGACACTGTGTTTCAGCAGGATTTTTAGACTTTGTTGACTTTTGTTTGTCGGTATGATCTACGGGTTGTACAGACTTATTGAATAAGAATCCGGGCCATCTTAGAACCCGCCTCCAAGTAATACATTCCTTTCTCGACATCAAGATGAATAACGAGGGCATTGTTGACTGTTTCGGAAACTGTAAACGGAACTTCCTGTCCAAAAACGGTCATAAGTCGTAAATCGGTGATTTTGAATTCAGGATTTAGTGTAACCGTAAATTCTCCATTCGATGGATTCGGATAGACGGCTCCAATTTCGCTTTCCATTTCAGACAGTCCAGCCGAAGAACTGACAACTTTATTCCATACGCTTCCAGCCAGAATAGCGTTTGCTGTGGAGCAACTTCCGGTAACCACATCCATAGTGAGTTGGTTTCCATTGATGGTGTATTGCACAAACGTACTATCGTCCGGACAAAGTGCTCCGAAAACCATTCCCGAAGGATCGTAAAAGAACTTGAATTCACCAGTACTTACATCTGCCCAGCTACTTGTTTCGGTTTGTGCTCCTGACCCGTTTTCATAAGTAAGCTGAAAAACACCTCCGGACAGAAAATGCATTTTGGTAGAATCCACACCGTTACTTTGCAGTGCGGTTTCAAGGTTTCCTGTTGCTTTCCAAACCGAGTTTACTTCCATTTGAGCATGAGAATTACCTACGGTAAGAAGGAGAGATGAAGTGATAAGTACCAGAGATTTGAACGATTGAGTAACGTTATTCATAGAGAAGTAATTTTGAGTAGTGATTCAAATATACATGAATCGGAAATGATTTGGAAATCAATAAGAATTAGAGCTTCCTGGCTTTGCCTTCTGCAGAAATATGATAACGAACAATTTCCATATCCATCTCCTTTTCACCAATTACTTGTTGCTGATCAAACTTTACGTCAAAGTACTCATAAGGAGTCAGGATCTTACCTTCCTGATTCATTATAGCAAAGTTCCAGTTATCGTTTTTCTTGATTTCTTCGGAACTTTGAACTGCAAAATAATGGACGCCATGGGTTATGCCCAGGTAGTTAACAGAAGTAAATGCATTTCCGCCTACCAGTTTGCCCTCAATAGTTAATACTCCCTGAAATTCACTTCCGTTTTCAAAATCATCCGGGAGTAATTCATCTTCATTACTATTTAATTCCGGATTGGCATAGGAATATCCGGATGTTTTGAACCATTGCTTATCCTGAATCACAATTTTACTCATCGTATCGCGATACTGTTCAGGTGCTTTGAATACAAACAGGTTTCCACCGATTGCTTCAATGTTTTCAAACAGATATGGGAATAAAACAGTCCCTTTTTCATCAATCACAGATGCCAGATCATTAATAAAAACGGTGGCATATCCGTGTTGGAATGAATTTGCAAGTGTAAACTTCTCCGGGATCAGGAAATGTCCACGCTTGTCAATGAAGCCCATCATGGTTCCTGCCGTTGCTACCGCTTTTCCTTCTGAAAACTGACCGGCAAATTTGAAATTGAACGGAATAACATTCTTTCCATTAGTATTCAGATACCCGAACAAATTGTCTTGTCTGGCTGCAATCATTCCCTCGCTTACAGGTCCCAGAAATTCGTAGTTGAATGGGATCAGAATTCGTCCAAGTGTATCTACCATTCCATATTTTAGGTCGGCATTTTGCGAAGCCATCACATTTCCATTTCCGCTGGAAAAAATATTTCGGTAATTGCAGGGTAAAACTGTTTTGAGTCTCTTATTCAGAAAGCCACTGGAATAGGAGCGCTCATACCCGGTATTTTTATTGAGTTTGACTACAATGATTCCTTCCGGTATCTCGGAAATATGGGCGTATATCGGTTGAACAATAATCATTTCATCAGAACAACGTTTGATTCCGTAATGACCGTTGGATTCCAGGTAAACCATGTGAGACCCGTTGAGGATTTTCTGTGGAAATTCCCCTTCCTCAAATTGAGCAGTGCAGAACAACGTTCCCAGTAATGATATTGCCAATAAAACAACTCTCATTGGTTTTAGCGAATTTCTCCTTTCTCTGAAAGTAAAATAGCAACGCTTCTGGTAGCCGGGAAATGGGCGAATACCAGGACGAGAATAACGGTAATCGGAACACTGAGAAACATTCCGGTAAGTCCCCAGATTGCTCCCCAGAAAACGAGGGCAAAAATGGTGACAAGGGGACTTACATTCATGGAATTACTCATGAGTTTCGTCTCGAGGATATTGTTTACAATCGCCTGAATAAATCCAATAGTCAGAAAAATTGAAAGTGCATAATACCCATCTGCAGTAATGATGAATGTAAATAAGGCTGGGAGCGCTGTGCTGATGAGCATTCCTATTGTTGGAATGAAATACAAAACAAAGATCATCAAAGCCCAGAATACCGGCGCATGAACTCCGAATATGAGAAGCACGACGCCGCAAACAACTGCCGAAATGAGAGCGAGTAGCGACTTCAGTCCGATATAGTTGGAAACGGAACGTTCAATATTGTCAAAAATAAGCTTCGAGCGTTCGTAGTGTGAATACTTCGGAAATAGTTTGTACAATTTCAACTTGAAAGAAGATTCCTCCAACAGGATGAATAGCACGTATAACAGAATGAGAAACAGGTTTCCCACGACCGTTGTCAGGGAATTAAAGATACTGGATAAATAAGCGCGGATGCTTTCGTTTAGGTCCGCGTTATTCTTCAGATCGTCTAATGCAACCGGAATGTATTGTTGCCACTCTTCGATAAGTTTTTCATAATGCACCGAATCTGAAGGAACCGAGGAAATCAATTCCAGAATATTGGTTTCTATCATTTTTCCAAGTACAATGAAGACTGAAATGAAGAAGGCAGAACTCAACAAGGTTTTAATCCAAAGCGGAACGTATTTTTTCACCAGGGGAATGTAGTCCAGAACATCACGGATTTTTCGCATCAGCAACCAAACCAGAATTGCGAAAACAAAGGGAATCAGCAATTCTTTACCTACGATCAGTGTAAAGACCGTAGCGCAGAGAATGACTAAAATTGCCGCTGTTCTGATCATGTTCCGTTAGCTCTTACAAACTTAAGAGAATACGGGCACGTGACGTGCTGATATTACCCTAAATTTTCGTAAAGATGTATCCCCTAAGGCGGACATTTACCGGTTTATTCACTGGATACGGAAATCACTTCAATAATTCAATTACTCCAGCTGCTCCCTGTCCGGTTCCTACGCACATGCTCACAATTCCATAGCGCTGATTTCTTCTGCGCATTTCGTTGATGAGTTGCACGGAAAGTTTCGCTCCGGTACATCCGAGTGGATGTCCAAGTGCAATCGCGCCACCGTTCACATTCACAATATCCGGATTCAGACCCAGTTCCCGGACTACAGCCAGTGACTGAGAAGCAAATGCCTCATTCAGTTCGATCAACTGAATGTCATTGAGTGTTAATCCGGCCTGTTTTACCGCTTTCGGAATAGCTTCAACAGGACCAATTCCCATAATTCTTGGCTCAACTCCAACAACAGAATAGCTGACAAGACGTGCAATCGGTTCCAGGTTCAGCTCTTTTACCATTTTTTCCGACATCACCATTACGAAAGCGGCTCCATCAGAAGTTTGAGATGAGTTTCCTGCCGTTACGGATCCAATGCTGTCAAAAACAGGACGTAGTTTCCCTAATCCTTCAAGAGTGGAGGCACGCGGTCCTTCATCGGTGTTAACGGTAAATGTTTTTACCTGACGTTTTTCATTTTCGTCAAGAAAAATATGCTCCACATCAATTGGAACGATTTCTTCAGTGAATTTCCCCTCTGAAATAGCTTTGATTGCTTTTTCGTGAGAAGAGAGCGCAAATCTGTCTTGATCTTCACGGCTCACATTGTATTGCTTGGCTACGGCTTCCGCGGTCAATCCCATTCCCCAGTACCAGGTTGGATTTTCTTTGCCTACTTTTGGGTTCGGGACGATTCTCCAGCCTCCCATTGCCATTACCGACATCGATTCAACTCCACCGGCAATGATGCAATCTGCCATTCCGGTTTCAATTTTTGCTTTCGCAATTGCAATGGTTTCTAAACCGGATGAACAATAACGATTGACTGTCATTCCAGGAACTTTGTCGGTTTTTAACCCCATTAAAGAAATCAAACGACCAACGTTTAAACCTTGTTCAGCTTCGGGAGTGGCATTTCCGACAATTACGTCATCTATTCTGGTTTTGTCCAGATTCGGAATGCTATCGACTAATTTTTCAATGACTCTTGCTGCTAAATCATCAGGACGGTAGAAACGAAATCCGCCTTTTCCTGCTTTTCCGACTGCTGAGCGGAATCCCGCTACGATATATGCTGTGTTCATATAATGGACTTTAGACTAAAGACCAGAGACAAAAGACATAGATGAGGCTCGAAAATGTCTCGAGTCTTTTGTCTTCAGTCTCAATTAATTTCTCAATATCTTTCCTGTTTTCACTAAACTCTCCAATCGCTCCAGGGTCTTGCGCTGCATGCACAATTCAACGAAAGCTTTTCGCTCGAGATCCAGTAAGTACTGTTCGGAAACAACCGTGTTTTCACTCAAATCACCACCGCACATGACATACCCCAGTTTTTCTGAAATTACCTGATCGTGTTCAGACATATAGTGGCCGGAAACCATCGAATTTGCACCGACGTAAATAATTCCCAGGCCTTCCTGACCCATTACGTGGATGTTTCGTTCACGTTTCGGCGCAATATATCCTTTATCTGAAAGCTCAAGTACGGCTGCTTTTGCACGCGTCAGCTGATGTTCTCTTGAAACAACAACTTCGTCGATTCCCGGACGTAAATACCCAAGATCGAATGCTTCGTATGCTGAAGTAGATACTTTTGCCTGACCAATAGAAAGGAAGCGTTCTCTTAAACGGTTGATTTTAATGTCGCCCTCTTTCAATTCTTCGGAAAAACGTTTCGCGAATTCTTTTGATCCGCCACCGCCCGGAATCAAACCGACTCCGAATTCCACTAATCCCATGTACAATTCCGCATGAGCAACTACCTTGTCAGAATGCATGGACAATTCACAACCACCACCAAGTGCCATGTTGTGCGGAGCTACAATTACAGGGATGTTTGAATAGCGCACGCGCATCATTGTATCCTGGAAGGTTTTTACAGCGAAATTCAGTTCGTCATAATCTTGTTCCACCGCCATCATGAAGATCATCCCCACGTTAGCACCGGCAGAAAAATTTCCTCCGGTATTGGATATCACCAGTCCTTTGTAATCCTTTTCCGCAATTTCAATCGCACGGTTGATTCCTTCGATTACACCACCACCAATGGTGTTCATTTTTGTGTGGAATTCAAGGTTCAGAACCCCGTCACCCAGATCGACCAATGTTGAATCGGCATTTCCCCAGATTTTTGAGGTGTTTCTAAGCGCAGCGAGTGAGACTAATTCTTCTGTTCCCGGAATAACTTGATACGATTTCGATGTGATATCATAGTACAATCGTTTTCCGCCTTCAGACTTGTAGAAATGAGTGTTCCCGGAAGCTTCCATTTCAGAAACCCATGGTGGTAATGATTTTCCTGCTTTTTGAACCAGTGCTTTCCCTTGCTCAAATCCAAGAATATCCCAAGTCTCAAAAGGTCCCAGTTCCCATCCGAATCCTGCTTTCAGGGCATCGTCTATTTTGTACAGATCATCCGAAATTTCAGGAATCCGATTGGTAACATATGCAAATAAACCTCCGAACATAGCGCGGTAGAATTCGCCGGCCTTATCCATTCCCTGAACAAGCATTTTTGTGCGTTGTTCAAGATTGTCAACGGATTTGGTCATCTCTAATGTTGGGAAAGAGACTTTTTTGCCTGGCTCATATTCCAGTGTTTTGAGGTTGAGCGCCAAGATCTCTTTTTTGCCGTCAGCATTGACCGTTTTCTTAAAGAAACCCTGTTTGGTTTTGCTTCCAAGCCAATTGTTTTCCAACATTTTCTGAATGAAATCCGGTAACTGGAAGTTGTTACGTTCTTCATCTTTCGGACAATTCTCATATAACCCTTTAGCGACATGAGCGAGTGTGTCCAGTCCAACAACGTCACAAGTCCTGAATGTCGCGGATTTTGGTCTGCCTAAAACCGGACCAGTGAGTTTGTCGATTTCTTCGATACTTAAATCCAGTTGCTGAACCGAATGGAAAAGGGCGGTAATACTATAAACTCCAACACGATTGGCAATGAAAGCAGGTGTGTCTTTACACAAAACGGTTTTTTTACCGAGAATTTTACTCCCGAAATCCATGTAGAAGTCCACAATTGCCCTATCCGTTTCCGGAGTTGGAATGATTTCCAACAGAGGTAAATAGCGTGGAGGATTAAAAAAGTGTGTTCCTGCGAAATGCTTTTTGAAATCATCACTTCGGCCATTCAGCATCAGGTGAATGGGAATTCCTGAAGTATTTGAAGAAATCAACGTTCCGGGTTTACGGAATTGTTCCACTTTTTCAAATACCTGCTGTTTAATGTCAAGACGCTCTACTACTACCTCCATGATCCAATCGCATTCAGCAATTTTCGGCATATCGTCGTCAAAATTCCCTGTCGTAATTCTGGAAGCAAAGCTTTTCCTGTAAAGCGGAGAAGGATTTGAGACGATTGCCGATTGAAGAGCTTCATTCACGATTCTGTTACGAACCGACGAATCTTCGAGCGAACGATTTTTAGTCTGTTCTTCAGGTGTCAATTCACGTGGAACAATATCCAAAAGCAGGACTTCACAGCCGATATTCGCAAAATGACAGGCAATGCGGGAGCCCATCACCCCTGAACCAAGGACAGCTACTTTTTTAATGATTCCGTTCATGTCAAAATGAATTTATAGCGTTTCGTTTTCCAGCAAATCTTCATCAAGAACCCCCTGAATGGTATTCATGACGGAGAAGAACACCTCAATGTGTTCTGTGGAAATTTTGTTTTCGAGTTTGTTGTTAAGTTCGAAGACCACGTCACGTGCAATGTAACGCGCCTCGAGTCCATATTCAGTCAGGAATATGCGAACGATTCGTTTGTCCAGTTTGTCTTCTTCCCTTCGGATGAAGCCTTTTTCTTCCATGGTTTTAAGCGTACGGGATAGACTTGTGGGTTCCATTCCCATCCGTGGACCAAGTTGTGTACTGGGGGTTCCTTCCTTATCAATGTGCAGTAGAATAAAGCCAACAGACATACTGATGCCATATTGACTAGCGCGTTGATTGTACATTCGTGACATTTTAATCCATGTCGCACGTACACTTAGATCGAACAAAAAATGGGGTCTTTCTTGCATTTCATAGTTTAATTAGACGTTGAAAAGTACTAAAAAAAACTATGCGCGCATAAAAAATCAGTTAATTTTTAATGAGGTGATTGTCAGGCGCTTTAAATTTACCACATTTCTTCTTTCCGGAATACAGTTCCGTAAAAATGTGCTACTAAAATATCTTTTTGGTTGTAAACTTTTGAGTCGTAACGCCCCAAAGATTTCGAACGATTAATTTCCGTGCAATATACTGTAAGGGTATCTCCGGAGAAAATGGGTTTAACATGTGCAATGGATGTTTCGATACTCACGCACTTTTGTCCACGACTGTTAGATGCAAAGGCTAAAGCAGAATCGGAAAGCCCGTAGCTGATGCCTCCATGCGTAATTCCGTGGCCATTGCACATTTCGTCACGAACGGTCATTCGTAATTCGCAACTCCCTTCTGAAACCGTCAATACCTCAATTCCCAGCCACTGAGAATAAGTATCAGCTGCCATCATCTGATCGACAATTTCCTGTGGGGTTTTCATGCGTCGAGAGAGCGCGAGAGCAAAGAGATCATTGCAAGCATGACAATGAATAACTGTGTTGCAGTTTCATCATCAAGACTTGTTCCGTCAGCATCCTCCATGCCGATTTCCATTGCCAGGAATTTGACCATATCCGGTTGATCTGAAAAATCTTCAAGGATGGTTTCATCATCCTTTTCGAAGTATTCATCCAGTACCTGAAAGTAAGGCTCTTCGAAGTCGTCGATCATTTCATCCGTAATTGTTTTTGGATGAGCGCCGGCTTGAGCAAAAGATTCCAGAACAACCGTAAAATAATAGATTAACAAGCTTGCCAATTCTTCGTTTTCATACTCCTCAACGGCCGACATAATGTAGCCAAGTAACACGGGTTGTGCGGTTGTTTGCGCTTCGGACAAACGCTCCAATGCATTTTCATCCAATCCGTCTACTTTAGTAATTGCGGCTTCAATATGGCCAATGGTAACTTGTGACATGCTGTTCTGTTTGGAAGCAAAGTTAGTAATAAACGGCAAGTGAGCGTTTCGGATTAATTGTATCTTTGACTCATGTCTCATTTTACGAAGGATTATACACAGTTCTTTATTGATCTTGCCCCAAACAACAATAAAGATTGGTTTGATGCAAATCGAAAACGGTACGAGGAATCGGTGAAGAAACCTTTTGCTGCGTTCGTGCAAAACTTCATCGATCATATGTCGAAAATTAATCCAGTCTATAAGGATTTGACAGCTTCTGAGTGTATCTTTCGCATCAATCGCGACATTCGTTTTTCAAAAGATAAGACACCTTACAAAACCTTTTGCTCAGCTGTTATTGCGCCTAATGGACGTAAATCGGATTCCGTTCACGGGATTTATTTTGAATTAAGTCCTGAGTCGGTCCGGGTTTATGGCGGAGTTTATGAAATAGATAAAGATCGTCTTGAACTAGTGCGCGAAGGAATTGCTCGTGACATTAATACATTCCGCTCGATTATCGAAAAGAAGGATTTTGTGGAATTGTTCGGTGAACTTTTGGGGGAGAAAAATAAGGTGCTTCCAAGTCACTTGAAAGAAGCTGCTACGAAGGAACCGTACATTTTCAATAAGCAATTTTACGTAATGACGGAGTTTCCGGCAAGTCTCATTACTTCAGATAAATTACTCGACACGTTAATTATGTGTTACACCGTTGCCCAACCATTTGAACAATACATTAATCAATTCATTCACAGAAATTAAAAACTATGAAGAAGATTGCCTTGATTGCATTCGTTGCATTCAGCTCTGCACTAACATTTGCACAAAAGAAAACGCTTACCCTTTCTGAGTCTGTTCTCGAGCAATATCGAGCGTTTCGACCGGAATCAATGCTTGGAGTAACCTGGATTCCGGGAACAGATACCTATGTGTACCTATCGGATAACTATCAGTCACTAATGAAAGCCTCAGTGAAGAAAGCCGAAGCTGAAGAATTTGTGAAACTTGCGGATGTCAATGCTGCATTGGGCTCCGAATTAAGTTCATTTTATGGTTACTCCTGGAAGTCTGCGGAAGAAATATATGTGAACGACGGTTCTAAGTATTATTCATATAATATCAATACGAAGAAAGGAAAGCAGGTCGTAATGACTCCGGAAAAAGCTGCAAATTCTGTTTTTCATGAAAAAAGTGGCAATGTAGCCTATACGATTGAGAACAATTTGTTTCTTACAACTGCCAGCGGAGAAAAGCGAATGGTGACATCGAATGATGATAAAAACATTGTTTCCGGACAGTCGATTGCACGCAATGAATTTGGCATTTCAGGTGGGATTTTCTGGTCTCCAAACGGGACATTACTGGCGTTTTATCAGAAGGATGAATCCAATGTGAAAACATACCCGTTGGTTGATATTCGTACGACACCAGCGGAGTTGATGGAGATTAAATATCCTATGGCCGGACAAGGCTCTGAAAAGCCAAAGGTTGGAATCTATTCTATCGCAACTTCTAAAACGGTATTTATCACTCCGGAAAGTGGTCAGGATAGTTACCTTACAAATCTTTCATGGACGCCGGATGAGAAGTTCATTCTCGTTGCAGAGGTGAACCGTGATCAGAATCACATGTGGTTAAACTTATATGACGCTGCAACCGGAGCTAAAATCAGAACAGTAGTTGAGGAACAGGATTCGCGTTGGGTAGAACCGGAACATCCGGCGTTTTTCCCACTTGCAACGAGCAATAACTTCGTGTGGATTTCTGAAAAGGATGGATTCAATAACCTGTATTACTATTCCATCGATGGTAAGTTGATCAAGCAGTTGACAGCAAACAAGTTCGTTACGAAAGAAGTGCTTCAGTCTATCAAAGGAGGAAAAGAAATTGTCTTTGCTGCTACCGGAACAAGTCCTTTGAATACACTGTACTATTCTGTGGACATGAATGGTAATCAGCGATGTCTGACATTGGAAGAAGGTACCCACAGCATTTCAATCAATAGTACCGGAACGCATTTCATTGATCAGTATTCATCTCATTCGGTTGTTGGAAAATCAGAATTGAAACTGATTTCCGGAAAGATTGTCAGAAATCTGTTGACGTCAAAAAATAAGTTGGCTAACGTTCAGATTGGAACCGCGGAAATTGGACAAATCAAGGCCAAGGATGGGTCAACGTTATATACGCGAATGATCAAACCAAGCAATTTTGATCCGAATAAAAAATACCCGGTTTTGGTCTATGTTTATGGTGGTCCTCATGCTCAGATGATTACGAATTCCTGGTTGGATGGTGCAAATCTTTGGATGTACTGGATGGCGGAGCAAGGTTATATTGTGTTCACTCTCGACAATCGCGGTTCAGGTGAGCGTGGTAAGGAGTTCGAAGGTCAAATCCATCGTCAACTGGGAACAGTAGAAATGGAAGATCAAATGAGTGGTGTAGAATATCTTCGTTCATTGCCTTATGTTGATGGAAATCGCCTGGCGGTTCACGGTTGGTCGTTTGGTGGATTCATGACAACTTCTTTAATGCTGAGAAATGCGGGGACGTTTAACGTTGGAGTTGCGGGAGGTCCGGTGACGGATTGGAAGTATTATGAAATCATGTACGGAGAGCGCTATATGGATCGTCCGGAGGAAAATACGAAAGGATATGAGCAGGCATCTTTGTTTACACACGCTTCCAAATTAAAAGGAGATTTATTGTTAATTCACGGAACAGTTGATGATGTAGTGGTCCCTCAGCATAATTATGGACTGGTGAAGAAATTTGTAGAATTAGGGATCCAAATGGATTTCTTTCCATACCCAATGCATCCGCATAATGTTCGCGGAAAAGACCGGGTTCATCTCATGGAAAAAGTGCTTACCTATGTGATTGAAAATAACCAGTAAAGGAAGAGGAGATGTAAAAATCTCCTTTTTTATTGAATCTAAAAAAAATATGACTAAATTAGTCATGAAAAATATAGTCAACAATGAAAGAGCTCATAGTACATGCGCGTAAAAAGAAAAAGATGCGTTCCAGAGAACTTGCTGCACTCATGGGTATTGACCAAAGCCTGATCAGTAAATTTGAAACCGGAAAACGTGTTCCAACCACTGATCAAATCAAGTCCTTGTCGGAAATCCTTGAAATACCATTCGAAGATTTAATGAAAGCACACCTCAGGGATAAAATTCTTTTCGAACTTCAGTTTTATCCATATGCGAAAGATGTTGTAAATATGGTCAGTGACGTTCTGGCAAGTTATTCTCCTGCCAGAACTGTTGAAGATCCAGCCGTCGAAGGAGTACTTGAAGAAATTGACGCAATGAAAAAAACGCTGGATGGAATTCGAGAATACGAAAATCATAGAGTTACAGAAGCCCTTTCAATTGAATATACTTTTGAAAGCAATCGTATTGAAGGGAATACACTTACGCTGAGAGAAACTTCCCTGGTGGTTAATGAAGGGTTAACTGTTTCAGGGAAATCCATGCGTGAACACCTGGAAGCGATCAATCACAATGATGCTATTCAGTATATGTATCAATTGGTAGAAAAAAATACAGTGCTCAATGAAAGGGAATTGTTAACACTTCATAACCTTGTATTACGAGGGATTCGTCCGGAAGATGCCGGAAAATACAGAAATGTACAAGTGATGATTCAGGGAAGCTCACATATGCCTCCTCCGCCATACATGGTAAGAAAGCAAATGGAAGAATACTTTATCTGGTACGAAAACAACAGAACACGTTTGCATCCCGTGGTTTTGGCTGCGGAAATGCACGAACGTCTGGTTACGATTCACCCGTTTATTGATGGAAATGGTCGTACATCACGCTTAATTATGAATGTTATTTTGCTTCAGCATGGGTTTGTTATCGCAAATATGAAAGGAGATCATGAATCCAGATCAACGTATTACGCCGCCCTGGAAACAGTGCAAAGCGGTGGAACCAAGGATGATTTTATTCGGTTAGTGGCTGAAGTGGAAAAAGCTTGTCTTGAACGATACCTATCTATTTTGAAATAAACGCCCCGGCAAGAATAGAAATTAACGCTTTGTTTCTGTATTGTTGTTGGGCGTTTCTCTAGCTAATCTTATCTTTGCTCAAAATTCAATGTATGGCAGAGACGATGACTAAAGCTACACCGAAGACAGACAAACAAATGCTCTTAAAGGGGTTCGAATTAATGTCTGTGGCTAAAGCTTTGGCTGAAAAGTATGAAGCCAACAAAGAAGTAACTGCAAAATACGTTCATGCAACTTCTCGGGGGCATGAAGCAATTCAGCTTGCGGTAGGTTTGCAACTGAAGCCTCAGGATTGGGTTTCTCCTTATTATCGGGACGATAGCATTCTTCTTGGAATCGGGATGACACCATACGAATTGATGTTGCAGGTGTTCGCCAAGAAAGATGATCCGTTTTCAGGGGGAAGAACGTATTACTCGCATCCTTCGTTAAACAGAGAGGGCTTCCCGAAAATTCCTCACCAAAGCTCCGCAACCGGAATGCAGGCTATTCCAACGACTGGAGTTGCAATGGGGGTTCAATACAAGGAGAAAATCGGCATTGCCGAAGATTATAACGGAGAAAATCCGGTTGTTGTTTGTTCACTTGGAGATGCTTCCTGTACGGAAGGAGAAGTTTCTGAAGCGCTTCAAATGGCAGCATTGAAGCAATTCCCTATTGTTTACCTTGTTCAGGATAATGGCTGGGATATTTCTGCAAGTGCCGAAGAAACTCGCGCTCAGGATATGACTTATTTCCTGCAAGGGTTCAAAGGGATTGAAGTACGAACAATCGACGGAAGCGACTTCGAATTGTCATTTCAAACGGTAAAGGAAGTTTTTGAAACTGTTCGTAAAGAACGCCGTCCGTTTATGATCCATGCGAAAGTCCCGCTTCTGGGACACCACACTTCAGGTGTTCGAAAAGAATGGTACCGTGATGATTTGGAAGAGGCAGCTCTTCGTGATCCATACCCGAAATTGAAAGCTTTGGTGGCTGAAGCCTGTGGTGAAGCTGATGTTATTAATCTTGAAGCCGCTGCCCGTAAATTGGTGGATGCAGATTACGATAGAGCCATTGCTGCAGATGAACCTGAAACCGGAAGCGTAACCGATCATATTTTTGCCCCAACTCCTGTAACTGAGGAAGTCGGTGAGCGTGAACCAAAAGGCAAAAAGAAAACCGTAATGGTTGATAGCGCTTTGTTTGCTGTTCGTGAACTGATGGAGAAGCATCCTGAAGCTTTGTTGTATGGTCAGGACGTAGGACGCAGACTGGGGGGTGTATTCCGTGAAGCGGCTACATTGGCTCAAACATTTGGTGATGATCGCGTATTCAATACGCCAATTCAGGAAGCTTTCATTATTGGTTCGACGGTCGGAATGTCAGCAGTTGGATTGAAACCGTTCGTTGAGGTTCAGTTCGCGGATTACATTTGGCCGGGATTGAATCAGTTGTTTACGGAAGTGAGCCGCTCGAATTACTTGTCAAATGGAAAATGGCCGGTAAGCTGTGTGATTCGTGTGCCAATTGGAGCATATGGTTCAGGTGGGCCTTACCATTCTTCAAGTGTAGAATCTGTATTGGCGAATATCCGTGGAATCAAGGTTGTTTATCCGTCAACGGGAGCTGATTTGAAAGGTTTGCTGAAAGCTGCGTACTACGATCCGAATCCGGTGGTGATTCTTGAACATAAAGGATTGTACTGGTCAAAAATACCAGGAACGGAAGGTGCAATGTCTATTGAGCCGGATGAGAATTATATGATTCCAATCGGGAAGGCACGTATCGTTCAGGAAGCGAACCAAGACGCTATTGCGAAAGGTGAATCTTGTGTGGTAATTACTTACGGACGTGGAGTTTACTGGACTTTGGAAGCTGCGAAAGCATTTGAAGGTCGTGTGGAAATTCTTGATTTGAGATCTATCAATCCGTTGGATATGGATGCCATCAATACTGCTGTTCAAAAGCACGGAAAAGTTCTGCTGGTAACAGAGGAATCCGTTGAAGCATCGTTCACACTTGGTCTGGCAGGACGCATTCAGCGTGATAATTTCAAAGCACTTGATGCGCCTGTGGGAGTTGTCGGGGCGGTTGATACACCTGCAATCCCTTTAAATTCGGGGCTTGAAGCGGAATTGCTGCCAAACGCAGCTAAAGTACAAGCTGCGTTAGCAGATTGCCTGAATTTTTGATTCATTTACAATTAACAGTTTGAAGCTGATAAGTTCCGCGACCAGTGGAATTTAACCGTCTGCACATGCTGTAATTTTACCTTGAGGCAAACTGTATAAACGGTTGCCAGGGAAAATTGCACGTTATGTTGAAACAGCAGGCGTTGACTCGCTTTACTCCGGATCTTCAGGAAGATGAATTTCGTTTGAATTCATTGCTTGAAATTTCGCGTGCAATTACGTCCAATCAATCTGTAGATCAAATTACGCGACTTTTCGAATTCATCATGCGCGAGCAGTTGGGGTTCGATCGTTTTGTGCTTTTCAATAAAGAAAATCAGTTCTCCTGCTTGCTTCGGGTTGGAACAAGAAGTCGTGTAAAAGACATTTCTGTAGTTTCCGAATTGAATCGCTTTAAAGAAATTACTGTAATCGAATCCAGCCAAAGTTCCGTTTTGAGCGATTTCGATGTTGTAATTCCTGTATTACAGAAAAATGAAGCGTTAGCGTATTTGCTAATTGGTGGACTGGATAAACGCCACCAGCGCCTTTCTGAAACACTTAAAAGCATGAGCTTTGTTCAAACGCTGACAAGTATTGTTGTCATGGCAATTGAAAACAAGCGACTTGCAAAAGAACAGCTAAAGCAGGAGCGTTTGACCAAGGAGCTGGAGGTGGCTTCGGAAATGCAGAAGTTACTTTTTCCGGCTGTGCTGCCATCAAACAAGCGAATGGACATCTCAGCGCGTTTCATTCCAAGGCACATTGTCAGTGGTGATTATTATGATTTCATTCCGCTTGATGAAGATCGTTACGTGATTTGCATTGCAGATGTATCCGGAAAAGGGGTTAGTGCGGCTATGTTAATGGCGAACTTTCAGGCTACTGTTCGCGCTTTCGTTCAGTTTCAGTGGTTCGATATGAGAACCCTGATTATGGAGCTTAACAAAACTGTTGTGAGAAGTGCGATGGGAGAGAAATTTATCACATTCTTCATGGCAACTTATAATGCCAACACCAGAGAGCTTACTTACGTTAATGCGGGACACAATCAACCGTTCATTACCAATGGAAAAGAATATTCGCTCCTGGAAAAGGGGTGCGTAGGGCTCGGGATGTTTGACGAATTGCCATTTCTGGAAGTGGGAGTGGAGGTACTAGAGCCAAATACAACCTTGGTGCTTTATACAGACGGGGTTGTTGAATTGGAAAACGAGAGAAAAGAGCATTTTGAACTGGAACAACTAATCAAAATCGTTCACAATTTTAATCGATTGAGTATGGAGGATATGAATAACATTATCTTCTCGAAGCTCGATGAATGGCGCGGGAATTTAAAGCTGGTTGACGATACTGCGATCTTTTCCTGTCGCTTCTTCTAATTAAGAGGAGAACGCTCTCTCCTCTTTCTGTTTTCCTTTATCTCAATAAGTACATTTTACCGAACTCTTCTTTGAAGTAGTCGTCCGCTCCTGATTCACGGTGTTTGATGTCTTCTCCGTTGATTTTCGCCTTTACGCGATACAGGTAGATCCCATTTGCTAATGGATCGCCGAATTCGTCCGTTCCATCCCATGCAAATTCTGTAATGTTTCTACCGATATGGATCTTACCAAGCTCCTGTTCATTGATCTCGCGTACAACTCGTCCTGAAACAGTCATAATTTGAATCAGAACGTCATCGGGCTCATCTGTTCCGGTTAACGTAAATACGAATCGCGTACTAGTAGAGAATGGATTTGGGTAGTTCATGAGGTACGTTATGGAGCTTTCCCTGATGATCTCAAATTTTACACGGTATTCAAAATCTCCGGATAAGTTTCCGGAACGGTCGGTTCCCTGAACGAACAATGTGTAGGTTCCATCCTGCAGGAATTCCGTTGGATAAAGAATCTTAAATTTCTTTTGCTGAGCTTCTGCGGGATACCATTGCATCACTGGATTTCCTTGTCCGTCCATGAATGGAATTCGTTTTTGAACTCCAAAAGGATCGGTAATGTATACGCCAAACAATGCGGTGTCTGAAATGTTATCCATAATCAGATACGGATTTTCATCTTTCAGTGTGATCAGAATTTCACTTTCCGGACTAACAATATCACCGTTAAGAATGTGTTTCCCGTCAAACGTGACGTCCAGAATGGGATGTTCATCATCACCCTGAACGTTGAACGGAATGTTCAGAATGTTATTGAAATGGTATTGCTCAAGTTGATCAGTTCGAATCAAAGACCCATTGACATATGGGTTTACTTCCATCCAAAATCCGTTGTATCCTGCCAGATCGAGTGTTGAGAATGTGACAGTATCCCGCAGGACATTTCCGCTTAATAACGGAGCTTGTCGTTGGTACGGAACATTGTGTCGAATGTGATTGATGTCTTCCACCCAATAATTAATGAGAAGAGAGTCCATGTCATAATCACTGACGTTCTTAACATCAACCGCAAACCTGATTTGTTCACCCTCAAACAATGTGTCGTTATCAGGATCCAGGTAATATCCCAATGATCCATCAATTGCGGCCTCAGGAACCGGTGAATATAAAACGTGCAGGCGATCTATTTGTGCCGGTGTGAAGTAATTCGGATCCGAATTAAGAATGTTCAGGCGAATATATGGATAAGTAGCAGCATCTATCAGGCCATTCAGATTGAGAATGGAATCATTAGGAGTAAATACAGTATCCAGGGTTGTTTGAAGCGCCTGTTCGAAGTCGAACATTTCGATACGTAATCGCACACTGTCGGCCTGAACCAATTCTAATGAATCACGTTTCCAGTAAACAGTTTGCCAATCAAATGCAGGACCGATTAACGGTGTCTTTTCAACCCCAATGTAGTCCATCTCATTGAAGAAGAATTCAAGGAAAATATGTGAACCCATAACTCCTGAAGCGGGAATGGTGTCGGGATAGAATTTCTCAACCTCAGAAGCAGGGTCTCCTTTTTTCATGATCATGGCAAACGGTTCTTCAGGAAGACCGGTCGTGATACTTGAACCCATAGACTGAAGGGTTGTGTATAATGAGGGTTGGTAAACATCCCAGTTGTGGTATTCCGCAGCAACGTTTGCATAAATTACAACGTAATATCCATCCGGAATCTCATTGGTAAGCAGGTTTTCCAACGCTGCGAGTTGCGCTGGCACTGCCTGATCGTATGCGAAATAAGCTTCAGGTCTGTCGTGAGCCCAATAACCGCCATCGTTATTCGCATTACCGAAATCGTGATCAGGATTTTCTGTTCCATGTTTGGTGTACCAGGGCTCCAAAGTAATTGGATCCAGAATTCCTACGTAGATTCCCGGATACCCTGGTCCCATAACAGTCGCGTAGTCAAAATAAGTGTTGTCCATTCCCCATTGGTTGTAAACACTGGTATTGTCAAACACACGAATATACAGTTGATGTTGTTGTCCTGTAATAAAATCCCTTGATCGGTTTGTTCTGTTGTAATAGATCGAACTGAAATTATTGTTCTTGAATTGGTAGAAATGATCCTGTCCCCAGCCTCGCTTTCCCGGAATGTATTGAAACGAAAATTCCGACCAATTGAGAACTGAACTATCGACAGATACGCGCCAGAAATAAACGGTGCTGTCGGTACAAACTAACGGCATTGGAGATCCACTTGACGAAAGCCATGCATCATGTGGTACCTCTTTTACTCCTCCAAGTCCGGTTACTGAAAACTGGCGGAACATCGGGCTGTCATAGGTGTCAGTAGTATCCAGTTGGAAACGATATGTTCTGACTGAAGCAATCGGATTGATTGTAGAAGCTTTAACGGTAACGGTATCGTACGGAACAACGGCATAGTTGTACGGCCAAATTGGGTTAATTCCGCTAATTGCAATAAAGAAATTGGCGGATGCGGTATTGTTACTGGTCTCTTCAAATTGCTCCTGATAACTACTTGGGATGTCTACGGAAACGGTAAAATGATTAATCCCTCCACTGATTTCCGGCTGTAACGGAAACTTACGTGTTATCGTAGTGTCGTAATTTAATTTCGGAATAAAGAAAGTATAAACAGAATCTACGGTTGATCCTGGGAAGTCACGTTTCAATTCAATGAAGACCGAGTCACAAATAGCTGTTCCAAGATTTTTCACCTTGAACGTCATTGCGATACTATCTACATCAAGCGTCACATTTACAGGTGAGAAAGCAAGATCAGAAGTATGAATGGAGATTTCAGGTTTTTGCTGTCCGTTCAGGCGAAGCATTGGGTCACCATTCAATGCCATTTGTGTACAAGTGGATTCCAGCATGATATTCGCTCCATTTCCCTGAATGTTTTTAATCGTTTGTTGTATCTGAAATCCGATCGGTTTACCGTAATTCTTATTAGAGAAATGACGATACAACTCACGGGTATAATCAGCAAGGAAAGAATCGTAGCCTACTGAAACGCTGGAAACAAAGGCAATTGCTCCCAGATTTGGAACATTTACGAAATGATTCGATGTGGAATAACCATTGGTGTAAATGTTTCCGTTGTAGCAGGAGTTACCAATCACAATAGGGTATTTGCCATTGTTGTTCCAGTTTGCCGGATCGTCGATGTTAATTTCAAATCCATTATTGGACGCTGCAGCATGGCCAAAAAAGGTCATGAGCGAAACTCCGTTTGCAATTTTATCGGTAACACCCGAAACAACTGCAGGATCTAATGGGTCACTAGATGTTTTAAAGTAATTTGTAACGTTTCCTGCGTATAATGAATCTTCAAGGATATTTTTCATCCCGTTCATCCAGGTTTGATACAGGTTTTGCTGCTGAGCGTCTGCACCCCCGACAAAATGTAATACTTGTTTCTGCCAGTCCATTTCCTGTTCAAACGAACCCGGTAAAATCTGCTGATTTGATTCATAGGTCATTACCTTGTTCAGGTAAGCCTGAATTTCGTTATTGGAAGAAACAGAGATTCTTCCTGTCGGAACCAATGGCTCCAGGATTGTCGTTTCGAGTCCGGCAGTGAGGGCAATATCTGAAGCGGGGTAGCCAAAGCAAGGAACCTGACAAGTTGCATAATTGGTCGGATCGAATCGATGCTCGGGCGCCGCAATCCCTTTTCCAAGGATAAAAAGGCCTGCTGGTTTTTGAGTAGAGTTATTGTATACAAAATCTACAAAACGTCTGATTCCTGCAGGATGTTTTGGGATACCACCACCAAATTGTTCAGCAAGCTCATCACTGAATGCATACATTGTGTTGTAGGAACCTCCGGCGACTGACTCGCGATAAGCTTTGTAATTGGTGGCTGCACTATCCAGAGATGAGTGAGTAATCATAATCAAAGCAGAATCAACAAGCAGCGCTGTGTAGTCAGTGAAATTACCGTTCCCGTTAACTGGCTGAATTACAGGAATTGCAGTTGGATTATTGAAATCGTACACTTCCACTTCGGTTTGTGAACCGGAAAGATTATTAGGAATCAAAAACTGTTGATTACCGGCATTGTACGTTCCGAATTGAATGCGTGGGACTCCAGTTGAATACAGGGCTATGGCATTGACAGAATTGAAATTTGCCAAATCAATACGGGATTTGGTTTCAGAAGGATGATTCAAAACTGAAAACTGATCCAGCGAAGCTCCCCCGCTTGTCGTATTACGTGAATAAGAAAAGGTGTAGTAGGTTACTACCTGACGGTCAACGACTGCGCCAATATCATCGGGAATTTCAAAACTCAGGTAAGAGGTTCCATTTTGAACAGCTGAATGAGGAAGTGTTGCGGTTGTCCGAATCTGGACATAGTCCTGCCATGTGCTGTCGTAAAAAACCGTCGCTGCAGAAGGTGAAGAAAGTTTCAGGTGGTGATTGTATTGAGTTGTCGACAGTGAACTTGAATTTGAACTTACTCTGACATGAATCACCGGAAGCGGACAGTCACTACCAGTATATTTATCTGGTGTTGGCATCGATAGCCAGTTCAGGTAATTTCCACTGGTCGTTGCTCCTTCCAGATACCCGTATCCTTCTCCAGGAGCATAAATACTTCCTGAGGCTTTATCAAGCAAAGCTCCTTCGTAATAGGCTTCTTTGTAGTTGGATACAACTTCTTTTACAACGTATGAAATCGGAGTGTATGAGCTGTAATCAGTATCTGTGTCAAGTGTATATCTTTTTCCTGTTGCTCCGTTTTTCCAGGTGAAATAATAATTAATGGTATCGTTGATGAGGCTGACGCTTGGATTCGCCAAATTAGAAGGATTCTGGACGATTACGGAATCCAGCCAGCTGTCGTTCCCACTTGCAACAAAAACAAAGTAATCTCCCGGGTCAAAGGAATTGTCTCCGTTGTCTACAAGGTGAAGGGCAATTTCTTTTTCACGGCCGAAAATTTGCATTTCGGACGAAGCAAACAGCGATGGGTTAATTCCTGCTGAAACCAATGTGGCATGATCAATTTTGTAAAGCCCTTTTTGGTAAATCGGAAAACGATAGTATTTCTGAGAATAATCAATCCACTCATTTCCATACACCTGAGCAAGTGTGGAAAGAGGCATAAGTAGTATCAGTAATAAGTATAGTTTTCTCATAAGCTTACTCAAGTGGTACGGCGTTGGCCGGTTTGTTCAATAAAAGGCGTAGTGAAATCACATGCGAATACAATGCTGTTGAAGCATCTCCGATATCGGTAAATGCATAATCAAGGAAAACATTTTTCACGTGAAGACCAATTCCAATATTCGGTTGAATGGTAAGGTGTTTTGAATCGTCAAAATCGGTAATGTATTGAAGGTTCGAAATACCTCCGCGTAAACTCACAATGTCTTTGTATCCGAAGGCAAGCCCCATGTGTGGGTCGCCACTCATAAATCCGGTTTGCAGCAAAGTGTTTCTTCGACCATCAGTAGTCAGATCAACATCCAGCTCGCCGGATCCATAGAATCCTTTCGTTCCGAATGGAACTTTACGGTATGCTCCAAGAATAATACGAGGCATAGTCAACTCTAATCCATTCTGTGGAATTTCGTTCCCGGTTAGTGTAAATACTTTTTGGGTGGTCTCATCCAGCGTAAAAATCCACGCATTAAATGTGGAAGTAACGTCTCTCACAACACCACCAAATTTCCAGTTTCCAGTTTCGTAGGTCGCACCTGCATCAATTCCGAATCCCCATGATTTTGCAAAATCACCCACTTTTCGGTGAATGATTTTAAAGTTTCCTCCAACGCTCAATCCTTCAACATTCAGTTTTCTGGCATATGAAAAGAGGAAAGCCATGTCTGAAGCAGTAAACGTTGTAATACGATCGTAATCTATATTTCCTTCGTTATCAATTAGCTGGGTTGTATTTGGAATATCATCAACCGCAAATCGAATAATAGATAATCCTGCAGAACTCTTGTCGTCAATCTGATGAGCAAGACCAAGGTAGTCGTACTTGGCGATCCCGGCAAAATACTCGGAATGCATCAGACTCATGTCGAGCCATTTATCGGTTCCGGTCAAACCGGCAGGGTTCCAGTATCCACTGTTAACTCCACGTGTTTGTGCCACAACAGCGTTCGACATTCCAAGCGCATCGGCGCCAACACCAATCGAAAGGAATTCGTTGGAATATTTAGGTGCTACATTAGACTGTCCGTAAGACGTGAAACTCAAAACAGTAAGAGCTGCGATCAGGGAGTATTTCATAGTTTTTATACTTGCATTGACTTAACAGATTTTCACGTAAAAAATTGTGTTCAGCCAAACAAAATCAGTTTACAAGCGTAAATTTACGCCTTTAAGTCAATTCAAACAGTATCAAATATTCATTTCGCGCATGAAAATGTTCAATATACCTAACTTATTTACAGCCGGTAACATGCTGTGTGGAGTATTTGCTATTATTCTCGCTTTTACCGGAAGAATTGACATTGCTCCCTATTTTATCTTTCTGGCTGCTGTTCTCGACTTTTTGGATGGATTCCTTGCGCGCATTTTGAAACAACAGGGAGAACTTGGAAAACAATTGGACTCGTTGGCAGATATGATTTCGTTCGGATTGGCTCCGGGAATTATTATGCTTGTTGTACTTGCTTGTTCAACAACTCATATTGACTTCAATAATATGCTTTGGCATGGTGAATACATAACAAGTGACACAAAAGGTTTTATTTCGGATAATGGACAGTCCAATTTTATGGCAATGTTGGCCTTAGAAACATGGCAGGGAAAACTGTTTCAATTTAATGGTATCAATTGGTGGCCTTTTACTGCTCTGATTATTCCGTTCTTTTCGATGTTCCGACTTGCCAAATTCAATATAGATACCCGCCAGTCTGAATCGTTTATTGGTCTGCCAACACCGGCAAATACGATTTTTTTTATGGCCTTTCCGTTGCTGCTGATGCAATATGGAGGTCGAATGGGATGGGAACACGACTTGATCATGTGGTTAATTCAACCTGTAGTGCTGGTTCCAATCATCATTGTCATGTCGCTCATGCTCGTGTCAGAACTTCCACTCTTTGCTTTAAAATTCAAAAGCTTTGGTTGGAAAGGAAACGAAATCCGATACATCTTTTTAATAAGTTGTGGAATACTTATTCCGACCTTGTTGTTCTGGTCCATTCCAATTATTGTACTTTTGTACCTGATTCTATCATTCATTAATAACATTCTTCGGAAAAAATCGAACGCATGAAATTTAAAGCTGAAATCGATGTAATGCCACTAGAGGCTTTGTTGGACCCACAAGGGAAAGCAGTTAGTAACAGTATGCCAACTATTGGCTTGCCTGAAATTACAGGTGTTCGTATCGGTCGCCACGTTCGTTTGTTCGTTGACGCGGCAACAGAGGCAGAAGCAACAGAAAAAGTGGAACAAGCTTGTAAAAAGTTGCTTTCTAATCAGATTATGGAAAGTTACACCTACTCGGTGTCGGCAGTATAGGAGTTATGACTCCATCAGAAAAAAACCAGATCGGTTATTCGTTCTTCGCAGCGGGTAACCGATTTTTTGTTGGGACAAACCCTGTTACACAGGAAGATTTCCCGACTCAATTTGTTCAGGCTACTCCCGATGAAGTGGAACAGGCTGTTCAACTTGCCAATAAAGCATTTCAGGAACTTGGACTCTTTTCATCCGATCGGTGGCTGAAGTTTGTTTCCTGCATTTGCGAAGAAATTCAAGCAAATAGAACTGATTTGCTAGATTGGTTTCAGGCCGAAACAGGCCTGCCCCCGGATCGTGCAGAAAAAGAACTGAACCGGTCGATTCTTCAATTCAAACAATATGCCCGGGCGGTTGAAAGTGGATACGCTCAGGAAATTAAACTGGATAGTAAGGCACTTCCCGGTGCTACAGATTCCAATCAGGATTTACGTAAAATGAATGTGCCACTCGGCCCGGTTGTGGTTTTTGGTGCAAGTAATTTCCCGTTCGCTTATTCTACTCTTGGTGGAGATGTTGCCTCGGCCTTCGCTGCTGGTTGTCCCGTTATTGTAAAAGCACATGCCATGCATCCGCACACAAGTAGTTTGTCGGCAATGTGCATTCAGAAAGCTGCTCAAAAAGCGGGGATGCCGGAAGGGGTGTTTTCTCACCTGAACGGGCTGGATTATACAGTGGCTGAACAATTGGTTAGTCATCCGCTCATAAAAGCAGTTGGATTTACCGGCAGCATTCAGGGCGGAACCGCTTTAATGAAATTAGCACACTCGCGTCCAATTCCCATTCCTGTTTATGCAGAGATGGGAAGTGTTAACCCGATTGTCTGTTTACGCGAAGCGTTAGAAAAACGTGGACCTGAAATAGCAGCGTTGATCGCCCAATCCATTTCACTTAATGCCGGACAATTCTGTACGTCTCCGGGATTGATTTTTGTTGTGAACGATTCATTTTCTGAGAAATTCATTCAGCAATTAACGGATGAATTGACGAAAATTCCTCCACAGGTGATGATTCATGAAGGATTGCTATCGAATTACCTGAGAAACAGGAAAATTTTCGAAGAAAATACATCCATACTTCTTTCGCAATACCCGTCTACCGGTAGTCAAGGTTCCGAAAAAGGGAAGATTTTTCCGGGATTGGTTCAAACTTCAGCGAAATCATTCATCGCCGATTCTCGTCTGCAAGATGAGGTTTTCGGTTCGTTTGCTTGCGTTGTTGTCTGTGAATCCGAAGAGGAATTGAAACAAGCTTTCGGAAGTCTCAGAGGCCAGTTAACCGCAACGCTTCACGTAGAAAGTTCATCGAAATTTGAAGAATATCACGATTTGCTCGTTGCGAAAGCGGGAAGAATAATCGTGAATGGTGTTCCAACGGGAGTAGAGGTTGCACTGGCTCAACAACACGGTGGTCCATTCCCAAGTTCAGCTTCGGTGCAGACTGCCGTTGGAGGAGATGCAGTAAGGCGTTTCATGCGTCCTGTGACCTTTCAAAACGTCCCTTCAAACTGGCTTCCGGTTGCATTGCAGGATGTGAATAAAACAAAAAAATTACGATTTGTTAACGAAGACCCAGCGGAATAAGCTTGTTTTGTTGGTGTAAAAAAAGTTTTTTTGTTTCGGTTCGTGTTATTCACGTGGTTGTGAATGTTAAAACACGTAACTTGTTATATTTGTACTAAAATCTAAAAGTTATGTCAGAAGGAACTGAAAGAAATGTGAAACCAGCTTTTATGGCGGTTATTGTGTTGTTGTTGGCGTTGTTGGGATTGATGACCTACTTGTGGTATTCGAAAAATTCAGCCTTGGAAGAAAGTAACAAGAAGATTGCCGAAATGGAAAAAACCATCGATGATATGAACCAGATGATGGCTCCTTACCTGGGTGATGACGTATCAAACAACCTAATGCAGGATTTCCAGAACATGTTGTCGGATTACGACAAAATTATGGAAGCTGGTCGCCCTGAAGATCAGGCAGAGATGAAAGCTCAGCAAGAAAAAATCCAGGGATTAATGACTGAGTTGGAGACAGCGAAAAAGAACGGTAATGTGAATGCCGCGCTGATCTCTAAACTAAGAAGAGAGAACGAAACCCTTCGCGAAATTATGCGTGGTTACGTGAAGCAAATTGATGAGTTGAATACGAAAAACTTGCAATTGGCTTCGGATTTGGACAAAACAACTGTCGAGTTGACAGATACCAAATCAGAGCGTGATCAGTATAAAACTGAAGCTGCAGATAGCAAAGCGAAAGTGGATATCGCTTCTAAATTGAAAGCCTACGGTTTCAAATCAACAGGTTTGAGAATGAGAATGAATGACACTCCGGAGCCTACAACAAAAGCTCGTAACTGTGTTCAGGCTCAATCTTCATTCACGTTGAGCGAAAACGAATTGGCTTCTTCAGGAAGCAAAACGTTGTATATGCAGGTTACCAGTCCTGATGGAAAAGTTCTTCAGGGACGCTCAGGTGGAACAACTTCTACCGAAAGTGGTAACATCGCATACTCCTCAAAACGAGATGTAAATTACGCGAATAAGGCGCTGGATGTAACCATGTATTTTGATTTCAATGGTGAAGAACCGGCTGCCGGAAATTACAAGGTTAAAATTTACTGCGACGGAGCACTTGTAGGGTCAGACTCTTTCTCATTAAAGTAAGCATTAGGTAAAGGGGACGTTCCCCGATTATATAAATTAGGTAAATGACAAATATTTTTATTGCGAATCTCGACTGGGAGATCACTTCTGAAGACCTTAAATCAACGTTTTCAGCCTTCGGTTCAGTGCACTTGGCTCACGTAGTTTTTGATGCAAAAACAAAAAAATCGAAAGGATTCGGATACGTTGAAATGGAAAGTGCAGAAGAGGCAATTGCCGCTATTCAAGCGTTGAACGGATTTGAAGTCAACGGACGTAAGTTAGATGTGAAGATTGCTTCACCAAAAGCAAACCGGCCAAAACCGGAGGACAAGCCGAAGAAACAATTCTCACCGAAAGGTGGGGGTGGTGGCTTCAAAAAGCGCTACGATAACAATCGTGGGTCCGGAGGTTACGGAGGAGGTGGTGGACATCGTTCTTCCGAAGGAGGATACGGTGGCGGAAACCGCAATTCCGAAGGAGGAGGATACGGCGGAAACCGTTCTTCCGAAGGTGGCTACAGCGGAGGTGGAAACAGATCATGGAACAATGATCGCAGTGGTTCATCATCTTCTTCCGACGGAGAAAGAAAATTGCGCCCACGCAGAAAGTTTGATAATTAATCAAAGACATGTCTGAAGCTATAGATCAAGGTCACGTTCATACCAATGTGGATGAACGTGGCGTGGGAACAATCGAATTCGGCCACCCGATGAGTAATTCCCTCCCTGGAAAAATCCTTCGTTTACTTGCAGAAACCATTACCGAAATGGGGAAGAATGATGCTGTTAAAGTCATCGTTATCCGTTCGGGAGGTGAAAAGGCCTTCTGTGCCGGAGCAAGTTTCGATGAATTGATCTCCATTGATAATCTGGAAACAGGAAAAGTGTTCTTCTCCGGTTTCGCTCAGGTAATCAATGCGTGTAGAAAATGTCCGAAACTGATCATCGGACGTGTGCAAGGTAAAGCAGTTGGTGGAGGTGTTGGTATCGCCTCAGCTGTGGATTACTGTTACGCAACACGTTATGCAGATGTAAAGTTGTCGGAACTGGCGGTTGGTATTGGACCATTCGTGGTTGGGCCGGCTGTTGAACGTAAAATCGGGCTTTCGGCAATGTCTCAATTGGCAATCAACGCTACCGAGTGGCGTACCGCAGATTGGGCAATGAAAGCAGGTTTATATGCCGACGTTTTCGAAACAGAGGAGGAAATGGACGAAGAGATCGATCGTTTGTCATCTACTTTGGCAAAATCCAGTCCTGAAGCCATGTCGGAGTTGAAACGTATCTTCTGGCAAGGGACAGAAAACTGGGACGAGCTATTGATGGAGCGCGCAGGAATCAGCGGAACATTGGTTTTGTCTGACTTCACTGTGAATGCGATCAACGCTTTCAAAAAGAAGAGTTAAACAAAGTTTAATGAAGACCGAAGGAGGCAATCGCAAATTGCCTTACCTGAGGGAATAATAATTATTGAAACCGTAAGTAGGGACGAGTAGGGACTCGTCCCTACTTTTTTGTTTATTCGCCTGACAACAACGCCAGCATTGCGAAACTTGCCAGCCAATGCTCACCCATATAATCGCCATCTGTAATATTTGGCAGCGATGCATCAATGTGTTGTTTCGCGATTACTTTCAAATGTGCCAATTCCGGATTCGTCTTTGCCAATGCATTCAAACACCACGCTCTGCTGAAATTGAGTCCGTCAAGATGAACCAGTTTGCCGTCTGTGCGGTCAAGAATTTTCCCCGGCTCCAATGCAAACTTTGGGTCGTACAATTCAGGCAGGAATCGCTTCAGCCATTCCTGGAAGTCTGAAGGATCCATTATTCGTCTCATAATATCTGCTTCCTCCAAAGCAGGGGAAAGGAAATCGTAACCGCTTGGTTCAAATCGCAACGGGTAAATGCTGTCATTTGCATAGAAATCCATGCATTTTTGTTCGATAATTGTTTTTAAACTATCGTGTTGGTGTGCAAGGGCGTAATCGTATGCGAAGGTCAACCCGAAAGCCGTATTGATGTGTTCTCCGGTTCTCAGTGGATAAACCAGTTTCGGTAAAAACGAAACGTATTTCGATGCCAGTAAATCCGAAAGCGGTTTGAGATTCTTTGCGCATTCCGGGGCGCAGGGATCATTCCAGCTTTCCAATTCCATCTGCAATTTCAGGATCCATGCCCAACCATAGGTTCGTTCGAATGAACTGTTTCCTTCTGTTTTGAAAAAAGCCATTTCCTTTTCGATGTTTTCTTTTGTCAGATGTGAACTCAACTGTTCTCTGATTTCTTCTATCTGAGCGGAATTCGGGAATTTCTTCGCGATGGTTACCATTAGCCAATGTCCATGAACGGAAGAATGCCAATCGAAACAACCGTAGAACGCCGGATGAAGATGCGAGGGGGACTTCAGGTCTTTCTTTGAGGCAAGAACTTGGCCTAATTTATTTGGGTATTCCTGCTCGGTACATTTCAACGGCAATTTGACCAAACGTTCGGCTTGCTCCTGAGTGAGTGTTTGAGCAAATATGTGAAGCGTTCCGATGAACGCAAAGATTAGTGTAATGGTGAACTTCATACCGACTAAATTACTTTTTATTGCTTCAATCTGTACCTTTATCCTATGAATGATTCCGAGTTCGATTTTCCGATCAGAAAGATCATCCACATTGATATGGATGCGTTTTATGCATCGGTAGAACAACTGGATAATCCGGAATTGCGAGGCAAACCACTTGCGGTCGGTGGAAGTAGCAGGGGAGGAGTGATTTCTGCTGCCAGCTACGAAGCAAGAAAATTTGGAGTACGATCGGCCATGTCCGGAATTATTGCCGCACGTTGTTGTCCGGATCTCATTTTCGTTCCGCCCCGTTTTGATCGCTACCAGGAAATTTCTCAGAAAATCCGTGCAATCTTTCATGAATATACAGATGATGTGGAACCACTTTCACTGGACGAAGCATTTCTGGATGTTACCGGAGCGCCTTCGGCTACACTTATTGCCCGTGAGATCCGTCAACGGATTTTTGACGAACTGGGATTGAACGCATCTGCTGGAATTTCAATTAACAAATTCACAGCGAAAATTGCTTCGGATGTCAACAAGCCCAACGGACAATGTACTGTTCCGCCTTCAGAAGTGTTGGCCTTTTTAGAGAAGCTGGCAATCGATAAATTCTTTGGGGTTGGACAAAAAACGGCCATGAAAATGAAACGACTTGGCATTTTCAATGGCGAAGACCTGAAAGGAAAGTCATTGGAATACCTGCAAAAAGAATTCGGGAAGCAGGGGCAACATTTCTACAACATTGTTCGCGGGATTCAATACAGTGGCGTCTCTTCTTCGCGCGAACGGAAGTCGCTTGCAGTAGAGCGTACGTTCAATACCGATTTGGTGTCACGCAGATCCATGCTGGAACAATTGGAGCGTTTATCCGTGTTGCTGGAACGTCGAATGAACCGATCAAAAATGAAAGGAAAAACCCTGAGTATCAAATGGCGTTATACGGATTTTTCCATTCACAGCAAGAGTTTTACTGTACAGCACCCCATTCACCACCAAACCGAAATCATGCCAATTGTAGAGTCGCTGTTTGAAGAAATTGAATTCGAACAACCTGTTCGATTGCTAGGACTTTCGATGAACAAACTATACGATGAAGATGCTACCGATTTCGACACTCCTTCAGATAATCCGCAACTTACGTTGGAATTTTGATTAGTTCAAAAGTTCAAGTGGTTAACCTTAACCCTTAAACAGTTGAATTGTCCGAAGTAGTTCCTTAACGGAATTATTTGGTCGAGGCACATTCCGCCATCTGATACTGTAGTTTGATTTTGGAAATCTGCTTATCCACTTCGTCCCAGGATAACAACGTAACATTCAATCCGCTCACTTCATCGTAAACCGTAGTATTACACGACTGCTGGCGGAATCTTTCGTATTTTTTCAGATCAAACAAAGTCTTTTGGGACTTCAGAATCATCTGATCCGAAGAAAATGTGTAGGATGAAGAATACACGTAATTCAATACTGCAAGTTGTTCCGGATTGTTTTGAAGTGCAAGCTGTTGCTCCAGCGTCATATTCTGTTCGATATGACGTTGTGTTGCTGCAGCGCAATCCGCTTTGGATTTAATCAAGGTGTTTTGGCAAAGTGAGTAGCCCGAAGTGGCCATAATAATGACCCATGTTAGTAGCGATTTCATAAGTCTTCATTTTAAGTTGAACCAAGTAGTATCTCAAAAAGATCGTAAGCCTTTTTTGATGTTATTTAAGTTAAGTCATGACTCAGGGAAAAGCAACTTTGTGTAGAATTTCACTACTTGCCGTTGGGTGCTTAATGAGTTCGGAAAACGTTGTAAATAAGTGATTTGTGAGTGAGATAGAAATTATTATGCGTGCCTACCAATATTCGATGAAAATGTACAAACGTACAATCCGTTCGCGACGATATTCGTCCAAACGAATGGTTTGTTCATTTGGCTACTAAAACGGTTAATTAACTTACCAGATATTTACTTCGCGTTCCAATTGAACGCCAAATTGGTTCCGGACATCTGTCAAGACGGCTTCGGACAAGGCGTATATTTCATTTCCTGTAGCACCGCCGTAATTTACCAGTACAAGAGCTTGTTTTGCATGAACACCACAGTTTCCGATACGTTTTCCTTTCCAACCGGCCGTTTCGATTAACCATCCCGCAGCAAGTTTTTCTGTCCCATCAGGTTGAGGATAGGAAGGCATATTGGGGTATGTTTTCTTTAATTCATCCGAAAGTGATTTCGGGACAACCGGATTTTTAAAGAAACTCCCGGCATTTCCAAGATCTTTCGGATTAGGGAGCTTACTATTTCGAATAGCGATAACAGCTTCGCTGATGGATTGAATACTTGGATTTAGGCCAAGTGCTGCGAGTTCATCCTGAATGGCACCGTAACTCGTTTTCAACTCAGCGTTTCTGGAAAGTCGGAAAGTAACGCTGGTAATAACGTATTGATTTTTCAGTTCGCGTTTGAATACACTTTCACGGTATCCGAAATTGCATTCCTCTTTGGTGAACGTTTTGATTGTTTGCGATTCGATGTGTAATGCCTCCAGCGAATGAAAAACATCCTTAATTTCTACACCGTATGCCCCGATATTTTGCATCGGGCTTGCCCCGACACTTCCTGGGATGAGACTCAGATTCTCAATTCCTCCCCAGCCGTTTTCTACCGCATGAAGAACAAAGTCATGCCATACAACACCAGCACCAACTTTGACGATAACAGTCGTCCCTTCATCGGAAAGAACATCTATTCCTTTGATTTCGTTTCGGAGAACCAGTGCATGAACATCCTTAGTAAACAGGATGTTGCTGCCACCTCCCAGAATCAATAATTGCTCGTATTCCCCCCGATGATTCAATAATTCACGGAGTGTTTCCACAGAATCAAATGCTGCAAAACCATCGGCGATAGCTGGAATACCAAATGTGTTAAGTTCCTGAAGAGAATAGGATTTCTGAATCATGCGACAAAAATAATGCGTTTTGATAAACATGGGTTTTAACGGCGGATTATTATCCGCCGTTATTATCATACGCATGATGAGAGCGATCTAATGAATCTCAATCTCGTAAGGCAAGCGCATCTGGATTCCATTGAACTGTTCCAATACTTCCAATCGCTGCAACCATTCGTTAGTCATCATTGACATTCTATCGGCCTTCACAGATGCTGAAACATCTTCATTTTTACTAAGTTCCTCCAGTAATTCACCCAAAGCGTCTTCTTTCACTTTTGGGTAATAAACGATCGTCGGGTCTTTTAGCTTCGCTGTTTTGATGGCATATTGAATGGCATCGTTCAAACCACCGATTTCGTCCACTAAACCAATCTTTTTTGCATCAGTTCCTGTCCACACGCGTCCACGAGCAATAGTCTCAACCTGTGCCTTTGACAAGTTTCGTCCATCTGCAACTCGCTGTTTGAATTGCGAATAAATCTGATCTACTTCCGTCTGAATTAAAGCAAATTCCTCTTCGGTTAAACGACGGTTCAAACTCAATACAGAGTGCGAATGTGTCTGAACTCGATCGAAACTTAATCCAAGGTTATTTTCGAGCATTGCCCCTGTGTATGGAATGGTTCCGAAAACACCGATTGATCCTGTAATCGTAGTTGGTTCCGCAAAGATTCGTGTTGCCGGTGTGGAAATGTAATATCCTCCGGATGCAGCAACGTCTCCCATAGAAACAATTACCTTTTTCTTCTTGGCGGTCAATGAAACCTCTCTCCAGATTTCTTCCGAAGCCAAAGCGCTTCCACCTGGACTATTTACACGGAACACAACAATTTTGATATTGTCATCTTCGCGGATATCTCTAAAATACTTACATACTCGCTCTGATGTCAGTTCATCTCCATTTACGGTGATCCCACCTTCCGCGGATATCACAGCAACTTTATTTGCTTTGCCGCTGGAAATCAGCAATTGGTCGTTTTTGAAATGATCTTTCGCATAATCTTCAAAACGCTCCATGTCTTCCAACGAAGTAAGATCAGCTTCATCTGCAATTTTTTCATCCATTTCGTCCTGGTAACAACTGCCATCCATCAATTTGTAGGCTACCGCATCCTCAACGCTTCTGACTTTTACATTTTCAACGATGGAGTTGATCTGCTCGACCTTGATTTTTCTGCTTGAAGCAATTTCCGAAGAGATCGTTCCCCAGATAGAGTTGAGGTAACGGTTCACCTGAAGTTTGCTGGAGTCGCTCATGTTTTCTCTGAACAATGGTTCAACTGCACTTTTGAAATCATTATTTGATCCCTTCACGATTTGCATTTCAAGGCCAACTTTGTCGAACAGTTTCTTGTAGAAGGTGAGTTCAGCTCCAAGTCCAACAAACTCCATATTTGAGGTTCGGAAACCGTAACATTTCTTAGCTGCGGAAGCAACGTAATATTGTTTCTGTGTAATTACTTCACCATGCAAATAGGCGAAACAGAACTTTCCTGAGGATTGAAAATCAATGATTGCGTCACGAATTTCTTTAGCCGTAGCATACCCACATTGAATGTTTCCCAGATCCAGGTAAATTCCTTTCACGTCCGGATCTTTCTTTGCCTCCGAAAAACCATAGAGAATATCGCTCAAACCAATACTGGTTTCAATTTGAACCGTTGATCGGTTGATGGCAGAAGAACTCCGTTCTGCGATATTGCCATCCAGTTTCAGATGAAGTACAGAAGAGTCTTTTACCACTTCTTCCGTAGAGAGGGCACTACCGAGTACCATTAGCCAGAAAATCCAGCCGATTAAAGACAGAACAGCACCAGCAATTAATGAAGGCCAGAATAGTTTCCAGAATGAGATTTTCTTGTCAGTCATGTAGTTTCCGTTAACGTGAATGAGCAAATATAACCATCTGCTGATATTGACCGTAGTAAGAAACTCTCAACGATTGTTAAATACGGATATATTTGCGGTATGGCGAAGGTTTACATTGGTTTGGGGAGCAATCTGGGCGACAGAGAAATGCAATTAATGGCTGCTGTTAGCATGTTAATTGATTCCGGTTCCGAACTTTTGGCGTGTTCGTCCATATACGAAACCGCTGCGATGGGTTTTGAGAGTGAAACTACATTTTACAACATGGTTGTGCTGGTAGAGGCCAATCAAACACCAATCGAGCTCCTTGGAATCCTGAAAAGCATAGAATTGACACTTGGGAGGGTGAAATTGAAGGAAAATGAGTACGAATCACGCACCATTGATCTGGATATTTTATTCTACGATTCAGAAGTTATAAACAGTGTTGAGCTAACGATTCCACACCTACATTTCGCTGACCGAAAATTTGTTTTAGTACCGTTAAATGAGCTCAATCCTTTGCTGGTTAACCCATTGACAAAAAAAACGATCAACTGGCACTTGAGAAAGACCAGTGATTTGTCTGAAACGATAAACGTAGTTACAAACACTCAGTTTCTAAAGAAATTCGGGGCATTCGGCGGAGTAAAAAAAAAATGACTATTATTGCACGGAATTTTATTTAAAAACGGTAGAAACTAACAATTGAATATGAAAAAGCAAAGTATCAAAGGATTAGCTTTTGTTGCTGTAGCGGGATCACTCGTTTCAAGCTGTGATTTGGTGAAAGATATGACCTACACGGTTACGCCTTGTCCTCTTGAAATGCATGCAGACAGCGTACGCGTAAAAGTTGAGGTGAAGTTACCTGAGAAAGGTATCAAGAAGAAAGCATCTGCTGAGATTACTCCTATGTTGGGTAGCACAGCATTGAAAACTGTAACTATCCAGGGTGAAAAAGCTACTGGAAATGGATCTGTTATTCAATACAAGCCAGGTGGAACTGTGAAGTACGAAGATGTTGTTGCTTACAAACCAGAATTCGAGTACACAGAATTGAAAGTAACTGGAAAAGTTTACAAAGGTGGGAAAGAGAAGCCAGGTAAATTTGAAGAGAAAGAAATCTGTAAGGGTACGATCATTACTCCATACCTTGTAAATAAAGATTTCCGTGTTATTTACGCTAAAGATAACTTCCAGCGTGTAACTGAGCAGGGTACTAAAGCTCAGTTCAACTACGAGCAAGGTAAGTTTGATGTTCGTAAAACAGAATGGAAAGACAAGGATATCGTTGATTTGGGAACTTGGTTGACAGCTGCTCAGTCAAATCCAAAAATCAACATCAAGTCAATCAATATTACAGGTTTTGCTTCTCCTGAAGGTGAGGTTGCTAAGAACGGTACGTTGTCTTCTGACCGTGCTAACTCTGGTAAAACTGCAACTATGGAGTTGGGTAAAAAATCTAAGAACGATAAAGCTCAGACTGAGATTTACAACTTGCAAGGAAAAGGTGAGGATTTCGACGGATTCAAAGTTGAATTGGAGAAAAACACTAAAATCAAGCAAGCTGATAAAGACCTGATCTTGCGCGTGCTTCAAATGTACCCGGATCCTGAGACTCGTGAGAAAGAAATGAGAAACCTTGGTAAGTCATTTACTGAGTTGGATAAAGAGATCTTCCCATTGTTGCGTCGTGCTGAGATTTCAGTTGTTTACGATTTGACAGGATACTCAGATGAGGAATTGAAATCAATCTCTATGTCTGATCCACAAAAATTGACTTTGGAAGAGTTGTTGTTCACAGCTTCTTTGACTGAAGATGTAAACGAGAAATTGCGTTTGTACCGTGAAGCTGAGAAGAAAGATCCTACAGATCACCGTGCTTCTAACAACGTAGGTGCTGCATTGTACCAGCTTGGAAAAATCAACGAAGCTAAGGCTCAGTTCGAGAAATCAAACGGACAAAAAGATAACGCAATCGCTAAGAACAACTTGGGTGCTGTTGCAGGTGTAAACGGAGACCGTGCTAAAGCTGGTCAATTGTTCGGTCAGGCTGGTATCGCTGGTCCTGAAGTGAAGTACAACCGTGGAATCCTTCTAATCCAGAACGCTAAATACTCTGAGGCAGTTACTGCATTCGGAAGCGAAAACTGCTTCAACAAAGCTTTGGCTGAATTGTTGAACGGAAACGCTGACGCTGCTGTTAAAACTATCGATGCTTCTAAAGATAAAGACAGCGGTCAGGGATACTACCTTAAAGCAATCGCTGCTGCTCGTTCAAACAATTTGACTAAAGTTGTAGAGAACCTGAAGAGTGCTATCGCGAAAGATGCTTCATGGAAAGCTAAAGCGGCTAAAGATCGCGAGTTCTTGAAGTATGCTGAAGACGCTTCTATGTCTTTCATCAAGTAAGAAATAAGATTCTGAATATGAAATCCCTTCCACCCCTGGTGGAAGGGATTTTTTTATACATTCGTTCTATGAACGCACCATTATTTCTTCGAGCGAAACACTGGCAAATTTTTGTGCCGCTAATAGCAATTCCAATTCTGACCATGATCGTGTTCAGTATCATCATGGGGGCGGTAATTGTAAATACCAGGCCGGATAATTTTAACGACATAAAATGGGTTTTCTATGTCATGCCGGTTATTATGATTATTGCTGCAGCAACCCAGTTTTTGTGGCAATGGAACGTGGCGGTTAATCTGAGAAAATACATCCACACAGATGCGAGGTTGCCGAGAATAAAGTTGTTCCGGGTGACGTTCTTTGTGCCGTTTCTGTTTTTCTTCACCATGCCAATCATGATGTCTAATTTCATCGGTGAAATGGAGAATTCAGTGAGATCTTCGCAATTTGGCGCGCATGTTGGTCCTCCCGTAAATCCTGCAGAGATTCTTGGGTTCTTTTTCGGGATATTTTTCAGCTACATTGTTCTGATGTTCTGTGTGCTGAATAATGTGTATGTGGTTTCGAAAACAATAAAAATGGCAGAAGTACAACGTAAAGTGAGTTTCAGTGATTTTGCGGCAGACTTCTTTTTTATCCTGTTTATTTTTCCGGTTGCGATTTGGTTTGTGCAGCCCCGTATCAACGTTATCGTTTCATCTGATTTGAAGAAAGCAGGATTGGGGAATGAAGATTTGCTGGACTAGTGTAGTTAAATAAACGCGAAATCAACCCTTCTGTTCAACTGACGTCCTTCATCTGTAGTATTATCGCCAATTGGGTTTGTTTCCCCTTTAAAGTCGATTTGAATGCGGTCTCTGGCAATTCCGGCATTCACAAAAAAGTCAATCAGGGCTTTTGCGCGTCGTTCTGAAAGATCCACATTGTAAATGTCTGAGCCTCTCGAATCAGTATAACCGGTCACCTTAATGCGTAAATCGGAGTGTCCGTTAACCACGCGTACCATGCTGTTGAGAAATGGAATATATTCCGGTTTGATTTCTGTTTTATCAAAGTCGAAATAAATAGGCTTGAAAACGAAGTTTTTGCGCTCAAGATCGCGTATTTCGGGCGCTTTTCGGTTGTGTTTTAAGTCGTCTACAAGGAGTGGCCGCCAGGATTGAAGTTCTTTGCTGGTGGCATCTTTTGGAAGTGCTTCTGAGCTTCTGTAGCAAATGATCTTCCCCATGTTTCCCCTGCATTCGTTGCTCATAAAAGTACCTGTGAGATACCCGGTGGAATCTATATATTCCAATGTGAAATCCAACGTACACCAACGTACGCCCGACATGTCTTTTTTGGATTCGATTTGAGTTTGTTTGAGTTGCGCTTTTGTTCCGTTTACTTCGCCTTCTAATTTTCGAATAGCATAGCCTTCTTTTCCGGGAACCTCTTCCCGCGTGCGCCCTTTTACTTTTACGTCTGCCTGTCCGGTAGGCAGGTTTTCTGCAAACTCGAAATAAATGATTGACGCTTTATCGTAGGTTTCTCCTTTCTTAACAAGTAGTCCCTGCCAGGTGCCCTTGAGTTGTCCGAAGCAAGTAAAGCCAAGTAGAAAAAAGCTTACCAATAACCTATATTTCATGCCGAAAATCATTTGTATTCACTTAATCGGATTTCATCAAAAAAGGTTCCATTTTTCAATAGAAAAAACCAGTTTCATTTCCATAACGTAAGTTTTACCGTTAATGGTTAACTTCACATGAAAATCGGGTTCAATCGGTCAGTGTTTAAAGGATTCAAAAGTTCAAAATAATTGAATCTTAAACCATTGAGCCATTGAATACTATAAAATAAGTTTGAGATGAAGCAATTAGTTACATATTGTTTGTTTGCATTTGCGTTGTTGTTTAACCTTGGCTGTGCGCAGGATCAGTCGTTTTATGATCTGAAAGCAACAACGATTGACGGTGAAGAGTTTTTGTTTTCTTCATTGAAGGGAAAGAAGGTGATGGTTGTAAATACAGCTTCCGAATGTGGCTTGACGCCGCAATATGAGCAGCTCGAAGCGTTGTATCAGGAATACAAGGACAGTAATTTTGTAATTATTGGTTTTCCGGCGAACAATTTTGGTGCTCAGGAACCCGGTACGAATGATGAGATTGCTTCTTTCTGTAAGAAAAACTATGGTGTTAGCTTTCAGATGATGTCGAAGATTTCCGTGAAAGGGGGAGATCAGGATGCGGTATATCAATACCTTACGAAAAAGGAGCACAATGGTAAACAGGACAGCGAGGTGAAATGGAATTTTCAGAAGTATTTAATCAATGAAGATGGTACGCTGGATCAGGTGATTTCACCGAAAACTTTGCCGAATGATAAATCTGTTATTGAGTGGCTTTCTAAATAGTGGAAAACGTGGATATTTTGTTGATAAAACGGTTCGCCAAGGGCGGACTGTTTTCGATTAAAGCCCTTTGAAATTGGTATATTTGCTATGCTTTGTCGCTCGATGGAGCTTTGAACTAAAATTATGAGTCAAGAGAAAAAAAATCAAGAATATACAGCGGATAATATCCAGGTATTAGAAGGTTTGGAAGCGGTTCGTAAACGTCCTGCCATGTACATCGGTGATGTTGGGGTTAAAGGTCTTCACCACTTGGTATACGAGGTAGTGGATAACTCTATTGATGAGGCGCTTGCGGGGCATTGTGATACCATTGATGTTTTCATTAACGAAGACGATTCAATTACAGTAAAAGATAACGGTCGTGGTATTCCAACCGGAATCAATACCAAAGAAGGGAAATCGGCTTTGGAGATCGTAATGACGGTTCTTCACGCCGGAGGTAAGTTTGACAAGGACACTTACAAAGTTTCCGGAGGTTTGCACGGGGTAGGTGTTTCTTGTGTGAATGCATTGTCTATCCACATGCGTACAGAAGTTCACCGCGAAGGGAAGGTTTTTGAACAGGAATACTCCATCGGTAAGCCGTTATACGATGTAAGAGAAATTGGTAAATCAGATGTTACGGGAACCATTCAGACGTTCAAACCGGATAGTACCATTTTCGAATTCACAGAGTACAATTTCGATACATTGGCTGCACGTATGCGTGAATTGGCGTTCCTGAATAAAGGGATCAAAATTACGCTTACTGATAAACGTGATCTGGATGAGAATGGAAAAGCACGTGAAGTGTTGTATTATTCTGAAGGTGGACTTCGTGAGTTTGCTCAGTATCTTGATCGCAACCGTGAACCGTTGATTACGGATGTTATTTACTTCGAAGGGGAGCGTGAAGGTATTCCCGTAGAAGTTTCCATGACTTACAACACTTCGTACACTGAAAACATTCAGGCGTATGTGAACAATATCAATACTCACGAAGGAGGAACGCACCTTTCGGGTTTCCGTCGCGGTTTGACAAATACCCTGAAGAAATACGCTACAGATAGCGGGATGTTGGCCAAAGAGAAGATCGAAATCGATGGTGACGACTTCCGTGAAGGTTTGACAGCTGTTGTTTCTGTGAAAGTAGCTGAACCCCAGTTTGAAGGGCAAACGAAAACGAAATTGGGTAACCGTGAGGTAACCGCGCCTGTTTCTCAGGCTGTTTCGGAAATGCTTGCAATTTACCTTGAGGAGCACCCTTCGGAAGCGAAGTTAATCGTTGATAAGGTAATCCTTGCAGCTCGCGCTCGTCACGCAGCCCGTAAAGCACGTGAGATGGTTCAGCGTAAGAACGTAATGACCGGTTCAGGCTTGCCTGGTAAATTGGCTGACTGTTCTGAGAAAGATCCTGCGATGTGTGAGATTTACTTTGTCGAGGGAGACTCGGCGGGTGGAACGGCGAAACAAGGCCGTGACCGTCACTTCCAGGCAATTATGCCTCTTCGTGGTAAGATCCTGAACGTGGAGAAGGCCATGCAGCATAAGATCTTCGAAAACGAAGAAATCAAGAACATTTACACGGCGCTTGGAGTTCGAATCGGGACGGAAGAAGATTCCAAAGCGTTGAACCTTGAGAAGTTGCGTTACCATAAGATCATCATCATGTGTGATGCCGACGTGGATGGTTCTCATATTGAAACATTGATCCTTACGTTCTTCTTCCGTTACATGAAGGAATTGATTGAAAACGGATACGTATACATCGCTACTCCACCACTTTACCAGGTGAAGAAAGGTCAGAAGGCCGAATATGCATGGAACGAAGATCAGCGTGATCGTTTGATCAATGAATTAAAAGGTGGAGGTGCTGAATCATCGGTGAATGTTCAGCGATACAAAGGTTTGGGTGAGATGAACGCGGAACAGTTGTGGGAAACGACAATGAATCCGGAGCACCGCACGCTTCGTCAGGTGACAATTGAAAATGCTGCTGAGTGTGACCAGATCTTCTCCATGTTGATGGGGGATGAAGTTCCGCCTCGTAGAGAATTCATCGAGAAAAACGCCAAATATGCGAAAATCGATATTTAATAATGCTTGATTAAAAAGCCCCGATCCAGGAAGTACAGGATCGGGGCTTTTTTTTTATTTTTATGCTATCCGAAACGGAATTCAATGAAGAGATTTACGGTATTGACTGCCATCCTGATGTTGCTTGTTGCCTGTGGAGAGCAACAAATGAGCAGTACACGAACGGTTGAAGACTTTAGAAATAATAATTACAACCTTGTGTTCAACAAGGACATGAAATACCTGAACATCCGTTACAAACTACCTGAAATCTTTGAATCGGCAAATAATCCGAATTATCCGGCATATTATTCTTCCAACGCTACTATCAGAAGCAATGCGCGTTACGATGTTGCATATAACTTCAATATCTATTACAGCATTGAGCGATTTAAAAATTCCGACCGGAACATGCCTTTTGTTCAGGATAAAGTGGTGAGCAAAGATCTGCTGAATCTGTTCCATGACGGATATGTGATTGCCAGAGCTAACTCCATTACTGAAGGTGTATCCTCCCTGAAGAAAAAGATCAAAACAAAACATTGTACAGGTTTGATTCAGGTAGTGAAAGCATATACCGAACAAGTACAATCCTATGATACTGATATGTATTATGTGATTGCGACGTTAAAAGTGAAAGACGAGTATTACGTTTTTCAGTGGATGTGCGATAAGGAAATGATGGATTACACCTATGACGATTTCGAACGACTTTTAAGAACTGTACGCCCCATCAAATGACCCGATCTGAACTTCAGGAACTTTTCAGACAAGAATTGCCAGGGGAGGATACCCATGTTGAATTTGCTCCGGTTCGGGGAAGAACCAGTGCATTTCTGGCAACGGGTGCTCCGTATAGGGAGTCCGCGGTTGCAATTGTATTGTCGCCTTCAGAGAAAAGACCGGGAGAACTTACAGTGCTGATTACTCAGCGTCAGCAGTACGAAGGAAAACACTCCGGACAATTAAGCTTTCCCGGTGGAAAACGTGAAACTACCGACCTTTCTTTGCAACAGACCGCAATTCGTGAATGTTTTGAGGAGATTGGATTGGAATTACAGCCGGAAAATCAGGTAGGAAAATTGTCGCAATTATACATTCCTGTGAGCGGATTTCTGGTTGATCCGTATGTCTTTTTCCTGGAAGAGCTCCCGGATGAGTTTAAGCTCAATGAACGCGAGGTTCAAACGTTGTACAAAGTTGAATTAGAACCGCTGTTTGAGGAAACCGCAATTGAACGCAGGGATGTGGAAGTGATGAAGGGAAAAATCGTTCGTGATATTCCTCACTTCATACAGGGTGAAATTGCAATTTGGGGTGCAACGGCTATTCTCCTGAATGAGTTAAAAACGTTGATCTTAAGAAATCGTCAATCTTAGAAACGGAATCTGGCAAATCCAAACGCAGCGGAAACACTGTTTGAGTTCTCGAAAAAGAACGAAAGTGCATCTCTTGAAGCAATACCACATTCGTAGGCACCATCTTTCAGAATAAAAGTAACACCTACCGGGATATTGCTTTTGTAGATTCCGCCACCAAAATATCCTGCATTAAGTGCTAACCATTTAACAGGTCTGATTTCTCCTCCGAAAGAATAGACAGGGTTTTGGATGGATCCGGGATTATCAGGATTGAATGGAGCAACCATATCAAAACCTAATTTAACAGCCGGAATCGGTTCGAATGCTACACCAAAACGGAAATCAGAAGCGTTCTGCACAGTATATTTTTCCTGGCCTTCTAACGTTAGAATTCCGCCATCATTCAATAACTGATTAATCGAGCTGGTAATGTTTGCATCACTCAATCCCGATAGGCCGAAGTTTCCGAATAACGTATCGCGAACGCGGTAAACGTTTCGGGTATAGGTTACCGATCCTATATTGTTTACTGCAACGGCAACTTTCAGTTTATTGAATAGGATCGCGCTGGCAGAAAGATCGACTCCGTATCCTTGTCCAACCGCAGGTGGAATTCCCCCGTTGTGAGTAATGACATTGGCTCCGCTGACGTTTCCGTAATTGATGTTAAATGCTGGTGTAATGGACGAATACATACGTAATCCTTCATCGTCACTTTCCATATTGAACATCGCCATCGAGGAAATGATTCTACCGCTGACACCTCCGTAAAGCACAAAAACAGAGTCAATTCCAACAATTTTTCGACCGTAACCAATGTTGTAAGAGCGGTTCCAAACCATCCGAATTTCCGATCCTTTTGTAATTTGGCTCAATTGAATTGGAACGGCAATGTTTCCTTGAATTACTGCTGCGAGAGTATCCTGGGAAATGTTGTCATTATTAGCGATCGTTGTAGTATCCGTACCGAAAACCACTGTTAATGAATCAAAAAGGCTTGATAGTTTTCCACGGAAAATCAGATCCGTAGTTTGTTGATTGAACTTTGAATAGTACTGGTAATTTTCGCGGATATTGAATGCGATTCCACCAAATTTTTCATTTTGGAATGCAAATCCGGCCCAGTTGTAATCTACGAACATTGAAACTCCTGCCTGAGCATACCCTGCAGCGGCTTCACGTTGCTGATCGTAATCGAACGGTTCGTTATTTTCTTTATTGAAGAAACTCCCGCGTACCGCTTTGGACAGGTTGCGAAGTCTGGTAACATTCAATGAATCGCTGTAAATTCCAAAACCGAATTCGGAAGAACCCATTGTAAAACGTTTGTCTTTGATGCCGGTTCCCCAACCTAACGCAGAAGCATTAATCCCAAGGCACTGATAATCATTTACAAACGGCGTTGCAACTCCTTTTCCGACAGTTGAAAAAGCAATGCTTTGAGTTTGTGCTGATGCAAATGAAGCAAATAAAGATGCTGAAACAATTAGGGTAACGAGTCTTTTCATAGAAGTTGTAGAATGTGGGTTGAAGGTAAGAAAAAATGTGGTTTCGGAAACGACTAAAAACAAAAAGAGGAGTAAATCATATTGGACTTACTCCTCTTTCTGCTAAACCATGCTAAAACTATAAAACCCAAAAATCAATTTTTGATCATTGATTCTCTCTACAAATGTAGATTGTTTTTAGGCATGCACAATAGTATTTCAGAAATTTTATGAATCAATTTCACTTATTCTTGAATTCTTGTAGAATGCTTGGTGTTAACTGATTGTCTGTTTAATGCTTTTAAAAGCACGATAAACGTGAGAATCAGGGCGTTTACCGTAATAATGGTTGGTGCGATAGAGATGTTTAATTGAATTGCTATGATTACTCCCAGTACACAACACAGGATTGCAAAAGTTGCAGAAAGTAGTAAAGCCTTATGTAACTGATGTACAAATTGCAATGCGCAGGCAGGGGGAAGCACCAGTAATCCGAGTACCATAACCACACCGACACTTTCGAAACTGAGTACAGAATGAATGCTGATCAGAAGGAGAAGAAGCAATTCCCAACGGGCAATTTTTAGGCCGATGCTTTGTGCAAACACAGGGTTGAAAATTACAGTTCGCCATTGAGGAAGAAAAACGGTACTGATTACAATTACCAGAACAGATAACGGTAGCATGGCATAGAAGGCTTTTGGCCCCCAATCTGTTCCGTAAGCCATTAAATGATCTAAAACAGATGTTTCCAAATCGCCGTATAAAACACATTCCTGATCAATGTCGGTATTCGTTCCCGCAAATATTGAAATCAAGAGAACTCCTAGTGCGAAGAAAGAGGTAAAGACCGTTCCTATCGCTGCGTCTTCCTGAGTTTTGAAGGTGTTTTGAAGCCAGCGAATCCCCGAGGTTGTGATCACGGCCGCAACAAGCGCTCCAACAATGAATTGCCAGCCTGTAAGTTCTTTGGTAAAAAGGTATGCAACGACAATTCCGGGTAAAACAGCATGCGAAACCGCATCAGCAATCATTACCATTTTCTTTAGCAGCAGAAAAACACCTAATAATGATGCCGGAAGTGCTACCGAAATAGCTGTAAGAATCATCCAAAGTTCTGTACTGGTCATGAGTTTTTCTTTTGAAACGATTTGATCAATAGCCCGAATCCGAAGATGATTGCAAGCATAAATACCATTGCAGGACCTGTTGGTGTATGTGGAACCAGGATAGAAATGGTCGTCCCGGAAACTGAAGCTGCAAAAGCAATGCACAATGAAATGGTGACCAGGCGAATTACACTGTACGTGAAGATACGCGCACACGTAACGGGAATAATCAGAAGGGCAGATGTTAAAACAACACCGATTGCCTGTACACAAATCGCGACGGAAAGAATAATCGAAATGTTGAATCCGATGTCCAGCAAACGTGTATTAAATCCACGTATTTTTAGGTAAACCGGATCGAAGCTTCTTCCAATCAAAGCTTTCCATTTGATGGCAAATAGTGCTATAGTAGCCAGAGCGATTCCCAGCATCATTAACAGGTCGTTCCAGTTAACAGAAGTGATTTTTCCGAAAAGAAAGTCATTCAGCCCGGAACGTGCAAAAGTGTTGATCATTTGTGTATACGATAGCAAACACAATCCAAGCGCCAGAAATGCACTCAGAACAATTGCAATCAATGTGTCAGAATGGAAGGTTGTTCGTTTGCCAAGAATTCCCATTGATTGTAAAGCAAGCCATCCGGCCGCAAGTGTGCTGAACAATACAATCCATGCTGTCAGGTGTCCGGCTAGCATAAACCCTATTACAATTCCGGGAAGTACGGCGTGAGCAAGTGCATCACTGATCAATGCTTTTTTATTGAGAAAAGTGAACGTACCAACCAGCGCTGCTACAATGCTGATGAGCACGACAGTCACTAATAACTTTATTATGGTAATGTCCATTATCCTATTTTGTTAAAGTTGAACAGTTTCCCATACACGTCGTGAATCTCTTGTGAATGAAGTACTTCAGAAGTACTTCCGTGAAGAACAAGTTTGTTGTTCATCAGTAACACATCATCGAAATACTGAGCAACGGTAGACAAGTCGTGATGCACCATAACTATGGTCTTTCCATTGGTCTTGAGTTGCAGTAACAAATCCAAAATACTTTCCTGCGAAGCCATATCGATTCCAACGAATGGTTCATCCATCAGAATAAGATCGGCTCTTTGAGCTAATGCCCTGGCGAGAAATACACGTTGTTGCTGTCCTCCGGAAAGAGCGCCAATTTGTTTCTTTCGGAATTCGGTCATGTTGACTTGCTGCAGGGACTCATCAATGATCGTTTTATCCTCTTCCGAAAGTCGTTGAATCAGTTTTGACGGGTTCAGTCGTCCCATTGCTACAACTTCCTCAACAGAAATTGGAAAATTCCAGTCTACGGTTTCTCGTTGCGGGACATAAGCCAATCTGTTTTTTGCTTCATCCAGCGGCTTTCCGAAGAACAGAACTTTTTCAGAATAGGAAGGTGTAAGTCCGAGTATGGCTTTTAACAATGTACTCTTCCCGGATCCATTCGGTCCAACGATTCCAATTAATTTTCCGGGCTTCAATTCGAAGCTGACGTGACTCAGTGCTACAAAATTCCCATATGCAACGGTCAGATTTTGAATTGTAATTGGAGAGATCATGGCTTTAATGCGTTGTAAATGGTTGTGACATTTTCGTTCAGCATATCGATGTATGTTGTCGCGCGTTTTCTTCCGAGTGCGTCGGAATATAAGGTTCCGCCGATTTTCACTTCGTGATTTTTGGCCGAACAGTTTTCAATCAAACTCGCAATCGATTTCGGATTTACCGAATTCTCTACGAAAAGCGCTTTGATTTTATGTTTGACAATGTAATTCTGAAGTTGAAGTAGTGACTGCACACTTGGATCCTGGGTAGTTGAAGTTCCCTGAATAGCTCTTACCTGACAATTGAATGCTCGCGCGAAATAATGAAAGGCATCGTGAGAAGTAATGATCACGCGCTGTTCATATGGAATCTCGGCCAATTTTGTCTTTAATGTCTGGTACTCCGCAGAAAGATGAAGTCCGAATGCGTTCAGATTGCGCTGAAAGTTGTTCGCATCCTTCGGATATTTTAGTTCCAATTCCTCTTCAACTCCCGCCAATCCGGTAAACCAGGCACAGGGGTCAAACCAAATGTGTGGATCAACTGCTCCCTGATCATCTACCACAATACGAACTTCTTTCGGGTAATATTCAGCGATACTGATCACTGTTTTGCGTTGATCCAGATTGTGGAAAAGCTCTGCCATTTTTCCTTCAAGGTGAAATCCGTTGTAAATAATCACATCAGCATCTTCCAGTAAAATGGCATCGGAAGGACGAGGATTGTAACTATGAGGGTCTATTTCCGGTCCCATAAGCGCAACCACTTCGTAATCCGGCCCAACGATTTCCTGAACACAACTTGCAATAATAGAAGTTGAGCAGACGATCAATGGTTTCGTTCGCTTTTCTGCAGTTGTACATCCGAACAACCCAATCAACGCTATTAACACTAACAAATGCTTCATCGCTATTCGGGAATGATTGTTATGCGTTTTGCGGTTACAGCGGAAAATTGAATTTGTTTCTCGTTCACTTCGACCAGCATGGATTCATCAAAAGAGAATTTCTCCAGAACGTGAATGTGCGTTCCGAGTTGACAACCGATTTTATTCAGGTATTTCAGGAAAGCGACTTCTCCGTCTTTCACACCGGTAACAATCGCTCGTTGACCAACTTCACAATCGAATAACATCAGATTTGACGCACGTTGAATCGTCCCGTCGGCACTTGGAATCGGATCACCGTGTGGATCTACTTTCGGGTAACCAAGGAAAGCGTCCAGTTTATCTGTAAGTTCCGTGCTTTGAATGTGTTCGAGTTGCTCCGCAATTACATGCACTTCTTCCCATCCGAAGTTCAGCTTTTCTACCAGAAACGTTTCCCAAAGCCGGTGTTTTCGAATGATGATTAGTGCCGTTTTTTGTCCAATTTGGGTCAGACTACATCCCTGATACTTCGTATACACCACCAACGATTTATCTGCCAGTTTTTTCAGCATATCGGTTACGGAGCTGGCTTTGGTGTTCATTTTATCAGCTAAAAGATTGGTGGTGATGTGACCGTTATCCGATTCGCTTAACTGATAAATTGCCTTGATGTAGTTTTCCTCACTTTGTGTAAGCATACGAAAGCTTTTAAACAAAGGTAAAAAATATTTTTAGACAAGACTAAAAATAAAGATCGATTTTTGCAGTGTTGAAGAAGGGAAGGAATGTGCTGATTTCAAAAAAGAACCATTACTTTTGCGCCAAATATTAGTAGTACATAAAAAGTAAATACAATGTCAGGAAACAGAACATTCACCATGTTAAAGCCAGACGCGTTGGAAAACGGTCACACAGGTAAAATCATCGATATGATTCTTCAGGCTGGATTTGATATCAAAGCTATGAAGTTGACTCGTTTGAGCACAGAGCAAGCTCAAAAATTCTACGAAGTACACGCTGAGCGTCCGTTCTACGGTGAATTGGTTGAATACATGACTTCAGGACCAATTGTTGCGGCTATTTTGGAAAAAGATAACGCTGTTGCTGACTTCCGTACATTGATCGGTGCTACAGATCCATCTGAAGCAGCTGACGGAACGATTCGTAAGTACTACGCTGAGTCAAAAGGACGTAACGCAGTTCACGGTTCTGACTCTGATGAGAATGCCGCTATCGAATGTGCTTTCCACTTCGCAGCGAACGAGATTGTTTAAGACGGTTAAAAGAGATTAAGTTCAACAGGTTCACGTGAACTGTTCAATTCTTGAATCTTTAAAACATAAAAAAATCTCCCCGACGAAATGTTGGGGGGATTTTTTTTATAGTGCTGCTATCGCTGCGTCGTAATTTGGTTCGTCGCTGATATTCGGAACGAGTTCTGTGTAAAGAACCTTTTGGTTTTCGTCCATCACAACAATGGATCTTGCGTGAAGTGCTCTCAACTTTCCATCAAGCATTTCCACACCATAGTTTTTTCCAAATTCGCCTGTAGCGTAATCTGAGAGTGTTTGTACATTGTTGATACCCTCAGCTCCGCAAAAACGTTTCTGAGCAAATGGTAAATCACGGGAGATGCACAAAACTGTTGTGTTTTCCAGTCCGGCTGCACGTTTGTTGAATTCACGCACTGACGTTGCACATGTTCCGGTATCGATGCTAGGGAAAATATTCAGAATCAATTTTTTTCCTGAGTAGTCGTTCAATGAAATGAGTGTAAGATCATTTTGAGTAAGTGAAAAAGCGGGAGCTGTGCTTCCTACTTCAGGTAATGAGCCGATCGTCTGAACCGGATTTCCTCCATGTGTTATCGTTGCCATATTTTGTGTGTTATTTGAGAATACCGAAGATACGCATTTACTGCGCTACAAACGTTCAAGAAATGTTGAAACTTCTGTTAAGCGATTGTCTTTGGTGTAGCAACGCAGGGAATGGCATTTCCCGATATTTGTTTTATCTATCAGTACAAACCTAACATCCGGACATTTGGTCTTCATCCATTTTTCGAGTTTCTCTGCATCTTTATGCTTATTGCATCCAAGTGTTGTTTCCCCATACTTATGAGTTCCGGGACCGAAGAGCCCTACTTTGTTGTCTTTCTTTTTAAGTACGAAATCTTTCTCGTTGTACAGAACCATCCAGAATACTTTAGGATGAGTCCGACAATTGATGTAGTAATGCTGAATGTCCTTTCCCGAAATGGCCGGAGCGATGAGGCAAACCCGAAATTCGGAATGCCTGTTTGAAGCCTCGAGAACACCTTTTACGGCAATTTTCGATCCAAGGCTGTGTCCAATGATATTGATAGAAGATGAGGTACTTGAATTCAACAATTTCGTAAAAGAGGCAGCCACATTCTCTGCGTGCATCCCAGCTGTCTCAAACAATTCGAAAAGCTCTTTGTTTTTCTTTCGATTGGTTGAAAAGCAGCAATCGTACATTCCGTCCCAATACACGTGAACAACCAGGTTTTTTCGGATTCGGGCTTTATTCAGTTCCGCATCCAGTAATCCAAATTCAGTAACAGAAGTAACGTCTCGTTCATTTTCCAGGTACGATTTCCGGTAACCGTGAATGTAAAACTCCAATCCGTTTCCATTTGCCAGGGAATCGAGTCTATGGATTTTCCTCTTGATCAATGTGTCGTTTAGCACATTGAGAAATCGAAATTCTGATTTTGTTCCGTTACCAGAGACAACGGTAACCTGTTCTTTTGAGATTTGGTAACTATCGAGAATCGAATCTGTAAATTCCTTATGAGCATTGTACCAATTGCGCAAAGAGCCATTCCAGGTCTGAAGTTCTGCATTTGAGATTGCACAATCCGGATAAATCATTCCATGTAGATCGAAATAGATACTCGTCAGTGTATCGCATGGGTGTTTTTGTCCAAATAGAACGGTTTGGGCGGAAACCTGATTCGTTACAAGTAGTAATATTCCGACTAGTACAAACTTCATTTTAATGGTTTAACAGCTCTCGTCATTTCGCGTTTTCCCGGAGGGCCAGGTAAACTTTCTACTTCAAATCCAACTGCCTTCAAATCACGTTTTACCTGTCCTTTGGCACAGTAGGTAACCAGTGTTCCACCCGGAGTCATCCAACGAAATATCTTCGCGAAAATTTCTGCGTTCCACAGTTCCGGTTGTACACGCGGGCCAAAAGCATCGTAGTAAACAAGATCAACGGAATTCGCCTCAAGCTCCAGATCCTGGATTTTGGTTTCGCGTTTGTCGGCCACAAAATGTTCCGAAATGGATGTTGTTTTATTCCATCCCGCTTCATTGAGTTGCTGGTACACACTTTCCGAATCTACGTCTTTGGAGTACTGAGTATAATTCATCGCCGTCCATTCTTCTTCGGTTGGAGGAAAAGCTTCAAGCCCGATGTAATGAATGTACTGATTGCGTTTTTCTGAGGCGAAGTAGGTGAGAAGTGCGTTCAGCCCTGTTCCGAAACCCATTTCGAAAACAGTCAGGTAATCGTCGGTTTTCGGATTGAGTCCGTGTGTAATAAATACATGCTGAGCTTCCTGTAGCGCTCCGTGAGCGGAATGATAATGTTCATTCCACTCCGGAATATAAATAGTTGATGAACCGTCTCCGGTTGCTATGATCTCGCGTTTCACACCGCAAGTAAGCTATTTTTCAGGAAACAGGTCTTACTTTTTACAATTATTAGTAATAGCAAGCATTACTTTCATGGATTGTTCAATTTCCTCCATTTTGAGCCCCTGCAAGGCGTGTGCTCTGTTCTCAAGAACAATTTTGTCAACGGCCTCAATGGTTTCAATTCCAAGTGGAGTAATGGTAAGTGAACTTCTTCTTCGATCTTCTTTACTGCTTTTGCGGGAAATGTATTTTGCCTTTACAAGCAAATTGATAATACGTGTAACGGAAGCATTATCCTTAAATACACGCTCTGAAATTTCAATTTGAGTGATGTTCGGATTCTCAATAAGGCATTTAATAATCAGCCACTGGTCTACAGTAATTGTAAAACCGTGCTTCTTGAGCTGGGCTTGTGCGTATTGCCGATACGTACGGATGGCCCTGTCAATGGAATAGAAGAGTATCGAGTCTAGTTTTTCCAACGCAGTAAATAGTTGAACGAAGGTAAGCATTGTTTTCAATTTAACAATTATTAAGAAACTATTTCAGCGTGGGAAATCGCGTTTACGCGCGTGTCTGTTGTAAAACGTATTGCTTCGGATTTACACCGGTAACGCGTTTAAATGCTTTTGAAAACGAAGGTAAGTCCGCATAACCAACCATGAAACTCACTTCTGTCCAGTTAGTTGTGCCTTTTTGATACAATTCAAGCGCTTTTTGGATACGGAGCTTTCTGAAGTATGTTCCGGGACCTACGCCCTGGTGTACTTTGAACACCTTGTTCAGTTTGCTTGTTGAAAAATAAATGACGCCTGCATGTTTGTGCGCATCGAATGGTTCCATGCAGTGCTCTTTCATGTAACTGACCAGCTGATTGATCGCCTGCCGGTCGTAGTCTTCTTGTCGGATTCTCATGTCGTTTTGTGTTATTGGTTCCAACAAATATATTTCGGCTTTTAGTTAGTTGACATGTCAATTAAGTTAAAAAAAATTAAATTTACATCTGATTATATTGACATATCAATTAAATGAAAAGTCTGACAAAAAAAGACAAGAACGTAGCTGTTTCTTTGCTCCATCTTTGCTCAAAATAAACCGAATGAAATCAGTTCTACTTGTATTATTTATTCTCCTTGGACGCACCGTTTCAGCGCAAGAGACAACTGTCAGCGGAACTGCTAAAGCCGACGACCAACCGCTGAATGAAGCTGTTGTTTCTGTGTTCTCACGCGATTCGTTATTGATCGGTACCGGATTCACCCAATCTGACGGGACATTTGAGGTTTCTATTAAAGCTGTGGATACTGTTTTTTACCGTATTCAACACGAAAGTATTCCCGATTATTATTCCGAAACGATGCTTTCTGGCGAGCGAGCGGAGCTCAACTGCTCTAAAACAAACACCATTGAAGAAGTAGTTGTGGCTGCAAAAAAGCCGATGATTGAAAAGAAACAAGGAATGTTTGTTGTCAACGTTGACCAAATGGTTGCTGCAAGTGGTTCTTCAGCTTTTGAAGTGCTAGAACTGTCGCCGGGAGTTCGAATCAACTCCTCCGATATCATATCACTGAATGGAAAAACGGGAATCGCTGTCCAGATCAATGGCAAAATGTTACCGATGTCAGGGACTGAACTGGCCAATTACCTTCGTGGAATTCCTTCTTCCAGCATTGAAAAAATCGAATGTATCCACAATCCGTCGAGCAAGTACGATGCAGCAGGATCTGCAATCATCAACATTGTTTTGAAAAAAGATGCTCGTTTGGGAACCAATGGTTCTTACGTTGGAACGTACGGACAGGGAATTTATCCGAAAACATCCCATGCACTTTCCGTGAATCACAGATCAAAAAAAGTGGCGTTGTTTGCCAGTTATGCCTATACCTTCCGTAAAGGATTCAATGATCTGCAACTGGATCGTCATTTTTACAACAACGATACATTTCTCGGTTCGTACATTCAGAAGAACTACTTCTCGTTCCCGATTCAGAACCATTCAGTACGCTTTGGAGCAGATTTCACAGGAAAGAATAAAACTTCTTATGGAATTTCAATGAGTGGCGTTTCTAATGCGCATACACGTCTTGGAAACAATACTTCAGATGTATTAAACGACCAGCATGAACTGGCTTCACGGTTCAATACCTACAGTGAAACTTCCGATCAGTGGTTGAATGGTTCGGTAAACCTGTATTGGAAAAAGACCATTGATACCTTAGGTTCATTCATTTCTTTCGACGCGGATGCTGTCGGTTATGGAAATACTTCTGATCAGCTGTTTGTGACCAGTTACACGGATCCCCAGGGACAATCTATAGCACCGGATTATATCCTGACGGGAAATCTTGCCGGAAACCTGAGCATTTTTGCGCTGAAGTCGGATTTCTCTAAAACGCTCCACAAGAATGCGGTTCTTGAAGCGGGATTGAAATCGAGTAGGGTAGTTGCCGATAATGATCTGCAGTTCTTCGATGCAAGTTCGGGAACTCCTCAAAACGATACCACAAAGAGTAATCATTTTATCTATACGGAGCACATTCATGCCGGATATGCGAGTTTGCGAAAAGAATGGAAGAAGTTCCAGATGCAGCTGGGAGTACGAGCGGAAATGACACAGGTAAATGGAAATCAGGTCACAACAAAGCAAGTACGCGACACAAGTTACCTGCAATTTTTCCCGACTTCGTTCCTGTCCTATCAAATCAACGATAATCATCAGTTTGAATTGGCAATAGGACGACGAATCGATCGCCCGAGCTATGACCAGTTGAACCCGTTCAAATTTTATCTGGACCCTTCGACTTACCGTGCAGGTAATCCGGGACTGCGACCACAAACAACATATAGCACGGATTTGACCTATATGTTTAAACAGCAGTATTCATTGACATTGAGTACGTCGATAACCAACGACAATATTACCGAGGTTATCGCACCGATGACGAACGTGCAGAACCTAACGGTACAAACAAATGTTAACCTGAAGCAGGCTGTTGTATACTCCCTGGCATTAAACGCACCAATTGAGTGGAACAAGTGGGCGAGAACAAATCTTTCTCTTACTGGATATTATGCTCAGTATACCGGAACTGCAGCGAGAACATCGATTCGCAATTCGGGATCTCCGGTCGGAGATATACAAGTCATCAACACATTTACCCTTCCGAAAGATTGGGTATTGGAATGGAATGGTTATTACCACACGCACGAAGTATATGCTTTCGATAGCATTAAAAACTTCGGGCAAATGGGATTCGGAATACAAAAGAAAATGAAAGAGGGGAAAATCCTTCTTAAAATGGCGCTCTCAGATGCCTTCTACACCAGCGTGATTCGAGCGGATGTAACCTTTACGGACTACCGCGAATCGTTTAAAGTTCGAAGAGAAACGCGGGTAGCTACAGTTAGTTTCACATACAAATTCGGCAAAGCAAGCGTGCAGGCTGGCAGACGCAGAACTGGTGGTGCGGAAGATCTGAAAAGCAGGGTTAATACAGGCGCTGGTTAGGTTTTTACGCCACTTAACTTAAGTAAATTAAAGAGGAGAGACCCCGACTCCTGACGAGAAGTCAGGGCGTCGGGGTTTTTCTTTTACTCGGTGATTACTTCAACCGGTACATCTTTCTCCTCCCAGTTCTCGTCAAGAAGTGTTTCTCTTTTTGTCAGCTTTCTATAAGTATAAAGCAGAATCAAAAACGCAACAACACCGATCAATGCAGAAACAAAATAAGCGGTACCGTAAGCAATCGGATATTCTTTCCCGAATTTTGCGGATTCATAGAAAATCATAATCATTGCACCGGGGCCGATAATCTCGGCTAAACTCATCAACGAAGTGAAAATACCTTGTAGTTCACCTTGCTCATTTGCAGGAACCTGTCCTGAAACCAGCGCACGAATTGCAGGATCGAAAATTCCGGAAAATGCGTATGGAATGATCACCAGAAACATCATCCAGCCATAAGGAACCATACCAAATCCGATGAATGATATGATAGCGAGAATTAACCCTATTTTGGATGCCTTTTCGTTACCGTATTTGGTAACCATTTTCCCGGCGAAAACGGCTTGCACTAATCCGAAACAAACACCTACTGCGGCTAATGACAAACCAAGAAGTTTAAGTCCCCAGTCGAATTTGGCAATTGTAAAGTAGTTCCAAATGGAATGGAGCGACATATTTGCCAGCATGACAAGAAATGTTACAAGGAACAAGCCACGGTATTTTGGAAACTTAACTACCTGAATCAGCGCTCCGATCGGATTCGCACGTTTCCAATCGAAAGGTCTGCGTTCAGAAGCCGGAAGTGATTCTTTCAGAAGGAACAAGGCAAGTACAAAGTTTGCAACGGAGAAAAGTGCTGCAATCAGAAAAGGAACGCGTAATCCAAAGTCAGCAACCAAACCTCCGATAGCAGGGCCGATAATGAACCCAAGGCCAAAGGCAGCACCGATCATACCGAAATTCTGCGCGCGATTTTCTTCGGTTGAAATATCAGCAATGTATGCTGCTGCGGTGGTAAAGCTTGCTCCGAACATTCCGGACAACAAGCGCCCCACAACTAACCATGCCAGATTTGGTGCAAAGTACATGAAAATGAAATCGATTCCTAAACCGAGTAAAGACATTAATATAATCGGTCGTCGTCCAAAGCGGTCGCTTAGATTTCCCACCAAAGGTGAGAACAGAAACTGTGTCCCTGCATAAGCAACGACAATGGGTAATGAATATTTCGAAGACTCTGTTACTGATAAATGGGTCAACCCGGCAATCAGTTTAGGCAACGAAGGAATAATGATTCCCAGACCAATTGAGTCAATACAAATGGTCAGGAGAACCAGATAAATAGCATATTTTGGAATTTGTTTTTCCATTGTGTGTTATAAATAAGGTAATACGTTCTCCAGAGCAATTCCACGTGATCCTTTGAGTAGAATCAGTAATCCCTCCGGAGGGTTTTGTTTAAAATGTTCGATCAGCGGTTCCGTGTTTTTAAGGAAAATCGCCTGCGGGTGCTGACCTTTTAATTTCAGGAATTCTTCACCAATGAAAAAACCGCTTAACCGCAACTCAATGGTCAAGTCGAGAATTTCCTGATGGACCAACGCAGCATCTGCACCCATTTCACGCATGTCTCCCAATACAAAAATCTTTGCATGATCCTGAATCGCAGCAAAGCTCTTCAAGGCAGACTGCATGCTTGTTGGATTTGCATTGTAACAGTCAACAATTACAGTGTTACGATCTGTTTTCTGCACCTGAGATCGGTTGTTTGTTGGCACATACTCGGCAATCGCTGTAGAGATATTTTCTCTGGTCACGCCAAAATGTCTACCGATACATGCGGCTGCAATGAAATTGATGTAGTTGTATTCACCTACCAATTGTGTTGAAATGAGATCGCTTTCAAATCCGTGTTCACGCCATTTCATCTCCACAAATGGAGTAAGTGCGATAAGTTCACCAGAAAACTGTCCAGGTTCATTATAGAAATGAACGGAAATTCCTGATGGCAAGTGTTGTTTCAATGTTTCATCCTGGAAATTAACGAACAACTCACCGTTATTTTCCTGAATGTTTCTGTACAACTCCGTTTTGGTTTGGATCACCCCTTCCAGCGAACCAAAGCCTTCCAAATGTGCGCGACCAATGTTCGTGATGATGCCATGAGTCGGTTCTGCAATTTCAGCCAATTCTTTGATGTCTCCGGGTTTATTTGCCCCCATTTCAATCACTGCAATTTCATGTTCTTCCTTTAGTTGAAGTAGGGTAAGGGGAACTCCAATGTGATTGTTCAAATTTCCTTTGGTGAAATGAACGTTGAATTGCTTACTCAGAACAGCACTGATCAACTCCTTTGAAGTGGTCTTACCGTTACTTCCGGTAATTCCAATAATGGGAATACCGAAAGATCTTCTATGCTCCCGCGCCAGTTGCTGAAGAGCGATTAATGCATCTTCAACTAAAATGGTTTTTCCCGGAATCTGATACTGAGGGTTATCAATGACAACACTTAGGGCGCCTTTTTCAAGTGCTTCCGCGGCGAATGCATTTCCGTCAAAGTTTGCCCCTTTCAGGCAGAAGAATAAACAATTTGGAGTTATTGATCGGGTATCGGTTTGAACTCCTGAACTTTTCTTAAATGTTGTATAAAGTGCTTCCATCATATCATAAAAAAACCCCGACAGTATATTTGATACGTCGGGGTTCCTAACTGTTAATCAGTTTATCTTTTCTTTTCTTTTTTTCTTCCGTAGTTCATACCTACCGGGCTACCAACTCTATCCATTGCACATCGGAATCCGATAGTACAAGTCGATTGGTCTTCGTCAAGGAATCTTCTTGAGCCTGCGTTCAACCAGTACGCACGGTCTCTCCAAGATCCTCCTTTGTATACGCGAGATTTATCGGATACAAGAGTTGTTGGCCATGAGGTACGATCTTCAGGCTTCACAAGAACACCGTCTAAATCGTATGTTTCGTATTCACTTTGGTACATCAACAAGCTCGGGTCTTGTTTTGCTTCGTTGATGCGGTTCTTAACGTCAGCGTTATCGTAGTAAATACTGCTTTCAATATCACCATCCAGGTAGTCAATGTAGTCATCTTTACGGTAGTTCAAACGACCGATGTTTTCTTCTTCTACTACATTGCGGTACTTCAATTTACCAGGAGTGTTAACGATGAATTCAGAGAATCCTTCGCGCAGAATTGTAATGATCTCGTAAGAGTACTCGTTGTCAGGACCATTACGAACTTCGTCAGCAAATAAACCGTCGAAGATTTCGTCCTGAACCAACTGAGATGCTTCCATATCGTACTTGTCATTTTTCAATGCGATTGCACGATCAAGAACAGTATTCAGTTTTCCTAGCAAGATCAATTCAGCTGAATCTTTCACTTTACCATGAGAAACATAGTAAGGATCCGGAGCGTAACCGTTGTTAGCAACGTTGTTTCTGTTGTGACGAGCCTTGTTACGTCCTGTGATACTTGCAGGAACCACTGTATCGTTTGGATCGTGGTTTGCAGAGGATACACGTTGGAAACGTACACGTTCAAACTCGTTCAGGTATTCTTTCATTCCGTGAACATCGTACATTACCTGCTGAGACTTCTCATCGATAACACCTTCGTTGTTCAGTTGTTTTGTTTGGAAAACGTTCCCACGGAATGGACGGAATTCATCGTAATCTTCAGAAGTCATTGGACGGTAAACATCCATTACCCATTCAGAAACGTTACCAGCCATGTGGTACAGACCATAGTCATTTGGCCAGAAAGATTCTACCGGTGCAGTGATATCCGCACCATCGTTTAACTGTCCGGCAACCCCCATGTAGTCACCCTTACCTCTTACGAAGTTAGCGCGAATAGCACCGGTGAATTCAGCATCGTCCTGACGAACGAAGTGACCATTCCAAGGGTATTGACGACGCTCAGTTACAACTTCAGTACCTTCAGTAAGGTTACCGATCAAACCAAGAGAAGCAAATTCCCATTCAGCTTCGGTTGGGAGGCGGTATCTTGGTAGAAGAATACCATCTTCCATACGTACGATACGCTCACCTAATTTTTTACCATTTCTATTAGAAGGGTCTAAGTCCTGCAACTTATGACCACCCAATTCTTCACTTTGATCGAACTGATTCGCAAGGTACGAGTCAGTATTGAACGTTTCTGCGTCTGCTGCATCAACATCCCATCCAAGAACACCTTCGCGAACAAGAATGTACTCGTTAACACGATCGGTTCTCCACTTACAGAAGTCAGATGCCTGCAACCACGATACTCCAACTACAGGGTAGTCACGGTACGCCGGGTGACGCAAGTAGTAATCAACATACTTCTCATTGAATGCCAACGGGCTTCTCCAGGAAAGCGTGTCCGGAAGGGCATTTTTGTAGATCATGCTATACTGTTTGTAAGCACGACGAATCCAGTAAAGGTATTCACACCAATGGAAGTTGGTTACCTCCGTTTGATCCATATAGAAGGAAGAAACGGTTACGCGAGCAGGACGGTTGTTCCAATCGAACATAACGTCTTGTTCAACCATACCCATTGTGAATGTTCCACCCTGAACTAGAATAAGGCCGGGACCTGTTTCCTGATCAACATAAGGTACTTTTTGAAAACCACCCTGAGATACATTGTTGTAATCCCACCCTGTCGATTCAGACACATCGCGGCTACAAGATGCGATTGCCAGACCGGCAACAGCAAAGGCCAAAAAACGCAACGTTTTCATATACATGGTTTGTTTTTTCATTTTTTTGGAAGACCAAAGTTAAGCTTATAAACGGATAATCACTAACAGGTTACAAAAAAATTAAAAAGACGGACAAGAAATTGTTTTAAAGGTTCTCGTTGGGGGCTTACATTTAGGGAAGATACCCAACGATACTTCGTGTGAACCGCCTGAAACACCATTGTTTAGTCGGGATACAGTAACGTCATAGCTGTACCCTACTTTAAATGTACCGGTATTGATACCAAGTGTCAAAATAAATGCATCTCTGTTACGGAACCATGCTCCTGCATTGAATGAACCGTATTTAATGTATGTACCGATGTTCAATTCCTGGAAACCTTGCTGGTATTGGTAAATGATGTTCGGCATGATCGAAGTTGTGTTATTGTACTTCGATTTTCCTCCTAATGGAATCTCTGCTCCCATGTGCCCTGTTAGACGAATAGGCATCGGAGAGTTTCCTATAATAACTGATTCGTTCGGACGGTTGAGGTGATGAGCTGCGAACCCGAAGAAGAAATGTTTAGAATATCCTACAACCCCTGCAGAAGCATCAAAGAACCCTTTTTGTCCTCCACGAGGAACATCACCTGTCTGGTAAATAAACCCGCGACGTGGATCGATCATGTCACCAAATGTCAGTTTATCCCAGTCAAGGTATTTTTGATACCACGCGGCACGTGCACCAAAAAGCATAGCAAATTTACGTGATACTTTCAGGTGGTAAGAATAGATCAGTCCCAACATAGATGTGTTGATTGTTCCTGATCCCTGTTGGTCATGTGTAGCCAAAACACCAAAACCTCCGGAGATGTTTCTGAAGTACTGGTCATAAGACGCACTGTACGTTACATAATTACCGGAAAGGCTAGGCCATTCGTTTCTGTAATTCATCGCGAAACGAGGACACCCATTGGATCCAGCGAACGCCGGGTTCAAATAGAGTGGATTGGCATAAAACTGCGTAAATGTAGGGTCTTGCGCTTGGACTTTGGTTGTAGCGAGTAGCAGACCAACAAGTACTAAAAGTTGAACATTTTTCATTCGATCTCGAATATTTAATGCAAGTATTAGAGCATTCAGCACCAATGTTACGAATAAATATTGTTTTGGTTACATATAAATTCCCGTAACACAAAAATAAAAAAACATTCCCCACGTTTCATAGAACATTTCAAATGTTTTTGATTTTTGTAGTATGAAAATAAGAAAAACCGGATCGATTAATTTTTCTCTCCTCCTCTTAACGGTGGTTGGTCAGTTTCTCTTTTCCCTTGCTGTTACTGGTCAAACGGAGATGATTAATCTTCCATGGAAAGCTCCTTTAGAAATTACTGAAGGAGAGAGTGTTGTAAAAATTCCAAACTTGGATAACGTAATGTATCAGGATGGGTTGCCTTTTTTTTCACACCAATCGAAAGCTAAACTTGGAAAGTATCACCTCGAAATCGATTTAGTAAATTCAGAACCGGCGCACCCGGAAGATATCAATGTAATCGAAAGAAGTACTTATTCCATTCCGAATGAACCGATTATCAAAACGGGGCAGGAAAGAGACGGAAAGGACGTTCAATTACAAGCATGGTGTATACCTTATTTTAAAGATAATGGCGTTTTAAAACGAATTACCGGTTTTCGGTTAACTATTCAATATACCGGTGCTTTGACAGCTTCTAAGGAGAAAGATTACGTGAGTTCTTCGGTGCTTTCATCCGGTGATTGGTACAAAATTTCTGTTCCTGCTGACGGCGTTTACAAAATCGATAAAGCGCTCCTGACTTCCCTTGGAATAGATGTGGAGAATCTCAATCCTCAGAATTTGAACGTCTATGGAAATGCTTTCGGTGTGCTTTCTGAAGCGAATAGTGGAGCTTACATTGACGATCTTACGAAGAATTCAATTGTCGCCGTTGGAGAGTTGGATGGTGTTTTTAATGACGATGATTATTTCATGTTTTACGGTGCAGGTCCCAACAGATGGGATTCTGCTTTAGGTGTTTTTACGCGAAAAATGAATCCGTATTCGAATGTGAATTGTTATTTCATTCATATTGATGCTACTGATGCACCACAGCGTATACAATCGCTTGCTGAAAACGGCGGAGCAGTTACAGATAATGTTGTGACTTATTCTTACTACGATATTCACGAAAAGGAAAGTACCAATCTTGTAAAAGGTGGTCAGCGCTGGTATGGTGAGTTGTTTGACGGGGAGCTTTCTCAAAGTTTTGCGTTTTCTGTACCGGATTATGTTAATGATCAACCGTTTGTAATCCGTTATGGTGTTGCAAATAATGGGACTACCGGAGGGAATCAGTTTAACTTTTTCTACAACGGATCGAATGTGTCCAGTATTGGTTTGTCTACCGGAGGCGGAGATTACGCAAGAAATACCGGAACGTTCCAGTTTAATCCGGTTTCGTCGACGATTCCAATTACTGTGGTGTTGAACCGTGTAAACGCTTCAGTAAAAGGGTATCTGGATTATCTGGAATTGAACGGTCGTCGTAACCTGAAGTTGACCGGAACGCAAATGCAATTCAGAGATTATATTTCTGTTGGTGCCGGAAATATTTCCAGGTTTACGGTTTCAGGATTGAACGATACGTATTTCGTTTGGGATATTACGAATAAGCGTAATCCATACCTGATCCTGGGAACGTTGACAGGTAATGATTTTGCCTTTACACAAGCTACAGATTCGCTTCGAGAGTTCATTACATTTAATACGGCTGGTTTGTTGACTCCAACTGCTGTTGGAGCAGTTGAAAATCAGGATTTGCATGCTTCACCTCAGGTGGAATATGTTATCGTTACTCACCCAAATTTCCTGAGTCAGGCAAATCGTCTTTCTGCTTTGCATGAAGCGAACGGAACGTCAACCTTGGTGGTTACTACCGAGCAGATTTACAACGAGTACTCTTCCGGAGTGGTTGATGCGACAGCGATCAGAAGGTTTATGAAAATGTTCTATGATCGGGCGGCAGGTGATCCGGCCCTGGCTCCTCAAAGTTTGTTGCTTTTTGGTGATGGAACATATGATCCGAAGAATCGCGTAGGAAACAATAACTATTATGTCCCTACGTATCAGTTTCTGAATTCAGAAAATCATAGTTCGGCTATGGTTTGTGACGATTATTTCGGGATTTTGGCTGATAATGGAACAATGGCTGGTTCCGACTTAATGCAAATCGGCGTTGGACGATTGTTAATTTCCAATCAGGATCAGGCGAAAGAGCAGGTTGACAAGATTGAACATTACCTGAAAAACGGTTCGCAATTGTTTAATGGCGGAGCGAACGAATGTTGTATGGATAATTCAGGATCAACATTTGGTGACTGGCGTAATAATTATGTTTTGATTACGGATGATGAAGAGAATGGTTATTTTGTGAATCAGGATGCCGAACCTGCTTCTGATGAAATATACACGTCGAATCCGGAATTGAATTGCGATAAATTGTATTCCGATGCGTTCGTTCAAACTTCTACGGCAGGGGGAGAGCGTTATCCGGATGTTTATGCAGCGATCAGTGATAAAGTGGAACGTGGAAGTTTATTGTTGAACTACATTGGACACGGTGGAGAAGTTGGTGCAGCTGAAGAGCGCATCATTACGATCCCTCAGATTCAAAGTTGGGATAACATCAATAAATTAAATTGTTTCGTTACGGCAACGTGTGAGTTTACCCGTTTTGATGATCCGTCGCGCGTCTCAGCCGGAGAATGGGTTTCGTTGAATCCTACGGGTGGTTCAATTGCATTGATGACTACAACCAGGACGGTTACATTTAATGTGAATACCGCGACTGTTGCGACTTTCTATGAATACGTATTTAGCAGAGATGCAAATAATCAGCCGTTGACTTTCGGCGAGATTATGCGATTAACAAAGAACAATTCGGGAACATCTGATAACCGTAGGAGTTTTATGTTGATTGGGGATCCACATCTTCAAATCGCTTTACCGCGTTACAAACTGGTTGTGGATAGTATCAATCATCTGGATCCGCAAATTGAACTGGATACGATCCGTGCACTGAGTAAAGCACACATTGCAGGTCACTTTGAAGATTTCAGTGGAAATGTAATGACCTCGTTGAACGGTGTTCTTGCCCCAACCATTTTTGATAAACCGAAGGTGAACTACACACTGCACAATGATCCGGAGTCACCTGTTCTGGATTTTTATACGCAGAAGAATGCCGTTTACAAAGGTCAGGCTTCGATCAAAAATGGATTATTCAACTTTGAGTTTATTGTTCCGAAAGATATTTCTTATAGCTACGGTAAAGGAAAAATTAGTTTGTACGGTTGGGGTAACGGAACCGATGCAACGGGTCTGGATACAAACTTCATTATTGGCGGATTGGATGCTTCTGCTCCTGTGGATAATGTTGGTCCGGATATCACACTTTACCTGAACGATAACAATTTTGTAAACGGAGGAATTACCAGTGAATCCCCATTGCTGGTTGTTGAAACGAGTGACGAGTACGGGATCAATACTGTAGGAAACGGTGTTGGTCATGACCTCGTTGCTATCCTCGACGGAAATACATCTGATCCGATTGTTTTGAACGATTATTACGTTGGCGATTTGGATAGCTACCAATCGGGAAAGATTCGTTATACACTGAATCAACTGGAGGTTGGGAAACATTACCTGGAAGTTAAAATCTGGGATGCGAATAACAATTCCAACACTGCCCGAATCGACTTTGAAGTGCGTTCAGACGATGCGGTTTCTTTGAGTCATGTACTCAATTACCCGAATCCATTTACAACAAATACTACTTTCTTCTTTGAACACAATCAATCGTGTTCAAGTTTGGATGCTCAGATTCAAATTTACACGGTTTCCGGTAAGTTGGTTAAGACCATTAATGAAACAGTTCCAACGCAAGGATTCCGTGTTGAAGGGATTTCCTGGGACGGAAAAGACGACTTTGGTGATCCGCTTGCGAAGGGAGTTTATGTTTATCGTTTAAGTGTTGATTTGGAAGATGGCGGCAAGGCTGAAAAGGTTGAAAAGTTGGTTCTTTTGAAATAAGTGCACAATAAAAAGTGGATAAAAACGTATCTTTGTCTGTCACGAACAAACTATACTCATTCATGTTCAAACAGTTTTTTTTAGGATTAACCCTTATTCTTCCAATTGCAGCTTTTGCTCAACCTTCCGGTGGGAGTGGAGTTACAGACGATCAGTTGCAGTTGAATACCATTACAACATCGATGCCTTTTTTGGCTATTGTACCTGAATCGAGAGGTGGTGCAATGGGGGATGCCGGAACTGCATTAAGTGCAAATTCAACTTCCATTTTCTGGAATACGGCGATGTTGAATTTCGCGGAAGATGATGCGGAACTGAGTATTAGTTATACACCTTGGTTGAGAAAGTTGACAAACGATATCAGTTTGTCCTATTTGTCAGGATACAAACGAATCGATCAGCGTCAGGCTGTAACGGCCTCTTTGCGCTACTTCAGTCTCGGTGAAATCACTTACACGGATGCAAGTGCCAATAAGATTCGTGACGATAAGCCAAGTGAATTTGAGGTTGCCGGAGGTTATGCATTCAAATTGTCTCCTCGCCAGTCGATTGGTGTGAACGGTAAGTTTGCTTACTCGAACCTTACGGGAGGTATGGTGGTTGCCGGTGTAACTACCAAGGCCGGTGTTGCCGGGATTGCCGATCTTTCTTACGCTTTTAGAAACGACGATATTAACTGGTTTAAAAAGCGTGGTGTTTATGCCCTTGGAATTACCATCAATAATATTGGTAACAAGATTGCTTATTCGGAGACTTCACGAAGAGACTTTCTGCCGATGAACCTTAAGATTGGACAAGCCTATACTGCGGATTTGGATAAATACAACCGTATCACATACTCATTGGAATTCCAGAAATTATTGGTTCCGACTCCTCCGATTTATGATACTTCAGGAATCATTGCCGGTAGAGATAACAACGTTGGGGTAATTGCCGGGATGGTTCAATCGTTTTACGATGCACCGGGAACTGTTGTTACCGATGCCAACGGAGATTACGTATTTAACTCTGATGGTACTGCGTCGATCGTGAAAGGTTCTCGCTTTAAAGAAGAGTTGACTGAGATCAACATCGCAACGGGATTGGAATACTGGTACAGCAATGTTTTTGCACTTCGCGGAGGATTCTTCTACGAAGCATCTAATAAAGGAGATCGTAAATTCTTCACGGCTGGTGTGGCATTCCAATACAATATTTTCGGAATTGATATTTCGTACCTGGCATCTTTGAAAAGAGACAACCCATTGGCGAATACAGTACGCTTTACATTGCGTTTCAAACTGGGACAAAACACAACCGGGGGTTCAGATAAACCGGAATAATGGATATTCGAATTGGTTTTGGTGTTGACGTTCACCGTTTGGAAGAAGGTCGCGAATTTTGGTTGGGAGGGTTACAGCTCCCTTCTTCGTTTGGTGCTGTTGGACATTCAGATGCAGACGTTTTGATTCATGCCATTTGCGATGCACTTTTAGGGAGCCTGAATCTGCGTGATATCGGCCACCATTTTTCCGACACAGATCCACAATACAAAGGAATCGATTCAAAGATTTTGCTTGCTGAGGTTATGAAGCTTGTGAAAGATAAAGGTTTCTCTGTGGTGAATATTGATGCGACGGTTATTCTTGAAAAACCAAAAGTGAATCCACATATTCCGGAAATGCAGGAGATTCTCGCTAATCTTCTGGAAGTAGAAACCGATCGTGTTTCCATCAAAGCCACCACACATGAGAAAGTGGACTCTTTCGGGGCCGGAGAAGCTGTGAAAGCTTATGCTGTTTGTTTGGTCTCGAAGAATTAATCCTGTAAAATCATATCGTATCTGTGCATTCCTTCCGCATAGAAATCTTCGGTAATTTTTATTGTTTTGAATCCGTATTTTTCGAAGAAAGAGTACGAATGTTGCGTAGTGTCCAGAATGATCTGCTTGTCAGGATATGCTAATTTGATTTGCTTCAAACGGTATCGAAGTAACAGTTCTCCATAGCCTTTTTTGTGGTGAGAGTTGTGTACGAGTCCCCAAACGAAAACTACTGCATTTGCTTCCTCCCGATAAGTGAAGCCGCCACAACCAATTGGGGTTCCATCCAATTCAACCGTATAAAAAGGTGGATTATTTTGTTCGTCCGGATTTTCAAATCGATTCAGGAAACGTTCAAAATCACCCACTTCATCAATGGTAAAAAACGTTGGTACATTGGTTTTAAAAGCCTCCATTAGGGCTTTTTTGTCTGATGAATCGTATGTTCGGATGATCGGTTCCATTCCCGGGAATTTAATTTTATTGGTGTTTTCACTACGAAATTAGTCGATTTAGCTGAAGCTGATCTGTTCATAATTCGCAATCAAACACGAATCTACCTTAACCATACTTTGTATATTTGTCAACTCTAAGAATTACGAATGAAAGTAAATCCGAACTATAGATCGAAAGAGCAGCTACTTGAGTTGTACAACAAACCCCTATTGGAACTCGTTTTTGAAGCTGCAACCATTCATCGCCAATTTCACAATCCGAGAGAAGTTCAGATGTCTTCGCTGTTGAGTATTAAGACAGGAGGATGTCCGGAAGATTGTGGGTACTGTCCCCAAGCGGCACGTTACCATACGGATGTTGAAGCGCATAAATTGATGACCGTTGAGTCTGTTGTTGAGCAGGCTAAAAATGCGAAAGCCAACGGATCTTCCCGTTTGTGTATGGGGGCGGCATGGCGTGAAGTACGTGATAATAAAGATTTTGACAACGTTATTGAAATGGTACAGGCGGTTAATGACCTGGACATGGAAGTATGTTGTACATTGGGAATGATGAACGAGGAACAGGCTGTGCGTTTGAAAAATGCAGGTTTGTTTGCCTACAATCACAACCTGGATTCGTCAAAAGAGTTTTACGGTGATGTGATTTCTACACGTGAATACGAGGATCGTTTGAATACGATTGAGAATGCGCGTAAGGCAGGAATTACAGTTTGTTCCGGGGGAATTATCGGAATGGGAGAGGCGATTGAAGACCGTGTTGGCCTATTGATGAGCTATATGGAAATGGAAACACCTCCGAATTCAATTCCGATCAATGCTTTGGTTGCTGTTGAAGGAACTCCTTTGGAAGATCAAAAACCGATCGAACAATGGGAAATGATCCGTATGGTGGCGACTACTCGTATCGCATTCCCTGAAGCAGTTGTGCGTTTGTCTGCCGGAAGAACTAAAATGAGTATGGAAGGTCAGGCACTTTGCTTTATGGCCGGCGCAGGATCGATCTTTGCCGGAGATAAATTGTTAACGACTCCGAATCCTGAATTCAATGAGGACAAAGAAATGTTTAACATTTTAGGATTGATCCCGAAAGAAGCATTTGCAGATGGTGAGAAGCCTGTTTCGCAACCAGATCCAATCATTGAAGCACGTAAGGCGAAAGAAGCACAGCGCGCGAAGGAATTGGCAGAGGCGAAGCTGAACCCAAGACCTGCTGATTTCAATCCGCGTAAAGTTGTTGTAGAATAAATTCAAATGCAGCCGAAATACATTCAGTTGCTGAATCAACGCATAGAAAAAGGGAGTGAACGCTCCCTTTTGTCGTTTGATGACGGAACCATTGATTTTTGGTCGAACGATTATCTTGGACTCGGAAGAACGTCGCAGTCTATTGATCTGAAATCAGGGAGTGGATCCCGACTGATCTCCGGAAACTCGAAAGTTATTGAGTCGGTTGAATCGTTTGTGGCGATGCATTTTCAGTCGGAAGCGGCATTGATTTTCAATTCCGGATACGATGCCAATCTTGGCTTTTTCAGCTCTCTTCCACAAAAGGGCGATACCATTCTTTATGACGAATTGATTCATGCTTCAGTGCGCGATGGTGTACGTTTGAGTTTTGCAAAAGCCTTTTCGTTTAAACACAACGATCTTTCGGAGTTGGAAGAACGCTTAAAAAAAGCCGGAGGAACCGTTTTTGTTGCCATAGAATCACTTTACTCGATGGACGGGGACATTGCTCCACTGAAAGAAATTGCGATGCTGTGCGATCAATATGGCGCCTTACTTATCGTCGATGAAGCACATGCCGGAGGCGTTTTTGGAAAAGCGGGAACCGGTTTGTGTGAAGAGCTGGGAGTATTACCCCAGGTATTCGCTCGTTTAGTGACGTTCGGAAAAGGATTCGGGGCACACGGAGGAGCAATACTTTGTAATTCCGTTACGCGACAATTCCTGATCAATTTTGCACGTTCGTTTATTTATACCACAGCACTGCCGGAGGCATTCTATTCACACATTCGGCTTCAGGTTGAAAAGGCTAAAGAAGATACGCTTCGGGGCAGTTTGCAGAAAAACATTCAACTCTTTCGTGAGCTGATCGGACCAACGAATAGTTTTGAGCAATCACCGATACAAATTCTGCGTATAACAGATTTTGAACAGTGTAAACAACTCGCAGAACGGTTGCAACAGCAAGGATTCGCAGTGAAAGCAATCCTTCCTCCCACGGTACCTGAAGGAACGCAATGTATTCGCGTTTGTTTGCACGCGTTCAATACGGAAGAGGAGGTTAGAAGCCTCGCGACTCAGATCGGTTAATTACAATTCATCTCCCGTCTGTTACAATTCAACCTGTTCATTCTGCAATTGAAAATTATTGCGGTAATATTGCGTCGGCCATGAATTAGGTTTGTGTTACCAATTCAAGACTTATGAGAAATACATTTTACCTTTTGCTTGTATTCCTGCTGCCGTTAATCGTTAGTGCACAATCGACACAAACGATTAAAGGTACCATTGTTGACAAGCAATCGCTACAACCATTGATCGGAGTACAGGTTACCATAGCCGGAAGTAATCCGCTGATCGGTGCGGTTACTGATGAGAACGGAAAATTCAAATTGAATAACTTATCGCCGGGTCGCTACGATTTAAGAATTACTTATGGAGGCTATAAATCGCAGGATGCTTCCAATATTGTGCTGACCGCAGGAAAAGAAATCGAACTGGATATTCAACTGGAAGAATCTGTCAGCGACCTGGAGGAAGTTGTGATCGTTGCGGACAAGAAAGAAATGAATAACGAATTAACAACCGTTAGTGGCCGTTCGTTTTCCATGGAAGACGTCAACCGATATGCAGGCGGACGTTCCGATCCCGCGCGTCTGGCAAGTAATTTTGCCGGCGTAAGCTCACCGGATGATTCCAGAAACGATCTTGTGATCCGTGGAAATTCACCTGTAGGTGTGTTATGGCGAATTGAGGGACTGAACATTGGAAATCCGAATCACTTTTCAACGATTGGGACAACCGGTGGTCCGGTTTCGGCAATCAATACGAACCTCCTTCGTAATTCAGACTTCATGACTTCGGCCTTTCCTTCGGAATATGGAAACGCAAATGCCGGAGTGTTTGATCTTGGTCTGCGTAATGGAAACAGTGACAAACGGGAACACACTTTTCAGTTTGGAGCACTTACTGGTTTGGAATTTGTCACTGAAGGACCGATCAACAAGGAGAAAGGCTCATCGTACCTTATCGGATACCGTTATGGTTTCCCTGCAATGGCACAGAAAATCGGACTGCCCATCGGAACAGCAGCTACACCGTACTACCAGGATTTATCGTTTAAGGTAAATACAGGGAACAGTAAAGCGGGGAAATTTACTTTCTTCGGAATCGGAGCCTTAAGTAGTATTGATTTCCTGCACAATCAAATTGATAGTGCCGATTTGTTCGCTGATCCATCTAAGGACAGCTACTTTACCAGCCAAATGGGTGTTTTGGGAGTGAAGCATACGATTCGTGTGAACGACAAAGCCTACTTCGTTACGGTGCTTGGCGGAAACTATGCGGCTTCGAACTATTTACAAGATAGTTTGAGTGTTACTGATGAAGCAGCAAGAACGATTGAGAACAGAACGCAGCGTTTGAATTTTACGTTGAATAGTTCCTTTAACGTAAAGCTGAATGCGAAACAATTCATCAAGGCGGGAATCATTGCTGAACAGATGAACATTGATTTGTATTACCGGGACAGAGAAGACACACCCGACTGGGTGCAATATTGGGATACAGAAGAACAAACATATTTGTTGCAGGCATATGTTCATTCCAAATACAATTTCACTGATAACCTTACTTTGAATGCGGGAGTGCATTCACAACTGTTGTTGTTGAATAATGCCTTTGCAGTTGAGCCCCGTGTCGGATTGAAATGGAACGCAACGAAATCCGGTGCATTTTCGCTGGGATACGGTCTGCACAGTCAAATGCAACCGCTTGACACGTATTTCCTGCAATCGATTGATTCGCTTGGAAATACATTACTTCAGAATAAAGAAATGGGATTCACGAAGAGTCACCATAGTGTTCTTGGATACGAATGGACTCCAACGCGTTTGTGGCGTTTGAAAACAGAGGTATATTACCAATATTTATTCAACATTCCGGTAGAGCGCACGCCAAGCAGTTATTCCATGATCAATGCCGGAGCTTCGTATTACCCGAACAATACAACCAATCTGGTAAACGAAGGAACCGGACAAAATTATGGTCTTGAGCTGACTGTTGAACGTTACTTCTCAAAAGGGTATTACGGTTTGATTACCGGAAGTGTTTACGAAGCAAAGTATACAGCAAGCGATAACGTTGAACGCAATACTGCCTTTAACGGACGATTTGTGTACAACGTACTGATTGGAAAGGAAGTTAAAGTCGGTGCTGCGAAAAAGAATACCGTCTCTTTAGATGTGAAGTTTACACATGCAGGAGGAAGGTATTACACTCCGGTTGATTTGGTTGCTTCGCAATACGCGCAACGTCAGGTGTTGAAAGGCGATGAATATGCATTTTCGGAGAAGTATGCGGATTTCATCCGAATGGATGTAAAAGTTGGGTTCACGCTTAATTCGACGAAGCGTTCTGTTTCTCAATCGTGGTTCTTCGATGTGAACAACGTAACGAATCGTAAAAACATCTTTGCTGATCGCTATAATCCGATCACAAATGAGATGAACACGGCGTATCAAATTGGGTTCTTCCCGAATTTTGTTTACCGATTGCAGTTTTAAAACAGAGATTAAGATATTAAGACGATAAGATTTCAGGATTTAATAACGCTGAATGGATCTTAAAGTCTTAATATCCTAATGTCCTAAAGTCCAAAACATGAAAATACTTATCATCAATGGTCACCCGAATCCGGATTCGTTCAATAATGCATTAACAGAGAATTATGCAAAAGGAGCGGTTGCTTCGGGAAATAGTGTTGAAGTCCTTCACCTTGCGGAACTTGTGTTCAATCCGAATTTGCAATTTGGGTATCAGAAGCGTACAGAGCTTGAACCTGATTTGCTTAAGGCTCAGGAATTGCTGACGTGGTGTGAACACCTCGTAATTATTCATCCGGTTTGGTGGGGAGGTTTGCCGGCTTTGTTGAAAGGATTCATCGACAGGGTTTTCCTACCGAAATTTGCCTTCAAATACCGCGAAAACAGCGTTTGGTGGGATCGGTTACTTGCAGGAAGGACTGCTGAAATCCTGTACACTATTGATCAGCCGATCTGGTACTATAAGTTAATCAATGGAGCACCGGGATTGAAACAATTGAAAAAAATGATTCTGGAGTTCTGTGGCTTTAAAGTGAAGCGTGTGACCGGTTTTCCGAATGTTCGTTATTCCAATCCCGAAAAACGTAAGCGCTGGTTGGAGAAGGCCTTGCAGCTTGGAAATTACCATTAATTTAGGCGGATATGTTGCAGACTAAATGGCGTTTTCTATTCATGCTGATTACCGGAGTGGTGATCGGAGTGGTTCTGCATGCTACATTGCCAGTTCCGAAGGAATTTCAGTCATTTAATGTCAGAAATACATTTTATTCCATTCTGGAGTCTACGATCATTACTTTTCTGATCTGGGAAAGTACCTTGCGATTTGATTGTTGGGTAAGTCGTTACCTGCCTTGGGAAAAATCGTTTTGGCGTCGTTTCTTCGTGGTAATGCTGGTGAGCTGTGGGCTGTGTGTGGGGTATTTCATTATCGTTGGCTACATCTTCAACCATTACATCTGCGGTTTTCCGATGATGGAGGACAAAAATCTGTTTAAGATTTGTCTGATTGTAGCGCTGATAGCAAGTATTTTGATCTTACTCGTTGAATTTGCTGTTCAGATCTTTCATCAATGGAAATTGTCTCTGGTTGAAATTGAGCAGTACAAGGTTCAGAATATGCAGGCAAAGATGGAAAACCTGAAGCATCAGGTGAATCCGCATTTTCTGTTTAATAACATGAGTGTTCTGACTTCTTTGATTTACAAGGATCAGGACAAAGCGGCCGAATTTGTACAGCAATTGAGTAAGGTTTACCGTTATTTGCTGGACAGCTCAAAATCGGAATTGGTATGTCTGGAAGAAGAAATGAAGTTTCTCGATTCCTACATTTACCTGCTTCAGATTCGCTATTCTCCGAATCTTGTCATTGAGAAATCATTCGGTAATTCAGATTTGAAACGCCTCATTCCGCCTTTTTCCGTTCAACTATTGCTTGAAAATGCAATCAAGCATAACGAGGTGTCTTCGGAACGGAAGTTGACCATTGAATTGAGTATTGTGGATGATTTTCTGTTGGTAAAGAACAACAAAAATCCGCGTATTTCAGACGAGGAAAGTTCAGGTACCGGATTGAAGAACATTCGTTCCCGCTATGCGTTTTTCACGGATAGATCAATTGAAGTGTTGGATCTTCCGGAAACGTTTATTGTTAAAATTCCATTATTGAAAGCAATATGAACGTAGTGATTGTAGAGGATGAGGTGCTGTCGCAGGAGCATTTGGAGCGTTTGATTTTGCAATGCCAACCTGACGTGAGTATCGTAGCGAAACTTGATTCTGTAAAATCATGCAAAACATTCTTCGCGCAATTCCCGGCGATAGATTTGATCTTTATGGATATTCACCTTGCCGATGGAAATTCCATGGATTTTCTGCGCGAATTTCCCATTAGTACACCAATCATTTTCACGACAGCTTTTGATCAGTATGCTCTGAATGCCTTCAAAGTAAATGCGATAGATTATTTGTTGAAACCAATTGATCGGACAGAATTGAGTTCTGCCATTCAAAAACACCAGCGCCTGAATTCTCAACAGCAAAATGAGTTGTTGGAAAACATCCGCATGCTGGCAAAGGGAAATGCCTATAAGAATCGTTTCATGGTGAAGTTGGGGGATTCGTTGAGTTCTATCAAAACAGATGAAGTGCATCATTTTGTTTCCGAAGATGGGATGGTACTGCTTGTTCAGATGAATGGAAAGCGATACCCATTGGATTACAACCTGGATCAGCTTGAACAATTGATTGATCCGAAAGAGTTCTTCAGAATCAACAGAAAAATCATCATTCGCCTGGATGTGATCCAAAAAGTCGGATCGTACTTTAACAGTCGCTTAAAGATTCACGCGTTGCAGCTTTCTGAAGACGATGGGATAGTAAGCAGAGAAAGGGTTTCCGGATTCAAGGAATGGTTCAATCAATAGGTGATTAAACCGGAATCTGAATAGCATTCAAAACTCCATCCCACAATTGAATTCGACTTTCTAAAGCTCGTGTAGTGTATGCTTCAGCTTCCTGCCATTTTGTTTCGTCGTTTCCACACAGTTCTGAGACCATTTCAAGTGCCAGGTGACTGTGGTGATCGCCATCCACTTCAATGTGACGATCCAAATAATACTTGAAAACCTCCACCTGATTTGGGAAGCGTTCATTGATGTCTCCAACAATTGTGTGGAACATATTTGGAATCAAATCTTCTCTTCCGAAGGTGAAAACTGCCGCGATTACGTGTGGTTTATCTGTTGCAATTACTTCAAATGTAAAGCGTAGGAAGTTCTTTGCTGCTTCGGGAATATCGGCTTTTTCGATAGCTTCTTCGATAGAAGTTCCGTTAATAATCAGGTTAAGTAATTCTTCAATTCCAGCAGTTGAAGCCCCACTTTGCTGCATTGCTTCCAAATACAACTCAAAATGACTTGTGTGTCCTTCTCTTCCAAAGGCAATATCGGATTCTTCTCCGCAAACGATTTCATTGATCAGAAAACGCACTTGCGGTGAATTTGTCGGCATCCATGGTAAGGTTGTACAAGTCAACTTGATCTGCAGTGCCTTCAACAATGACATGAAGTCCCACACCGCATAAATGTGATGTTCCATGAATGTTCGTACACTATCCAAATTCGTAATGTTCTTGTAAGAAGGGTGGTTTACAATTTGAGTACGCAATGTTTCTGTGTTGGTCTGAATCTTCTGAATGTACGAGTTCATCTGCTGTTTTTTTACGGTTGCAAAGATAGGTTTATTTCGAAGGCTTGAACTTCTCAACAATGTGATTGTAACTGGAATTATGAGAAAAGTAATAGTTGGATTGTTTTTGGGAATCGCAGGGTTTGCACTTGGTCAGAATAAGGTTTCTGTAAACATTACGGAATGGGCCGGTGGAGTTTGTTGCTCTTCAGGGGTGAATGTGCAGATCGGTATCGCTGACCAACAATTATTGTCGCGCGTTGACTCGGTGGTTGTGGAAGCCGGATATTATCATTTTCGGCTGAATGAGTCTCACTTTCAGACGAACAACGGTTCGAATTGTTTCGCAGCGTTCAGCTGGGGATCGAGTCGCTATGAACAACTGGAATACACCACCAATTATACCGGAATTACAGCGGATGCGGTGCGTTATGTTGATCATTCCGAGAAACGCTGTGTGTTTTACTATAAGAATGGGACGAGGAAGGAAGTCGAGATTGATTTGGTAGAGGATATGATTGCGTATCCGTAGGTCAAAACGCTCGAAATTCGTGATTTCACGAATTCACGAAATCACCCGAAAAAATGACGTAAAAAAACCGATTCTCTGAAAAGAACCGGTCTCTATTTCTTCATTTAAGCCTAAGCTTCCATTTTCTTTTTCATGTTTGCCAGACCTTCCTCAAAGTCTTTTCCTAACTGTTGTTCCATTTTCATAAGTCCCAACATGATGTTCATCGGATAGGGCATGCTTCCACTGAATCCCCAGGAAATTTTTGTCTGGTTTTCCCCAACAGCCTCACTGGTGAAATATCCGTCACAAACCGCCTTAAACGGTTTTAGAAAACGCAATTGAGTTTCCATTCGTTCGTTCGGAACAATCTTCGTGATTTGTTGTTCACCCGCACCAACGTTTTTGTGATCACTTTCCCATTTGGACATAAAACCAACTGTTCTGTCGGTTCCGGTGTACCATTTCTTCATGTTCGGATCAAGGTTCGCCCATTTGCTCCACGAATCCTGAAATTCAAGCGAAGACATCAACTGGAATGCTTCTTTCAGAGGTTTGTTTACAACAATCGAGCGTTCTACAGAATAGCCTTTCTTCATTACTGCGGCAAGCAGAAGTACCAATACGATGATTCCACCAATCACCCCAAGTACAATCCAAAGTATCATCATAATTGTAAAATTTTAGGGTGGAAAAATAGAGAAAAATTATCAATATGAACGGTTGAGAAATGTCGGATTGTCCGCCGTGGCGGACCAAAAAAATACCAGGATATTTGTTCTACTTCCCTAAAATCGGATAGCACAAACAGTATTTCTCTACGGGCTGTGCCAGTGCTGAAATGTTCAGGTTATCGGAAGCCATTGAAACATCCATTGTGGTTCCGTTTTTCATCAAAAGATTAATGGTTTGTTTCACCTGACTATAGGCGTTATTACTCAGTTGTTCCGAATAGATCAGATACTGTGCTTCTTCGTCATTGAATTGGAAATCCTTTTTCACCATTTCAATTTCGAATTTGATGCGATCCGGACTGAACGGCTCCTTCGCAATTTCGATTTTATGTAATTTGCGATCAACCAATGATTTTGAAAGGAATGAAAGCACTTTGTCTGAGTGATGTTGCCAGACTTTAATCGCTCCCATGATGTCGACATCATCCAAATCAGCAAAATGCTGAAGATATCCCGGATTTTTTTTGAAGTCGTCCAGCGTGGCCTTATTCTTCAGGAAGAATTGAAGTGCCGGACTTGCGAATACTTCGGTGCCGTTTTCTACAAGGTGTCGTGCCCGACGAATACAATTAATCAGCATGAATTCGCCTGATACAACCGTTTTGTGAAGGTAAACCTGCCAGTACATCACACGACGTGCCACCAGGAATTTTTCAATGGAATAAACGCCCTTTTCATCGATTACGAGCTGATCTTTGTGAACATTCAACATTTCAATGATGCGTTCCGTTCCCACAATTCCTTCTGAAACCCCTGTAAAGAAGCTATCACGTGTCAGGTAGTCCAAACGATCCATGTCCAATTGACTGGAAACCAGTTGATGCAGGAATTTCTTCTTGAACTTATTGGAAAAGATGAGCAGCGCCCGGTTCAAATCGTCGACATTATTCGGAAACTCAATCTTTAGCGCTTCAATGAACTGTAAGGAAAGTTGTTCGTGACTAATTTTACTCGTGATGTCGTATTCCAAAGCATGACTAAACGGGCCGTGTCCGATATCGTGTAACAAAATAGCAATCAAAACAGCGCGTTCCTCTTCTTCGCTAATCGGGTGACCTTTTCTACGAATTGTTGCAACAGCTTGTGTCATCAGGTGCATTGCACCAATCACATGATGAAAACGCGTATGCAATGCACCCGGATAAACCAGGTGAGTCATTCCCAACTGTTTGATGCGTCTGAGTCGTTGAACGAATGGGTGTTCGATGAGGTCAAAAATAAATTCATCAGGAATGGTAATAAAACCATACACAGGGTCGTGGGTTATTTTGTTTTTTTTTTTTTGATATGGGTTTTTGGGCCATTGAAAAAATTTAAACAAATAAAATTAAACATTAGAAAAATCATAACAAGATTCTGTGGGCAGACGATGAAATTGAATACCTGAAACCGCACGTAATGTTCCTGGAACAGAAAGGGTATTCAGTGGAGTTGATTAACAACGGATCTGATGCTGTTGAGTTGTGCCAGGAGAACCAATACGACATCGTATTTCTCGATGAAAACATGCCAGGGATTTCCGGACTGGAAACACTTTCCAGAATCAAGGAAATTCGCCCTATGCTTCCGATTGTGATGATCACGAAAAGTGAAGAAGAACACATCATGGAAGAAGCTATCGGTTCCAAAATTGCCGATTACCTGATTAAGCCGGTGAATCCGAATCAGTTGCTTTTGTGCCTGAAGAAAAATCTGGATCATAAGAAACTGGTTTCACAAAAAACGAACTCGAATTATCAGCAGGAGTTTCGTCAGCTTGGAATGCAGCTTAGCGCGCGTTTGGATGCAGAAGAATGGAAAGATGTTTTCCGAAAACTGACCTACTGGGATTTGGAGTTTCAGGGCCTACAGGATCAGGGAATGCGCGAAATTCTGAATTCACAGAAAAAGGAAGCGAACGATTTATTCTGTCGTTTCATTGAAAACAATTACGAGGACTGGTTTGCCGCTGATGGCGATGGCCCCGACATGGTACATCACTTGTTGAGAGACCGTGTTTTTCCGTTGATGGATGATGGACCGGTATGCCTGTTGGTGATTGATAATCTTCGCTTTGATCAATGGCAGGTACTAAAGCCGATTGTTTCGAATTACTTCGATATTGAAAAAGACGAAATCGTTTATTCGATTCTTCCGACGGCGACGCATTATGCGCGTAATGCTTTGTTTGCCGGAGTGATGCCGACAGAAATAGCAAAGCGTTTTCCAAATCAATGGTTGAACGAAGAGGATGAAGGCGGAAAGAACATGCACGAAGCGACGTTCCTGGAAGGAAACCTGAAGCGTAACGGAAAAAACGTGAAGTGGTCGTACAACAAGATTACGAACCTGGACGCTGGTAAGAAGTTAGTAGATCAATTCCATACCTTGAAAAACAACCAGTTGAATGTGGTGGTGTACAACTTCGTAGACATGTTGAGTCACGCGCGCACAGAAATGGACATGATCAAAGAATTGGCCGCTGATGAGGCGGCATACCGTTCGTTGACTGTAAGTTGGTTTGAACATTCTCCGCTTCAGGAAATTGTCAAAAAGGTGAAAGACATGGGGGCGAAGCTGGTGATTACGACGGATCACGGAACGGTTCGTGTGAACAACCCGATTAAGATAGTCGGAGATCGAAATACGAATACAAATCTGCGCTATAAAACGGGTAAAAACCTGAGTTATAAAGACAAGGAAGTATTTACGGTGCGTCATCCTGAGAAAGTTGGATTACCGAAATCTTCATTGTCGAGTGAGTTTGTGTTTACCAGAGAGAACGATTACTTCGTGTACCCGAACAATTACAATCACTTTGTGCACTATTACAACGATACATTCCAACATGGTGGAATTTCCATGGAAGAGTTGTTGATTCCGTTTGTTATTCTGAATGCGAAATGACAGAACTGATAGCACATTCAGAAAACGATTTGCCGTTCATTGCCAAAACATTGCTTGATAGTCTTGGACATTCCCGTGTTGTAGCTTTTGAAGCAGAAATGGGAGCTGGAAAAACAACATTCATTACTGCCTTGCTGAAAGCAATGGGAGTGGAACATGTCGATGGTTCGCCTACTTATGGTTTTGTGCAATCGTACAAAAGTCCGATGTTTGGAACAATTCATCATTTCGACATGTACCGCATTGAAAATGCGGAAGAGGCGTTCGATATCGGTTTTGAAGAATACACTTATAGCGATGCATTTTGTTTTATAGAATGGCCTTCGAAAGTAGAGGAACTATTACCTGAAGATACTAGAACTATTGAAATCACCGTGAATTCGGAGGGTGAGCGTATTTTCAGATGGTGATTTTTTTGTTAAAATTTTGAACACTAAAAAAAAATACATTTGTATTCAAGTCGACTTGGTTAAACCGTTTGTTTTAATCGGGCCGCATCAAAATCCCCGTTATTGAACCGGGGTTTTTTATTTTGATTGAATTTGAACCTTTTCGTTTTGATTCTGATAAATGAATTGAATTCAGATAATCAAATTCTTTTTCTAACCCGAATTTCTTCAGGCTTCCTTTTGGATATTCTTTTCTGTACAACAGATGTGCAATAACAATTTGTTTAATATGAAATACTCCACCTTCCACCGCAACCTTTTTCTCTGAATTCCGTATCTTCGTTTTGTTCGCGTAGAAAGGAAATCGAAATGGTAAAAGATCCGGAGTTGCTGAAGCAATTGCTCAAAGAAGGAAACATTCTTCCGATGGAAGAAATGTTGGAAATTGCAAAGAAGAAAGGTAGTCTTCAAATCGGAATTCCCAAAGAGGTCAGTTTTCAGGAACGTAGGGTAGCCCTGGTTCCGGAGGCAGTTTCGTTTCTTGTTGCGAATGGACACAATGTTCGTGTTGAGCGTGGTGCGGGTGAATCCAGTCACTTTTCAGATAGAGAATACAGCGAAGCGGGAGCAGAAATTTGCCTCACTCCACAAGATATTTTCGATTGTGATCTTATTCTGAAGGTTGCGCCACCGAGTGAGGAGGAAGTAGATATGCTTCGCGGGAATCAAACGCTGATTTCTGCGCTTCAGCTTGGGATTCAACCGAAGATCATTCTTCAGAAACTGATGCAAAAGAAGGTGACTGCGATTGCCTGGGATTACATCAGAGACGATGAAGGTGTTTTTTCTATTGTTCGAACAATGGGAGAGATTGCCGGAACAACGTCCATTTTGATTGCCGGTGAGCTGCTTTCATCTTTCAACTCCGGAAAAGGAATTATGCTCGGTGGAATTGCGGGCGTCCAACCAACAGAAGTTGTAGTGCTCGGTGCCGGAACTGTCGGTGAATTTGCTACCCGTGCGGCGCTTGGACTCGGAGCTTCCGTTAAGATCTTTGATAATAGCTTGTCGCGCTTGCGTCGTTTGCAAAACGATCTTGGACACCGGGTTTATACGTCTGTTCTTCAGCCTAAAGTCCTGGCTAAGTCAATCATGCGTGCCGATGTTGTTATCGGAGCAATTCGTTCTCCTTTGGGCAGAACTCCATGTGTTGTTACCGAAGAAATGGTTTCGAACATGAAAGAAGGCGCTGTAATTGTTGATGTAAGTATCGATCAGGGTGGTTGTTTTGAAACTTCCCGCGTTACCAATCACAATAACCCGACATACACGAAACATGGTGTAGTTCATTACTGTGTACCTAACATTGCGTCGCGTGTGCCGCGGACTGCTTCGTTTGCACTTTCCAATATTTTCTCTCCTTTGCTGATTACAATGGCAGACTCGGGAGGATGCTTGGATTTGATCCGAAACGATCACGGTTTCCGTTCGGGAGTTTATATCTACAGAGGAATTCTGGTAAGCGAAATTCTCGGGCAGGTTTTCGACCTGAAATACAAGGATATTGATTTGCTTATGATGGGATTGAAGGGATAACAGAATTGAAAATTGAAAATGTAGAATTGAAAAGGAATGCGAACTTTTCAATTCTCAATTATGCAATTTTCAATTTCATCTATCCTCCGCCTTTTCTTCCACTCTTGTACTTCGTTTTCTTACTGGTCCACTTGTACTGACGTTTGTTAAAGTCGTTGTTGCGTTTTTCCGGATTGATTTTATACACCAGACCTACTGAATGTTGCATGTAATTTCCGGAGCCGAAGAATTCGCCTGTTAATGAGATTTTTGCGCTTGATTGAAGATTAAAACCAAGCCCCTTCCAAACAAATAAATTGACTCCGAATGCAACATTTCCCGTTGCTGTGTAGGGATCGTCATAAGCCGAACGCTGTGTCATCCCAACTCCTAAAGATGCGTATGGATCCAGCCATCTTGGTGGAATTAGGTTGTAGAAACTGTACTTACAATTCAGGTCGAATGAAAGAAACATTCCTGAGTAGCCGGTAGTATCGTTGATCAGTTTTTCCGGAGAATAATTGTTGTAAGCTCCTGCAAATTCAACGCTTAACCCATACTTCAGATAACGATCAACCGTAAGACGGGTTGGATAGGGAAGCCCATTCCAGGATTGAACAACATCAAACGGTTGACACAGTTTTCTTCCGTCATCTTCAACAAAATTCCACCCCAAACCAAACATCCATTTATAGGGTTTCGGTTGTCCATACCAGTGGTACGGTTGCGACCAGCCTGCAGTACACAGAATCAAGCAGACAAACAGCAATTTAATTTTAAGGCGTTGTGGCATTTTTGTCAAAATATGGCGTAAAAATAGCAACAAAACCGCAGATCGATTTACAGGTTTTTTAACGCATGGACAACAAACGGTCAACACTGACTGTTGATAACTAAGGATATGTACCAGGGTTAATATTGTGCTTGTTTGAGCAGAAGACATACCTTTACCCGCAGTGCTTAGCAGAATACTCAACATCGGAACCCGTCCCCATTACGAAGATTGGGAAAATACGATCGCCAAAAGAATCAACGTTTTGGTATTGATCGCTACGTTTAACGTGATTTCGACTGCACTCATTTTCTTTCCGATTGGTGTATATCATCTGGTTTATATCTATCTCACTCTGGTTGTTCTTACTCCAATTGTGTTCGTGGTAAATCATTTCTGGAATTACATTGCGGCGGCATATTGCTTTTTTGTGATCACTGGATGGTTGTTGTTTACTGCCAGCTACGAAATAGGCACGGAATCAATGCTTTACCTGTTTTTCTTTCCGGCATCTTATACAATGGTTCAACTGTTTGGCAGAAAGGAACTTCGAGTTCATGTTTGGATGGCTTCAACGATCTACCTGATCAGTTTTGCAGGAACACTGAGTTTGTGGTTTTTTGAAGATAAAAGTCCTTTGACTCAATTTCAACTGGATGTGGTTTCTCTGGTAAGTATTTTTCTGAGTTTCGTCTCCGGTCTGGCAATTATGGTGTTGAGCAACAACGATATAGTTGATCAGGATAAGGAGCTTCGTCGTTTGTTGAAGGATAAGGAACTTTTGCTTGCGGAGGTGTTTCATCGTGTAAAAAACAACATGTCAATTGTAACCGGATTGTTGAGCCTGAGAAAAGAAACAGCCGTTTCAGAGGAAGCAAAAACTGCTCTGGAAGATTGTAAGAGTCGCGTATATTCAATGGCAATTATCCATCAGCAGATGCTCAACTCGGATCAGGTGGGAACACTGGATTTCAAACAATACATTTGGGAACTGGCGATGAATCTGAATCACAGTTTTGGAGAAATTGCACGATTAACGATTGACTCCGTGGCCGTTCAAATGCCTATTTCAAAAGCAGTTCCTTGTGGATTGATTATTAATGAATTGATAACCAATTCTTACAAACATGCAATTACTCCCAACAGGGAATTGCACATTCGTGTAAATATTCATTTTGAGGATACTCAATTGGTCATAAACGTAACTGATAATGGACCGGGTGTGGACTCTTCAAAACAATCAGGAATCGATAAAACCCTCGGTTTCGAATTGATTCATTCGCTGTGTGATCAGCTCGATGCCAAACTTTGTGTGAAGTCTGAAAATGGCTACAGTGTGAGCTTTCAGTTTGATATGAACAGTTAAGTTCTTCTCAAAAAGTAAAAATCTTCTGAAAATATTTACGGTTCCATATCAACTAATTAAATAGGGCTTGTATTTTTAAAGTATGTTTCGGCGGGTATTGGATTTGGGGGTTCGGGAAACGAATCAGGATTGGGAAAACACGGTTATCCGAAAACTGAATTTCCTGTCTATTGTCGGGATGGTAAATGCACTCGCCGCTTTTGCAATTTACCTGCCGCTTGGAATTTATCACATTAACTCGTTGTTCATCATCATTTTTGTGATTTGTCCGTTTGTATTCTACTTCAATTCGAAATCCTGGTATCGTGTTGCATCCAATACATTTTTCGTTGCAACTTCTTTGTTGCTGCTTATGTCAACGTGGATTTTTGGAATCAAGTCCATGGTGTATATGTATTATTTCCCAGCCATATTCATTATGGTTTTTCTTGTCGGGAGAGCAGAGATGCGCGGTGTCATTGTTTTCAATTCTATTCAGTATGCTTTGAGCTTTTTTGCCGCCTTGTACCTGGGAAGGTTGAATGAACAAACCATTTTGAATGATGATCAGGTAATGGTTGTCAGTTCGTTTTGTACCACGTTTAGTTTCTTGTCGACATTGGTACTTGTTGTGATGGCTGTTGCCGAAAACATCAAATTGGAACAATCGCTTCGATCGACTGTGAAGGAAAAAGAAATTTTATTGGCAGAAGTATTTCACCGCGTAAAGAACAATATGTCTATCGTTACAGGACTGTTGAGCATAAAGCGTGAAGCTGCGGTTTCCGAAGAAACAAAAATGGCGCTTGATGAATGCAGGAGCCGTGTATATTCTATGGCAACTATTCATCATCTGATGGTGAATTCAAGTGATCCGGGTTCTCTGGATTTTAAGATTTACATTGATGAAATTGTGGCAAATCTGGATCATACATACGGTGAATCGGTTAATGTGGAAGTGCATTCCGTTCCTGTTGAAATGAGTATTTCTCAGGCAGTTCCATGCGGACTCATCGTGAACGAACTGATTACGAATTCTTATAAACATGCCCGTATTGAAGGCCAGCCGCTGGAAATTACGGTTGACATTCAACAGCAAACGGATAATTCATTAACAATTTCTGTTCGGGATAATGGTCCGGGATTGCCGGAGAATATTCGGGAGAAACAACCTGCTACTCTTGGATTCGAACTGGTTGAGTCTCTGTGTGATCAGATAGACGCCTCATTGAAAATGTATAACGATAACGGTAGCGTGATCAGCTTTTCGTTTGTCAAGAAATAATTAAATCAATTCCCAGCAACTAATATAGGTTCCGGCGTTTTCTGCATAGGAAATGAACGTGGAATAAAAAGCATCCTGTCCAATCGTTGTTGAATCACCAATAACCACGCAGAGTGTTTTTGCCCTTGAAATTGCAACGTTTGTTCTGCGATAATCTTTCAAAAATCCGAGTTCCTGATTTTCATTGGAACGTGTCAGCGAAATGATGATCTGTTCGCTTTCCTGTCCTTGCATGCTATCAATTGTCGAGCATTTCCATGCAGAACCTAGCAGATGTTGAGCCTTTTCAAGTTGTGCCGAATAGGGTGATAAGACAACTGTTTCCTTCGGGTTCATTTGAAAATGATCCAGGCATTTTTGAAGAATTTCTAATTCTGAAAGGTTGAAGGTACTTTCTGAAATTTCATCTTTTTGTTCACCCTCACTATAACCGGCCATGTCTACGAAGTAGCATTTTCCGGATGAAATCCCTTCAACTGTTTCGAGTTGATTCTTATAGAAGAACGGATTGATTGCGGCAACAATCTCTTCCGACATCCGGTATTGCGTTTTCAACAAAGACGGTTCTGAAACGTTGCAGGCTGCTTCCAGTAAACTTTCCCCGAGCCCCAAACTCTGAGCTTTCGGTGATTGAATTAAGGGTGGCAATTGCTGCGGATCGCCACAAAGAACAAAACGTTTACCAAAACTGGCGGCAAGCCAGGCAAGCGGACTGAGACATTGCCCGGCTTCGTCTAAAATAACTACATCGCTGTAATGTTCCTTTTTTAGATTATTGAAAAGGGCTACCGGCGTTCCGGCAAGGACAGAGATGGTTTCTACCAACTTGTCGCGTTCCGCGGTTTCCAATGCCCGAAGGTCTCGTTTAATGGCTTTGAGTTCGTTGCGTGCTGTGCGTTTTTCTGCAGCGGCTTCGGCGTTATAGTTCCGAACAAATTTATTCAGTATCTGTGCGTTTCGTTTCAGTTCTTTTTTCAGGTGATCGATGGTCTTCCCTGCTGATCGTTCTAAATAAGCATCTATGGTGAACGGGAGCACATCGGTATGAATCTTTTCATCATTTCCCAAACGAAGAACGGGAATTTTCGCTGTGATCAATTTGAGAACAAGGTTGTCAACAGCTGTATTACTCGGTGCTGAAACAATGACCTGTTTTCCCTGTTTGACCAATTCCGAAATCGCACGCGCCAACGTTGTTGTTTTACCTGTTCCCGGAGGCCCTTGAATACAAACGGTTGGTTTTTCGCTGAGTATAGCTCCAACTGCTTCCTGCTGTGAAGTGTTTAGATGTAAATCAGAAAACGAGTAGGATTCGGTTTCGGAATAGAAATCGATCTGAAATTCCTGAAGGTTTTCTCTCTTTTCGAGTAGTTCAACACCCAATTCCATGCATTTCAATGTGCGGTCATCGGGTTGAAAATCAATTCGGATTTCTTCTTCAAGCGGATTGGATTCGAATTCGTCTTTGATGAAGACCCCCAGATCCTTCGCATTCAGAAAAAGGACGCGTCCGTTTAGTGTTTCATTTCCAATGTAAACAGTAACACTTGATCCATTCCTGAAATGTGTATCGTTAATATAGAATGATGTCTGAAGGACAAGTGCGGTCCCGTTTGTTTGACCTTCGGTCCCGATGCATTTCAATGGGAAAATACTCAATCCCTGTTTGCGCAATTCCGTCGGCGATAGTTTGGTTTGTTCTTCAAATTCGTTTCGAATGAATTGAATTTCAGCCTGAACGGCTTCGGATAGTTTGGGTTGTAGTTGTTGACTCATATCAGAACGGAACAGGGGCTTTGAATTTTACGATTCGTTTGGAAACTGGATGCTGGAATTCCAGGTATTCTGCATGAAGATGAAGGCGGGAATCCGGAGTTCCATACAAATCGTCACCAACGATTGGAGCGCCCAGACCAAGCTGATGTGCAGAATGTACGCGAAGCTGATGTGTTCTTCCTGTAATGGGGAAGAAGTGGATCAGTGTTCTGTTTTCACGGTGTTCAACGACCTTAAAAATTGTTTTGGCAGGTGAGCCATGTTCGTAGCACACAAGTTGACGCGGGCGATCGTCGAGATCAACGCGAAGCGGTAAATCGATGGTTCCTTCGTTTTCAGAAACAATTCCTTCCAGTAAAGCGACGTAGCGCTTTTTTACGTGTCGTTTTACAAACTGACGTTGCAAAAAATGGTACGCTTGCTCGGTTTTTGCCAGCACCAGGCAGCCGGACGTGGACATGTCCAGTCTGTGCACAATTAACGGTCCTTCTGCTTTGGGTCGCATAGTTTTTACGCGGGAATAAACTGAATCTGAGATCTTTTTTCCTGGAACGGAAAGGAATTCAGCCGGTTTGTTTACCACAATAATGGCTTCGTCTTCGAAGAGTATCGGAAGTTCTTTCTCCTCTGCGGGATTAATGAGTAACGGATTTTCATCAACATTCAGTCCTACAAGCATATGCCCCAGAATCGGTTCGCATTTTCCACGACAAGCCGGGTAAAAATGTTCGTGCACACGAATTTCCGATTTCGGACTTTCTCCCCACCAGAACTCTGCGAGTGCAATGGGTTGCAATTCATTCAAATAAGCGTATTGAAGTAACTTTGGAGCGGCACATTCACCGGATCCGGCAGGAATTCCGAGCGGACTATTCGCAAAAATCTGACTCAGACTTGCGTTTTCTCCCTGAGCGTTCAGGAAGGTATAGTTATCAATCAATTGTTGTTGCAGACTTGCAGAATGTTTGGCGCGTTTCTCACGTAACGTTTGGATTTTATTTTTCCAGTCTTCAAGATAGGGTTGTAATTCGTTTTTTTTATACTGATAAAAGCGCTGCATGTCCTTCAACAGCAATTTGTCGGAGATACTTTGTTTGTTCAATTCTTCAATTGCTGCACTGAGTTCTTCGCCCTTTAGTTGTTGTTCAAGTTCAGCTCGTTTTACCGAACGCTTCTCGCGGTTTGTTTTAATAACCTCCTTCTGAGCAGAAAGGGTTTCTTCTTCTTTTGCAAGTAAATCGTTCCACTGTTGGGTCAGGTCAATGAATTCCCGGTTTGCTTCCAATGTTTCGAGTTCCCGCGACCATGCATTCAATTGTCGCTCTCCGACACGAAAAAAACTGTTTTCCTCCAACATGTCGAAAACAGGAGGTACAAATCCCGGGTGGTGATTGGAATTGCCTATTTTTCCGGAAAATGCCTGTAAATAACCAAGCTGACCTTCGTTATTGCGAACCACCAGAACACCGAACATTTTTCCGATAGCGGTTCCCTCGTGATCCGGTTTCAATCCGAAGTTGTGTTCAATATCCGTTTGTGTTTCCAGGTAATGCTGAAGTTCCGTTGCTGCTATGACAGCTAACTCATGCGGTTGGTAGTAAAACGGGAATGTGAAACGCTCCGGAAGAGGAATTTTCGTGATATCGGAATGAAAGAAATGCAAGCGGGAGTTCAAGAGCATTTGAATTACGCTACAAAATTAGGGATTTGTAAGCAGATAAGAGAGTCCCGTAATGAAGTAAGGGCGGAATATGTTGGGTGTCTTTAAGACATAATCCCCAATATATTCCGCCCTTTTTAATGGGATAAAGCAATGTAATTAAGCCAGACTTCTTTCGCTTTCGAATTTGCGGTGCGAAGTGATAACCGCCAGAACGGCCAAAACCACCATCATTCCAAATGCGATTGCAACATATTGCCATTCGAGCGTACCCGCCATGAGTTCCTTTGTTGCCAATACAACGTTTACCACAGGAATCATTGCTGTTACAAAGTTGAGTTCAACTCCGGGGAAAAATCCGACCATTGCAGGAAGGACAATCAGCATGTTCAACGGTGAAATGATACTTTGGGCCTCTTTGAAGCTCTTCGCTCTAATGGCTATTGGGATCATTACTCCTGCGAAAAATACGATCATTGGGAAAAGCAGGACGTACATCATAATAATAAACGACGGACTCAGTAATCCGTTGACGATTTCAATAAGAGCGCCATTTTCAACGGCATCAAGCGATTGAAGTGCAAGAAGTAATCCGAGTAAACTGAATGTAGAAGCAAGCAATCCGGAAGTAACCACTACCATCATTTTTCCGATTAGAAGTTTCCATCTTGGGATTGGTGTAGTCAACAAGGTTTCCAATGTTCCGCGTTCTTTTTCTCCGGTGAACAGGTCAATTGCCGGATACATGCATCCCATGAAACCAAAGGCAATGAAGAAGTAGGGAAGAAAACCTCCTGCGAATTTGCTGAACATTTCCTGGTCCGAAGCAACGTTGGTGTAGGTTACAGCCAATGGAGTAATACTTTCTTCTTTGATCTTTAACTGGGCATAGCGCTGTTGCTTCCATTTATTCTGAACGAAATCAATGTACGCGGCAAATCGTTCTTTCATTCCGAGGTCTGTTCCGTTATGGAAAACGGTAACCGGAATTGGCTTCAACGCATTTTTCTGCTCATCGGCGTTGGAAGGAATAAAACAACCCAATTGAATAGAATCCGATTCGATTGCTTTTTTGAGCTCGATAGTGTCCTTGAATGGAATAAAATTACGTGGCCCAAGTTCTTTGGGAACGTTCAGTAATTCTTCTTCCAGACTTCCTGCCTTCGAAGAAACCAAACCGATGTTTACCTTTTTGTTTGCTGTTTCTTTTTCAAAGCTTGAGGATACTTTCATGTAAATGTTCATGATGATCGGGAACACCAATGTTGGAATTACCACCATCATGATGACTGTTCTACGGTCGCGTAATGTGTCCTTAATTTCTTTTTTGTAAACTGAAAAAATCATAATGCCGGTATTTCTTCCTGGTGAACAACTCGAATAAATTCTGCGGTAAGGTTCGGAGCCTGCATTTGAGAGCGGAACTCGTCCATGGTTGAATTGACGATTGTTTTCCCCTTGTGAATGATGGTGATGTCATCGGAAAGCAAGTCTACTTCTCCCATAATGTGACTCGAGAAAATTACAGTTTTGCCTTCAGCTTTACAGTTCTTGATCAGTTCAATAATGCTTTCTGCGGTAATTACATCCAGGCCACTGGTCGGTTCATCAAAAAGAATCACCTGCGGATCGTGGATCATGGTGCGACAGATGGAAACCTTTTGCTTCATTCCCGTACTGAGTTTACCAATACGCTTGTTCTGAAAATCGTGCATATTCAACAAGTCGAATAACTTCTGCTTGCGTGCCTGAATATCGCCTTTGGAAATTCCGTAAAGCGTTCCGAAGTAATCGATGAGTTCATTTGGTGTTAATCGTGCATACAATCCTGCGGAACCGGTAAGGAAACCAATGTTCTTTCTGGCTTCTTCCGGATGCTGCAGCGCATCAATTCCGTTGATGTGAATGCTTCCTGAAGTTGGTTTGAAAATCGTGGAGATCATACGTAACGTGGTTGTTTTCCCAGCTCCGTTTGCTCCGAGTAGCGCGTGTACGCGTCCGGGTTGGCAAGTGAAGCTCACTCCGGATACAGCAGTAACAGTGGTTTCTTTTGTGTTCAATTCCTTGCGTTGCTGTCTGTTCAGCTCGAAGGTTTTACACAAGTTTTCGACTTTAATCATGACAATGAATGTGTGTGGTACGAATATACTTGTTTTGGATGTTAGGAATTCGGGATATTATGATTTTAGGACTTTTTGGGTACAAAAAAAGACTTCAAGCTTATTTCATCCTGAAGTCTTAAAGTCTTAATGTCTGAACATCCTAATGATGATGTCCGTGCTCTCCGTGAGTGTGTCCGTGAGCGATTTCATCAGCTGTTGCTTCGCGCACATTCAAAATTGTTACATCGAACAACAAATCCTGTCCTGCAAGCGGATGATTGAAATCCATTTGTACTTCGTTGTCATCAATGCTCAGGATCATTCCGGTAAGGTGATGACCATCGCTGTTAGACATTGGAAGCAATGCTCCTACTTTAATAATGTTCGTATCAATTGCTCCGTTTTCATCGTGAAAAATATTGATTGGAAGCATCACTACCTTCTCTGCCGCGCGCTCTCCGTATGCATCAGCACTTTTAATGGAAAACACCGTGTTCTCTCCCGCACTCAAACCATGAATTTCTTCTTCAAAAGTTGGCAAAAGGCGCTCAACTCCGTAAAGGAACTGCATTGGTCGGTCGTTACTCGTTGCTTCGATATGCTCTTTCGTATCGTTATCGCTTAGTGTGTAGTTTAATGTTACTACAGTGTTGATGTCTACTTTCATTTTTTATCAGATATGCGGTAAAGATAAGGTGAATTGAAAGTTGGAAATGTAAAATTGAAAAGAAATCAGTGTCTTTTACAATTTTCAATTCTCCATTTTCAATTAATCACAGATGGTTCCTTTGTGCTCCGAATGCTCGTACTGGCTTTCGAGCTCTTCAAGCTCTTTCAATAATTCTGCAGATGGGGGAGTATTTGTTAACGCCGATAAATCCGGTTGACCGGCGTCTACCCACGCTGTATACCAAATAGAGCCTACAGCAATGATTGCATCTCGCATTCTGCGCTCGACCATGCCGTTCATCATTTCCTGATAAGCATCACAGAATTCTTTGGAGTAAACCTGAACGAGAACTTGTCCGCGTTGTTCATAGCTGTATTTCTGGTCGCTTGGAAATTTTGCGGTAAGCTCTTTTTCCATGCTCAGAACGGAGTCTACGGCCGCATTCGATTCTTCAACGGCTTCCCAGGCGAAATCCTGAACTTTTTCAACATAGAGGGCCTTTCCGACAAAGTAATCGTAGTCCTCGGCGTTGAGCTCCACAATTCTGCTTTCCCATAACCCGTGAATTCCTTTTTGTCCGGTAAGTTGACCGTTATAGTTTTCAGTGGTATGAAGCGGTACGTGTGCATCGCCGATGTAATGTCCTATTTCTGCAGAGTATTTAAGAATGAGGTCGATGTTTTTCGATTCGAACGCCTTTTGGAGTCTGTATTTCATGACCAGAATGTGCCAGGGAACAATTCCGTATGCCTGAAGTGTATCTTCCGTGAATTTCGCTACCGCATCATCCCATTTTCGGGGAACACTGTCAAAGGCATTTTCCCCATAATGATCGATGTCGATGTAATGGCGTTGTGCTTCGCCTTCAACTGCATAACGGCGTTTATCCGGATCAACTGCGTGTTCGGTAATGAACTCGATGTTTTCCTTATAGAAACCAAGCATTTCGGGAGGTAACGTAAAAACGGCAATCCGATTGATGCGCTTGTGACCGAAAAACCCCCACATTGAAGCGGGAAGAGGTTTATTTACCGGTAATGGCTTAGCTAAAGCCGTTTCCGGCAGCAGAAATACCGCAAAAAGAACTGCGATACTAAATCGTCGATAATTCAACCAGTTTACCATCCTTCAAAATCGGAATCACTTCTGTTTGGTTTGGAGTCAAACAGTATTTGATGTCCTCGTTCAAATTTAGGTTTTTCAAACGTCTTCTGTGTGAACTTGACTTTAAATATCCAAGATAATTATCTTTCGCAGATAGGTACAGGTATTTTGCAGCGATGGAAGAATCTTCAACCGAAGTGAAGTTTCCTGTATTGATCAGGTGGTCACAAATGGCTCCTGCGCAAATGGTGTCCTCCAGATTGAATTTATCCTGCCATCCGGAACACAGGCAAAGGATGTTTTTGTCCTGCGTGGCCAGCCATTGGTTCAATGTATCAAGATTCAGGAAGGAACCTACAACAACAATTTCAGCATCTTTCGCTACGTCCAGTGATTTGGTTCCGTTTGTAGTTGTGAGGACGACACTTTTCCCTTTGAATTCTTCCTTCATGTAGCTGAAGGGAGAGTTACCGAAGTCGAAACCTTCAACAATTTGTCCTTTGCGTTCCGCTCCGGCCAAAAATCCTTTTTGTTTGTATTCCCACGCTTCTTCTACGGTAGGAACAGGAATAATGGAAGCAATTCCGTTGTCAAAAGCGGCACAAATTGCGGACGTTGCTCGCAATACGTCAATTACAACAACGATTTCAAATTCGTCTTTGAAATAAGTATACTCTCCTGGTGTGAAACACACCTCAACACGTTTTCTTGAATCCATAGGTTGGCAAAGTTACCACTTTATCCGTGATAAATAAGTTTTCCTTCTTCGATGTAAATCGGAGCTTCAAAGTTTTGAGTGAACAGACCGCCAGTTCCAAGTCCCTGAGGAATAGTAGGTTCAAATGTTCCTGTGAACTGAGCGATTGCATTCAACCCAATATTACTTTCTAATGCTGAAGTAATCCACCAGCCGATATTCATGCTGGTTGCCAGATCAATCCATTCCCTTGAACCGGAAAATCCACCGTGCAGACTTGGTTTCAGAATGATGTATTGCGGTTTCAGCGTTTCCAATAAGTGTCGTTTTTCCGACAACAAATGAATTCCTATCAGTTCTTCATCCAAAGCGATTGGCAGGATGTTTTCCTTACACAAAGCACCCAATTCCGTCCATTGCCGGACTGCTATAGGTTGTTCAATACTGTGAATGTCCAGCGCTGCAAGTCGTTTCAATTTTTCCCGTGCTTCTTCCGTAGAAAATCCCCCGTTTGCATCCACACGTATGGTCATTTGCTCTTTAGGAAACTGTTTGCGAATGTTTTCCAGCAGACTAAACTCCGTCTCAAAATCGATCGCTGCAACCTTCATTTTGATGCAGGTGTAACCGTCTTCGATCTTGGCTTGAATTTGTTCCTTCATGAACGCTTCATCCCCCATCCAGACTAAGCCGTTAATCGGAATGAATTGTCGGTGCTGTGTAAAAGTGGAGGGGAAGTAGAGTTGTTTTCCACCGTTGACAAGATCGAACATGCAGCTTTCAATACCCATCAATATCGAAGGGTGGGCAGCCAGTTGTTTCGGATTTGCTAAAATACTGTCGATCCGCTGTACCACTTCATCCAGCTTGTGTTCGTATTGTTCGTCGGAAATGTAATCCGGTGAGAGGCCTTCAATAATCGAACATTCCCCGATTCCTGAAATTTCAAGTAATTCATCGCGTAATTCAAGTATCCAGCACTTCTTTTCGGTCATGATACCTCGACTAGTACCACTTGGTTTTTTGAAGTGAAGAACGTGGGAAGTATAACTCAGTGTAAAGCGTTGACTCATGTCCAATAATGGTTCACAATAGAAGATCCGGCAAACAAGATAGCCAATAAAAAAGTATTTAATGCGACTTTCTTTAATTCGGGATCAAGTTCGCGTGGCACAGTTGTTTGAAATACTTTTTTCTGATGAATGATCAGAATCACGAACGGGATAAACGTGATTGCATTGAACCCGATTCCCTGAGTGTATTCATACGCGGACCAACTGATAAATGCAACCAGGATCAAGATCATGTGATAGATTTTTGCACGTGCAAACCCAAGTTTAACGACAAGTGTCCGTTTCCCTACTTTTGCGTCGTTTTCGTGATCGCGCATGTTGTTTAGGTTCAATACCAGCGTGCTCATGCATCCGATCGTAATTGCAGGGAAAATGAGGTTAGGGTCCAAAGCATTTGCAAACAACGGATAAACACCCAAAACGCTCACAATTCCAAAGAAAATAAACACGAATAAATCGCCTAAACCGAGGTAACCATAAGCATGTTTCCCCATCGTATAGGTGATTGCCGCCAAAACGCAGGAAGCTGCCAGTAGCATGTAGCTGTACATAATGGATGGTGATAATCGCTGCGTTCCGACGTAAATGAGCAAGCCGGCACTTACAAAGGACAAGATCACCAATATCAAAATGGCGCGTTTCATTGCACTTTTTGAAATTTCGCCGGATTGTACACTTCGCATGGGACCAACGCGTTCGCTGTTGTCAGCACCTTTCAATGTATCGCCCAAATCGTTTGCAAGATTCGACAATACCTGGAAAAATACCGTTGTAAACAGCGCCAGTACAAAAACAGTCGTATTCCAGAATCCGGCAGTGTATGCGCAAACACTTCCAACAATTATTCCCGATAAAGACAAGGGTAAAGTACGTAGACGAAAGGCTTTGAGCCAGGGTTTGATGTTACTCATGGGGTAAAGTTACAAATGATGAATTATGAATGACGAGTTACGAATTACAAATTCTCAGCGTTGTGATTTATTCCGTTGATCATTCGTAATTCAAAACTCGTAATTCATCGCTAGTCACTAACTTTACCGTCATGAAACAGCAATTGAACGAGTTGGCACTTTGCAGTCTTCTCGGTACAGAATATCCCATTATCATGGCACCGATGTTTCTTGTTTCCAGTGAGGCAATGTTGATTGCGGGAACTAAGAATGGTATTGCAGCGGCTATTCCGGCGTTGAATTATCGCTCTACAGAATTGCTGAGAGAAGGATTGATACGTCTCAATAAAGAAAAGCAAGGTCCGATCGGTGTGAATCTGATTGTGAACGCATCTAATTTCAGAATGGAAGAACAGTTGGAAGCTTGCCTTGAAATTGGAGTGGATTTTTTCATTACCTCACTCGGGAATCCGAAACTGGTGATCGAAAAAGCACACGCAAAAGGAGTAAAAGTTTTCTGTGATGTGGTTGACGTTAAGATGGCTTCAAAAGTTGAGGGACTCGGAGCAGATGCAGTGATTGCTGTTAACCGAAGAGCAGGTGGACATGCCGGAGAGCTGGATCCGAAAACATTGATTTCCGAATTGAAGAAGGCCGTTTCCATTCCGGTAATTTCAGCAGGAGGTGTAGGATGCAGAGCTGATGTTGACGAGATGATGACTTATGGCGCCGATGGGTTTTCTGTTGGCTCTGTTTTCATTGCATCGGAAGAAGCGGAAGTTTCGAAGGAATATAAGGAAGCCTGTGTCCATTACGGAGCAAAAGACATTGTATTAACTACACGTCTTTCAGGGACTCCCTGTACCGTTATCAATACACCATATGTAAAGGAAATCGGGACCGAACAGAGTGGTTTGGAACGCTTCTTTTCACGAAACAAACGTCTGAAAAAGTGGGTGAAGGCCATGACGTTCCTGAAAGGAATGCGTGCGCTTCGAAAGGCTGCGTTCGAAAATACGTATCAGAGTATCTGGTGCGCCGGCCCAAGCATTGAGCACGTGCATAGTGTTCGTCCGGTTGGACAGATTGTACAGGAATTAGTTGCAGAAAAGAAAAGAAATTGAAAATGAATAATTGAAAGTCAGTAAGGTCTGTTAGCTTTTCAATTCTTCAATTCTCCATTTTCATTTTTCCGATCAAATCCTTCTATCTTTGCGCAAACTCAAACTATGAAGATGATTTCGGTTCAGGAATGTCAAACGCAAATTCAATCCAATCAGGCTCAACTAATTGATATCCGCGAGCAATGGGAGCACAACATTTATTCCATCGAAGCAATGCATTTACCAATGGCTGAATTGGTTGAGAGAGCTTCAACTTTGGACGCCGATGCCGCGATGATTCTGGTTTGCAAGACTGGTCGACGTGCAGAAGCACTTGCGAATTTGCTGGAAACCGAATACGGATTTACCAATGTTGCTGTATTGGAAGGTGGAATTACTGCCTGGGCAGCAATCAACGATCCTACAAACGAATTGTACTAACTCATGATAGAATTATTCAAACACCTCATCGATCTTGACTTTCAATGGATCGTAAACGAATATCAGAATGCTATTTACGTAGTATTGTTTCTGGTGATTTTCATTGAAACCGGACTAGTGGTTATGCCATTCCTTCCGGGTGATTCATTGCTGTTTACCGCGGGATTATTTGCCGCTTCAGGTGACCTTAACCTTGCTCTGGTGCTCGGACTATTGTTTGTTGCAGCGGTCTTGGGCGACAATGTGAACTACTGGGTAGGACGCAAGTTGGGGCTTGGTGTCTTTGAATGGAAGATTCGCGGAAGGCAGTTGGTAAAGCAATCGTTGCTTGACAAAACCGAAGCATTTTTTGAGAAAAACGGAACAAAAGCAATCATCATGGCACGTTTTGTACCGTTGGTTCGTACGTTCACTCCATTTGCGGCCGGAATTGGTAAAATGAAGTACCGAAAATTTGTTTTGTTTGATATTCTTGGCGGATTCCTGTGGATTTTTGGATTGACGCTTGCAGGCTTCTTCCTTGGTAATGTTGAATGGATTCGCAATAACATTGAGAAAGTGTGTTTGGGAATTATCTTCATTTCCATATTACCGATGATTATCAGCTTTATTCGTTCAAAAATGAAAAAAGCCAATGCGTAAGTTCGGTCTGATTGGAAAGACGCTTTCTCATTCGTTTTCAAAAGCATTTTTCTCTGAAAAATTTCAGAAGGAGGACATTCCTGCCTCGTACGAAAACATTGAATTACCGGATGTTTCTCTGGTTAAAGAGGTCTTGAAAAATGGCGGGTTCAGTGGATTGAATGTGACTATTCCGTACAAACAACAAATTATTCCGTTTTTGGATGAACTTTCTCCCGAAGCTAAGGCCATCGGAGCTGTAAATACAGTTGTTTTCCGAGACGGTAAAACCATTGGATACAATACCGATGCTCACGGATTTCATCAATCCATCAAACCTTTCCTGACAAATGTTCATGAACGTGCTTTGTTACTCGGAACCGGCGGTGCTTCACTTGCGGTGGCATATGTACTGAAAGGAATTGGCCTTGATGTAAAATGGGTTTCCAGAGCACCTGAAAATGATCAGACATTCGCCTATTCTGATGTGAACGAACACATGCTGAAGGCGTTCAAGATGGTAGTGAATTGTACTCCGCTTGGAACCTATCCGAATGTGGATGATTGCGTGGATTTTCCATTTGAATACCTTACACCGGAACACTTCTGCGTGGATTTGATTTACAATCCTGCTGAAACAACATTTCTTCGTTTATCGAAAGAACGCGGAGCAACTATCCTGAACGGTGAAAGTATGCTGCGCGAACAGGCGTTAAAGGCTTGGCAGTTGTGGAATGAGAAATAATTGAAAATTGATAATTGAAAAGCTGGTAAAGATTCCTGACAGGCTCTTCTCTTTTCAATTCTATATTATCTATTCTCCATTTTCAATTTTAACTTTGTTTCATGTCAGAACTAAAAGCACTAATCGCGCAGGGTGAACACCAGCAGCTTGATTTTAAGTTTCGAATTGATGATGCAAAAAAGATTGCGCGCACACTTTCTGCATTTGCGAATACGCAGGGAGGACGCTTATTGATTGGTGTAAAGGATAACGGGAAAATTACTGGAGTTGATCCGAATGAAGAGATTCACATGATCATTTCCGCAGCAGAGATGCACTGTAAACCACCATTGAAAATTGAAAGCAGGGTTTGGCAGGAAGACATGAAGCTGGTTCTGGATGTATGGATCGGCAAGTCGGATGAAATTGTTCAGGCGAAAAACGAAGAAGGCGAATGGCGTGCGTATGTTCGGGTAGATGACCATACTTTGCTGGCCAACAAAATTCTGATTGGAGTTTGGAGAAGAAAACAGCATCCGCTTGAGCGGCCACAGCATTTTGGTGAAGATGAAATTACGTTGCTCAAACAATTTTCGGTATCCGAAGGGATTACCCTGAGTAAGTTATATCGGTCCACAATGTTGAAGAAAAAGGATGTTGATCGACTCCTCATTTTGTTCGTTTGCTGGGATTTAGTGAGCATGAATATGACAGAAACAGAAACCACTTATTTCCTTAAAACGGTTTAGTAAGTTCGGTTGATAAGTTTTTTCGATAAACGCTCGTTTTTCACGGATAAATTCGCATATATTAGCTGCCTAAACAAATTATTACTATTATGAATAAAGCTTTTTACATCATCAGTCTGGTTTTTAGTGTGGTTTTTATGGTGCTTTGTGGCTACTACATTGAAGAAGTTTCAGATGCCCGTTTGAGCGCACTACTCTCATCATACAATTTAAGCGATCCTTATTCTTCTTACAGTTCTTTTTACAGTAGTTATGATGCCGGATCAGATCTTACTGCTGAGGCTGCATTGATTTCGATTTTCTTCTTCCTGTTGTTCATTACTTCAGATTTGTTGGGAGTATTGAAGGTGAAGACCACAACGGTGAAGGTTCTGGGAATTATCGGAATGTCGCTTTCCGGATTGATGTTGATGTGGGATTTGCTTATGGCGTCATCTCCAAGCAGTATTTCTTTTGACGAAGTTGGCGGTGTTTTTATCCTGTACAGTCTTGTAATACTGGCATTTTCGATCGTCGGACTGATTCAGGCGGTACGTTACGAAAAGTCGTCTAAGATGGCTTCTCCTATAGCAAATTCGGATGTTTTAGATTCATAAAATAATATAATTTCTAGAATTACGTTATTTCTGTTACTATATTAGACACCGAAAAAAGACAAATAACATGGGAAGACCTCCAACAAAACCAGCTCGTTTACGTGATGGATTTTACATTGAAGTTCGAAATTCAGGCTCTCAGGGAATTAGAATTCGCCGCGATACGCGCGAACAAATGCTGTTAGCAGCAGAAGATTACCGCAGAACAAAAGATGTGGTGATTCTAGGTGAAATGAAAGACGATAAGTGGATTGATTAAACTCATCCTCACGAAACATTAAATAACCCTGGCATTATCGTCAGGGTTTTTTTATGCGCTTTATTGTGTGATCCTTTTCCGGAATTCACACCTCACACAATTGTTTACATCCTTTACAACCTTTTCCATTGAAATCAGTCTTTTCATTGTAAATTAGTTCTTCATGAACCGTTCCATGCGTATCTTTTGTTTCGTTTTCCTTTCGGTGTTTGCTTTCCAGGCGAAGGCCCAAACCAATTTCGCGTTTGAGTATGCTCCCGATATTGTTGTGAAAGTAGGTACGGACACATTGGAACAAGCCTGGTCAGGAGGAATTAACTTTGCGCAATTTTCCGAATTGGATTATGATGTAGACGGCGACCCGGATCTTGTACTGTTTGACCGGAGTTGTAATCGCTTTCTGATCTATGAACGAAGTAACGATTCGCAACCGGAATATACATTTGTTTGGACCGATCCGAATCTCTTTCCATCCGATATTATGTATCGCGCAGCATTCGTGGATTACGATGCCGACGGAAGAAACGATCTGTTTACCTACGGTTTGGGTGGACTTCGCGTTTTCAGAAATACCAGCTCGGGACCAGGGAATTTGCAATGGACCATTGCTAAAGAAATTGTTGAGACGTTTCAGTACAATAGCTACGATAATCTTTATGTGTCATCTGCAGATATTCCGGCTTATGTAGATGTTGAAGGTGATGGTGACATTGATGTACTGACCTTCAATATCGGTGGCGAGCGATTGGAGTATCACCAGAATCAAAGCATGGACCTTTATGGAATCCCTGATTCTTTAGTATTTGAATTGAAGAACGAATGTTGGGGCCAATTCAAGGAAGACCAGAACAACAATTCCATTATTCTGAACAGTAATGAATTTCCCTGTGGTACGGGAAATATTCCGAATCCTGAACTTGGAACTCATAACGGAGAAGTACAGGAAAAGTCCGATCAGGTTCGCCACTCCGGTTCAACGGTTCTTGCACTCGATCTCGATGCAAACAACGTCCTTGATTTGGTTTTGGGAGATGTTGCTTATCCGAATCTGACATCATTGATTAATGGCGGAACTGCTCCTAATATGAATTCGCCGATGGTATCTCAGGATGGAAGCTTCCCTTCCAATAGTATTGCCGCAAATATGCAACTGTTCCCCGCTTCGTATTACATTGACGTAACCTTTGACGGGAAGAAGGATTTGTTAGTAGCTCCAAATGCACGAACCGTCTCTGAAAATCAGCACAGCGTTCTTCTGTACAAAAATTTCGGATCGAATAATCAACCGAATTTCCAGTACCAAACCAACTCATTTCTGCAGGATGAATGCATCGAACACGGTTTGGGAAGTATTCCTTTGCTTATTGATCAAAACGGAGATGGATTGAAAGACCTGATTGTTGCGAATTTCTTCCGTTACAAACCTGTCCTTGATAAAGAGAGCTGCCTGTTGGCTTATCGTAACGTTGGGACAGCAACCGATCCGACGTATGCTTACCTGAGTGATAATTACCTGAATTTCCTTGCAGAAGGAATAGGTTACAGAAGCATTCCAACCTTCGCTGATCTGGATAACGATTCCGATCAGGATATGATTGTCGGGAGAGACAACGGAGCCTTGCTTTATTTCCAAAATACCGCCGGTTCAGGAAATCCTCTGGCGTACGCTTCACCAGTCACTCTTACGAACAATGTGGGAGGGAATATCAGTGTTCCGGCATATGCTGCGCCTCAGTTATTCGATTTGGATAACGATGGTTTGGAGGATTTGATGATCGGGACGAAAACGGGAGAAATTGTGTACTACAAAAATACAGGAACGCCTTCTGCACATGAGTTTACACTTATGGATGCCACCCTGGGTGGAGTTGATTTATCGGCTAGTCCGGATGGGTATGCGATCCCACATTTTTTCAGAGTGAACGACACAACCCATTTGTTTCTCGGAGCTTACGATGGTAAATTGCATTATTACCGTAACATCGACGATCATCTGCATCCCGATTCTACATTTGAATTGGTCAGTCCGAATTACCTGGGAATAAGTGTTGGGCTGTATTCTTCCTTTTGGGTCGAAGACATTGATCAGGATGGCGCTTTGAATATGTTCGTCGGACAAGATTTAGGCGGATTACATCATTTTGAGGTCAATTTATCCAGTTCTGCTGCTTTAACGGAAACAGAAAAGCTGAATTTGACATTGTATCCGAATCCGGGGACTGGCGAGTATACCTGGTTTGGAAACGATCATGTTCCGGTTTGGTTTGAGGTATCAGATTTAAGTGGACGCATCATTCTATCAGGCGAATCCACTCAATTTTCAATTGCCGATCAACCAGCTGGATATTACCTCGTGAAAGCTCAGTTTGGAGGCAGAGTAGGGGTTGTGAAGGTGATGAAGAGGTAATTATCGATTATCAATGGATTAATTATCAATTGTTAATAGAGTAAATGGGGATTCTTGATAATTCCTAACGGATCATCCAACTAACAATCCAGCCACTGAACAAATGCTACATTTCCATAGCTCGGAAGCGACACATCCTGATTCCTGGAAAAGATTCCATAAAGCGTAGAACCTGAACCTGTCATGCTGGCGTACACTGCTCCGGCCTGATACAAATCTGCTTTAACCTGAGCCAATTCCGGATATTCTTTAAAAACAGGAACTTCGAAATTATTGAAGATGTGATGCTTCCATTCGGAAAGAGGAAGTAAGATCAGCTCTGAAAGATTCGGTTGGTTCGGATTCGGTTGAATGTTTCCGAAGGCGAAAGCAGTTGAAATGTGAATGCCAAGATTGATCAGGACCAATTTGTAATCCGATAAATCGATCGAAACAGGCTCCATGATTTCACCTTTTCCTGTACAATATTGTGTTCCACCATCCAAAAAGAACGGACAATCTGAACCAATGCTGTTGAGGTCCTGAATCAGATCTGCTTTGTTTCGTTCCGGAAAATATTCTTCAGCGAGGTGTTTGTACACGAACGTGGCATCACTGGAACCTCCTCCCAAACCGGCGCCAAGCGGAATGTTTTTTTGCAGTGAAATCGACAATGGAGGGATGTTGGCATGCGTTCGAGCCAGTTCAAGAGCTTTCAAAATGAGGTTTCCCTCTCCGGGAATTGAAATGCCCTGTGTGGTAAATTGATCCTTTTCCGCTTCGTCAATTTCTACCTGATCTTTCCAGGGAATTTCGAGCATCACGGTGTCGAGATTGTGGAATCCGTCGGGACGTTTGCTAAGTACCTGTAAGCCAAGATTTATTTTACAACTCGGAAAAATTAACATGAGATAAAATTAAGGATTACCCACAATTTTCGTAATTTTCCGCCCTTAAATACGCTGAATTCATCACTTGAAGTCAGATTTAAAGAATGGACTATGTCGGTATATTTAGATTTTGAAGAGCCAATTAAGGCAATTGAAGAACAGATTGAGCAAACCCATGAGATCGCAGCGTCTTCAGGGGTTGACATGGCAGAGACCATTTCTGCATTGAAAGAGAAACTGGACGAAAAACGCAAAGAAGTGTTTTCGAATCTGACACCATGGCAACGTGTACAATTGTCACGTCACCCGGACAGACCTTACACGCTTGCTTACATCAACGCAATTACGGACAATACGTTCCAGGAGTTGCACGGAGATCGTTCTGTAAAAGACGATAAAGCAATGGTTGGCGGTTTCGGTTTGTTGGATGGCCGCAGTGTAATGTTCATTGGTCAGCAAAAAGGAATCAATACAAAAATGCGTCAGTACCGTAACTTCGGTATGGCGAATCCCGAAGGATATAGAAAAGCATTGCGTTTGATGCGTTTGGCGGAGAAATTCAACAAGCCAATTGTAACGTTTATTGATACTCCCGGAGCATTCCCTGGATTGGAAGCGGAAGAGCGTGGACAAGGAGAAGCGATTGCCCGTAACATTTACGAAATGATGCAATTGAAAGTGCCTGTAATTTGTATCGTAATCGGTGAAGGAGCTTCAGGCGGGGCTTTGGGAATCGGTGTTGGAGACAAGGTGGTGATGCTTGAAAATACCTGGTATTCTGTAATTTCTCCTGAGTCATGTTCTTCCATTTTGTGGAGATCATGGGAGTTCAAAGAGAAAGCAGCCGAAGCATTGAAATTGACGAGCTCTGATATGAAACGTCTGAACCTTGTTGATGATGTAATCGAAGAGCCGATGGCCGGTGCGCACCGAAGTCAGGAGGAAATGTTCGCTCGCGTGAAAGAAAAAATCAAAGGTTACCTTGCGGAACTCGATAAAAAAGGAGTTGATCAACGTATCGACGAGCGCATTGAGAAATTCAACTCAATGGGTGTTTGGGTAGGATAAAGAAGACTTAAATACGATAGATTGGAGACTAAAGACAGAAGACTGTCTTCAGTTCGAAAAAATATAAACGAAAAGAGAAAAGTAGACCAGCTCAACTTTCCTCTTTTCGTTTTTCTATTAATTATCCAGAAGTTCTTCCGATTTTGGTTTTATCTCTGCGTTCTTAAACAACTTCGCATCAGCCACAAACGTTCCAAACGGAAGAATAGAAGCCAGGTAGGCACCCAGCTGTTGTTTCAATGACCATTTCACGTCGGTGTTGACCCAATACACCATTCCCACGTAGAGAATGAACAAAAAGCCGTGAAGCATTCCTACAATCTTGTTCGGAAGTGCAATGTCGTATCCGTATTTCAACGGCATGGTAACAATAAAGGACAGGAATGAAATTCCTTCCAACAGTGCGATCAGACGCAGGAAACCAAGTGCAGATTTAATGTTCATTGTTTTTGTTTTCAAAATTAACCGTGAAAGGGATTGGTTGTGGTACCGTTTACCGATTTGCAGAATTGAAAATGGAAAATTGAGAATGGAAAAGTGCTTTCATAATTCGATTAACACCTCCAACCCTTTTCAATTGCTCATTGCTTTTTATACTTCACTCCGTCAATCTCCAGGTACCATGATCCGCCTGATTCATACGGCTCAGCATTAATAGTAAATACTCTCGGAGTTTGCGAATTCAATCGGAATTGCGTGCGTTGTTTGTTGATTTCCGCTTTCCCTGTTATTGCTGCGAGGCAGTCGCACAGTGTATTTGAACAGGTGTCTTTGCAACTCACGCTGTACGTACCTGTTGTTCCGGAGAAAACAAATTGATCGGTTACAGCTATTCCATTGTTATCAAAATAGGTATGATCGCAAAACCAGGTTCCTTCGAATTCGGAATTGTACTCCAGAAGAGGTTTGTTACACGCCAATAATGCGAATGCCAAAAGTGAAAGGATGAGGTATTTCTTCATGAGACTATTTTTTTGCCTGTAGTTCGAACAGGTGATCACGCAGTTTCGCAGCCTGAATGAAGTCCAGGTCTTTTGCAGCTTTCTCCATCGCTTTTCTCGTTGCAAGAATGGCTTTTTCCAATTCTTCGGGAGACAGGTATTTCGTCGCTGCCGGTTCAGAAACCATTTGCTGTTCCGGTTGGTATTCTGCTAGCAGAGAACGGTAATCGCCATCACCATCTGCAACTTTCGTTGATTTCAAAATGGTTTCGGTCGATTTCTTCAATGGAGTAGGAACGATGCCATTCGCTTCGTTGTATGCCATTTGCATTGCACGTCGACGCTCCGTTTCCGAAATGGTTTTCGCCATGGAATCTGTCATCTTGTCGGCATACATGATCACCATTCCGTTCACGTTTCTTGCCGCGCGACCAACAGTTTGAACGAGTGAACGGACATTTCTCAGGAATCCTTCCTTATCCGCATCGATGATGGCTACCAAACTTACCTCCGGTAAATCGAGACCTTCGCGAAGCAGGTTAACACCAATCAACACATCAAATTCTCCCAAACGCAATTGTCGCAGGATTTCCACGCGTTCGATCGTGTCCACGTCCGAGTGAATGTAACGACACGGAATCCCAAGTTTGTCGAGGTATTTCTGTAATTCCTCCGCCATTCGCTTGGTCAGCGTAGTAACCAGTGTACGTTCATCGCGCTCACGACGAAGTTGAATTTCTTCAATGAGGTCGTCAACCTGGTTTTTACTTGGGCGCACTTCAATCACCGGATCAAGCAATCCCGTAGGGCGAATCAATTGTTCCACCACGACTCCTTCGCTTTGTTCCAATTCGTATTCTGCCGGTGTTGCCGAAACGAAAATCGCCTGATGAATCAGGGATTCAAATTCTTCAAATTTCAGCGGACGGTTGTCCATCGCAGCTTGTAAACGGAATCCGAATTCCACCAAATTGATTTTTCGTGAGCGGTCGCCACCATACATCGCGCGGATTTGCGGCATGGTCACGTGACTTTCGTCGACCATCAGAATGAAATCATCCGGGAAGTAATCAATCAAACAGAACGGACGACTTCCTGGTTCTCTAGCGTCAAAGTAACGTGAATAATTCTCAATCCCGGAGCAGTATCCCAACTCACGCATCATTTCCATATCGTAGCTGGTGCGCTCTTCAAGGCGTTTTGCCTCGAGTAGTTTCTTTTCGTTTTTGAAGTTTTCTACCTGAATAACCATGTCTTCACCGATCTGCTCAATGGCTCGTCGTGTATTTTCAGGACTGGAAACGAAGATATTTGCCGGATAAATATTGATTTCCTGGTATGTATCGATAACGTTAGAGGTCTCCGGATCAATTGCCCGAATGGATTCAATTTCATCGCCCCAAAACTCAATGCGAAGAATGTAGTCCGCGTAAGCAAGGTAAATATCCACCGTATCCCCCTTCACCCGGAAGTTACCGCGCTGCAGATCCACTTCGCTTCTGGAATAGAGGTTTTCTACCAGTCGAAGCAGAAACTGGTTGCGCGAAATGACCTGTCCGGTTTTCACGTAAATAATTGATTTCGCAAATTCATTCGGGTTTCCGATACCGTAAATACAAGAAACGGAAGCAATTACGATCACGTCCTTTCTTCCCGATAATAAAGCTGAAGTAGCGGAAAGGCGGAGCTTTTCAATTTCATCGTTGATTTGTAAATCCTTCTCAATATAGGTGTCCGTAACCGGCAAATATGCTTCCGGCTGGTAGTAATCGTAATAACTTACGAAGTACTCCACGGCATTGTTGGGAAAGAACTGTTTGAACTCACCGTATAGTTGTGCGGCCAACGTCTTGTTATGAGAAAGAATCAGGGTAGGTCTTCCGACTTCCTGAATCACATTCGCCATGGTAAACGTTTTACCACTCCCGGTAACTCCGAGAAGCGTTTGTGCAGGAACACCACTGTTTAGTCCATCCACAAGTTGTTTGATAGCAGCAGGCTGGTCACCTGTAGGTTTGAATTCTGAAACGAGTTGAAAATCCATAAGAAGGGCTTACATGCAAAGATAGGTAAAAGAGGAAAGAGAAAAAGAGTAAAGGGGAAAGAGAAAAGTTTCGGTTGGTGTCGTTTTCCGAATCGGGTGGGCTCGGCGAGCTGAACAATCGTTCTTTCGGGTGTTCATAAAGCTGCGTTAGAAGAGTTTTTATTGCGAGGGTCGTCGAGCGAAGCCGAGACGACGCCACTCACACAGCCAAATTCGCCATTCATGTATTCATTCCCGATTCTGGTGTTAGAGAATCAAATGGGTACTTATATTTGAGGCATTATACATCAGATTGAACATACCGGCAGCCCGGAATAGTTCGGAGAACAAACCAATAACAACCCTTAAGTCCCGATTGACAGTGTCGTATCGGGACTTTTTCTTTTTCGGTGGAATTGCTAGGAATATAAGCCTATCTTTGCAGGCAAAATTGCCCAAACGCATGATTCAGGAGTTCCAGGACTTTATCAGAATACTTACAACCAATCCGGCGAGCGCTATCTTTTTGGTATTGGTAATCTTATTACTCGAGATCATTTTGTCGTTTGACAATGCCGCAGTTCTTGCAACCATGGTGAAGGATTTACCGAAGCATCAGCAGGACAAGGCCTTAAAATACGGTATTGTAGGAGCATATGTTTTCCGTGGAATAGCGTTGGTATTGGTTGATTCCATTCTGGATATCTGGTGGCTGAAACCGATTGGGGGTGCGTATTTGTTATACATGTGCATTTCTCACTTTATTAAGAAGAATGCTGAGGATGACAAGCCCGGGAAAGAAACACAGGATCGATTCATTTACCGTTACACAATCGGATTATTCGGTGTGTTCTGGTCAACGGTAATTGCAGTAGAATTCATGGATATCGTGTTTTCCATTGACAATATTTTTGCGGTGGTGGCGTATTCCGATAACGTTATTCTGATTTGTTTCGGTGTGTTTATCGGTATTCTTGCGATGCGTTTTGTAGCGCGTTACTTTGTGACTCTGATGGAACGCTATCCGGGATTGGAAACCAGTGCATTCATTGTGATTGGAATCCTGGGAATAAAGTTGTGCTGTTCTCTCCTTGTGAAGTACGACAAAGAAGCCTTTGAGTGGATCGAGTCGGAAAACTTTGATTTGATCATTTCCTGCTTGACATTATCTGTTTTCATTTTCCCATTGGTTTGGAAAAAGCTGAAACAATGATTCTTTCGTAATGGTGCTCAGCCATTAATCAACTTATTTTTCCGTTCGTCATTTTTGCCAGTATTGAACTGGGTTTTGGAGTAATTTCACTAAACTATTCGTTGCAATAACAGACACCCCGTATGTTGTTTTTCGAGTTGTTTAAGACAAACTATAGCTTCGACCGATTGTAGTGCATCGGTCGAAGCCTTTTTATAACCGGTCGTTCGAAATCAACTCATCGAATGTAGCCCGACACGATTTCCTTCCGTATCGATAATCATTGCCATAAAACCATTTCCGCCAATCGACGTTTTGGGTAGAATTACCTTTCCCCCGGCGGCCTCTACTTTAGACAGCGCAACACTTAAATCCGGTTGTGCATTCAGGTAAATAATGGATCCGGTTGTTGACGGTTCAAATCCTTCTCCCTGAACCAAACCACCACCGACATTCCCTGATTCCATAGTTGCCGGGAACATTCCGTACTTGTACTCCGGATGTGGCATTAGCATCATTTCCTCTCCCAGGATGGTTTCGTAAAATGCCTTTGCTCTGTCGAAATTTAATGCTGGTATTTCAAACCAGTTCAATGCGTTTTTCATCATACTTGTTTTTTATAAGATCTCAGAATGAGAATGGAAATTACTGATAATGCGATGGAAATACTACCCAAAATGCAAACAACCGTTTCGAAGATTGGTCGTAGTTCCCTTTCCAGATTCGGCTTAGGATCATTCGGGCGAGGTGTGTCCGGAATGAGAATGTCCAGGTAGAGAAAACCTGCATAGCCAAAGACCAGCAAAGACAGGATAAGAAAAACAAGAGCATTCCATATTTTATTCGGGATTCTCATTACGGCAAGTTACTGATTTTACAAAAGGAATGAATTTTGCGGTATCAAAAACTTAGTTATATTCGATTCATAGATTGATCCCCAAAACGATGAAACTACTTACTTCTTTCTTACTATTACTTACGCTTTCCATTTCATTTTCTGCTTCAGCCCAATTTGACGATGATACTGAAAACGATTCTCCCTTGATGAAGGCCGTTCGGGCAAACAATCTGGCATTGGTAAAGAAGCTGGTGGCTGAAGGAGCTGAAATCAATGAAGATAGTGATCACGGTTGGAACGATGTACCGGTTGACGTGGCAGTGAAGAATAATTATCAGGCGATAGCGCTGTTTTTGTTGGAAAAGGGGGCGTCTTCACGGCAGTATTTTTATACGGCGGTTGAGCGCGGTAATCTGGAATTCACGAAAAAATTGATGAGTTATGGATATCGCGACAGCGAAGCAGTCCTTGCTGCTGTGGAAAGTAACAATGCCGAGTTAGTGGAATACCTGATTGGGGAAGGGTTACCAGTGAATTTCGAGCAAAAAAGAAGAACCGGTTTGTTCCGAAAGGAGTATGTTTCACCCTTGAATGCGGCAATTTATCAACGTAATAATCGAATGATTCTCGCTTTGGTAAAGGGTGGTGCTCCAATTGGGGAAGCGTTTGAGTATGCCTGCGGATTAACGGATACTCAACTTGGAACGCAACTCCTCGGCCTGAAAGTAGAATTGGACAAGCTACATTTGATTGCTGTTGGAGAAAACAATCTGGTACTGGCGCGGAAAGCATTGCAACTCGGGGCAAATCCTATGGCGTTGAACAACGATGGCCAGAATGCCTTGCATATCGCAGTTTCGAAAGGGACGCAACAATCAATGGATTACGCGATTAAGGAGTGTAACATTCCCATTACGGCCAAAACCGGTTCGGGAGAAAACTGTTTGATGCTCTCAGCAAAAGCGAACAATTTTACGGTGTTCACAACCCTGTTGCAACAAGGTGTTTTTGGATTGGAAGAAACTGATGATCTCGGTTCAACTGTTCTTTTTTATGCTGTGGAATCCAAAAATCCTGAAATTGTAAGGCTGTTGCTAACCAAAAATGCGAATATCAATCACCAGAATAAATCGGAGAGTATAACGCCGGTGATGCTCGCACTGCTGATGAACGAAAGCGATACATATCACTTGTTTATTGAAAAAGCGATTGACTACAAGCTCAGAGATAGCAGAGGAACTGATTTGTTGGGTTATTATATGAAACAGAGTATCCTAAACGTTTCGGAGATTGAATTTTTGGTAAATAAAGGATGTGATCCGAAAGGACTGGATGCAGAAGGAAAAAACATGGCTTACCATGCTGTTCGATTGGGCAATGTGGAATTGTTGAATAAACTGAAGTTGTGGAATGCTTCACTTGATCCGATGGATGCCAACAGGAATTGGCCACACTCTTATAGTGTTAGAAGTGAGGTTATTCAATTCATTATTACCAATGGCGCTGATCCAAACCGCTTGTCAACTAATGGTGATTCGTATTTGGAAACGGCATTTAACGGTAAAGACATTCAATTGTTTGCGTTTTTGCTTCGTTCGGGAGCTAACCCGAATCTGGATAATGGACAGAGTCACCCGTTTATCTTCACGCTACTCGACGACCGTTATCTGGAATACCTCAAACTGATGATCGAATACAAGGCAGATGTCAACGTGAAAGATACCTGGGGTGACAACCTTCTTGAAAAGGCATTGGAGAAAGGAGTTAGTTGTACGGGTGTTGTTTCGTTACTTCGTGCTTCGGGGGCCAAAACCAAGAAAGAATGGGCGGAATTTGAAGTACAACGTCTGAAAGAAATGCAAACGCTTCCTGTTCTTGTTCAGAATGGTGATTTGAATGGAGTGTTGGCACTGTTGAATAAGTACCCGGATATTAAACTGAATAAAGATCAGATGAACACGTTGATTCGTCCGGCGATTCAACAAGAGAACATGGCAATGATTGAACGGTTGTTTGCGCACGGTATGTTGCCGACTACAACGGTGAATTTTGAGCAGCAAACGTTGGCACATTTGGCCGTTCAGGAAGGAAAGTTGAATTTGCTTCGGTTGTTTGTAAATAAGGGAGCGAATGCTTTAGCAACGGATGTTTACGATAAACAGCCTATTGATTACGCAAAAGACAAAGAAATCAAAACTTACCTGAAGGAATTGGA
>CBIHND010000004.1:0-200784 GCA_966211245.1 uncultured Fluviicola sp. | reverse complement strand
GGTACCACAAAACACCGTTCTGTGGTTTTGTAATCCAGTGACCCTCATCCGGGAAGTACAGGTACTTACTTGGAATTTTCTTCATCTGTAACACCTGATACGCTTGCATACCTTCAGTCTCCGGAACGCGGAAGTCTTTTCCGCCATGAATTACGAGCATTGGGGTGTTCCAGTTTTCAACCATTTTGTGCGGGCTGTTTTTTGCGTACATTTCTTTGTTCTCCGGCAGCCAGTAAGGTCCACCTATGTCGTGATTCGCGAAGAACATTTCTTCTGTCGTTCCATACCAGCTTTCCAGGTTGAACAAGCCGCAGTGCGAAACGAATGCCTTGAAACGGTTGTTGTGAATACCGGCAAGGTAGTACACCGAGTAACCTCCGTAAGAAGCACCAACTGCTCCCATGTGGTTTTTGTCGATGTTTGGGATTTGTGCCGCAGAACTGTCAATTGCTACCAGGTAATCCAGCATTGCTTGTCCTCCCCAGTCTTTTGAGATGGCTGCGTTCCACTCTTCACCGAAACCGGGTAAACCTCTGCGATTCGGGGCTACAACAATGTATCCGTGTGAAGCCATTACACGGAAATTCCAACGGTAGCTGAAGTACTGAGAAACGGGACTTTGAGGCCCGCCCTGACAGTAGAGCAAGGTTGGATAAACCGCATCTTCGTTGAAGTTCGGAGGCAAAATCACCCAGGTTAACATTTTCTTCCCGTCAGTTGTGGTATACCACTTTTCTTTCACTGTTGGTTTTGGGAACTTACTGAGAATCTCCTGATTGATTTTCGTCAGCTGCTCCATGTTCCCCGTCTTCGGAGTAAACATCCAGATGTCCGTAGGATCAACCATCGACTGACGCTCCAAAACCACACGGTCCTTCAAAGGAACCACGCGAACGAAATCACAAACTTCATTTGTGAGTTGAGTGATCTTTCCTGTTGCAACGTCTGCCTGGAACAGCATTTTTGTTCCTTTGATTGCCGCTGTAAGGTAAATGATGTCTTTTGACGGGTGCCAGACCGCAGATTCAACACTTAAATCCCAATTCAGTGTCAATTCTTTTTCCATTCTGGAGGACAGATCCATGATGCGTAGCTTGTTTTTCGCTGCTTCATTCCCGTCTTCGTCCATGCTCAACCATGCCAATGTTTTACCGGATGCGTTGATCATCGGATCCGTATCGTAACCTTTATGTGCAGAACTCAACGTTGTTGTAATGTTGTCTACTGTTCTGAAGGCATAGATTTCCGAGTTGGTAGAAACCGCGAAATCTTTTCCTGCTTTTTTCTTTGTGCTGTAGTACAGAACAGATCCGTCTTTGCTCCAGCAAGCAGATTCAATTCCTCCGAAAGGACCCGTAACAGAGGGGAAGTTTTCACCGCGCATTACATCACCTTTTTTGATGAAACTATTTCCGTTTGCTTCGTACCAGAACAAATGAAGAGCCGTTGATCCGGTCCATTGATTCCAATGGCGGTACATCAGACTTTCTTCGATGCGCGCTTTTGCCAACGGGAGATCCGGATATTTGTCCTGAACAGTTTCACGGATTTTGATAGGTTCAAGTGTCGCAAAGCGTTTGCCGTCAGGTGAAAGCACCAACCCATCAATTTGAGTATCGGTGAAGTTGAACAGCAAAGAAGTTACTCCTGTTGCAGGATCATAACTATTCAATAGGGTATTGTTTCCGTCACTATCGAGAAAAGCCAGTTTGTTGTCAGCAGTCCAAATCAGGTTCCAGGATCCTGAAGTCAGAATTTCCTTCGTAACACGAGTATTCAAATCCATCAAATGCGTTGTTGTGGTACCGGCATTTGCTTCCATTTTGTAGGAAGTTGACTGGTAAACCAACCACTTTTCATTTGGAGAAACAATGGTTCCGCTGATGCGCTTCAGTTGCCATAATGTTTCAATTGTAAATTCGGCCGTTTGTGCGAGAGCAGAACTAACAACAGAAAGGGTTAAGGCTCCAAGAAGTATTAATTTTTTCATAGCTTTAATTTCGCGAGTCTCCAAAAATACGGGAAATACGCAAAAAAGATACGTTAAGATTGAACCGGAGCCTTTTGGAGGTGTATGGAGTCATGAATATCAAGCGAAGAAGGATGAAAAACCGAAGCGTAAAATTGAGTGTTGATGAACCTTGTCACGAAGACTGGGAAAAGATGACTCCCGTTGAGCAAGGGCGTTTTTGTAGCTCATGCTCCAAGGTAGTAGTAGATTTTTCAGGAAAAAGTGATCACGAAGTGATACGGTTGATTGAAGCGGCAAAAGGTGCTGAAACCTGTGGGCAATTTGCCTCAAATCAGCTTAACAGAAACCTTTATTATCCTTTAAGAGAATCGAATTTGTTTAGTTTACGTGCTGTCCTATTTGGTGCAACATTGACTTCAATTCTCGGTTTGGAAAGCTGTAAGGACACAAAACGCACGGTTGGTGAGGTAAAGATGGCTTTTGTTGGGGGGAATCAGAACGAGGATACACTTCTTCGTCAGGAGCCGATGCTGAAAGGCAATATGGTGGCGACTTATGATCATTCGAAAGAAACGGAAATTACCGGAACCGTTTTCAATTTGGATTCGGATAAACCCATTTCGGGTGCGGTTGTTCGGTTGATGAATGAGGAAGGAAAAGAGCTCGATCGTATCATTGCTCAGGATGATGGACGGTTCCTGCTTCCGTTGAACTGGAAGGAAAATCCAGATCATTTTACTGTGTATGCCGTCGGATTCGCAATGCGCAAATTTACCATTGACAGGGAGTCGTCAATTGTTGAAATGCAAATTGGTCTTGAGAAAGCCGAAACGATGTTAAGAGGAAAGGTGAAATTACAGGAATAACCATGAATAACGATTTAATTCATCTGCAATTACAATGTTCCGTGAGCTGGTGGAGCATGAAACCAACGGAAAATGGAAGACACTGTGGGGTTTGCTCAACAGAACTCATTGATTTTTCTGGTTGGTCGACTAATGAAATCAACGACTACCTGCAACATCATTCCGATAAAAAAATCTGTGGGAAGTTTACCAGAAGTCAATTGCATCCGGAGAGTCCGTCACTTTATCAGCCGTTGGTTCAATTCAGTTTACGCTCGTTGGTGCTTGGTGCGGCGTTGAGTAGTTTTATGTCTTTCGATTTGTTTGCTGAAACTGACGGTGTTGTAGGAAGCGGAGGTTTTCCGCCATATGATCAAAAAAAAGGCGATTATGTTGTTCTTGGAAACTTGCCCGGAGGTCTTGAACATGCTCATCACGAATCCGGAATTCTGATTACCGAAAAAGATGGCGTTACACCCGTGCCGGTGGCAAAACTTACATTGTTTGGACCGGAAGGTTTAGAGCTGAGTACTTTTTATACATCCCTTACAGGTATGGCAGAAATGCCTTCGCTGGGAACAGATGGAATTTATTCTGTGAAGATCGAGCGCGATGGCTATGTAACCCAAAAGATCTTTGTATCGAATTCAATACGTTTTGAGCTGACTAAAGTGAAGCTCGCGAAAAAAATCAAATAGCCGATTTGCCATGAAAAAGAAAACTGTAAAACTGTCCATTCAGGAGCCGTGTCACGAAGACTGGTCGAATATGACACCAAATGAAAAGGGAAGATTTTGTGATTCCTGTGCAAAGCCGGTGATTGATTTTTCTAAAGCGACTGATCTGGAAATCATTCGTTTTCTGGATGAACACAAAGGTCAAAAGACCTGTGGACGATTCAAATCAAGTCAGTTGGAACGGCCTATGGCTAAATATGTGGATTCGAAGATTTCTGCGTTTAATCTGCGTGCGGTGATGTTTGGTGCAACGCTAACTTCGCTACTCGGATTGGAAAGTTGTCGCAACGAAGAAGAAATCATCATGGGAGATATTGCTCCGGTTGAACAAACCACACCACCTGATAGTCATGCCAACGGAAATTCCGGCGGAGCGGAAGTGGAAGAAGTGGTGAAAATGGGTGAAGTTGCTTTGGAGGAATACGATCACAGCAAGGAAAAACTCATGACGGGTGTTGTTTCCAATTTGGATTCGGTGAAGATTGCTCATGCAAAACTGACTCTTTATGATGAAAATGAAAAGGAAATCGGAAAAACCTTTACCAAAGATGACGGATCATTTCGCCTGGAGCTAAATTGGGAAAAGAAACCAAGTTACGTGGTGATTACGGCGGAGGACTATTTGTCGAATTCGGTTTACCTGAAAACAACTGAGTTATTACAGGAAATGCAGGTTATTCTCTATTCCGAACGAATGATTCAGGGGGAAATGATGATTTACGATGAGCATTAGCTAACGTGAGATATAGCGCAAACGTATGGTATATATGCAACAAAGGGCGGATGATTATCCGCCCTTTGTGTTATCGTGTTATATAAGATTATTCTACAGTCACCGACTTCGCAAGGTTACGCGGTTGATCCACGTTACAACCTCTCATTACAGCAATATGATAGCTCAATAATTGCAACGGAATTGTTGCCAATAATGGAACCAGGTGTTCATCTGTTTCAGGAATTTCGATCACGTGATCTGCCATTGCTTTCACCTCGGTATCTCCAGTAGTAACAATCGCGATGATCTTTCCTTTACGGGCTTTTACTTCCTGAATGTTGCTTACTACTTTCTCGTAAGAAGTTCCTTTCGTAGCAATCACGAATACCGGCATTTCTTCATCGATCAATGCGATTGGTCCGTGTTTCATTTCTGCAGCCGGATAACCTTCAGCGTGGATGTATGAAATTTCTTTCAATTTCAACGCGCCTTCCAGGGCAACCGGGAAAGAGCTTCCACGACCAAGGTACAATGCGTTCGAAGCATCTTTGTAAATGCTTGCGATGTTCTCGATATGCGCATTGCTTTCAAGTACCTTCTTCACTTTCTCAGGAATCGCTTCCAGTTCAGTTAGCATGGTGTGGTATTTCGACTCGCTGATTGTTCCTTTCTTGTGAGCAAGTTTCAATGCCATCAATGTAAGAACAGTCACCTGAGCTGTAAATGCTTTTGTTGAAGCAACACCGATTTCTGGTCCGGCGTGCGTATAAGATCCTGCATCTGTGATGCGCGAAATGGAAGATCCAACCACATTACAGATTCCAAGGATCGTAGCGCCTTTCTGTTTCGCCAATTCCAATGCTGCCAGAGTATCAGCGGTTTCTCCCGATTGCGAAACGGCGATCACGATATCGTTTTCTCCGATGATCGGATTGCGGTACCGGAATTCAGAAGCGTACTCCACTTCCACATTAATACGGGCAAGATCTTCGAACAGGTATTCTCCAACCAGGCAAGCGTGCCATGACGTTCCACAAGCTACCATAACGATACGCTTCGCGTTGATCATTTTCTGTTCGTATTCTTTGATTCCTCCAAGTGAAACCCAGCCTTCGTTAGCGTTCAAACGCCCACGGAAACAATCCTGAATAGAACGAGGTTGTTCGTGAATTTCTTTCAACATGAAGTGCTCATATCCACCTTTTTCAAGTGCTTCCAGTTGCAATTCAAGTGCCTGAACGTATGGTGTTTTTTCCTGGTTGCGAAGATTGGTAATTTTCAGTCCTTCGTAACGATCGATCACGGCAATCTCCTCATCCTCGAGGTAAACCACCTGATTCGTATATTCAATAATTGGTGTAGCGTCAGAAGCACAGAAGAACTCATCTTTTCCGATTCCTACTACCAAAGGTGAACTTTTACGTGCAGCTACCAATTGGTTTGGAGTATCCTGATGCAATACAACAATTGCGTATGCTCCTACGACGTTCAACAATGCCAGACGAACAGCTTCAGCCAATTCGACTCTTTCCGTTTTCAGGATATCGTCGATAAGGTGAACCAGTACTTCCGTATCGGTGTCGCTTTTGAACTGGTATCCGCGAGCAATCAACTCCTCTTTCAGGGAATTGTAGTTTTCGAAGATTCCGTTGTGAATCAGCGCTAACTTACCATCCTGAGAAAAGTGTGGGTGGGCGTTAACATCGTTTGGTGGCCCGTGCGTTGCCCAACGTGTATGTCCGATTCCTGCATTTCCGGAAAGATCCTGATTGGCAGCAAATTCTTCCAGATTAGCAACCTTTCCCTGACGCTTATAAATTCCAAGTTTTCCGGATTGAAGCAATGCGACGCCGGCACTATCGTACCCTCGGTATTCCAAACGCTTTAACCCTTTTACTATAATCGGATACGCCTCACGTGGCCCGATGTAAGCTACAATTCCACACATATCTAAAACGTTGTATACTTAACTATTAATTTCGGTTTGGTTTTGTAAGAGGTCCCGGCACCATTAAAGATGACACGTTCTCCAGTAGCAGTGAAATACGTAGGAGTCAGGTAAACCTCTCCATTCGCAACATCTCCGTTTACAATCTGTTGAATGTAATCACGAAGATTTACTACGTATCGTTTTTTGTCGTTATCCACGATTACCCCCATGAGCGCCGTTCCTTCCTTGGACTCAAAAATAACATTCATTTTCACGCTAGGGTAATATTGATTTCCATTTTGATAAGCGTAAGGAAGTTCAAGCAATGCAGCATGAATAACGCTGTTTTTCGGGATGTCATCTACCGATGGGAACTCAACCACGGCTCGAGATTTGAATGCCTGTGTATAGAATTGACTTTGTCCCAAACTGTGGTTGTTGATTACATCTACAACCGGGTAATTCATGTTGTTTACATCTACTTGGTTGTAATCTGCACAATCGTCATTCATTACCAGCGAATAGTTGTACGCTGTAGTATTGCCCTGGATGTGGTAATAGAATGTAATTCTGGAATCAGAATTCCCCAGATCAAAGTACAACAAGCCACCGTTTCCGGCAGAAGGAGCAGTTTCCTGAACGCGAACTTTTAATCCTTTGAAGAAAGTCTGGAATGATTCAAGGCTCCCGAAAGAAGTACCATTGATTGCTTCGTTCATGATGGTAGTTCCCCACGCATTATCCAATTGCAAACGCAATTGTGGATCAACTGTATCTGTTCCGCCATTACCATCTGAGATTACAACATCCGTGTAAATGTCAGGAGTCTGAAGGGCAGAAGACGGAAGAACAAGATCTATGTTGGTAGTCCCGGTTGTACTGAACTTGTAATAGGTCGAATCTACATGAAGGTCTTCGGTAACTTCAAATACCTGAAACGTTTGGGGAGTCATTTTTCCGTAAGATCCGGAATAACGCAGCGATAGTACCACTGAATCCATGAGTACAACATCTCCCGGATCGTGAGTGATTTCACCTTCGTACATGAACTGGGTGTAAAAAGCTGCGTTGACAATTCCCATTTTCGGATCGTGCATGGATCCAAGAACCGCATTCAACTGATTATCGGTAGGAAAAGAGTCTTCTATTTTGGTGTAGGTAACCAGACTGAAAGTATCGACACCTCCCGATGAAAGTAATTCTTCAGGCGATAGTGCATCGCTTCCAAAGGAAGATGCATTCTTCTTACAGGAAACAGAAAGCAGAGCGGTTAACAAAAAACAAGCGGAAAATCCCAAAATTTTCCGCCAGCCAAATCGATTCGTTGTTTGAAACATAGCGTTATATCAAAACACCTTCTTCAATCACCTTATCAAAGAACTCGTTTAGTCCTTTTGGAAGGTGTTCTTCAGGTAAATAGTTCAATTTTAAGCATGTAGCCTTATCAAACGCAGCTTTCAATCCATCGGAAATCTTTTCGCTACTTTGAACGGCGCCATCTGAGTACGACAAAGCTGCAGAAGTTATTGCTTCCAACGTAGGTTCTTTAACAAGATTTGTGACTTCTTCGTCAAATCCGTCGAACGCCAGTTTGTCGGCAAATTTCTCGCTCCAGGGCTGTGTAAAGCCTTCGTTCTCGTTGTAGATGCTGTAAACAACTTTAGTGTCCGCGAAATGTGGATCTTTGTTATACATTTTCTTAATGTACAGGGGCATCAAAGAAGCCATCCAGCCGTGGCAGTGAATCACATCCGGTTTCCAGCCAAGCTTTTTCACCGTTTCCAAAACGCCGCGACAGAAGAACATACTTCTCTCATCATTATCCGTACAATCGGAACCATCTTCGTTCGTAACGTTGAACTTACGTTTGAAGTATTCGTCATTGTCAATGAAATACACCTGAATACGTGCTGCAGGAATAGAAGCTACCTTGATAATCAACGGATGATCGTGATCGTCGATGATAATATTCATTCCTGAAAGACGAATTACCTCATGCAATTGATGACGACGCTCGTTGATACAGCCAAATTTTGGTGTGAAAACGCGAATTTCTTTCCCAGCTTCCTGAGTAGTTTGCGGCAATTTTCTAGCGTTATGGCTTAGTTCTGTTTTCGGAAGAAATGGAAAAATTTCTTGAGAAACAAAGAGAATTCTTTTCTTTTCCATAGAATTCGAAGAGGGGTATTTGATTACAATTCGACAAAATTACGAAAAAAAGCGCTATTCTTCAAGATATTGGTATAGTTTTGCCCACTTCAAATTTTTAGACCATAGGTTGTGAACGTTATTTCTACATTGGAAAGCCTTGAACAAACAGTGGCTTCACTGAAGCAGGATGGGAGATTGATTGGTTTTGTTCCAACTATGGGAGCACTCCATGCGGGGCATATGGCACTCATCGAAAGAGCGAAAAAAGAATGTGATGTGGTGATTGCCAGTGTGTTTGTAAATCCAACACAATTTAACAACCCGAAAGACCTTGAGCTTTATCCGCGTACTCCTGAAAAAGATGCTGCACTGCTCGCTGATCATGGCTGTGATGTAGTGTTTTTCCCGACAGTTGAAATCATGTATCCTGATGGATTACAGTTCCCTGAAGTTGATTTGGGAGTGATGGAAAGCATTATGGAAGGTGCATTTCGTCCCGGACATTTCAAAGGTGTTGTACAGGTAGTTTGGCGTTTCTTTAGCCTTGTTCAGCCTGATAAGGCGTACTTCGGACTGAAAGACTTTCAGCAGGTAGCGGTCATCAAACACATGGTTCGTTCGTTAAACCTGCCTGTAGAGATTGTTCCGTGCCCCACATTGAGAGAACCAAGTGGCCTGGCAATGAGTAGTCGCAATATGCGTTTGTCTGATGAAGAAAAGGATGATGCGCTGGCTATTTTCAAAACACTTTCTTTTTTAAAGAAACATGCACCGGAATACACACCTAGGGAGTTGGTTCAAAAGGGAAAAGACCTGATGAATGCTTCTGCACTTCGCCTGGAATACCTGCAAATTGTCGACCCGGTTACTTTACTGGAACTTGATTCTGATTGGGTTCCCGGAGCTACTGCGTGTTTGTCGGCTTACTGCGGGGAAGTAAGACTAATAGATAATATGCAACTGCTTGATTAAGCATGGGCGCAAAATATTGCACCCTTATGGATTCTCTTCTCACCCTAACTTTCCGTTTTCCTCATTTTTACCGTACATTTGCGCAACTTTTTTGAGTTATGTTGATTCAAGTTTTAAAATCAAAAATTCACCGTGTTAAAGTCACACAAGCTGAATTGAACTATGTTGGTAGTATCACTATCGATGAAGATTTGATGGATGCTGCCGGTTTGATTGAAGGTGAAAAGGTTCAGGTGGTGAACATCAACAACGGCGAACGCCTGGAAACATATGTAATCACCGGTGATCGTAAGACTGGAACCATTTGTTTGAATGGTCCGGCTGCACGCAAAGTTGCTGTAGGTGATTTGTTGATCATTATCGGTTACGGTTTGATGTCACAGGAAGAGGCGAAGGTGTTCAAACCAAGTCTTGTTTTCCCGGACGAGAACACGAACCGTCTGGTATAATTTCAAATCCCGTGAGTTCGTTCGCAAACATCCAAAAGAAAGTCGCTGATCTGCAGGAGACTGCGCGCAAGGTGGACCGCTGGAAGATTTCCGGTGAGAAAATCGTGCTGACCAATGGATGTTTCGATATTCTTCATCTTGGACATGTTACTTATTTAGCAGAGGCCGCGGCACAAGGTACCAAACTTGTGGTTGCCGTGAATACGGATGCTTCTGTAAAACGACAAGGAAAAGGTGATGACCGACCAATTAATCAGGAAGATTCCCGTGCGTTAGTGATTGCTTCGCTTGAGGTTGTGGATGCCGTGGTTTTGTTTGATGACGATACTCCAATCCGGTTGATTGAGCAAATTCAACCGAATGTGTTGGTGAAAGGCGCGGATTACGATCCTGACGAAACCGATCCGGCCAGCAAAAAATACATTGTAGGTCGCGAAGCTGTTATTGCTAACGGCGGTGCGGTAAAAGCTATCGCTCTTGTCCCCGGATTCTCTACCACTTCTATTCTGGAGAAAGCCAGAAAGTAATTTATTTTGAACGAATAAAGCAACGAAACAAGCCAACTTCCGTTATAAAACAAACATTTTTGTTGAATAACTAAAGTTAGGTATTTTGAAGTTCATATACTCTTTCCTTTTTTTCTTTTCCGCTTTTCCCTCGTACTCCCAAACTCCTGAAAAGGTATTGTTTATCGGTAATAGCTTAACGTATTTCAATGACATGCCAAATACGTTCAGTGATGTTTCGAACAGCCTTGGAAAGAATGTAAGCGTAACCATGTATGCACCGGGTGGAACCGGATTTGTGAATCACGTTAGTGATCCGAATTTGTACGACATTATCCGAAACGACACTTTTGATATTGTTGTGATGCAGCCGGGAACAGGTGAATCCGGCGGAGCTTCTTATCCGGTTAGCGTAACTGCCCAGCGCGGTTTGACCATTCTGGATTCGATCCGAAGTTACAGTCCGTGTGCACGTGTTTTCCTTTATGAGATTTCAAATGGAGTTATTTCATCGAATGATTATCCGACGTATTTTGCAACGCAAACGCGAATCAAAGATTCGATTACGAAACTGGCGGATCTGATGCATCTTCCGATGATTCCGGCAGGAGAATGCTTTCGCCACCATTACTCGAATAGTCCGGATTTGCTGCTACACAATTCATACGGTGATGTTCACCCGAACCCGAACGGAAGTTACCTGGTTGCCTGTGTCGCCTATGTAGCTATTTATGAAGACTCCGTTACCGAAACAGTACACTACGGAGGAATTCCGGATACTACTGCGGAATACCTGCAGGACATCGCTGACAACATTGTGCTATCCAATAAGCCTGACTGGAGGATCGGGTCGTTTGACCCAGTTGCTGCTTTCAGCTCTACGAACGATTTTAATTATGTGTATTTCACCAATAACTCAGTGAATTATGATTCATTGGTTTGGGATTTTGGTGATGGGCAAACATCAACAGAAGAAAGTCCGGGACATTCCTATGCTGATGGAACATATATGGTAACATTGACCATTTACAGTCATGGCTGTGAATATGCTGTTCAACATCAGGTTCTGGTTGAAGGCTGGGGAATCGAAGAAAATGCAATCGAGGTAAAATTGTATCCTAATCCTGCAAAAGATGTGATATATTTTGATTTTGGTTCGTCGGTTGAGACCATTACCCTGCGTGATGTCCAGGGGAAACGAATAGGTGTCTATCGTGTTGCCGATATAGAAGCCGCGATAGATATTCGTGATTTGACCAATGGAATTTACCTGGCCGAAATCAACTCTACTGCCGGGTTGAGCGTTGTGCGTTTCCGGAAACAATAGAGAGGTTTTCGCTGGCTTTTTCTGAAAACCGTATCTTTCGGGAACGCTTTTTGTGGATTCCCGATTGATGAAATCAACTCTATTATTCCTTTTTTGCCTCTTATCGTTTGCCATTTTGAGTCAGGATGTGCAACCGAATATTTACTTCATTCATGGTCAGGGGTCAGACAAGCGTTTGTTCGATTCCCTGGAAATTGATCATCGTTACAAGAAAAATTATATTCTGTACACCACTCCTCCTAAGCATGCCAGCATTGAAAGTTTTGCCCGTGAACTGTCGCAGCAGATTGATACAACCAAACCATTTGTTTTGGTTGGTGTTTCAATGGGCGGAATGCTCTGCGCAGAAATGGGGGAATTCCTGAAACCACAAAAAATCATTCTGATCTCCAGTGCGAAAAACAGAACTGAGCTACCGTTCCGGTATCGCTTTCAGCGCGTAGTGCCGATTTATTATCTCGTCCCCGGATTCATTGTTAAGGCCAGTGCGAAGGTGCTTCAACCAATCGTTGAGCCCGACAGAAAGCACAATAAAGAGACATTCAAGAGCATGCTTGCCGCAAAGAATAGTGTTTACATGCGCAGAACCGTTCGCATGATCATGCAATGGAAGCGCACTGTGAATACTGCAAAATTGGTTCATATTCACGGAACGAATGATCACACACTTCCCATCCGTAAAATCAAGCAAGTCGATTACCGTGTGGATGAGGGTTCGCATATGATGACGCTGACACGCGCTCACGAGATTTCGGTACTCATCAATCAGGAACTTCAACCATTGCTTGTTCCCGGACAAAACTAATTTTCAATTTACATAGGGGTAAACGGGTTGTCGGTTGTCATAACAGAAAGATGATAACTTTGCCTCGTTGTACCGTAATACATCCGGGTGGAAGAAAAACAAGTGATAGCACAAGTTGTGGCAGGTGATTTAAGCGCATTTGAGATGGTATTTCGCGAGTACTACGAACCGTTGGTTCGGTACGGTAACACGTTTCTTCGTGATAGCGATGAGACAGAAGATGTAGTTCAACAGGTTTTTGTTTCCCTTTGGGAAAAACGAACTCAGGTAGACATTCATACATCCGTTCGATCCATGTTGTATACCTCAGTCCGGAATGCCTGTTTGAATAAAATCAAACATCAAAAAGTCCGGGCAGGTTATGCCGCTGAAGTAAAACACACGCATTCCGAAGAAGATGCTACCGACACCGCTCAGTTGAACGAACTGAACGAACGCATTGAAGCTGCAATTGCACGTATGCCTGAACAGTGCGGACGAATCTTCAGAATGAGCAGGTTTGATCAGTTGCGTTATCAGGAAATTGCCGATCAGCTTGGTCTTTCAGTGAAAACCGTTGAAAATCAAATGGGAAAAGCACTGAAAATCATTCGCGAAGCATTAGCCGAGTACCTTCCGTTGCTCATCTTATTTTTTATTCAGGGACTATGAAAAAGATGGAAGACATAGATGCCTTAATTGGTAAGTTTCTTTCCGGTGAAGCCTTGCCGGAGGAAGCGATGGCACTGGAAGATTGGCTGAAGGAGTCGGAAGACAACTACATTTACTACCGTGAATCGCTGAAAGCAATGGGACTAAACGAAGTTCGCGTTTCATCAGATGTCGCGTGGACAAAAGTAAACGCACAACTGAAACAAACACCAATTCGCCGATTGCGTTTTGGGTGGATTTCAGCTGCTGCCGCTGTTCTCATTGTTGCATTCGGGACGTTTTTCTGGCTAACCGGTGAATCTGAACCACAAGTTTTCAATGCGACAGCAAAAAAGGAACAGATTGAATTAAACGACGGAACAGATATTCAACTTGCGGCTCATTCAAGCATTGAGTTAACCGATGGATACGGAACTGAAAATCGTTCGTTGAAACTGAAAGGTTCGGCTTATTTCTCTGTAAAGCACAGCGAAAAATTACCGTTTGTGATTGAAGCCGGACCAATTCACATCAAGGATCTCGGAACTAAATTCGATGTGAAAACAACCGAGGATACGATCTATGTCCGTGTTGACGAAGGTGTGGTGATGATCTACGATAATAAAGGAATGAAAATCACTTTGAAAGCCAACGAAAGTGCTCATTATGTGATCGCTTCCGGAAAACTGGAAGTGGATCTACTCACGGAAGCTCTCAAAGATGATTCGAAGACGGTTGTGTTTGACGATCAGCGTTTGGAAGATGTAATAACAATTCTCAACAGGGTTTACGATGCTGATATTCGCATTGAGAATCCTGCCTTGAAGAATTGCCGGATCACTACGGAATTTAAGAATGAAGATCTGGAAACTGTATTGATGATCATCGCACAAACGCTGGAAGTGACGATCAGGAGAGAAGGGGATGTGTATTGGGTAAAAGGTGCAGCATGCAGTCAGTAATCAGAATCGGATTTTTTCTTGTTTTTGGCTTGCTAACGACTGTTGTTCGTGCGCAGGAAACTCCGTATTTGGAAAAGCAGGTTAACCTGAAAGCTGGAACGTATACCTATGAGGAATTGTTCCGTCAGTTATCTAACCAAACCGGAGTTGTGTTTTCTTACACCACTTTTGACGATAAACGAAAAACTACGGTGAAATCTGTGAAGGAGCCGCTTCGCATGGTGTTGAATGTAATTTTCAACGATGGTAGTTGTACTTACAAAACGAAGGGGAAGTACGTGATCATCACATGTAAAGCTCCTCCAAAACCGAAACCGGATAATTCTGTAGCCAGTAATTCCAATGTGATTGTAAACGGATATGTGTACGATGCGGAAGACTCTTCGCAGGTTTCTGAATCGAGTGTTTACCTGCGACAGAACAAGCAAAGTGCCGTTACAAACGAATACGGATACTTCAACCTGTCGTTTCCGAAAACCGGAGATGTTCTTTCCATTTCGGTTGCAAAGGAAAACTATGAGGATACTACCGTTGTGATTCTTTCCAAAGAACGCAACACAATTGTGATTTACCTGCAGCCGAAAGCGCCGCCGGTTACCATTGTTGTTGATGATTCTCTGAAAGCTGAAGTTCCTGTTGACACCATTGATACTTCAGAGCCGGTGGTTGACTCCATGAATTTGTTTGATAAATTCTGGAAGCGATTCAACGAGGAACGTGCGAATCTGAGAAACATCAGCGATACCCTGTTTACCGATGTGGCGGTTTCCTTTGTTCCACCGTTAAGTACGAATCATTTGTTGGCAGTAAATACCGTTAACAAGTATTCGTTCAATATCCTGATGGGGTATTCGCGCGGAATTGATGTAATGGAAATCGGTGGTTTGGTGAACGTAGATGCCGGAAATGTAAAATCGTTTCAACTTGCCGGGATTACAAACCTGGTGTCGGGGAAAGTTTCCGGTGTGCAAATCGGTGGAATTTCCAACCTGGTTTCCGATACCGTAGAGGCGTTTCAGCTTGCCGGAATTACGAACCTTAACGATTCCCATTTTGAAGGAGTCCAGGTAGCCGGAATTTTCAATCGCTCGGAAAGTGTCTGGGGAACCCAGGTGGCAGGAATCGGAAACAGCGCACAAACAGTAACCGGGGGACAAATTGCGGGAATCGCCAATTCGGCAAACGATGTGCTTGGATTTCAGTTGTCGGGAATTGCGAATCGCGCCGGACACATTACGGGCTCTCAAATTGGCCTGTTCAATGTTTCAAGGTCAACAACGGGTGTTCCCGTCGGGTTTATGAGTGTGGTGAAAACCGGTTACCACAAACTGGAACTGGCATCGGATGAGAATCTGATTGGAACGATGAGTTTCAGAACCGGCGTAGACCAATTCCACAACATCTTCATTGGCGGAGTTCAGGTTAGCGAGAACCCTTCATTGTGGACATACGGCTACGGAGCAGGAACGGCTTTGCGTTTGAGCAAACGTTTCTATTTTGATGCGGATGTCACTGCCCAGCATTTATACCTTTCCGGTCACAATTACAGTTACAACATGCTTGCGAAAGGATTCCTTGGCCTCGAAGTGCGATTTGGAAGAAAATTTGCCATAGCGGCCGGGCCAACCGTGAATTGGTACAATACGGAAACAGTTATCGGTACAGATCCGATCTGGAATCAGGTTCAGCAACACACACTCGTGGATGAGGTGACGGGGAATTTCTCGAATAAATTGTGGTTGGGAGGAAAGGTTGCGATTCGATTTTTTTAAAAAGTATTCGCCTGAAGCGGAGAATTGTCGGACGTATCGAGACCAAGGACAAAATTCCCTACTTTCATAGCAATAAACACGAACCTATGAGAGTATCCGTCTTACTGTTTTTCCTGATGACATTTTCAGCGAATGCACAGATCACAACCGGTACGATAACCTATGATGTGATTACTTCGAAAAATAGATTCGCCAATGCCGATGATCCTTCCCATTACGAGACAATGTCTTATCAATTCGGATTTCAATTCAATGAAAAGTACAACACGTATTTCACCTTAGGAGATTATGTCCTGGGAATGTCCGTTTATTCTCCGGACAGAAACGTGATCATGATTTATTGGCCGGACTCTTTGCAATCAAGAGTTGAGTACTTTTCCACCATCGAAGAGAATGATCCTTACGAGGATTTGGAAGAATTCTATAAAAAGCCGGATACTTCAGTAATCCAGATGTCGGACACGAAAAATATCCTCGGTTATACCTGTAAGCGAACAGTATTGGACATAACGAATGGAACCAGTATTGAGCTTTGGTGTACGGATGAAATTAAGACAAGGTCTGCAATGGCTCAACTCCCTGATGAAATTACCGGGACGATTCTTGAACTAACTATCTTCGATAAAAGTGGTGAAACACGGCAAATCGCGACATCTGTTACACCCGGTTTACAGGAGAGAATAGCTTCTTTGGTTCCTCCGCCTACGACTGTTTTTGAGCTTCCGGCCATGTATGTTTGGAATGGTGAGGTGTCCTACGAAGATCGTACTTTTCCTGATTTTATTACGTACCCAACCTATACCCGGGATTGGAATAAGCTGAATGAATTCGTTGAGAAGGCGGATAAGAAACAAAGTCCACACAACGAATATTTTACAATTGAACTCAATGAGCGCGGAGAAGTGGTCAGCTGCGTAGTAACCCTTGAACCCGGTAACGAAGCTCTTGGAAAACGTGTCGAAAAGCTATTGAGACAGAAAGGAGCATTTACTCCGGTTTTAATCGAAGGACAACCGATCAGCTGCCGGTTCGACGTGTCACTGGAATGATTTTTTCTTTGATTACGAATCCAAAAAAATCCCCACATCATCCACCCGAGGCGGACAATGCAGGGATTCTGTTTTTCCAACTTGTAACTCAATGTTCTTCGTGCTCCATTCCGCCGGCTTTACAGCAGGAAGGAAGTGCTTCGTATGCTTTCGGATCGGCTTTTACCTCATCGGCATCATAGCCCAATCCTGAAATTTCTTTTTTGATTGCATCGCTTGTAAGTACAGCTGTTTTGTACTTTACAGTCAACTTCATCGTTTCCAGATCCAGTTCGGAAAAAACGACACCTTTTGTGTAGTTCAGATGACCTTCCAATCGCTCTTTACATTCACCGCATTCAGCAGATGTTTGGATTATTACAGTCTGAACTTTGGGTTGTTTTTTATCCGTTTCCTGTGCTTTTGCGCTCATTCCTGCCAGTAAAAACACCAGCATTAGAGCATATTTTAGTTTATTCTTCATCTTTTTCCTGTCGTTTAATTTCAAATCGGAAACCGGCGTAGACCACCGTTCCCAAAATCGGAGCGTATACTCGTGTTGCATCAAAATTCGCACCAAAAGGATCTTCCCAGCCGATAATCGGTTGTGCCTGTGTGTAATTGAGAATGTTTTCTCCACCAACATACACTTCGAAGCGTTTAGCGCGATACGTAACCTGTGAAATCAGGTTGGGAACAATTCCGCTCATCAGTTCCTGATAAGTCCCGTCTGTTGTAACCGCGGAGTGCAGTCGCATTCTGCCATATACCGAAAATGTTGCGTCCCACATCCATTTCTTGTTTCTTGATTCGTATGCTCCGTTTACCAGAAAACGATGCTTCGGAACCATTACCTGTTGTTGACTCTTCCCTCCATATAACGCTCGTACATCCAAATACTTGTATGCCAGACGCAACGTGAAGGTTTTGAATGGCATAATGCTCAGTTCCGTTTGTCCAACGGTGCTGAAAGCGGTATTTTTTTGATACGTGAAGAAAAAGGTGTCAACAGCCATGTCCCGGTCTACAACCAATTGATTCATGAAGCGCGTGTGATAGATGTCTGCTGTGAAACTCGCTGAGCGCCCCATGAATTTGAAGGTACGTACCACCGAAGTTCCAAAGTTCCACGCTTCTTCCTGTTCTGCTTTTACCGGAACAGACCATGCTTTCGATGTTGCCAGCAGGAAATAGTTATCCGTCAATACTTGTGGTAAGCGCCATGCTCTTCCTCCGGTTAAGCGTAGGTCTGTGAATTCATTCAGGGTAAACTTGAGATGAGCACGTGGCGAAAACTGTTCTTTGTAATTCATTGGGGCATCGTACCGTGCTCCCAAAACAGCAACCATTCGAATTCCGGTATACGTGTATTCTGCGAAAGCTCCCGGAACAATCAATTCCCTGCTTTCGGTAAATCCGCTTCGTTGGGTTAGGTTTTGGTAATAAAACGATGATCCGACCTTGTATTTGTGAGCCGTGTTTTTGATTACACCATCGAAAATCGCAATCACATTTCCACTAAGCTCATCGCTATAAAGTTCACGATTCCCGTAGTTGCCGTTCAGTTCGTGTTTTTTGATGCGGTAAACAACTCCAAAGCTGTGGTTCGCAACGCTCGGAAACAACCAACCTGTTTTTGCGAAGAAATCAACGTGACGGTTTCTGTTCAATACTGTATAAGCCGAATCTCGATCACGGGATTGTCCTCCCATTCGCTCATCGTACGAAGCGTTGAATCCAAAGCGCGACTCGAATTTCTTTCCGTTGTATTCCCAGCGATGCAACATGGAGCCCGTATTGGAAAGCGGGACGTCTAAAAATGAATCGCCGTTTCTGTCTACTTCCATTTGTACCGTTGAGCCGTGCAGGAATGTTGCTGTACTCCATTTATCATTCAGTACCTGACTCCCGTGAATATTTAACTCTCCGCGACCAATAATGGAACCGTAGCCATTTACAAACAGATGCGGCATTTTAGTCGGTTTGCGGAATTCAACGTTGATCAGACCTGCTACGGACTCGTAACCATTGACAACAGAACCGGTTCCTTTCGTGATTTGAATCGATTCAACCCACGTTCCCGGAACCGTGTTTAACCCAAAACTGCTTTCAGATCCGTTGAGGAATGGAATGTTTTCCATCTGAAATTGCGTGTAAACGCCATCAAGGCCAAGGAGTTGGATTTTCTTCGCTCCCGATACCGCATCGGTTACATTCACATCGACTGTTGCATTGGTCTCGAAGGATTCCGACAAATTACAACAAGCCGCTTTCTTCAGCTCACCTTCGCCAAGTTGTTCAATATAGAGTGGTTTCAATCGGGAAATATTTTTGGAGTCACGTTTGAACGAAATCACCACTTCATCCAGTACTTTTTCATCCAGCAGAACAATTTCCATCCCCATAAAGCGATCGTCCTTTGTTACAATCACTGTGTCGGGCACGTAACCTTTGGCGGTAACAACCAAGGTGTCAGGAAGTTCCTTCGGAAGGATCAATTCGAATCTTCCGTTTTCTTCCGTAGTTGCTTTTGTTCCGGAATGAACCAACGTTGCTTTGGCTCCTTTGAGCGGAGTTTTTTTACCCTCTTTTTGTCCGAAGACTATTCCTTGCATTTGAGCGTAAGTTAGTTGGGTAAGCACTAACATACCAGCAAATAAGATCCATTTCATTGTTTTGGTATTGTAGTTAACGTTCGGAGTTCATCAGATGAACACATCTGTTGATTGTCCGGATGCTAAATACGCCATACCTGTAGGAGCGCGAGGCGCTGAGGAAGTTTGGGTGGTGGCAGATCAGTAAACGACAGAACCGTTTGTCTGTTTTCGATCAAGTCGGATTCGGATTCAATAACTGCTTTGGTTTGTTCCGGTAAAACAGCTACAAGCACGAACAATAGAGCGTCGGACTGAACCTGAAAAAACGGGATTTTGAACGCTTTGACTTCGTCATCACAGCAATTGTTGCTCTGTTGCTCTTCTTTGCAACACGATTTTTCATGACCGTGCTTTTCCTTTTCGTCTTCCTGGCAGTAATTCGTTTTTACGAATGCCGAACTGACTACTACGTTATCATGAAAACACGTATGCTGATACACAGGAATGGCAAGGCTTCCAAGAAGCACAATACACAATCCGATCAGTTGCATCAGCAATTTCATGTGGTAAATGTAGGGCAATTTGGATTGTACACCTCTTAAAAAGTTGCTAAATGATTGAAAACTCAAAATGTACAGTGCAGGGAATGGTCTTAACCTTCACCTACATTCGTTTCCCAATATATTGTTACATGTTGTACCTTTACGTTCAAGAATGAAAATAACCAGAAATACACAGGCACGAAAAGCCATCTTATCACTCATCAATGAGTCGTCGGTTGCATTATCTCAACCCAGCATTCAGGTTGCACTCAATGGTTTATGTGATCGTGTGACGATTTATCGCGTACTTGACCGGTTGGTGGAAGAAGGCTTGATCCACAAAATCGTGAACGTAAACGGTGTGGTGAATTACGCTGCTTGTACAACCTGTGACTCACATTCCGATCCTGAACACAAGCATACACACGCTCATCACCATGTTCATTTTTCGTGCCGAATCTGCAACGAACTGACGTGTTTGGATCAGGTAATTCCTCATTTTCATTTGCCAACAGACTTTGTCCTGGAAGAAACATTCTTTACGATTTCCGGAACCTGTGCTTCGTGTACCAGAAAACAGGCATAATGCACGAACAACATCACAAAGCCCAGCAATTCGCCAAACTTAGTTTGGTAGCCAATATTCTTCTGGCGGGAGTTAAGGCGACCGTTGGAGTGGTTGGGAATTCGTATGCTTTGATAGCCGATGCAATTGAGTCTATTGGCGATGTGTTGTCATCGTTTCTGGTGATTTTGGGGTTGCGTTATGCACAGAAACCACCGGATGAGAATCATCCTTACGGACATGGAAAAGCGGAAGCGTTGACCACATTCGTTGTAGTGGGAATGTTGTGTGCCGCAGCAACTGTAATTGTAATCGAAAGCATCGAAATGATTCTGACACCGCACAAGGCTCCGGCTGCTTTTACACTCTATTTTCTTGGGGGAGTGATTGTTGTGAAAGAAGTCATTTACCGGATAGTAACACGTGGTGGAAAAGAACTGGATTCCACTTCATTACAAGCGGATGCCTGGCACCATAGAAGCGATGCGATTACGTCGCTGTTTGCCTGTGTTGGAATTGGAATCGCATTGATTTTCGGAGATAAATATGCAGCTGCAGATGATTGGGCGGCGTTAATTGCAGCCGGTGTGATTTTTTTCAATGCGTATAAGATTTTCCGTCCTGCATTGGGTGAAGTTATGGACGAGCACAGGTACGATGAATTCATTGCTCAGATTCGTGAGGAAGGCATGAAAGTGGAGGGAATTGAGCTGATTGAAAAATGCTTTGTTCGTAAATCCGGAATGCGGTATTGGGTAGATATTCACTTGCACGTGAACGGCGATTTATCGGTTTATGATGGCCACGAAATTGCGCACAAATTGAAAGCTCATCTGATGACTACACTTCCTCAAATTGAAGATGTTTTGGTACACGTTGAACCTTCAAAGATGAATTAGGCCGAATCCTTTCGTACCTTTGTACTTTATAACAACACATACACATGGCACAGATTCCAGTTACAGTTTATATTGAAATGACTCCCAACCCAAACACGATGAAGTTTGTCGCAAACAAGCACTTACTAATGCAGGGAGATTCTGTTGAATTCAACTCACTTTCAGAAGCAAAAGGTTTTTCTCCGATTGCAGAAGCATTGTTTGAATTCCCGTTTGTCAATTCTGTATTCATTACCGCGAACTTCGTTACCATTGCTAAAACCGATAATGTTTCCTGGGATTTTATCGCCATGGAATTGAGAGAATTCGTTCGTAATTGGATTGCAGACGGAAAAGAAGTATTGATCCGCATGCCTGAAGCGAAGCCAAAGGTTTCTGCTGATGAATCAAAACCATTGAAGACATTCGATGCAACGGAATTTGATGATCCGATTCGCGCGTTGTTGGATGAATATGTTCGTCCGGCAGTTGAAGGCGATGGTGGAGCAATTGATTTTGTTGGCTTCGAAGACGGCATTGTTACTGTTGCATTGCGTGGAAGTTGCTCCGGGTGTCCATCGAGTACGGCAACCTTAAAAGGAGGAATTGAGAACTTGTTGAAACAACACCTTCCGGAGGTAAAGGAAGTTGTTGCGGAGTCATTGTGATCTTCCACCGCGGCTGACTCGTTCACCTGCGTAATATAGATCTTAAAGCGTTCATCGAAAGGTGAGCGTTTTTTTTTTCATCCTCATTTATGGAAATCATATTCAACCTTTCTCTCTATAGAAATGAAAGTTCTAATCTTAAATCAAATAGTCATGAAACAAATCCTTTTTATAGCAGCGTGCATTTTCACAACCACAACTTTTGCACAGACAACTAATGGTGATATCATCGGAACATTTACAACCAGCGACGGAAAAGAAACCGTAATCGGGGCACAGGTAATCACCACAAGAGGTGAAGCTGTTTATCGTGCGGTTACAGATGTTGACGGGCGTTTCCGTATCTCGGCAGTTCCTGCGGGAGTTTACTATCTGACCTTCATTTCAGAAGAAGATACCACCAAAGCACCGGATCCGGTGGAGGTGTTGCCTGATGGAATCGGAGATGCAGGAATCGTGAAGCAGGGAACCACAAGTCTTGGTGTGGTTGAAATCGTTGCACCGATCTATAAATTAACCAAAGGTGTTGCGCCGGATATCAAACTTACAGCGAAGGACATCAAGCACCTTCCGGGAAAATTCAGCGCGGCAGATATGATTTCAACCATGACTTCCGATGTGCGTAAAACAGACGATGGTAACCTGGTGTTTCGCGGGGCACGTAAGGGCGACTTTGGAACGTACATTGACGGAGTGAAAGTACGCGAACTGGAAAACCTTCCAAGTGCCGGAATCGGTTACGTAATGGTATACTCCGGGGCAATTCCTGCAAAGTACGGCGACACTACGGGAGGAATTGTGGTAATGGAAACGCTAAGTTATTTCGACTTGTTAAGAGAGTGGGAGAATAGAAGTAAATAGTGTAACAACTCCCGGGAAAGTGAGGTGATCAGCTAGTCGCCTCGCTTTCTTTCTAAAACCTCAACGCATGAAAACAATCCTTTTTATCCTGACTCTATTAGCAGCGAATATCGATTACGCTCAGGATCACGGCGTGAACGGGGTTGTTTGGGATAATGTTACGGATGCCCCGGCCGATGGCGCTAGTTATGGTGACGTTACAGGAGTTGTAATTGTTACAGAAACCTTAAGCTATTTCGATTTGTTGTACGAACGCGGGAAATAATAATGAAAACGATCCTCTATATAGTATTTTTGTTTGCATCAGATGCCTTTTACGCCCAATACGGAAACATCAAAGGGAGTGTCTGGAACGAAGAATACGATGAACCTGCGATTTTTATTGCTGTAACGCTGAGTAACGGTGCAGAAGTTTACAGATGCGTGACGGATGTGGAAGGGAACTATTACTTCAAAGCAATTCCTCCGGGAACCTATACATTAAGTTTTAGTCACGACGGACGAACAACGAAAGGCACTGATCCGATTGTTGTAAGCGCTGATAAGATTACGTTTGTTCCCGAACAACGGCTTATGCCTGAAATACGCCCGTGTGTTTGTTACATGTCCCCACCATATCAAACACCTGAAAATCCTATATTGACGAGAAAAGAAGTCCTGCAAAGCGTCAACAAATTTCAATTGGCGGAATTGGCGGAAGGGATGAGTTCGAAATGGAGTGAATCTTCCGGTGTACTTTCCATTCGTGGTGGAACAAATAATCAATTGCAGTTTATTGATGGAGTGAAGACGCGTGAAATGGTTGCTTTACCTTCTGCCTCCATCCGAAGAGTAATGATATACGATGGGTTCATTCCGGCAAACTATGGTGATGTTATCGGAGCAGTGATTGTTACTGAAACAGTTGGTTATTTTGACCTGTTGATGGAACGAGGTAACTGGTAAACCTACTTTGTTCCGATGTAGATATCCACTTCCGATTCCTCACCGTTGCGGGCTCTGTCGCTATATACTTCGTAATCGTAAGTGTAGCTCCTGTTCAACGCGGCATCGGAGCCCCAGATTTCTCTCCAGGTGTCTGCAACAGCCATTGGCAAAGCGCCCTGTGCCATGAATGTGGTGACGTTCTGAGCTGGGAATTCTCTACCGACCATTCCTTCAGGAATGTTATCCAATGAAGAAACTTCCAGTCCAAGTACACACGTGTATTTTCCGGTGTAATCGCTTTCGTAATCGGTGTAAATAGATAGAATATCAGTATTCAGCTGATTGGGAATCGTGTTCAACAGGTTCTCTTCCTGAAAGCGTTGCCAAAGTCCCATCAAATCAGTCATTGCCTGACCATCCTGATTGGTTGTTTCAATAGAAATTCCGATAACCTTAAATCCGTTTACAAAAGCCATTCTCTTCAATTTTGAGCGCTTAAATTATTGAATTAATCGACACACCCAAATTATTAGCTCTGAGATGAATATGATCGAATGTGTGAACCATAAAGTTATTGGCTGAAAGAATCAGCGTGGACTAAGAGCTACTTCGGAAAAAACTGCGGGCTCTTTTCTTCCATCGGCGACATGTACTTTTTCAGGTTCTGTTCATCGTGTTGGTTCAGAATCATCAACATATTGTCGGATTCCACAACGATGAAATTTTCCAATCCCTGAATCAACGCCAGTTTATTGTTCGGAAGATTCACAATACAATTTTCGGAATTGATCATGTGGACGTTCTCTCCGATCACCGCATTCCCATTGTAGTCTTTTTCCAGGTGGGTGTATAAACTTCCCCAGGTTCCTAAATCCGACCAGTCGAAATTCGCAAGAACAACATCAACGTTTTTCGCGTTTTCCATTACGGCAAAGTCAATACTGATGTCCTCGCATGCAGCAAAACTGTTGTTCACATAAGCCTGTTCTTCAGGAGTATTGTATTTCGCTTTTTCGTTCGTGAACAATTCGTACAATGCCGGTTTGAATTTCTCCATTGCGTGTAGAATAGTGGAAGCTTTCCAAACGAAAATCCCCGAGTTCCAGTAGTAATTCCCGCTCTTCAGGAAGATCTCTGCCAACTCGCGATTCGGTTTCTCTGTAAAGTGTTTTACGTCTTTCACCTGTCCCGGAAGAATATCACCGTCTTCGATGAATTCAATGTATCCGTAACCTGTGTCAGGACGTGTAGGTTTGATTCCAAGTGTTACCAGACGTTCATCCTTCGTTGCCGTTTCAATGGCTGTATTTACAATCGAAGCAAACAAGTCTTCTTTCAGAATCAGGTGATCTGAAGGAGCAACAACCAGGGTTGCATTCGGATTGATTTGATGAATTTTAGCTGCTGCGTAAGTAATACAAGGCGCAGTATTCTTGCGTTCCGGCTCCAGTAAAATCTGTCCGTCGTTCAATTCCGGCAATTGCTGTTTCACCAATTCTTTGTACATCGCATTGGTCACAATGTAAATGTTCTCGGTAGGAGCCAACAACAACATGCGCTCATACGTCATGCGCAAAAGCGATTTTCCGATGCCTAATACATCAAGGAATTGTTTCGGGTGCTGAACGGTCGACATCGGCCAGAAACGGCTCCCGATACCACCTGCCATGATTACGCAATAATTATTTTTCATCTTTCTAACTTGCTTTTACGAAGGCCAGTGAATTGATCACAAATTGCCTTTTGGTGGAAACTTCAGTACACAGAAAACGTGTTCTTCGCTTTTCACCTTTTACAAACTCCCTACCCTGAAGCACAAAAGTACTGTTTTTAGCCAATGACTCCAGAACTACTTCGTCGCCTTTAGGTTCATCGAATGCCCGAAGAATCCTTGATAAATTCACATCCGAACACGTCGCTGCTTTGAGGTTGGTAACACTCTTCATGAGAGCCACCTCCAACTCTTTTGGCAACAATCCCAGATCAATTGCCGGCCACAATAACTTTCGGAAGTTTGCTTTCCATTCCTCACCATGCGGTTTTACACGATTGCCGAATTGCACAAATGTCTCCAGGTGAGCAAATTCGTGCAATGTAGTTACCAGAAACTGATACGGGTTGCTATTCCCGTTCACAGAAATCTCATGGTGCTTGCTTCCTCCGAAAGGTGCACGGTAATCTCCTAGTTTTGTGCTGCGTGGTTTGGAAATAGTGAATTTCACCGGGTATTTCAATAGCAATTCGGTCACCATATCTTCATAACCTGCCGGAAGATATGGCTTCAGTTGCATGCGCAAACGGAGAAATTTGTCGGAACGTTCCATGTTACGGTACAAAACAACAAAATTTCAGCATCCGTTTTACGGCTTTATGAACGAAGTTTTGCAGTGGGGGCGGTTAATAAGATAGACGGAAAGACCGAAGACAAAAGACCGTTTCGCTACAGAATAAAAAACAGGATGATTGCGGATTAAAGATTACGGATTGTTGATTGATTAAAAAGTTCAATCCGTAATCTTCAATCAACAATCCGTAATCACTTTCCTACCCTTTGTCCATTGTCTTTTGTCTTTAGTCTTATCGTCTCTCTCAATAATTGTAGTAATTTTAAAGCGCGAATGAAGATTCTAAACAACATAGGTAAATACTCCATTATGCTGACCATTGTCTTTTCCAAACCGGAGAAGTGGCGCATTTTCCGTATTCGCTTGTTTAATGAAATCGAATTCATTGGCGTGAAATCCCTTCCTATCGTGGCGTTGATGTCCGCGTTCATGGGAGGTGTAATTTCCCTTCAGACAGCATCCAACATTGACAATCCGCTTTTGCCGGACTATACCATTGGGTACATTACCCGCTCCAGTACAATTCTTGAATTTTCTCCGACCATTATCTCCCTGATTCTGGCCGGAAAAGTAGGTTCCAATATCGCTTCGGAGATAGGAACCATGCGTGTTACGGAACAAATTGATGCATTGGAAATCATGGGAGTCAACTCCCTGAACTACCTCGTTATGCCGAAAGTTGTAGCCGCAATGATGTTCTTCCCTGTATTGATCATTTTCTCAATCGGATTGAGCTTGATTGGTGGTTGGGCGGCACTGACGCTTTCCGGACTTTCGTCGACGGATACCTATTTGCTGGGAATTCGTTCGTTCTACGCCGATAAAGAGATTATTTACGCTTTGACCAAATCAGTGGTGTTTGCCTTCCTGATTACTTCAATTGCTTCGTTCTACGGATACTACACCAAAGGCGGTGCATTGGATGTCGGTCGTTCTTCAACGCAATCGGTAGTTAGTGCCAGCATTAGCATTCTGATTGCAAACTTCCTGCTCACACAAATGATTTTGTTGTAATGATCGAGGTCAAAAATGTCAACAAAAGCTTCGCCGGCAACCAGGTTTTAAAGGATGTCAGTACTTCCTTCGAAACGGGTAAGGTAAACCTGATTATCGGTCAATCCGGGCAGGGGAAATCGGTACTTGCGAAATGTGTGGTTGGATTGCACGAAGTGGACAGCGGACAGATTCTTTATGATGGCCGTGACTTCTGTCAAATGAATCGTCTGGAACGAAAAGCGATTCGTCAGGAAATCGGAATGCTTTTTCAGGGCTCCGCTTTGTTTGATTCCCTTACAGTAGAAGAAAACGTAATGTTCCCGCTTTCAATGTTTACTCAAATGAGCAAACAGGAAATGCTGGATCGTGCCAACTTCTGTCTGGAACGGGTAAATCTCGTAAACCGAAACAAATTGTACCCTTCGGAATGTAGTGGTGGTATGCAGAAACGTATTGCAATTGCCCGCGCTATTTCCATGAATCCGAAGTACTTGTTCTGTGATGAACCGAACTCCGGTTTGGATCCGAAAACCTCTATTGTGATCGATGGATTGATCCGCGAGATCACCTACGAATACAACATGACGACTGTTGTGATTACGCACGACATGAACTCGGTAATCGAGATCGGGGACAACGTAGTATTTATTAACCAGGGACAAAACTGGTGGCAGGGAGACCGTAAGTCAATCATTACTACAGACAACAAGGAAATCAACGATTTCGTTTATGCTTCAGAGTTTATGAAGGAGATCAAGGAGTCGATGATGAACCGGTAAATGAATGGAAAATTAAAAAATTGAAAAGGAGCACGTTATTAACCTTTTCAATTCTCCATTTTCAATTTTCAATTTGTCAATAGTAAATCTTCAGAAGCACCGGCAGCTTTTCGCCAACCACGTACTTATCAATCGTTTTGAAATAATTCTCAGAAACCATAGGGCAGCCCAGGCTATTGCAAATCGGGTAATCCTGTTCAGTGTCAGGGACGCACATGTATGGATGAAGTACAACGGCACGAGCGAAAGCTTTGTCGTTCGTTGATTCCAAACCATGAAGGCGATACGATCTTCCGAAGCTTCCTTCGTAGGCGCTTCCAATCTTATAAATTCCCAGCGAGGTCATGTAAGAGTTCGGAGTATTGCTGAAAATTAGGCTGTCCGGATTTCCTGTTTCTGATCCTGAGCCGTGTGCGACCAATCCCATGGAAACAATGCTGTCTTTTTTCAGATCAACAATAAACAAACGGTAATGTTCCGAAGGAAGTCGCATGTCAATTAGAATTCCGTAGGCTGAACTGTATTTCCCTTTATGAGCGGTAATGTACCTTTCCAGGGCTTTTACCTGATTCGGGAATTCATTGGCCAGTCGAAGTGAATCGAAGTTTGGTGTGTAGACCACTTCCTCAGTTTGCGGTAAGGCTTTGGAATGAGGTTTACTGTTGTTCCAGAACAGGGAAAGCAGGCTCGCTGACGCAAGAATCAATACAATGATGGCAAACAGACGCTCTTTCATGGGGATAACTACATTAAAAGTACGTTTTTTTGATTCGTTACAAGTTAATCTGATTGAAATGTGGGTGCACAATGCATTGTGCGCCCACATGCTACACTTCAATTTTGTTCCTGTTCAAAATCCGCTTATTTTTATATCTGTATCAAAGCGGTCGGATAATGTTCAGGAAAGTACTTGCAGTGGCGTTGGGAATAATTACGGGAGGGCTTGTTGTTGCAGCAGGTGAAACAGTTATTCATTCCATTTATCCAATGGGAGAATTACCAACAGATCGCGAAGCTTTGGCTGAATTGGTTGCAGGAATGCCGTTGATGGCCGAGATAATGATGGTTCTGAATTGGGCGCTGGCGGGTTTTCTGGCCGCTTCCATTACGAACCTTTTTCAGGGAAGAACAAATTACAGACCCATGCTGGTTACAGTTGGTGTTCTGCAATTACTAACATACATGAACATGATTATGGTTCCGGGGCATCCGGGATGGATGTGGCTGGCCGCCACGTTTCTGTACATAATTATGGGATTTACGAGCTACGGACTACTCAAAAAACGCAAGAATGAAGAAACTCAGTAAGATCGACGACTACATTAACAAGTCACAACCTTTCGCACAGGAAATCCTTAACGAACTTCGTAAGGTTGTACACGATTATTGTCCGGAGGTGGAGGAAGGCTGGAAATGGAGTTTCCCTCACTTCATGTACAAGGGAACTATTTTGTGTAGCATGGCTGCCTTCAAGCAACATTGTGCATTCGGATTCTGGCTTCAAAGTCAGATGAATGATCCGCATGGCATTTTCAAAGCTGAGTCTGCAGGAGGTATGGGGACGCTTGGAAAGATTTCTAACGTTTCCGAATTGCCATCGTCAACGGTGCTTGGTGAATACATTCTGCAGGCAATGAGCCTTATTGATGCCGGGGTGAAGCTGAAGAAAGCTCCGACACCAGCGAAGCCACGAGAGTTGAATATCCCGAAGGAACTGACAGAAGCCCTTAAAAACGATTCGGTGATGGAAGCCGTATTTGAGAACTTCAGTCTTACAAATAAAAGAGAATATGTTGACTGGCTAAACGATGCGAAGACAGATGCAACATTTCAGCGCCGTCTTGAAACCACCCTTTCGAATCTCCGCGAGGGAAAAACAAAAGAGTGGAAGTACAAGAAATAAGAAGTTGACAACATAATCAAAAAACAAATTTTTGGTTACACTGTAACTTCTTCACCCTGCTTTCTGTCTTATGGAAATAAGACAAGTTTGTTTTTTGAACAGTTAACAGCTTTTTAACGAAAACGGTATCGTTTTTGTAGCTATAGACCAAAATAACGGGCCATGAAAAAATTCTACTTCTTACTATGCTTCGTTCCCATGTTTGCGAGCGCTCAAAGCAAGTTCCAATTCGGAACCTATTTCTCAACGTATTCCCCATTTAAAGCTGAAATGCCTAAAATGAGTACAAACTATGGTTGGGGTTACCAATTCGCATATAAACCGTCTGCTTTTGTTCCGGTTTCTATTGAATTCAGTAATACACTTGGGTTGTACTACAGCAGATCCATGCAGGAAACCTACCAATTCGATAGTACTTCTTCTACAACAACGGATGTAACGTACACGAGTGGTATGAAGACTAACTTATTGGGTGCAAAAGTTCATCTTGGTCACGATTACCGCAAAGTGCGTGGGTATGTAAAACCTCAAATCGGGTGGGCTACCATGAAATCCAAAATTGCGATTGCTCCACCGAATGATACCGACGATTGCCAGCCAATGGATCGTACCACAACTCAGAAATTCAGAGGTTTTGTTTACGGTGGTGAAGCAGGTGTTGAGGTAGATATGAGCTTGTTCTGTAAGAATGTGTTGACTGAAAACAAACACTTCCTGTACGTTGGTGGTTCTTACTTGCGGGGCTTTAATGACTTTGAATACATCAATAATAAGTACATGGTTTCTCACAACCACGGACCACTTCCGGAAGGAGGCGCACAAATGTCAACTACTGATGAAGACGGACGCGATGTAACAGCTACATTCATTAATGTAACAACAAACGAAGTTCACGACCATAAGATTGCTGAGTTATACAGAACCGGTTTAGAGTACTGGGGCTTGAAAATCGGTTACATTATCTATTTCTAGTAGGCTGTAATAACTTCGGTTTACCGAATTATAACCACATTTCGCCGAAATGTGGTTTTTTTGTGCTCATACCAGACGTAGTTTTGGTTCATAATTTAAAAGTCATGGAACAAGAACATTCAACTTCCGATTTCGAGCAACAAATCCTGAAATGGCAAAAGAGCCAGCGAAGAGGAAGAATTGCGGCCGGATTGATGGTTATTCTATTCGGTACGTTGTTTCTCCTTAACAGACTCGATTTTGGGGTTCCGGGATGGGCATTTAGCTGGCCAATGATTTTAATCGCAATTGGATTTGTGGTGACCGTGAAGCATAAGTTCAAAAAACTATTCGGTTATGTCATTGCTGCTATCGGACTCATATTCCTGCTGCAAAGCTGGTACCCGAAAGACATCAACAAAGAAATCATCTTTCCTGTGGTAGTGATTGACATTGGGGTGGCGATGGTTTTCAAAAAACGCCACAGACCACATTCGCATCATCACAAGCGTTTTTCACGTGAGCATTGGAAGCGTATGCATGAAGCCGAACGCTGCGGCCATGGAGTCCCGTCAGAAGAGGATTTCCTCGATGCAACGAACGTCTTCGGAGGTATAAAAAAAAACGTCGTGAGTCAGCAATTCAAAGGAGCGGATGTCACCCTTTTTGGAGGCACCGACATCAACCTTACGAACGCTAATTTCGAAGAAAAAGTAGTCCTGGATATTACCTGTGTCTTTGGTGGAACTACGATAACCGTTCCAACGGACTGGAAGGTGAATTCTGAGATCACCACGGTTTTTGGTGGAGTAGAGGATAAACGCCCGTTGGAGTATATCGGTAAGGGAGAGACCAATAAGATTCTTGTTTTGCAGGGAACTTGTTTCTTCGGTGGAATTGAAATCAACAGCTTCGCACAGTAAGCTATGATTGTCAGCGGAGCGAGAACATATCAATTGAGGTTCCTGGCCAGTATGTTAGTTCTGGGCGGGTTTCTCTTTGTGGTTCTTTGGTGGAATCGGTTCCCGGTTATTGATTCGTTGATTGACGCAACGCATTCAACGGCTTTGCTTTCGATAACCGGAATGCTTCTTTTTGTGGTTCAGTTCAATTTCCATTCGAAGAAACCGCTAGGGTATGCGCAACTTGGATTACTGGCGGCGTTGACGTCGTTCATTCACCTTTCCGAACTCTATGTTTTGTCGAATTTTCTTGACGAATCGTATTTCAAGGGACGCGTTTTGGAGTTAAGCGGTTTGCGTTACCTGGTGGCATTTCTCTTCCTGCTTGGATTGAGTTTGTACTGGTGGATTCTGAAGAATACCGAAACACAGGAGAAAATTCAACAACAATTGCTGGAACAGGAACGCGCATTGACGCATGCCGAATTGGTAAACATCAACAATCAGCTCCAGCCGCACTTCCTCTTCAATAGTTTGAATTCAATCAGTGCGCTAACCATCATGGAACCGAAAGAGGCGAACCGGATGATTCACTTACTAAGCGATTTCCTGCGTGGAACGTTGCGAAAAGATTACCAGCAATTGGTGAATCTGAACGATGAATTGAATCAGGCGAAGCTGTTCCTGGAAATTGAGAAAATCCGCTACGGACAACGCCTCACTCTTGAAATGAACATTGATGAAAATTGTCTAAACGCACAGTTGCCAACACTCATTCTTCAGCCGTTGGTTGAAAACGCATTGAAACATGGATTGAATGTACATTCGGACACCATTACATTGAACATTTCCGCAAAACTGGAAGAAAGTCAGTTATACCTCGTGGTAACCAACCCGTGTGACGATGAACTGGTTCCACAATACCGAGGAACAGGATATGGAATTGAAAGCGTGAAAAAGCGCTTGTTCCTGTTCTTCAAACAACACGATCTGATCAAGATCAACAAAGAAAATAATGTATTTACCGTAACACTACGAATACCGCAAGCATCATGAATGTATTGATTATAGACGACGAACCGCTGGCACGCAGCATCGTAAAGAATTACCTCGACGAGTTGGGAGGTTACACCGTTATCGGAGAAGCCGGAGATGGTTTTGAAGCGCTAAAGCTGTTGCAACAAGTGAAGCCCGATCTGATCTTTTTGGATGTCCAAATGCCTAAACTGAACGGATTTGAATTGCTGGAGTTGTTGGAAGAGCCACCGCTGATCATTTTCACTACGGCATACGATGAGTTTGCATTCAAGGCATTTGAGGTAAACGCGCTGGACTACTTATTGAAACCGTTTTCAATGGATCGTTTCGCGATTGCATTAACCAAAGCTACAAGATCCGCAGCGCCTTCCCCCTTACCACCGCTCCCGGTAGACTACGCTAAGTCGAACCTGGAGCAGGCACGGATTGTGGTAAAAAACGGAACGGATATCAAGATCGTTTCTCTGGATACTGTTCAGTACATTGAGGCTTACGACGATTATGTAAAGATTCACATCGACGATAAGTACCACGTGAAGAAGCAGACGATGGGCTATTACGAAAAGAATTTGCCGGATCAGTTCATGCGCATTCACCGTTCGTACATCCTGAACATTGATTACCTGTCGAAAATTGAGTCGTTTGAGAAGAACAGCTATGTAGCGATTCTGAAAAATGGAAAACGCGTTCCGATTTCAAGAACGTCGTATAGTGAGGTGAAGCAGCGTTTGGGGATCTAGGAGGATTTCTAAAAACTCCCCCTTTGGAGAGGCCGGGGGGGAGGAAAGCAGCGATGTTAATTGTAAAGTTATGGTTCAGGAAACGTAGTTGTAGAGAAAGAGGAAGAATAATTTCTCAATTATGGGATGAATTATCCTCCCCCTGTCCCCCTCCAAAAGGGGAATGAAGCTAGCTCCTTTAATCCCCCGAAGTTGGTGCGAGTGACCTGTTCCGAGGTTTCGGGATTTTACTTGTGTCCTATCAAAACTCCAATCGATAACTAATAATCGGGATCAACGAGGTCTGGTACCAATACTTCACGTCGCCGGTTTTATCATCAAAATATTGCCCGCCAACGTTCTTACGATTCGTAGTGTTCTGAATGTCCAGCGCCAATGTACTTGTAAGCTTGTTGTAATTGCGTTTTAAGCTAAAACGAATATCCAGACGGTAATAATCGGGCATGCGCTTCGCATACGTTTCTTTATCGTTGAAACGAACTTCACCTGCAGCAATTGAAGCTTCACGATCAATTGGTGTATAGCGGAATCCACCAACGTAGATCGATTTGATGTTGAATCCGATCACACGGTTTTTCTCCATGTTTTTCAATTGCCATTCTTTTCCGATAGTCAATGTTGTTGCATAATTGGTATTGAAACGGGTATCGTACCACGTTCCGTTTGCTGCCTGGTATTTCGATTCGTACAGTGAAGCCGAAAGCAAGTAGTATAAGTTCTTGAATAAAAAGCGCTCGTACGTTAGTTCAATTCCGTAATTGCGCCCAAGTCCTTTGTTCGTTAATGCTTCCGAAGGAAAACCATCCGTTGAATTCAGAATCGAGTAGGTGCTTGTTGAATCTGAACTGATCGGAACATTGAACAAATGCTGGTAGTAGACTTCGGTCTTGATGTGTTCGTGTTCGTTAATGATAATATCATATCCGAATACCAAATGATGCGCTTTGCTCAGTTCCAATTTTCGATTCGGGTAGGTTAGCTGTCCGCCTGCCTCCCCGTTAGGCAGGTTTACTTCTTTTTCAGTGAAATAAACACCAATTGGTTGCAGCTGACTATGTAATCCGTATCCCAATGTAAGGTGATGTTTTGGAAGGAAGTCGTAACGCACGGAAGCACGAGGCTCAATGGAATAGGTGTTGTTCAGGAACAATTGAAAATAATGCATTCCCAGATTGGTTGTCCACTTTTCAGAAGGACGACAATTCCATTGAAAGAAAGCCTGAGCGGTTTCCGTATTTCCGCTTTCGTTGATTTGTTGAATCAATACGGTTGTATCTCCCATGTCCTGTTGAATCAGGCTGTATCCTAATCGGTTCAGGATAATTCCCGTTCGAAGATTGTTTTTCGCATTGAGTTTTTGCGTGTAAGTCGACGATAATGTGAGTTTATTCTGAACGAATCGTTGCTCGTAATTCCGAATGAGGCTGGTATAATCGTACTGAAGTTCGTCTTGCTCATAGCCATTTTCTGTTCCGGAAAAAACGAGAGCAGTTTTCAGGTAAGATCGATTGCTGAACAGTTTTGTATTTGTGAAGCCAACGGCTCCCGTATTACTATAGAAGTTCGTGTTGAGGCGAAGGAAATCATCTTCCTGCCAAAGTAGGGAATCTTTTTCAGCCGAAGTGGTCTGGTAGCTCAAACCACCGAAGCCGAACGCACTGAACTTACCCAATTTCCTGGTCGGCAAATACACGTGAAAAGACAAATCCTGGAAGTTCGTATTGGCATCACCGATTGGTATTCCCATTTTACCAAGCAGGTTCAACGTTGAGTAGCGGTAATTGATGAGGTAAGAACCGTCGTATCCCTTTTTGAAAGGGCCTTCTGCGGCCAGGTCGATTCCAAGGAAACCGGTTTGAACGGTGAACTCACGCTTTTCGTTGTTCCCTTTTCTCAGTCGTAAGTCGAAGACTCCCGAAAGCGCATTCCCATATTCAGCGGCAAAAGCTCCTGTTGAAAAATCAGAATTGCTCAATAATTGAGAGCTCAGGATGGAAATTCCACCACCTGCTGTTCCTACATTTGAAAAGTGATTCGGATTTGGAATTTCGACACCTTCCATGCGCCAAAGCAGCCCGTTGGGTGAGTTTCCGCGAATAGAGATGTGGTTATTTCCGTCGCCTGCTGTTACCACTCCTGCAAACGAAGACGCCATACGCGCCGGATCATTTACCGCAGCTGCGAATTTCTGTGCTTCTTCCGTTGAAAAGGTGCGGGTGCTCACCGCCGAGAGCTCGTTAAGCGGTTTCGTTTTATCGCTTTTGCCGATTACAACAACTTCATCGATTTTTGTGATGTCTTCTTCCATGTTGATGGTCAGAACCAACTCCTTTCCGGCATTCACAGTGATGTTTTGCAGAGTAACATCTTTGTAGTCGAAAGCAGAAATAGCAAAAGACCTGTTTCCAACAGGAACATCTTTGAGGTGGAAAACACCATCGGCATCCGTTACGGCGTGAATTGGCGGTTCCGCTCCAACCACCGAAATGGTAGCTCCCGGAATTGGTGCTGTAGAGATTTTGTCGATTACCGTACCGCGAACTGTTTGTGTTTGTGCTGAAAGCAGCGTTGAGAAAAGGCAAAAGAAAGCCCGGACGAATAACTTCGTTTTCATGTTCGAATTTTTGAATGTGTTAGTGAGAGGAAAAAGAAAGGAGAAAAGAGGAAAGACACTTAGACTCCGCTCAGCGACCTTTCCTCTTTTTGTTTCCTCTTTTAGCTAGATGTGAATCACGTCTCCGGATCCGCTGATGTGTGTATTTACAATCGGTGTTCCCTTGTAACGAATGTCACCGCTTCCGGAAATCGTAGCATCCAGTTGTTCAATTACCCAAACTGTGATCGAACCTGAGCCGCTGATTTTACAATAGGAGTTGTTCGACATCAGGTCTTCCATGTTGATGTCGCCTGAACCGCTGATGGTTACCTGCTCATTGTTTACCGTTCCACCGGCAATTTCAATGTTTCCCGAACCACTGATTTTTGCTTCGAGTTCTTCGGAATTCAGTGTGTTCAAGACCATGTTCCCTGAACCGCTCACAGTCAAATCCATGTTCGACGTATTGATCGTTCCGTTACATTCAATGTTTCCACTTCCGCTGATGTCCAGCCCGCGCAGTTCCGGTGAGTGAATAATGATCGTGATGTTACTGTGTTTACGTACCCATTTACTGAAGTCAATTCTCAGTTCTCCGGCGCTGATTTCGGTTGTCAATACATCCAGAACGTTTTGCTGCCCGGAAATTTCAACGTAATAGCTGGCGTCTTGAGTGTAGATCACGTTAGCATCGATGTCCAGAGAAATCTTATTGAAATCTGTCAATTGGCGTGTCTCTGTTACCGTTCCGCCTTTCCCTACTATAGAATTGAAAATGGTTTTCTTACACGATGTCGTGGATGCAACAAGTACAATCAGCATTGGTAACATCCATTTTAGCTTTTTCATAAAGTCGATTATTTTGTGTTTCTGACCTTATGACAACCGTAGGAAAGTTTACCCCTATGAGGGTGAGGAATTTTTTGATGTCGGGCGATAGCCACCTCCCTCAATCCCTCCCAGTCGAGGTCCTTTTACTGAATACAGCGAGCCTGTTAAGCGAGCAAAAATTCGTGCATTCGTGGCAGATTAGCTCTTACGAGTACTTGGATCATTATTTATGCAATTTCCTCCGAAGAACATTAATTGTTCCTTTTTCTCCAGAAATACACTGTCAGAAAAATGAATAATGCTGTCATTACCAAAGCCATTGGAATCAACCCTGAACGATTATGAGCAATGTCCGGAGCATTGGATGTCAGAATACGTTTGGTTTCTCCAATTGCCCCCAACGACAAAAAGCAGAATACAAATGCAAGAATTCTATAAGAACTAAAGAACGTTGGATCTTTCTTAATCATTCGTATCCCCTTTTTTAAAAATCCCCCCAACTTCTTTCGAAATCCGTTGAATGGTCTCCACACCGGCGGCAAGTGGCCCTGCGTTCATATCGTCATACGTTCCGAAAAGGTTGTCAGAAACGTGTTGCGCAGGGTAAACGAATACACGATCAAAGTCTTCCCAATCTTTTTCCAGTCGGTTGGGGAGTGAATCTAATCCAATGAACGATGAAACGGATCCTTTGCGGGAAAGAATCGTGAACACCAGGGTTGTTGCAGGGTCTTTTGGCGGATGAAACGCAAAATCTTCAGCGTGTTCGATTGCGGTATGAGTATGTTTTACCCCGGAATTTTTCATTTGAAGGTATTCGCGGATTTTCTCGTAAGTCTCAACAGTGCTCACAACCTCAATATCAAGATTTAGCTCACGGGAAATGCGATGAACGCGGTCCAGCCACTGATTGAAACTGCTTTCCAGTTCCGCAAGTGGAACGCAGGCAAGATACAATTTTCTGAAGGAAGCAAAGGAGCGCTCGAAGTGACAGAAAAATACGGTTCGTTCGCAGACATCCAACAGGTGATCGCGGTCATCACCAACAAGACGCTTCAACAGATTGATTTTCGAATTGTCGTTGATCAATACCATATCTGCGGCTAATTCCTTTGATACACGGGCAATGCCGCTGCTAAAGTTGTGATCGATGGTTGCCATGGTTTGAACCGCAATTTCTCCACCGGAGTAATGCGAAATGAAGTCGTCCATGTGTTTACGGGCACGACGAATATTGCGCTCTGCGTCTTCATCGTTTTCCATTACGCTGACCACGGAAAGCGGGTTGATTACTTTCCGGTTCGTAATCAGAATGGAGAAATCGAGTAATAATTCGTTTCCTTTTAATTCGTTTGCCGCAACCAAAACGTGCTGATTTCTCAATGCGAGTTGCTCTACCGGCTCGTTTTTCACTTGTTCAATCAGTAATTTCTTCCCGGCATTTTCTGTCACGAAGCTGGCTGTCATACTCGTCATGAGAATCAGGATTACTGTTCCGTTTACGACTTCGATGTCCAGAATTTTCATGTTGTACCCAACATTGATCACGGCCAGTGTTGCAGCGGCGTGAGCCGTACTCAACCCGAACATGATTTGTCGTTCGGTTCCGGTCATTTTAAACATCAGTTGGGTGATCCATGCCGCAAGAAACTTACTGAAAATAGCAAAGGAAGTAAGGATTCCGGCCACTGCCCATGCCCATGGCTCGTTTGCCAATTCCTTCACGTTTACCACCATTCCGATGGAAATCAGGAAGAACGGAATGAATAAGGAATTTCCGATGAATTCAATGCGGTTCATCAGAGCCGAAGTATGGGGAATCAATCTGTTCAGTACAAGTCCCGCAACGAACGCCCCGATGATCGCTTCAATTCCTGCTGCCTCGGCCATAAACGACGCAAAGAACAGAACCGAAAGTACAAAGATGTAATGCGAACTTTTCTCCGATTCCAGTTTGCTGAAGAACCAACGAGCAATACGCGGAATTAATCCGAACATGATCAAACTGAAAATACTCAGCGTTACTGCAAGGTGAACCAATGTGTTCGTATTGATTGACCCGCCTTCGGAACTGGAAATTACCGCCAAAATGATCAGTACGGCGGTGTCGGTGAGAATGGTTCCTCCAATAGCAATAGCCACGGATTCCATTTTCGTGATGCCGTATTTTGAAATAATCGGATAGGCCACAAGTGTATGTGTTGCAAACATACTTGCCGTGAGCAAACTCGCAATTTCGTTCAATCCAAGTGCGTATCGACAAATCGGATATCCGAGCAATAACGGGACAAAAAACGTCAGCGCCCCAAAAGCAATGCTCTTGTTACGGTAACGTTTGAATTCCTGCATGTCCAATTCCAAACCTGCCATAAACATGATGTACAGCAACCCGAATTTGGCAAACATGAACACATAACCCTCGGTTGTATTCGCTTTCGAAATGACTTCAAAACCATTGGGTCCGATGATTACTCCGGAAATGATCAACCCGATTAGTGCTGGAACTTTTAACCGTCTCAATAAGATCGGAGAAAGAAGGATAATGAAGAGCAGCAGGGAAAATGTAAGAATCGGATTTTCCAATGGCAAAGTAAATTCCTTCGCCAATTCTTCCAATTCCTGACCGAATCGTTCAAAAAGTCCCTGCATTGTTTAGATAGAAGTCGAAACAAAAGTACGTTCAATTTCGCTTCAAAATACGCTTACGCCAATGCCGGGCGGAAGGTTACGTCTTCATGATCAAAACCGACGGCGTGTTGGAAAGCCAAATACTCTGAGATTCAACGGCTTTTTTCCAGCTATCGTGACTAATCAGCATCAGGTCCTGCTGTGCCATAAACTCTTTGTCCAGTTTCGGGTGTGATTGCAACGCAATGTGATTCGGGGCGAATTGTTCAATCATTCGGATGTTTTCTTTCAATTCCGGATGGGTTTGAATGATTCCGGAAGTATCGAGAATAACAATGCGTGCTTCGCTATGATGAATCAATTTCTGTGCATACACCAGCAGGAAACTGTCGTGGATGGAGAAAATCGGAACGAATACGTTGTTCACTTCCCCCAAATCCTTATCGATCACGATTCCTACCGGAACCTTTGCGGTTTTGATCAACTGACGCGTTCGCTCATCGAAAACCGTATTTTCAAACAACGGTTCTTTTCCGGTAATGGTTTCGTAGAGGCGTTCAGGGTTGATCAATTTGGTTGTGAATCCGAGTATGCGCCCCAGAAGGGAACCTTCAAAGACCGAACGACCAATTCCTATCAACAACAAATCAAAACTCCCTGAATTGGCCGTGTCGGTAATTTCCTTATCAATGTCCACAGTCGGTTTGAAGAGTGTGGTAACCGGAAGATTCAGTTCTGCTGATTCACTTTCAACCAGATTGAAACTTTCCCGTTCGTATTCTTCCATGTTGTACTGATTGAGATCGTTACTGAGCGAAACGTGGAGTGCTGTGACGCTGGCGTTCTCGGGTGACTTCTTGATGAAACTGCTTGCAAGGCGGAACAATGCCCGCCCGCGTTCCGCATTACCGAAAGAAATAAGAATGTTGTATTTCGTAGCAACGGCTGCGGTTATATCGGGATCTTCCTGCTTATCAGGGATCAGCCAGTTCAGGAAGTCCAGAATTGGTCCGGTCATGAACGTGGTGAACAATGCCATAATGACCATCATTGCGAAAATTTCGTCAGAGAGTACTCCAAGATCGTATCCGATGTTCAGTACGACAAGTTCCATCAACCCACGAGTATTCATCAACGCACCGATGATTAAACTGTCTTTCCAGGACTGTCCAACGAAGCGTGCGGCAAATGCAGAACCGAGGAATTTTCCTGTCACAGCCACAGCGATAATCGCAAACGCCACCATCCACAGGTGCCAATCGTTCAATAGCCCGATATGTGTTCTCAAACCGGTAAATACAAAGAATAACGGAAGCAGTAGAACCAACGAAACATCTTCTACTTTTTCAATGAAAATGGCGCGGAAATTAAGATTCACCGGCATGATCACACCTGCAAGGAACGCCCCGAATAACGCGTGAATTCCAATGACTTCTGTAACGTAAGACGAAACCAATAGTGTAATGAAGAAAATAGCAACTACCGGTTTGCTCATGCTTTCTTTGTTGGAATACTTGTCTCCAAATCTGGCAAGGAACGGGCGTACCAACTTCAACATTACCAGGACGTAAGCAACGGCCATAATGATGATGTACAGGGAACTCAGAACGGAGCCGGCTTTTACAATGGCAATTACCGCAGCAAGAATACACCAGGCTGTAATATCGTCTGCTGCTGCACAGGTAATTACGATGTTTCCGAGCTTCGTTTTCGACAAACCACGTTCCTGAACAATTCTGGCCAGTACGGGAAACGCTGTAATGCTCATTGCAATTCCACAAAACAGCGCGAAGGCAATAAACGGAATATTCTGAGGACCAAATTCGGGATAGATGAACCACGCCAGTCCAACTCCAAGAGTGAATGGGAAAATAATGCTGGCATGACTGATTACAACGGCATCGTTTGCTTTGTTTTTGACCGTCTTCAGATCCAATTCCATTCCGACAACGAACATGAAGAGAATCAAACCGATTTGACTGAGAAACTTGAGGTTGTCAAGGGATTTATCCGGAAACAGGAAATGTGCAAAATCGGGGAAGTAATAGCCAACGAACGATGGTCCGAGAATAATCCCGGCGATGATTTCACCAATAACGGATGGTTGACCTATCTTCTTGAAAAAGAATCCGAAAATGCGTGCTACAATAATAATCGTGATGATCTGAAGCAATAGAATTGCCAATGGATGTGTCAGGTTGTGGTAATACGTGTCTAAAAACTGATCCCAGGTGGAAGCGGCAACCTCCGGCTTGAATTTGGTCACCTTACTGGCTTCCATGCTTTTACCTGAAAGAATGATTCCAAACACAACAGCGGAAAGTCCACCAATCGTGACGATATAGAACAACAGATTTTTTAGGTTTTTCATCCGTTTTTTTGGCGAAATTACGTTGCTCGTGAACGCCGGAAAACGGTTGAAAACAGAAATGTACTGAAAGCGGTTTTTCTTGTATCGAAACGCTTAACTCTTGTTGTTGAAGTGCTCCAGGAAATTTTTTCTGTAGTTTTCGCTCAGTGAAAAGACGCGTTGTGTACCATCGGTTTCCTTCAGGGTACTGATGAGCAGATCAGCGTGATGACCCTGAACAAATCGGGGATTGATGATTTCACTTTTTGAAATGCGAAGGAAGGAAATGGCTTCAAGTTCGCTAATCAGTTGCTCGAAGGATTTGTTTTTGATCGTATGTGTCGTTCCATCGGAAAGAAGTAATAATTTGTCCCGACGATCAATACTGTTTGCAGACAGTGAAACGATATCAGCCTGACGAAAGTTCATTTTTCCACGTGCTGTGTTGGCTTGCCATTCGCTTTGAGTTTTGTTCAGTTCGATCTGCACAATTGCTTTTTGAACGGCACGTTGCAATCGGTCCAATTGAACAGGTTTGCGTAAAAAGTCTATGGCTTCTACGTCAAATGCATCAGCGGCATATTCGTTGTGCGCTGTTGTAAAAATGACCGGCCTCCCTTCAAGTTTTCGCGCGATTTGGAGTCCGGTATGTCCGGGCATTACAATATCAGAGATACAAAAGTCGAACGGCAGTGTGGAAGCTTGTTCCAGAAACAGTTCGGGTTGATTGAATGCTTTTACCACTTCGATTTCCGGAATACTTTCGCAGAGTGTTCTCAGCAGCGAAAGTGCCAGCAACTCGTCATCGAGCAATACACAGCGATAAACGGTCTTAGCCATGCAACTCCAGTTTTAAACTTGCATGAAACACATCGTCTTTCGCGGTATGCGTGAGGATATGCGAATCCGGGTATGCGATTTCCAGGCGCTCCTGAAGGTTTTTCAATCCGAGTCCGCTTTTATCTTTTTTGAGTGGTGTTCGTTGGGAAATGCGGTTACTTACTTCAAGCAAAAAGGTTTTGTCTGTCAATTGAAAATGAATCGAAATGAACGATTCGGGCTTCTGGAAGTCCGTATGTTTGAATGCATTTTCAATAAGGTCGACGGTAATCAGAGGTAGTATCTTAATTTCCTTCAGCCGGTCGTCCTGGGCAATGGTATTGCGGATTCGAAGATCAAATAACGGACTCAACTTCATGCGGTTGATCTCTATAAAGTTGGCCGCGAACTCCATTTCATCGTGAAGGCTCACCAACGGATAATCACTTTCATAAAGAATATAATCCAGCACTCCGGAGAGTTTGTCCATGGAATAATACGTCTGATACGCATGTGACTGAATCGAATTCAATGCATTTTTAAACAGGTGCGGATTTAGTTTGTAGCGAAGAGACTTCAGTTCATTGGAGTGAATCACTGCATTCAGTTCGTGGTTGCGTTCGGCAAGTTGTTCACTTTCTTCGACTTTCTGTTTCAATTGTGTGCGTAGCATGAAGACATAGACCGTCAGAGCCAGTGTGAGAACAATAAAAACGAATAGTAAAAGAGCAACCATAATTTTTCCTTAGATCGAAGGTAGTTACAAATTGGGAATGTTGAAGGGTGAATGATGAAGAGTGAATGATGAAGGGTGAATGGTGAATGGTGAATGGTGAATGGTGAATGGTGAATGATGAATGGTGAATGATGAAGTGTGAATGTTGAAGGGTGAATGATGAATTCAAAAATCAAAAATCAAAAATCAAAATTCAAAAATCATCCTTCCCTAAAACCTGTGAAGCCTGCAACTTTCCGCTGCAACGGTATAACACATTAACTGACAGCGGTTCTCAACTTTGTTAATATCGACACCATTTCACGTGCCATTCAATAGAGTATTCATTTAAAACAGCAAAGTCATGTTTCATCACATCAAAGAACTACAGTTTAATGCCCGGGTGTCAAAACCGGATCCGCGTTTTGCGCGTTTGCTTCTGGAGCAATTCGGTGGCCCTAATGGCGAGCTGAAGGCCGCAATGCAATATTATGTTCAAGCCTTTGGATGCAAAAAACCGCATCCCGATAAATACGATATGTTAATGGATATTGCCACGGAAGAATTCAGTCACCTGGAAATTGTTGGAGCAACCATACAAATGCTGCTTACAGGTGTAAACGGCGAATTGAAAAATGCCGCGGATGAGTCGGAACTGAACCAGCTTCTGGACGGCTCGACGGCTCGGGAATCCTACATTCACGATTCCCTGTCAGATCCACATTTTTTTCTTGTATCCGGAGGAACTCCTGAACTGACGGATAGCGACGGGAATCCCTGGACAGCAACATACATCATGGGGATGGGCGATCCTACTGTGGATATGCGCTGCAATATTGCAGCCGAAGCAACTGCAAAATTGGTGTACGAGAACCTGATGAAATTCACAGACGATGTTTACGTGAAGGAAACACTTCGGTTCCTGATGACTCGCGAAGTGGCACACATGCAAATGTTTGAAGCAGCGCTGGATTCCATTCAACCGAATTTTCCTCCGGGTATTTTGCAGAGTGATCCGAAGTTCAGTAATAAGTATTTCAATATGTCGGATGGGCAAACGGTTCGTGGTCCATGGAACGAAGGGCACAGTTCGCAGTTGCACGAATTCTGGCAGTACATAGATGATCCGGTTCAACATGTGCGGGATACCAATGGATTACTCGAAGAAGAAAGTAAAGGAACCGAACGCGACGAGAAAATGGTGCAAACCACAAATAAGGCGTTAAGCAAAGAACGGAAACGGGAAGTCGACAAAGCGACATTGCCGGCGAAGGGTGAGGTGATGAGCTGGAATGATGACAAAGGAAAAAAACCGGGTGAAAAACAGTACTCAGAAACCTAGTTATGGAAACACGATTCAAACACCTGTTTTACTCCGGAACGAGCGGATTAGTGTTGCCCATTCGCAGGTACGAATTTCCGGCACCTTTTGTAAACGCAAGTAGAATAACCTATTATGCGCGATTATACAACAGTCTGGAGGTGAACAGTTCTTTTTATAAAGTGCCGCGGCCAATCACAGTGATCAAGTGGTCGGCTTCAGTTCCGGATGATTTCCGGTTTACGTTTAAGATGTGGCGGGGAATAACGCACAGCAGCAAACTGAATTTTACAGAAGACGATGTGTTGGCGTTTATGTCGCGGATCAACCAGATTGGGGGTAAAAAAGGCTGCCTGTTGATTCAGTTTCCTTCCGGAATTGGCGATACATACAAGGCTCAGCTCGAGAGGTTACTGGGTTGTATTCGTGAGAGCGATTCCGGTGACTGGCAAATTGCCGTGGAGTTTAGGAATGCTTCGTGGTATTCAGACGCTACAATGGAGATGCTGGAAGCTTTCAAAGCAACACTCGTGGTTCACGATATGCCCGGATCAGCAACGCCAAAAGTGGATTTTAGCGCGGATTTTATGTACATGCGGCTGCATGGCCCTACAGGAAAATACGATGGTAGTTATTCCGATGAAGTGTTGCGGGAATACGCTGCTATTGTTTACGGTTGGCTTTCCGAGGGAAAGGAAGTGTATGTATACTTCAACAATACGAAGGGTGATGCACTGAAAAATCTGGATACGTTCAATGGGTTTATTCATTCGAAATAGAACAACATGCCTGAAGGTCCGTCGATTGTAATTCTGAGAGAAGAAGTCGGAAAGTTTGCCGGAGAGAAAATTATTGCGGTTCATGGGAATAGTAAAATCGATCAGTCGCGTTTACTGAACCAAAAGGTAATTGCGTTCAAAAGCTGGGGAAAACACTTCCTGATTTGCTTCAATGGTTTTGCTTTACGGATTCACTTTCTGCTATTTGGCAGTTATCGAATTGATGAACAAAAACCGGAAACTGCTCCGAGACTGGCGCTTACGTTTAAAAACGGCGAACTGAATTTCTATTCCTGTTCGGTCAGAATTCTGGAGGGTGAAGTGGATACGCTTTACGATTGGAGTGTGGACGTGATGAACGATGCCTGGAATCCGAAGGATGCGGAAATTCGATTGAAACAACATCCGGATAAGATGGTTTGCGACGTGTTGTTGGACCAGGATATTTTTTCCGGTGTAGGGAATATTATCAAGAACGAGGTGTTGTACCGCATCCGCGTGCATCCGGAATCGTTGGTAGGGAAGCTGCCTTCCGCAAAACGTAAACAACTTATTGAAGAAGCGCGTATTTATAGTTTTCAGTTCCTGGAATGGAAGAAGAAATACGAATTGAAAAAGCACTGGCTGGCCCACACGAAGAACTGGTGCGTGCGATGTAATTTACCGATCGTCAGGAAGCAAACGGGGGTTAAAAACAGACGTAGTTTTATTTGTGCGAACTGTATGGAATTGTATGTCTGAGAATTGAGAATTGAAAATTGAGAATTGAAAATTGTCAATTCTCAAATGCTTCATCAATCGCTGTTCGTATTACTTGTCATTTTTCCTGTGGTTGACAAACGCCCTGTTTGTATACTTCAATTCGCAGTAGAATTCCTTCTTCAACCTTTCCTTCTGCAGAAATACCGCTTTCAGGTCGGTCTTTTCCATAGAAAATCCATTTCCCCTGTCTTAAACCCTGAGCATCCTTTTGGTTAATGGTATCCTGCGCGGATATTGAAGAGATAACAAACAACGACAATATGGAGATCAGGTAACGCATACTGTTTAAAGTTGACCATCGGAATGGTATAGACCTTGTTTAAAGATTTTGACTTTCAGGAGGATTCCATCCCGGTCGTAAACATACACTTTTCCGTCCCATAGCGAACCTTCTTTGAAGGTACCATCCTGCCAGATTTCACCGTCTTCGTTGAACACTTTGTTATACCCGTTTGGTTTCCAGGTGACACCTTTTGTATCTGGTGTTCCGGTAATTACGGGCGGGTAATTTTTGGGGGCAGTGGGATCTGTGAACGGATTGATTTCATGAACGGGTTTTCTGTGAATGCTTGAAACGATTTGTCCTTCGGAGTTGTACGTAATGACTTCATTGGTATCGCCATTATCATAAAACCTTATTGCAGTTCCGGTAGGCAATCCATCTTTGGCAAAATATTCAAATTCTTTATTGCCGTTTTTATGGTAATAGTATATCCAACCTTGTTCTCTTCCTTGTTTATCATAGAACGCAGCATACTCACGAGTTCCGTTTTCGTAATAACCGATTAGTGAATCGATGTACATGTTCTTCTCGAAAGTGCCTACGCGACGTGGCTGGCCGTTAGGGTATTTGTCGCGGTTAAATGTACAATTGGTTTTCGGGCGGTTGTTTTCATAGATTCCCTTCATCTTCGGTGTTACACCGTCTTCCTTGTACCTGATCCATTCACCTTCCTTGCGGTCGTCAATGTAATATCCTTCTTCTACTTTTCCATTCGGAGGAATACCGCTTTCGGGGCGATCTTTTCCATAGTAAATCCAATGACCTTGCTTGCGTCCTTGTGCATCGATACGATTGAGTTGTTTTATGGTGTCCTTCGGAACGGGTACGCACGAGATGCTGTATTCCTTATCACCCCAATTGCAAGCAGTTATTCGTCCGACCGAAGACACGACTCCGGTTTCGGTGAACGTAAAGGCTTCGGTGGGGCCGGTTGTTGTATTCACAAAGGTAAATTTGAGCATTCCACTCGGATAGTATTCGTTCACTCGTCCGAACTCCCGACCGTCAACATACCTGGCCTCGTATTCCAGTTGACCGTTTTCGTAAAAGCGTTTTAGGGAATCGCAGTACTCGTTTTTAGTGAAGCAACCGCGTTCTCTGAGTTGTCCGGATTTGTAATACTTCCAGTAGCGATTCGCGGGACGGTTATTGACGTATTCACCAATCACTTTTGGTGTTTTACCGTCATCGTGATACCTGATCCAGGTTCCTTCTTTTTTATCATCAAGATAAGTTCCTTCTTCCACTTTTCCATCAGCCGGAATACCACTTTCAGGTCGGTCTTTTCCATAGAAAATCCATTTACCCTGTTTTAAACCCTGAGCATCCTTTTGGTTAATGGTGTCTTGCGCGGACGTCAAAAACGAAGTGGGGATTAAAAGTAGTACTAGTGCAACGTTACGCATTCGGTTAAAGTTTGATTCGCAAATTCAAAATGATTCAAATGCAAATTCAAAATTGAAAGGGTATTACTTCCTCTTCCAATTTTGAATTAGATCATTTTGAATTTTGAATTTAAAACTGTCCGTAAGAGTGCAAATACCCGCCCTTGTAGATTTCTACCTGAGTAAGGACTCCGCTCTGATCATAAATATAGCGCTTTCCGTCAAACAATATCCCGTTTTTGAAATCACCCTCCTGATCTTTCTCACCGTGTGCATTCATCACAAGATTGTACCCGTTTTCCTGAGTTACTTTTACTACCGGAGCCGTTTTTTTCAAGCGGTACAAATCCGTTGCGTTGGCTTCAGTGACTCCTGTAGATCCAAGTGAATCCAATGGTTTTCCATCCGGTCCAAAGCGTTTTTCTTCACCAACACGTTCGCCGTTTTTTGCCGTATAGATCAGCTGAGGTTGTCCGTTTCTGTAGTAAAAGTAAACCACACCATCTTCTTTACCTTCAGCATTATAGAACGCTGCGTATTCCAACTGGCCTGAATCGTAGTAGCGTTTCAGAGAGTCAGTGTACTGACCTCCGACAAATTTTCCTTCTTCCTTTAGGATTCCGTTTTCGTAGTACTTGTAATACATACCTGAAGGACGGTTGTTCACGAAATCTCCCTTTAATTTTGGTGTTTTACCATCCTGATGGTATTTCACCCATTCCCCTTCTTTGCGGTCATCCACAAATTTCCCTTCTTCCACTTTTCCGTTCGGGGCAATGCCGGTCTCGGGCCTGTCTTTTCCATAGAATACAAAGTATCCGTTCTTTGTTTGCCCAAAAGCAACAAAGTTTCCGAAAAGGGCCAATGTTAAAATCAACTGTCTAGCACGTGTATTCATGTTTGAAAATTAACGATTCGCCATAGACGAGTCAAGAAAATGGACGTGTCAATGAGCATATGCCTGTTTTGAGTTTTCAAACTGTGGATTTATGTTGTTTTGCGTTGAGCTACAGCGTACAAAAAAGCTGAAAAATAGGCGGTGGCATTGAGGATCGTTTTTTTTATGCTAATTTCGCGCGATACAACAATTAATACTAAGAGAATATGTCATATTTGTTTACCTCAGAATCGGTTTCTGAAGGACACCCGGATAAGGTTGCAGATCAAATTTCTGATGCATTGATCGACCATTTCATGGCGTTTGATCCATCTTCTAAAGTGGCTTGCGAAACCTTGGTAACAACCGGTCAGGTAGTATTGGCAGGTGAGGTGAAAACAAACACGTATTTGGATGTTCAGTCAATTGCCCGTGAAGTAATTGCGCGCATCGGATACACGAAATCAGAATACATGTTCGAAGCGAAGTCTTGTGGAATCCTTTCTGCAATTCACGATCAGTCTTCGGATATCAATCAGGGAGTTGACCGCGTTGTAGGTAACGACGATTTTGAGGCGAAAGCAAATGCACAGGGTGCAGGAGACCAGGGGATGATGTTCGGTTACGCTACCCGTGAAACAGATAACTACATGCCATTGGCATTGGATCTTGCACACAAGATTCTTCAGGAGTTGTCGTTGATCCGTAACAAAGAGCCGCATTTGATCGGTTACCTTCGTCCGGATGCGAAGTCTCAGGTAACGATCGAGTACTCTGATGACAATGTTCCTCAACGTATTGATACAATTGTTGTTTCTACACAGCACGATGATTTCGATACGGAAGAAGCAATGTTGGCGAAAATCAAAGCGGATATCGTAGACATCGTTATTCCACGCGTTACGGCGAAATTGAAGCCGGAATTGCGCGCGTTGTTCAACGACCAGATCACTTACCACATCAACCCGACAGGGAAGTTTGTGATTGGTGGACCACACGGAGATACAGGTCTTACAGGTCGTAAGATTATCGTTGATACTTACGGTGGAAAAGGTGCTCACGGTGGTGGTGCTTTCTCAGGAAAAGATCCTTCAAAAGTGGACCGTTCTGCAGCATACGCAACGCGTCACATCGCTAAAAACCTTGTAGCAGCCGGATTGTGTGACGAAGTATTGGTTCAGGTTTCTTACGCTATCGGTGTAGCTGAGCCATGTGGTTTGTTCATCAATACATATGGAACTGCGAAAGTGAACATGACTGATGGTGAATTGGCAAAGAAATGTGCTGAGATCTTCGATATGCGTCCATATGCAATCGAGCAGCGTTTGAAGCTAAGAAACCCAATGTACTCTGAAACTGCAGCGTACGGTCACATGGGACGTAAGAACGAAGTGGTGAAGAAGACCTTTACTGCTCCTGACGGAACACAATTGGTGAAAGAAATCGAATTGTTTACGTGGGAGAAACTGGATTACGTAGATAAAGTAAAAGCAGCTTTCGGATTGTAAGATTTGAAAGGCAGGATATAAAAAAATCCCTCAGGAAACTGAGGGATTTTTTTGTGTTCAAAAGCTCAAAAGAGTTGAACCTTAAACATTGAATGGTTTAAACAGCCGCAAGTTCCGCACTTGAACACGGAAACGCTCTGTCAACTTTCTTGAACAATCCCTGCAATACTTTACCAGGACCAACTTCGATTACTTCAGAAGCACCATCAGCGATCATGTTGTTCATGATTTGCGTCCAGCGAACCGGCGCAGTCAATTGCTCGATGAGGTTTTTCTTGATCTCAGCAGGATCCGTAACCGGTTTTGCAGTTGTATTCTGGTAGACCGGGCATTTCGGTGTGTTGAACGTTGTCGCTTCGATAGCTTTCGCCAATTCTTCACGTGCAGGTTCCATTAGCGGTGAGTGGAATGCTCCACCAACCTGAAGAATCATTGCGCGTTTTGCTCCCGCTTCCGTCAATTTAGCGCAAGCTTCTTCAACAGCAGGGATACTTCCGGAGATCACCAATTGTCCCGGACAGTTGTAGTTAGCTGCAACAACGATTCCATCTACTTCGTCGCAGATTTTTTCTACTACCTCGTCTTCCAAACCAAGAATAGCTGCCATGGTTGAAGGTACTGCTTCACAAGCTGCCTGCATTGCAAGTGCACGTTTTGAAACCAAACGCAAACCGTCTTCGAAAGAAAGTGTTCCGTTCGCTACCAACGAGGAAATCTCACCCAATGAGTGTCCTGCTACCATGTCCGGTTGGAATGCATCTCCTAAACAAGCTGCCAAAATAGTAGAGTGGAGGAAGATTGCCGGTTGCGTTACTTTGGTTTGTTTCAGTTCTTCGTCTGTTCCTTCGAACATAATCTGACGGATATTGAATCCGAGGATTTCATTTGCCTGATCGAACATGCTGCGTGCCAGCTCCGATGCGTCGTATAAGTCCTTACCCATTCCTGAGAACTGTGCTCCCTGACCTGGAAAAACGTATGCTTTCATATCTTAAAGTGTTTGGTGGCAAATGTAAGTGTTTCGGATTTAATTTCCCGCTGAGGAACGCAGAAGATCGCAGAGGAACTATCGGGTGGATAAAAATGGTTTACCACATAGTCACATAGTGGATGCACATAGATTCATAGCTATCTAATCAATAATGTTAAGCCTATGTAACTATGCTTTTGCTATGTTCCTATGTGTTTAATCAAAAAAGCCCCGGCATCCGAAGAGACCGAGGCTTTGAAAAAAGTGTAGTTCGAATTACTTACGAACGATCATTTTCTTAGTTACAGAAGCACCGTTAGCTTGCAATGATACGTTGTATGCACCAGCAGCCAAAGATGTAGTGTTGATTTCAACTTTGTTAGCGCCTGAAAGAACAGAAACTTCAATGTTGTTAACCACTTTACCAGCAAGGTCAGTAACTACGATAGTTGCGTTTTGAACGTTTTCAACTTCGAAAGAAACTGTAGCCTTGTCAGCTGCAGGGTTAGGGAACACGCTCATGTTAGCGTTCAATGCATTCTCATCGATTCCAGCAGGAGCGTCAGAGATACGAACCATGATTGCATTCGGGTCAGTCAACTGGAATGGATCAGTAGCACCTTCAGTGAATCCAAGTACTGTACCTTCACCAGTGTTCTGAGCGTATCCGAAAGCAACTTCGTTTGTTCCACCAAAGTGGTGAGCCATTACCAACAATACGTCACCAGCCTGAGCAGAGTAAGTACCGTTGTCGATCGGCATAATGATGAAGTTACCCAAGTCACCGTTAGCGATTGTGTAGTCTTCCGTCTGACCACCGTACTGGAATGCCTGCAAACCTGCATCGTAGTACCAGATCTCCGCGTTAACGATTTGTCCAACCGCTGCACTTTGGTTTACCAAACGAACTTGTACGTTAGAGATTTCCATATCGTCGAAGATCTCCATAACGTTACCGATTTTCAATTCCCCATCAGGGTTTGAAGTTACGTTGCTGATAGATCCTGTGATGTTTCCATCGTCACGAGAGTACAAGTACTCATCACGACGGAAAGAGTAGTTTGTAACGTTGTTTGTAGGATCTGAATCTGTGTTTGCCATATCAGAAGAAACTGCAACAGGGTAGTTACCTACTGTTGAAGGAATCATGTATGGAACAGTCACAGCGATTGTATCTGTAGCTCCTGAGTTGATTGCAACTGTAGTACCAGTCTCATCGTAAGAACCACCGTCAGTTGCGTTCAAAGCTACATCCGGCTGGTTAGCACCACCTTTGTTGAAGATGTTAGCACCGAAAGTCAAACCTGGGAATGAAGACTGAGAAACAGGTACGTAGAAGTAATCCAATTCCTGAGTTGTTCCAACTGCTGTAGAAACGAAGAAACGGGAAACTTTGATGTCGTTAGCGTAAGCTACCGTCAATTTCACGTCATCAACACCCCAGAACCAGTCGTAAGTTCCCTGGTAACGGAAACGGATTTTTACCTGAGATCCCCAGTTACCCATACCGATAGCAGCTGTAATGTTTACAGTTTCTACTTCAGGGTTTCCAGAGTTAGTGTTAACAGGTACTTCAGCAGGTGGGTTCACCTGGAACTGAGTCCATGTTGCACCGTTGTCGTTAGAAATCTCTACGAAGAAAGATTCCATGTAGTGACGGTAAATTTCTGTATACTCAAGGTACAAAGCAGCGTTTGGAGCATCTCCACTTGAAACAAGCGCAGCAGCAACGTCAATACCGTTTGTTGTTGTAAGCTCAGCATTCTGAACCTCTCCACTTCCGGCAGCATCTGAATCTACCAAAGCAAATGGTGCTCCTGAAGTTGACAACATTGAAGCTGGGAATCCGTAACTAGGCGCCTGAGAAACCAATGATGGTGTCAACGCGTTTACGATTTGCCAATCTCCTGATGTATGGTTCGGACCAGCTGTCATTGTCCAGTCTGATGCTGTAGAGAAGTCGCTTGAGTAAAGCACGTCTCCTTCTGCCTTTGTACCAACTGCCGGTTTAGCTTTTTGACTAACGAAATTGTTTTTGTCAAAACGAGCCCCAACCATCGTTGAATTTACTTGAGCATTTAATGAAACGACTGATGCAACAGCCATAACAGTAAGTAAAGTTCTTTTCATAGTTAAACGTAATTTTTGGTAAAAATAGGGAACTAGGGTGAAAAAGGGAAAAAAAAACAATTATTCCTTTAGTTGAATGTCTATTTCACTGATTCTCCGGTGAATGTTAGCCTTCCAGTAACAGGTTGCAACCCCTGATTTCCGAATGGTCTACTCGTCCCATTAGGCGAAGTTGTCGGTTTTCGATCCGGCCAAGGTCTTGTGTTTCAATGAATGAGCAACTGTAAATGTTGGCAAGATCAATGATATTGATTCCTCCGGTTTTTCCTTCCGCCTGTAAGGGTTGTAGTGGGTCTGTGACTTCACGAAGTGTTGCGCGCATCCAGTTCGGAAAAGAAAATAAACCGTTGGAATTGCTATATGCCTGGGAAAGCAATTCACACATGCCATATTCGGAGCTAATGAACGAAACATTGAATGCTTCACATAAGGTTGAATGAAGTTCACTCTTACTCATTTCTTTTCTGCGGCCCTTCATTCCTCCGGTCTCGATAATGGAAACTCCGTTCAGATCGGGTTTTAGTTCTGCAAGGTCCAATAAGGCGTAAGAAACTCCGAAAAGAATGATCTTCCTGTTTTCCTGCTTTGCTTTGGTAATGGCATTGAGCAGTTGCTGCGGATCGGATAGGTAGTAACCGCTCAATGGATGCTCAGTTTGTTGAATCAGTTTGTCGACCATATACACCAAACTCGATTCTCCCTGTTCCACATAAGAAGGAAGCAAGGCCAGAACAACGGAGTTTTTCAACGGGCCGGAAAAAGTTTCAAAGGTTGGTAGAAAAGAACGCTCGTAAATGCTGAGATCCGCGACGAGGTGGCGACTACGAATGCTGTTTCCGGTTCCGCTGCTTTTGAACAGGTGCTGAACAGGTCGTTCGTCTGTAACGATGTCCTCGGATTTGTAGAACTGTATTGGCAAGTAAGGGATTTGGCTTATTCCCTTCGGATGTGGCCTTCCCAGCAAATCGACAAATTTTCGGTAAACGGTAACGTGTTCGTATTGATAGCGAAAAACGTCCAATGCACACGCTTCGAAATCTGCTTCTGTCTGGATAGCAAAAATTCGGTCAACGAGTGCGTGCACGTCCATTGCCTTCGAATTAATTCAACGGCAGTTTGATGCAGAAACTGGTTCCTTTGCCCGGTGTGCTTTTCAGGCTGATGGTTCCTCCGTGTTCTTCAACAATCAGTTTTACATAGAACAATCCCAGACCGAATCCTTTCACGTTGTGTAGATTCCCGGTAGGAACTCGGTAGAACTTGTCAAAAATCAATTTCTGATTTTCACGTTTGATCCCGATTCCGTTGTCGGAAATGGTCAGGTAGAAGAATTCCTTATCGTTTTCAGTCTGAATGACAACTTCAGGTGTTTTCTCGCAGTATTTCACTGCATTATCGAGCAGGTTGTACACCACATTGTTGATGTGCACCGAATCTGCGGTAATGTTATGTTTGTCTGCTTTGAGTTCCAGTGTAATGTGTCCGCCGGTATCGGTTTGATTGATGTCGAAACTGTCTTTTACGTCCAGCAACAACTCGTGCATGTTGATCAATGACTTCTTAAGGCTCAGTTTGTCCTTGTCCAGTTTCGCTACGTTCAACACGCGTTCCACCTGATCCTCGAGGCGCTTGTTTTCCTTGAAGATAATTTCCGCGTAACGCTTCAACTTCTCAGGAGATTCCGAGAAGTCGCCTCTGAGCAACAATTCACTGGAAAGCCCGATGGTTGAAATCGGCGTTTTCAGCTCGTGCGTCATGTTGTTGATGAAATCGTTTTTGATTTCCGACAAACGTTTCTGCTTCAGGATTACGTTGATGGAAAACGCAAAGAAAATCAGAATCACTATGATAATGAATGCCGTATACCACCATGGCGAAGCCGACAGGTTAACGTTGTTGATTGGTTTTTTCTTGACGTCAGGAAACAGTACCGTGAAATAATGGCCGTCTGTTTTCCACGACAATTTTTCGCTGGTTTCCGGTTTTTCATCGCCTTTTTCCGGTTGGTATCCATCGCTTTTGGAATAATGAATGCGGTTTCCGAAAACAATGGAATCGCTGAAACAATCGTAGATTCCGTAAATGAAATCTTCGTTCAGACTTTGGTTGTCAAATTCGCGTTTCAGAATCGTTTCGAGGTAATACGGCTGAATTTCTTCTGCCAGATCGACTACGAAATAATTCGGACGAACCTGTTTTACAGCGCCGTAGAATTTAACCGAAGCATTATCGTTACCCTCGATGATTTCAAGGGTGTTTCGCAGGGCAATGTGGGTGCGATCGGAGAAATCCCGCATGTTCAGTAACTCTTCCTTTTTCTGGATTTCGATGTCGTTACGCTGAACGTCCAGCGTTTTTCGAATCCAGGCAATCTGAATGAAGAGGATACTGACCAGGGAGATCAGACCGAGTATAACGACCGTATTGACCTGCTTGCGCTTCATATTAAGCTACATCGATGCTTGGATCGATTTCAGCAACCCATGCTTTGATTCCTCCTTCAAGGTTGTACAAATTATCAAACTGGTAATTTGTTTCCAGGAAGTTGATCACGTTCGCGCTGCGCGCTCCGGAGCGACATTGAACGATGACTTGTTTGTCTTTCGCGATTTCGTCTACCTGAGCAGGAATGTTATTCATTGGAATATGAATTCCGTTGATGTTTCCGGCCTCGTATTCGTAATCTTCGCGCACGTCGATCAATTGGAAATCAGCCTGATTGTCCATGAGTGCTTTTAATTCTGTTACTGTGATACTCTTCATAATTGAAAATTTAAAATGGAGAATTGAAAAGAGAAGAAAGGCTAGTATACCTGAAATACGGGATTCAGATTCTTCTCAATTATCAATTTTCCATTCTCCATTAAAATTTAAAATCCATTAACTCCGTTAACAGTTGTGTATTTCAAAACGTTTTTCTTTTCCGGGTGAATGCGTGCGAATGCCGACTGAACCGCCAACGTTCCTTCGTGGAAACCACAAAGAATCAGTTTCAGTTTGTTCTCGTAAGTATTCACGTCGCCGATTGCGTAAATTCCCGGGACATTCGTAGAATAATCCAGTGTATTTACTTTAATTGCGCTCTTCTCAATCTCAAGTCCCCACTCGGCAATTGGGCCAAGAGAAGGTTTCAAGCCGAAGAGTGGAATGAAGTGATCCGTCGGACGAATGATTTCGCCTTGTGTTTGATGCGTGATCACCACTTTTTCCAATTGGCTCGATCCCATCAATCCGGTAACTTCTGCTTCCGTGATCAGCGTAATCGCTCCTTTTTCTGCAAGGTCGATCACTTTCTGAACGGAATCCAAATGTCCGCGGAAGGAGGCACTTCTGTGCACCAACACTACTTCAGAAGCAATGTTCTTTTCCGCAAGGAAAATCGACCAATCCAGAGCAGAGTCGCCACCACCGGCGATTACACAACGCTTGTTGCGGTAAAACTCCGGATCCTTGATGATGTATTCCACACCTTTGTCCTCGAAATCCACGATGTTATCGATAGGTGGTTTACGTGGTTCAAAAACGCCCAGTCCACCTGCAATCATTACCACCGGAGCGATGTGCTGCGTTCCTTTAACGGTTGTCACAATGAACTTATCGTCTTCGGTATTTTCAATGGAAATTGCCGCTTCTCCCAAGGTAAATCCAGGCTTAAATGGTGCGGCCTGCTCCATGAGGTTATCCACCAGTTCTCCAGCCAAAACGGAAGGGAACCCGGGGATGTCGTAAATCGGTTTCTTTGGATAGATTTCGGAACATTGTCCACCCGGTTGAGGAAGTGAATCGATCAGGTGACAACGAAGCTTCAATAATCCGGCTTCAAAAACGGTGAATAGCCCAACAGGACCAGCACCTATGATGATAATATCTGTTTGAATCATTTCTGGTTTCTCGTGCTGCAAAAATAAGGATTAGGAGGATATTATTTAGAATGTTTCCAAGGTTTTAGGAGAAGTTTAACACGGGATAATTATCAATTGAACAATTATGAATTATCAAGGTGAGAACTTTCTTGATAATTGCTCCATTGCTAATTGATAATTAAACAATAAACCGCTTCGCGAACTCCCAGCAAACTATCCCGGCGCACACGGAAACATTCAGACTGTGTTTGGTGCCGAATTGCGGGATTTCTATGATGTAGTTGCTGTTATTGATCACTTCCTGATCCACGCCGTCCACTTCGTTTCCAAAGACGAGGGCAAATTTCTTGTCCGGAAGTGTTCCGACGTTTTGGAGTAAAGTCGTTTTTTCCGTTTGTTCAATGGTACAAATGGCCGTTCCTTCTGCCTGAAGTTCAGCAATAAGTTCCAGGATGTTTTCCCGGTATTCCCAATCAATGGTCTCTGTTGCCCCAAGTGCAGTTTTGTGGATGTCGCGGTGGGGCGGAGTAGCGGTGATTCCGCAGAGGTAGATTTTCTCCACGTTAAAAGCGTCAGCTGTACGGAAGAAAGAGCCGATGTTGTTCAGACTTCGGATGCTGTTCAATATCAGGATAATCGGGAATTTTTCCTGTGCCTTGAAGGTGTCTTCATCAACGCGATCCAGTTCCCAGAGTTTGAGCTTTTTGTTCATGTCCGATTAATTCTGTTTCTCATTCATTTCCTCCATCATCTTCAACCCTTCTCCCTCCATTTCTTTTTCGAAGTCGATTTGATGCTGCGATTTGATCGAAGTCCGTTTTTCTTCATCTTCCGAGAATGTTACAAATTCGATCAGACCTTCACGTTTCAAAACTTCTTCGTGACATGGAGAAAGCTTACAATCGGTTGTGGTGCTAAAGTAAAACAATGTCACATCCGGCATATCGCAAACATCTGTAGAAAATGGGGCTGAACAACGAACGGAATACTGAACCAGTTTTGGAGTGATAACGGGTGGCATTTTTTGAAGATTCAGGCAATCAATGTCCAACAAACCAAGCTCAGGAAGATTCAATTCACCTTTCCACTCTTTTAGGTTTTCCATTTCTACATGGAGAATATCCAGTGCTTCAAATCCAAAGCGAGTAAATTCAATGTTTGTGGTTTGCTCAGAGTGAATCTGAAATTCCGTAAGCGTACTGATTTTGCAAGCTGGAATGGTGCATGTTTCCGACTGAAAGTTATCGATGTTTATGCTTGCCAGTTGGGTGTCCGTTAGTAGAAAAATTACGTTCAATAAGTTCTGATCGGCATTCGTCAGGTAGAGTTGATCAATCTGTGGATTGTTTTTCAGAGTCTGAAACAAGCCTTTTGAATCCGGAACGCATTCGGTGATCAGTGCAGTGGCTTTTTTGTCTTTCGCTATTGTTTGATTGGAAATGTGTTTGATGTACTTCACGTTATTGAATTCCAGCCATTCTTCATGGTTTTGCGATTGCGCTGAAAAAACATTCAGGATGATGAAAAGGATGATGATACGGTACGGTTTCATGTGTTTTGTTTCTTGTGAGGATCAAAGTTACTGAAAAGAAATCGGTGCGATCTTATTGATGCGTTGATGTTGTGCTCCTTTGTTTCAAATGCGATTTCTTTTGAGGACAAATCTCACTATCGAGGAGACAGGAACATGAAATGCACAAAGGTTTCCTTCCTGAACTTTTCACAATGATTTTGATCTTTTGTCGTTCTAACTTATTTTAGCTCAAAATCTAACGCATGAATCGTTTCGCCTCCTTTTCACTCTTCCTTCCCGCTCTCATTCTCTCCGCCTTGGGCGGACTGAATTGTTGTACTATCGAAAAACGGACATTCAACCGTGGTTATCACGTATCCTGGGGTGATTCGTTTAAAAAATCAACGGTTGCGGAATCTCCGGGTGATTTAGCAGATCAGGAAATTCGTTCTGAAGAAGCCGAAGAATCAAAGGTTCTTCCTGAAGAGGTTTCGGTGCCTGCTTCCGAAGTGAATCCGACGGTCGAATCTTCCGTTAACGATGGGTTGCAGGTGGTTCCGACGGAAGAAATGATTCTTTCTGAATCTTCTGTTGCCGAGCCCGACACCGTGTACATCTATCCGAAATTTGAACCGAACGGCATTGCGTCATTTTCCTGTGCAATGGGAGCTTTGGGGGTTGTGGCTGCTTCGGTTGCTGGTGTTACTGGAATTGGCTTTTTTCTGGTGCCGTTGCTCATTGCCGGATTTATACTCGGAATAATTTCTGTTACGCGGTACAAGCGGACACCGGAGCTTTACCGTAACAATGCATTGGGTATTATTGGTTTGGTGATCAGTGCGATTGGGATTGCTGCGGCTATTTTCACGTTTATCATGCTGCTGGTGATTTTTAGCAATTGGTAAAGTGCAGGTTTGAAATTTACGGTCTTAGTGTTCAAAACCATACGTATGTCGCGTTTCCTTATCCTCATTCTCCTTCTCTCCGCCTTGGACGGACTGTTCAGTTGCGCCATTGAAAAACGCACGTTCAATCGCGGTTATCACGTTTCGTGGAATAGGCCGTTGCGGACTATGACTGAAACCACATCAGTGGATGAATTCGCTAAAGAAGAAATCAAAGCGACCCCTGAAACAAAAGATGAAGAATTGCGCGCCTCAGTTCCTGCTGAAGAACAAATCGAGCCCGCTTCTGAGGATCAACCGTTGAGCCCTGAATCCATTGAGTCTTTTGAGTCTTCTTCGTCAGAAGATCAGATCCTTGCCGAAAATCCTGCTGCTTCAACAGATACCGTCTATTACTATCCAAAGTTTGAACGAAACGGAGTTGTATCTTTTTCAATGGGATTGGGTGCGATAGCCTCGACAATTGTCGCAACGACTTTTGGAATGTATGGCTTTCTGTTTTTAGCCTTCCTGTTGCTGATTACCGGCTTAATCCTTGGAATCAGTTCGCTTTCGCGTTACGAGAAAAGTCCTGAAGTGTATCGTACGAATGTGTTTGGTGTGTTAGGGGTAATTATCAATGGACTTGGGTTGGGCTTATTGGTATTTGCCTTTGTTGGGTTGTTGCTGTACTTTCTGACGTTTGGATAAGATCAGAAAGGGAATCTGATTTTCCGATATACTAGAAGCTCAAAAAACACGTTCTTGTTCTTCAAAAACCTTAAAGTATGCCACGTTTCCTTACCCTCATTCTCTCTTTCATTCTCATTCTGAGTAGTTGTACCATTGAAAAACGCACGTTCAATCGGGGGTACCATGTTTCGTGGAATCGAAAGGTTACTTCGACTCCACCCGGTAACCGTTCAACATTCGAAAATGAATTGGCGGAGAATGAAATCAAATCCGATTCTAAAGCGGTTGAGGAAGAGGGTGTGCTTACGGATATTGCGGCAAAGGATCAACAGTTGAATCTTGAGTCAATTGAGTCTCCTGAACCGCGTCAGCAGACTGAACAACTTTCCGAAGAAGACTTCATTCTGGCGAAAAACCCGGTTCAGCTGGACGACACGGTGTACATTTATCCGAAGTTTGAACCTCGTGGAATTGCTTCCTTTGCGACCTCGCTTGCAGCTTATGGAGGATTCTTTATTGGTATTTTTTTCTGGGAACTGCTCATTTATATTTCCTTCGGCTTACTGATCGCCGGTTTGATTCTTGGTTTACTTTCATTGACAGAATATGGCAGAAACAAGATCTTTTACAGGAAGAATGTTTTCGGGATTATCGGTACTTGCCTGTCTGGTGCACCCATTCTGTTCTGGATGGTTCTTCTGTTGATTGAGGAGTTTTTCTAAGCGAATTGCGTTTCGCCTGTTAAGAACTATTGAAAACTCCATTTGGGGTTGTGCGGACTTTTCCTGTTACGGTGCTAATTTTGGATTTCAATCCCTATAGATCGTGTCGAAAAAAGAGAAGAATCCGGCGGAAACCCCGCTCATGAAGCAATACAACGAAATTAAGGCGAAGCATCCACAAGCTTTGTTGTTGTTTCGTGTGGGCGATTTTTACGAAACATTCGGTGAAGATGCAGTGACTGCTTCTAAAGTATTGGGGATTGTTCTGACGAAACGCGGAGCCGGTTCTGCTTCTGAAACGGAATTGGCCGGATTCCCGCATCATTCCCTGGACAGCTATTTGCCGAAACTGGTTCGTGCAGGTCACCGGGTGGCTGTCTGCGATCAGTTGGAAGATCCGAAAATGACCAAAACGATTGTAAAGCGTGGGGTAACGGAACTCGTAACTCCCGGAATTGCATTCAGCGATAAAATGCTCGATGGTCACAAAAACAACTTCCTTTGCGCCATTCATTTCGACCGCGATCAACATGGGATTTCCTTTCTCGATATTACTACAGGAGAGTTTTTCGTAGCGCAGGGAACCATTGAGTACCTGAATAAGCTGATCCAGGGATTCGAACCGAGCGAAATCATCTACCAAAAGAACAAACACAGTTTGTACTCCGATTCGTTCGGATTGAAATATTACACGTATAAGCTCGACGATTGGGTGTTTACCACCGATTTCGCGAACGAGCGTCTGACCAGCCATTTCCAAACGAACAGCCTCAAGGGATTCGGAGTAGAGAATCATACGCTCGGAATCATTGCTGCCGGAGCGGTGCTACATTACCTTGGTGAAACACAGCACAATTCCGTATCTCACATTACGCAAATTCAGCGCATTGAGGAAGAAAAATCGGTATGGCTCGATCGCTTTACCATTCGCAACCTGGAACTCATTTCGCCATTGAATGAAGGTGGGAAAACCTTGTTCGAGATTGTGAATGCTACGCTGACGCCCATGGGAGATCGTCTTCTGAAGCGTTGGATGGTGATGCCGTTGAAAGATCCGAAACCGATTAATGAGCGCCTCGATGCCGTGGATTCCCTGGTGAAGGATGCCGTATTCCGCAATTCGGTGCGCGATGAATTGAGTGCTATCGGTGACATGGAACGTTTGATTTCGAAAGTAGCTGTTGGACGCATTCACCCGAAGGAATTGTTGGTGTTGAGTTCCATTCTGGATCACATTGCACCGTTAAAAGAGTTGTGCAGTCAATCCAAAAGCGAATACCTGAACCGCATTGCTGAAAAATTGAGCGATTGTTCCGGATTGATTTCCGCAGTTCGCCAGCGTATTTTACCGGAACCGGCTGTAATGCTTGGAAAAGGACCGGTGATCAATCATGGTGTAAATGCCGAATTGGATGAACTGCGTGCGATTGCCAATGGCGGAAAGGATTACCTTGAAGCAATGCAGGAACGCGAGTCGGAAGCAACCGGAATTCCAAGTTTGAAGATTGCCTTCAACAACGTCTTCGGGTATTACCTCGAAGTGCGCAATACGCACAAAGACAAAGTTCCGGAGGAATGGATCCGCAAACAGACACTCGTGAATGCCGAACGTTACATTACTCCCGAACTCAAAGAATACGAAAGCAAGATTCTCGGTGCCGAAGACAAGATGGCCGTGATTGAATCGCAGTTGTACCAGGAATTGGTTGCGGAATTGGCGAAGTACGTTCAGCCGGTTCAGTTGAATGCTTTTCTGATTGCCCAACTGGACTGCCTCGCTTGTTTTGCAGATAGAGCTGTTGCCAACAACTACCACAAACCGGAAGTGAACGATGGTTTCGAATTGAAGATTACCGAGGGTCGTCACCCGGTGATTGAAACACAGCTGAAAGCCGGAGATTATTACGTTCCTAACGATGTTTTTCTCGACAAAGACACGCAACAGATCATCATGATTACCGGTCCGAACATGTCGGGTAAAAGTGCCTTGCTGCGTCAAACTGCATTGATTACACTGATGGCACAAATGGGATCATTCGTTCCCGCCGATGCAGCTGAAATTGGGGTAGTGGACAAAGTCTTTACACGTGTCGGTGCTTCGGATAACCTTTCTACCGGTGAATCAACCTTCATGGTGGAAATGAACGAGACATCGAGCATTCTGAATAACCTTTCGGATCGCAGTTTGATCTTATTGGACGAAATTGGTCGTGGTACGAGTACATATGATGGAATTTCCATTGCCTGGGCGATTGCGGAATACCTGCATCAACACCCGACTGCAAAAGGAAAAACGCTTTTCGCAACGCACTATCACGAGCTGAACGAAATGGAAGAGCAATTTGCGCGCATTAAAAACTACACGGTTTCGGTGAAAGAAACAGGGCAGAAGATTGTTTTCCTGCGCAAACTTATTCCGGGTGGAAGCGAACACAGTTTCGGAATTCACGTGGCGAAATTGGCCGGTATGCCGAAACAGGTCGTAGACCGTGCGGAGTTGATGTTGCAGGAATTGGAGATTACGCACAGATCGGCGTCGTCTGTTTCTGCACTTGCGGTTCCCGCTACGAACGGTAATGGTTCTACGAAGAAGAAAGCCAAAGAAGTAGCTGTAGATACCTCGAACATGCAGTTAAGCTTCTTCCAGTTGAATGATCCCGTTCTGGAGCAAATCCACGAGCAGCTCGTAAGCATTGATATCAATACATTGACACCGGTAGAGGCCTTGATGAAGCTCAATGAGATTAAGAAGTTGACAGGAGGGTAAATACAGAAGGAGAGAGAGAATGATAAAGGGAGCCCTTCAGGCCGGGTTCCCGACGCTTTAGTCGGGAGTATCGAAGTCAGGGCGCAAAAAAAGCTCCCCACTTTCGCGGAGAGCTTTCATTTATTTTAGTTTCAATTACTGTTTAATCAGCGTCATCATACCAATTCCGCTTGCGTGCGAAACGCGAACTTTATAAGCTCCCGCTGCCCACATTGATGCATCGATTTGCATAGAAGTTCCGGAAAGATGCTCCTTTGTCCAGATTACTTTCCCGGTAACATCGGTTACTTCCACCTGAACATCGTTCAATTCCGAAGTGAAATCAATGGATAATATTCCGGTTGTTGGGTTCGGATAGCCGTTCATTACCAACCGCGCATTCTCATCGATTCCCCAAATCAAGACAGTGATGTTCTGACACGATGTATTTGGAACTCCGCATGCATTGAGAATCGTTAGACAAACCGTGTAATCGCCGTTGTCGGCATACGTGTGTGACGGGTTTTGTGCAGTGCTGGTATTTCCATCACCGAAATCCCAAGTCCAGGATACTGCTGAAGAAGATTGATCCGTAAAATCAAGCGTCCAGTTATTGTTATCAATGTACGTGTAATCTGCAAACGGAAGATCGCAAACGGTAATTTCGTGACACATGGTGTCGGATGTGCAACTGTGCACAATCATACATACGTTGTATGTTCCGGCATTGGCATATGTGTGTGTTGGATTTTCCAATGTGCTCGAGTTTCCATCACCAAACGTCCACTCCCAGGCGCTTCCGCCACCGGTTGAGGCATTTGTGAAGTTAACGTCCAGATTGCTTTCCGTATGATTGAATTCCGCATCGAGCAATTCACATACAGTAACTGCATGGCAGTTCACCTGAGTTTCTCCGCATAAATTGGTTACGGTCAGGCAAACGTTATAGAGTCCAGGTGTAGCATAGGTATGGGATGGATCCTGATCGGTGCTCGTATTTCCATCACCGAAGTCCCACGACCACGATGTTACGCCCATGGATAAATTCGTGAAGTCCGCCTGGAGTCCATTGGTTGCATGGTTAAAATTGGCCATAAGCGGAGGACAAACTGTTACAGTTTCACAAAGTGTGCTCGAGTATCCACAACTGTTCGTTACGGTCAAACACACGGTGTAGAGCCCCGGATCCATCGTCACCGTCGGATTTTGATCTGAGGTTGAATTTCCATTACCAAAATCCCAGAACCAGGTATTGGCATCTCCGCTGGAAAGATCCGTAAATGTGGTGGTAAATCCTGTAGGGGTGTAATTGAAATTTGCACTTGGGTTAACACAGGTTGTAAGGGTAAAGCAGAAAGTATCTGCTCCACACGGAGTTGTTGTGATCAGGCAAACGTTGTATGTTCCCGCAGTTGCATACGTATGTGTAGGGTTCTGCGCCGTGCTGGTATTTCCATCTCCAAAATCCCATGCCCACGATTGATACATTCCGGTAGAAGTATTCGTGAAATCAACGGTAAGCTGATTCGCAGATTGTGTGTAACTGGCAACCGGTGTTGTGGCATATCCTGTAATGGAAGCGCGGATGCAAATGTCTTTGGTTGCGGTTTCACGGTATTCCGCCCATCCGCCATCAAGAATTTCGTAGTTTCTGTTAGACAGAGGTGCCGTAGTTTCCGTTCCAAGGAAAATGTTCGCTCCACCCTGAAGCCAAACCACGTAGAATCCACCATCGTTCAATGTTACTGGTGTTGGAACCGTAACCGTATTCCATGCATTGGTAACTACAGATCCCGAAAGAACATCAGTAGTAAATAACAATGTTCCCTGCGTTCCGTTCGGGCCATTATCGTCGTAGATTTGAGCCGTAAATCCGTTGTTTACGTTGGATACAATGTAATATTGCAACGAAGAAACAGTATACGGATACACCGGCGGAGCGAAGTATACTACGGCTCCATCGTCGTTCGCGCCCCCGTTCCAGTTCAATGTACCAGTAGGAGTGTTCCCGGTAACGTAGCTTAATGTCATTGAAGGAGCACAAATGTCTACCACTTCAAATTCCGTAGTTCTTGTATTGTTGGCGGCGTTAATGTCCTGTGAGTTCGTAATGGTGGTTTGGTAGGCATATTGTCCGGTAGTGGAAGGTGTCCACGCCGCCGGGAAGGTAAATGTACTGTCGTCACCGGCTGCCATTGTTGGAATGGTGCCGCTTGAAGAGTGCACGTTGGTGCTTGCACTGTTGGTAATGTTTGCCTGAAGGTCAATGTTTGTGGAAACAGCAGTATTTCCCACATTGGCTATGTTACTGATGAGTTCCTGAGAAACATTATTCGGAATGAATTGTGCGCGGTTTTCGGTATTGTCGTTCCATTTCGGAATCAGGTCCTGAATGCTCAACAACACCACATCCGGATACTCAAAACGAATGGCATAGTTGCTCGGAGGCATGGCATCAGAGTGTACCTGTAAACCAATTGCTCCGGTACTGTTTTCCATTCCTACGGTCATGTCTACACATGCAGCGTTGTTATTGAAATTGCTCAGAGATCCGTACTGAAAAGTAATTGAGCTGTCGGCAGCGCAAAGAATTGCCTGAAAGTTATTTGATCCCGTCCATCCCGGAGCGCTCACCGTCCAGTAGGGAACATTGATGTATGAAACAACGCAGCTATCGATGTTATTCGACCAGTATTGCACCTGTCCGGGGTTTCCTGCGCCCGTAAAGTTGAGGTCGCTCATCAGCATGGCTAGAATGTTATCTCCGGCTCCCCCTGCTGTAGGAATAGTCGGGAAACAAGATGCAACATTCGATACATTATTGAAGCTTAGCCATCCATTGGATCCCACTTTCAGTTGCGAGTAATCGCTCCAGTAATAGTGAAAATTGAATCCGATGTTGATCATGGAAGCCGCCGAATTGTCGTCTGCCAACCCTGTAACCGTCTGCACGCCAGGCTTTGTGGTGATATCAATCCAGTTATAGGTTGGACCGCCAACGTCCAATGAGGTTTTCCAGGTGTATCCGTAAGCGTCGGGGCCACCGGAGGCGAAGCAATTTGATGTGGTTAGCAATGTAATGACCGCCAACAGGAGGGAGTAACATTTTTTCATGTACGAATGGGTTTGAATGGTAAAAGTAATTGAAAATTGGATGGGGATGTAATAGAGATGGTTTAAGGGGTGGGGGAAGATTTGTTTGAAGTAAAAAAATGAATGGAAGTGCAAAAAAATCCAGTAAAGGCTTGCAAATTGAAAACAGTTCCCTATTTTTGTCCCCCGTAACAATCGAGTTGCGGTAATTGAAATACGCGAGAATAGCTCACCCCGATGCTTTTGATCGGGATTTCGTAAACTCAAGTTGCTAACGAGCACTTTGGGAGGGCAAAAAATTGAAATATGCGAGAATAGCTCAGTTGGTAGAGCACGACCTTGCCAAGGTCGGGGTCGCGGGTTCGAATCCCGTTTCTCGCTCAAGAAAACTCCCGGTTCATCCGGGATTTTTTTTAGGTCCGCTCGAATGGTGGAATTGGTAGACACGCCGGACTTAAAATCCTGTGGGCATTTGCCCGTGCGGGTTCAAGTCCCGCTTCGAGTACGTGAAATGAAGGAGAACGAGAGTTCTCCTTTTTTTGTTATCAAAACCGTAATTTCAAGCTCTCATGAAAAAACTATCTGAAGGCAAGAAGCAAGTTGTTTGGGGAGTAATTATTTCCGCTGGAATTATGGTTTCCCTTTACACGTTTATGCATATTGCTTTTTTGGATGTTGAAGTAGTATGTGGACGGGTTACTGGGGAATCGCATCGAAAAGGATCTAGCATAACTTATCAATACACTTACAAAGGCAAATCATATAGGGGAAGTTTCTTGGCTGAAAATGGTCTTAGTTCGCATATGAATGCTTACGAAAATCGTTGCATAGATATCGAAGTGTCCACTTTGGTCCCCTGGTTGAGTCGTTTGAAAAAATATAAAGAGAGAGAACACTAATTTTTCTTTATCATTGATCTAGCATATTCATACAATGGCAATTCAAGTTGTTGCAGCAGTCGTTCATTATCAAGACAAGTTACTTTGTGTTCAAAGAGGGGAAAGTAAGTATTCCTACATTTCTAAAAAGTATGAATTCCCTGGAGGTAAAGTGGAACCAAACGAAAGTGAAGAGCAGGCATTGATAAGAGAAATTAGGGAAGAATTGAATTTGGAGATCCAGGTGAACGCGAAATTGTTGTCATTGGATCACTGCTACCCAGATTTTGAAATCACCATTCATGCATATTCCTGCTCTTGTTCTAATCCAGTTGTTGAACTAACCGAGCATTTGGATTACAAATGGTTAACAGTTCAAGAACTTGGTATGTTGGATTGGGCTGCTGCTGATCTACCTATCGTAGAGTTGCTTGAAAAAGCTATTGTTTAGTCAATTTCTCTTCTTTCTCCCTGATGAGCTTCGTTAGCTCGGTCTTAATTTCTTGATGCAAACCACCGTAATGAGCCTCTCGATGGCAATTGGGGCAAATTGCGCAAACGTTTTCTGGTAAATCTGGCCCATCATCGGCTAATTTTTGAATGTGATGCACTTCCAAAAAAGGTTCTCCAAATGCAGTAAGAAAAGGAGCAGGTTTCCCACAACGTTCGCATTTGCCTTTCGCACGTTTTAAGGCGTAAGCTTTCACCTGTGCGCTACGTTGTTTGTATTCCTTAATAGTAGTTTTATGAGTCTTATATTCAGTAACTCCCTCCTTAATTTGTTGTCGTAATTCTTGCAAACTAAGATCAAGTTCCATCACTGAATGTTCAACATTATCGTGGTTGAACACATTGTCAGATGGGACCAGATAAAACTGAATGAGCTTGTCATTTCGACGCTGATCTTCTCCATTGACGAATTCATAAGAAAGAACATCAAAGCAGCCAACAAATGTATATCGCTTACGCCGGTTTCCACGCTGCTTTATTTCCTTTGAGCTAGGGTCTTTAGTAGAGAACAATAGCACATTTCGTTCTTTCTTTGCCAATAACGAATTTGCTTTGTGTTCAATATTCTGGTCTCCCGTTGAACCCTGACCAATGTAGCGCCATGAGCCATCGTTATCCTTTTGATCTTTATAGCCAGAATGCTTTCCATAGCTACCGCCCGAAGTAACGATTACACAATTGGGTTGTAGGTCTCCCCAAATAATTCCGGATCGTAGTTGTTTACTCCCGACGAAATCTAGCAATTCCTGCCGGTCGTATTCTTGATTAGTAGTAAACATTGTATTAGTGTTCGCGTTGAAACAGTTGTTTCAGTGGAGACGAAGATAAAAGATTTGATGGTTTTTGAACTATGAATTTGGTTTATTAAGAAACTCACTCTAATTGATGTTTAAGTTTGACCGATAATATCATTCGTTGTTTTTGTCAGAATCAAAGGTATTATGACACAATCGGTTGCATTTTCGAATTCATGGAAGCTACCAAAAAAGCAGATTTTGAATTTCTCCATCCAGAACTTGAAGAACTGAAAAAGAAATTGGTCAATGATTTTATCGATTTCAATGAAGTATTAACATCCTACATTTTTGGATCTAATCATCCGGATTTCGTTTCCATTCCAACTGAATGGGAGATTAATCAACCTAAACGACTTAAGGAGGCAAAAAAAGTGATTTCGAATCATGAAGAAAAAGTCATGCGATCTTATCAGACATTTATAACTAAAGGGCGCAGAATATTGAAGGTCTAATTTTAAAGTTAAGCTTCCCCCCCCCTCTGGGGTTTCAGCCTTACTTGAGCCGTATATCAGCCGTAGTTGAGTCGTATCAGAGCCACACCACACCACCTTTCCCCATTTTTTCCTACTTTCACTCCCAAATAATACACCTATGAAAAAACTATTACTAGCCGCATTTGTCGGTATTTCGATTACATCATTTGCTCAGAAACAAAAAATAACGGTCGAAGACGACGTTATTATGGTGGATGGAACGGCACTTGCGAAAATGGAGAAGCAGGGCGTGAGTTCTCCGACTTATACCATCAAATCCATGAGTGGTACACCCCTTATGAGCTGGCAATTCAATGATTTCAATGATCCGAAGGAAGTGAACAATTCCAATCCACAGGGACGTGTAACGTACTATCAGGTAACCTTCTTTGGCGATAAACAGCAATGCGAAATCAGCCCATCGATGGCAACACAAAAAGGTGTGGCGAAGTGCATCGTGGAGAACAAGTTGATCGTTGGCGATGCCATTGACCAGGAAGCAGAGAATAATTTTGTCTTGATTAACGGAATGAAATTCACGCAGCAAAAACAAACTACAGGAGGCGGTAACGTAATTATCATCAATAACAACTAAGCCATTCAAATAGAAAGAACGGGTATTCACTGTTGTGAGTACCCGTTTTTGTTTTAATGCCAAAAAAAAGCGCCACCTCCCGATGACGCTTTTATCTTATATTATCACTTTAAACCGTCAGTTCGAGTGGTACTGACCGGAATGCAATGTAGCCTCAGTGGAGTATTGAGAACGACGGTTACTCCTTCACCACTCTCATTTGTGCCGTCCCTCGTGCTGTCGTTACTTCTACAATACACATTCCCGCTGCAACCTGAGACAAGTTTAGTTCACAGGAAGTATTTTCTGTATTCACTCGTGTTTCCTGTAACAGCTTGCCCGACAAATCAAATACACGGATTCGAGCGTTCGTAAGCAACTCATCAGATTCGATATTTACAATTCCTGTTGTAGGATTTGGTGCAAGGGTGAGTTCCAATGGAGTTGTTTCGTCAAGACCTACAGTTTGATTTCCGACGTTGATGTTGTCCAGGTAAACCGCGTTTCCACCTCCACTAATGAACTGGAATCTGTAACGAACGGCCGGGAAATCAAAACCCGTCAGGCTGACCTGGGCAGCTACCCATTGTGTAGCGTCCGGAACGAATGTGCCTGTAGAAAGATCAGGCGCTGTCTGCAGGGTTCCTGCGGCTGCACTCAGTGTTTTGCGCTTTGTCCAGGTAACACCACAGTTCTTCGAAACATACACGTATAACATGTCCGTGTTTGTAGTATCTTTTGCCGCAAACGCATAACGGAAGCGTAGCACCGGACTCCCGGAAACGTTCGACAAATCCATGGTCTGGGAAATCAGTTCGTCAACACGCCCCATGGTGTCACAGTCTTCGTTGTGAAGCACGGCGCATTTGGTATCGTCAACACCTACAGTGGTGGATAATTCCCAAGTTGGTGCTGTGTTGTAGTTGGTCACTACAAATTCCGGCTCAAGTCCGTTCAGGCTCGTAAAGGGTTGAAGATAGGGAACCGGAAGGGTGCTTTCCGGTAAAACGGTAATGTAATTCGTTTCGGTGTGCGACAAACTTCCGTTGCCGTCGCTTACCGTAAGGCTCACGCTGTAAGTTCCCGCAGTGTTATACGTTACAGCCGGATTCGCAGCGGTGCTTGTTGGTGGTGTTCCGCCGGTAAAAGTCCAGGTCCGGGATGTGATGTTATCGAAGGATTCATCCGTGAAATCAATGGTTTCGCCTTCGCAGACAACAATGTCCGAAGCTGAAAACTGCGCTTTGCACAACGCCAATGGCTCGGAACCGAATGGGTAATCAACTCCGGTTGCGACAAGATTTGCCGGTTGCCACAAGTTGTAGCGTTCCGGATAAACCAGTGTTGCCGCACGCATACGGGCTACCTGGCCCTCGGTAAAGTTCTGGTAACAGTAGGCATAATCCATGAAGTTCTGAACATTGTCAATGGTGTCACCGGGAACTCCTGAGTCACAGGAGTTCAGGTTCAGGGTACAAGTTTGAGTTCCGGCATTATTCGGGGTGTCTGGTACGTCGTCGTCGTCGTTGCAGGAGGCATTTGCTCCTACTGCTGCCGTCAATTTCCCCCATGTGTGCCACAGCGAGAACCAGTGTCCCGTTTCGTGGGTCAATACGCTTTTATGGAGAAGATCCGATTCACCGATGCTTCCTATGCAACTGTAACGCATAAACGTACAATCCGGAATGTCATAACCGGGGATTGCTCCCGGAAAAATGGATCTTCCGGCAATCCCGGGTGCAACAGATCCACATACAAAAATGTTCATGTACTGGTCATGTGGCCAAATGTATTGGCGCACGATAGAGTAGGCTGCAGCCGTATCTTCTGTGAAATAACAGTTCGGTTCTACATGACGTACAATCCCATTGGTGCATTGTCCGTTCGGATCCAGTTTCGCCAAACGAAAAACGAATTGCGCATTTCCTGCGTACGTATTGAAGGGCGCCACGAGGTTGCTCTGATCGTTTTGCTTATTGAATTCTTCGTTCAGATTGGCTATGGCGTTATAAACCTGGTCGTCTCCGATATTCTCGGGTCCATAATTGTGTAAGATGTGAACTACCACCGGAATAATCAGCGTATCGTTGCTTTTTGAATGACGCTCCGCGTACAATTGCGCGCTTTTTTTCTTTAGCAGTTCCTGTTGCTCACGGAACTCATTGATCCGTTGCGTTTTTTGTTTCGATGTTAAATCGGTGCGTTCAAGGATGATTTCCTCAGGATTCCGGAAGCCACAATAACCCGATGATTCCTGTGCATGTAGGTTGAATGAGGATAACGTGAGTACCGTTAACAGTACCCGAAAAAGCGATGGGATTTTCATTTTTTCGATTGTTTATAACTGGAAAGATACAGAATTAAATTGCTGTGAGGCAGTGAATTGATGCCTGTAATGATGAACGGTAAAACGGATGGATGATTGGTGAAACGTCAGCACTTTTCATTATGGGAGGCCTCCAAAGGGGGAGGTTGTCCCGTTTTCACAAGACGAGTGTTTTCGTATCCAAAAAGAGAATGGAAAGTCGTACTAAAAAAAGGGTAATTACTGCCTGATAATCCGCCCGTCCTCCATTTCGATGATACGATCCGTGCGTTCAGCAAATTCGTTATCGTGCGTTACGATGAGCAGTGATTGATTGTATTCCTTGGCAAGCTCCTTGAAGATATCGAAAACAATTTGAGAGTTCTTCTTGTCCAGGTTTCCCGTAGGTTCATCGCCCATGAGGATCCGTGGATTGTTGATGAGCGCCCGTGCAATGGCCACGCGTTGTTTTTGTCCCCCGGAAAGTTGATTCGGCATTTTCATAGCCTCGCTTTCAATGCCCAGAATGCGCAGTTTTTCATAGGCGTTGTGCTCAATTTCCTGATGGGAGAGTTCGTTGAGCTTCATTCCCGGAAGCATCACGTTTTGAAGTACCGAAAACTCGTTGAGCAGGTAATGAAACTGAAAAACGAAACCGATTTTTGCATTGCGAACCTTCGCCAGTTCCCCTTCTTTTCTGCCGCGCATCAATACACCGTCAATGTAAAGGTCGCCTTCGTAATCGGTATCCATAGTGGAAAGGATATAGAGTAGCGTCGACTTTCCGCAGCCTGATTTTCCAATTACGGAAACGAATTCACGCTCTTTGATCTGAAACGTGATGTCCTTCAGAACATGAATGTCAATCGGATCATGAAAATGCTTGTTGATCTTTCCGGCTTGTAGTACGAACTCGCTCATGCTTATTTTCCTCTGATAATGACCACCGGATCGATCTTACTTGCCTTTCGGGAAGGGAAGTAGCCGGCGTAATACGTGGTAATGATTGAAAAGATGATTCCGATGGTATAATACCTCGGATCGTAATCGATCGGGAAGGTCTTAATGGTTGGAAGTGCTTCTGTTTCAAAAGGAATGTTGTCGATTCCCGAAGAGATGAGGTAACCGAAGAGGAGTCCGAAGATTCCGCCGAAGATTCCGATTGCCAATGCAATGATGATGAAAATGCGCTTCACGTCTTTCCCGGAGAATCCGGTCGCTTTCAGAATCGCGATGGTGTCCATTTTCTCGTAAATCATCATGTTCAGGATATTGTAAATTCCAAATCCGGCAACGATCAACAAGGTAATTCCTACAGCATAGGAAATCATGCTTCGGATTGATGAACCCGTTTCGAATTGTGCATTAGCCGTTTGAATGTCGACAGCCTGCACCTCGAAATTGGTGTGGAATTCTTTCGCTACTTCCGGAGCGATATTCATATCGTTCAGCTTTATCTGAAGATCAGTGATGTAACTGTTTCCTTCGCCCAATAATTTCTGAGCTGTTGGAAGCGAAACGTAGCTTTGCACTTTATCAATGTCCTGAATTCCGGATTGGAAGAATCCGACAACCTTCAGTTGCACGCGTTCGCCTTTGGAGGTCGTCACCTGAATGTTATCGCCCACGTTGGCAAGCATTTTATCTGCGGCGCTTTTCCCGAGAATGATGCTGTTGGAAATGCTTTTCAAATCCATGTAATCGCCTTCGACGACGTATTCCGGAAAAGCAAACAATCGGGCTTCTTCCACAACATCAATTCCATTCAGAACGCCATTCAAATCTACCGAGCCGACATTGTAGAAAACCTGAACCGAAACTTTCGGAGAGACGCCTTTTACACGCGGATCGTCGCGGAGTGTTCGGATGATTGCCCCTGAATTGCGCAGGTCGAGCGTTTCGTTTTTCGGCTTGATGGAACTCACAAAATTGTAGGAGGACTTCATGGCGTAGTCAACCGGCTGTTTCTTCGATGGAAGCAGTTCTTTGTAGATGCGGACGTGTGGTGTCCGATTAACAATCAGGCTATCGAGCATGCTGTTCAACCCATTCATGAAACTCAGCAGTGTCACAAACATGGTGATACTGAACGTTACGCCTGTTGCTGCCACAAGTGTTTGCTTCCAGCGTGCCAGGAGTAACGATTTCGATATGGAGAACAACAGACGCGTTTTCATTCTTCCATCATTAGTTCATCGGTAGCAGAAATTCCACTGAGAATTTCCACGAATTCGTAATCGCGTAAGCCTGTTTTTACGGCCACTTTTCGACCGTCAGACAACAATACCTTGTCTCCTGCAAGCAAATAGCGCTTCGGAATCACCATCGCTTTCGATTTTGACTGAAGCACAATACTTGCTTCGAAGCTCGTGTTCGGAAATACTTTCGGAGGTGTTTTAGTGAAAATCGCTTCCACCGTAAATGTCTTTGAACGCTCGTTCATAATTGGACTTACTTTGGTCACTTTTGCTTCAAAGACCTGACCTTTGTAAGAATCCATCGTCACGAAAACCTTCTGACCACGCTCGATCTTTGCAATGTCGTATTCATCCACTTCCATTTCCAGTACGAATTGATCTGCTGCTCCAACTACGGCTACCGGCATTTGCGGACTGACCAATTCTCCCTGTTCCTTCAGAACGCTGTAAATCGTGCCGCTCAGGTCACTTCGAATGAGGAAATCTTCTTCTGTTTTCGCTGAAATAGCAAGGTTGTTTTGTGCTTGTTTTGCGTTGATAGTGATTTGCCGCTGAAGATCCTTGTAACGCGTTTTTGCACTTTGATACGCATTTCTGGAAGATTCGTAAGCGAGTTCACGCTGTTCCAGTTCGACACCACTTGCCGCGCCCTGATTGTAAAGCGTTTTGGTACGGACGTACAGCAACGAATCCGTTTTTAGTTTGTCTTTACTCAATGCAATGGCATCTTTCGCTTCGTTCAGTCGATCGGTATTTTCCTGAACAGAATTGTAAGATGCCAGCAAAGCAGCATTTTCCTTTGTCAGTTGCTGCGTTCGGTTATCGATGCGCATGAGCAGTTGCCCTTTTGCAACACGATCGCCATCGTCAACATAAATTTCCCGAATAATCCCCGAGACCAACGGGTAAACCTGGTACTGGTCCTTGCTTTTAATCGTTCCGGAAGCATACACGGAAGAAGAGATGTCACGGATTTCCGGTTTGGTTGTCTCCGGATCTTTTCCGCAGGACAACACGAGAAACAGCAACGAAAGGCATAATACGTATTTCATAGAATCACAGATGTGGTTGAAACGTAATGGCAATGTACGAATTCCAATGTAGATAAGTTATGACTATTGTCATGGATTCGGTGAATAGTGGCGGTGTGTCGGGGAGTGTCGAAGTTTCTTCCCCCTAACACCCTCCTAAGGGGGAACCATGCAGTCGTCACTTGAAGGGGATTCCAAACTCCCCCTTTGGAGGGGGCGGGGGGAGGATTATCACCCCTTAATCGCTTTCCTCAACCCATAAAACAACGGATATCCCAGCAAAAACAATCCGGCGCCAATCAAAAAAGCACGCCAATCTTTGAGCAATACACTGATCATTACTCCAGTGTAAACGATCATGTAAAACAGTGGGAGGTAAGGATAGGCTTTGATGCGGAAAATGGGTTGGTCTTCGCCGATTTTTCGTTTGCGAAGAATGAAGATAGCTGCCGCAGCTGTAATGAGACTAATGCTGTCGAAGAACATCACGTAATCCAGGATTTTCTGGAAGGATTGCATGAAGAATAAGGTGAGGAGAATGATTGCACAAAAAACGCCAACCCCATAGGTCTGTACATCCGTTTTCGGGTTGACACGTTTGAACATTCCCGGCATTGCTCCGTCTTCGGCCATGGCATAGTAAACACGAGGATTACTGAGAATGGAGACATTAACATAAGTCATTACGGCAAAAAACATGATCAGTGAAATCACGAAGGAAGCGTGTTTCCCAAGCAGGTACTCGATCATATCGGCGGCAAGGGTTTCCGTTTTTGCCAGTCCGTCCATACCGAGAACGTAGTAATAACTGAGGTTCACAAGCAGGTACAAGCCTGTCACGATGAGCATTCCGGTAATGATCGCACGGGGTAGATTGCGTGAGGCATTCGGGATGTCTCCACCAAAATTCATGGTTTGCTGGTAGCCGCCGTAGGTGAAGAAGACCGGAATGAAACAGAGAAAGAAGGCGTGTAGCGGTGAATGGCCGGTCGCGGCTGATTTAGCTACAGTTGCTGTTTCGGGTGTTGCCGTAGAACCAATGGCGACGAACAACGCACTGATGATAAGCAACACAAGAGCAATTTTCACAATCATCAAAACGTTCAAAACCCGAACGCTGACTTTCAACCCCATGTAATTGAAAATGGTCAGCATAATCACCATTCCAATTGCGATTAACTGTGTCCCGAACATCGGTGCTTGTGGAAACAAATAAGGAGAAAGATATGCCGCCCCCATCAACGCCACGGCAGCCGTCGATGCAGCGTTCGAAATTATGGTAATCCAGTTCACCATAAAGGCAAAAACCGGACTGTAACACACCGAGAAAATTTTGTAGAATCCACCGGTTGTTGGGTAGCGGGAACCGATTTCGGCAAAGGTTAAGGCTCCAACCATGCTTACAATGGAGCCGGCAATCCAGGCCATGAAAAAGATGTCAACGCTTCCCGCTTTTTCGGCTACTTCCGAGGGTGTACGGAAGATTCCCATTCCAATCACGAGGCTTATCACAATGATTGTGAGGTCAAAGAAGCGGAGTTTGCCTTGCTGTTGCATGGTGGGAAGATAGTGGTTTTGTGTCATCCGTCGTTCTCGATACGAAATCTTCGTTCCTCGGATTTCACCCGAACTGTCGGAACAAGTCTTCTGCACCCGTCGTTCTCGATACAATCCCGACGATCCTCCGCCTCTGGCGAACTCTGTCGGGATCACCCGAACTGTCGGAACAAATCTTTTTCACCCGTCAGTTCGGGTAGCGAAGTATCAGTGTATCGAGAACAGGGTGAAAAAGAAAAAAGCTGATTCGGATGAACCAGCTTCGACTAAATAGTATTCAGATCCCGAATGAGGTATTAAAGCGTTTTTGTTGCCCGTCAGTTCGAATATCGCGACCATAATGGATGGAGGTCGTGATGTATCGGAACGAGATGTCTTAAGCTTTCTTCACCTTCACGGCGTTCCAGCCTTTCTGGCCTTTTGCGCGCTCGAACGTCACTTTGTCATTTTCGTTGATCATACCGCTCATTTCGGAGGTGTGAACGAACAAACTTTCCTGGCTTTCGGAATCCTTGATGAAACCGTAACCTTTCGATGAATTGAAGTGAATCAGTTTTCCTGTTCTGCGAACGTCAACTTCTTCTTCCTCACGCTTACCTACGCCGATTTCGATTGATTCAGCATCAATCTCTCCACGTTTTGACGGATCAACCGGAGCATCAACAATGTTCCCGAATTCATCTACGTATGCAAGCATGTTTTCCAATCCTCCGCCTTTGGAGTTTGCTTTACGTTCTTGTTTTTTCAAAGCCTTTTCCTGGCTTTTCTTCTTTTTGTTTTTTTCTTTTTCCTTCTTGCCGAATGTCTCCATTAACGCATTTTAAATTTTTGATAATCAATAACAGAGCCGATAAATAGAAGAAAAATTACTTAGAGGAGTACCGAAAAACCGGAAGCGAGATTTCTCCAAATACAAGACGTCTTGTAATTGTTGGTACAAAGGTACGACATATTGCTGGAATGTGTGTGTTAAAAAAGCTGGCCCCGTCGTTCTCGATACCGTCCCGACGATCCCCGTCGTTTCTATCGGGATCACTCGAACTGACGGGAAGGTTACCCTTTCAACCTCCAAACCAAAATCTCGTCGCCCTGAAGTTTCAAGGTAGCATAACGCCCTTTTACTTTCATTATGGACTTATCTTTCAGAAGTGTTGCCGTACGGACACGGTATTCCGGAAATACGCTTAAGTCAAGGGTGGCTGTTTTCGATTTGCCGTCTTTCGGTAGAAAAATCGCGAAGATTTCACCCATATCATTGGTCGTGAAGACCCATTTTCCATTTTCGGTAGTTTGTTCGTATGGTGCAATGGGGGAAGAACCGTAGATAGCTTCTGAATTGAAGTCCATCCAGTGTCCGATTGCTTTGAGTCGGTCGAAGGCAACCTGATCCCAGACTCCTTCAGCATTTGGAGCAATGTTCAAAAGGAAATTTCCACCTCGTGAAACAATCAGACAAAGATTTGCGATGAGTTCATTCGCCGATTTGTAGTTGTCGTTCGGAACATAGCTCCAGCTGTCACCCATAGTCATACAGCTTTCCCAAGGGTAAGGAAGAGGCTCCGAGGGAATCTTTTGTTCAGGTGTCAGGTAATTTTGATTCGGACCTTCAACAGCCCGGTCAACCACAATCAGTCCGGGTTGCAGTTTTCTGGCTTTTGCGACCAGACTGTCCATCCCGATATCCTGATTCATCGGTTTGTATCCCCATTTTGGGGACGTTTCCGTGTACGGCTGAACCCAACCACCGTCGAGCCAGAGCAAATCCACTTTTCCATAATCAGTGAGCAATTCAAGAATTTGATTCTGTGTAAATGCTACGAAGTTGTTCCACTTTTCAGGCTTTTTTGCCGGATCGTAATTCGGATTTCTATCGTATGGAGGAAATGTGGGATCCCAGTAATCGTGGTTGTGCCAGTCTGGCTTGGAGAAGTATGCTCCTGTCCAGATTCCTTGTTTTCGGAAAGCTTCAAAGACTTCTTTGGTGATGTTCGCGCGGTCGTTTTTTGAAAACGGACACAAAGAGTCGGTGATGGAATAGTTTGTGTATTTTGAGTCGAACATACAGAAGCCGTCGTGGTGTTTGGTGGTAAAAACCACGTATTTCATACCTGCGGCTTTTGCGGCATATGCCCATTTTTCCGGATTGAATTTCGTCGGATTAAAGGTGAGTTGCAGGTCTTCGTATGCCTGAACATATTCGAAATAGTTGTTGGCGTGTGGTCCACGTCGGCGGCACCAATCCTCGTCTTCCGGACAAATGCTCCAGCTTTCAACCACACTCCATTGAGAATAGGGTCCCCAATGCATCAACAAACCGAACTTGAAGTCCTGCCATTGATCAAGTTTGTGAACAACCAGAGAATCCGTTGGCGGGAAATAATGCTGATCGTGCTCCTGAGAGTATGAGAGGAAAACGGAAAGAGAAAAGAGAAAAGTGATGAAAAGTTTCATGTTCAATGGTTCAAAAGTTTAAATGGGTTCAACGTTCAAAAGCTCAAGGGGCCTAAAAGTTTAAAACTTGAACTTCCTTAGTGAAAGCCACCTTGCCCCCGGTATAAATCCAGCGGTTTATCCAATGTCAGTTTAATTACCGTAATTTCTTCGTCTAAGCTTGTGGCGGGAATGTCTAAAAATACCGTTCCGGGAACGTAGCTCCAGGATATTTTCCCGACAATCTTCGGAGTAAGTGTTGTTCCCGTTCCCAAAACTTCGGCTTTTGTGATCTGATTTTTCAATCCTTTTACCTGCAGGTTCACTGAAATACCCGACGGTTTTCCTTCGGAATGAACCTGATTGACGAACAGGTAGAGTGTTGTACTGTCCTTGCTTAGGGTCGAATTTCCAGCATAGTGACCGTATGGTAAACCGGCAATGCTTCCGAAGATTGCCTCACTGTGTTTGCTCGTCCAGCGACCAATTTCCTTCAATAATTTCACTTGTTGTTCGGGAATAGTTCCGTCCTCTTTCGGACCGATGTCCAGCAACAGGTTTCCGCCCATGTTCAGACACTCGGTAAAGATTTGCAGGACTTCGTTTGTCGTTTTCCAATTCTGGTCTTTTGGTCTGTAGCCCCAGTTGTCGTTGGAAGTCAGGCACAATTCCCAGCTCGACTTTTCCGGGTGAATTACCGGTTGGTTTTGTTCCGGAGTCGAGTAATCACCGTACGATTTCAGACGCCCGTTCAGAATCGCATCCGGATTCGACGTATGAATAATCGAATCGATTTTCGCAGCATTCCATTCTTCTTCGGAGCGCTCCCAATCGCCATCAAACCAGTACAAATCCGGCTTGAATTGGGAATTGATTTCAGTGATCTGAGCGTGCATGTACTTCAAAAACTCTGCCCAGCGTTGCGGGTTTTGAGCAATGTCGTAACGGTTGTAATCTTTGAGGAATGTAGGGTAGTTGTTGTGCGACCAATTCAATAAAGAATAATATGCACCGAAACGAATGTTTTCCTTTTCAAGAGCTGCAACAAATGGTGTTATTACATCGCGTTTTGCCGGCGTTTGGTACACTGTGCTAAGCGGAACTTTAGTATTCCATAAATCTGTTTTTCCTTTCGGAAAAGGAACGTCCGGAAATGCTTTGCTCCAAATTGTTTTATCTGGTGTTGGAGTCAGTTGTTTGGTATCCCACAGCGCCAGACCGTCGTGGTGTTGTGTCGTTAGAACGGCATATCGTGCGCCACTTTCTTTAATGAGTTTCGCCCAGGCTTCAGGATCGTAATTTTTCGCTGTGAATCGGTTTTTCTGACGCATATAATCTGCGTATGGAACCGCTCGGTTGTGAAAAGCCCAGCTTTCTGAAGTTCCGTCAACAGCATACATTCCCCAGTGAATAAAGATTCCCAGTTTGGCATCGTTGAACCATTGCAAGCGTGAACTATCTGTTTGAGAATACGCACTGAAATGCAGGAATGTGAGTAAAAGAAACGTGTAGCGCAGGGTCATCTAAATCGATTTTGCGGATGAAGATAGTGACAAGTTATGAGTTACGAGCGACAAGTTACGAGTTACCAGGTACGGGTTACGCAGTAAATGGTGAGTGGAAAGGGTTAGTTGTTGAATCAGGAATAAGGACAATTTGTATATTCGTTCTGATTTAGAACAACCAGAATGAAATCTCCTCAGAACTTACCACCCGGATTTACAGCAAGTACAACTGGCTATAAAGTAAAAGCGACGCTTGCAATTTTTTCCATCCTATTATTTTTCGTGCTTTTCTTTTCAATGATCGCAGGATCGTTTTATGTGTTTTACATCGCATTAACTTATCCGATGCTCACGATCAATAAGTTTACAATTATCCTTAAGCTGGGTTGCATAGCCGGAGCGGTAATGCTTGTTGTGTTTGTCCTGAAGTTCCTCTGGAAAATGAGAAATCATACTCCGGAAAATAGAATCGAAGTAAGTCAGAAAGACGAGCCTGAGTTGTGGAAATTCATACTTGGAATTTGCGACGAGACGGGCGCTCCCAAACCAAAAAAGATTTACCTCGATCCGGATGTCAATGCTTATGTGCGCTATACGAACAGTATTTTGAGTCTTGTTGTGCCGGTGGGAAAAGAATTGACCATTGGGTTACCATTGATGTACGGATTGAACACTTCCGAATTTAAGGCGGTTATGAGTCATGAATTCGGGCATTTTGCACAGCGAAGCATGAGAATCGGTAGTTACGTGGGAACATCCAACACCATCATTTCAGGAATGATTTATTCCAACGATTCCTGGGATAGGCTAATGATTCAATGGCGCCAGTCCGATATTCGTATTGCTGTTTTCGGTTGGATCCTTTGGGGTATCGTATACTTGATTCGTTTGATGCTCAGGGGGTTTTACTTCTTACTAAACCTGCTCCAAAGTTCGCTTTCCCGTGAAATGGAATTCAATGCGGATAAATTTGCTGTTTCAACTACCGGAAGTATTCCGATTGTATCCGGTTTGTGGAAACTTGATCCTGTGAACGATAGTTGGAACAAATGGCTTCACAATGCTTATCACGCACGTTCGAAAGGTTCATTTACAGGTAATTTGTTTCAATACCTTGCACTTGATTGCGAAAAGAATCTACCGCTGATGCGCGAGCGGGAAGATGAACTCGAGGATGACAGCAGAGGTGGAAAGCGCTACTTCACAACTTCCGCAGTGTTTAAAGGACACCTGTACGATAGTCACCCGCCCCATGATCAACGTGAAGCAGGAGCAAAAACTCCATTCATCGATTGTGAAATTGATAGAACTCCGGCGTCTGAAATACTGGTTAACAGCCTAAAATGGCAGGAACAACTTACGGCACTTGTTTACAAACAGTATTGGGGCACTGAGTTGCCAAAAGCAATTGATGAACAGGCTTTTGAGCAATTTGTTCGCGACGAGCAGGGAGTAAACGAGCTGCTGGAAAGTTATGAAAATACCTTCGCACAGCGTTACTTCCTGATTCCTGAATTATTGGTAGTTCGTGACAAATCAAATGAGGTAAGGATTGAAGAAGATACGTTTGCTAATCTCAGACTTGAACTGAAACCGTTGATGGAAGTTGTTCGCGCTATCGAATCACAAATGGAACATGCTCAACATATTTTCCATGGAACCGCAAAAGTGAATAATCTTGTAGTGGACGGAGTTACGTTTACAAAAAAGAACATTGGCGATGCATACGGAAAACTGGCGGAAAAACGTGAAAAATGCTTTGAAACCGAATTCAAAGAATGGGACAGCAAATTGTGTATTTATCTCGGTGCATGTGCACGTCAGTCTGATCATATAGAGGTTTTTCTCGGGCGCTTGGGACAACATCAGCGGATTGTTGATACTTTGAAAGGAGCCGTACAGTTGAAACAGTATTGCATCGATCGTTTCAACAGACTTCGGCAAATGAATGAAGTTGATGTTACCGATATTCGCCGTTTTCAGCGGGAAATTAACGATCAACTTCCTGAACTGAATAAGTTTCTCGGACTACTCACAACCGAAATGTACTACCCGTTACCAACGATTGAGGATGCTGCATCCATGGTAAATCTGATCGTGTCAGGTGGAGTAATGGAGAGATTACAGGATCAACCTTTCGAGAATGGAGGTTTTGATTTCTTCATGAATACACTGGAAGAAGCTATCGTTCAACTGAACCGCATTGAGCAAAGAAGTCTTGGCGCGATCCTGATGTACGAGAGAATTGAGCAGTGAAACGTTCCCCGTATTCAGTTCGAGTAGTGGAATCGAAATACAACGCTTACGCTGTATCGAGAACATGGGCTTGACTTGTTAACGATTCCTAAACATTGATAGAAAATCAACTATGAACAAGTAAATGGAGTTTATTTGTGCGTGGAAACTGTTTACCTTTCGAGTATTCTGTCACTCCGGTTAAACGAATGAAACCTCAACGATGAAACACCTTACTCTTACCTTTTTAATCGGCTTACTTATTTCGTCCTGTTCTGAAGGAAACGATCGATCCACGAATCGTTTTCAGAACAGAAAACATGTGCTAACTGCGGTGGATCAACCCGCAAAAAAAGATTCTCATGAATCTGGAGAGATGAGCCAAACTACGATCGATAGTTCTGATCCGGGTTCGATAGCAAAATTGATCGAAACAGAAAATCAGTTTGCTACTTCCGGAAATTCAAACAGTAGAGTAAAACGGAGAGAAGTGCGTGGACAGTTTAGGGATTTGGAAGAGCTTCGGAAAGAGTTTGTTTCCAAAGAAGAAGGTTTTGAAGTCAGTGCAGATGAAGAAATTGAAATTGTTGGTAAACAGGGAACCCGAATTTACGTTCCGAAAGAAGGGCTCTTGCGCTCAAATGGAGAAATCGTAACTGGAAAAGTACGCATCCAGTTAATCGAGTGCTATAACAATGTTTCGTTCTTTGCGCATCAGCTCAATACAACAACAACTTCCGATGAATTGCTGGAAAGTGGCGGAATGATTCGTGTTATTGCTCTTCAGGATGGAGATACGTTGACCAATGCACCCATGCAGCCAATGACAGTGTGCTTCCCGAAAAACGGAACCGACAAACCCGGAATGCGATCGTTTCTTGGTGAGGAGAATTCGGAAGGAGGGATGGATTGGAAAATTGATCCGGTTGCAGTTCCCGGTGAACAACTAACAGGAGTGTCTGACCTTCAAATGAAATGGAACGATTTGTCGCGATCCGGACCGATGGTGACGAAACGTTTTCAAATGAGCATGGCTCGTCCTAAAACCGATGAAGGAGATGAGAAGATCGTCTGGGATTTTAAGGATTCTGTTGGGACACTGGACGAATGGATGGCGAAACAGGTCTGGGACAGACGCATGTCGCCATTATCAATGGCAGAGAAGGAGTTTACAATGAAAGTGAGCGTAACTCTTACCGAACGCGGTACGGTTGAGTCTGTAACATCAACGCATTTGGTGGATCAACCGACGTTGGATCAATTGTACATGTTCTTCCGCAAAGCTCCGCAACTCAATATGCACGGTAAGCGTTCCAAAGTAAAATACGCGATTTACCTGAATGGAAAACAAGTGAACGAAAACAGCAGTTTTGCGAGTGAATTGAAAAAGCAAAATGGCGAAGGCAGAGCAACCAAATTGGGAAAGGTTCCGGATGCTGACCTGAAGTATTATATCATGGAAGTGAGTCAGTTGGGTTGGATCAATTGCGACCGCTTTTCCAGAGACGACAGGGAACGTGTTGCTTTACGCGTTTCCGGTGAAGAAAACACTGAAGTGTATGTAGTGTTTACTAAAGTAAAATCACAAATGGGACATCTGATTCAATCCGGTGGAACATATTTTGAAAACCTTCCGAAGGGAGAACCGATCAAAATAGTTGCTATGAAAAAGGAAAACGATGAAATCCTCTTGTCTGTGAAGGAAACGGTTGTCGGAAATAAACTGATCCAGGTAGCGCCTAAAGCACCGGCAACACTGGAAGACATAGAACGGGCGTTTGCGATCAAATAACTCCCCTTGTTCCCGAAATGCAACGCTTACGCTATATTGAGAACACGGCAATCACTCCTCCAAAAGTCCCATCGAAATGGCATTGGGCAACCACATACACACATCGCTTAGTAGCTGCGCTTTATCCAGGTTCGTTTTTTCACTGACGTAATGAATTGTATCCTGAAGGTTTACGAAAGTTTCGGAGTTTTTTAGTCCTTCCAGCAAATGAAATTGCCATTCGTTGATTTGGTAAAACTGAATTCTGAAATTGACTCTTGTTACGGCAAGGTAACTCGTTTCATAGCCCGGAATCACCGTATCCTCCTGTTGCATCAGTTGTCTGTAAAACTCTACCAATGGCATTTTCTGACGAACCAGTTGCAAGGCCGGATGCGCTTTCAGTATGGTTTCTTCGCCTGAAAAGAATGAGAAAAAACCGAGAGATGGTGTAACAACCTGCCCTTCGGTTCCTTTGCCTAAGATGGCCGCAAGTCGTGCGCGTTCCATGCGAACCAATTCCGCCGGAAGATCGTATTGAATGACATTCTCCGGATCAATGCGTTCAGCAGGTGGTTTTGTACGGTCCAGAAATTCGGCGTAGCCCTCCGTAAGTTCGTACAACGAATGGGAACTCGATGGATGCTGTAAAAGGTAAGAGCGACCAAATAAATCGAACAATTCTTCCCCCCAAAACGCATACAGCGAAGGCAAATCTGCTTGCATGCATTCCAGCAAACGCAACATATAACCAGTTGTGTAGATCCCCATGCGGGTTTCTATCGAAATGCGTTCGTCTCCTTTGATCAGTTCGTTTGCGAAGATTCCGTATTGGTGTTCCGCACGAGCCACTTTTTCAGGAAGATGGCCCTGACCAACGATGACCGTTTTGAACCAGTGTTGTACCTGCGAAATGTCCATGTTAGCTGAATTCTTTGGTCAATTGATGAGCAACAGGATTGGAAACCGTATCGCGTTTGGATGAAAACAGCGGAGTATCCGGAATAATCCCGTGAATGACACTTTTCGCTAATTCCAGTTCCCTGACCAAATCCGGGAAGTCGGGAATGTTTGCATCCCATTCGAGCAAAGTCGAAACACCTCCGGTGAGTTCATGAACGATTTTATACAATTCCCAAACCTGAGCAGGAACCGGGTTGTCGTGTGTGTCGACGAGGTAAAAACCGCAATCCGTCGGACCCGCCAGATGAACCTGAACAATGCGGTCAGCGGGAACGCTTCGAACATACGTTTCAGCATCGAACCCGTGATTCGTAGCGGAAACAAATACATTGTTGACGTCGAGTAATAATCCGCAATCGGTGCGTTTCGTCAATTCCGAAAGAAATTCCCATTCGGGAATGGTAGAATGTTTAAACTCCAGATAGGTAGATGGGTTTTCCAGAATCAGAGGACGTTTCAAAATGTCCTGCACCTGTAATACGCGATCTGCGACATGATTCAGACTTTCTTCCGTCAACGGAAGCGGGAGCAAATCGTGGGTGTTCGTATGCGCAACGCCTGTCCAGCACAAGTGGTCCGAAATCCATTCCGGTTGAACGAAATCTGCGAGTTCCTGAAGTTTTTGCAGGTAGGTCATGTTGATAGGATCCGTACTTCCAATCGACATGGAAACGCCATGCATCACCACTGGTTTTTGTTTCCGGATGTGCTCCAGAACGTGGCGCCCCAACCCGAAGTTATCCATGTAATTCTCCGTGATGATTTCAAACCAGTCTACTCCCGGTTCGTTTTGAAGCAGGTAATCGTAATGCTGGCTTCGAAGGCCAACGCCAAGGCCAAGGTGCGGAAATCCCAATCGTGAGGATGAAGTTTTTTCAGGCATACAGTATTGTTTAAAGTCTCCCACGGAGGAACACAGAGGATCACGGAATGAATATTAATTGGATGATTGATTTCTCTCTAACATAGAACATCAGTTTTATGCATCATCACATCTTCCGTGCACGTCCGTGGGAGAAAAAAATCTAAGTCGACGGCGGAAACGCCAAACGAATGTCATTCGGTTCCGGTTTCGGAGGAACAGGTTCTTTTCTGTTTTTCAAAACCGCTGTATACGCATCCCAGGCGACATCGTGAACCAATTGTCCTTTGGTGTACGTATATTCTTCAATCGGAACACTTGTCCATTCACCATCCTTCTTATCGAAATCGTAGAATTGCATTGGGCCTTTTGGATCCGGATACATCTGCGAAGCAGAAATCGGAACAGCACAACCACCAAATGCACGACACTTATTGTCTGCCGGAGCACCGTAAGTTGTTGTGTCTTTTGTAGTTGGTGTTGCAGGTGCTGCTGCACGCAAAGCTTTGCTCCCGCATCCTGAACCACCACAGGATCCGCCGCCCTGAGTAGATTGTACGAAACCACATCCACCTTCCGTGCGACATTCGTTAGAACCAATACACGTATGGTAAATGGATGGCGAAGCGCAACCCCAGGTTTGAACCGGTGTGTTCGGATCAAGAGCCATTCCCTGACATGCGTGATACAAAACGTTGGCTTGTTTTGCAGGAGGCGCAATGGCAAGATTCGGAGCTTTACCGAACAGCGCCCAGCAAATCGACATACGGTCACCGGTTCCGCCCATTGCAGGCATAGGGAAGTTTGTTCCGGCAACATTCCAGTAATCGTTCAAAACAGTTGTCATTCCTGCAATAGAACCTGTTGCAATCTGGCTGAATAGCTCAAAGTTCGCGTTCCAAACCGTTGGATTATCAGACGGAGTAAGGTTGTTCATGGCAGTGGAAATTTGCTCTGCTCGGGGCAATTGCGGGTAATTCCTGAGGTTTTCCTCGTAGTCCGCCTGATTTTTGATCAAATCTTCCGGCTTCCACGATTTGTTTGTCTTGTGCCAGGTGTCCCATGTGAGGAAGTCCGCTTTTTTAATCAATTCCTGAACTGCGCTGAAAATCTCGAAGTGATCCATGGAACCGTTCTTTCCACCGCGAGCCGTTGCGTCAGCGGAAGTATCGAGTTTCGTTCCTGTGTCGGAGTAACTTGGGTAGTCTTTTGCTACGTTTTCTTCGTTTGGCTGGTATTGGCCTTCAACGCTTTTCAGCATCGTAAGGTGAAGTCGCTGGTAAATGTCTTTCACCACACCTGCACCTTCGCCCTGATCAGTAATCCCGTTGATCATATCCAGCACCTGAAGTTCCGGTGCTTTGTTGGAAGTTTTATCCACCTTCACACTCATTCGCGGATATTGTGGATATGAACTTGGTCCGCTGTTGAAAATATCCTGTTGAATGCTGTCTGCATCGTACATCTTAGACCAAAGTGTTTGGTTGTCGGAGTAGGAAATCGACAGATAGCGCCACAGCCACATGTACATGGTGCTGATTGTCCCGAACATTGGCAGGTCAACTTCAGTGCTTGAAGCAGTCCAGTTTTCAAATGGGAACGGTGGCATGTATTTCTTTTTCCAAACTTCCGGATCTACATTTTCCTCGGCGTTGCTTTCCGTTTCCTCGATAGCAAGGAAAAGTTTCACCTGTTCGGAATTCATGGAATCCAGCTTCACTTTCACGTTGTGGAACTGGCTGTCTGTTTTCATGTCTTTAAGATCAATAACGTGTGGAATGACCGTTTTATCGTCGCCGTAGCAATTCCAGCTGTGATCTGGGTTTTGAAGCATCGGGCTGGTGTAAGTCGGACTACATCCCACAGCCGTTGCAATATTGGAAGCCAACTGCAGGTGAAGCATTTCCGCGATAAACACACCGAATACCTTATTGAAGACATCCTGATTGGTGGTCAACGGTTTATCGGTTCTGCGAGTGGTTGTCAAACCGGGCCACAATCGACCCTGATAAAAATTGTTGCCGGCTCCATTGATTTGATGCATTCCGTGAACCGAATATAACGAAGTCATGTACAAGGGGATAGTAAACAATTCCACGTTTACTGCAGCCTGAACCAACGCGCGAACAGCAGCCTTGTCAGCGTCGAGGTTCGACAGATCTCGTCCCAGGAACGCGGGATCGTCTTTAAATAAATACTTACTCATTTGGTAAAAATTGTTGTGTCGCTGAAGGGGAACCATTACAGCGAGCGGTGAATAATGATTTCGGTCAAATCTAGGTATATTTTGATTCTGCTGCCGGGGAGAAAACAAAAACTTGACCCGAGAGTTTTCACGGTGCGCGGATTCACCTCAACGTGCTAAAAAAGATAAAGTTGGGGTAATGATGTGGTAATGCGGCACGAATAACCTCACGCAGATTTGTCCGCCTCGGCGACCCGTACAAAGTGAAATCAATTACTTACACTTTTTGACTTTCTCTTTCGCCTTGGAGAGCCATTCTGGTTGAGGTGGACGGGAATCTTCGGACATTTCGGCAAACATTTCATCATAAAATGCTTGTTCCGATAGTGCTTGTTTGTAAGCTTTACAAGCTTTTGCCTGATCCCCTAAGGATTCGTAAATGGTGGCAAGTAAATATTGATAATCCGGATCCTCTGGTCCAGCACCTTTGTTCGGGTCGTTCAGCGCTAAAAACGATTTTAGCTTGTCCATTTGATTTTGATCGTGAAAGACTTCGATGATCACCTTATTTGCGAACCAAATGGAGGCATTATCCGATTCCGGATTAACCTCTTTTGCTTTCATCGCATCCAATAATGCAGCATCATATTGCATTTGACTAAGGTAGAATTCAGCTCGGGCTGCATAGTAATGATCGGTTTTCGGGCTGTATTGGATCGCCTTAGTGTAATAGTGTTCGATACGGATAAGATTCAGAGAATCGCTAGCGTCTAAGGCTACTGCCAGATTGTAATATGCAGGAGCAAAGGTTGAATCAATCGCGATGGCTGTTTCTAAATGACCAATTGCGATTTCGTTCTCCGGGCCAAATAGTAGAGAATTTCCCAGCATCCAATACGGCCATGGATCATTTGGCTTTTTCTTAATGATTTTTTCGAGTTCTTTTCCTGCTTTTTCAGAATCACCTTCGTTCAGTTCCATCCAAACCTTTTGGTATTTCTCGGGTGGATCTTGAGCGTAAAGGGCAGTTGAGAAAAGGAGTAGGAAAGAAGTAAGAAGGATTTTCATTGGATAAGTTTCAGATGACTATTTACACTTTTTGACTTTTTCCTGAGCAGTCTTGTACCATTCCTGGTGTTGTGGTGTTTCGCCTTCTTCTACCATGCTATCGTAGAATTCTTGTTCCGACAATGCCCGTCTGTATGCCGCGCAGGCTTTTTGCTTATCTCCAAACGATTCATAGATCGTTGCGAGCAAATATTGGTAATCCGGGTCATCCGGGCCTCCACCATCATTAGGATCAACCACTCCCAGAAATGCATTGAGATCAGCGGTTTTGTGTTGTTCGTGTAATGCAGTGATGATGATTTTATTCGCAAGCCACAGCGGATAGCCTTCGGCTCCCATTTGTTTTGCCTTTTTTGCATCTGCAATGGCATCATCGTATCTCTTTTGTTTTAAGTAAAAATCTGAGCGATCGACCCGAACATGCATGTCGGTTGAATCGAGAGCAAGTGATTTTGTGTACAGGTATTCGATCTTCACAAGATCCGGATTTTCGGAATATTCCATACTGTATGCCAGACGTGAATATGCCGCAACAAAAGAAGAATCCAATTCCAGTGCTTTTGAGTAGCATCTGATTTCTTCTTCTTCCGTATTTTCGATTCCCGGAACCTGAGCCATTCCTTTGATCCAATACAACCACGGATCCTTGGGGTTCTTTTTTAATGCTTTATCTGCAAGCTTTTGAACCTGATCGTATTCAAAATCGGTAAAAGCATCCCAGATTTTTTGATACTTCTCCGGTGGGTCTTGTGCGTAAAGGACAGTTGAGAAAAGGAGTAGGAAAGAAGTGAGAATGAATTTCATATCGTAAAAAGAATTGGTTTAACGAGTAGCGAACTTGATGGGTAAATTGTAATAGGTCGCGTAGTTTTTTCCGTTGCAGGATCCGGGTGTCCACTTTGGCATGTAACAGAGGACGCGTATTGCCTCCTCATCACATTCAGGACAATCCGCAACTCCTTTCATAAGACTAACGCTATTTACGTTTCCTTCGGCATCAATGACGAACTTCACGTAACATTTTCCTCTAATCCCCATGATCAGAGCTTCTTCAGGATATTGTATGTTATCCGTAAGAAATGCAGCTAATGCCGTTAATCCACCTGGAAATTCAGCCGGATGAGCCAACGAATCGAAACAGTTTTCCGCTTCTTTAAGCACTGTTGAATCAATGGTAATTTTGGTTGTTTTCAATGCAATGAATGAACGTTCTTTTTCCACAGGTGGACGGAGAAACAATCGTTGTTCTTCAATTCCTTTGAATTTCATGTTGTATTCGGTAGTATTGACCTGATAGGAGTTTTTTGCATCAGTTACAATGATAAGTAGCTTAGATTTTTTGCAGTTGGAATAAGTCGCCTTACCATTTTTGTCGGTGACAGTTTTGAACAGTTCGTGTCCGCGCTTATCTGCAAAAACCACCTTTGCTCCTTCGAGCGGAGAATAGGTGTCCAGTGCCATTACCTTAACTGTGAGTGAGTAGGATTTCGCGAGAACACCAGAAAACGATAACAAGCAAAAGGCGATAAGGCTCAATAATTTCATCCGTTGATTTTTTGCGAAGATAATGTACAATTAGTGTTTTGGAACAATTGCTTTCCAGTATTCCGGAAGCAAACCGCTTGACGGATGCGGTGCGTATGCAGAAATGACTTTGTGATCGGCGTCGAGTACGATGAAACGAGGAATGAAATAAAGGCCGTACAATTCCAATTGTTTCATGTTTTCTTTATCGATATAAAGACTATGTGTCAGGTGTTCTTCTTCGCAGGCTTTTTTCCATTGCTCTGCATCCCCAAACACGTGAACGTTCACAAAGTTGATGTCCTTTCCGTACTCTTCCTCCAGTTTGTGGGCATCCGGGAATTCTGCTCTGCACGGTCCGCACCAGAACGCCCAGAAATCCAGAACGGTGATTTTTCCTTTGTAGTCGGAGAGTCGAACCGTTTTCCCCTGCATATCGACCGCTTTGAAATTCGGTGCCTGAGTTCCTGCCAGGGCGATAACCGGTTTATTTGCTGCGTATTGCTGACGGTAGGATTGCATGTACATTTCTCGAAACTGAATGGCCTTTGCTGACGTATTTTCGAGGTATTCCTTCAACTCCGGAAACTGAACAGCATAAGCCGGAATCAACTCCAGGTAATTGTCGTACGCATCGTTGAATTGTTTCAGGACGAGAATCGAATCCGGTTGAAAAGAAGCGCTGATCAATTGGTTACCGATAGTTTCTTCGATGATAACCAGTTTTCCGATTGCATTGTTTCGTTCTGCACCTTTTCCCGAAAATTGTAGGGTTTCATCGTAAAATCGTTCGTCAACATGCACCACAATACTATCTCCGGGCAACAGGAAGAGCATTGCAGACTGATCGCCATCATAGAGTCTTACGTCCGAAGGAATGTTTGTCAGTTTTGGAAACGTAAACTGTCCGGAAGCGTTGATTTTGGTTGAATCGATGTAAATCCAGCCATCGTTCCCCGATTGAACGAGGTAAACGTAATCACCCGGAGCATGCGCAATCGTTCCGGAAAGATGAATGGATTGCCCGAAAAGAATAGCATGAGAGATCAGGCAGAAAAGGATAAGGAGAGTTCGGTTCATAAAGTTGGTTTTGACGAAGATAAGAATCGTATTGATCATAAGCTCACATTTGCGAAGTGTTAGTGGAGTCAATCAACGAATTCGTGGTTTGTGGTTAAAGTAAATTGATTTGTTTCCTAGTTTTGGTTAAAAATCAGCAACATGAAAATCATCTTGGTCTCCCTTATTTTACTTTCAACAAATGCCTACGGACAATCGGGTCGTAAACAAGAAAAAACAATTGAACGTCTGGAACAACAGATCGCAGAGCAGGAGGCGATACTGAAAACACAAAACGAACAAATTACACAACTTGCTGAACTGCTTTCACAAGTGCAGACCAATTCTCAAGCGAATATTGAATTGATTGAGAAGTTAAGAAAGGAAAACGAAACACTACGAGAAATCATGCGGGGTTATATTCTGCAAATTGATCAACTAAACACCACCAATATGGAATTGGAAAACGATCTTGATAAATGTAAAGGAGAACAAATTGGGAAGTAATCAATCCTCCCAACCGCACAACTTCAGTCCCATGCCTTTTGCGTCTGTCTCCGAAACCGGTTTAATTCCATGAGTACAGGCGTTCAAACCACGACATTCTTTATTCAAATGATAAGAAGTGATCGTTTTTGAGTCGCAGAGGTAAACTGTTCGTTCCGCGGTGTTGAGCATAGCAAGTAGAGCTAAGGCGAAGAGTGTTTTCATCGTTGCAGTGTAAGTTTCAGCGAAACTAAAAAACGCGTGAAAAGATGAGTGATTTCCAGCTGGTTATTTTGCTGAAACACATCATTTTCCGTATTTACCGCAATTCCCCTTGCGGAATCCCGCAATGAAAATCATGCGAATTTCTGTGGTTTTCCGTATTGTTTTTGCCTTTTCCTGAAGGTACCTTTACACTATCACTATTCATTGACAAAAAAACAAAGCAGTATGAATCAGAAGCATGTTATTTCGCTCGTTTTTGTTCTTTACGTCATCGCAACCGTAATGTATTATTCGGTGCACTAATAATCTGATTCGTAACGAAATTCAACCTAACCTAATAGTATGAGAATGGTTATAAAACGGGACTTTTGTGGTCCCGTTTTTTGTTTTCCTACTTTTTTGGCAATGAAAAAAGTAGGAGAAAACACTGTAGCATGGTATTCAAGGAAGACGACTTTTTAAAGTTGATCGACAGATTATCCCATCTTCCCAATCAAAACAGCCAGATCAACAAGCTTATTGGAATAACCCCATTCGTTGTCGTACCAGGCAACCACTTTTACGAAATGCTCGTTGAGCGCAATTCCTGCGCCGGCGTCGAAAATGGCCGTACGCGGATCGTTCAGGAAATCCTGTGAAACAACTTCTTCTTCGGTATAGCCGAGAATCCCCTTTAGAGATCCTTCAGAAGCTGCTTTCATAACCCGTTTAATATCGTTGTAAGTACATGCTTTTTCGAGGCGAACGGTAAGGTCAACCACTGAAACATCCGGAACGGGAACACGGAAACTCATTCCGGTCAGTTTGCCTTTCAACTCGGGAATGACCAAGCCCACAGCTTTTGCTGCTCCGGTAGAGGATGGAATGATATTCTGACTCGCACCGCGACCGCCACGCCAGTCTTTCAAACTTGGTCCGTCGACGGATTTTTGTGTAGCCGTAACCGCATGAACTGTGCTCATCAGTCCTTCGATGATTCCGAATTCGTCGTTGAGCACTTTTGCAATCGGAGCAAGACAATTCGTAGTACACGAAGCATTCGAAATGATGTGCATGTCCGGCGTAAGTTTATCATGATTCACGCCCATAACGAACGTTGGTGTGTCGTCTTTTGCCGGAGCAGAAAACACTACTTTTCTGGCACCTCCCTGGATGTGATGAAGTGCATCTTCGTTGGTGAGAAACAATCCGGTACACTCCAGAACTACGTCTACTCCCTGCCAATTCAGTTTCGTTGGATCTTTTTCGTTCTGTACGCGAATGCGGTGACCGTTCACAACCAGTTCGTTATCTGTTGTTTCAATTGTTCCGCCAAAGGTTCCATGCGAAGAATCATACTTCAGCAGGTATGCCATGTACTTTGTGTCAACAAGATCGTTGATAGCTACAACTTCTACGTTCGGATTCGCCAACGCCACGCGGCAGGCTAGTCGACCGATTCTACCGAAACCGTTGATTCCTATGGTTATTTTTTTCATTTTATAGACATTAGACCAAAGACTTAAGACATTAGACGTTGGTCGGTGTTGTAATTAATTTAGATCGAGAGCTGATCATCATTCGTTGTAAATGTTGACACTGATCTACGAGATTTTCTGTAGTGATATCAAATAGTCGCCTCAAAAGAAGCAATTGTGTTTCCAATTCATAGATCGAGCCGATTGAAATCGATAGAAAGTGACCAGATCCTTTGTTCGAATTTCTTCCCGAACCTTCTGCAATGTTCGATGGTATTGACACCACGGCTCGTGACATATGAGACTTTAATCCAAATCGTTCGTCATTTGGAATTTCTTTAATGATCAGATATGTTTTCTCTACCAGTTCCATCGATGATATCCAGATGTCCAATCGTTTAAAATTATGTTTCATTTCTACAGATTTAGTTGGTAGTTGTAAGTATGTCTAAATCTATTTTCGTTTTACTGAGTCTACTTTAAGTCTTCGGTCTCAAGTCTCTACAGCATCTTCGATGCATGCACCCATTTCAATTCCGACCAACTCACTTTATCGCCCAGTTTTTCCTTCAGCGGTGAAAGCGAAACTCCATCGTAATCCTCGAAATAATCTTCCACTTCGGAGATGCGCTTTTTGTCCATGATTTCGCTAATGTCGATCAACTCCTGACGAATCAACTGTGTAAAGTGTCCTTCAACGGTTGTGATCGAAAGCACGCGATCTCTGGCAATTGCTTCAATCGTCATGCCAGCCTTAAACATAGCATACGTAATCTCGTGCGTGGTTGCTTTTTTCTCTTTTGGCGCCTTCTCTTTTTTCGATTTTGATTTTTCCGCCTGAGCTGGGGAATCTGCAGAAGTGTTTCGCATCAAATGCTGCAATGCTGCAGGAACTTTTAATTCATCGTATTCGCTTTCGTCTTCAATCAGTTCGTTGCGGGTATTGCGCAGTTCCTGATTGATTTTTGCGTTTTTCGCGATGAGGTAGCGTTGAATTTCATCCTGATTGTAAATCGATTTGTCCCAGGTTCTGCCGTCGATGATAGAAGCAGTGAGTACTTTCAGTTTTTTAATTTCCTGAACCAGACGAACTGCGGTTTCCAGCAATTCATCTAGTTCTTCTTTGTACTGTTTTGAACGCTTTACACGCGAAAGTTCAGCGATCCGCTTCAACAAGAGGTACACCTGATTGTCGAGCATTGGATAGAAGTATTCGTATGCCTGTTCCACACGCTGTTGCACGAATTCCAATGAAATTTCGGATTGCGAAAAAACACGTGTGAGCTGTTGCTGAAACTTCTTCGCTGCTTCGAACTTTTGTTCAACTTCCTGTTGCTCTTTCGCTACCCAGTCTTTGTCTTTGCCTTTCTCAGACTTCACGCCCTGCATCTTCATAGTCAGGTTGAAGTTGGTCCATTGCACATGAAAATCGTACCAGTCGAAATGATCCATGAGGCGATGATACAGGTACGAAAGTGTACCGGTACTCAACACTTCCTGAAGCACTTCAGATGCGGCTTTCAGTTGACTGTATTGTCGAACCGACTCGTCGTTCTGCAAACCGTTCAAACGCATCGGACGTAGCAAAACCAAACCGTTCAGACTGCGCAAGCGCGACAGTGCAACGTAAGCCTGACCGGGAGCGAAAACATTGGCAACGTCCAATACGGCTTTGTCAAAGGTCAGTCCCTGACTTTTGTGAACTGTGATTGCCCAGGCTAGTTTGATCGGGTAGTGGACGAAGGTTCCGAGTACTTTCTCCTCAATTTCATTGGTCTCCGGATTTACTTCGTAACGAATATTCTCCCATTCGTATTTGTCGACAGTAATGGTGCGTTTTTCGTCAGGGAACGACACCACAATTTCTTCGTCGGAAAGGGATTCAACCAATCCCATTTTGCCGTTGTAGAAATTCTTGTCGTACGACAAATCATTCTTAATGAACATGATTTGGGCACCCGGCTTCAGTTCCAGTTCTTCGTCAATCGGGAAGATATGTTTCGGGAAATCGTCTTTAATCTCAGCCTTATAGCGGTATGATTTTCCTTCAAGTGCTTTCAGCGCCTGCTGATTGATTCCGTCGGCCTGCGCATTGTGTGTACAAAGAGTGATCACTCCCTGATGTTTCAACGCATCGAAGTCAGGTTGTACGTAACGCTCGAGTAACTGCAAATCCGCTTCGGAAAGTCGGTTATTTCGCAGGTTGTTCAACAAGTCAATGAAGACCGCATCATCCTGACGATAGATTTTCTCCAATTCCAGGTAAATCGGTTGATTTTCCTCGAGACATGTGGCGTTGAAGAAATGAATTCCACGGTAATACTGACTCAAAATCGACCATTCCTCAGGCTTTACAACTGGTGGAAGCTGTTGCAAATCACCAATGAATAACACCTGAACACCTCCGAAGGAACGATTGTTTTTTCGCACATGACGAAGCGCCCAGTCCATTGCGTCCAGTAAATCCGCCCGCAACATACTTACTTCGTCAATAATCAGCAACTCAACGGTTTGAAGCAACTTCTTTCGTGGACCGCTATAGCGAAAGTGGTGTTTGAGTGTTTGCTTCGTTTCCAGCTTGATGGTTCCGGCAATAACAGGTTCCGGAATGAATTCGGGAATGAAGCCACCGAAAGGCAATTGAAAAAAAGAATGGATGGTGACTCCACCGGCATTCAGTGCTGCAATACCTGTAGGTGCGACAATAACTGTTTGTTTATGAGTGTGCTCAACAATTTTTCTGAGTAAAGTGGTTTTTCCTGTTCCGGCTTTCCCGGTGAGAAACACGTGTTGTGCGGTCTGGTTAATAAAGCATTCTGCGAATTCGGCTATCGCACGTTCTGATTCTTCTGTTGTATTCATGATTTACTTGAAGTTAGGAAATAAATTGAGAATGGAGATCAATTGCGAATTGAAAGTTGAAAATTGAAAGGAGAAGGCAGTTTTTCTGAAATAACAACTAGTGGTCCCGAATTCGTTCACAGGAGATGCCCCCGATTCTTATGACGTATGCTTTTCCATTTACCAATTCTCCATTTTCAATTCAGGAGTAAGAATCCCCGATTCCACAACAATACTGTGCTCCTGATGAAGTGTTAAGGATTCAACAATTGAAGGCGTGATATCCATGGCATAAATGTGCGTTTTTAACTGTTCTAACGGATTAGCAAGTTCAATATTTAACAAATAAGATTTCAATATTACAGGCAATTGCCTACTCAAAAATTGGAAATACACCCTTTCAAGAGTTTCTTGGAATTCAGTCGATTAAAGTCTCATTGAAAAGTGAGTTGTTTGCTAAATCGGTATAGTTTTGAAGCAACTGTAAAAACCAGAATATGAAAAAAACGTTATTAAGCTTAGTTGCTATTTGTGCGGGACTCTCTTCCCAGGCTCAATTGGCGAACGGGAGTACAGCTCCTGATTTTACACTGACTGACATCAACGGAACATCGCATCATTTATACGATTACCTGAATGCAGGTAAAACGGTATACATTGATGTTTCTGCAACGTGGTGTGGACCTTGCTGGAACTACCATAACTCTCACGCACTGGATCAATTGTGGGCGGCTCACGGTCCTGCAGGAGAAGCGGGTGTGAACGCGAACACGACAAACGATGTAATCGTATTGTTTATTGAAGGTGATGGTTCAACCAATTCAAACGATTTGAACGGAACAGGAGGGAATACTCAGGGGGACTGGGTTTCTGGTGTAGAGCATCCGATCATTGACCCTTCTGCAACTCAGGCGAATGCGTTCAACAGCGATTATTCGATTGCTTATTTCCCAACCATTTATATGATTTGTCCGGGAAGATCCGTGTATCTTGTAGGACAGCAAAATGCAACCAATCTTTACGCCGCAAAAACAACGTACAACTGTGTTGCCGCTTCAGGATCGAACAACCCTGCTCTGGCAAACTACACCGGTGAAACATCAATTTGTTCTGCTACTGATGTAACGGTAACTCTTCAAAATGCCGGAACAAGTGCACTTACTGCCGCTACAATTCAGTTGAAACAAGGTTCCACTGTTTTGAATACGGTAAACTGGACAGGAAACCTTGCAACTTACGAAACGGAGGAAGTGACTGTAGGAAACGTAAATCCTTCTTCTCCGACTACTTACACGATCGTGATCTCTTCAACAGATGATGACGCTTCGAACAATACCTTGTCACAATTGATCAGTCCAGCTCCGTCTTCAACAACAACGAACGTAACGATTAATATTACTACGGATCGCTATGGTTCTGAAACTACATGGGAATTGAAAAACAGCAGCGGTACTACGATTGCGTCGGGTGGGCCATACGCAAACATGAGCTCTAACGGAACAACTACACAACCAGTGGTGAACGCAACTTTGGTTAACGGTGAATGTTACACGATGACTGTATTCGATGAATACGGTGACGGAATGGACAGCGGATACGGACAAGGATTCTTCAATGTCAAAGATGCTAACAACAACATTCTTGTGAGCGGAGGTGATTTCGGTGACGAAGCTTCCGGTAAGTTCATCGGACCAGGAGCTGCTGCAGGTATCGAAGAAGGAACAGTTGCTGAAATGAATGTGTTCCCGAATCCTGCGACTTCTGTGATCAATGTAGTGTTTGAGGCAGATAATGCAGACTACACGCTTGCAGTAACGGATCTTCAGGGACGTACAGTGCTGACTACAGAACACACAAACCTGAACGGTCTTCAGACAATTGAAATTCCGGTAAACGAATTGAAGGCAGGAAACTACTTCATCAGCGTTTCAAACGGAACAGCAACGTCTCAAAAAATGATTACAATCAAATAATAAATTGGGTTTATTTGGATGGAAAATCCGCTTATCGAAAGGTAGGCGGATTTTTTATTGGAGTAACCTTGCCGTCAGTCCGAGTAGCGGTGCCCGAAATGCATGAAGAGCATTCCGTACCGAGGACAAGGCAAGCTTAAAAATAAGCAATGTACCCCACGTGTACTTTCGAATCGCGAAGCAGGATCGGATTATCGAACTGCTTGCCCAGAGCGACGGAAATAGAGAAAATCCCCAGATTCGTTCCAAAAGAAAGGCCGGTGCCGAAGCCATACGGATGATCGTTTTGATACCCGGAGGTATTGCGTTCGTACCAGCTTTGATCGAAGAAAGCGAACAGGGCACTGTTCTGATCGAGAAGGAAGCGAACTTCTGCCGTTGCCGTTGCTCGTGTTGAAGCCAGTAATTCGTCTTCCAGAAATCCACGTTGGTTTCCATTTCCTCCAAAGCGGATCAATTCGTTTTGCTGAATGTTGTCTGTATAGAACGATTCAACAGAACCACCGGTCTTAAAAACAAACTTCTTGCCCAACGGAATGTACAGATCGCCTTTCACTGTTGTGGAATAAATAAGTGAATGCGTAGTAACAGTGTCCTTGGTTAAGTTTCGTGTTCCAACTGCTCCGGTTATACTCCAGTTACTTCCTTTGCGTGGATTCGGGATGTAATCGAGCTGAAGGTGCTGAACGGACAAACCGTACTGATTGCTAACGGTATTCCCCAGATTTGGGTTTGTATTCGTGCTCTTCAGCAAGTCTGAAGAATAGCGTTGGTAAAAAGCTTTTAATTGATTTCCGGACGAAAGGAAATAGTTCACTCCGAGTCCGCTTTTGAGCTCCAGGAAGGTGGAATCGCGCTTGAACAATTGAAACTGACCGTCAATTCCGAAAGGTGTCTGGAACAAATATGGCATACTAAAGGACGTCTTCAGTTGCGGGCTTCCGGGTTGAATACTGCGCCAGGAAAGCTCCATCAATTCGCCGCGTTTGAAGCTGTTGAGCAATTTCAGACGAATATCACCTGTAAGTTGAGTTTTAAGTTTGACCGGGTCTTGTTGTAAGCCTACCGTTCCACTGAAAGAAGAAACAGGTTTTGATTCAAGATAGAGGTACAAAATAGCTCCTTCTGTAGTGAACAATAATTCCGAAGGCTTCGTTTCCTTAACGTAACTCAATTGTTTCATGCGAAGCGGAAGTTGATCCAGTTCCTGCTGGTTGAAGACGCCACCTTTTTCAATGTGGAAGTAATTGGAAATGAATCGTTCCGAAAATTTCGACTTCAAACTGACGATTTCTACACCTTTCCAGATAACCAGCGGACCACTCTCTATTAATGCCGTTACCGACAGGTTTTCGTTTTTAACCGAAAGCGAATCAAAGCGCACCGAAGCAAACGGATAACCGTTACTTTCAAATTTCTCAAGCAAGTCACTTAGATAAGTTCCCACTGCTTGTGGAGTGGAGCCGATTTCCGTCGATCGATTTTTGCGAATAATAACACCAACCCGGGCAAGCGATTGTTTACTTGACTCTGTAAAATAAAGATCAATGGTTTTATAGGATTGACCAATGCTTCCGAATACTATGGAATGAGTTGAATCAGGCGCGGTAATGGAGTCAACAGAAAAGGTAATGTACCCTTTGCGATATGCAATGGATTGAATTTCATTGATTTTCGATTCGAGCTCGTTTTCGGAAAAATAGGTGAATGAAGTTCTTTTGGTCACTTTCTGAAGATCGGTGATCTTTAATTGGGCAGTTTTCTGTCCGAAAAGAGAAATTGACGAAAAAAAAAGTCCGCAGATTAATAAAAAAAAGTGCCGTTTCATCCCTAAAAAACAGTATTTCAACAATTTCAAATGCAGACTGTGGATAATAATTATTTTCTGATAACGTTAAAAGTAATAGATTTGTATCACTGACAACAACGAGTTGAACTATTTAAACCAAAGAAGATGAAGAGATTTTTTGCCTTCGCTGCACTTGTAACTTTGACAGTTATTGTAGCATCATGCGGGTCTTCGAAAGGCGGGCACTGCGACGCTTACGGAAGCGTTGATCAAACTGAAAATGCAGATTTAGCATCTAAGTAAAGCAAATCAAAAAACTAAAGTCTCTCCCACAAGAGACTTTTTTTTGTTGGTAAACTTGCCGGATTATGCCTTGTAATCTCTTTCTACGAAGTTTTTGAAATCATCCAGGTACTTCTGACTCTGTTTCTTAAACGCTCCCGGAAATAAAAATCCAATCAGCTTCATTCCACCTTTGAATTGAAAATACTGGTCGCTGACATGACGCGTTGTAGTTTCATCAATTGCTTCGAATCCGTTTCCCACTTCGTTATACACTCCCTTAGCGACATAATTTCCTGCAAAACGTCGCGGCAAATCCTTTTCGGTAATCGTTTCGACCATCTCAATGGTACGTTTTCCCATTTGGTAGGTCAATTTTGATTTGGCTCCAACTTCACCGGGAGTTCCGCTTAAATGTTCAAAGCTGACCAATCCCGGCATCCATTCCTTCATCGTTTCAGCATTGTCAAAACGCTTGATGACTTCGTCGATCGGCGCGTTAATGGTTGTTTCGACTGTGTATTTCATCCTGTTTGAGTTATGAGTTACGAGTTACAAGTTACGAGTTACAAGTTACAAGTTACAAGTTACGGGTTATAAGTTAAGGAGTTGTAAGTTACGAATTGTGAATTGGTAGTTAAAAGTGATGAGTTGCATGGTGTTATTAGTAATTCGTCACTAGTAACTTGTCACTCGTCACACGTCATTAGCAGTTCGTCACTTGCGAAGAACGAAGTTCTGTCCCAGGTAAACCTTTCTTACCGTTTCGTCATTGGCGAGGTCTTCAGCTGTTCCTGATTTTAGAATTTTTCCTTCGAAAAGCAGGTAAGCCCGATTGGTAATGGAAAGTGTTTCCTGTACGTTGTGGTCGGTGATCAGAATCCCGATGTTCTTCTTTTTCAGATCGGAAACAATGCTCTGAATGTCTTCAACCGCAATCGGGTCAACCCCGGCAAACGGCTCATCCAACAAAACGAATTTCGGGTCAGTTGCAAGTGCCCGGGCAATCTCAGTTCTGCGTTTCTCTCCACCGGACAAACGATTTCCCAGGTTCTTGCGAACCTTTGTAAGCGAGAATTCTTCCAGTAGTTGTTCCAGACGTTCCTTGCGCTGTGGTTTCGTAAGATCTGTCATCTCCAGAATCGCCATGATGTTGTCTTCAACTGTGAGCTTTCTGAATACCGAAACTTCCTGCGGCAGGTATCCGATTCCCAATTGAGATCTGCGGTACATCGGATAAGTCGTGATTTCCTCGTCATCAAGGAAAACCTGACCTTCATCCGGTTTCACCAAACCAACCATCATGTAAAATGAAGTGGTTTTTCCAGCTCCGTTCGGTCCCAAAAGCCCAACAATTTCGCCCTGACTTACCTCAATAGATACGCCCTGAACAACACTGCGTCCTTTGTACGTTTTCTTGATATGATCTGTGTAGAGTTTCACGTGGTACGAAGGTAAGATTTTTAAGAAGTCAAAAAGCAAAAGTAAAAAGTCAAAAGCTGAATCATCAGTTCATTATTTCAATTGTCGTGGGTTTGAATTTGATGCACTGTCGATTTTTCAAGTAGACATGTAAGTTTTCATTTGTAACAGCGTTCTTTTTCACGGGATAGCAACGAAGGCCGAACTTGATCGTCCGAAACCGAATTACTTTCATCCACGCGTCATCACACAATGCATATGAAAAGGTTGACTTTTTCGTTTCGAGTGGAGCAATTGTACTGATAATTGGAATGGTGTCAGGACAGAAAATTGCATCTGCAAAACCGCAGAGATTGTCTGTTCTAAGATCTGCTTCACCAATCCAGCTGTTACAAGATGAAATATAAAAATACATGGTGTCCTTACTAATGTTTTTTAGTTCAACCTCAACTTCAACAGAATTGCGATTTCTGCTCATGTAATGTGCTTCAAATGAGAATTGCAGACCATTCTTCCGGATTTTCTGATTCGTCGGGACAGAGGTTTCTGAGCAACCTAAAAGGATAAAGAAGGAAGAAAGGAAAATTATGATTTTCATCTGACAGGTTTACTTGGCATAAACCTGAAAGAGTATAAGGTTCAAAAGGTGGATTAATCTATCTCTAGTCTTTTGACTTTTGCATTAAAAGTTAAGCGACCAGCGTGCACGGATGCCAATCGGAGAGATTCCTTCGTAAAGATGTGTCAAACGCCAAACGACATCCACACGGCCAACTTTGAAAATGTTCTCAATCCCAAGTGAAGCTTCAACGTAAGGCGTTCGACCGAATTGTCGCGTAAAATCCGGAATAAGCATTGCTGCGTTGTGACGAGGCGAAATACTGCCGTAGGTCATGCGGGTCGTTGCAACCATACGCCACTTCAATTTCTTCATGAGAGGAATACGATCCAGAATCAAACCTTGCATGTGCCACTCAGCCAAACCGCCGATGTATTTATCCGAAATAAATTCGAAATAACTCATTCGGTTGAAGGAATTCGTGTAAAGCCAATACGACTGACTTCCCTCGTGTACTTTCAGGAATGGATAAGCAACAGTCCCATTGATGTATCCGCCATTGATCCCGTATCGGACGCGTCCCAGAACACCAATATTCCTGTTGTGTTCGATAGAGAATTCAAGGCGTTGATAGTTGTAATCGCTTCCAAAAACGTCCTTCACTCCGAAGATTCCCTGAACACTGAATACGGGATGTACCGATGGCAATGCGGAACGGTCAAACGCCCCGGAAATGAACTCTTCGTCTTTACAATAACGGAAACGAATGGTCGCCTCTGCAGTTTGAATGCGAGAGATGCTTTCAAGATTTCCTTCGCTGTTATAGCGTTCGTATTTGGCGAGTCCAAGCGGTGTGTACTCTTTCCATTCGATTCCGGTGAAAAGAATCATGTCTTTGCCGAAGTCTTTTTCAAGCGAAATTCCTCCTTTTCCAACCATGGTCAGTTTATCCAGTGGCCCGGTTCTTAAAAGGGAACTGAACGTGCTTCCGATGGAGGCAGCGGTTGGCGACAATCCGAGTTGTTCGATGTCGTAGAGGTAATATGTGCTGAGCAAAGCTCGTTTTCGTTCCGAAAGATTCATGCGGACCAACGCGGAATACTTGAATCGTTCGTCACCGAAACCGTAGTACAAGCGTCCGCCCAACTCAATTTTTCGGGAGAAGTTATTGGATGTACGAATCGCTAATCCGGTGCGGAAGGTCTCGACAGGGTTGAAGGATGCCAGTGCATGAATGGAACCAACTTCAATCTTCCCGAATGGATAATATCCCGTGGAAACCATGTAAGTAAAGTTTTTCAGGAAGCTGAAGAACGGATCCGCGTTCAATGAATCCACCATTTGATCGATTCCATTTTCCTGTGCACTCAAAGGTTTGTGTCGATGTTCTGCCCAATAGATATCGCTTCGTGTTTTGGCGTGTTCATCGAAACTGACGGTATTATCCGATTTGAAGAAATCTTCAGCATACTTTTTATTGATCTCGAAATTTTTTCTGGAGCTGTATTTTCGTCCGTAAACCCCATAAATCTCAGTACCCTTAGTGATTTTCAGGTCGATGATCATCTTTTCTTCCGTCAACATCCACACCTCTTTCTCTACCTGATCAAAATGATGTTCCAGGTACAAATCCTGAACGTAATTGATATTCGCCCACGGTGAAATATTGGCTTTGATTTGTTTTACTGCGTAGGTTGTGTCATTGATCCAGATTTCGCCTTCGAAAGTCATATCACCGGTTCGTTTCGGCTTAAAACTTAGTTTGTAACACCAGTCGTTATCGATGTACATCGAATCCAGCAAGCGATAGTCGTAATACGATCTTGCAAAACCGGCTATAGGAGATACGAATGCTTTTTGGAAGAGGTTGATGTAATTATCGTAGATATTAAAATCAAGGTACATTTCCCCAAGGAACTGATTCATCTGAATATTTTCAATTCCTGAGATGCGTGTAGCCGAAACCGTTTCTTTCTTCTTGAACGGTTTATTCTGGAAGTAGAACTCCGAAATATTTTCACTTAAAATCAGCGGTAAATAGGTCTTGTCGTTATCCGCGGAATCGAGGTAATCCATTACTACATCCAGACGCTTCACCAGCCCGCGTTCCGTGAATTTGTCACCGATATTATTCAGGTCAATCTGAATTTTGTTGTACAGTTCGTATCCGTATGAATTCAGTTTTTCCTTGTTGTTGATGGGTTTGTTCGCGATCGTTCGCTTAATGATTCGCGTAGACGGCAATTCATCGGGGGCCAGAACCACAACTTCATCGATGTCTTCAATTTGAAGTTCCATTGTCAGATTAATCACCTGCTCCTGGTCCCGTTTAACGGGTTTCTTAACGATCTTATAACCGGCGTAGTAAAAGCGGAGCGAATCCGTAGCGTAATAAGTGGCAATCGAATAATCGCCCAGACTATCCGAAATGGTACCTATTTTGGAGTCCTGAAAAGAAACGAGCACGCCGGGAAGCCCTTCGCCCGTTTCGGGGTCAAGAATTTTCCCTGAGACAATGGTCTGCTGTGCCTGAGCATAGTAAACACTCAGAAATATGGCTATAAGGATTAAGAACCGTTGCATACTCCGACGTTAAAGCTACAAAAATTTAAGCGTTTAACCCCTGCGGATTCGAGAAAAGAGCTGTTAAAATTGACGAACTGATTCTGAGTGCGTTACACCATTTCTTCACGACGACGCTTACGTTCAACTCCCACTACAACCCAAATTCCGATTTCATACAACAACAAAATTGGAATGGATACAATTACCTGAGAAATCATATCCGGTGGTGTGATGATAGCTGCCAAAATCAATACTGCTACAATTGAATGTTTGCGGTATTTTTTCAGGAATCCCGAAGAGACAATCCCTAGTTTAGCCATCAGATAGGCTACTACGGGAAGCAAGAAAAACAAGCCGGAATAGAATACTGTCGAAAGGATCGTGCTCATGTAGGAACTGATCGTGAAATCGTTTTTGATTTCCTTAGCGATCTGGTAGGTTCCGAAGAATTGCACGCTCATCGGAGCAACAATGAAGTAACCGAATAAAATCCCGAGGAAAAACAGTAAGCTCACGTAGAACACGATTCCTTTCACCATTTTCTTTTCGTTAACTTTTAGTCCCGGTTTTACAAACGACCATAACTGCCAGAAAACGTAAGGAAAACCGATGACAACACCACCAAGAAAGCTCATCCACAAAGCGTAAGAGAACTGTCCGCCCATAGTTGTTGACTGGAAGTTGATCGGTATTTCATCCACGCACATGAAATTCATGTACTCGCAGAAAAAATGAAATGTGAAGAAGCTCGGTTTACTCATGGAAAGGAAGATGTTTCGCATGATCCAGTCCTGATTCCACCAGATAACAACAGCTAAAACTAAAATTACGATAACAGAACGCACCAGTCTCCAACGTAACTCTTCCAGGTGTTGTAGAAATGACATGGATGAACCTTCTTCTGCTTCGCTCATTTATGTGTTGTTTTAGAGCCGCAAAATTAAGTATAATAGAGGAAAGAGGAAAGGGGAAAAGAGGAAAGTTGGAGTGGAAAGAACGCAGGGCTACTTTTTTGAATTCAGGTATTTTATTAGTCCAGCTGCCATTCGATTGATTTCCTCTAACTGTTGCTTTATCGTGTGGGCTTCATTAGGTGGGAATGTATTGTAAATCTTTGTTAGAAGCTGCCGGGAACTATGATGCTTTTGCAATGGACAGAAAGTGAATGAATTCTTTGGGTGATTTTCGTTCGTGCCCTTCTGCCAAATCTGCAGATCTTCAAGGTATTGTCATGTTCCATGTTTTCAGTGGTTAATTGTTTCGAGATTGAAGATAATGAAAAAGATTGAGGTGTTAATTTATTCACACTACTTTGTCTTGCCTCTTTAAACTTTTCTCTTTCCTCTGTCTACGATAATCTTCCGTTAATAGTTGTTTATCTGCCCTTAATCTTGTATTTTAGTATGAGTCCGTTATTTATGCCAGGCAAACGAAAGCTTTTTAGTAACTTCGGACTACTTAAAACAATAATCGTTATTACCATTTATATATGGAAGATAGAGACCTGAAAGGTGCATTACGCACATTTTTTGGTTTTGATAGTTTTAAGGGACAGCAGGAGAACATCATTACGAATGTGCTAAACAAGAAGAACACTTTCGTAATTATGCCAACGGGTGGTGGAAAGTCCCTTTGTTATCAATTACCCGCCTTATTATCGGAAGGAACAGCGATTGTGGTTTCGCCCCTCATTGCTCTGATGAAAAATCAGGTTGATGCGATTCGTAACGTCAGCGATCACAATTCCGTGGCTCATTTCCTCAATTCTTCATTGAGTAAAACTGAAATTACCCGTGTGAAGGACGATATCCTTGCGGGCAAAACCAAGCTACTTTACGTGGCACCTGAATCGCTTACCAAACAGGAAAATATTGATTTCCTTACGTCTGTTCCGATTTCGTTCTTCGCCATTGATGAAGCGCATTGTATTTCGGAGTGGGGACACGATTTCAGGCCGGAGTACCGACGTTTGAGAGAAATCTTCGAATGCATTTCAAACGTTCCGATCATTGCACTGACCGCAACTGCAACACCGAAAGTACAGGTTGACATTCAGAAAAACCTGAACATGCTCGATGCGACGTTGTACAAGTCTTCGTTCAACCGGGATAACCTGTATTATGAGATTCGTCCGAAAGTTCAGGTGGAAAAGGAAATCATCAAGTATATCCGTCAGCGCGAAGGAAAATCCGGAATCATTTATTGTCTTTCCCGTAAGAAAGTGGAGGAAATGGCGGAATTGCTTCAGGTGAACGGGATCAATGCCTTGGCTTATCATGCCGGATTGGACGCTGCTACACGTGCTAAACATCAGGATATGTTCCTGATGGAAGAAGTGGATGTGATTGTGGCAACGATTGCTTTCGGGATGGGAATTGACAAACCGGATGTGCGTTTTGTTATTCACCACGATATTCCGAAATCGCTGGAAAGTTATTACCAGGAAACTGGTCGTGCCGGTCGAGATGGCGGAGTAGGAGAGTGTATTACATTCTACAGCTATAAAGACATTGAAAAGCTGGAGAAATTCCTTCAGGGAAAACCAGTTGCAGAGCAGGAAATTGGCAAGCAATTGCTGAATGAGATTGTTTCGTATTCTGAAACTTCGGTTTGTCGACGCAAGTTTATTCTGCATTATTTCGGGGAAACGTTCGATGAGAGAGGTTGTAACGAAATGTGCGATAACTGTAAACATCCGCGTGAACGCTTCGAAGGTGGTGAGTTTGTGTTGCAATTGTTGCAGGTTGTTGAATTGCTTGGCGAACAACAAAAAGCGAAACACGTTTGCGCTTTCCTTTCCGGAGGCGTTACTGCAGAAATTAAAAGTTATCGTCACGACCAAATGCCGATGTTCGGTGTTGGAAAAGAGCGTGATGAGCACTTCTGGAATGCCGTGATTCGTCAAACGGTTGTTGGTGGTTTACTTTATAAAGATGTGGAAACTTACGGTACATTGAAGTTTACCGAAGCAGGAAAAGCATTCCTGGTAAAACCTGGTCAATTCACGTTATTGAAACAACACGATTACTCAGCTAACGATGACGATGATTCCGTTGTGATGAATGGAAAAGGTGGAGCATTCGACGAAGCATTGTACGATCAATTGGTAGATCTGCGCAAACGCATTTCCAAGCAGAATAATATCCCACCTTTCGTGATCTTCCAGGAACCGTCGTTGAAAGACATGTGCTTTCAATATCCGATTACATTGGAGGAATTAACGAATTGTGCCGGTGTTGGAACCGGAAAAGCACAGCGTTACGGAGAACCATTCATTGAATTGATTGCTTCGTATGTTGAGGAAAACGATATCGATCGCCCACAGGATTTAGTGGTGAAGTCACTGATCAATAAGTCCGGATTGAAAGTTCAGTTGATTCAGAACATCGATCGTAAATTGCCGTTGGAAGACATTGGTCGGGCGCAGGGTAAATCGATGGATGAAGTAATTGAGGAAATCGAAGCGATTGTTTCTTCTGGGACACGTGTAAACATCAATTATTACATTGATGACATTCTGGATCCGGAAAATCAGGAAGAGATCTACGATTACTTCTCTGAGGCGGAAACGGACGATCTGACAACGGCTTACCATGAATTTGACGGCGATTATACCGAAGAGGAATTGCGGTTGATGCGAATCAAGTTTATGAGTGAAATGGCTAACTGAGACTTAGAGACAATAGACGAAAGACATAAGACTAAAAAAGCGAGTGATAGATCATTCGCTTTTTTGTTTGTGCCGCGATTCAGGAAATTCCCGAATAACCTTACAAGTGAAATCCAATTCTCCGGTATAATACAGTTCGTTAAGATGCTCCGCGTCGTATCGTTCTCTTCCAATGTACGGATCATAATCTACTGTTCTGTAGACTGTGGTCGTTGAAAATTCGAGATGACCATTTAGGAAGTCGACTTTTGAATAATTGGGTCCTGCGTCTAGTTGCAAAGATTCTTTAACGTTACGGATTTCAATTTTTGAAAGCAGGTGCGGATCGGTGGCATTCTGTTTAAAAATGCTGTCGCGGTAATTGTCCAATGATAATTCGGAATAGAAGGTGTCGTTTTTAAGTTCAATTCGAAAATAGATACCACCGAAAATCCCGGTTCCCGTGAGAATGGATAGTGTTGAATCACTTGATCGTATGCAAATTGCCTTTGACATGGCGATTACCCGAAGACTATCGTTGAGCTCTCCGTTTTGGTATTCTTTCGTTGCGAAACGAGAACGATTTTCCGTATATGTCGGGTACATATGATCCAGATAGATCAAGCTATCCGGAAGATGATGAAAATCAATCGAATCCTTGTTGATTTTGATTCTGAATAATTCGTCATTTAAATGATCTTGTGATGATTTTGCCCACTTCTGTTCCTTGTAATTCAATTGATTAAATGAATCACGATTTGGTAAGTCACTCGTTTTAACGATAAGTGATTTACTTTGAGAAAAGCAATAACCGCACTGGATAATCAGAGAAAAGGCTACTACTATTTTCATGGATAAAAAAGTGATTGCGTGTTTTACTTGAAGAAATCGTCTATGGTCTTTGTCTTCAAGTCCACATTACACAGCCACCTCCGCTTTAATGTGCGGGTGCGGATCGTAATTCAACAATTCAAAGTCTTCGTATTTGAATCCGAAAATGTCTTTTACATTCGGATTGATCTTCATAGTTGGCAACGGGCGACATTCACGTTCCAATTGCAATTTTGCCTGATCCAGGTGATTGCTGTACAAATGCGCGTCTCCAAGTGTATGAATGAACTCTCCCGGTTGAAGATCACAAACCTGAGCGACTATCATGGTTAATAATGCGTATGAAGCAATGTTGAAGGGGACACCGAGGAACGTATCTGCAGAACGTTGGTACAGCTGACAACTCAATTTGCCATCGGCAACGTAGAACTGAAACATGGTGTGGCACGGAGGCAAAGCCATTTGGTCAACTACAGCTACGTTCCATGCGCTCACAAGCAAGCGACGTGAATTCGGATTTTTCTTGATTTGTTCAATCAGGTTTGAAATCTGATCGATGGTTGTTCCGTCCGGACAAGGCCATGAACGCCATTGAACACCATACACGGGACCAAGGTTTCCGTTTTCATCTGCCCATTCGTCCCAAATACTTACGTTGTTGTCTTTCAGGTATTGAATATTTGAGTCTCCTTTGAGGAACCACAGCAATTCATGAATGATAGAACGCAGGTGCAATTTTTTGGTCGTCAGAACCGGAAATCCTTCGCTTAAATCAAAGCGCATCTGGTAACCGAAAGTTGACAATGTTCCTGTTCCTGTGCGGTCGCCCTTGAACGTTCCGTTTTCCAGGATGTGTTCTAAAAGTTTATGGTATTGCTTCATGAAAAATCGTGTTATAACAAAGTTACGTAATAAGAGGTGTTCGAAGTTGAATCGTTGATAATTCGGAAGAAATGTTGATGAGATATGAGGTATTGGTGAATAGTAATGAGGCAATAGAATGTTGAAGTTTGGTGACCCTCTATTGCCTGGTCACTAATTACTATTCACTTTTTTATACATTTGTCAACCATGCAAAACAGAATTCCTTTTTCCGGAAAGCTCCTACTTGTGTTCATTGTCAGCACGTTTTTTTCCTTTGATTTGTCTGCACAGCAGTTGAAGAAAAAGAACCTTGGCGTGTATTCAGGGACTATTCCATCTTACACGATGGCCGCTGGAGAGCAGGTACTGGACGTGAGCTCAACAGGGATTCAAATTGAACTCAAAGCTGACAAACAAGTAACAGAAACCATTGGCTCAGTTCCAACAAATGGAACCTATACCGTCGCTTCGGAAACGAAAACAGAGATCTTTATTACGGTCAATTACCCGAATGCCATGGTTCAGGAAGAATTGGTGTTGAACCGCAAAACACACGAGTTGGAACGCAAAGGGTTTTACCCGCAACCGGGGTGTATTCTCAAGAAACAATAAGAATACAGCTTTGTGCCTACGTGCTTAATTGAACGGCAGCGGTACAAAGATCACACGGCTTTAAAGGTTTAATTAATTCTTAATGACTTTGTTTCGCGTCACAGAACTCCCTTCCTGAATTTCCACCACGTAAATTCCGGAGCTCAAATTCATTCCGCCGAATTGCAGATCAACAGTATTCGTTCCGTAATTACCGGAGTGTTCCTGTTCCATAAGAACGTTACCCTGAACATCGTAAACACGGATAGTAGCATTCGATGTTCCGCTGGAAAACCAGCTCACGGAAACGTTCTCAGTAAACGGATTCGGATATACCGTAACAGATGCATTTTCGATTTCTTCAATTCCAAGGTGACAGGTTCCCGGCATGTTGTTGTCCAGCCAATCCATGCGTGAGATAATCCAGGATTTAAGTGCAATGATTTCTTCGGCATAGGTTTGCGGAATCGGACTTGGGTTCGGCCAGGTGTAAACTCCCATAATCGGCCATTGGTCAAAATGACGATCCTTTGCTTCGTCAAGATACGCAGCAATGGAATCGATTTTTGCATACAGTTCAGTATTGGAAAGTATGCCTTGACGTAAGGTTGTCCAACGGCATTTCAATTCGTCCTGATACCATTGATCCTGTAACATTCTTGACCACCAGGTAGGAATTTGGTTTCCATTCCCTGGTCCGCCACAAACATTGCTGAACTGATATGCCCAACCGGTGCTCACGTTCCCATCGCAGTAATCTGCATTCCACCACGCGAGGTTGAAGTCCCACATTGGTCCCATGCGGAGCTTTCCGCCATCCGAATCCTTCTCTTTGTGAAGGAAGGTACTCAGGCGGTATCCGTCCACGTTTTTTCCGATTTCATTCAGGAAAAAGAAATCCATGAATGTTTCGGGAACACAGTAATTGCGGTATCCGAGAACGGGATCTGTGAAATTCGATGCAGCCAAAGCGGTTTCAAACGAATCCACGTATTCCTGAATGTAGGCTTGTTGTTGCGGAACGATATCGTCTGCTTCCGGATAATGGTACTGAAACATCAGGTCATTTCCGGAATCGGAAAGGTAATTGGAAATCCAGCCTGCGTTATTGTTTCCGGTTGTTTTATCAATCTTGATGATATAACCACCCGTAACTTCGTCGCCGGAAATGTCTGTTGGTTGAAGTTTGGCAATATCAACTCGACCGCCGTCGCGTTTAATTTTCTCCATCATGACATAGATTCCCTGGTATTGCCCATTGAGCATGAGTTCACATAATTTCGTCCCGGAAGCATAGTTTCCCATTTCATTTGCCAGCTCATAGGTGAGGATGTTGCGCATACAAGTTTTATCGTCGTAGGGCGCGTAAAGAATCCAATCGTGCTCGTTGGACATGTTCAGGATCACAGTATCCATTTGAGTTCCGTTGACATCACGGGTTTCAAATCCGTAGGAGCGTTGTGGGAATCCTCCGGAAGAAGAACCACGTTGTTCAATTCCGATGAGGTTGTTGTAGGCATTTGGTGCGTCAGTGATATAATTGATGTTTCCAATTCCGTTATCGATGATTTTCATGCTTGCCTGAATTTTCGGCTCATCGGGAATGCTTTGGTTGTTCGTGTTGATCAAAACAATAGGAAGATTGGATGAGGTAAAATCAGACATTCCTGCCGGAAAGTTCCCGAAGGTAATGCTCCAGGAAATCACATTTCCGCTATTCCCGCTTGTCTGATCTTTCACATTCAGCGACCATGTTCCGTTTCCGTTTTGTCCGTTATTACAACCTGCAAGCTGTTCTATCGGTTTGAAATATCCGGTGAATGGCGCTGTCCCATTTGAAATGGAAACATCAGCTGTATCAGCGAAAATCGTATTGGTATAATTCTGTCCGTTTTGTGGAAGGTAAGAAGTGAGGACATACACGTTTCCGTCCGGTGACTGCAATTTGATGCGCAAATCCTCAATGTTGGTGTGAATGAGGTTCATCTTGACCGATTCGACCCCAAAGCTTGTTGTATTGATTGAGCCTGATAAACCGCTTACGTTAATTGGAAATTGAGCGTAGGAGTTGTTATCGGGAATCGATCCGCCGGTTGTGTTGCTAAACGTTTGTGCGAACGTTGTACAACTTAGAATAAGAAATGAAAGTATGGAGAGGTGTTTCATTTTTTATGTCGTTTAGTTTTTGATCACCTTGCTTCGTGTTATGGAACTTCCTTCCTGAATTTCCATAACATACATTCCGGAGCTCAGATCCATTCCTCCGAATTGCAGATCAACAGTGTTGTTTCCGTATGTACTTGAATGTTCGCGTGTCAACAGAACATTTCCGTGAACATCATAAACAATGATCAGCGCATTGGATATTCCACTGGAGAACCAGTTTATAGATACATTTTCATTGAAAGGGTTGGGAAATACAGAAACCGAAGCGTTTTCGATTTCTTCTATTCCAAGGTGACAGGTGCCGGGCATGTTTGCATCCAGCCATCCCATACGGGAATTGATCCAGGATTTGATTGCAATGATTTCCTCTGCATAGCTCTGCGGAATCGGACTCGGATTTGGCCATGTATATACTCCTAAAATCGGCCATTGCTCAAAATGACGATCTTTTGCCTGATCCAGATACGTTGCAACCGAATCAATTTTAGCATACAATTCTGTATTGGAAAGCATACCCTGTCTTAAGGTTGTCCAGCGACACTTTAATTCGTCCTGAAACCACGGATCCTGTAGCATGCGCTCCCACCAGGTCGGAATCTGGTAACCGTCGCCACCACATACATCGCCGAATTCGTACGCCCAGCCTGTACTCACGTCTCCACCGCAGTAATCGGCATTCCACCATGCAAGATTGAAGTCCCACATTGGTCCCATGCGCAGTTTTCCTCCATCCGAATCTTTTTCCTTGTGGATATAGGTGCTCAGGCGATAACCGTCAACGTTTTTGCTGATTTCATTCAGGATCAGGAAATCGATGAAGGTTTCGGGAACCGTGAAGTTGCGGTATCCAAGTGTAGGGCTTGTGAAGTTTGGTCCGGCCAACGCCGTTTCAAATGAATCTACGTATTCCTGCAGGTACGTTTCCTGCTGTGGAACGATGTTTATCGAAGAAGGGTAATGGTACAGGAAGTTGATTTGGTTTCCAACTGCAGAAGGATAATTGGAAGTCCAGCCATCGTTGTTGTTTCCTGTCGTTTTATCGATTTTGAAAATGTATCCTCCGGTAACAGCATCGCCTGCAATATCGGTAGGCTGTAGTTTCGCGATGTCTACTCGACCACCATCCCGTTTGATTTTTTCCATCATCACGTAGATTCCCTGGTATTGTCCATCGATGATCAGTTCACACAACTTCGTTCCCGAAGCGTAATGTCCCATTTCATTTGCCAATTCGTAAGTCAGAATATTGCGCATACAGGTTTTATCGTCGTATGGCGCATAGAGAATCCAGTCGTGTTCATTGGACATTCCCATGATGATGGTATCCTTCACCGTTCCGTTGATGTCGCGTGTTTCAAAGCCGTAGGATTTCTGTGGAAAACCTCCGGAAGAAGAGCCACGACGTTCAATTCCAACGAGGTTGTTGTACATGTTCGGAGCGTCATTTACGTTATTGATGTTTCCGATTCCATTGTCAATGATCTTCATGCTTACCTGAAGCTTTGGCTCATCCGGAATGGATTGGTTATCTGCATCGATGATAACGATTGGAAGGTTACTGCTGGTAAACGGAGTATACACTGCCGGGTTTGATCCGAAAGTAATCGACCAGTTGTTCAGATCACCTTCGTCACCGTTATAACTATCGTGAATGTGCAGTTTCCACAATCCGTTCGGGTTCTGGCCGTTGTTCGCTATTCCAAGGGAATTCATCGGTTTGAATGTTCCGTTGAAAGGTGCGCCTGCGGTTGCGATCCCGGTGGTGACATCGCTACGTAGACAGGTATTGTTAAAGTCGTCTCCATCACCACCAACTCCGGTAAACAAAACAATTTGTGTTCCGTCCGGAGATTCGAGCGTTGCGGTAATATCGGCATCCCAGGTGTGATCAATGTCCAGACAAACCTGTTCCAAACCGAAAGTATTCTGGTTCAGTGCTGTAGGTAAACCTGTGACATTAATTGTCCGGGTAAGCGTCTGATTGTCCTGGATTTGTCCGCCTGTACCGTTAAAGGTTTGGGCAAATGCATAACAACCGAAAAGAATCGGTACGAGTAGGGAGAGTTTTTTCATGCAGTATTATCGAATTGTTAAGGTACGATTAATCCTGAATGAAAACGATTTAGCTCGTCGTTAATAACGTTAATGTGAAATTTCGTGCAAATCAGCCGGATTGTGTTTGTGGCGGAAGAGCACCAGGAACAAAGCAGCTACAACCAACGAATAGGCTGCAAAAACGAACCATGCACCGCTCCATTCCGTTTGACCGGCTGGTGTTGTATAGTAATTTGCAATGACCCAGCTACTGGCTTTGGTTCCGATGTATGCGCCGAATCCGTTTGTCATCATCATGAACAATCCTTGTGCACTGGAGCGAATGGAATGATCCGTATTGGTCTCGATGAACATTGACCCGGAGATGTTGAAGAAGTCGAATGCCATTCCGTAGACAATATTGGATAGAATAATGAGCATCCACCCGATTGAGTTATCACCCATAGCGAAGAAGCCATAACGTACGACCCATGCAAGCATTGCGATCATCATTACTTTTTTGATTCCGTAACGTCTCAGGAAGAACGGAATGGTAAGGATGAAAAGTGTTTCTGAAATCTGCGATATGGAAAGAATCACTCCGGAATATTGTCCAATGATTGTTTCTTTCGGGAAACTGAACAGATAAGCTTCTCCATACATGTTTGATAGCTGTAACGATGCTCCCAATAGCATGGAAAACAGGAAGAACAGCATCATTTTGTAGTTCGCAAATAGTTTGAATGAGTCTAGGCCAAGCAGGCTGATAATTCCTTTCTTTCCTGCAGATAAATTCTCAGGTCGGCACGCTGGTAAGGTGAACGAATACAATCCGAGAAGAACAGCGCCGATTCCTGCAAAAACGAATTGGTTTGCGTTAATATTACTTCCGGTAAGATTGGTTACCCACATCGCTGCTATGAATCCGACTGTTCCCCAAACACGAATAGGGGGGAAAGATTTCAGGACGTCATAATGACTGGAAGAAAGCACATAAAATGAAATGGAGTTTGCCAAAGAAATAGTTGGCATGTAAAAGATCATTGCTCCGAAAATGACATAATAGAGCGTGTTTGGATCTTCAACAAACGGAACCAGAAAAAGCATTCCTCCATATGCGAGATGCAGTAATCCGTAGAGTCTTTCAGCGCGCATCCACTTATCGGCGATAATTCCGATCAATGATGGCATAAGGATAGAAGAAAGTGCGAGTGTAGAGAAAATAGCTCCTACATCACCAACCGACCAGTTTTTGCCTTTTGTACCGTAAGTAAAAATGGTTGTAAGCCATGCTCCCCAAACAAAAAACTGGAGGAAGCTCATGGCCGTCAAACGTAACTTGATGGATTTCCCCATGATGCAGTAGTAGTTTTATGGGTGATTAAACTCCGCGCTTCTTGATCTCGTCGCGGATCTTGGAAGCCAATTCGTAATCTTCGTTGTCGATGGCTTGTTGCAGTTGTTCCTGCAATTCATCTTCAGTAAGATTAGAGAATTCGTTTTCAGGGGTGTCGCTGTCTCCTGTTTCGTCATCGTCGTCGTCCATGAATTCATCCGAAAGAATTCCGGCAGACGCCAGGATGGATTCGAAGGTGTAAATCGGACTTTTAAAGCGAACTCCAAGGGCAATTGCATCGGAAGTACGAGCGTCAATATCAGACAACTGACCATCTTTTTCGCAAACTAATTTCGCGTAGAAAATACCTTCCTGAAGGTTATAAATCACTACTTCTTTCACTTCAATTCCGAAAGAAACAGCGAATGATTTGAACAAATCGTGGGTTAGAGGTCGTGTAGGAGTCATTTTCTCCAATTCGATGGCAATAGCTTGCGCTTCAAATCCTCCAATAATGATTGGGAGTCTTCGTTTTCCTCCAACTTCCGACAAAACAAGGGCGTAAGCTCCACTCTGTGTTTGGCTATACGACAATCCTACTATTTCTAATCTTATCTTATCCATTCGGATGTTTAAGCATTTGTTCAAAGAAATAGGGAAGCACCGTTAAGAATGCTCCCCTAGCGTAATCTTGGTAAAAGTAACCAAAAGCGTTGATATTAATTTTGTCCTGCGCGGAATTTATTCACAGCGGCAGTCAAACGTGGTAAAACTTCGAAAACATCACCAACTACACCATAGTCAGCTGCTTTGAAGAACGGTGCTTCAGCGTCCGTGTTAATAACCACAATCACTTTTGATCCGTTCACACCTGCAAGGTGCTGAATTGCTCCGGAAATTCCGGCTGCAATGTATAAGTTCGGACGAATAGCTACACCGGTTTGCCCAACGTGTTCGTGGTGAGGTCTCCAACCGATATCGGCTACCGGACGAGAACAAGCTGTTGCTGCGCCCAATGCTTTTGCCAAATCTTCAACGATTCCCCAGTTCTCAGGACCTTTCAATCCACGACCTGCAGAAACAACTACTTCAGCTTCCGGTAGTGGAATTTCACCTTCCGGTTTTTTGGTGCTGATTACTTTAATTGCCGCAGTTCCCACAGCGCCGTCGAAGTTCTCAACTCCACAATTGCTTCCGGATTGTGCCGGTTGAATTGAGTTTGGCAATACAGAAATGATCTTCTTCGCAGAATTTACTTTCACGTGTCCGAAAGCTTTCCCTGAAAATACATTTACTTTAACTACATCACCGTTTGGAATGTCGATTGCTCCTGAAACCAATCCTGCCTTCAGGCGAACAGAAAGGCGAGGTGCAACAGCTTTACCGATCAAATCGTGAGAGAAGATAACCAAATCAGCTCCAGTTGATTCAGCAGCTTTAGCTACCAAACGTGTAATTTGTTGTGCATCGTCTTCTGATGCATTGCGGTCAACCAATACTTTCTGAGCGCCGTATGCTCCAAGGGTTGCCAATGTAGCGTCGTCAGCCTTTCCTGAAGCAACTACAGTAATGTTTCCACCAATTTTAGAAGCGTAAGTAACTACTTCTAATGCACTTTTAGCCAATGACTGACCAGCGTGGATATAAACTAGAATATTCATAATAAGCTTATTTCAAAAGAATTAAATCACTTTCGCTTCGTTGTGTAACAAAGCAACCAATTCGTCCATATTATTCGGATCGATCAACTTCACAGCAGACTTCGCAGATGGAAGTGTGTATTCAACATAAGAAGTCAATTCCTCGATAGCTGCAGGAGCAATAACCTGAAGAGGTTTAGTACGTGCGGCCATGATTCCGCGCATGTTCGGAATGCGTTGTTCAGCCATTCCTTTAGCACAGGATACTACCAACGGAAGGCTTGCTTCAACTACCTGAACACCACCAACGATCTCACGCTCCAACGTAGCGGTTGTTCCGTTGATGTCCAATTTCTCAGCAAGCGATACGAAAGTCATGTCCAATGCTTCAGCAATCATTCCTGCAACCTGAGAACCGTTGTAGTTGATTGTTTCTTTTCCTGTCAAAATCAAATCAAAACCTTGAGATTTTGCGTACTCAGCAATTTGCATTGCTGTGTAGTAAGCGTCTTTCGGATCAGCATCAATGCGAACTGCATCGTCAGCACCGATTGCCAAAGCCTTACGAATTACAGCTTCATCAGCAGCTGCACCAACAGTAATAATAGTTAGATTCCCTCCAAGAGTTTCCTTCAATTCCAGACCTCTTACAAGCGCATACCACTCGTCGTATGGGTTTACAATGTACTGAACACCATTTTCATCAAACTGCGTGTTGTTATTAGTAAACGCAATTTTAGAAGTAGTGTCCGGCGATTTACTAATACAAACAAGAATCTTCATGTTGTTTTAATTTTTCGGTTAACTTTCTAAAAATCAATTAATAGCTTATTGTTTCGGGGTGCTATTTCGTCTCGAATCTGTTCGAAAACGGTCACAAATGTAACGATTTCAAACTGTAAATAAAATAACAAACGGAACGATGATTTGCGAAGTGTGGTTGCTGGGTCAGAAGGGTTGAATTTGTGTTGAAAAATTGATGATTTCCGGAGGTTGGTACACGGATCCGGAATCTTCAAACTCGTTGTCATTTTAAATACACAATGGTTATCATCCGTGATTCAACGCTCTGATAAATAAAGGAGCCATCCGGCTTAGCCCGAATAACTCCTCATCAGTAGAATAGCGGTGGTATTATTGTATTGTTCCCTTGGGAACAGTTTTAATGATATACATCCCCTGTAGAAATCCAATCGGATCAGTTACCTCACCGTGGGAAGTAATCCGAACGGTAGAATTGCGTGGTGAGTTGGTGATTGCATGGTTGTTCATTCAGCCCGGAGTAAAAGTAGCCGTTAGTTTCCGGAAGACTGTTTGTCGATTTGCGTAATGATTGAAAGCCAAAGGCATCCGTTGCCGGTCGCTTACGGGGGACTTGTTTTGATATTGATGCGTTTGATTCTTTGAATCCCAAGTGATCCGCTGAATTGAGGAACGGTGAAATCCATTTGAGGAACGGTTAATCGGGTACTGATTTGGGGGTGATGAATGTTGAATGCGAAACGATCAAATTCAAAATTCAAAATGAATCCTGTGCGTCGGGTCAATTTTGAATTAAACAATTTTGCGTTTTGAATTATTCAATTCATCCTTCAACATTCATCATTCTTTATTACTTTTGGCAGCCGTTTCGCTCAAATGAAACGAACAAATTAGTACAAGATGAAAGTAGTTCAATTTAGAGAAGCCCTTAGAGAAGCAATGTCTGAAGAAATGCGCGCCGATGAGAACGTATTCCTTTTGGGTGAAGAAGTTGCAGAGTATAACGGAGCATACAAAGTGTCTCAGGGGATGCTTGACGAGTTTGGTCCAAAGCGTGTAATTGATACTCCGATTGCTGAGCTTGGTTTTGCCGGTATCGCTGTAGGTGCTTCTATGAACGGACTTCGTCCCATCGTTGAATTCATGACCTGGAACTTCGCGATTCTTGCGGCGGATCAAATCATCAACTCTGCTGCAAAAATGCTTCAGATGTCGGGTGGACAATACGGATGTCCGATTGTGTTCCGCGGAGGGAATGGTACTGCCGGACAGTTGGCTGCAACGCACTCTCAAAGCTTTGAAGCGTTCTACTCACATGTTCCGGGATTGAAGGTGATCACGCCATCCACGCCATACGATGCAAAAGGATTGTTGAAAGCGGCAATCCGTGATAACGACCCTGTTGTTTTCCTGGAGTCCGAAAAAATGTACGGAGACAAAGGTGAAATTCCTGAAGGAGAGTACATCATTCCAATCGGTGTTGCTGATGTAAAGCGCAAAGGGACTGACGTTACGATCGTTTCTTTCGGAAAGATCATCAAGGTTGCTCATGAAGCTGCTGAAGTATTGGCAAAAGAAGGAATTTCATTGGAGATCATTGACTTGAGAACCATTCGTCCGATCGATTACAACTGTATCGTTGAATCGGTGAAGAAAACGAACCGCTGTGTGGTGTTGGAAGAAAGCTGGCCATTGGCATCTATTTCTTCTGAAATCGCTTATCACTTGCAGCGCTATGCATTCGATTACCTGGATGCGCCGGTGCAGCGTGTTACCCAAACAGATACACCATTCGCGTTCTCTCCGACATTAATCGATGCTGCTTTGCCGAATGTTGAGCGTTTGGTAAAAGCGGTAAAGGCGACGTTGTATAGAAATTAATACACTACAATAAATTGAAGAGGCTCCGCGATTGTGGGGCCTTTTTTATTTCACCATAATGTAGATGTGTTTCACATTTCTGTTTCCTGTTTCACGAACATCTATCAGGAATTTGTTGGTGCTTTTGATCAGTAACAGTAGTTTGGCGAATCCATAATTTCGTGGATCAAAATCGGGTTTTTTCTTTAGGATGAAATTTCCCAATTCTCCCAGAAAAGTCCAGCCGCTTTCGTCGGCAAGATCTGCAACACTTTCCGTAAGTAATTGAATGAGTTGTTGGTCTACTTTGCTGATGGCTTCCTTTTTCACTTTTTCCTTAACAGGGAGGCTCCGTTCTTCCGATTCGATTGCACTTTGCTTTAAGATCTCAATGTAAACGAATTTGTCACAAGCGGTAATAAACGGTTTTGGCGTCTTTTTTTCGCCGATTCCAATGACTTTCATTCCTGCTTCACGTAACCGGGTTGCTAACCGCGTAAAATCGCTGTCCGAAGAGACGATACAAAAGCCCTCTACTTTATTCGAATATAGTATGTCCATTGCGTCAATGATCAATGCACTGTCACTGGAGTTTTTTCCACTCGTGTAACTGTATTGTTGAATCGGGGTAATGGCGTTTTCAAGCAGAACATTTTTCCACCCTGAAGCAGTAGTTTTTGTCCAGTCGGCGTAAATCCGTTTAATCGTTGGCGTGCCGTTTTTCGAGATTTCTTCCAGCATCTCCTTAACGGAAGAATGTGGAACGTTGTCTGCATCGATTAGCACTGCAAGTCGCAGGTCTTTCATTTACTAAAGGTAGGTAAAAGAATGACAGTGATTGGATTCAATGTGTTTTCGGGTCATTTTATCTGAAATGTTCCTGATTTAAGACGGGTTATCCCGTCAGGGCCCTTAACTTTTACTTGAATTGTAATGTGAAGAAACTCTTCTTTTCTTGGTTTGCTTCTTGCTATGTTTATCGCGTTCATAGCTTCTATGGAAAGTGTTCCTCCGGGGCCTTTATAGTTAGTCTCTTCTCCTTCAATAATCAGTTCGTAACAGAGTACCTGGAAGTTGAAAGTTGTTGGTCCGAAGACATTCTCTCCATATCTGCTGTAGATTGTTGACTCGAGTGTATCAATGATAGCCCCGGCTTCTGTTGAGCCAAGAAACAATTCCGGAGGCGGAAGATTTCTTATACGATACTTGTAAGATGTCAGTGTATCTCGCAAGTTTTTGGAAAGAACGTAAATGGTTGCTTCTTTTCCGGATCCATTTACGCGTGCAACGTATGTGTTGGTGCTAGTGTCTGAGAGCATAAGGCTAACGTTTGTTCCGGATAGTACAACAGGTTTTTTGTAATCTGCTGACCCGATTTGGAGTATGTTCTCGTATCCCCGATAAAGAATATTCATGTCGGGTAACGATAATACGCCTTGCCCCAAAGAAGACAAGGGGACAAGCCAGAGAATAATCATAAGCGCAGAGAGTTGTTTCATAAATTCCAGGATGCGTGGACGGTTCGTGTATTCCCATCAGGGCCTTTTACAGTGAATTCTCCGAAAACTGTTGATTCGGTTCCAAGTTGTTGAAGCAATTCGCTTTCTGTATTACCGAGCCTATTACCGGTAAATTTCAATTGTTGCCCTGTTTGTAATGTTAGTGTGCCTTGAATAATCATGAAACTGACATTTAATGGAATTTCAGGACCGTATTTGGCAAAAAATCGTGTTTCCTGTATGGATGCCGTGCCACCATCTTCAGCTCCTCCAAAATATAGATTTGGATCAGGTAAGTTTCGGATTTCCACTTTGAATACGTCTATGGTGTCGCCATTTTTGGAATTAGTCATGTAAATCTTAGATGGTCCGGGTTCTCCGATTGCCCGACCAATGAATTTGGTTTCACTTTCCTTTCGGAATTCAAAATCAGGCCCCGAAAGTTGGATGTTTTTCTCTCTGGTAAGCGAGGTCGCCTCAACCTTATTGTCGTAACCGCGGTAGAAAATAAAAAGTTGGGGTGTGCTAAGCACGAATTGAGCGGAAGCAAATCCTGAAGAGATCAAAAAGAATAAAACGAATAGGTGTTTCATGGTCGAAGTATAATGAATTGTAAGAGATGTGTTACATTGTTGAAATTAGTGCGGAGAGTGAGGGACCTGCCGGCCGGCGGGCAGATTCGAACGCTATGAAGATTCCCGAATTTGTTTTAATTGCTCTTTCCTGTTCCGGACTTCCAGTATTTCTCTCTGATCCTTGCCGATTTTCGATCTTCACATTCTTCCGTAAAGATTAGTTTGAAAGGTGCATATGGTTTTGTTGTTGGTTCTTGCCCACGATTATGTCTGTTAATTCTGGCTTCCAAATCGGAAGTTAAGCCGACGTAAATGTAGTTCCTGTGAATGCTTGCTAATGCATAAACGTGGTACATAGGTGTGAGTAACAAAAAAAGACCTGATTGAATCTCAATCAGGTCTTCCAATTTCTTGCGGAGAGTGAGGGATTCGAACCCCCGGTACCTCTCGGTACAACGGTTTTCAAGACCGCCGCAATCGACCACTCTGCCAACTCTCCGCGGCAAAAGTAGTACTATTTTGAGTTCTGGCAAGGGGTTGCCGAAAAAAAATCGTATTTTTAATGTTTGCTCCGTTTATTTGAACTGATAATCAGCTGGATTGAATCAATAAAAATTACGCTTCAGTCAATACATTCCCCTTCTGCCATTCTCCGTTGCCAGCGTTTCCGGTTTTTTGTACCTTTAGTCCATGAAGAAATGGATACATATTGGCGCTTTGGTTGCTGCATTGACAGCCTTTGGCACTACTGCCACGGCACAATCTTCTTTGAAAGCGACGCTCGATTACCGGACGTTCTACATTCCCGGACAAGGTTCTCTGGTAGACCTTCAGTTTCAGTACGCGGCTTACTCGCTAAGCCACAAAATTGATTCTACAGGAATGCATGCCTCTGTTGGTGTGTACACGGCTATTAAAAACGCAGCGGGTGATACCGTGCAGAAAATAAGTTATATCCTCGAGGGACCAATCATTCGGGATTCTGTTCTGGAAGATTTCTTTGATGTACAACAGTTTATCGTTCCACCGGGAAAATATACCGCATCTATCACGTTGCTGGATATGAACTCGGATGAACCGGCTTCGGAAGGTGACGTGGAAATTGTTGTTCCGAACCGACAAAACCAACTGGCTGTTTCAGATATTCTTATCGCCGAACTGGCAACGCCAACAACTGCGAATACACCGTTTGTGAAAAGTGGTTACGAAATCATTCCGCGTTTGAGTAATTTTTATGGACCACAATTGAACTCAATCCCGTATTACATTGAGGTATATCATACCAATCAATTGACGGATACTGTCTTCGGATTGCAGCAGCGTTTGTTCAACGAGCGAAACGAAGAAATCGCCGGATTCTCTAAGTTGATGCGGATGAAAACAGGAGAAGTTGCACCGATGATTCGAAACGTTGATATTTCCAAGCTTCCTTCCGGATCTTACCATTTGGAGTTGGCTGTTGTTGATAAAGCTACGTTAAAACCTTCGGAAGCAAAATCAGTCTATTATTTTGATCGTGTGAATGAACTGGAAATGGATGTGGAAATCTCTGATTTATCGAACGTAATCCTTGATCCGGCATTCCAGGCTTCGCTTACGGAAGATTCATTGGGCTATTACCTTGCGAGTCTCATTCCTATTGCTCGTCCGGCAGAAAACAAGCTGATCCATGAGACATTGAAAACGAAAGATCTGGACAAATACCGCAAACATATTCAGCAATTCTGGATTCAGACCTCCGGTGCAAAGGCATCATCGGCGTGGTTGGAGTACAAGAAGCAGGTTCAGTTTGTGCAGCGCTTGTACGGAACAAACTTCCAGGATGGTTTCGAGACAGATCGTGGACGTGTATACCTGCAATATGGTCCTCCGAACCAGATTACCTCACGTGAAACTTCACCTACGGAATATCCTTATGAAATCTGGCAATACGATGCGATTAAGCAATACCATAACAAGCGATTCATTTTCTATAATCCGGATTTGACAAACAACGCTTACCGTTTGTTGCATTCCGATATGTTGGGCGAACCGCAAAACCGTGGATGGCAACAGGCATTGTCGAAACGAACTACTCCAAATGGTACCATTGATGATCCGAACATGAATAATCCGGGCGGATATGGGTCAAACAGCAGCATTTACTATCGCCAGTTTTAATGGGTAGACATCAGATTGCCGTAGTTATTCTGAACTGGAACGGAAAGGCTCTTCTTGAGCGCTTCCTACCGAATGTCGTGGAATATTCCAGGCCACATGCTGTTGTGCTGGCAGATAATTGTTCCGGTGATGGTTCTGTAGCATGGACGCGCGAACATTTTCCGGAGGTTGAAATCGTTGTGAACGATCAAAACGGTGGTTTCGCTAAAGGTTACAACGATGCGCTTCGGAAAGTAGATGCCGAGTATTACCTGTTGCTGAACAGCGATGTTGAAGTAACACCGAACTGGCTTGATCCGTTGCTGAACGTGATGGTCGATCCGAAAGTGGCAGGTTGTCAGCCAAAAATTCTCGCTCAGGAACGCAAACATGAATTTGAATATGCAGGAGCGGCCGGCGGGTTTATCGATCGACACCATTTCGCTTTCTGTCGTGGTCGTATTTTTGAAACGGTAGAGGAAGATCGGGGACAATACGATTACACTGCGCCCGTTTTCTGGGCAAGCGGTGCGTGTATGCTTATCCGCTCAGAAGTCTATTGGAAGCTGGATGGTTTTGACGAGCGATTCTTCGCACATTTCGAGGAAATTGATCTGTGCTGGAGAACACAGCGGCTCGGACTGCACTTCCTTGCTGTTCCTGAATCTACTGTCTACCACGTGGGTGGAGGAACGTTGAGCTACAATAACCCGCGAAAGACATTTTTGAATTTCCGTAACAGCTTATTGATGATTCATAAGAATCAACCGACAATGTTGTGGGGGGTTCTGTTCCGTCGTTTGTCGATTGACGGACTTGCGGGCATTACTTATCTGCTGAAAGGTCAGTTCAAACACCTGTGGGCAATACTTAAAGCTCATTTTGAATTCTATCGCATGCTTGGGAGTAGCAGAAAAGAGCGTAAAAAATGGAAACACCTTCCTGAAACGGCTACTCATGGTGTATACACCGGAAGTATTCTTTGGGCCAAATTCGCGCAGAAGGTTACTGAGTTTTCGAAGTTGAATCAACGACGGTTTAAATAATTCAAAATTAAGAAGGTTGCCGGAAGCTTTGTTTGGTTTCAAGTTTGAATTAAATCAGAATTTTGAATTCCCTCATGTCATTCCGTCAGTTATTTCTTCTTGGCATAACACTTGACGATAATCTACCGTCTGAGCAGAACAGATAGTTTTTGAGCGATTACTTTTCTATGTCTGCCATTTTGACGTAATTACAGATTATTATGAAAGACTCATTTCAACATCCAATTATAGTATCAGCCATTGAGGAAGATTCCGAGTTTTTGCCCTTGTTGTCGCAAGACGATGAAGAACAAATGAACAAAGAAGTTTTCCCAGACGATCTGCCTATCCTTCCTTTAAGAAATAATGTATTGTTTCCCGGTGTATTGATACCGATTACGGTTGGTCGTGATAAATCATTGCGCCTTCTTCAGGAGTCGAACAAAGGGAAAAAGATCATAGGCGTTGTTTCTCAAATCGATCAGGATCAGGAAAATCCGGAATTCAAAGATTTGCACCGTGTTGGTACGGTTGCACAAATTGTGCGTTTGCTGAAAATGCCTGATGGGACATCGACGGTGATTTTGCAGGGGAAACGCCGTTTTGAAATCATTGAACCATACCAGACGGAACCGTTTATGCGTGCCAAAGTTCAGTTCCTGAACGATACAGAGCAGAAGCGTAGTGCGAAGAAAGATAAAGAACTTGATTTGATGTATCGAAGCATCAAAGATCTGGCACTTCAGATTATTCGCGATTCTCCGAATATTCCTTCGGAAGCGGCTTTTGCAATCGGAAACATTGAGTCGCCGATCTTTTTGGTGAACTTTATTTCGTCGAATATGAACGCGGACGTTCCGAAGAAGCAGGAATTGCTGGAGGAACTTGATTTTACCAAGCGTGCGCGAATGGTGATGGAGCATCTTACGCTTGAGTCGCAATTGCTTGAAATGCGTAACGAGATTCAGTCGAAAGTGCGCGAAGACATGGATCGCCAGCAACGTGAGTATTTCCTTCACCAACAGATTCGAACAATTCAGGATGAGTTGGGTGATAACCCGCAGGAACAGGATGTGCGCGAAATGGAATTGCGTGCAGAGAAAAAGAAGTGGGATGAGCGGGTAGCAAAATTATTCCGTAAGGAATTGGATAAGCTTCGTCGAATGAATCCCCAGGGCGCAGAATATACTGTTCAGTTGAACTTTCTGGATACATTGCTTGATCTTCCGTGGAACGAATTCTCGAAGGATAATCTTGAATTGAAACATGCGCAGAAGGTACTGGACAAAGATCATTTCGGCCTGGAGAAAGTGAAGGAACGCATTCTGGAATATCTTGCTGTTTTGAAATTGAAAGGCGACATGAAATCCCCGATTTTGTGTTTCTACGGCCCTCCGGGAGTTGGGAAAACCTCACTTGGGAAATCAGTAGCGAAAGCTCTTGGCCGCAATTACGTTCGCATGTCGCTGGGTGGTTTGCACGATGAAGCTGAAATTCGGGGGCACCGTAAAACATACATCGGTGCGATGCCTGGACGTGTGATTCAGAATCTGAAGAAATCCGGATCAGCGAATCCTGTTTTTGTACTGGATGAAATCGATAAACTAGGTCGAAGTAATCACGGCGATCCATCATCTGCAATGCTGGAAGTATTGGATCCGGAGCAAAACAGTGCGTTCTATGATAATTACATCGAAACGGAATTCGATCTTTCGAAAGTGATGTTTATTGCAACGGCGAATAGTTTGTCCAGTATTCCGGGACCACTTTTGGATCGTATGGAAATTATTGAAGTGACTGGTTATACGATTGAGGAGAAAATCGAAATTGCGAAACAGCATTTGTTGCCGAAACAGCTGGAAGCTCACGGGATTACGAAAAAACACATGAGTGTTGAACGTAAAATCCTGGAAAAAGTGATTGAACGTTATACAAACGAGTCCGGTGTACGTGGTTTGGATAAACAGATAGCTAAACTGGTGCGTAATCGTGCCAAGGAAATTGCGTTGGACGAGAAGTATAACGAGAAAATCGAAGAAAAAGATTTGGTAAGAATGCTTGGGCCTGGTCGTGAACGTACAAAGTACGACAATAACGAGGTGCCGGGTGTTGTAACCGGTTTGGCATGGACAAGTGTCGGAGGAGATATCCTTTTCATTGAGTCTTCCCTGACAAAAGGAAAGGGCAAATTGACGCTTACCGGGAACCTTGGAGATGTGATGAAGGAATCGGCGATTATTGCACTTGAATTCCTGAAGGCGCATAATAACTGGTTGCACCTGGAGCAGGAGCGTTTTGACGAAACAAATGTTCACATTCACGTTCCCGAAGGTGCTACACCGAAAGATGGTCCAAGTGCAGGTATCACCATGCTGACTTCGTTGGCAAGTTCGTTTACAGGGAGAAAAGTGAAGAAAAATCTGGCAATGACAGGAGAGATTACCCTGCGGGGTGAGGTGCTTCCTGTTGGAGGAATCAAGGAGAAAATCCTTGCTGCCAAACGTGCCGGAATAAAAGAAATCATTTTGTGTTCCCGTAACCGTCAGGATGTAGAGGATATTGCGCCGGATTATCTGAAAGGACTGAAATTCCACTATGTGGATAAAATGAAACAAGTCCTGGATCTGGCGCTGGAGAAAAAATAAAGGCGAAGTAAAATAGTGTAAAAAAGAAGTAGGGATCCACCGAGGCGGATCCCTACTTCTTTTACGAGAATTTTGTAACTCTTTTTACCTAACCTTTACCTAAATATGTAGATGTGTTGAATCCATTTATTTTGCCGACAGTGTATTCAGGTCTACAACTGTCTCGATTGCTTTTGTTGCCGGATCTTTGAATTCCGCTACCACAGGTTGCAGGATGTATTCGTTGTCCAGAACACTGATTGAGGTTGAAATATCGAAATCTAGCAAAATTTCAGAAAGTTCATTTGCTTCGATTTCTTCATGAATTGGAATTTCCACCTGACGATCATCGCTATTCATGAACCAAAGCTCGTTCGTTTTTCTGTTTTCGTAGGAAATGTTGTAAATCGTGTTGGTGCTACCAAACGTTAATCGCAATTTTGTGTAGGTGCCAACAGGAACCTTGTTGTTAGCCAGCAATGATTCATCTCCGTGGATAAAGCCTTCACTGGCAATTGTTTGTTGATAATCGTTAAGAACAATCCATCCGGTTTTATCACTGTAGACTTCTACGTTTACGATTTCAATGATTAAACCGAAAGAACAGGCTTCAGAATCAGTAATTCGAACCTGCATGGTAGCACGATCAGCTGATGGCTTTAAATCGTCGTTATGGATACCTAGTGATAGTGCGTTAGAAACAGTAATTAGTCCAATCAGTATTGCGAAAACCTTTTTCATAACATGTTTCTTTGAATTCATGCCAGACCCTTTTCCAGAACCTTGCCGGAATGCACGAAATGAGGGAAATAAATGCTAAATGCTTTTGTTTGTTGGGGTTAGCGAAAGGCGGTTTTTGGTAGTGATCAATTTCAAAATGAAATTAATTTTCAAAATGAAAACACTATTTTCAATTTGAATATAAAAAAGCAATAGTCAATCGTTTTTGGTGCAGAAAAAAAGAAACCCGGTAAGAAATTTTGATTGTTCTTGTGATCGTCGGGTTTTGGGGTTTTGCCAAGTAGTTGCGTGGTTTTCAATGCTTTTTTCGTGCATGATCAGATAGTGAAGTCCTGCCGTGAATTTTTGATACAAAATGTCTGTCTTCGAAGGTTGTTTTTTTTAAATCTTTCTGTTATCTTTTCGAAAGATAGTTTGGAAAACTAACCCAAACTGATATAAATGCCGATGTATCGACAGATTGTTCTACTGCTCTGCTTATTTTGCTCCTTCCCTGTTTTTTCCCAGGATGTCTGGTTGCAAAACCATTTTTCGCCGAACTCCGGCTGCGTGCTTTCGAATTCGGAAGTGGTAAACGTATTGATTAATAATAACTCCGGAGTTGTCATGGCTTCCAACACGATCAACGTCAGTTATACGATTGATGGTGGTTCCCTGACTCAACAGTTGCTAAGCGCAAATCTTTTTGCCGGTGCTTCCTGGAGTTTCAGCTTTGCTGTTCCTGCAAACCTTTCGGCGTGCGGTGATCACGTAGTTAAAGTGTGGGTCAGCCGTGCTGGTGATGCCAATCAACTGAACGATACCCTCATCTGGAATGTTCGCAACGATTGTCTGATTGTGCCGGGATCCGTGCAAACATCGGCTACAGTATGTGAAGCGGGTAATTCCGGTACACTGAACCTGATGGGTTGGAGCAACGGAACCATTGTGGAATGGCAGTATTCGGTCAACGGGGGAGCTTCATGGACCGGGACAGGTCTGAATACAGCTTCTTATGCATATTCCGGACTGTCGCAATCAACGGATTATCGGGTTGTTATTGATGGTGGGTATTGTGTGGATGATACTTCCGCAACCGGAACCATTACCGTTCAACCGGTTGTTCTTCCGGGAACTATTTCCGGAGGAGATTCATTGTGTATCACTGCGGCCAGTGGAATGTTGAATCTGACCGGGGCAACCGGAACACCGTTGCAGTGGGAGTATTCCATTGATGCCGGTGGAACATGGACAACGGATGCGAATACCACAACAACTGAAAACTATACAGGACTTGTTCAAACTACCTGGTACAGGGCATACGTTGAGGGTGGTTTTTGTCCGGATGTATATTCCGATACCGCGGTAATTTATGTGGAACAACTCACAGATCCCGCAACTATTAGTGGATCGGATTCTCTTTGCGCAACGATGGTCTTCGGAACGCTGACGGCATCTGGAAATATTGGCTCTGTCAGCTACTGGGAATCGTCAACCGATAACGGCGCTTCCTGGTCAACAATTTCAAATCAGACTACAACACTGAATTATTCCGGAATGACACAAACAACCTGGTACCGATTGTATACCGATGGTGGTTTTTGTCCGGATTATTATTCAGATACCGCCGTGATCTATGTTCAACCCGTGCCGGTTCAACCGACAGTTAACGGCTCTGATTCGTTGTGCTCATCGAACGCCAATGGGGTATTGACCTTGTCCGGAGTTTCAAGTTCCGTTATTCAATGGGAAAGTTCCACGGATAATGGAGCGAACTGGACGGTAATTGCGAATCCGACGACCACCGAGAATTACAACGGATTACTTCAGACTACGTGGTACCGTGCATTGATTGACGGGGAGCTGTGTGCAGATATTTATTCTGATACCGCTGTAATCTATGTGGAGATGGTAACCGGAGCAGGAACCGTTTTGGGTTCCGATTCTCTTTGCATTGACGCTGCTTCCGGAATGCTCAATGTAACCGGTAGTATTGGATCAGTAATGTATTGGGAATTTTCGGTAAATAACGGTGCTAACTGGTCTCCTATTGCAAATACTACAACCACAGAAAATTACTCTGGTTTGACTCAGACGACATGGTATCGTGTTTACACACAGGGTGAAGTTTGTCCGGGGTTCTTTTCGGATACAGCAATCATTTTTGTAGATGCTCAACTTGTTGTTCCGGGGAACATCATTGGTGGAGATACTGTTTGTGATCAACTTGTAGCCGGTGTGCTCACACTAAATGGTTTTACAGGTTCTGTAACTCAGTGGGAATCGAGCACGGATGGAGGAGCGAACTGGACGATAATCGCCAATACAACAAATACATTGAATTGTCCGTTGGTAACTCAAACCACATGGTATCGGGCATACGTTGATGGTGTAGTTTGTTCCGGTGGTTATTCAGACACTGCGTACATTGTCGTCGATGCGCTGACGAATTCAGGTATACTGAACCAGAATGAACAATTATGTGCGGGAGATTCAGCTGAACTTTCGGTAACTGGTTATACTGCAAGTACTATTCAATGGGAAAGTTCTTCTGACGGAGCGAATTGGTCAACAGTTGGTGGAGCCACAGCTGATACATACACAGCAATAAATGTCACATCCGACCAATTCTTTCGCGTCATAGTTCAAAATGGAGCTTGTCCTTCGGATACAACCAACGCGATCCAATTGACGGTAGTGCCTTTGCCAGCGGTTGACGCCGGCGCAGACGCTACGGTGCTCCTTGGAGATAGTATTCAGCTTTCCGGTTCGGGTGGTGTAGTTGGTGTATGGATGCCAGGAAGTACATTGTCGGATTCGTTGATCTCAGCACCGCTTGCATTTCCATCTGCTACCACGAGCTATACCTATACTGTAATGGACGGAAACGGTTGTATGAACAGTGACGTGGTCATCATTACAGTTGTTTCTCCAACAGATTTTGATATCAAGAATGTAATCACGGCCAATGACGATGGCTATAACGATACATGGTTTATTGAAGGATTACAATATTATCCGCTGACGTTTGTTACGGTCTTCAATGTTTACGGTGAGGAAGTATATTCCAGTAACGATTACCAGAACGATTGGGACGCAACATTTAAAGGCAGGCGACTACCCAATGGAACGTATTACTATACGGTTATTCCTGGTGGAACAGAAACTAAATTGAAAGGAACCTTAACCATACTTGGAGATGAATAAATCGCTACTTTTCGTCCTTTTTGGCTTGGTTCAAAGCCAGATGGTGCAGGCGCAACAGGTGCCTTTCTACAACCATTATTTTATTAATCCGTTTGTATTCAATCCGGCAATGGCAGGTGCGTCAGGTGATGTGAATGCCTTTCTTGTCCGTAACCAGCGTTACACTGGCTTCAACGGAGCATCGGTAAACAACTACCTTTCTATCGATGGAGCTTTCATGAAAGACAAAGGTGGATTCGGAATTCAGGTTTCGCATCAGGCATGTGGGATTCAGCAGCAACTGGCCTCTTCACTGACCTATGCCTACGGAGTGCGATTCCGTGATCTGAGTCAACTTCGTTTTGGAGTTACGGCAGGATTACTGGACAATCGAATCGATCTGGCTGCGATTAATGTGATGGATGCAAACGATCCCTACCTGGCAACAATGCGTCAGAAAGTATCTTCGTACGACTTCAATGCGGGACTCTCATACATCCGAAATTCGTTGAGAATAGGATTTGCTGTGCCACAATTGATTGGGAACAAAGTTGCTTACGACAAACAAAATGCACGCGGGTACTATCGTTTGGCGCGTCACTTTATGTTGTCAGGAGAATATGACTTACGGTTCAAAAACAACAAATCAGTGATACTTCGTCCGAATGCGTTGATGCGTTATGTTCCCGGGGCACCGTTGCAGTATGACGTAATGGCAACTGTGGATCATGCGAAAATGGGATGGGTTTCTTTGGGGTATAAGTCCGGCTATTCGGTTCAGATGAATATCGGATTTCGCATCATGAAACAGCTTAGAGTAGGCTATAGTTATGAGTACCTCGTTGGTTCAATGAAGAATTACTCTACCGGAGCACATCACGAAATCATGTTAGGACTTACGTTTCGTGAGAAGGAAAAACCTGTTGAGGTCATCAAAATTGTTGAACGAGAAGTAATTGTCAAAGACACGGTAGCCCTCGCTGACGCTACACGTGAAAAAGAAGAGTTGGAGAAAAAGAACCGGGAATTGGAAGAGCGCCTTCAGCAATCGCTTATGGAGAAAGACTCTTTGGAGAAGGAAAACAAAGTATTGGAAGAAAAACAATTGGCCAGCCAAACCACCGGTTCCGGGACAGTAAATGCTGGTGTTTCCGGCACAAATGGAAAACCAACTAACCCGGGAGCGGGAAAACCAACTCCAGGTCTTGAAGAAATCAAGGTGGCGAAAGGCTACAAGTTCATTGAACTGAATCAAGCTAATTCTCCGGATGGATTCTATGTTGTTACCGGAGTATTCTCCAGTACAACGAATGCGAATGCTTCACTTGCAAGAAACAAAAAATACTTCCCTGAAGCTTATCTGGTGATCAATCAAAAGAACGGATATTATTATGTAATTCTTAAATACACCGAAGTTCAGTTAGATGCGGTGAATGTCGAAAAGAAATTCGAGAAGACGTTGAAGAAGGATGCGTGGGTACTGAATTACCGGGCTCCTCAGGAATAAATTGGATATGTCAGAAACAAAAAAGCCCGGTTTTCCGCCGGGCTTTTTTGTTTTAAAATATGAAGTTATTTGTTGATCACCAATTGAACATGTTCAATATACGCTCCTGAAAGAATTTCAGCATTGTATATTCCGCTGGCCAATGAATGAATATCCAGTTGGAGTGTCTGAACCTGATCAGCAGAACATTCTTTGACCAGCTTTCCTGCTGAATCGAATACTCGTATTGCTGCAATAGGTAGTTGATCTGAAACAATATTGAACAATCCGCCGGATGGATTCGGGTAAACCTGGAAACTACCTGCTACTGTCTCGTTAATACCAAGGCAGTCGTCAACAATGATTCCGTTCTGAGCAGAGTTCGAACACCCGTTCGTGTCTTCGTACGTGTATGTAATCATGGTTAAACCTGTTCCGGCAATCGAAGGATCAAACATTCCTGCGTTTACACCATTTCCGGAATATGTTCCTCCGGCAGGTGTCCCGTTTTCAAGTAAAACAGGGGTGTTGTAAACGCACAAAATATCCATATTGCCTAATGTGACTTCCGGAAGAGGGTTTACGTACACATAAACCATCTCAGAAAAGGAAGAACAATTGTAAGCGTTGGTTGTGGTTACATTGAAATGCCCTTCGGAGGATACAACGATGCTTGATCCGACTTCTGAAGTAGACCAGATATCGGTCGCCAGTCCGCTGGAAGAAGTCAGTACCACTGTGTCGCCTTGACAAATAGTGAGCGGGCCTGCAGGACTAACCGTTGGTTGTGGCGGAGCCGGATTGACAGTAACCGTTGTAGGTGATGAAGCAGCTGAGGAGCATCCCGAGATAGTCGCGAAAACGCTATAACTTCCAGCTTGTGTAACGGTTATCGATGTTGTCGTTTCACCATTTGACCATGTGTTTCCGCTGGAAGCTGAAGAGGTGAGTACTATGCTGGTTCCTTCACAAATAACAGCGTTTCCGTTTGGTGAAATCGTTGGGGTAGGTGGCGTAGTTCCTACATCAACAACAATTGGTGAACTCGTCGCTGAACAACCGTTTCCATCAGTATAAGTTACTGTGTAAGTCCCGGGGGAAGAAACCGTAATAGACGTTGTTGACGCTCCTGTCGACCATTGAATTCCTGAAGATACGCTTGATGTGAGCACAACACTGCCACCCACACAGAAGCTGGTCGGGCCATTTGCGGTAACATTCGGAGGAGAAGGATTTGGTAATACCGTAACGGTAACTGCACCTGATGATGGTGAAGTACATCCGTTAACAGTTGTTGTAACACTGTATGTTCCTGAACTGTTGACGAGGATTGATGGTGTGTTTCCTCCGTTCGACCAGGTATTGCCGGTGGAAGCTGAGGAAGTCAATGCGACATTGCCACCGGTACAGAATGTTGTCGGCCCGCTGCTGGTAATTGTAGGTGCAGGCGGAATCGTATTGACCGTTACAGTTACCGGAACAGAAGCGGCAGAGGTACATCCTCCGGCAGTTGCGGTCACTGAAAATGTTCCGGAACTGGAAACCGTTATGGATGGTGTCAGAGCTCCATTCGACCATGTGTTACCTGTAGATGCAGATGAAGTCAATGTTACCGTTTGTCCGGTGCACAATGTTGTTGAGCCACTTGTAGAAATGGTTGGAACCGATGGTGTTGGATTTACCGTGACAGTAATTGGAGCAGATGCTGATGAAGTACAACCGTTTGTTGTAACTGTAGCTGAATATGTTCCTGAACTCGTTACGGTAATCGACGGAGTGGTACCACCATTTGACCAGTTATTTCCACTGGAAGAAGACGAGGTAAGCACGACACTGTTTCCGGAACAAAATGTAGTGGGTCCGCCCGCAGTAATTGTAGGTGCTGCCGGTGTTGGGTTAACCGTAACAACAGTAGGAGTGGAGCTAACTGACGGACAGCTTGCCGAAGAAACAGATACTGTGTACGTTCCGCTTGAATTCACTGTGATGGATTGCGTTGTTTCACCGGTAGACCACGTATTGTTGGTGGATGAAGAAGACGTAAGTACAACATTCTGTCCGGAACAAATAGTGGTTGATCCACTGGCGGAAATCGTCGGTGTTGGCGGTGCGGGGTTTACCGTAATTGTAATTGGATTGGAAGTTTGAGCAGCACAACCTCCTTCGGTTGATGTAACTGTATACGTTCCGGAGCTTGTGACTGTAATGGATTGCGTATTTGCACTATTGGACCATGTATTACCGCTTGCTGCGGAGGAAGTCAGCACAACGCTTTGTCCCGAGCAGAAAGTAGTTGGACCACTCGCTGTTATAACCGGTGCCTGGTAAACAGATACAACCGTAGGCGTGGAAGTTTGTGAAGTACATCCACCCGAAACATAATTCACTGTATAACTTCCCGGTGTCGATACTGTAATCGATTGACTGGTTTCGCCTGTTGACCAATTGTTTCCTGTGCTTTGGGATGAGGTCAGTACAACATTTTGTCCTGCACAGAACGTTGTTGGTCCGCTGGCGGTTATCGTCGGTGCCGTTGGTCCGGCGGTCACATCAACGGTAATTGGCGCTGAAGTACTTGTGCACCAATTGCTGATTCCTTCACTGGTTGTAAGGGTGTATGTTCCGGTTGTTCCGACAGTAATGGATTGTGTTGTTTGTCCGTTTGACCAGCTGTAAGCCGGTGCGGTAAGTCCCTGAAGAACCACATTGTTCCCATTACAGAAAGAAGTTGGTCCGTTTGCCGATATCTGTGCCGTTGTGTTCAGCAAGATTGTAACGGTTCTACTTAGTTCATTTACAACGGCAATGTCTTTACGGGTATCGTTATTGAAATCAGTAGAAACAATCCCTACAGGCCCAATTCCGGTTGAAAAGCGTTTGTAAAAGGTCAGGGTTCCGGAACCATTTCCCATAAAAACGGAAGCGTATCCGGTAGTTCCTGCCGCCACATTGAAAATAACCATGGCGTCCTGTTTCCCGTCGTTGTTGTAGTCATTGATCACTACACCTTTGGCCGTTGCGTCACCTGAAGTATAATTCGTTGCAGTTCCAAATACCCCTGAGCCATTGTTGAGCAGACGTGAAATGTTATTTCCACCTGCATTGCTCACCACCAAATCCATATCGCTGTCGTTGTCAAGGTCTCCGGCATCAATTCCTGAAGGTGTATTTCCAACGGCGTAATTTGTGGCGGTTCCAAACGTTCCTGCTCCGGAATTGAGGAATACCCCGATGTTATTAGAACCATTATTTACCACAACAACGTCGTTGTAGGCATCTCCATTGAGGGTTTTAATGACCAAAGCTACAGGTGTGTTACCCGTTGCATAGGCCGTTGGTGCAGAAAACGTACCGGTTCCTGTTCCGTTCAGTACCGAAAATTGATTTCCGGAATTGATGACGACAATGTCCGGATGCGTATCGTTATTGAGATCGGCGATGCGGACGAAATTAGGGCTGGAATTGCATGCAAAGCTCGACGCTGTAGAAAATACTCCGGTACCATTGCCCAAGAAAACAGAGACCGAATTGGAGGTGGTGTTGGCAGTCACAACATCTGAAAAACCATCGTGATTCAGATCTGCGGAATAAACAGAAACAGGCAGAGTTCCTGTTGTGTAGTTCGTTGCACTGCCGAAATACCCGTTTCCAAGCCCGGGAGCATAGGAGAAATTGTTGTCACCGGAATTGGCTACAACAAGATCTTGTTTACCATCACCATTGAAATCGGCATAGTGCAATGCCTTAGGGTTGGTTCCGGCTGGAATGGTAATTCCGGAAGTATACGTTGCGGTTCCGTTTCCGATAAAAACCGGCATGACCTGTCCAACAGCAGTAGATACCACAATATCAGGAAAGGCATCGGTATTGAACGCCCCCGCTACCAGATCTTTTGGTGTGCCAATGGCTGAAGATTGCTGATGAGTCTGAAACGTCCCATTACCATTGCCTAAATAGACGGAAAGTGAATTCTGAAGGCTGTTAACGAGAATAATGTCTTTCTTTCCGTCCAGGTTCAGATCCTGATTAATGATTCCGTCGGGTCCGTCTCCGGCAGCATAATTTACAGCTGTTGCAAAATTTCCGGCACCATCGTTAATAAGCACCGACATATTGTCTGCAGTTTCATTTGAAGTTGCCAGATCCTGATCTCCGTCATTATCAAAGTCAGCTGCTGTGACGGCATAGCAACCTGCTCCGGTAGTAAAGTTATTCATGGCACCGAACGAACCTGTTCCTGTTCCGAATCGCACGCTTACGTTTCCTGCAGTCATATTCGATGTGGCAACATCTTTATAACCGTCGTTATTCAAATCTGCTGCAACGATACCGCGCGTACCGTTGGCCATATTGAACTGCGATCCACCGGTGAAAGTTCCGGGTGTTGCCGGACTTCCCAGGAAAATATTGAACCCGTTGTTGGTAGAAACAACAATATCAAGTGAGCCATCTCCATTGAAGTCTCCCAGGTCGATGTCATTAGGTCCGGAATTCGGAGTATACAGTACCGGAGCCTGAAACGTTCCGTTCCCATTTCCGAAAAGGATGGAAAGGTTTGCCGGATTGAAATTGGCTACCGCAAGATCAAGATTACCATCAAGATTGAAATCTGCCGCTTTCAGTGCAACTGGCCTGGTACCACCTTCGAATAAGACAGGGGGTTGAAATGTCCCGTCACCATCACCTTTAATGAAGTTCATTTTATTACTTCCAACAGTGAAATTGGCAATCACGACATCCAGTTTCCCGTCATTGTCGAAATCTCCTTTCTCAATGACCTGACCATTGGTTGGTCCGGCAAATACATTATCGTTAGCCGATGAAAAACAGGCCGATTGCGCGAGGAGTATATTTTCGAAGAGGAGGCTTCCGAAAATGAGTATCAAAGTAGTTTTCATAGAGCAATAGTTCACAGCAACGTTACAATAACGCGGTCATTCCCTTGATTTGGCGTATTTGTAGTAGTGCAGCATATACGTGGATTAATGAAATATGTTATCTAGCGTAAAAGTGAAACATGTCCAATAAGGTTGTATGGTTTATTGGTGTTTCCATCAATGACTTTGATTCTCCAGGTGTATACACCATCCTGGGATAATTTGTCGCGGTAGGTTCCGTCCCACCCAACAGTAGGGTTCTCACTTTCAAAAATGACTTCACCCCAACGGTCAAAGATCAGTAACTCGTAATGTTTCAGGTTATAATTTTCCGGGAATACCGGTCCGAAGTTCTGGTTATGACTGTCTCCGTCAGGAGTAAATGCATTTGGAACATAGATCGAAAATGCATCTCCGATTATCACCGGTTGACATTCCTGATCAGAACATCCAAGGTAATTGGAGGCAGTTAAACAAACCCAAACAGTATCACCGATATCTGTATCATCAAAGATCATGTACGGATCTTCAAGAAACGAATTTCCATATCCGCTGAATGTCCATGAGTAATTGTCGGCATATGTGGAAGTATTGTAGAACTGAACTTCAGGCGAGATATACGTAGGTAGAGTCGGACTGAAATAGAACGATGCTTCCGGATTGGCAATGACGCAGAATACATCTGTACCGGATCCGGTCATAACACATCCCTCAGGAGACAAACCGCTGAATGTTACAGAATAACATCCCGGATTGCTGAACGTTGCGGAAATGGTATCACATCCGTTAACCACTGTTCCGTCAGAGAATGTCCAGGTACAGTTACTACCGATCAATGACGGATCTATCGTTGGGAAAAGAACAGCCTGCATCGGTGCACATGCTTCGTCTTCCTCAACGCCAAATGTTACACTTGGTACCGTGTAGGTATTCACGTTTACGGTATCACTTACCGTAGTACATAAATCGGATGTTACTACGATGTAACTCGTGGCGGTGGAAGGTGTAACAGTCGTGGTTGCAGTTTGGGCAATCACAGAACCGTTTTGATACCAGGTATAGTCGTAGCTAGGAACACCTGTTGTAACCGTCACACTAACGTCAACCGGTGTGTTCGGACAAATTGTTGTATCTGCGGTAGTAGTAACTGTCAATGGCTGGTAAAGAGACAGTATCGTGCTGTCAAGATTGCTGAGACAACCGTTGGCATCCAGTACGTATACGTTATAAGTTGTGGTTGCCGGTGGAACTACAATTTGGGCAGAACCTTCCAGGTTATCCCAGTAGAATGTATAAGGTTGCGTTCCTCCGGTTGCGTCGGCATGAAGCATTCCCGGAGTTCCCGGACACAAGGTGCTGTCAGGTCCGGCTAAAACAGTCAATACAGGCGGGTCTGTCAGGATTATTGAATCCACGGATGCAATACATCCGTCCGCGTTTTGTACCACAACGTTGTACACGCCTTCACATAGTGTATTAATCGTATTGGAAGCACCGAAAGTCACTCCACCGTCGAAGCTGTAGGTAGCTGCGTTGGAACTCCACAATGTGATTTCTCCGTTACACGATCCGTTACACAACGGATTGGACGCGGCAAGGGAATCAATCATCATTGGAACAGGTTGTAGAATGGTGAAGTTTACGGTATCGTAACATCCGTTTGCATCAAGTACCACCGATGTATACTGTCCGGCGCAAAGATCCGTAATTTGGGACGCATTTGGACTTACCGGAACCGTATACCAGTTGTAGGTATAAGTGGTGGTAATGGTTCCTCCCTGCGCAGTCACCTGTGCAGTTCCGTTACATGCGTCATAGCAAATTGCATCTGTTGACTGCAGGTCAATAATTTCCAGCAATGGTGGTTGGGTAAGTGTAGTTTGGCCTGTTGCAATACAACCGTTAGCATCTTCCACCTGAAGGTTAAATGTTCCTGCATCCAGCAAGGTGAAGGAAGGGTTTGTTGTTTGATTTACCCCGTTGTTGATGCTGTATTGGTACGGCTGAGTTCCTCCCTGAGCAGTAAAATCAATTACACCTGTTCCATTGTCAAAGCAGGTCAAATTAATGTCATCTGTAGTAAATGTCAATGGAGCTGGCTCAGTAATGACAAACGGAGATCCGTAGTTTGTGACACAGTTATTTGCGTCAGTAACCGACAGGTTATAATTTCCCGCACATAGGTTATTGAACGTATTCGATGTCTGGAAAGGTCCACCTATTGAATACTGAATGGTCCCGGTTCCTCCGGTAGTTGAAATAGTAATAGAACCGTCACATGCTCCATTACAGGTTACAGCTGAAGAAGCTATTCCCGTAATAGTAGGAGAAGGCTGGCTTCCTACTACCGATGATGCTGTACCTAAACAGCCGTTGGCATCGTGAACATAAATGGTATATGCACCGGCAGCCAGTCCTGTGAATGAATTGCCGCCTCCAAAAGTAATGTTGTCGATACTGTAAGTGTAACCTGGAGTACCTCCGCCGGCGGTTGTTGTAATTGAACCGTTAGGAAGGCTACATGTTGACGTCACGACCACGTTTCCGGCAGTTACTTGCGGCGGCGTAACAATCGTAGTGTTGGAAAGAATACCGCAGCCATTGTCGTCTACCACCTGAACCGAGTATGTTCCTGCGCATAGCCCTGTAATCAATGGATTGGTTAGAATGGTGGTACCATTATCAATACTGTAAGTATATGGTGTGGTTCCTCCGCTCGGAGTTATCGCAATTTGTCCGTCACATGTTCCGAAACAGGAAACTCCCTGTGGAGTGTATCCGGCGGTTAATGGTGTCGGTTGTGTTAATGTAATGGTTGATGCCGTAATACAACCATTTGCATCCTGAACAGCAATGTTATAAGTGGCTGCACTTAATCCGAAGTATACCTGGTCCGGTTGGAACGACGCGCCGTTATTGATGCTGAACTGATATCCCGGTGTTCCTCCCGAACCGTCAAGTAAAATGGTACCGGAGTTATTTCCGAAACATGTAAGGTTGATACCATTTGATTGAATAGTCAATGGTGTAGGTTGGGTAATGGTTATTGTACTGGAAACAACACAGTTGTTTGCGTCCATAACATACACCGTATATGTTCCGGCTGAAAGTCCCGTGAAAGTCGTTCCACTCTGATAGGTTGTTCCGTTAATGCTGTATTGAAGTGCTCCGGTTCCTCCGGTTGCCGCTGTTACTGTAATTGTTCCGTTGCTACCTCCATTACAGGAAACGTTCGTAGCTGTCGGAATGAATTGAATTTCATCCGGTTGTGTGATAATGAATGGAATCGTATAGATACAGAATCCGGCATCGTAAATGGTTACAATATGACTTCCCGCATCCAGTCCGAAGAAATCACCCATGGTCTGAGTAACTCCATTGTTATCAAGTTCAAATGTAATCGGTGGAGCTCCTGAGTTGTTGGTTGTTTGCACCCAACCGTCGTTTCCACCGTAACAGGTAACATTGCCCTGAGCAATCAAAGCTCCGCTCATTTCAACATCGTTAACACCGAAGAATGCTTGTGCCTGACATCCAAGAGCATCTGTTGCAACAAAGCTGTATGCACCGGCAATTAAGTTCGTGAACACTCCTGAAGATTGTGGAGGTCCACCATTAATAGAGTAAGTAAATGGTCCATTTGTACCATTGGCTACCACTTCAATCGCACCGTTATTGAACCCACAATTGGAAGGTGTCATGCTCACCTGCAAAACGCTGAACGTCGGTGGATTCACCAATGCCTGATTGGCCGTGATCTGACATCCATTTGCGTCTTGTACGAGTACAGTATGGTTCCCTGCCATTAAACCGGTTAAAGTTGAGCCGGGTTGTAAGGCTCCACCATCTACGGAATATTGATATGCCGGAGTTCCACCTCCTGCTGTTACTGCGATTTGTCCGTTGGATCCTCCGGCACAAACCGGATTGGTAGGGGTTAAATTGGCTGTAAGCTGAGCCGGTTGTGTGATTACAACATTGGCATTCGTCAAACACCCATTGGCATCCTGTACAACCACACCAATGGTTCCTGCACACAATCCCGTTAATGGATTGTTAGTGCTGAACGTAGTTCCGTTGTTAGCTGAAAAAGTGTATGGAGCCGTTCCTCCTGAAGGATTCACAGTTATTTGACCGTTACAAAGTCCAAAACAGCTCACGTTAACCGGAGTCGAAGTAAAGGTAAGTTGAGGAGGCTGGGTGATGGTAAACGAAACGCTCGCTGAACACCCTGCATTATCACTTACCACGACGGTATAGGATCCTGCGCCAAGATTACTGAATGAATTCGAGGCCTGTCCCGGTCCTCCGTTCAACGAATACGAATACGGTAAAACTCCACCGTTTGCGTTCACAATCACGCTTCCATTAGCCCCACCGAAACAACTTGTGTTTTGAAGACTGGCAAGGCTCGCACTCATTTCAGAGACAGTGATCACCACCTGATCCGATGAGGGAGGACAAGTTCCGTTATTTGTTGTTGTTAATGTGAGAGTGACCGATCCGGCTGCAATTTCTGCCGCAGATAAGGTGTAGTTCAAGCTTAGGTCGGTATTACTTGTTGAGTAAGTCCCGGTTCCTCCCGACCAGATTCCGGTGGTAACACCGGTTACTGAACCGTTCACGGCAACATTGGAAGAAGTTGCTGAACAAACGGTCAGGTTCGGGCCTGCGTTTGCTGTAATCGGATTCACGAATTGTATTACGGTTACCTGGTCGGTTGCTACCGGACAACCGGTGGCGTCAGAGACCGTAACGGAATACGTTCCGGCCGTGGTAACATTAATGGATGATGTGGTTTGACCGTTACTCCATAAATACGTATAGGGTGCAAGTCCACCGGTTACATTTGCAGTTAGTGTGGCCGCCGTTCCGCCATAGCAGATGTAGGGTGTGGCGGGTGTGATGTTTACATCAAGTGTCGGAACGATTGTAACTGTTATCGTGTCACAAAATGTCTGTGTCAGACACGGTGAGGCAACGTTTCCACATACCGCATATTGAACAGTAGTCGGTGAACCGACATTCGGAGTTACGTTCACCTGAGTGTATCCTGTGAAAGGTACACCGCTGGTTCCGTTAACCGTGCCCGCTGTATTGCTCAATAAATTATTGTACTGTCCTGGTGTTCCGGGAGAAATTGAGTTCCAGCTCACTGAAGCCGGTGTCATACCTGTAACACTCATCTGATGAGAACATCCTTCCGCTGTTATGATGTCAGTTGATGCAATTGGTCCGGGAATTGATGTGATGGCATATTCATTGATGTTGTTTCCAACTTTACAATAGGAAATGTAATGTGGTCCGGGGCCATTCAAACAAATAACACCAGTTCCTGTTGAAATTGGTGCTCCCTGACAATTGACCTGATAGTATAGAGCTCCGCCGGGATTTGCTCCTGAGAAAACTGAAAAGTTAATTCCGATTGCTGATGGATCAAGTGTGATCATCATTTCGATACAGTTCACCTGGTTGGCACCACCACCACAACAGCTCCCGTCACGTTGAACTGCCGGACTGATCCATGTTCCTGAGGGGTTTCCGGTAAGATCAACAGAAAAGAAAGGAGTGTCGCCGGTACAATATACCTGAGAATGAACCTTGACGGTTACGAACATGCATACCAATACAGCATAGATAGTTCTAACAGTTAATAGTTTCATGTAGCATTAGTTTTCAGAATCCAGCAATATCCCAGCGATATCGCAATACCTAATATACGGTACTAAATCGGTAAGGTGAAATTGTTGGATTTTCGAGTAAATAAATAGTTAATGCAGCTTTTAAGGCTGTTTTATCGTTGGTTTTTCGATGTTAATCGCCAATAAAACCCATAAATCGTCCCGGAATTGCGTAGTATAAAATATGCATACATAGCTTTTAAATGAATATATCCGCGAAATCAATGAATATTTATTGAAAAAACAGTTTACACTGTGAAAAATGCTCAGTGAAATGTGTAATTTAATGAGTTGTAATCTGTTACATAGCGAAATGTTTGATTGTTAACAATTCCGTCCCAAAAAAACTGTTAGTGGAGGTTTTCTTGTCGGCCTGGCGCAATCGCTAAACAAAATTAAACATGAGTTAAATCGATTTAGTTAGGTAATCGTTAAGCGTTCTTGAAATCAGTTGTCGAACAATATCACGAATTGTTAATTATTTCGGATAATGTGTTGTAAACAAATGCGGTATCTAAAAGTTATTCAACCACCCGAAAACTCGAATGTTTGACACTTTTGTTGAAAAATGTTTGAAACGCCACAAGATTGAGCTCATTTCCGAAGTAATCAACTCAATTGCCGCGTGGATTACGCTACAATTTTGATAGTCATTAAGGAAGCAACTTCTACTTCGAATTCCGTCTCTGTCTTCGTTTTTTCGGTTGAGGTTCCTCCTCCTCCTCCTCCTCCTGGATAATCATTTTTCCTTCTACGGGTTGAACAACTTCAGGATCTGGTAGCGGTTCTTCTTTTGGTGCTTCAACGAACGCCGGAGCCGGAATGCCTGCCAGGGGAGGTTCGTCAACCATGATTCCTTCAACTGCATTGCAGCTGTTATCCATGACTGCCATTTCACCGACTGTTTCGATCACTTCAATTGCTTCAGCTTTGATGGTCAATTTCACCTTTTTTCCGGAACCGAACTTGCCTAACTTCATCGGAAGGGTATCGTTCACAACCATCGCTTTACCGAAAACCATGTCAAATGTTTCCTGATCAAGATCTCCTTTTTGAATGACAATATCGAAGTTCCCGAATTTATCGGTTGTCCCGGTTTTTACAACCTGATTGTGCTGAAGAACCTGCAATTTGAAATTCCGCAGAACATGACCCTTTTCATCCGTTAGTGTTCCTTTAATATGCATTGGAAATTTCAGTAAGTTGAATGCATCCTGTTTCTTTCCATTCGCTGCCGGATCACTTTCACACGACGTCATAACCACCGGACCAAGAAAACCGAGAATTCCAAGTAGTGAGAACCCAACTGCTTTCAAAGCCGGAATCTGTAAGTGAGAAACTTTGTAATCGAATTGATGCGGATTGAAAACACCACAAATTTTTCCCGGATTCGCTTTGATCGCAGCGTTTATTTCTGCTTCCGAGGAATTACGAAAATCTGTCAGAACGTGATCACAACTATTACAATGATAGCCTGAACCACGTTTTTCCATATCGGTGTGTCGGTTCTTGCAGGGGAGTGACATCAAGGGTTTCATGGCAATGATTTTCATGAAGATACCACCAGAATATACACAGGTTCAATGAAAAACTTATTTTAGCACGCTTTTTGACTGTTCTGTAGTAATCAGACAGTTATATGTAATAATTAATTCAAACATAAACACCTATGAAAACAGTGGTTTACCTTTTCCTCGGGGCAGTTTGTTGCTTCGGTACCCAAAGAGCAATTGCTCAAAACCTTCAGCCGGATCTCGGAATTAACCTTCAGGTAAATATTCCTCCTACAAACATGGAATACATTGGCTTAACTTCCCTTTACGTACAACCTTTAAGTAATCAGGATTTTCAGTACCGTTCGTACGTAGTGGGTCTCTTCAATAAAAACGTTTATACGTTCGTGAATTCTGTTCAGGAATCACAGATGTATGTTACTTACACAGTGAACCGTACCATGAAAAGAGCTGCCAAAGCATCATCTTCTAACCATACGTCAACAGATAAGCAGGGAAATACTGTAACAACTACAACGTATAAATACGATGGAGCGGAAGACCTTACTATTACAATGGAGTTGTTATTGGCGAATGGCGTTTCGGTGAAACGATATACCGGAACTGCCAGCTGTGATGTAAATGGAACGTCTACATCAAATTACCAGGCTGCATTGAATGAGTACAATAAGAACATGGACAAAAAAATCCTGGAGCAGGCACAGTCTCAGTTGTCTGCAAAATACAGTCAGATGGCAAATGAATATTTGATGGGCTTTCGTACGGTTGGATTGTACGCAATCGGCGTGAAATCACGTAAACAAGATTATTCCGATATCAACGAAGCGTCTGAAGCAATGAAAAAATGGTTGAACTCTTCTCCGACAGATATGAGCGCGGCAGAGGTAATCCGTGCTACTCAGATCTACGATGCTGCATTGACAGAACACGAGCCAGAAAACAAAAAGGCACGTATCGACAATGAGGTTGCAGCGGTTTGCTACTACGAGAAAGCGTGTATGGAATTCATGTTGCAACACTACCGTGCAGCAGAAGAATTGATTTTGAAATCAGAAGCACTCGACCCGAAAATTCACTACAGCCAGGAGGGAATGAAAGATGTTCTGGCATTGATGAAAGAGCGTAAGGTATTTAATTGATAATGTAGAATGGAGAATTGAAAAGGTGATGAATACGTCTTTTCAATTCTCTATTTTCATTTTGCATTCCTAACACGTCTATCTTTGCACCATGAGTAAGGTGAAACTGAAATCCGTCCCGCTGGAACAGTTGAATGCGTTCAGCAAAAACACCCTTATGGGGCAATTAGGAATTGAATGCGTTGAGTTAGGCGACGATTACGTGGTAGCTACAATGCCCGTCGATCACAGAACACATCAACCAATGGGCTTATTGCACGGTGGTGCCAGTGCTGCATTGATTGAATCCATCGGTTCAATGGGATCCACACTTTTACTTGATCTGAAAAAAGAAGCTCCGGTTGGAATTGAGATCAATGCAAACCATGTTGGTGGTGTAAGAAGCGGTAGCGTAAAGGCAATCGGAAAGATTGTCCATGCCGGAAAACGAACGCATCTTTGGCAAGTCGATATTTTCGATGAAACAACGAACGCATTGATTTGTACCGGACGTTTAACCATTATGGTTGTTCCTGCATCATGAGTGAGCTCCTCTTTATCAGATTCCCCGGAAAAAAAGCCCGGTATTTTACCGGTGCATTCAAACCGGTAATCGCTGCTGAAACTCCGAATGGGTTTGTGTTTTCTGATTCGATTCACCAGCGTGTATATGCTTTCGAGCAGGACACAGAATATGGAAAGGATGCTCAATCCGTCATGTCCGAACAAAGCCTTTATTTTTCTCCGGAACAACCAGTTGTCATTTCTCCACGCGATTATCAGATCGAAGCGCAGGCCATGCTCAATGCCTTTCCTGTAATGCAGGTCGAAAAAGCCGTTTACAGTCGTGTGAAACGTGTTCCTTTCGATGCGAAGAAATCTCTTGAAGCTTTTGAACGTGCCTGTTCTGAATACCCGAATGCGTGCTGTTACCTGGTTTCTTCCAAATTATTTGGAACCTGGTTGGGTGCAACTCCGGAACTTCTACTTCGTGCCGATGAAGGAATTCTTACCACCATGGCGTTAGCCGGAACCCGAAAAGCGGACAGTGATCAACCCTGGGAAGATAAGGAGCTCGAAGAGCATCAGTTTGTAATTGATGCGATTGTTGATGCACTTCAACGTTCAGATTGCTACGATATCGACGTGGAAGTGACCATCGAAAAACAAGCCGGACCAGTGAAACATTTGTATACGCCGATCACGGCGGTTGGAAACGCTGAATCCGCATGGGCTTTGGCACTTGATCTTCATCCGACACCAGCAGTTTGTGGAACACCACGAATCGCAGCACTGGATTTGATTCATTCACGCGAAATGCATAACCGTTATCTCTATACCGGATTATTCGGTTGGGTGGATGAGCATCAGACCGAACTGTATGTAAACCTACGGTGCGCGCAACTCTTCGAAAACGATGCGTTTCTCTATGTTGGTGGTGGCTACACCACTGCTTCTATTCCGGATCTGGAATGGGAGGAAACCGAAAACAAAGCAAAAACGCTGTTGAAGGTGTTGGGGTAACTCTCGCAGACCTGCAGGTAAGATCGCTGAATATTTTTTGAGTAAAACACAAAACACAAAAACATGATGGTTCATCCGTATTCTTCCGTGGGATAAATCCGATCACGATTAATCTGTAATTTTCCTCCGCGCTCATCTGCGTTCCTCTGAGGGAGAAACACTAAATTTACCCCATGATTACAAGTGCCAAGAAAGAAGTGCAACTACTGCTGAGTTTGATGAAACAAGCGGAAATTACTCACATTGTTCTTTCTCCCGGTTCCAGGAATGCACCGCTTACGATCGCCTTTGATGAAGATCCGTTTTTTACGGTTTTCGTGGTTACAGATGAGCGTTGTGCCGCATTCTACGCACTTGGCATGGCACAACAACTTCAAAAACCTGTTGCTGTTGCATGTACTTCCGGTTCTGCACCATTGAATTATTTTCCGGCGGTTGTTGAGGCGTACTATCAACAAGTTCCATTGTTGGTGTTAACTGCTGATCGTCCGGCAGAATGGATTGATCATGGCGACGGACAAACCATTCGTCAGCAGAATGTTTATGGAACACACGTTCACGATTGGTTCCAATTGGCACCGTTTTACAATGAAGATGCCATTTGGTCAGCGCAACTCCGTGTTTCCGAAGTACTTCAAAAAGCCGAAGAACTGCGTGGACCGGTTCACATCAATTTGCCATTCACAGAACCGTTGTACGTTCAGGAAGAAACTGTTTCAAAAGAGTACCGTTTTGTGCGGCGCATTTCCGCTGAGAAAACGCTTGGAAGTACCCAACAAATGGAATTGAAACAGGTTTGGCAGTCTTCTAAAAAAAGATTGATTATTGTCGGACAGGATGCACCGTCATCGGAACGAAAAAAGATCTTGCAAATTCTGGCAAAGGATACTTCTGTGACGGTTCTTGTTGAACACACGAGTAACTGTTCTTCTCCGGAATTTATTGAGCCAATTGATAGCGCTTTGGCTGTGATGCAGGCGCAGGAGAATTATTTTCCTGATTTGGTCGTTCAAATCGGTGGAGCAATTGTGTCCAAACGAATCAAGAAATTTCTTCGTGATGCGGCTCCGGTTGTCATTACGTTCAATGCCGCAAATTCGTTTGGTGATACCTTTCAGGGGTTAGGTTATTCGTATGATGTAAGCTCAGTTTATGGATTGAGATTGCTTGCGGAAGCTTCGGTAACCAAACCCAATGCATCTGCATTCGGAAGCGATTGGCAGAAACTGAACGATGAGGTGAAGGTTCGGCATGCGAAGCTTGCTTCGGCTATCCCGTTCTCCGATTTTAAGGTTGTGGAAACTATTATTGGTGCATTGCCCGGACAATCCAGGGTGCATTTTTCCAATAGTTCAATGATTCGTTATGGATTGCTGTTTGAGAACAGTTCCAATTCTACTTATTTCTGTAATCGTGGGACAAGTGGAATTGACGGCTGTACGTCAACGGCGTGCGGATCGGCGTTAGTTACTCCTGACCAGTTGCACGTGCTGTTAACAGGCGACCTGTCCTTTTTCTACGACTCCAATGCGCTGTGGACGAAGCATGTTCCGGCTAATCTGCGTGTGATTATTGTAAACAATGGCGGTGGCGATATTTTCAATATCATTCCCGGACCGTCCTCCACGAATCAATTGAAGCACGTGTTTGTTGCAGAGCATACTTTCCGGGCTGAATACCTGTGCAAAGGTTTTGATATCGACTACCTGTCGGTTTCTTCTGAAAAAGAACTTTCTTCAGCGTTATTCGATTTCTGGCAACCTGCCGAAAACGGAAGAGCAAAAGTCATGGAAATCCACACGCAGGAAATCAACAATAGTGCAATTCTTCAAGGGTATTTTAGAGATTTGAAAGGGTAGTCAGATCGAATAGCGAAGCGTATCGAGATCTGACATTGTGGTTCAGTAATCAAAAACGTTTGTATTCAAGCTATTTCCAAGTAATGAGGGTAATTTCTCCCGTCAGTTCGGGTAGGAATCGATCGAAATGGAATGGAGATCGGTGACGTATCGAGAACAAGGGAAAAAGAAAAAGAGCCCAAATTGTAAAAACTACTACGAAAAACAATTTGGAGCTCTCTCTACTGGTTTGATATCCGCTAGCCGTAGCAAAGCAGATCTCAGGTTTATGAGGCGAATTTAGACAAAAACTTTATGTTTCGAAAAATAATTGGAAATAAAAATATTCATTGAACTTTTTGTTAAAAAATGAACTAGCTAATTTAAACTAAAATCAACCGCTATTCGGATACGAAGATTATTTTTGTTGCAAATAAAAAACAAACGTGGACTTTTCAATTTTGACAACCGGAACCGGGATTTTTTACCTTGTAGTATTGACCCTTCTGGAGATTGTGTTAGGTGTAGATAACATCATCTTTATTTCAATCATCACCGACAAACTGGTGCGTCAGGATCAAAAAAAAGCCCGCATTCTTGGTTTGAGTCTGGCTTTGATCATCCGTATTCTCTTACTAAGTCTGGTTTCCTGGATCATGAAACTCGATCAGGAACCATTATTCGAAAGCTTTAAATACTTCCCGTATACAACTGAAATGATCACCGGACACAGCCTGGTGTTGTTGGTCGGCGGATTATTCCTGATCTACAAATCTGTTGGTGAAATGAGTTCCAGTGTAAAAGGACACGAAGAAGGAGGGAAGAAACAGAAGAAAACACGTCTGAGTTCCGTAGTGTTTCAGATCGTTATGATTGACTTCATTTTCAGTTTCGACTCGGTAATTTCCGCTGTGGGTATGACCAATGATATTCGCCACGAGACTCACGGTGATCCATTGATTATCATTTTTGCTGCGGTAATTGTTTCCATGTTAATCATGTTGGTGTTCTCCCGGCCAATTGCGGATTTCATCAATTCACGTCCGTCAATCAAAATGATTGCACTCGGATTCCTTGTGACCATTGGAGTTCTTTTGATTGCAGAGGCGTTTGGTCAGCACATTCCAAAAGGATACATCTACTTCGCGATGGTCTACGCTTTGATCATTGAATTCCTGAACATTCGGGCGCGAAGAAATCAGGATAATTTGTAATGATTGCCTTCGGAGAGCATACGTTTCACGACGAAGAAGAGGCCGAATCCTTCTTTGATGAAAAACTCTTCGAGGTAAAACGCGATTTACTACAGAAACCGCTCCTTCGGGCTACGGTAAAACAACGCCTGAAAACATTGGATCAACTGTCCGAACTGGAAGCGTTGCTGGAATTGGGTGAAAACCCTTCCGAAATCCCCCAGGTCCCGGTATTTTCGTCCCTTTCAATGGACGAGCAATGGAAACTCTTTTCGAGAAGTATCTCACAGTGGAAGCTGGCGGTAAGTTCCTGTGACTCCGCAATCACATTGAAACAACTTGTTGAATTCGGTTTTTCCCTTTGGTTGGGATATTGTACTCAACTTCCGGAATTGGTATGGGAAGAGGACGTTCCGAAGGTAGGTGTGGCTGAAAATATCATGGTGCTTCAGGAGGGGTTTGACCGCTTGAAAAATGGCGGAATAGTCAGTTATGAACAACTGCTGAAGACTTTGGAGGGAAACAGTGCTGAAAAGGAGTCCCTGAAATTGTTCTTAACCGAGTTAAAGCGCTTATCTTTGCGTGTTCCATATTTATAGATTTCATGAATCTTGATTCATTTCAAAATTTGCGCGAGCAGTTAGAATTACAAGAATGGCCCAATGTTTACTTTTTTAAGTTCATCGTGCCAAACAACGAAGAAGCAATCGCTAAAACCGTTGCGCTCTTTTCTGATCTCTCCGAACTCAGTTTCCATGAGTCGAAAACAGGAAAATTTGTCAGTGTTAGTGCCAAGGAAATGATGATGGATGTCGACTCTATTATTCAGGTTTACCTAAAGGCATCCACCATAGTAGGAATAGTTTCATTATGAAAAAAAGAACCCAGCTTATCTTGCTTGCAGTGAGTCTTGCCGTAAGCTCATTTTCAGCTTACCGCATGGCGAATTATGTTGGCCGCTTCAGTGTTGAACGTTATGTACATGCCATCTTAATTGGACTTTCCGCAGCATTGATTTTGTACATGTTCTACAAAAACGTCATCAAGCGCTTTAGTAAAGGGCATGTAGATCATAAGAAGTACGCGAAATTGTTCGAACTGGAGCATGCAGTGGTTACCGGAGAACTGGAGTTTTACTTCACTATTGAAGATCCGAAAGACATCCGTTTTTCCATTCTTTCAAAAGATATGCAGCTGCTGGAAGTGGTAAAAGAAGGTCCGGTTTCAAGGGGTGGACACATTGTTCGCTATGAAACCACTAAGCTCGAAGATGGAATCTACTTCTATTGTTTGGAAACAGATAACCAAAAAACAATGAAGCGCATGCGCGTTCAGCATGTCAAGGTGACAGCCTAATTTGTTTTGGCGGGGAATTTGACCAGAAGAAAATTGAATTAACTTTGACAAGACGAAAGTCTCTATTAAAAAACGACAAATTATGGCATTAGAAATCACAGATGCAAACTTTGAAGAGTTAGTATTGAAATCAGACAAACCGGTAGTGGTTGACTTTTGGGCAGAATGGTGTGGACCATGTAGAATGTTGGGCCCAATCATCGAGGAAATGGCAGGTGAATACGACGGAAAAGCAGTGGTTGGTAAAGTGAACGTTGACTTGAATCCAAATGTTGCTGCTCAGTTCGGAATACGTAATATTCCAACAGTTCTTTTCGTAAAAGGAGGTGAAGTTGCTGACAAGTCAGTAGGTGCAGTTCCAAAAGGACAGTTGACATCGAAATTGGATGCATTGATTTAATCAAACACTCAATAAAATTGAAAATCCCTCCGCAATCCGGAGGGATTTTTTTTGAAGTGAATTTCAGGTAATGAATAAATACATGAGCATGTAGGGACAAGTCACGACTTGTCCCTACATTTGTACCCGATAAATCTCGTACATGAAAAATTTCCTACGTCGTCTTAAATACTACGGCATTGGGTTTGGCCTCGGACTCATCTTTGTTTTCTTCTTCTTTAAGAATCGTGGTTGTTCCTGGTTGCCTGAAAGTCGTGTAAAAAACACCATTTTGGGACGCGTGTTGGTTGTTCCGGAAGCCGATAAAACCGAATACGCGAAACTCGGATTAAGTGATGATGATATTGTTCAGTTCCTGAACGATGGCGATGTTGATTTCGGAGGAAGTAGCAAGCATGGAAATCCACAGGTTTATTCCATTTCAAAAGAAATCAAAGGAAAAGAAATTACCCTCTGGTTTACGTTGCCGAAAGACGCATTTATCTCGGAGGTGCGCATGCCGAAAGGCTCTATTCAAAAAGTGACAAACACCAAAGAAGGAATCGGTCAGATGATTCACTTCCCGAATGTGGACAATATGGTGTTCCTGAACGAAGACCCTTTGTTCGTGAAAGAACAAAAACGAGTTGGGCTGGACAATGCGAAACGCATTATGAAATACCTGAAGAAATCCGGTAAGGTGAATTTCGAAGCTTCCACGCTGAAAAGTAATCCGTACCCGATTCAGAAAATTCGGTTCACCACTCCAACCAACGTAGAAGTTGAAGCATCTTCTTATTGGTTCGAGGAGCACATTACCATTGAGTCGTTCGATCAATTCGACACACTGCGCTAATGTTGATCCCGAAGTAGGTGTAAACAGAACATTTAGCTGTTGATAAGTAGGAAAAAGCAACACACAACAGCGAATCATTTTATTAACTTTGTCACATGGAATTTTCTGCATCACAAATTGCGGCGCTACTGAACGGACAAGTAATCGGAAATCCCGATGCAACTGTAACCGGTTTGGCTAAAATCGAAGAGGGGGTAGCGGGCTCTTTGTCATTCCTGTCAAATCCGAAATACGAAGAATTTATCTATACCACTGGTTCAAGTATTTGTATCGTAAACAATTCTTTTGAACCGGTGAAAGATCTTCCGGCCAATCTTACGTTGGTGAAAGTGGAAGATGCTTATGCCTGTTTCGCGAAATTACTCGATCTCTACGGTCAGATGCGCAAGAAACCGGCTCAGATTGAACAACCGTCTTTCATCTCCGAATCAGCTCAGGTTGGTGAGGAATTATACCTTGGAGCGTTTGCTTACATCGGTGAAAATGTAACAATCGGAAAGAATGTTTCCATTTACCCGAATGTATATGTCGGAGATAACGTGGTGATCGGTGACGATACTACGTTGTTTGCCGGAGTGAAAGTTTATGCCGATACGCAAATCGGTGCACGCTGTGTGATTCATGCGGGAGTAGTTCTTGGAAGCGATGGTTTTGGTTTTGCTCCCGACGAAAACGGAGTGTTCTCAAAAGTTCCGCAAATCGGAAATGTAATCATTGAAGACGATGTGGAAATTGGAGCCAATTCAACAGTCGACTGCGCTACCATGGGATCAACAATCATTCGTAAAGGAGTGAAAATTGATAACCTCGTACACCTTGCCCACAACGTTGAAATCGGTTCACATTCTGCAATGGCAGCTCAGGTTGGTGTGGCAGGATCAGCGAAGATTGGTAAGCATGTAATGGTAGGTGGACAAGCCGGAATCAGCGGTCACCTGCACATTGCCGACGGAACTAAAATTGTAGCACAATCTGGAATTCCAAGCACGGTGAAGAAAGCCGATACGCTAATGGGTTCTCCCGGAATCTCAATCGATGAATTCAAAAAATCGTATTTTGGATTCCGAAAACTACCGTTCATCTTGCAAAAGATCAGCGAAATGGAACAGAAAATTAAAATGCTGAGTAAATCAGCTGAATAGGATATATGTCAGATAAACAACGTACCCTAAAGGAAGCAATTGAATTCATTGGAGTAGGACTCCATACCGGTGAAAAGGTAACAATGACCATTCACCCCGCAGACGAAAATCACGGATATAAATTTCAACGCATTGATCTCGAAAATCAGCCGGTTATCAAAGCCGATGCTGATTTGGTTGTTTCTACGGATCGTGGAACAACATTGGAGGCAAACGGAGCTCGTGTTTACACTACCGAGCACGTTTTGGCTGCGTTGTACGGGATGGAAGTGGATAACGCGTTGATTACGCTTACCGGTCCTGAAATTCCAATCATGGATGGAAGCTCGTCTCCGTTTGTAAAGGAAATTTTGCGTGTGGGAACAGTCGAACAAAATGCTGATCGCGATTACTTCGAACTGACCGAAAATATCAAGTGGGAAGACGTGGAGAAAGGAATTGAATTCCTTGTGGTTCCTGACGATCATTACCGTGTTACCGTAATGGTGGATTATAAATCTCCGGCATTGGGTACGCAGCACGCAAGCATGTTCCAGATCAAGGATTTCCAGAATGAGATTGCACCGTGCAGAACGTTCTGTTTCATGGGCGAATTGGAATTCCTCGCAGCAAACAACCTAATCAAAGGTGGTGATTTGGATAATGCGATTGTTTTGGTTGAACGCAATGACGTGAGCCAGGATGAATTGGATCGTCTGGCAAAAGCATTGGGTAAAGACACACTTTCTGTTAATTACGACGGGATCGGTGTGTTGAACAGCATCAAATTGAAATTCGAGAACGAGCCTGCTCGTCACAAATTATTGGATATTGTCGGTGATCTTGCCCTGGTAGGAAAACCGATTAAAGGTCACATCCTTGCAGCGCGTCCGGGACATTCCGGAAACACGCGCTTCGCGAAAGTGTTGAAGGAGCAGATCAAGAAGCAGGAAAAGGCAGGAAGAGAATTCGACCTGACAAAAGAACCGCTTTACAATATCAACGACATTGAGCGTATGCTCCCTCACCGTTATCCGTTCCTGTTGGTTGACAAAGTGATGGAAATTGGTGAAGACCACATTATCGGTGTGAAAAACGTTACCATGAATGAACCGATGTTCCAGGGGCACTTCCCGGGTAATCCGGTTTTTCCTGGAGTTTTGCAAATTGAAGCAACAGCTCAGGTCGGTGGAATTTTCGCATTGAGCAAGGTGGAAGATCCGCATTTGTATTCTACTTACTTCATGAAAATTGACAACGTGAAGTTCAAGCAGAAAGTACTTCCGGGCGATACTCTTGTATTTGAATTGAAATTGATTTCACCGATTCGCAGAGGATTGGTTCACATGGGCGGACAAGCCTACGTAAACGGAAAAGTGGTAATGGAAGCAGAAATGCTTGCACAGGTAATCAAAGACAAAACAGAATGATTAGTCCAATGGCGCAGATAGCTCCGGGAGCAAAACTCGGAGAAGGTGTATCGGTTGAAGCGTTCACCACTATTTACGACGATGTTATTATTGGTGCAGGAACCAAGATTCATCCGAATGTTACCATTTACCCGGGGACTCGCATCGGTGAAAATTGTCAGATTTTCCCTGGTGCAGTGATTGGTGTAATTCCGCAGGATTTGAAATTCGCGGGAGAGTACACTACCGTTGAAATCGGAAACAATACCGTGATTCGTGAGTGTGTAACCATTCACCGTGGTACTAACGATCGAATGATGACAAAGATCGGTGACAACTGTTTATTGATGACGTATGTACACATCGCACACGACTGTTTCATCGGGAACAATGTGATTCTGGCTAGTTACGTTGGCCTTTCAGGTCACGTAACAATCGAAGATCATGCGATCCTGGAAGGAATGGTTGCTTCTCAGCAATTCATGACCGTTGGAGCGCACGCTTTCGTTGCCGGAGCATCATTGATTCGTAAGAACGTTCCTCCGTTCGTGAAATGTGCCCGTGAGCCCCTTACGTTTGCAGGTGTGAACTCGGTTGGTTTGCGCCGTAGAGGTTTCTCTGACGAACAGGTTCGTGAAATCGAAGACATCTACCGTATCATTTACGTTCAGAACAACAACATGTCGAAAGGGATCGAACAGGTGAAAGAAACCATGGCAGATTCTCCTATTCGCAATCAGATTTTGGCATTCATCGACGCTTCCGATAAGGGAGTGATTCGTGGAATGATCTAAGTGCATTCCGCACAAAAAAAGCGTTAGTTAAAGTGGTTCATCGCAACGAAATTATTGAAGTTACCATTGAAGATTTAGCCTTCGGTGGTCAGGGTATTGCCCGTCTCCGTTCCGAAGAAGGCGATTTCGTCGTTTTCGTAGAAAATACTTTTCCCGGTCAGAAAGTTCGCGCCCGCGTAGACAAGAAGCGCAAGCGTCATGCAGAATGTAAATTGCTGGACGTCATTGAGCGTTCTCCGGTTGAAGTAATGCTTCCTTACCAGGAGATTTCGGGTGCTCCGTACATTTTCGTTCCGATCGAAGAACAGCAGAAAGAAAAGCAGAAAACTACGCTTGACGTATACAGAAGATTGGGTGGAATTAAGGATGCAGAAGCCTTATTTGATGAATTTATTGCTTCTCCCGATCCGTATTTCTACCGCAACAAAATGGAATACAGTTTTTCTTCCATTGAACACGTTCCCGAAACAGGTGAAGAAATTGACGATGCGTTTGCATTGGGATTTAAGCGCAGAGGAACGTGGTGGAAAGTAGAAAACCTGAATAAACCGAGTGGTCTTTTCGACGAGCAGTGGGAAACCATTCTTCCGGAATTGAGAGACTTACTCAAGAGTTTCAACCTACCTGCATGGCATCCGCCGAAAAAGACTGGATTTTTCCGTCACATCGTAGTGAGAAAATCATTTCATCAGGATCAATTGTTGCTTCACCTCGTAACGAGCTCGGATGACATTGAAAAATTCGACGGTCAGAAAGTGGTGGAATTCCTGAAAGCAAAATTGGGGAACCGATTGGCTGGATTCTGGCATACGATCAATGACAACGTTGCCGACCGTGCAAAGATTGAAAACGGAACGAGTACTTTACTCTACGGAGCTGAAGTTGTAGTAGAGAATCTCCTGGGATTATCGTTTGAAATCAGCATGGAAAGTTTCTTCCAAACGAATCCTAAAAGCGCTGAAAAACTCTATACGAAAGCCATTGACTACGTCATTGCGAACACACCGGAAAACGGAGTGATTATGGACTTGTTCTGCGGAACAGGAACCATCGGTCAGCTGGTGGCGCAGCGCATCAATGTTTCGGAGATTGTTGGTGTGGATATCGTGGAGGAAGCCATTGAAGATGCAAAGCGAAACGCGAAGAACAACAACCTGAAGCACATCAAATTCTTTGCCTCGGATGTTGGAAAATTCCTTCAGCATCATCCGGAGTACGCAGGTAAAATCGATACGATCATTCTCGATCCTCCACGTGCAGGAATCGCACCGAAAACCTTATTGAAAGTGATTGCACTTGGAGCATCACATATTGTTTACATTTCCTGTAACCCGGCCACACAGGCCAGAGACGCTGATACATTGCAGCAACACGGTTACAAAATGACGAAAATCAGTTTGGTGGATCAGTTCCCGCATACAAGCCACATCGAGGCGATAGGAGTCTTTGAGAAAATTGAAAATTGAGAATTTAAAATTGAAAAGAGACGACTGTCAAATTCTTTTCAATTCTCCATTTTCAATTATTCGGAACTATCCTTCTTAATCCCCAAATACACCAGTGTTGTAGGAAGAATAACCGTAATGATGGTCACGATGGTATTCACGTTCAGTCGTTTTTCATCGAGTTTGGAATCTGTTGGTTTAGATTCGAAGCGGTACGCGACATTTGCAGTATCGTAGTACGCAACAAGATCCATGTACTTTCCAATTGATTTCTTACCGTTGGTCTCCTTCAGCAGGAACGGAACCGTTTTGCGGTCAGTTGTTCGGTATTTGTAAATGTAAGACCGGTTTCCTACAGAATCATAGATGTGCAAATCATAAGGTTTAATACCGAGTTTTTGATTTACCGTTTCCATGGTCATTCCCGGACTGAGTTCCATAACCTGTTCTACATGCGCATATTTTGGTCCGGAAACAATACAGGATTGTAACAGGAGAACCGATGCCAGAAGCAATGCCAGAAATTGGTGTGTCTTTTTCATGTCAGCTAAATATATCGAATCTTAACAAGTTCGATTATTGAAGCTTTAAATTAAGGATTACCAGTAGACTGATAAAAGAAACTGTGAAATTTGAAAATAGGTGAATTGAAAATGTAGAATTGAAAAGTCGCAAGCAGTTTAAACCTGATCACTCAACTTTTCAATTTAACAATTCTCCATTTTCAATTAAGAATTACTTCCCTTTTGCTTTAATCACGATCATAATCGTGTACATGAGAATCTTCAAATCCAATGCGATGGTACGGTTATGCAGGTACAGCAAATCGAATTTCATACGCTGCAACATTTGGTCCACGTTTTCTGCGTAACCATATTTTACCTGTCCCCAGGAAGTAATTCCGGGACGAACTTTAGTCAATTCCAGGAATTGCGGCTCGACTTTCACGATCTGATCAATGAAGAACTGGCGTTCCGGTCTTGGACCAACCAGCGACATATCGCCTTTCAGTACATTAAAGAACTGTGGAAGCTCATCCAGACGTGCTTTTCGCATGAATTTCCCGACACTGGTAATGCGTGGATCGTTGGAGCTCGAAAGCTGCGGTCCTGCTTCTTCCGCGTTCACAATCATCGTTCGGAATTTGATGATTTTGAAAGCTTTTCCGTTCAGACCAATGCGTTCCTGCATGAAAAGAACCGGGCCTTTTGAGGATAGTTTTACTGCGATCGCCAGAATGAGGTAAAACGGCAGTAATATAACAATCGCAAAAAGCGAAAAGCCGATGTCCATGCAGCGTTTGATGAAACGTTGCCAGGGCGGCATCACCTCTGCGTTTACCTCCATGAGCAAAGCCCCGAAGATGTTGTTCAGTTTCACCGATCCCGAAAGGATGTCGTACACATCCGGCGCAACCTTAATTACAATGTGGTGATGGTTGATGCGACTGATGATTGCCTTCAGGCGCTCGTGTTCCGTACTTTCCAATGCAATGATCACCTCTTCTATCTGATGATCACGAAGTAAAGCTTCCAGATTGTCTACGTGACCAAGGTAAGGCATGTGCTTCTCCAACAAGCGATCAATTCCATTCAGGTTGATGAACCCGACGAACTGGTTTCCGCTGTTGATTGCCAGTTGTTGAATTTCCTCATAGATTTCGACAGCTTTATCGGAGCCCCCAATGATCAATGTTCTGAAGCCCTCTTTGCCATTGTGAATGCGCTTCACGACAATACTGGTAATCACCAGCCTGGTGAAAATGGTAAATCCGAAATGAAGACCTGCGAGCGTTAAGAGCGATTGATAATAGTTCGTGTATGTTTCTACGCGGTCGTCAATCAGCAAAGCAAAGAAGAGGATGATTGATCCGAAGATGGTTGCGAAAAGCGTGTAGCTCAATACTTTTAATCGGTAAAGGCGACGAACATCAATGTAAGTGCCCTGAATGGTGTAGAGTAGAAGCCATAAAATGGAAACGACACCTATTCCTTGCCAGAATGTGCTGTTCAGGGCAAACTCTTCGTTTTCAATTCCTGTTTTGCGGTAATAGTAAAACAGGGCCCAGGAAGCCGAGGCGGCGAGAAAGTCGGAGAGAACAAGAAGAAATGTAAGGATTCCGCGCATGAACGACTCTAGAAATGAACTAACCGGATATTATCAATATAAATGTCACCCACTGTATTCCCTTCCGGGATTATTGCTGTGAGTGATTGCTTGAAGCCAACGGCATTCACAGAATAAGAAACAAACTCTTTCAAATCGATGTAGATTTTTTTCCAGTCCGATAACTGAGTACTTGCAGTGATTGTCGCCATATAATTTGGCGTATTCGTGTTATCGGAAAGAACTGCAATCGTGTTTACTGAAATCGGAACAGTTGTTCTGTAATCTATTTCCAGGTATACTTCTGCAGCGCTTCCCGGAAGGTAAGTTTGGTTCGTAATTCCGACCCAGATTGAATCTGAGGCGGTGAAAGCAATGTGTCCGTATTTTCCGTCAAGCTGCATTTGACTATCGTTTTCGAAAGTCATATCGGTATTGGAGTCGTCTTCGTTTGTAGTAATTTTTACCGAAGAGGATTCGAAGTCTTCCAGCCAGAATTCACAGTTTGAATAATAGCGTGTTGTAGGATTCAGCGTAACTGTTTCACCCGGAACAAGATTCTGAGTTACTTCGTAAGGCTCACAGAAAGGATAGATTTTTTTGGTTTCGTGAAGTCCGTTATTGCGAATGGTAGGGTAGACCCGAATGGACTTGTTGTCGCCACTTGCCAATACCGGAATTTTACAGGGCACTTCAAACACACCGATCAATTCGTTGTCCACATACACCCATGCATCGGTGAAGTTGTGAGTCAGGTATCCGGGATCATTTTGTGAATTCGGATTCGCCTGAATAGTCCATTCGTTGATTTCTATCCAAACCGGCAATGGATTGTTTTTGACACAACCACCGAACAAAATAGCGCAAACGACGAAAAGTAAAACGTGTTTCATAGAAAAAAGCTAACGCAAAAATACGTTAATTATTGTGGTTTGAGCACAGTTACATGCCCATCTTAACTGATTGATACCAAAAAAAGGTTAGGGTTTGAAAACTAAGGAATTAATTTTTTTGAAACGTGTTTTTTTTGATTTTTGACTTAGATTTTCAATGAAACCAATGAAATGGACGAAAAAAATATTATTTTTGCACTCGCTTCAGGGAAATCAGCGGGTTTTCATCGAGGCAACAAATAATCGGAGGTTGTAGCTCAGCTGGTTAGAGCGCTGGATTGTGGTTCCAGAGGTCGCGGGTTCGAACCCCGTCTCCCTCCCCAAAAGAAAACCCCGAAGCAGATGTGTTCATCGCTTCGGGGTTTTCTTTTTCCTCAATTCTCATCCTCATCCTCATTCTCATTCTCGTTCTCATCCTCCCCCTGTCCCCTACAAATCATACGTAACCCTTTTCCGAATCAGAATCATGAATTAAATCCGTACCTTTCCATCGTCAAATCGTATGGAGAAGAAAATGACCTTGCAAATTGTTTTGATTCTGGTATTGATAGGTTTCTGTGCCGGAATTTTGTCTGGTTTTATCGGTGTGGGCGGAGGAATTATCATTGTTCCGGCGCTGGTTTATTTTCTTCACCTTACCCAACATCAGGCCACCGGAACCAGTTTGTTTATCCTTTGTATGCCCGTTGTAGCGCTTGGAGTATTGAACTATGCGCAGAAAGGAAATGTGCATTGGACGTATGGTTTGGTCATTGCTTCAACGTTCGTAATAGGTGGATATTTAGGCTCAAAATTGAGCTTACGCCTGCCGCAGGGATGGATAAAACTGATTTTTGGAATCATTATGGCATATGTGGCTTTCGTTATGATTCGATCCGGGTTTAACGCTATTAAAAACGACAATTAAACAATGGAAGCACGAATTCGCTCCATGTCTGCAGGTCTTGCGGAGAAGGCACAACGCTACCGCGAGCATATGCACATGCACCCTGAACTCTCGTTTGAGGAGCACAACACGATGAAGTACGTTGCCGAACAATTGGAATTTCTTGGAATTCCATACCAAAAGGGCATCGGAAATACGGGTGTTGTTGCACACATTTACGGCAATCAGCATAGCCCGGAACAATCGTGTTTTGGTTTACGCTCTGAGTTGGATGCACTTCCGATTACCGAACAAACCGGAGCGGAATACGCGTCACAAAATCAAGGTGTAATGCACGCTTGCGGACACGATGTACATACCTCTATTTTGCTGGCAACGGCTGAATTGTTGTGGTCCATTCGTGAGGATTTGCCGCAACCCGTGAAGTTGATTTTCCAACCTGGAGAAGAAAAAAATCCCGGTGGAGCTTCGATTCTGATCAAAGAAGGAGTGCTGAATAACCCTCCGGTTCATGCTATGGCTGCATTGCACGTTTACCCGGAAATGCAAGCCGGAAAAGTAGGCTTCAAAGAAGGATTATACATGGCGTCATGTGATGAATTGTACCTGACTATTCATGGGAAAGGCGGACACGGAGCAATGCCACATCAGACAGTTGATCCGATTATGGTAGGAGCACAATTGTTGACCGGATTACAGCAGGTAGTGAGCAGAAATTGCGATCCGAAAATTCCGTGTGTGTTGTCTTTCGGACATTTTGAAGCCCTGGGTGCAACGAATGTTATTCCCGATTCAGCATACCTCAAAGGAACATTTCGTACCATGAATGAAGAATGGCGCGAAAAAGGACTTGGATTAATTGAACGTCACATTCATGCTGTGTGTGAGCAATTTGGAGCCACCGCATCATTTGAAGTTTCCAAAGGGTATCCGATGTTGAACAACGATCCGGAACTGACCAGAAAAGTATGGAATAAGGCAATAGAGTTTCTGGGAGCCGATAACGTAGAAGAGCTTCCGCTTCGACTGACATCTGAAGATTTTTCGTTTTATGCTCAGGAAATCCCGGTTTGTTTTTTCCGTTTGGGCGTTCGCAACGAAGAACGAGGCATAGTTTATGGAGTGCATCACCCGAAATTCGATGTGGATCCGCGTTGTTTTGAAACCGGAATTCAAGTAATGAGTCTGGCTGTTTTTGCATAATATGAAAGCATTGAAACCGATAGTATATCTGATTCCACTTCTGATCCTGTTTGCTTCCTGCGGGGAAGACGAGGTGAAGGAGGATGAGATTTTCGAAATCCGGAACATCGGGATTTTGTCGACAAGTGAATATACCGTTGGTAAAGTAATTAAACTCGATGACGAAGGTGAATGGTACAAATGGGGCGATCGTAAGATTTTGATTTCGTGTAAAGCGAAAATCAAAGCCGGAGTGAACCTGAATAACCTGCGTGACGAGGACATTAAAATCAACGGGAAGCGCATAGAGATTTACCTTCCACCTGCGGAAATTACCAGTTTTGATATGGATCCGAAGGACATGAAGACCGAAATGGTGGAAGTGAGCGGAATGCGTTTCGACTTTACGCAGGAAGAAACGAACGATATTCTGAAGCAGGGTGAGCAAGCCATTCGAAAGGAAATGAAGAGCCTGAATATTCTTTACGATGCGCAGAAAAACGCCGCTGTATTTGTAAAGGATTTCTATACCCAACTTGGATTTGAAGAAGTAATCGTACATGCAAACGAAGAAGATAAAAGAGATACGGACGCTGGTCGTTAGACTTGCCGCATTGGCTGTGATTGCCCTCGGTGTCTATTTCATTGTTGAAATTGTACGGGAGGCGAATGGTTCGCGTGAAGCCAAAATCGACGATACACCGTTACGCGTTGAACAAATTCGTTCGATCCTGGAATTGAACACCCTTCGTTTTGAGGATGAGGTGGTAGTAGACTCTGTTGAGTACTATAAAGATGGGTTTGACGATGCAGCAGGAACCTTTGACAAGTTATTCGACTTTAACACCATTGACGAGGCGTTGTCCGATTCGCCGATTAAGCGTCGGTTGACACTGGTAGTGAAAGGTGAACTGCTCTACGGTGTGGATCTCAAGGTGGATGATTTCGAGCTGGAAGAGAAAAACGATACATTATTTCTTCGTCTTCCGGAACCGCGTCTGCTTTCTGCAACAGTGAATCCTTCGGGTGCCGATGTATTTGTCGAAAATGGGTTTTGGAAGGATTCCGAACGCCGAAAAATGATGATCAAGGCGAAGAAGAAAATGATCAAAAGCGGAGAGGAATTGCATTTGTCGGAACGTGCGAAGCAACCGCTTGAGAAGTGTATCAGACAATTGGTTTTAACAGAAAAGCCAATCATCATCACCTATTACAAATAAGAAAAATGGCAAAAGTAGCGCTCATTGTAGCGATGGATAAGGAACGTGGGATTGGTAAAAACAACGATTTGATGTGGCACCTTCCGGCGGACATGAAATTCTTTAAGGAAACAACCAGTGGACAAGTGGTGATCATGGGGCGTAAGAACTACGATTCCATTCCGGAACGTTTTCGTCCGCTTCCGAATCGTGAAAATGCCGTTTTAACGCGAAATACTGATTTCGCGGCAGAGGGATGCGAAGTGTTTCATTCTCTGAGAGATTGCCTGGAACATTACAAAAACGAAACGGAACGTACGGTCTTCATCATAGGGGGCGGACAAATCTATGCTGAAGCTTTAGCTTTTGACGCAGTTGAGGAAATGTACATCACCCATGTGGATAAAGTGTACGGAGCTGAAACATTTTTCCCTGAAATTGATGCTGCGAAATGGAAAAGCGAGGAGTTGTTTTCTCAGGAAAAAGATGAGAAACACGAGGCCGGATTTGTGGTGAGAAGATACGTTAGAATCTAATTTGGTTTAGATTAACTTCCTGCGATACAATCAGCTGCCAACCCGGAATTTTCTAATAACCGTTTAATAACATACAGACAATACGGATGGTTTGAAAATGCTGGAATTTTGCGGCAAAAAACATGGAATTATTCGTATCGATTTTCGCCGCACTTTTCTCCGTAATTAACCCGTTAGGAACTGTCCCTGTTTTTGTGGGGTTGACTCAAAGCGATTCCAACACCAATCGTAACAAAACTGCATTTTGGACTTCCGTGAACGTCTTCGCTATTTTGTTGATCTCTTTCTTTGCCGGGAAATTCGTTCTTCAGTTTTTCGGAATTTCCATCAATTCTTTACGCATGGCAGGTGGACTGATCATTGCTTCGTCCGGATTTGCGCTCCTGACCGGAACTTTCGCTAAACACAAGGGAATGAAGAAATCAAGTGTTCAGGCAGATATTGAAACCCGCTCGGAAGTTTCGCTGACACCGCTGGCGATCCCGATGCTTGCCGGTCCGGGATCAATTTCGTTGCTAATTACTTATAATGAAACGTTGAGTTCCTGCTATGGAATTTCCATTGCTGTAATCGCAATTCTGGTGGTCTGTGCTTGTGTCTTCGGTATTTTGCGGATGTCGCACAGCATTGTGAAGTCACTTGGTGCTTCAGGAATTAATGCAATTTCCCGGATTATCGGTTTTATCGTTATTGCAATTGGGATCGAGTATATTTTTAAAGCCGGAGCTGTGTTTTTGAATGAAGCAGGGTTGTAGGTGTGAGATGCTTCCTCATTGTTCTCGATATTGCCACCGATACTACGTGTCATTCAGGAAACCACGTCAGTTTGTGGATCCGATACAGAGTTGCCTAGAGCAAGGATTTTTGAAAAGTTGTTAATGACTTTCCTCTTTTCCTTTTCCTCTTTCCTCTCTCAACCCCTATCTTTGCGCTCTATGATTCTCTGCATTGCCGAAAAACCTTCTGTAGCTAAAGACATCGCCGAAATTCTCGGTGCGAAGCAGCGCAACGACGGTTTTTATGAAGGCAATGGTTATTGGGTTTCCTGGACCTTCGGTCACCTGTGTACGCTTAAAGAACCTCACGATTATCGCGAGAACTGGAAGTTCTGGAAACTGGAAGATCTGCCAATTATTCCGGAAAAGTTCGGGATCAAGCTCATCGACGATACCGGAGTGAAAAAACAGTTTTCTACGATTGAACGTTTGGTTCAGAATTGCTCGGAAGTGGTGAACTGTGGCGATGCCGGCCAGGAGGGAGAGCTGATTCAGCGCTGGGTACTTTCAAAGGCAAAATGCAATGTGCCTATTAAACGTCTCTGGATTTCTTCCCTGACGGAAGAAGCAATCAAAGAAGGATTCGCGAAGCTGAAGGATGGAAACAGCTACAACAATTTGTACGCTGCTGGAAGTGCACGTGCAATTGGTGACTGGCTTCTTGGAATGAATGCAACACGTTTGTTTACCAAGAAGTTCGGAAAGGGACAAGCTACGCTTTCCATTGGACGCGTGCAAACGCCGACGCTCGCGATGATTGTGCACCGTCAGAAGGAAATTGATGCGTTTCGGGTAGAAGAATATTACGAACTGAAGACGCTTTACCGTGCGGTAGAGTTTACTGCCAATATTCCGCGAATTGTAAAAGAAGAACGCGCGAACCAGGGACTGGCTTACCTGAAAGAGCATCCGTTTGAAATTACTTCGTTCGAACAGAAGGAAGGAAAAGAAGGGAACCCGCGTCTGTTTGACTTGACCTCATTGCAGGTGGAAGCGAACAAGAAGTTCGGATTCTCAGCGGAAGAGACGTTGAAGAATGTTCAGAGTTTGTACGAAAAGAAATTGGTGACGTATCCGAGGGTTGATACGACTTACCTGAGTGAGGACTTGCATCCGAAGATCGAAGGAATCATGCGCGGTATGACAAATTATTCGCGTTTTACGGCCTCGATTCTCGCTCAACCGATTCCAAAGTTGAAAACGGTATTCGACGATAAAAAGGTAACCGATCACCACGCGATCATTCCTACCGGTGTTCAGCCGAATGGCATTTCCATGACGGAAAACCAGATTTACGAATTGATCGCCAGACGTTTCATTGCGGCGTTTTATCCGGAATGTAAGGTTTCCACCACAACTGTTCTTGGAAAAGTCGATAAAATCGAATTCAAAGCTACCGGAAAACAAATCATTGAACCGGGATGGCGCCAGGTGTGGGAAGAAACCAAAGAAGACGATAAAAAAGCGGAGAAGCCGGAGCAGGTTATGCCGGAATTCGAAGTAGGCGAAAGTGGTCCGCACGAACCGAAAGTTCACCAGGGGAAAACGAGTCCTCCGAAAGCATATACAGAGGCGACCTTACTTCGTGCAATGGAAACTGCCGGAAAACAAGTGGAAGACGAAGAAATTCGTGACATGATGAAAGAGAACGGAATTGGTCGACCGGCCACCCGTGCAAACATCATCGAAACATTGTTCAAGCGCAAATACATTGAGAAAAAGCGCAAGAACCTTGTTCCAACACCGATTGGAATAAGTCTTATTGATACCATTCAAAATGAATTGCTGAAAAGTGCGGAACTCACCGGACAATGGGAACGTAAGCTGCGTTTGATTGAACGCGGGGAATACGATTTGGAGCAGTTCAAGCAGGAATTGATTGTGATGGTAAAGGAGCTTACGGATGAGGTGATTTTTTCGCAGGCACCGGTTCAGTTCCAATTGGAAAGCACTGCTGTAGAGGCCCCGAAACCAAAACGAGAGCGTAAGCCAGCAGAAAAAGTTTCTCTTGCAGATTTGGACTGTCCGAAATGTAAAAGTCACAAACTTCTCGAAGGAAAAACAGGCGTTGGTTGCAGTAACTACCGCGCATGTGGTTTCCTTGTTCCCTATGAATTACTGGGTAAAAAACTCACTCCCAAGCAACTCACCGATTTGATTCAGAAAGGCAAAACCGGAAAAATGAAAGGCCTGATGATTCCCGGTGCAGCTCAGGTGATTGAAGGAAGCATCGTGCTGGACGAGCAGTTCAATGTGACGGTGGGATAGGTAATTTCACCACATAGTCACGGAGCAAAAACAGTGACAAAGTTCAAAAGTTCACAATTGATTTTAACGCTATTCCTGAAATAGCTCGGTTTCGATAAGTAAACCTATGTGGGTGGTTGAGAAAACGATATACCTATGGGTTCAATTAAATATGAATCAACCGCTTCAACAACAAATCCTTCCGTGATTTCGATACCGAAATTCCCGTTCCGTCTTTCAGAATTACCATAGCATCGTCTTTCTTGAAACGTCTGATTTCGCTGATATTTACGATGTACGAATGGTGAACACGTGTGAAGAGCTTATCACTTAGAACGAACTCGAACATTTTCAGGTTTTTGGAGCTGATCAGTTTGCCCTCTTTGGTGATGATTTCGGTGTATTTTCCGTCCGCTTTCAGGTAAACGATGTCCTGGACATCAATGTAATCGATCCCATCCAGGCTGGAAATACCAAGTTTCGCGGTGTAAATATCGGATTCTTCACTTGCGGATTTGCGCTGTTTTTGGATGGCATTAATGTCGCGGATGCGCTGAATACAGTTGTTCAGTTCTTCAACATTAACCGGTTTCAAAAGGTAATCAAATGCACCGTTTCGTATTGCTTCAATGGCATACTGCTCGTAAGCGGTAATGAAGATCACCTTTGTGCTATCGGGAATATCCTCCAGTAAATCAAACCCGATCCCATCCTGTAATTGAATGTCGAGAAAAATGATTTCAAAGGTTTCTGCCTTCAGCATTTTTCGTGCATCGGTAACGGAACCAACGCTTCCAACAATTTCCGCTTCGGGAAAATAGAGATTAATCAATGCTGCAAGTCCATCGCGGCTCAGTTTTACATCATCAACGATTAGTGTCCTCATAATTCGGGTTTAAAAAGGTGCGTTTAAGGTTTTTCCAAATGTAATGGTTACTGTGGTACGAATATCGTTGATCACAGCTTCCGTTTGATTTATTTTGAAGTCAATGTTCCATTGGTAAAGTTCACTCTTCAGGTTCAGTCGTTCACGCAACATATCCAGCCCAACCGATTTATGATTTCCAATGGTTTTTGACTTGCTGTAGCCCGGACCATTATCCGAAACGGTGAACTTGTATTCTGTTTCGGTTTCCGACATTGTAATAGTCAGGATTGGTTTTTCGGATTTTGTATTCTTCAGTCCATGAATGATCGCGTTTTCCACAAACAACTGAAGGAACATGGTTGGTGTAGTGATTTCACTATGCGGCGTTTTGAGTTCATCAATCAACCTAAACTCGAACCCTTCGTCAAATTGCAATTGTTCCAGGTTGATATAAAGTTGGGTTGCTTTCAATTCAACGTCAAGTGTGGTGAGGGATTCACGCATTAAATCGAGCGTTAGTCGCATCAGTGCTGAGAAATCCGAGAGATACTTGTTGGCACGCTCTGTACTACCCGACATGAAAAGAAACTGAATCGTATTCAGGCAATTGAAGATGAAATGAGGGTTCATTTGCGCCCGAAGTGCGTCAATCTCCATCATTTTCAATTGTTGTTTCAGGCTGTTCGACTGATTTTTGCGTTTTTGAATGTAGCCCATTGTTTTCACTGTGACGAATACAATGATGAGAGTTCCCAACAAGGTTCCTATAAGGTAGAGAATCCAGATATTCGGGTATCGATTGTGAACATCCAGATCAATGGAATAGCGACGTTTATTGGATGTCAGGCGAATTTCAAGTGTGTATTTTCCACTTGGAAGATTATCCAATGTGATTTGCCGGCTTGAAAGGGCTGTCCATTTATCGCGGTATCCCTTAATACGGTATTCGAATTGAAGCGAGCGTTCCAACGAAAATGTAGAGAGTGTAAACTGAATCTGGACAAAATCTCCCTCTTTCAGGGTTAGACTTTTTGAAAGTGCGTCTGCCTGAGTACCATTAATGTCTACCCGTTCAAGGATGATATTGGCCATTTCATTATTGAATGCAGAGTTGTTCTGAGGACTGATAAATGTGGGACCAATTAAACTTGAAAATACGATGTGGCCATTTGGAAGAAGGTATCCTTTGTTGGGCGTTCGCGAATTGAATTCAACATTTTCGATTCCTGTTTCGAAGCGATAATGATTAATCAGAAAGCGGTTTTCATGTGCTTCAAACGATCGCTCCAGATCGCTTAAATCTAATTCTACAATACCGTTATTTGAACTAATCCAGAGTTGTCCGAATTGATCCGGAATCATTGACCAGCAGTCGCGAATAGCACTTGGAACATAGGCCAGGGTTTTGATGCGTCCTGTTTTCAAATGATATTGGAATATTCCGCTTCCTGCCGTTCCGATAAGCAGGTGATGATTCTTTTTCAATACCAGCAATGAGCGGAAATCTGCGCGATCGTATTTTTTCGAATCAATGATCAACTTCCAGTTTCCCGCGGAATACCTGTAGACTCCTTCAGAGGTAGCGAAATAGATATCCTGATCTATGCGTACTATCTGGTTACAGGTAGTTTTTGAATTTTTGAAGCGTTTCCAGAGTTTGGTTTTTCTGCCGTCCCAACGGTGTAAAGATCCTTCTGCTCCCAAAATGAAATCGCGGTTTTTCATCTGAAAACAGTAATTGACCGGAAAATTAACGTTCTCGATCGGGGTACTTTTTTTCGTTTTCCTGTTGTACCAGGTATGTCCGATTCCAAAAGCGAAAAAAGCAAGTGAATCTTCCGACCAATCCGCATTTGCCCAATTGCAAACCCCGGGAATCTCGTATGCGATGCGCGTTGTTTTAAGGTCGATACCGTAGGTTTCCCGACATTCGTTATCGAACCAAACCACGTTGTTTTTATCGATAAATGAGTGAGAACTGTTGTTGATATTTAGGTGGTTGTCCAGTGTCGGATAATAAAACGGGTACCGTCGGAACATGAAAATTCCGGTAGAATTTGTTCCCAGCCATAAGTTATCCGTGTGATCAACAAAAGACGCGAAGAGTTCATTTCCCTGAAAGAGTTTTTCAACGTCAAGAATTTCTGTTCCTTTATTGGAATTGATTTGAAGCGTTTTTCCCGTGTAGTAAAAATCAATCTTTGAAAAAAGAGAACTTTGCTGGCTATTTCCGATAATTGCCTGGTACGTTTTATAGACCTTACCTAACTCATAATTATCCTTTGCCAGGTACCATTGATTATCAACCTGAAATATGAGTTTGTTATTCGCAACGCTTATATTTTTCAGGTTCTTTTTTGTGGTTTTAAAGGTCATTTTTCCGGACTCCGGATACAGGGTGGCGAGGATCGTTTTTTTGTTGTCGGTTGTTAGATATACCAGCTTTCCTTCGAAGGGTACACAGGTAAGCAAGGTGTGCCCGAAGAGCTGTTTATGATCCGAACAATCCAGGATTTTCTTCATTTTCTTTCCCGTCAGAACATAAGAAGAATGGTGTGAAAAGAGGTAGATCTTATTGTCAATGCTCCTGATGGACGGAATAAATACATTTTGATCTTTGAACGGAAAAACACGGATGATTTTCTGGTTGTAGTAAATCACTGCTTCTTTCGTTGAAGTCCAGATAACAGAGTCGCCGATAGCGTGAATGGATGTAATGAATGTAGATAGATCCTTTTTTTTCAGAAGGTCGTTACAACTAATGAACTTTTTGCCATCAAAAGAAACAACGCCATTGTAAGTTGAGATCCACAGTAGCTTATTGTTTGTTTGTGTAATGCCGGAAATATGAGACTGCGGTAAACCGTTGCTGGTTGTCCAGTGAAAGATGGAATAATGACTTTGGTACCCTTTAAAATAAGGGGAATTGTCTATGTGTTGCGCTTGTGAAGCAAGCACATAAAACAGAAACAGTATTGTAGTTAGTATTTTCAGCTGCACATTCAAATGTAGGATAATTGTTCCATGTTTTCGCTCTGAATCTTGATATATCAAGGGTTCTAAAGCGTTAATTCGCGTTAACTCAATTTTTAGTTGATCATGTTTAAAACATTGTTAATCAATTTTTTACATGTGTGATTATTTGTCAAAATAATGATTTATGTGAAAAAAATTTGTGATAATTAAATTTTAGTTGTAAAATCGGTTCAGCAAACACTATTTCTTAAAACACTGAATAAGCCAGGAAGACTTATGTCTAAAATTTTCATGGATTATTGTGTCGTATGGAATAGTGTAGTACAAACTAACACACATACTTCTATGAAAATAATCTACTCTGTTTCAACCGTGTAAATTTCCGGAGTACTTTCCTGATTCATTTACCAAGGCTCAAATCTATTCGGAAATGAGCACCTACAGTCATCAAGTTTTACCTGAAAACTACTAACTACAAAAAGAATATTACTTCAAGATTCCTGACCCGTTACAATCTGATTTTATTCCGGGTTAGATTCTTCGGACCATGTTCGTCCAACTTACAACTACAAAACACAATCATCAATAACACTGCTATCAGTTATTAGTCAATCTGAAACTTCTGATCTTATCTGTGATCAGTGTTGCCCAAACTAAACACACACCTCTATGAAAAAGTACTACTTTCATCGTATTTGCTCAGTTACGCTGGTGTTAATGTGCGTTTTTTCCATTAACACATCGTTGCTGGCGCAATGCCCCGGCGTGTCTACCGGTTATGTCAACCCGGGTGCTGCGAGTAACAACACTTCAACCGGAACAGATAACTGGAATAACGTCGGAAATAGCGTTAGCGATAACAATCAGTTTGCAACCATGACCAATGCTGCGTTATTGATTGGTGGAACAACACGAACATCGAATTTCCTTGTATTACAAAACCTGAACCTCAACGTTCCGGTTAATGCGCAGATTTGTGGGGTTCAGGTAGAAATTCGAAAGTTATCCAGCGATAATACAGCGAGCAATTATACCCGGGATTTGGATATCCGCTTGTTAAAGGGAAACCAGGTTACCGGAACCAACCATGCAAATTCCGGCGTAAATTGGCCGACCACCGAAACCGTGTCCACATATGGAACAAATTCCGATCTATGGGGAACAACGCTCACCGGATTCGATGTTTCCGGTAATGGATTTGGAGTCGCTATTTCCATTGAATCGCGTGCTGCAGGTCTTTTGTTGCCGACCGTAATTTCCTACGTTGATCAGGTTCGGGTTCGGGTGTATTATTACGTTCCAACAAGCGACATTGATGGGGATGGTTTTCAGGATAACGCAGACATCGATTTGGATGGTGATGGTGTGACCAACAATAACGAAATGATGAGTTGTACCTCTTCGGGCACGCTTACATTAACGAATCAAAGTGATCCGACAGTGTATTACCCAAGTTTGATGGGAACAACCGCAAACATTATCACGCGTAACACAGCCGGAGCGGGAGTGAGTGTTTTCAACATTTCAGAGAACTTCGCTGCTATTTCCGGACCGGAGGTGTTTACTACTCAGGATGTAACTACAGCTGCGGATCAGAGTGTACAGGTTTTGCGATTCTCGCAACCGGTTTATAATCTTTCTTTCAAATTGCAGGATGTGGATTTTGCTTCCGGGCAATTCCAGGATCAAATTGTCATCAATGCTTATTCGTTCGGGCAACTGTATCAAATTACTTCATCCAATTACACCATTGGATCGGGTAACTTCAATACGTTTATCGGATCGAATACATTCAGAGGATTACTTGCAATGGGAGATACCGAAATGAACGGAACAATTTCCGTGAACATTCCGGTTTTGGTCGATTCGGTTCGATTTGTTTATTCCAATTTTGATGCGGTAAACCTGGGTAACCAGGCATACGGAATCGGTGAAATCATGTTTTGTTCGGCGACCGCTACAGAGCAAGACTTTGATGGTGATGGAGATCCCGATTGGAAGGACAAAGATTCAGATGACGATGGAATTCTTGATTTGTATGAATATCAGGCCTCAATTGGATTTATTCCGCCAACAGGAAGTGATTCCGATAGTGATGGTTTGGACAACGCCTTCGATGCTACAACCGGTGGAACTACAATTATTGCTGTAAATACAGATGGAACAGACAATCCGGATTTCCATGATCTGGATTCTGATAACGATACCTACAGCGATGTATTGGAAGGAAACGATGCCAACCACGATTGTGTGGTCGATTTCCCAATGTTGAATATGGATAACGATAACGACGGTTTGGATAATGCATACGATCCGAATAACGGAGGTACGAATGCTCCGATGCAGGATACCGACGCAGATGGTCTTCCCGATTGGCGTGAAAATACTCTTCCAACTTCAGCTGCTGCAGGTCCGGATCAGACCGGATGTAATGGTTCGTATACAATGGCGGCTAACGTTCCCGCATCAGGAATGGGATATTGGACAGTAACTTCCGGATCAGGGTCTTTCGGTGGAGTGAATAGCCCGACAAGTACTGTTTCCGGTTTGAACGTCGGAACAAACACATACAACTGGACGATTTATACAGATGGTTGTCATTCGTCTGCAGATCAGGTGAGTGTTGTACATTCTTCTGCTCCGGCAGCGCCATTTGTAATGAACAATGGGCCATTGTGTTCCGGTTCCGCACTGAATCTTACAACACCTTTTGTTTCGGGTGCAACGTATGCATGGACAGGACCAAACAGCTTTGCATCAAGCGCTCAGAATCCAACGATTGCTGCAGCTACATCTGCTGAAGCAGGAACCTATAATCTTACTGTTACCAATGCTGGTTGTACGACTCCTGCTGGTTCAACAGTTGTTGTTGTTGATCCGGTAGCGACCGTAGATGCAGGACCGAATGTGACCAGCTGTAATGGGTCAGCGGTGACGCTCTCCGGGTCGTTTGGTGGCTCTGCTTCGAGCATTACCTGGACAACAGGAGGAACGGGCGGATTAAATAATGCTTCTTTGCCGAATGCAGTATATACTCCGAGTCCGGCAGATATTCTTGCAGGATCAGTAACGTTAACCTTAACTACGGATAACCCATCCGGTGCATGTAATGCGGCATCTGATCAAATGGTTGTTGTAATTTCTGCCAACCCGGACGCAACATTTACGTATCCACAAACAAGCTATTGCCAATCCACAAGTGATCCTTCCCCGGTATTCGGACCAACATCAAGCGGTGGTGTTTTTTCATCAACTGCCGGATTGGTGATTAATTCCTCTTCGGGTGTAATTGATGTTTCCGCATCTACACCAGGGCTATACACAGTAAACAACTTTATTGCAGCCGCTGGTTCCTGTCCAATGGCAACTGCAAACTTCAACGTGACAATTGTCGCAACTCCCGCAACTCCAGTTGCTTCGAGTAATTCACCGGTTTGTGAAGGTTCGCCAATCAACTTGTCAACTCCAAACGTAGTTGGCGGTTCCTGGGCATGGACCGGACCAAACACTTTCTCTAATACCAATCAAAACCCAACAATCGGTTCATCGGTTATACTGAACAGCGGAATGTACTCTGTAGTTCTTACTGTTGGAGGTTGTTCTTCAGCACCCGGAACAACAAGCGTTACCGTGAATCCGGTTCCTGCAACACCAGTGGTCTCCGGACCTGGGTCAATTTGTGCAGGCCAGCCGATTCCATTAACCTGCCAGACTTTCAGCGGAGCAACGTATGCCTGGACAGGACCAAACTCTTTTTCAGACCCAACCCAAAACCCAACCATTCCGGTTTCTACCGCGGCAATGTCAGGATCCTATTCTGCAACTGTCACTGTAAACGGCTGTACCAGCGCTGCCGGATCAACATCTGTTACGGTGAATCCGATTCCTGCTGCGCCTACAGCAGGAAGTAACTCTCCTGTTTGTCTTGGTTCTGCATTGAATCTTACAGCAAGCTCACCCTCTGCTGGAACGTATTCATGGACAGGACCCGGATTCAGTTCATCGCTTCAAAACCCGACGATTGCTTCGGCAGCAGTTGCCAACCAGGGAACGTACGATGTAACCATTACCGTAAACGGTTGTACGAGTCCTGCCGGATCGACAACAGTAGTTGTAAATACGAATTGTAATCCGGATACAGATGGTGACGGCTTGACCGATGACGATGAAACAAACAATACAGGAACCGATCCGAACAATCCGGATACGGACGGCGACGGTTACAACGATGGTGGAGAGGTGAACATTGGTTCCGATCCGCTGGATCCATGTGATCCGAACCCGATGAATCCGTTGTGTGATATTGATGGGGATGGAGTGGATAACGGCGGAGAAACAACTGCCGGAACAGATCCCAATAACCCCGATACGGATGGCGATGGAGTGACCGATGGCGAAGAAATCAACGGAGTGAATGACCCGGGAACACCTTACGTCCCAACGGGAACTTCTGATCCGCTTGATCCATGTGATCCATTATTGTCCAGTCCAACCTGTGACCAGGATGGTGACGGAGTTGACAATGGAGACGAAACGACAAGCGGTACAGATCCGCAAGACCCTGATACGGATAACGATGGAGTAAACGACGGTGAAGAAATTTTCGGAACCGACGATACCAATACACCTTACGTACCGACCGGGACATCCGACCCACTTGATCCATGTGATCCGCTTCCTGTTGGACCATCTTGTGATGATACCGATGGAGATGGCGTAACTAATGGAGACGAAGGAACAGCTGGTACCGATCCAAATAATCCGGATACCGATGGCGATGGCGTTACCGATGGCGAAGAAATCAATGGGATTGATGATCCGTCGACATGGTATGATCCGTCCGGAACGTCAGATCCACTGGATCCGTGTGATCCGTTGTTGACAAGTCCGACTTGTGATCAGGATGGAGACGGTGTAACGAACGGTGAAGAAGCTTCCAACGGAACCGATCCACAAAATCCGGATACGGATGGTGATGGTGTAACCGATGGAGAGGAAATCCATGGTGTTGACGATTCAAGCACACCTTATGTTCCAACCGGAGCATCCGATCCGCTGGATCCATGTGATCCACTTGCTTCTGTAGCATGTGATACGGATGGCGACGGAGTTCCGAACGACGATGAAGATAACAATGGAACCGATCCGAACAATCCTGATACTGATGGCGATGGTGTTAGCGATGGAGAAGAAGTTTATGGAACTGACGATCCTTCTACACCTTACGTGCCAACAGGAACATCCGATCCACTTGATCCGTGTGATCCGTTGATGACAAGTCCAGGTTGTGATCAGGATGGAGACGGGCTTACCAATGGAGAAGAAGCAAACGAAGGAACCGATCCAACGAACCCTGATACCGATGGCGATGGATTCGATGACGGAGATGAGGTTGATTTCGGTTCTGACCCGCTTGATCCGTGTGATCCGAATCTCGGAAGTCCGAACTGTGACCAGGATGGCGATGGTTTGACCAATGGCGAGGAAGCTTCCAACGGAACAGATCCACAGAATCCCGATACCGATGGAGACGGGGTTCTGGATGGAGAAGAAGTAAACGGAGTGGATGATCCGGGAACACCTTACGTTCCGACTGGAACATCCGATCCACTTGATCCGTGTGATCCATTCTCTTCACCTGCATGTGATACCGATGGCGATGGAGTTTCCGATACTGACGAAGGAATCAACGGAACCGATCCGAATGATTCGGATACCGATGACGACGGTATCAGTGACGGAACAGAAATCACAAACGGTTGGGATCCCCTCAATCCATGTGACCCGAATCCGAATGCAGTGGCATGTACAGATGGTGTTGATGTACCGAATGGATTCTCGCCGAACAACGACGGTTCCAATGATCTCTTTGTGATCTCCGGACTGGATCAATATCCGGATAACAAAATCACGATCTACAACCGTTGGGGAGGCGAAGTATTCAACGCCGCACCATACAAAAACGATTGGAACGGAACTGCAAATGCCGGTACAGGCGACGGTGACGAGCTGATAGAAGCAACATACTTCTACATCCTCGAACTCGAAGACGGAAATGTGCTTAAAGGTTACATCTACTTAACTCGCTAGTCATGAAAAAGAATATCATATGCTTACTATTCGGGATGTTTGTGTTAGCAAATTCAAATGCCCAACAAATGAGTCTGTATACTCATTATATGTACAACACGTTAGCGGTGAACCCCGCTTACGCTGGAAGTAGAGAAGCATTGACCCTGACCGCACTGGGACGTTTCCAGTGGGTCGGGTTCAATGGAGCTCCGAATACTCAAACCTTTACTGCTCATACTCCAATTGCGTCCAAGAACATCGGGCTGGGATTAAGTGTTGTAAACGATAAAATCGGACCAACGAATTCAACGGGATTGTTCGTTGACTTCGCTTACCGGATGAAGATCACAGACAAAGCACGATTGTCGTTCGGAATCAAAGGAGGTTTCAACAGTTTCTCTGCACGAATGAACGAGCTGAACCTTCAGGATCAGAATGACGCCAGCTTTGCGCAGAACCTTCGTGGTAAAATGATGCCGAATCTTGGAGCCGGGATTTATTTCCAAAGCGAGCGCTTCTATGCTGGCTTTTCTGCTCCGAAACTCATGGAGAATCCTTTTTATTCGCAGGATTCTTCGAATTCCACGGTTTATACCGGTTCGGAACGCCGACACTGGTACGGAATCGTTGGCGGAGTGTTTCCCCTTTCACCGCAGTTGAAATTCAAGCCAACTGCACAGTTCAAAACACTCGAAGGCTCCATTTGGCAAGTCGATTTAACGGCATCGTTCCTGATCAATGATGTTGTGAGTCTCGGAGCAATGTACCGCACCAACGATGCAGCCGGAATCCTTGTCGGAGTGAACGTTTCCGAACAGTTCATGCTCGGTTACTCCTTCGATTGGTCGTTCGGTGTGAAATCAGGAACCTACAACGCAGGTAGCCATGAGATCATGTTGCGTTATGATTTGATCTTCAACAAGGAATCACGTATTAAATCACCAAGATACTTCTAACTATGAAAGCAGGAATTTACTTATCAATTATTGCGACGAGCTGTTTGGTGAATGGTTTCGCGCAAACGAAAGCTGAAGAGTTGGGAGTAAAGGAATTCAACGGATTCGATTATTATGCTTCCATTGATAAACTGGAAAGCGTTCCTTCAAAAGATGCAGGAGTAATGCGCAAGCTTGCCGAAGGATACGACAAAACCGGAAACTATCAAAAAGCCGAATACTATTACAGTCAGGTGTGTACACGCGCCGACCGGATTCCGAATGATCACTTGTGTTATGCACGATTGCTCATGAAAAATGAAAAGTACGCTGAAGCTGAAGCTCAGATGAAAATCTACGGAGATCTGAACCCGGAGAATGCTGAATTGGCTCGCTTTAATTTGTTGAACGAATCATTAAAAGAATACAGCAAAAAAGGCGCTGCAACTACCGTAACAAACCTGAGCATCAATAGCGAGCAGGAAGACTTCGCGGCGATTGTGGAAGACAACGTGATGTATTTTGCTTCTTCCAGAACGGAGAAAAACGTCGTGGGAAGAAAGTGGGTTGGAAACCGCCTGCCGTTCCTGGACGTTTATACAGCTTCTGTTTCCGGAAATCAGGTTGGCGAATTGATGCCGCTGGATTCGAAAGCGATCAACAAGAAGTATCACGAAGGGCCAATTACATTCTCACCAAAAGGCGACGAACTATTCATTACCCGAACAAATTATGATGCAACGGCAATTGATGGAACACGTCAACTTTCCTTGCTCGTTTCCCATAAAAACGGAATGGAGTGGAGCGAACCGGAATTATTGCCGTTCAACAGCGACGATTACAGTGTTGGTCATGCAGCGCTTAGCCCGGATGGTAATACGTTGTATTTCGCTTCTGATATGCCGGGTGGGAAAGGAGGCGTTGACATTTACCGAAGCATGCGTTCCGGCGGAACATGGTCGGTGCCGGAGAATATTACCAATATCAATACGATTGGTGATGAAATGTTCCCGTACATTCACGAATCCGGATTGTTTTTCTATTCTTCGAATGGAAGTCCGGGCTATGGTGGGTTGGACGTTTTTGTTGGCGAGTACAAAGACCATTCGATCAAGCAAGTTCGTAACGTTGGTGCTCCGTTCAATTCTTCCCACGACGATTTCTCGGTGTGGTTGGCTGCGAACGGAACCGAAGGGTATTTCTCCTCGAACCGTACAGGCGGAAAAGGCGATGATGATATTTACGCTGTTAAGCTGGATAAACCGTTCTCCTTCGGTAGAAAATTACACGTTATTGTAAAAGACGAAAAAGGAGTTCCGGTTGAAAATGCTCAAGTTGTATTTGTTGGAAAAGACGGCGTTGCGATTGAAGAACACCTGTCAGCTGTTGACGGAACCATTGAAATCTCAACGGATAAAATTGGTGACTTCTCGCTGATTGGTTCGAAAACGGATTACTTCAATTCGGAAAAGACATTCGCGATTTCTGAGAACGATCCGGATGAACTGCAGCAGGTGGTTGTAATTGAAAAAGATCCAGGATTCCAGTTGCTGACCAAAGTAACAGATAAGAAAAGCAACACACCTATTGACAGTGTGAAAGTAACGTTGACGAACAACTTCACCGGAACAACAGATGTGTTCTACACCAACAATGCAGGAGAATTGCTTCGCGGAATCTACGACCGCAAAATTGGCGATCGTGTGAGTTACAACATTCGTTTGGAAAAGCAGGGTTACCTTTCAAAAGGAACGACCTACAACAAACAACTGGACAAGCCGGGAGTTTACGATGTGTCGAAAGACCTGAACCTGACGCTGGAGAAAATGGACGTTGGCGTTGACCTCGCGAAGGCCATTGACCTGAAGCCAATATACTTCGATGTGAACAAGTACGAGATTCGTCCGGATGCAGCAATTGAACTGGACAAGATTGTGAAGGTCATGACCGAAAACCCGACGATGGTGGTGGAGCTTGGGTCACATACCGACTGTAGAGGAACCGCAGCGAAGAACCTGGAATTGTCGCAAAAACGAGCGGCGGCTTCGGCGGCTTACATCAAAGCACGAATTACGAATCCGGATCGCATTTATGGAATGGGTTACGGAGAGACCAAAATATTGAACGGATGTACGTGTGAAGGCAACACGAAAGTGAAGTACACCGAACAGCAGCACGCTGTGAATAGAAGAACCGAGTTTTTGATAGTGAAGATTTAAACTCGGAGTGTGTGAAGGGGGGCGGTTTCTGCGTGAGCGGGGACCGCCTTTTTTGTTGTAGTTTGATGTAAACGGGACGATCTTTTTGGTCTCCTCCTTTGGAGGGGGGGGGAGGAAATAGACTTTCAGATTCGAATTTCGGTGTTTTTTGATTGCTGATTTGCGAATAAGGATAGGGTTTTTGGGAGGAGAATTCATAAATCCTCCCCCTAACCCCCTCCAAAGGGGGAATGTTGCGAGTCTACAAATTCCAACAAGTCATTGTAAGTCTTTTGAGTGAATTTATCCAATTCTCCAGTCTCATTCAATATCCGTACTTCAAGGTGGTGATCTTAATATCGTCTTTGATTAATAGAATGATGTGGTTTTTCATGACTTGCTTTATTTTGTATGCAAGTGTCGTTATAAAGAATCGAAAACGATGTAACGGATACGTCAAGATGAACCTTAAACGTGTTTCTCAATCGTCCGAAACGTCAAATTGATCCGTGCCGTTTTCACCTTGGTTGTTGGCGGAAGCCGATGTAGCCAATGCGTTTGCGTTTCGTCTTTCATGACCAACACACTGCCCGGCGCCAGACTGAATGTCCGTTTTTCACCCGAAGCTTTATGCTTGAACGCGAAGTTACGCTCTGCTCCAAAACTGACTGATGCAATCGCACCGTTTTTCTTCAAATCTTTCTCGCCATCGCTGTGCCAGGCCATTCCTTCGGAGCCGTCGTGGTAAAGGTTCAGCAAGCAGGAGTTGTAGGTTTCTCCCGTAACTTCCTCAACGACCTTTTTGATTCGAAGCAATTCTTCCGTCCACAACAAGGCGTGTTTGGTAACACCGGAATAAGTGTAAGAAAACGCTTGTTCAGCATACCATGCTACTTTTCGTTTGGTAACAATCTTCTTCCCGAAAATGATCGCTTCGTCGTTTTGCCATTCGATTTCCTTTATTAAATAATCGAACAGGCGTTGGGCTTCAGCTGCATCGAAAACGATTCCATAGTAAATCACAGTTCCATCGTATGGAAGCAGATTTTCCTGAGTCGGTTCGCGATCAAATAGATTCATCAGATTACAACTTCATTTGTTTTCACGCCTTCCCAGCCAATGATCACCGACTTGCGGGTTGGTCCCCACATGTAACCACCGATTGCACCGGATTGTTGAATCACGCGGTGACACGGAATCAGGAATGCGATGGGATTGCTTCCAATTGCGGTTCCAACCGCGCGAGATGCCGACGGTTGATTGATTTGTTTCGCCAGTTCACCGTAGGTAGTCAGGTCACCAAACGGAATTTTCAACAGTGCCGACCATACTTTCAGTTGGAAATCCGTCCCTTTCAAGTGAAGTTTCAGTTGCGGGAGGTCGTCGTTTTTCTGATCAAAAAACGCCAAAGCCTGCTTTTGGAGTTCGTCTTGCTTTCCAGTGAACTGCGCTTTTGGGAAACGCGATTTCAAGTCCTCCAAAGCAACGGATTGATCTTCACAGAACATCAAATGGCAAATCCCCTTTGCCGTAGAAGCCACAATTACCGTCCCAAAAACCGTTTCTGAAAAGGAGTAGTTAATGTTGAGCTTGTTGCCTTCGTTTTGGTATTCGGCCGGGGTCATTCCTTCAATCTTTACGAATAAATCGTGCAGTCGGCTCGTTCCCGAAAGTCCGGAATCGAAAGCAGTATCGAAAAGGGTGTGTTGTTTGTTCAGGAGGCTTTTTGCGTAACCAAGTGTTACATATTGCAGAAAATTCTTCGGACTGGTTCCCACCCAATCGGTAAATACGCGCTGAAAATGAAAGGGACTCATGTGTACGCTTTCCGCAATTTCTTCCAGTGTTGGTTGTTCCCTGAAATTTTCACGGATGTAAGCAATTGCCCTGGCAACGGTATTGTAATGATAAGACTGCTCCTGTTCCATTGTGTTTTCTTTCTGCGAAGATCCGATGTAAAGATCGGTTATGAAATCCGATTCTTGCTAAAAATCTCTCGGAGCATTTCCCTGTGTTGTTGCGTTCGCACTTTTATCACTAACCACAGGATGGTATTAAACACCGTCAGTTGACTAAACAGCAAGGCAAAACGTATCCATAGATTTTCAATGACATAGGTTCTGAATAGTTTGAGGTTCGGAACAAATAGAATAGTAGCAATAAGAATGATATGAACGAAAACGAGGATAAGGATGGAGATTTCTGTAAACTGAGTTTTCACCTGTACCCGTGATCCGGTTTCTCCATCCGTCTTTAGTTTAATGTAAGACGCGACTTCCAGACCTGATTTGCGGCAATCTTTTCTCATTAGAATGTACCTGTCGTAATCGAAAATCAGGTCGTACTGACGCACGGCTTGCTCAAAATCGTGTGCCCCAATAAAGGTTTTGAAGGTTGCTTCTAGCTCAGGTAAAGTGAGAGATGATGGGAAAGATGATTGTTGTGAGAAAAGCATCCCCACTAAATTACTCAAATCCCGGAAAACAAAAAGGCGAATCAGTTCCCCGACTCGCCTTCCGGTTAATTATAACCGATTAATAGTTTCTTGTGCTCTTTAGCGTCTGATAAATTTAAGACTTGTTCCGATATTACCGTTCACAAAGTCGCTTTCAATATTGAATTCCAAAAAAAGGCGAACCATAAAGATTCGCCTTCAATTTATTAGGTCCAGTGATATTAGAACTTCAACACCTTCATTACTTCAGATTTATTTTCACTGATTACACGAATAAGGAATTGTTTTCCTTCGAACGATGAAAGATCAATCGTTGTACTCAATAATCCGATTTCTTCTGTATAAAGGACATTTCCAAGTAGATCTAATACTTCTACTTTATCGATAGTAACGGATGATGAGTTTACCGTAATGTTGCCTTTCGTTGGGTTCGGGAATGCGTTGAATGTACCGATAGCGTTTTCACTGATTCCGGTGAAATCAATGAACATACAATCAGATGTGTCCTGACACTGGTCAGCAGTAACGACAATTACAGCGTAGTTACCTGTAGTTGTGGGGATGTAACTAAAACCGGTTTCCCCTGGAATTATCTGATTAGAATCGCAATTGTACCATTGATAGGTTCCACCAGGATTCAATGCTGTTACCAATACTGTTCCATTAACAGCAATCGGAGCGTCTATCTGTGTTACCGTAAGCGAAACTGTATCCTGATCAAGACATCCATTTACATCCATTCCTGTTACAATATATTCCGTTGTTCCCGCAACTGGAGTAAACGGCATTCCATCCATAATCCCATTGTTCCACATGTAATTTACAGCTCCGGATCCCATCAAAACAGTCTGAGATCCGAAACAAAGCTGCTGATCCTGACCGGCGTCTACTATTGGCAGTGCATTCACAGTTACATCAATAGTATCACTGTTAACACACCCGTTTGCATCCGTTCCGGTTACAATGTACGCGTTACTTGCGGAAGGAGTAAACGATACACCGTCAACAACACTATTGTCCCAGGTGTAATTCACAGCACCTTGTCCCGAAAGTGTAATTGAATCACTATTGCAAATTGCGAAATCCGAACCAGCGAAAACAGTTGGAAGTGAATTCACTGCTACGTAGACAGTATCCGTATTCGTACATCCGATAGAGTCTGTTGCCGTGGCGATATAGGTTACGCTGGAAGATGGAACAAATGAAACACTGTCAGTTACACCATTGTCCCAGGCATAACTCTGAGCATTTCCGGTCGCATGAAGCAAAACGGTGTCACCTGAACAAAGAGTTACGTCATTTCCTGCATTAATAGTTGGAATAGAAGTGATTACGTTAACAGTGTCGTACATTGTTGGACATCCGGGAGAAGTAGACTCAACAGAAAACTGTGTTGGTGTGTTGATCGTTGGCTGAATTGACGTTGTGGTTGCCGACGTGCTCCATACGTAAGTCGTTCCGGCATTAGCCACAGCATAGTGAATGTTACCGTTCCATACGCGAGGTTGGTAAACAGCTCCGGTTCCTTGTGTAAATGGATATTCCAATCCTCCACCTTCGCGGAAAGTAATGTTCGCATCACTGGAATAAACGTTGCCCACACCAGTACCGTTCGAGTAATTCAAGCTCACTGACGTTGTGTTTGAAGTAACGTAAAACGCATAGGTTTGTCCGGCTGGGATGGTTACGTTAACTGGAACTGCAACAGCGGAAAATCCACCTGTGTATGGAGTTGGTGCAGATCCAATAAAAGTCCAGTCAGAAGGTGTATTTGCGGAACCGTTCCATGTCCCCACTTTGTAGTAGATCTCAATGGTTGTGTTCCCCATTGGAGAAGCGTCAAAAGAAAGGATGGTAACCGTATTGGTTGCGGTTATGTCGAACATATTCCCGCGGTGGTTATTTCCTGCCGTATTTGATGCCATCAATTGAACATCCGGGCCATTTGCGAGAGCAGTCAAGGTTGTTTGATCACCAGGACAAACCACATTGTCGCCGGTAATGGTTACTGTACAGGGTTGTGCGAGTGCTTGTCCCGAAATCAGGAACGCGAAGATTGTCAGTAATCTGACGATGGGTAACGATTTTTTCATAGTGTATGAGTGTTTGATGCGACGAATGTAGGGGTATTATTTGGTTCAGTTTTATGGAACGAACAAAATACATGAGTAAAAACGGGAAAAATCTCGGGGGATGAAAACTGCTGTAGATCAAGGATAAAATCGACTACTACCGTTTATAAGCGACAAATTTTCGAAAGTAAATAGATAATTACCGGATCTCGAAAATCAACCGGCACAACTTTGCATCATCGATTTGGTTGAAGGACAATCGGACAGAACAACAAACAATTTACAAACGTCAAAAACAAACGATTATGAACAACACGCTAAAAAACAAAGTGAGCCTTATTGGACGAGTAGGAGTGAAACCACAGGAAGAACTGTTTGATTCCGGAGCTAAAAAGTCAAGAATAGTTCTTGCCACAAACGAAGGTTACCGAAATAAGAATGGTGAGTGGGTTGAAAATACACAATGGCATAATGTTGTTGCATGGGGACCATTGGCTGAAAGAGCAGTGAAACAACTCGATAAAGGGTTTGAAATTATCATTGAAGGTAGATTGGTAAATAGTGTCCTCACTGGGAAAAATGGTGAAAAACGCTATTTCACGGACATAGCGATGAGCAATTTCATGGTTTTGAATAAGAAGCAGGAAGGATCGATAAATACAACCGTAAAAACAAAATAATCTAGAAGATGGAATCCATTCGTAAAGCTCCGTTGAGCATGAGTTTGAATCAAGTGAGCATCATCGGTAAAATTGCCTCGGAACCCAGGTATTCTGTGCTGCCCGATGGTAAGAAAGTGGCTAATTTTTCGATGTCGACGCATGAACAGGTTTTGGATAGACAAGGGAACATACATGTCAAGCGTAACATTCACCGAATCACCGCTTTTGGACGATGGGCGAAAGTACTTGAGGAACTTTGTTCGAAAGGTGTACATCTGGCTGTAGACGGGAAACTTGTTTCCCGTTTCTACAGAACTGATAACGGTGAAAATCAGATGTTCTCTGAAATAGTAGTAAACGATATAATTATCATATAACCGGAAACAATATGAAGAATCAAGTGACAATGGTCGGCAGAGTTGGCCGGGAAGCGGACATAACAACTTTTGAGAATGGTTCAATGGTAGCGAGATTTCCAATTTCTGTAGAGGAAAACAGTGGTGAAAAAGGTGCGAAATCTACGTTTTACAGGATGTTTGCCTGGGGAAATACCGCTGGTTTTATTCAGGAGTTCTGTAAGAAAGGATCCAAACTTGCAGTTACAGGGAGACTGGTAAACCGAACTTATTTTTCGAATGATGGGATTCCCAGAAAAGTTACAGAAGTTGAGGTAAGGCAGGTGGTGATTTTGTAGTAGTGATTTTACATCATCTGTCGGATAAAAGAGCCGGAGTTATTTGGCTCTTTTATCTTTTTTTAGCAATTATTTAAACTTTTCGTTAGCGGAATCATCGTACTTTCACACACGCGTTTAGGAATGCTATTTTCCCGCAATGTTGATCTAAAACCTCAAAGGCTTGAAAAAGATACTTTTACTACTTATTCTCTCGTTTATTGGAGCTTACGCATCTGCACAAAACATGACCATTAAGGGTACAGTTGTGGATACTATCGCTCAGATGCCCGTGCGAAATGCCGTCGGTATGGTGATTCGCGTACGAGATTCCGTATTACTTGATTTCAAACGTACAGATCCAAGAGGTAACTTTTCTTTTACCTTGCCAATTGATACGGTTGAATTGATCATTCGTCACCCGATGTATGGAGACTTCACTTCATATTTTTTTGGAAGCGTTGAAAACAATGAGTTCGAACTGAATCCTTTGTACATGCCTGAAGCATCTACTGAAATTGATGAAGTAGTTATTTATGCGAACAAGAATCCCATCTACTATCGCGGCGATACCCTGGTTTACGTAGCGGATAGTTTTAAGTTGAAAGAAGGAGCGGTAGTAGAGGATTTGATCAAGAAACTTCCGGGGATGTCGATTGATGCAAGTGGGAAAATAACCAATCAGGGGAAAGAAATTGGTCAGGTGTTGGTTGATGGAGATGAGTTCTTCGGAAGTGACCCGACAATTGCCACAAAGAACCTTGCAGCTGATGGTGTTGATGAAGTAAAAGTCTACGAAAAAGATGCTGAAGACGGCACGGATGAAAAAATACAGGTACTCGATCTGAAACTCAAAGAGGAAGCCAGGAAAGGGTATTTTGGCAAGGTCAATGTCGCCGGTGGTTTGAATCAGTTTAAAACTCCGAATACCGGATTCTATGAAAGTGAATTCCTGGTGAATAAGTACAATGCCAATCAGAAAATTGCGGTGTATGGATTGGGATCGAACACTCCGAAAACGAACTTTAACGGAAACGATCTGAACAAATTCGGAATCACAGACAGACCAAACTGGGGTAACGAAGGTGACGATTTCGAAGGTTACGGAGGGAATAATGACCCGTCAGCCAATAGTGAGTCGGGGATTCCTCAATCGTTCAAGGCCGGTTTCTATCTTGATCAGAAAGTTTGGAAAGGTGGTAGAGTTCGTTTGAACTACAGCCACACTAATTTTTCGGTCAAATCTGCAACTAACAGTCGATCTCAGTATATTTTGTCGGATACATCCTATACAACTGATGTCACTCAGAATAATACAACGACCTATCAACAGGATAATATTGGCTTTAAGTTTACTCAGCAAATTGACTCGTTGACGAAACTGGAAATCGAACCGAAACTCAGTTTTTATAAAAACGGACAGGATAACAATACTGTTACCGACTTCCTTTCCGCAGATAGTACATTGACACGCTATACCGACTTAATGAATACTACGGATGCGGATGGATCAAGTGTCAACGCTACTGCTAAACTTACACGAGATTTCAAAAAGAAAAACCGCCGTTTGGTAGCTCGTTATAAGTTGGTGACAAACGATGATAATTCCGACGGTAATCTAAATACGGTTGATACCGATGCTTCCTCCGGAACAATCAATTATACTTTCGATCAGAAAAAGGAAACGCGTAATAACAGTATTGCGAATACTGCATATATCAATTATGTTGAGCCTTTCGGTAAGAAATGGAAAGCGGAGTTCGAGTACGAAATGTATACGAACTCAAACGATCAGAGAAAGTCAACCTTCAACGGTTCGAATGGCGTTTACACCGATTTAGATACGAATTTCTCCAATCAATTTGCGACAGATCGTCAGCAACACAGAGCGGGTGCATTCGCTATCTATGAAAATTCTAAGGCAAGAATTTCATTCGGAACACGTGTGCGTACTATCGCTATCGATAACCAAAACCTGTTCCTTGATACAAACATTCGTCAGGATTTGGATAATTTGTTGCCACGTGTAGTGTTGACCTATAAATTCTCGCAGTCAAGCCGCTTGAGAGTTCAGTACAATACGAATTCATCACTTCCAAGTGTAAACCAGTTACAGCCAGTGCGCGATAACTCGAATCCGAACTTTATTCAAATCGGTAACCCGGAGTTGAAACCAAACTATACGCATACACTCAATGCTTCACACAATGCGTGGAAAGGCTTGTCCGGATTCTATGTTTACTCCGGATTGAACTATACACGTCAGCAAAACGCATTCAGTACCTCAACAACTTATTTGTCGAATGGTGGAACAACCTCTCAGGCAATTAACGTTGATCACGCTGATTATTTGTACTACTGGGCCGGTACGGGAGTCCCACTTCCGAAGATCAAAGATTCCCGTTTGGAGATCAACATTAACGGAAACGTAACAAGCTCTGAGAACTACATCAATGATGAGAAAAACGAGACGAGAAATATGGGGATTGGGACTGAGCTTGAGTACCAGTACAACGGTGATTCTTTGAACTTCTCATTCGGAGGGTCATGGGATTACAACGCTCCGTCAAATACTTTGAGTACACTTTCGAGTCAACCGTATACGAACTATGCGTTCAGTACTTCAATTGACTGGACATTGCCGAAACGTTGGTTCATCAAAACGGATGCGACTTACAACGTAAACACAGGTAGAACAAACGGATACAACATTAATTATGTGATCTGGAATGCTTCTATTCAGCGTTCATTCCTGAAAACAGGAAACCTCTACTTCGGGATTGAAGCATACGATATTCTGAATCAGAATATTTCGAACTACCGTACCGTGAACAACAACGTTATTGTGGATACGAAAACAAACGTAATTCGTCGTTACTTCATGGCGAAGATGACATTGAGATTTAATAACAACCATACAAAAGAAGAAGATGAGCAAGGTTGGTGGTAAAATAGTATTGGCAATTTGCCTGATCGCGGCAATGCCATCGTTCGCTCAGATTGTCACTAAAGGAAAGATTACATTCGAACGTAGAACGAATCTTTACAAACAGTTTGACGATGAGCGAATGCGTAAAATGATCGATGAAAAGAATAAAATCAAGATTGATAACTTTTCTTTATTCTTCAACGATTCGTTAAGTCTCTTTTCGTATGTCCCACCGGAAGGCGGAGACCCTATGAGCTGGATGACAATGAAGAATACCGTTTACATGAACTGGAAGGCGGAAAAGAGAGAAGTGTTCTACGATTTTTGGGGGACTTCTATTATTCTTAAGGATTCACTTGTTGATCGCCAGTGGAAGATTACCGATAAATCCAGAAACATTGCCGGATACGAATGTACACGTGCAATCTGGCAGAAAAATGACACGACTCGTATCTATGCGTGGTTCACAACTGATATTGCTCCGACCGTTGGTCCGGAGGTAATCGGTGGATTGCCGGGAGCGGTTCTTGGTTTGGCTACTGAAGACGGTGGAATCGTGTATTTCGCAACTAAAGTAGAAGAACTTGTTCCAACTGCAGAACAACTCGCAGAGCCTAAAACAAAAGGGAAAGAATATACTCCTGAGGCACTTCGTCAGGAGCTAACAGAAAAGATGAAGGGAGAACCTTATGCAAATAGGGTAATCGATGGAATTTTCTTCTGGGAATAAGAAATTGAAACCAGAAAAAAGCTGCTAAATTCTTAGCAGCTTTTTTCGTTTTTATTACTTCAGTTTCACTTTGAAGGTCGAGCTCAATTCTGCCCCACCTATTTTATCGTAAATGCGTAGCTTGACTATAATCGGATTATAGTATTCTCCATCTCCAAGAACGAAGTTTGCCATCGCCTGATCGGCAAGATCCTTCGGGTCAACCAGCTGATCTCCGATTAAATCAGGATCGTCGAAAATTACCTGATTGCCAACATCTACCACTTTGAGTGACATCCCAACCTGGCACTTTCCGTCTTTTTCAGCGAATCCTTTTAAACCTTCAACGATTACATAAGCCCGTTGTCCGGGAGCAAGGGTGTTAGTTGTAAGAGAACTGTCACCTTGTTGGTCAAACAGGTAGATTCTATCGTAACCAACACCTGAGCTGGCAGTAGTTTTCAGGTTTTTATTTTCAACTACAGTGAATTGGAATTCTACATCAAATGTTCCCTTTCCCTTTTTATCCCATACGTGGAGTTTGGCTTTGTAATTCCCTTTCTCAACAATTGGCCGCGCAATAGAAAGACTCGCATAGAGATCCAAGTGAGTTTGGGTGATCTTCCCGGTATAATCTGCATAGAGGTCTTTGTTCTCCATTACCTTTTCGCCTTTCTCATTCGTGATGACGATCTCCATTCCCGGGTGAGCTTCTGTTCCGGTTCGCTCGAACCCTTCAATACCGTTCAAATGAACTTCAATGGATTCACCGTAAACAAATTCTCTTCGTTGGATTTTTGTATCCCCGGAACTGATGTAAACGTCATCGCAGGAAAGGTCCTTTCCAACGGCTGTAATTCCGTCTTTTGCCGACATTGAGCTGGAAGTTGATAACGAGCATCCCTGTATCGCAACAAGAATTGAGCTTGCCAATGTAAGCTTCAGAATAGTGTTTGTTGTTTTCATGTGAGTAGTATTTATTCTTCAATTACGGTCAGCTTGGCAAACCGCAGAAGCAATGTTTTGGAGCCAACTTGTGGAAAGAAAACCGTTGCTTTACGTTCTGCTCCTGTTCCTTTTAATTCGGTCACCTTTCCTTTTCCAAAGGTACTGTGTTGAACGATGGATCCAACCATTAAGTTTGGAGTGTCATCATCCGAACCCGATGAACGATTTAAATCTTTTATACTTTTCAATCCGCCGCGTGGTGGAACCGATGAAGATGAGGTCGGTGAAGATCCGAAACCACTTGTACGGTTATTTAATCCACCCATTCTTGGGCTGCCGAAACCACCTCCCAATGGTTTTGGTCCGCTTGTGTTATTATACGCCGATTCTAACTTAATGAAACTTTGGTCAATTTCACTGATGAAACGACTCGGTTCTGATGATGTGAGTGAGCCGAATTGAAAACGGGAAGCCGCGTAGCTGATTGTACATGTTTTCTCGGCACGTGTAATGGCTACATAGAACAACCGACGCTCTTCCTCCAGATCAACACGCGATGAAATCGATAATTGTGACGGGAACAGATTCTCCTCCAGTCCAACAAGGAATACATGTGGAAATTCCAATCCTTTGCTCGAGTGAATGGTCATCAGTGTTACGCGCTTTTGATCGTCGTCTTTTTCTGTATCCGCATCCGTAAGCAAGGCAACATCAATCATATAATCAGCAAGATGTGATTCCGGATTCTGAACCGAAAATTCCTTGATACCGGCCAACAATTCTTCGATGTTCTGGTAGCGTTCTACTTCTTCCGGCCCCTTGTCTTTTTCAGAATAAAGTTCTTTCAGAATTCCGGATGACTTAGCAATGTGTTGTGCAAGGTCATACGCCGGGAGTTTATCCATTTCGGCCGAGAAGCTATGGATCATCGTTACGAATTCGGTGATTTTCTGTTTCGTCGCTGTTGGAACAGAAACCGTGTATGCGTTGAAATCATTGATGACATCCCAAATGCTCGCGTTGTCGTTGGCAGCTGCAATGATGATGTTCTCCCACGACGTTTTCCCGATTCCACGCTTCGGATAATTGATCACACGTTTGAGCGCCTCTTCATCGTTGTGGTTTGCCGCCAAACGGAAGTACGCCATCAAATCCTTGATTTCTTTTCGCTGGAAGAAGGAAAGTCCACCGTAAATTTTGTACGGAATATTGAGCTTCCGCAAGGCTTCCTCGAAGGAACGCGACTGTCGGTTTGTTCGGTAAAGAATCGCAAACTGATCCCATTCGCCACCGTCGGAATGCTTGAGGTCGAACATGCGATTGGCAATGGTTTTCCCTTCTTCGTTATCGGTCAGCGTGCGAATGACTTTGATGCGGTTTCCTTCAGGATTCGCAGTCCAAACGTTCTTCCGAATCTGATCCTGGTTTCTGGCAATGACACTGTTTGCGGCTTCAACAATAACCTGGGTGCTTCGGTAGTTTTGCTCCAGTTTGAAGAGTTTATAATCCGGATAATCCGAGCGGAAGTTCAGAATGTTCTGAATGTTCGCACCACGGAACGAATAGATACTCTGGGCATCGTCACCAACCACGCAAATGTTTTCGTAAACCGCAGCAAGTTTCTTAATGATCAGGTATTGCGAATAGTTCGTATCCTGATACTCATCCACCAGGATGTATTTGAACTTGTGCTGATAGTAATGCAAAACATCTTCGAAGTCGCGAAGGAGCACATTGGTTTGGAACAATAAATCATCAAAATCCATTGCTCCGGCTTTAAAACAGCGCGTTGCGTAGGCTTTGTAAATTCTTCCCAGTTCCGGTCGTTGACTCGAGATGTCTTCGTGCATGATCTCATTATTCGCCAGGTAATCGTCCGGTGAAATAAGATTGTTTTTAGCTGCAGAAATACGACCATACAACATGCTGGGTTTATACAGCTTGTCGTCCAGGTTCAATTCCTTAACGATATCCTTGAGCAGACTTTTTGTATCCTGAGTGTCGTAAATGGTAAAATTCTGCGGGTAGCCCAAACGATTTGCATTGATTCTCAAAATCTTTGCGAATACCGAGTGAAAGGTTCCCATGGTGATATTTTTCGCTTCACCATTCCCAACAATTGATCCGATTCGTTCGGTCATTTCCTTCGCTGCTTTATTGGTAAAGGTCAGCGCCATGATATTGAACGGGTCAATTCCTTTGTCTATCATGTACGCGATGCGCATCGTGAGCACCCGGGTTTTCCCGGATCCCGCTCCTGCGATCACCATAGTTGGTCCCTCAATGTTCTCTACTGCAACGCGTTGGCTTTCATTTAAGCCGTTCAGATAATCCATAGTGCAAATTTAGGAGTTTGCACGATTAATATCATTCGAAAACACGGTAGATTCAATGGAAATTTCAACAGATTTCTGATATTGATTACTTTAGAAATCTAATCTCAAATTCCTATGAAGAGCCTAATACAATTAATATTCTTGTCCGTATCAATTCTTGTTGTTTCCTGTGGGGGAAATTCGACCAAAAGGAATACTCCCGAAAACCAGGATAAAGTTGAACCTGTATCGACTAAAACTTCGAAAGAGGCATTTGATGAGTATGAAACCTTTCTGTCCGATTTGAAGAAACAACCGTGGAAGTTGGAACATTCTACGCTGGCCATGGAGAAGTTCAAAGAGGTGTTCGAAGAATTTGCTCCTGAAACATGCGATACGGCCATGGTCATGTTTTTGGAATTCTATGAGGAATCGGAGGAAGATGTGTACAACTATGTTGCTGAAGATAAAACATTGCAGGATAGACCAATGTATCAGGAGCAACCTGTTCATGGTGAGTACATTATGACGTCGTACCATAAAAAGGTGGATAGAAAGTTAAAGGAGCACGGATACCGGCTGGAGAACTTTGAAGGGTTTGCTGATGGTGTGTTAGACAGAGCATTCATAGCCAAAAACTTTTACAAGTTAGTTTCTCCTGAAATGAAACGTTTTTTGGAACGGCTACAGCACGATGCCGATCAACCGTTTTCTGTTGATGCGGGAATTTCTATTTCGGAAAAGGAATTTGTAAATCGTCTGATGTGGTGGGATCAATTCATTAAAGATCAACCAACATTTTTGATGATTGACAGAGCGAAGGAGATCAAGAAACAACTGTTTACATTCTTTCTGATTGGAATGGATAATACACCATGCGAGAATGTACTTGAGGTTGAAGAAGGTGAAGTGATTGCATCGGAAGTCAATCCATACTTCGTTACCATGTACGAGATGGTGATTAAAAAGTATCCGAAATCACAAGTCACAGCTCTGGTTAAGCCATATTTTGAAGCAAAGAAGAGAGGTGATGGTAAGGAGTCAAACAGGCTCATAGAAAAATACACAGAACAGGGATTCATGATAGATTTCTCTGAGGATTACGAATATTGTCTATAACAAAAGCCGCATCCGGCAAGATTGTTTTTTACCTCAACAGCCGCACCTGTTGAAATCAGCGTACATAAACCTGTGTCTTTAGGCGAAGGTCTTTTGAAGAAGCTCCTATCATTAATCGGAAAGTACCTGACTCAACGGTAGAGTTTAACTGAACATCCAATTGTTCCAGCATTTCAGGGGTGATTTGGAAAGTGATTTCCTGCTCTTCGCCGGCTTTCAAATGGATGCGCTGGAAGCCTTTTAATTCCTGAACGGGACGAACAACCGAACTCAAAACGTCCTGAACGTATAACTGAACAACTTCATCACCATCAACATTTCCAATGTTTTTTATGGTGCAACGAAGTGTTGTTTCCTGATTGGCTGAAATCGTATCATTAGCCAATGAAATGTCTGAATAATGGAATTGGGTATAACTCAATCCGAATCCAAACGGGAACAGAGGTTGCCCGCTTAAGTTATTGTAATCGTTTCCTCTGCCGGTTGGTTCGTGATTGTACACCAGAGGTAGCTGAGCTTCATTCATTGGAAAGGTGATTGGCAATCGCCCTGCCGGATTTACCTTTCCGAATAATATGTTGGCAACGGCATGTCCGCCCTCCTGTCCTGGATACCAAACCATTCCGATGGCGTCGGCTTCGCGGATCCAATTTTCCATTGTAATCGCACTTCCTCCGACTAATAGAACAACGACTGGTTTGCCTGTTTTTCCCAATGCATGAATCAATTCCTCCTGATGTCCGGGGAGTTTGAGAGATGCTCTGTCCTGAAACTCGCCTTCTGTAATCCCAACTACAACGATTGCTACATCTGCCTTTTTGGCAATGGAAATGCTTTCGTTGATTTTTTTCTTCCAATCCTCCTGGACAGTTGCATTCCAGATTAAACGAATCTTACCTTCGCCCTGAGATTCGAAGAACTCTACCTTTAACTGATAATGTTTCCCTTTCCTGAATGTAAACGCTTTCAGATCTGTATGGTAAGATTCTTTGCTCCAACGATCGATGATTAATTCATCGTCGATGTACAAACGGTATCCATCGTTTCCTTCGAGTCCGATTTGGAAATCTCCACTTGCAGGAGCAATTAATTCCCCTGTCCATTGAACGCTATAGAAATCAGGTCGAAGTTCCTGTGAAGGCCCGAATAATGTCCAGTGAAAATTGATTTGATCGTCTGTGCGTTTTACTGCCGGCATACCTTCCAATGTCCGATTCGTATAATAGTTTGCCTGGAATCCTTTTGGAATAAATTCACTGCCAATTACTTCGTAATCCGACGAAATTCTGTTTGCACCCTCTGAATAGAGAACCTTCGCGTTTTCTCCAACTTCCGCTTTGATTCCGTCAAGAATGCTCACTTTGTGAAAACCGGGGCCGCTGTATCCTCCCAGGCGTGCCTCAGTCGCGTCTGCCCCGAAAACTGCAATGGTTTTTGTTGTATTCGCAAGCGGTAGTGTTTGGTTTTCATTTTTCAGGAGCACAAACGATTCTTCGGCTACCTTTTGAGCCAGTAAATCACCGATGGCATGCAACCTCATTTCATCAATTTGTTCCGGCACGTAGGGGGCTTCAAACAATCCTAATTCGAACTTTGCACGAATAACGCGTTTTACCGCATCGTCTAGCTGCGCAGCATTTACCATTCCGGATTCGAACGCCGGATAAAAGAGTTTGTAATGTTGGTAATCCGTCTGGAAAATGACATCCAGTCCGGCGTTAATGGCATGTGCGCCACTCGAAGCGTAGGAATCTGCTGTATTGTGAAGAACGACTTCACCTCCAACGGCATTCGCATCTGAAATAACAAATCCGTTGAAACCCCATTCTTTTTTGAGTTTTTCAGTCAGTAACCAGGAGTTCGAAGAACATGCATACCCGTTCAGGGAATTGTATGCTGTCATAATGGAGCGTGCCCCGCCTTGTTGAACAACGGTTTTAAACGGAATAAAATGTGACTGTTCCAGGGATCGTTCACTCAGGTGAATAGGGTAGCTGTCGCGTCCTCCGTCTCCTACATTGGTAACAAAATGTTTAGGAGTTGTAATGATTCCCTGTCCTTCGAAAGATTTTACGAAACACAAACCCATCTGAGACGTCAGAAAAGGATCTTCGCCGTAGGTTTCTTCAGTCCTTCCCCAACGCACGTCTGTAGCAAGGTTAATAACCGGAGAAAGAATCTGCCGAATTCCCCTCGCTCTGGATTCCATTGCAATGTGTTCCGTAGCCTGTCGAACCAGAAGTGTATCCCAGGTAGCAGCCATTGCGATTGCTTGTGGAAAGGAGGTTGCATCGCTTCGAACCAATCCGTGAAGTGCTTCGTCAAACGGAATGATAGGAATTCCAAGTCTGGTTTCTTCTACAAAATAACGTTGTGTAGCATTGATTTTCTTCGCAAGTGAAACCGCATTATCGTTAGTGTTATAGCTGAGGAGTTGTCCGCCTGCGTCTCCCTGAGCTGAAGCATTCATCTGAATACCAAAGATTCCGTTTTTGAATTGTGAAGCGTTTGACGAATCGAAGTCTGAAGGAATCATGAACACTTGCCAGAACTTCTCTTCGGGGGTCATTCGGCTTAACAAATCGTTCACACGAACCTCTATAGGCTGTGTGGAGTCTTTGTAGAGCTGTGCGTTAGTTGTAAAGCAAAGGAGTGTAGTGAGGAGAATACTGAAGAGTTTCATTTTTTTCGGATGAACAATAAAAGTAGCTGAATTTAACTGCTAAGGCGTTAAGTTCATGCAAAGATCGCAGGACATTCTTTTTGAGCTTTGAGCGAAACCTCCTGTTCTTTGGGGTTAATTCACCTTTTTTGACTTTTGCTTTTTGACTTTTGCTTTCAAAAGTTCCTATCTTTGCAACTCAAAAGCATCCCTCCCATGTGAGCCAAAGCATTAGCGCAGGCCGAAAAAAAGGAAAAGCATTACCCCAAACTTCTTCCCCAAAAAAAACGAAAAGGCAACACCCCGTTGACTCTTGTAGAAGTTTAACCGTCAAACACGTAAAATGAACAGTGTGATTACAGGGATTGGATGCTACATTCCCGACATCGTTAAAACCAATCGTGATTTCATGGTGCATGAATTCTACGATGAAAAACATCAATTGATTAATCAAAGTCCGGAGGTAATTGCCCGGAAATTCGAAGCCATTACCGGTATCGAAGAGCGTCGGTATGCAAGTGCGGGAATGAATTGTTCGGATATGGCCGCCCTCGCTGCGGAACAGGCACTCGTTGATTCTGGTTGCGATTGGGAAACAATTGATCAAATCATCGTAGCACATAACTTTGGTGATGTCGTGAAACACACTATTCAAACCGATGTTATCCCGTCGATTGCTTCACGCGTAAAACACCGATTAGGAATTAAAAATCCGAATTGCGTGGCGTACGACATCCTGTTTGGTTGTCCGGGCTGGGTGCAGGGATTAATTCAGGCTCATATTTTCAT
>CBIHND010000003.1:0-253175 GCA_966211245.1 uncultured Fluviicola sp. | reverse complement strand
CGATGCATCGCGCACCCACATTTCTCCAACCTACACTATAATTACCCTAAAAACTTGTTTATCAAAGAAAACTCCGTATATTTGCATCAACATTTACTAAAACAACCAGAACGAGGGGACGAAAGTCCCCTCTTTTTATCTCACATGATTACGAAACAACTGGTAACGAAATTGGCTGAAGAGCGCATTAAGGATCGCGATCCACGAATCTTTATCGTGTCGCTGACGATTAGCTCTACTAATGTGATTCGCCTGGAAATTGATAAAACGGAAGGTTCTGTTTCTATCGAAGACTGCGTTTCCGTTTCGCGCAATATCGAACACAACCTCGATCGCGAAGCCGTAGATTTTGAACTGCATGTATCTTCTGCAGGATTGGACAAGCCCTTGCGCGTTCACCCGCAATACGTGAAGAACATTGGTCGCGACCTGGACGTTGTTCTACAGTCGAAAGCAAAAACAAAAGGAACCCTTGTTGAGGTGACCGATAATGACATTTTGCTGGAACGTGAAGAAAAACAAGTAACGGAAACAACGACTCCTTCGGGGGCAACCAAAAAAAAGAAAGAGTTGGTGGTGATTCAGGACAGAATCCCATTCAACGATATACACGAAGCAAGAATTATTATTTCATTTAAGTAGAATGCTATGAATAGCTTGGAACTAGTAGACTCGTTTTCGGAGTTTAAAGAACTCAAGAGCATCGACAAGCAAACGATGCAGCACGTGCTGGAAGATGTCTTCCGCGCGATGTTGAAGAAGAAATTCAATACCGACGAGCACATTGACGTTATCGTTAACATCGATAAAGGTGACGTTCAGATTTTCGTAAACAAAGAGATCGTTGCTGACGGTGAGGTGGAAGATCCGAATACAGAAATTTCGATCACAGACGCATTGAAAATCGGAGACGATTTCGAAATCGGTGAAGACGTTTCGGAAGAATTCAAATTTGCTGACTTCGGTCGCAGAAACATCCTTTCCCTTCGTCAGAATTTGATTTCCCGCATTCTTGAATTGGAGAAAGACCACTTGTACAAGAAGTACAAAGAGCGTATCGGAGAAATCATCACCGGAGAAGTTTACCAGGTGTGGAAGAAAGAGATTATGGTATTGGACGACGAGAACAACGAGTTGATCCTTCCAAAATCAGAGCAAATTCCATCGGATTACTTCAAGAAAGGAGAATCTATCCGTGCAGTGGTTTCCAAAGTGGACATGCGTAACAGCTCTCCGGTTATTATTCTTTCGCGTATCGCTCCTGAATTCCTTGAGCGTTTGTTCGAATTGGAAGTTCCGGAAGTATTCGACGGTTTGATTACCATTAAGCGCATCGTTCGCGAACCGGGAGAAAGAGCTAAAGTTGCCGTAGAATCTTACGACGACCGCATCGATCCGGTTGGAGCTTGTGTTGGTATGAAAGGTTCACGTATCCACGGAATTGTTCGTGAGTTGCGTAACGAGAATATCGACGTTATCAACTACACAAACAATCCGCAATTGTTGATTCAGCGTGCATTGTCTCCGGCTAAAATTACAAGCATTGAAATTTTGGAAGAAGAAAAACGTGCTTCTGTATTCCTTAAACCGGATCAGGTTTCATTGGCAATCGGAAAAGGTGGATACAACATCCGTCTGGCAGGAAAATTAACAGGTTATGAAATTGATGTATTCCGCGATGGCGATGCTGATGCAGAAGACGTTGATTTGGAAGAATTTGCAGATGAAATCGATGGATGGATTTTGGACGAATTGAAAGCGATTGGTTGTGATACAGCTAAATCGGTTTTGGAATTGAGCGTCGAAGATCTTGTTCAGCGTACAGATTTGGAAGAAGAAACTATTCAGGAAGTACTGAAGATTCTTCGTTCGGAATTCGAGTAAATACATTGGCAGAAGTCCCGCCCGGTGAAAATATCGGGCGGGTTTCGCCTCAATCTGCGTAACACTAACTATCTTTACACCGTAAAAATTGGTTCTTAAGGGAACCCTATACAAAAAGGAGCAAAAAATATATGGCCGGTAAAACACAACGTTTAGGCAAAGCAGCAGGAGAATTGAACGTGGGAATTTCCACCATCGTTGACTTTTTGTCATCGAAAGGAATTTCTATTGATTCCAACCCGAACACGAAGTTGGAACCAGAACAGTTCGAATTGCTGCGTACGCAATTTGCCGCAGATTTAAATCTGAAAGAGCAGTCGAAAATGTCGTCTAATGTGAAACGTGAAAAACGTGAAACTATTACACTTCGCGACATTAAAGGAGAGGAGGAATCAGAAGAAGTTGTGGAGCCAACACCAGCTCCTAAAGCTCCGGTTCAGGAAACACCTGCACCTGAATCAACTCAACCGAAGGAAGAGCCAGTTGCTCCGGCGCAACCTGAAAAAGTTGACGAGAACACAGGTGGAATTCAGATTCTTGGAAAAATTGACCTTGATGCACTGAATACCAAAACAAGACCGGATAAACGTAAAAAAGAAGATGGTCCGATTGACAAATCGAACTATCCGAAAGCGGAAACTCCGGAGCCGGTAGCCCCTGCAAAAGAAGAGCCGAAAGCTGAAGAACCTAAAAAAGAAGAACCAGCTCCACAGAAGGAGGCTGAAGCTCCACAGGAAATCGAAACCATTCGCGTTGAACGCCAGAAATTATCCGGACCAACAGTATTGGGTAAAATCGAATTGCCTGTAGAACGACCAAAACCGGTTGGTTCATCCCGTCCTGGTGACGATCGCAAGAAGCGTAAGCGCATCAACAAAGCGGATGGATCATCCAACAATCCACAACAACAAGGTAACCAGCAAGGCGGTGGACAACAAAATCGTCCGGGTGGTTTCCAGGGGAATCGTCCTGGCGGAGGTGGTCAAAACCGTCCGGGTGGAGGATTCAACAAAGGAAAATTCGAAAAAGTTGCTCCGTCTGAACAAGACATTCAGAAGGAGATCAAGGATACATTAGCGCGTTTGTCTGCCCAGGGAGGTAAGTCAAAAGCGTCTAAAAATCGTCGTGCAAAACGTGATGACCGTGCTCAGCGTCGTGAGATCGAGCAAATGGAAGCCGAACTACAGGAAAAAATCCTGAAGTTGACGGAATTCGTAACCGTATCTGAATTGGCGGCTATGATGAATGTTTCGGCAACACAGGTTATCTCGGCTTGTATGTCACTTGGAATCTTCGCTTCCATCAACCAGCGTCTGGATGCTGAAACCATTCAGATCGTTGCAGATGAATTCGGGTTTGAAACGGAATTCGTTTCTGCCGATGTACAGGAAGCAATTCCGGAAATTGAAGATAGCGAGGAAGATCTGATCGCACGTCCTCCGATCATTACGGTGATGGGACACGTTGACCACGGTAAAACTTCCCTATTGGATAAAATCCGTAACGCAAACGTAACCGCTGGTGAGGCCGGAGGAATTACGCAGCACATCGGTGCGTACTCGGTAACGTTGAAAGATGGTCGTAAGATGACTTTCCTCGATACACCGGGTCACGAAGCCTTTACAGCGATGCGTGCTCGTGGTGCTCAGGTAACTGACGTTGCAATTATCATCGTTGCTGCAGATGATGATGTGATGCCTCAAACAAAAGAAGCAATCTCTCACGCTCAGGCTGCAAACGTACCAATGGTATTCGCGATCAACAAAATTGATAAGCCTGGGGCAAACCCGGACAAAATCCGCGAACAGCTTTCTGCCATGAACATTCTGGTGGAAGAATGGGGTGGTAAATACCAATGTCAGGAAATCTCTGCGAAGCAGAACCTGAACATCGACGAATTGTTGGATAAAGTATTGCTGGAGGCAGAAATTCTGAACCTGCGTGCTAATCCGGACAGAAATGCAATCGGAACGGTGATCGAATCGTCTCTTGATAAAGGAAAAGGATACGTTACAAACATGCTGGTACAAACCGGAACGATGAGAGTCGGAGACGTTGTATTGGTTGGACGTAACTACGGACGCGTACGTGCAATGCACGACGAGCATGGAAATACGTTGAAAGAAGCAGGACCTGCGCAACCGGTTTCCGTTCTGGGAATCAATGGTGCACCAAGTGCGGGAGACAGCTTCCACATCATGGACGACGAGCGAGAAGCGAAGTCAATTGCTTCTAAACGTGAACAGTTGTACCGTGAACAAGGTTTGCGTACTACGAAGCACATTACACTGGATGAGATTGGACGTCGTCTGGCAATCGGAGACTTCAAGGAATTGAACTTGATCGTTAAAGGGGACGTGGATGGATCCATCGAAGCACTTTCGGATTCATTGCTTCAGCTTTCAACAGAAGAAATTCAGGTGAATATCGTTCACAAAGGTGTCGGTGCGATTACCGAAGCCGACGTGAACCTTGCTTCTGCATCCGATGCAATCATCGTCGGATTCCAGGTTCGCCCTTCAGTTCCTGCTCGTAAATTAGCGGAACAAGAGCAAATCGATATTCGCTTGTACTCTGTAATTTACAAAGCAATCGAAGAATTGAAAGCAGCAATGGAAGGAATGTTGTCACCGGATATCGAAGAGAAGGTAATTGGTACGGCAGAAATCCGCGAAACATTCGAGATTACGAAAGTTGGTACGATTGCGGGATGTTACGTAATGGATGGAATCATCAAGCGTTCGTCTAAGGTTCGTGTGATCCGTGACGGTATTGTAATCCATACCGGAACACTTGGTTCATTGAAACGTTTCAAAGATGATGTGAAAGAAGTGAAGAACAACTACGAGTGTGGTTTGAACATTGACAAATTCAACGATATCAAGATCGGTGACCTTGTTGAAGCATACGAAGAAGTAGAAGTTGCAAGAAAATTGTAATCAGCCACAGACTGATCAAAATAGACTAAGGCTCTCCAATCGGGGAGCCTTTTATTTTATCATCATTTGATGAAACTCAGGATTCAATACCAATTCTACTTAATTTTCAACCGTTCTTTGGATCAATCTGACCGTCCATGAGATAGCGAAGTTTTCAGTTAAAAAGCGCCTTAATTTCGACCCATCACTTAAAAATCAAATAATATGAGAACCTCTCTTAAAGTATTAGTCGGATCAGCTTTAATGGCTACCGCGCTAATTTTTTCCGTAAGCTGTGAGAAAGAACAACTTACATCTACCGGAACCACCGTAAAACCATCCAAACCGACAGGAACCGAAAAAAGAATTCATTGCGCTCCGTGGCGTGATGCAGTGGATATTGCTCAGGCAGTTTCAGATCTAAACGAAGTTGCACTATGCAATACAGCAAGTTGTTCTAATGGAATGACCTCCACAATCTGGCCGATGAATAACAATGTTGTAAAAAACCCGGATGGAAGTACAATGTACCTTGACTTCAGCCCTACGATAGCCGATCAAAATGCGATCTGGAGCTATGCTGTAAACTGGGGAACGACACATACACCAAGCGGGTTCTTCATGCACAGCATCAGTTTCTATTCAGGCACGGTGAGTGGCCCAGGAGGGTTAATCCTGAACGTTATGAAATTCAACGTTACTTACCGTCAGTGCGCAAGCGGTGGAGGAGGTGGTGAAAGCTAGAATAAAATTCACTTTTCCGAAGGCTCTCTTTTTCAGGGGAGCCTTTTTTAATACGTACACACAACTAAAATCACCATTTATCCACCGAAGAAGCAGAGTCACAAATTAACAGCAAACTACGGCAAATGCCCTAGCCGTAAAAACCTGAAATTCTGTATATTTGCCCCACAAACTACACATCTTGAAAAAAAGTCTACGACTTATTTATTTGTTACTCACCGCATTCGTTCTGTTTGGCAAAAACGGATACGGCCAGTGTACTGCAAATGCAGGTCCCGATACTTCAATTTGTCTAAACGCCACTGCACAGTTAGGAGGAATTCCGGCAGGAACGGGGCCAGCCCCAATATCCTACTCGTGGTCACCAACAACCGGACTGTCGAATCCAAACATTGCCAACCCTGTAGTTACAGCTACGGTAAATCAAACATACACCCTCACCGTAACAACAAGTGCCGGAAGCTGTACCGATGATGTCACCGTTACGATTGATCCACTTCCAACAGCCGGATTCACTATTGTTGGGAACAACAACTGTTCTAACATTCCCGTTTCGTTTACGAACACAAGCTCCGGAACCGGACTTACCTATTCCTGGAACTTCGGTGACCCTTCTTCCGGAGGACAAAACACGAGTTCGCTACCAAATCCAACACATAGCTTTGTTACAAACGGTACCGGAAGTCAGACGTACAACGTCACGCTTGTAGTGACCAACTCAAGCGGTTGCAGCGCAAGTATTACACAAACCGTTACCATTCGGAGAGTTCCGAATCCAACGCTTTTGGATCCGATCGCAGACATGAAAAACTGTAGCGGAACGAACTTCGCGATGACGGTTTACGATGGCTCGGCAACCACGGCAGTTACTTCTTACACCATTCAATGGGGTGATGGTTCTCCGGACTATAACAGTGCGACTTTTCCAGGTGCCGGTGTCAGCCACACTTATACAACTGCCGAAGTATTTACGTTGAATTACATCATTGTCGGAAACAACGGTTGCGCCGATACAACAACCTACAACATTGCGAACATTACCAACCCGGCGATCGGAGCAGCAAATCCGGGAGCAACAACAGGTTGTGGGCCTCTTACGCTGTGTTTCCCGCTGAACAACTACGCCTCGAACCACTCGACAACGTACTACGTTGTGAATTACGGCGATGGCTCACCATCAGATACGCTTTCTCACCCACCACCTGCAACTGTATGTCACACTTATACAAGTTCTTCCTGCGGACAAGCCGGTAACGCGTTCACCTTCCGCATCAAAGCGGTGAATCTTTGTGATAGTAGTACCGCATCAATTTCCCCAATCCGTGTTTACACAGGACCACAAGCCAATTTCAATCCGGCCTCAGTCAACAACTGTGTAAACTCTCCGGTTACGTTTATCAATACAACCGTTGCCGGATTCAACAGTTCCTGTAGTGCTTCAACACTCTTTCAATGGAACTTCGGTGATGGCGGAACATTGACTACAGCTACACTAACCAATCCGACACACACATACACTGCACCGGGAACATATACAGTTACTCTCACCACGTCTAACAACTGTGGTGCAACCACCATTACAAAAGTGGTGTGTATCGAAGTTCCACCGGTCCCATCATTTACATTATCGCCGAATACCGGATGTATTCCATTCGTTACCCAAACAACAGATGCATCAACATTAACAAATACCTGTAACGTGAACCGCGTATGGTCGGTAATCTTCAATGGAAGTACTTGTTTGCCGTCAGCCGGAACATATAGTTTTACAGGAGGAACGAACGCTTCATCAGTAAATCCACAAATTCAGTTCAACGCTCCGGGAACGTATACCGTTCGTCTGAGTCTGACCAACTCCTGTGGAACATTTAGTTACGATCAAACGGTTACAGCGCAAACTGTACCACAAGTGTCGGTAAACCCGATTACTGCGATCTGTGCAAATACAACGGCAAATCCGGCAGCTGTCATCAATAGCTGTTACGAACCGGCTGATACGTATGCCTGGACATTTACCGGCGGGTCTCCGGCAACAAGTTCAAGTTTGAATCCCGGAACAGTAACTTTTCCTTCATCCGGAACATTCCCGATTTCATTGGCCGTAACGAATCAGTGTGGAACAACGACGGGAACAACGAACATTGTCGTAAACCCGATTCCACCTCTTTTGAACCCTAATGTCAACTCACCGTTGTGTGTTGGTCAAACGGCAAATTTCACTTCTGACGTGAGCGCTGGAACGGTTTACCATTGGTCGGGACCAAACTCCTACACGAATTCCAACCAGAACTTCTCATTGCCAAACGTCACTGCAACACAAGCCGGAACGTATACGTTATACGGAACCATCAACGGTTGTGTGGGACCAAGTTCATCTGTGAATCTCATTGTAAATCCTATTCCTGTAATCAACGTTACACCAACGAATCCTGCAATTTGTAACGGTTCTTCAGTGGTGTTGACCGCAACGGGAGCAACGAACTATAGCTGGACACCGGGAACTGGACTTTCAGCAACCAATACAGATGTGGTTACCGCAAACCCTACATCAACACAAACGTATACTGTAACAGGAACCACCGGAACCTGTTCGGGAACTGCAAACATTACCGTAACGGTTAATCCACTTCCGACGGTAAATGCCGGTCCGGATACAACGGTCTGTGATCAGCCGATTTCATTTCAGGTCCCTGCTACGCCGGCAGGTGGGACATGGTCAGGACCGAACATTACTTCAGGTGGTTCGTTTACTCCGAATGGAGCAGGAAACTTCACAGTAACGTATACTTTTACCGATCCTAACGGCTGTACCAATTCAGACACACGTGTTGTTACGGTTATTGCAGCCACTCCCGCAAATGCCGGAAGCGATTTAACCTCTTGCCTGAATGCTCCGAATGTTACCCTGAATGGAACTCCCGTCGGTGGAACATGGACGGGAACCAGTGTTACTTCAGGTGGAATTTTCACACCTTCTACAATTGGAACGTTCAACCTGGTTTACCATTTCGGTGGTGGTACCTGTGCGACCACCGATACCATGCAGATGATTGTAAATCCGTTACCAATAGTAGATGCAGGAGCAAACTTTACACGTTGTATTGATGCCTCAGCGGTTACATTGAACGGAACACCTGCAGGTGGAACATGGTCAGGGACAGGAATTACCAATCCGCCAACAGGCGGAACGTTCACTCCCGCATCAGCTGGTGCAGGGAACTTCACCTTAACGTATGCATATACTGACCCTATTACGGGTTGTAGTAATACTGATGTCCTGAATGCAATCGTCAATCCGCTTCCAATTGTGAATGCCGGGCCAGATACGACGGCGTGTAACCAGCCTACTCCGTTTACATTGAGTAGTAATCCTGCAGGCGGAACATGGACAGGACCAAACGTAAGCGCCGGCGGTGTATTTACACCAGGCGGAACAGGAACGTTTACCGTAACATATACGTTCACCGACGGAAACGGGTGTACGAATTCCGATTCACGGATAGTAACGATCAACAACCCGATTCAACCAAACGCGGGGAATGATTTTGCCGTCTGTATTGATGCGGCAAACGTTGCTTTGAACGGATCTCCGGCAGGTGGAACATGGTCAGGAACAAACGTAACTTCAGGTGGAATTTTCGATCCGACAACGGCAGGAACATTCCCATTGGTATACGCTTACGGTGGTGGAAACTGCCTGTTAACCGACACGTTGCTGGTTACGGTAAATCCGTTGCCGGTTGTTGATGCCGGTTCGAACTTCACGGTCTGTATTGACGCTGCTCCGGTTACCCTGAACGGAACTCCGACAGGGGGAACTTGGACCGGAACAGGTATCACGAACCCAACAGGAACATTTACACCTACAACGGCAGGTGCAGGAAGCTTTACGTTGACATACACATATACCGACGCGAATTCGTGTTCAGCGAGCGATGTACTCACGGCAACCGTGAATCCGCTTCCCGTTGTCAACGCCGGAGCAGATACAACGTTGTGTAATCAGCCCTTCCCTGTTCAGTTCAGCGGAACTCCGGCAGGTGGAACATGGAGTGGTCCGGATATTACAGCAACCGGGGTTTTCACCCCTTCAGGAACAGGTACATTTACAGTTACTTACACCTTTACAAATGCAAACGGATGTACCAATTCCGATTCGCGCCTCGTGACCGTGAATAACCCGATTCAACCGAATGCCGGAAACGATTTTGCAGTGTGTATTGATGCTGCAAACGTTACACTGAACGGAACTCCTGTTGGCGGAACATGGACCGGAACGAATGTTACTTCAGGTGGAATTTTCGATCCGACAACGGCAGGAAACTTCTCTCTCGTATACTCCTATGGAGCAGGAAACTGTTTGTTAAGGGACACCCTTGTGGTGACGGTAAATCCTCTTCCAGTGGTGGACGCTGGAATGAACTTTGCGGTTTGTATTGATGCCGCAGCTGTGACGTTGAACGGAACTCCGGCAGGCGGAACATGGATCGGAACCGGAATCACAAACCCAACCGGAACCTTTACTCCGTCTACCGCTGGTGCAGGAAGTTTCACACTGACATACACCTACACCGACGCAAATTCGTGTACATCAAACGATATTCTCACTGCAACTGTGAATTCACTTCCGGTTGTCAATGCCGGAATCGACACAACGCTTTGTAATCAGCCCTTCCCGGTTCAATTTACAGGAACTCCGGCGGGTGGAACATGGAGCGGTCCGAATATTACTGCAAGCGGAATCTTTACACCAAGTGGAACCGGAAACTCTACCGTTACGTATTCCATTACGAACGGAAGCGGTTGTACCGGTTCCGATTCACGGATTGTTACCGTTGTTAACCCTGTTCCGTCGAATGCGGGCGCAGATCTGGAAGCATGCCACCATGACGCGAACGTTCAATTAAACGGAACGCCCGTTAACGGAACCTGGACCGGAACGAATGTTACTTCCGGAGGATTGTTCTCGCCTTCAACTGTCGGTACATTTACCCTGGTTCTTTCCAACGGAACAGGAAACTGTCTGATGCGTGATACGATGCTGTTTACGGTTCACCCGCTACCCGTTGTGACCGTTGGAGCAGATCAACATTTCTGTCCAGGTGATGCCGCAGTGAACTTTACAGGAAACCCTGTTGGCGGAACGTGGACCGGAAACGGAATCACGAATGCAACAAACGGAACTTTTGATCCGGCAATCGCTCCGGTGGGAACGAATACGATTGTTTACACCTATACGGAACCTTTACATTCCTGCGTAAACCGGGATACCTTGCTGGCAATCGTTCATCCGTTTCCAACAGCGAATTTCAATTACAACCCGATCATTTGTGCTGGAACGGCAGAAACGTTCACCAACACAAGCACACTCGGAAACACCTATTCCTGGGATTTCGGTGACGGAGGGTCTTCAGCCGCGGTAAACGGAACACATACTTATGCCGGAGCCGGTTTCTTCGATGTAGAATTACTCGTTACTTCGGCATTCGGATGTCTGGATTCCATCACGCATCAAATTGAAGTACGAATTCCTCCGACAGCTGACTTTACGTTAGCGCCCGATTCTGCATGCGGACCGTTAACCGTAAACTTTACTGATCTTTCCAGTGGGCCAAGTCTCAACTATTTCTGGGATTTCGGGAATGGTCAAACCAGCACTGTTGCTTCTCCGGGAGCACAGGTGTACAATGCAGGAATTCTCGCTGATACCGTCTACACGGTTGTTCTTTCACTGACGAATTTCTGTGGAACCGATACACACTCGGAAACAGTAACTGTAATGCCGAACCCATTGGCCATTTTCGGAACTGCAACCGATATTGGCTGTTCTCCTTTGATTCTCGATATCATCAATAACAGCGTTGGCTTACCGGATACATACGAATGGGATTTCGGTGACGGAACAACTTCTACAACTTCAGCGGGATCTTTGCAGCATACGTTTACGACCGGAACAAGTGATACTACTTACGTTATTCAGTTAATCGTAACCAACGAGTGTGGAAGTGATACACTGACGCATCCGATCACTGTTTTACCAAATCAGGTCACTGCGTTCTTCAACGTTGATGATCCGGATGGTTGTGCACCACATACTGTGAACTTTACACAATTCTCCCAGGGATCAACCTTCTCGGAATGGGATTTTGGTGATGGAAACGGCGCAACGACCTACAACGCGACGCATACCTTCACGAATCCGGGAACATACACGGTTTCATTATACGCAAACGACGGTTGTGGATACGACACCACAACAGCGGTCATCACTGTGTTCCCAAGTCCCGTAGTTGATTTCTCCAGTCAGCCGGATTCTGTTTGTATCAACCTCGATTTCACGTTCACGAACTTGTCTACAAACGTTGCTTCGGTGACATGGGATTTCGGTGACGGACAAACATCAAATCTGTTCAATCCGACACACTCCTATGCTGCGAGTGGAACCTATATGGTGACCCTCAGTGGGGTAAGTCAGACGAACGGTTGTGTCGGAAGCATTACCAAACCGATTGTGGTGAGCATGAATCCTGTAGCTGCCTTCACTCCAACTCCGATCAATGGCTGTGTTCCGTTGACTGTGAACATGAACAACCAGAGTGTTAACGGTTCTTTCCAAACATGGGACTTCGGTGACGGAAACGGTTCAACACAGTTCTCTCCAACCCACACCTATACTTCTTCAGGTTCCTTCACAATTCAGTTGTATGTCGAAAACGCAAACGGATGTTCGGATTCTCTGGAACAGATCGTAACAGTTTACCCACTTCCTACGGCTGCCTTTACTGTAGCTACAACCGATCCGTGTATTCAACCTACAGTAGCAACATTCACCAACAACAGTACCGGTGCACAAGGCTACGAATGGGATTTCGGTGACGGTGGAACTTCAACACTTACCAATCCAACACATTCGTACACCAATTCTGGTGATTACACCGTGAGTTTGATCGCTTCTACAATGTACGGCTGTACAGATACCGTAACCTTCGATGTGCATTCATACGATCTTGCGGTTGCAGGCTTCACTCTTCCGGATGATTCCGTTTGTGTTGGTGATCCTGTCATCTTCCAATCGAATTCGCAGTTTGCAGATTCTGTGCTTTGGGATTTCGGTGACGGAACACTTATTAGCGGAACAACTGTTGAATACGCATTCACAGGCAGCGGTGTTTACCCAATCACATTGTACGCTTACGGTGCAGGAGGTTGTAACGATACGGTTACGCTAAATACACCAATCACTATCATGCCAACACCGGTTGCAGGATTTACCTATGTCAATGAACAGGCTCCGGATCCGTTGAGCGGAACAGTGGTCTTCACCAATACAAGTATAGATGCTGAATCGTATTACTGGGAATTCGGCAACGGGAATTCTTCGGAAGATGTCAATCCGGTAGAGCAATACCACAGCTTTGGCGACTTTGATGTGATGCTCATTGCTTCCACTGATTTCGGTTGTGCGGATACAATTTACGAAACCATTTATGTCGATTTCTTCTATGGCTTATTCATTCCGAATGCGATCAGTCCGGGACACAGTTCTTTCGAAGTGGCGAATTTCGTTCCGAAAGGAGTTGGTCTGAAGGATTTCGAGTTACTCATTTACGACGATTGGGGGAACCTCATCTGGTCGACAAATGCATTGGATGCCGATGGACGTCCGACAGAATACTGGGATGGAACCTTCCAGGGAGTACCGGTTCAGCAGGACGCCTACGTTTGGAAAGCTACCGCAACTTTCATGAACGCGAAAGTCTGGGAAGGAAAAGAATACGACAATAACCGAATCAAACGGTCAGGTACCGTAACCGTAATAAGATGATGAAGCATTTTTTAATCATAATATCACTGTTATGCGTAAACCAGCTGTTTGCGCAGGATCCGAATTATTCGCAGTTCTATAACAATCCGATTTACTACAATCCGGCAATGACTTCCATCAACAATGGAATGACGTTCAGATTGAATGCACGTAATCTCTGGGGACCAATTCCCGGCAGGTTCAATACATTCTCCGGATCCGCAGAAGCACAAACCGTGTACAAAATGGGATTGGGTCTTACCGCATATTCCGATGTTGCAGGAGAGGCGATGCTGCGTACAACCGGTGGATACCTCACGTACTCTTACCGTCCGGTTGATATGAAGAATTTTATTATTCAGGCTGGGGTGAGCGGTGGCTTCATCAACAAGAACATTGATTGGTCGCGTCTGACTTTTTCCGATCAGCTCGACGAAACGCAGGGAAGCATTTACACTTCGGCATTCATTCCTCCTTCGTACAAAAGTGTTTCCTACGCAGATTTCAGTGCCGGGATCGTTGCACGATTCAATGGATCTGCCCAACGTAATCGTGGAGCATTCAAACGTTTCTCTTCGACAATAGGCGGAAGCGTACAACACCTGTCAGAACCAAAGGACGCGTTTCTTGGAGACAACGAGCATTTGCCAATGAAAATGGTCATTCACAACAGCAACTACTTGTTGTTCAACGATATCATTGTTTCTCCCGGATTCACTTACGAACAACAAAGCGAATTTCAAACCTTCACGATGGGAGTGAATGTAGTCAACAAACCGTTTACATTCGGTCTTTGGGTACGCAACAGAACCGCAGCGTTTCGTGCAAAACAATACGACTCCTACATCGTCACCATGGGATTGAATTTACCGAGTCGGCAAAGCATGCAATGGCGTGTGATGTACAGTTTCGATTTTACGGTTTCGCGACTGAAAACCAGTTCTTACGGCTCGCATGAATTGAGTCTTGTTTTCGACTTTGGAAACAAGGTGCTTTTCCGCGGCAGAGCCTCCGAGCGCAACATTCGCAGGCGCTATGAGTGTCCGAAGGATTTCTTTGGGTATCAGTATTGATTTCGTTGAGTTCTCCCCTCAAGTGAGGAAACCTATTACCGTTTCAAAATCTGAGGGAAAAATTCAGTAATACAATTACCTTTACACCAACACGATTCAGCAGCATGATTTCACCGGGTTCGAAAGGATGGATAGCAAAATACCTTCAGTTGGTTTCAACGGGGGAAATTTCTACTCAGCTTCCGGGTCATCCGGGAATCACGGATAAAGCGTTTCAACATCACTTTCTGGCGCATACCGGAATTGTCTTTGGGTATCCAAGCGACCTCTTATTTGCCAAAGAACTGGAACGAAAAAAATGGACAAACGATGAGACGCTGACCGTTCTCCTGTTCGAATGCCTGATTTTCGTCCACAAGCAACACCATCATAGTAAGGAACTGAATGAAGAGCTTTTTCTGAATGAAATAGAGCTGTTCTATAAAAAGCACCGCGTACAGTCATTGAGTTCATTGCTTGCTTACATTTTCAAAGAAAGCAAAAGCGAAAAACTGGAACGCATTCTCGCGAAAAGAACGGATGTTCAGAAGCAATTTTCCAGTACAAAATCGTGGTTGGGTTACTTCAACAATGCCTTCATTTTTCTGGATATTTTACTCTTCGATGATTTCCTGAAACACAACCACAAAAACACACACGATTATCAAAGTCTTGCGTTATTGTCTCTTGGAATCATTGCACTTTCTGCATACTCTGATGGTCAGGTGGAAGAAAGTGAAAAAGCACTCTTCGACACGTTTTTAGTTTCAGCGGATCTGGATTCGGAAGAACGCGAATTAGCGAAACTTCGATTAAAAAACGGAGTTTCATTGAACGAATTACGTGCGGATTTGCCTGACATCTGGGGAGTCAGACGCTTCCTTTTAGACCTTTCGGCGCTGACCGTTTTCTGTAATCACGAGGCTATCGATGACGAGAAGAATTTCCTTGCTGAACTATCCGAATGGCTGGATTTAAGTGAGTCCGATGTGGATCAGGCCATCATTATGGCTCAACATTTTGTTCTTGAAAATCAGAAGAGCATTGGCTACCTGAAAGACGCAAGTTCAGTTGAAAATGTCATGAACAGCATGACGAAGCGCTGGGTAAAAATCCTCGGTCGGAACAAGGATAAACTTGCGGTTGAGTTGAAACAAAGTAAGGAATTGGTAACACTTATTCGGAAATCAACTTCTTCGGAATTAACGAAGGAAGAAAAAGAAAAAGTGAAAAATCAGTTCATGGACGTAGCGAAATCTATTCCGGCGCTTGCCATCTTCCTGTTGCCCGGTGGTGCATTATTACTTCCGATCGTGTTGAAGGTTATCCCAAACCTGATTCCTTCAGCATTTCGAGAAAATGAACTGGACGAATAACAAAATCTTTATATCATGGCAATTGTCATACTTTCTATCGTTGCATTTCTTGTTGCCATTTTGACTTTTTTTTCAGGATTTGGCCTCGGGACTATTCTCACTCCTGTATTCCTCATTTATTTTCCTGCGGATGTCGCCATTGCGCTTACAGCCATCGTTCACTTTTCCAATAATTTGTTCAAGTTGGTGCTGGTGGGGAAGCATGCCGATAAAATGATCCTGATTCGTTTTGGAATTCCGGCCGTTCTGGCGGCTTTTCTCGGATCCTGGTTATTACTTAAACTCACAGGCTTAGAACCGCTTTTTTCGTATAACACCTTTGGAAAGACAGTGGATGTTGACGGAGTAAAGTTCATTGTTTCTGTGATCCTGATAGTATTTGTATCCATTGAATTCATTCCTTACTTCGGAAAACTTCAGTTCAACCGAAACAAACTTCCTCTTGGGGGAGCTTTTAGCGGATTCTTCGGCGGACTTTCGGGAAACCAGGGAGCAATGCGCTCTGCTTTTCTCATTAAAGCAGGGCTGAGCAAAGAAGCATTTCTCGGAACAACCGTTGTTGTTTCCACGTTCGTTGATTTCACTCGTCTGGGAATTTACTCTACCCGAATAAGTCAGTTGAATCTATCCGAAAACCTCGCCCTCATTCTCGCGGCAACAGTTTCCGCCATTATCGGATCAATCGTAGGAAACAAACTACTGAAAAAAGTAACCCTGAAATCGGTTCAGTCTCTGGTAGCAGTTATGCTTATTTGTACGGCAATTGCTTTAGGTTCGGGACTCATCTGAAGAGATCAAAAATCGCATACTTTTGAAAGAGACTAATTCATACAACCTGGCTTGCGTCCTTAAATGCTCGCTTCTTCTGTTGCTCGTTCTCGCATCGTGTACCATTGAGAAACGGTTGCACCGACCGGGATATCACATAGAGTGGCATAAACGGAACCAAAACGCAGCAACAACTACCTCGAAAGTCAATGATTTTACTGAACAATCGAACGCAGTGCCCGAACTGATCAAAACGGATTCAACATACCTACAACTGCCAGTTGAAGAAGAAGCTGGTAGCATTGAAAATGTAACCAAAACTTCAGCTTCCTTGCAATTAAACCGTTTCTTCCTCAAACGAAGCGATGAATCGGAAATCTCAAAAAAAGTATCGAAATACAAATCACGGGCATTGGCAAAACAAGCGCGCAGAAGTTCCGGTCCCGGATTAGGTCTGGTAACCATATTCTTAATTGCGGGATTGGTGTATGTAATGTATACGATTTTCCACATTCTGTTCATTACCGCAGAGAATGCTTTTCTGGCCGCATTCCCGTACATGTTACTGGCATTACTTATCGTGGCAATCATTGTGACCATTTTTATTACTGAAGATTGGGGTTAGGTTCCAACCGAAGGGATTTTCCCGCATCATCAGAGAAATGTCCCGTTGATTGCTTAACTACCATGACAGAGAAACACATTCGCATATTGCTCTTACTCTTCTGGTTGTTCGTGATCAGCGCCTGGATGAATTCATGCACCATTCAAAAACGACATTTCAATAACGGTTATTCGGTTCAATGGAAAGGAAGAAACAGAACTCAGGCATCCGTAAATGCTAAGGAAGAATCTGTTAGATCCCGGGATATCAAAGAGACAAACGACAACATTCGTCCGGATCAGGCACCTTCACCACTTGCCAAAACGGATTCTGTTTCAGAAGCACCAATTAGAATACCGGCTCTCCGCCTGCCAATTCCCGTGAGAAAAAGTGAGTTAAAAGAAGAAGTACCAAACATGGAATCAGGTCACCAGTCAACTTTTCATTCCTCTTACAAAAAAGAAAACATCACCCCCACTCCGCAGGCTTATCGTTCCCGATATCTGGGATCAATTGTGTTTCTGAGCATTGTACTGCTCATTGGCATTGTGTCATTAGCAATTAGTAATCCACTGGCACTCATTTTACTAATTGCCTGGGCACTTCCTTTTTTGGTTGTCATCCTTTTCATGGCATTTTTTATTGCATTTCTTCGCACTGCTTTAAGGTACTAGTCGCAGATCTGATGACTTTTCTTAAAGAGTCTTAAAAACCTAAACATTATGTAAGTAATTCCCCGAAATATGTAAGAATTTGGGAATACAACTTTCTCATCTTCACAGAAATAGTGAATTTTGAAGAAGTTGCCACGTAAATATGTTTTCTCTAAAAGTATTGACCAATACTTTCTTGGTGTTTACAAAGCCTACCTATTTGTAGGGCGTTTTTTTAAAGAGGCTTTCCGTGCACCCTTTCATTGGCGCGAAACGATTAATCAATGTTATGAACTTGGTTTAAAATCCCTGCCGCTGATCACGTTAACAGGGTTTATTACGGGAATTGTTTTTACCAAGCAATCCCGACCATCATTGGCAGAATTCGGTGCTACGTCATGGCTGCCTTCTCTTATTTCCATTGCTATTGTAAGAGCACTGGCTTCACTTGTTACTGCATTGATTTGCGCCGGAAAAGTTGGTTCCAGCATCGGTGCGGAACTTGGCTCCATGCGTGTAACAGAACAAATAGATGCTATGGAAGTATCTGCTGTCAATCCATTCAAATACCTTGTTACAACAAGAGTTATTGCATGTACCGTAACGATTCCGATCCTCGGGTTGTACTGCGCATTTGTAGCGCTTCTGGGATCCTACTTTAGCGTACACACGAACGAGGCGGTCAGCATTCAGACCTTCATAAACAACGGTTTTTCCACGATTACCTTTCTCGACATCTTCTCTTCCGTTCTGAAATCCACAGTCTTTGGATTCACCATCGGAATCATCGGTTGCTATAAAGGATTCAATGCGGAACAGGGAACGTATGGTGTTGGACGGGCAGCGAATCAGGCCGTAGTATTGGCCATGTTCCTGGTGTTTATTGAAGAAGTTGTTATTGTACAAATCGCGAACTGGATTCGCTACTATTAAAGATTCATGGAGCAGCAGGAAACACATAGCGAACAACCGGTCATTAAGATCAAAGGAGTGTACAAATCCTTCGGAGATCTGCACATTCTCCGAGACATCAATCTGGAGGTAATGAAGGGCGAAAACATGGTCATCCTAGGCCGATCGGGGACCGGAAAATCTGTCCTGATCAAAATTCTAGCAGGATTGCTTCTACCGGATAAAGGTCATGTAGAAGTACTCGGACAGAATGTTGATCAGTTGGCAGGAAAAGAGCTCGATGCGCTGCGACTCCGAATCGGATTTTCTTTCCAGAACAGTGCCTTGTACGATAGCATGAGTGTTCGAAAGAACCTGGAATTTCCGTTGAAAATGAACCGGAAGCATCTGAAGCAAAACGAGGTAAGCGAAGCCGTGGAAGAAGTGCTCAATGCTGTTGGGCTGATCGATAAACTGAATCAAATGCCCGGAGATCTTTCCGGAGGGCAACGCAAACGAATCGGAATTGCACGCACGTTGATTCTCAAACCGGAAATCATGCTTTACGATGAACCGACATCCGGACTCGATCCGATTACCAGTGAGGAAATCAACCAGCTCATCATTGATGTACGGGAGAAATACAACACAACTTCCATCATCATTACTCATGATCTGACCTGCGCAAAAACAACAGGTGATCGGGTGGCAATGCTCCTTGACGGGCGATTTGCTCAGGTTGGAACCTTTGAAGAGGTCTTCAAATCAAACAATGAGCAGATCAAACAGTTTTACGAATACAATTTTATACAATCATGAAAGAGCCATCAAACAATAAACGCTCCGTAGCAGTCGGTGCCTTTATCCTTATCGGAATATTGTTCCTGGTCGGGGGTGTATTGTCCGTAGGAAACCTGCATTCCACTTTTCAAAAGAAAATGACCATTTCCACGATTTTCTCGGATGTGAACGGATTGCAGGAAGGGAACAACATCTGGTTCTCCGGAGTGAAAATCGGAACAGTGAAAAAACTCGAATTAATTGGTGAATCCAAGGTTCGTGTGACGATGAACATCAACATTGAATCGCGAGAATTCATAAAACGGGATGCAAAAGTGAGGCTGAGCACGGATGGATTAATCGGAAATAAAATTCTTGTTATCTACGGCGGAACAAAAGACGCTCGTGCAATTAAAGAGGGAGATCAACTGATCAACGAAACTGCACTGTCTACAGAAGAGATGATGGCAACCCTCCAGCAAAACAACCTCAACATTCTTGAATTGACCGAAAAACTGGCGAACGGAGAAGGAAGCCTCGGGCGTTTGTTGACCGATGATGAAATTTACGAGAATCTTGCTGCAACCTCATCGGCTTTACGATTAGCTACAACACAGGCACAATTGATCACTGCTTCCATCAATACATACGCTGCGAAACTCAATCAGGAAGGAACGCTTGCAAATGATCTTGTAACGGATACCACATTGTTCAATTCGCTGCGTGTTTCAATGAATGAATTGCAGGAGATGGCGGATAATGCGAACGCCGCCGTAAAAGACATCAAAGAAGCTGCAAGTAACCCCAATAGTCCATTGGGAGTAATGATGCGTGACGAAAAAGCCGGTGCCGAATTGAAGCGCACCATTGCAAACCTGGAAGCTGCTTCTGTAACACTGAATACGGATCTTGAAGCCTTGCAGCACAGTTTTCTACTTAAAAAAGCATTCAAGAAAGCAGCGAAAGAAAAAGAGAAGGAAGCAGAGTAATAATTACTAAAGGCTTAACCATAGAAATATAGTGACATAGTTGTCATAAGTTTCCGGGGGTAATGAACAGATCAAAATTGAACCAACACTCTTCCTATAGATAGCTATGGATCTACGTGGTTCAAAAATCCTTAGTCGTTGTAATACAAGAAATAATACGCTTCTGTATTGTCCAGGTACGTTCCATCGAAACCGGCATCCAGGATTCTTTTTGTATACGATTCATCATTGCCGTAAATGATGTCTTTCCATTCCTGCTTCCAGAACTTCACCCAGACTTCATCCGAATAACCGTCGTACTCTTTCTTCAGCCAACGCGGTTTGTGAAGCTTCCAGTCGGATTTCCAGTAGTAACGGTAATGCTCTGCTGCACCTATGTTCATATAGGCAAGCACAAGACGTTGTCCACCGTTAGCTTTCGTTTTCAGACTTGCAACTTCCGCAGCCGTCAACATTTGTTCGTCGAAAAAAGCGTCGATGATGACCACATCAAAATTGGTTTGCTGAATGGCCGACAGAAAAACGGCTTTGTCCGAGTAACTGTTCGTACTGATCAGGTAGAGGTAATTCTGCGCCTGACTCAACGACTGTATGTTGTTACTGTTTTCGTTGTGAACCGAATCAGGAATAAGAACGTAATCGTAGTTATTCGAAGATCTTGGGAAGGCAATGAATCCGTCGCTATCGGCATGTTGAAACGATTGACTAAGTGTGCTGTTGGAAGAGTGATAATCCGCTACCAGCACTTTGATTGAACTTTTCGCTTTTAACAGCATGTTCAGGCGATAACTATCCTCTTCGTACCCACCGTTGTAATACAACTCCTCTACCCCGATTCCGTCTATGGCATGAATGACGCGTTCACTCAGGTTACCGTCAGCATCCAAATTCTCGAACAACAATTCTGTTCCATTCTGCGGTACTACAATGAAATCCGGATCATACGAACGCGCATATTGACTGATGTCAACAATGAAATCCTGCATCTTCACACCGGCCTTGTTGCTTCGGTGCTGCTTGCATCTGGTGAAAACCAGCAATAATGTAATTGCCAGAAAAAGGACTCTCATTTGCTTCTTTGTTGGTAAACACGTTCAATAACGTTCCAAACACCTTCCGCAGTATGATTCCATGAGAAGATGCTTGATCGTTTCAGGGATTTTTCAGCGCGATCCCGGTACAATTCTCCATTTTCGCTTAGTTCCAGCATTTCTGCTGCCACCGCAGAAGTATCGAAAGGATCAACGTAGATCGCCGCATCACCGGCAACTTCAGGAAGGGAAGTCCGATTTCCGGAAATAACCGGAATTCCGCATCGCATCGCTTCTACCAATGGAATTCCAAACCCTTCGAAATAAGGAATGTACACCATTGCAAAAGCGGAGCCCATTAATTTCGTCAATTCATCCAACGCAACGTGTCCGGTAAAATGAATGCGATCCTGCACCCCTACTACCTTTTCCGAGGGCTGTACCGAAGCATTCTTCCACAAATCGGTGCCGACAATCAGTAAATCAATTTCGGTGTTTTCCTGTGCAAAGGCCGCAAATGCCTCAAGCAAGGTTTTCACATTTTTTCTCGGGTGAATGGCACCGACAAATATAAAATATGGTCTACCGTTGGAATGCGCATGTCGCGTTTGGGAAATCATTTCCTGATCGAGTGGAACAAAAGCCTCTGCTGCACCATTCCATGCAACCGTAATCTTTGATTCCGCAATTCCATATGTTCGAACGATGTCTTGCTTTGAATATTCTGAAACGGTCATGATATGCGCTGCCTTTTTGGCAAACAGCGGGAAGAATTTCTTGTAATAAACGCGATGTTTACGGGGTAAATCCTCCGGATGATGTTCAAAGTTCAGGTCGTGAATAACCGGAATTTGAGGAACGTCGGTTCGCAAGGAAAGGTAACCGTCCGGAGAGAAAAACACATCGGCTTTGTACTTCTTCAATGCTTTGGTCACAGAAACATTAAACCACCAGCGGAACAAAAGCGGATGGCGCGCCTGCGGAAACAAGACAACAGGAGTAACATTCGAACCAAATACAAACTTCTGATCGAAGGCCCGGTCAAAAAAGAAGATGAACTCGTGCTCCGGATGTTGTTCTACCATTCGCTTAACGACCTCGTAGGTATACCATCCGAACCCCTCCATTTTCCGGGAAAGCAAAAACCGCGTGTTCACTGCAATGCGCATAGACACGAAGGTACAGAATCTCCCGCAGACGAACGCAGAGGGACGCTGAAGAAATAATTCGTGAATGATTTGAAATCCACATAACCACATCGCTCTATAATGAACGATGTTAAGAATACGTGGTTCCACGCTCGTCTGCAGGAACAGAAATAGCAATCACAGCTCCCCGAAATCTTAACCTTGCCGTATTTCCAACTTTTCCTAACTTCGCGCATTCTTTTAACAAACAGACAAGTGGAACCTGAAACTCCCCGGTTCCGATAACAACAACGCAGAGCATGCAAAAACTATTTCTTAAAGGTCTTGGCATTACGCTGTTGTTGAACTTGCTGGTGAAACCCGCAACCATTTTTCTGGTTGACATCAAAATGCAAAACGAGTTGGGTTCCGACACTTACGGTGTCTTCCAAACCATTCTCAACTTCACGTTTTTGTTTTCGATGTTGCTGGACATGGGGATCACTAATTACATGACCAAAACGATTGCTCAATATCCTCACTTGCTGAGAAAATATGCGAATCGTTTGTTCACGTTACGTTTGCTCCTTGTTTTGGTCTACGCCATCTGGTCGATTGCTCTGTTCTATTTCATGCAAATGCCGCATCTGTGGCTTTGGATTTTGATTTGTCTCATCATTCACCAGATTTCCACGATCAGTGTGAACTATGTTCGTGCTTACACGGGTGGTTTGCTTAAGTTTGGTCTGGATGCGGTGCTTTCAGTCGTTGAAAGGTCTGTATACTTCGTATTGGGTCTTTGTTTGCTATACGGTTTCCTGCTACCGGTAGAGGATGTTGATTTGCAACTCTTTGTAATCATCTTCATCTCATCATCCGGACTTTCTCTCGTAACAGCAATTGCTATCTATATTCGACTGGTCTCTTTTCCACGAATTCAGTGGCACTGGGCTTACTTTGTCTCCGTAATCAAGCACTCGTATCCGTACGCAATTCTGGTTATCCTAATGATGATTTGCTACCGACTGGATGCCGTGTTGATCAATCGTTTGCATCCCGATGGAACCAATCAGGTTTCTTATTACGCTCAGAGTTTTCGTTTGCTGGATGCATGCTGGATGTTCGGAGTATTGTTCGGAAGCATTTTGTTGCCGGTTTTCTCCCGTGTCCTGAAAGAAAAACTGAGTACAACGGGAATTATGACATCTGCGTTAAACATTCTATGTGCCGGTGGATTAATCATGATTGGAATCACGGTAGGATCATTGGAAACCATTTTCAAAGCATTGTACAAAGACCAGAACGTTCACTCGTACGATTCCTGGATTTTCCTGTCCATGACCTTCATTCCGATGTGTTTCACGATCGTATTCGGTACATTATTGACTGCGAACGGATCGTTGCGAAAACTGAACCAAATTGCGGGTCTTGGTTTGATTACCATGATTGTCATGAACTTCATTCTGATTCCGGGTCTCGGAGCTTTTGGGGCAGCTATTTCAGCTTTCGTCTCGCAAAGTGTAATCGGCTGGCTGCAATACTTTGAAGTGAAGTACAAAATGAAACACGACGTTGCACGCTTCACCTGGACGAAGTTGTTTGTACTTGCTGCAGTGATGGCTCTTGCTATTCTTGTTCAACAACAACTTCACCTTTCTTTCGCAATGTATTCTGCAATTCTGATTGTGGTTTGGGCGGTTTTGGTTTTCGGTTTGAGAATTATAGACGTAAAACAAGTCTTACAGCTTCTTGCCAAGAAAGACGAGCCGGCGACAGTAGAAAATGCCTGACACCCTGTTACTGCAAAATTCCGTAAACTTGTAGTGATGAAGTACATTTTAGTCACAGGAGGTGCAGGTTACATTGGTTCACACACAGTTGTTGAGTTAATCCATGCCGGATATGAACCTGTTATCCTGGATGATTTCTCGAATTCAACAACGGATTCATTTTCCCGACTTGAAAAACTCTGTGGTAAATCGCTGATCCTTAGCAGAGGTTCCTGTACGGATGCTACTCACGTCCGCAAATTGTTCAAGACCTATCCGTTCGAAGGAGTGATTCATTTTGCAGCATTTAAAGCAGTTGGCGAATCTGTTGAACATCCTGAAAAGTACTATCACAATAACCTCACGGGGTTGTTGAATATTCTGAATGCGCAGGAAGAATTCAACGTGCGGAAACTCGTGTTTTCTTCTTCCTGTACCGTTTATGGAATTCCGAAAGAAGGATCAAGCGTATTTGAGGAAACACCACTGGGAACACCAAATTCACCCTACGGATGGACAAAGTTCATGGGCGAACAAATGATTCGCGACTTCGCTGCGAAAGGAAACATTGATGCTGTTTTACTGCGCTACTTCAATCCGATTGGCGCACATCCAAGCGGACTAATCGGTGAACTTCCCGTAGGCGTGCCAAGTAATATTGTTCCTTTCATCACGCAAACTGCAATTGGAATTCGAAAGCAACTGGTGGTTTTCGGGGAAGATTACGATACCGAGGACGGAACCTGTATCCGCGATTACATTCACGTGTGCGATCTTGCGAAAGCACACATAGCGGCGCTCAATAGTCCGATGAACCAGAATCCGGAGGTGTATAATCTTGGAACCGGTAAAGGAACATCGGTTCTGGAATTGATCGCGGCATTCGAAGCTGCAACCGGGCAACCGCTCAATTGGCGTTTCGGGCCAAGAAGGGTTGGTGACGTTCCGGAAATTTTCGCGAATGCGGACAAGGCAAAAAAAGACTTAAATTGGTCCGCGAAATTCACGGTGAATGAAGCCTTAAAGGATGCTTGGCGCTGGGAACAAAACAGATTGAATACATGAAACTCATTTTATCCACCCTTTTTGTTTTAGCTCTTGTTGGAGTTCAGGCGCAGTATGGCTACAAAGACGAAGGCGTTATCTCACGGTTCCGTCCGGGTGTAATGTGGTACAACACCGGTTGGCGGCCCGCAGAACCTGGGAAGGATCGCAAGTACGATCGCCTGATGATCGACGCAACATATTCCACCCTTTTCGACAAAAAGATGCTTGAGACAAATGTTCAGGGATCGCTTGGCTGGAACCTTCACACCATGTGGGACATTCCGCTAACAACGGGAAATACAGTTTCATTTGGTATTGGCTTTTCATACAAACACCAGCGCGTCGGTTACAAAGGAGTTTTGATCCAAAATGATTCGCTGCAAACCACCACACTTCATGATGAATCGGAATTTCCCGAATACGATTACAACCGCCAGGTTCTTGGAACTCATGCCGTAGCGGTTCCATTGGAAATTCGGTTCAGAGCAGCTAAATGGAAACACCTCAAATTACATATTGGCGGATACTTCGGTTACAGAGTTCAGGGTTACCAGAAAGTATGGTCAGACGGGAATCAGCAGGTTTACAAAGACAAGCAATTGATTGATTTCAATCCGCTCACCTATGGTGCCCATGCACGAGTTGGTTTCCGCAACTGGGCGGTTTTTGCAGATTACGGATTGTCGCCATATTTCAAGTCATCAGGAAGTTCACAGTTTACGACGTTGACAGGGGGGATTACGATTTCGTTGTTTTAACGTTCAATTGCTTTTTCACTATTTCACAATAGTGCGAAATCAGTCAAAAATCCCCGGGAAAAATTCACCACACCATTCCCTTTCATTTGTCGTTTACAGCAACAATTTCATTCCCTTAAAATCTTAACATCCTAATGTCTTAAAGTACCACTTTTTGACGTGTTAAAATCACTGCAATTTGACTACTTTTGTGTCATGCGCAACCTCATTGCATTTTTTCAACGATTTCGTTTATTTCTGGTCTTTCTGTTACTGCAGGTAATTGCACTAACACTGGTCATGAATTTTTCGACGTTTGCGCACATCCAATTCCTATCAACTACCTCTGATATCAATGGCACCATCATGTCGTGGAGAAATGATGTCGACAAACACTTTTACCTGGAAAAATCGAATCAGAAACTCCGCAATGAAAACCGCTGGTTACGTGCGCGTTTAAAGCAATCAAACTACCAGGAAGAGCGCGGGAAAATCTTCATCGACGATACTGCCTACAAACGTCAGTATACGTACATCCCTTCAACTGTAATTCATTCAACATACGATAAACGTAACAATTACATGACCATTGATGTTGGCTCTATTCACGGCATCAAACAAGGTGACGGTGTAATTTCAACTGCCGGTGTTGTTGGTGTGGTTCACCTTGTGGGTACACGTTATTCGTTGGTGAAAACAGTACTTTCCAAAGACATTAACTTTGATGTCATGATGGAAAAGAACGGTGCCTTCGGTTTGTTGAAATGGGATCAGAAAGCCCCAACAACTGTTCAGGTGATTGGAATTTCAACAGACATTTACATCAAGAAATGGTCGAAGGTTGTTACCCGTGGGGGGTCCGGAATGTTCCCGAAAGGAATTCCTGTGGGAATCGTCTCCAGAAACAAAAAAATTGAAGGAAAACCGCTTTGGGATCTCAACGTAAAACTGGCAACAGATTTCCGCAGCATCCAAAACGTATACGTAGTAAAAAACAACATGAAGGACGAGATCACCCAAATGATCAACTCCATTCCGGAAGACAGAGAGGAAGAATAAGTGAGTCAGATTCCGTCCATAGCAATTCGTTTTGTGTTGTTCGCCTTTATTCAGGTGATCATCCTGAACAACCTGGAACTGGGTTGGGGAGTATATGCAATGCTCTATCCCCTGTTCATTATCATGTTGCCATTTGAATTGGGAACTGTTCCATTGATGATCATTTCCTTTTTCTACGGATTAAGTATTGACGCTTTTTCAAATACCTTCGGATTACATGCCTCTGCATCTGTGCTTATGGCATATTGTCGTCCGGCAATTTTCAAGGTTTATGCCCCACGCGACGGTTATGAAAACCTCGACAACATGTCGGTTTCCAGCCTTGGTTTCAATTGGTTACTGAGTAACTACGGTACCCTGTTGCTCATTCACCACACCTGGTTCTTCCTGCTTGAATCGTTTCAATTGAATGAATTATTACTGATCCTCAGAAAAGTAGTACTGAGTGTCCCGCTTTCCTTCCTAATCAGTATATTAGTTCAATTCATTTTCATGCGTAAAAGAGGAGGATAGATGAATCTAGATGGTAGAAAATACGTAATCATTGTTTTTTTCGTCCTTATCGGAGTTATTTACCTCGCACGGTTATTTTTCATGCAGGTGGTGGATGACACCTGGAAGCTTCGTGCTCAGGAAATTGCTGAAAAGCGTATTGAGATTACTCCTCCCCGTGGAATCATGTTCGATCGCTATGGCAAAAAAGTAGTCTCTAACAGAAGCTACTACAACCTGATGATGCGTGAAGACGACATCAAAAATCTCGATACAGTTGCCTTTGCGAAACTCATCGGGTGGACGCCGCAGAAGGTAAAAGATCGCTTTTATCAGATCAAAAAAGGCGAAGGAAGATACTTCAATAAAAACCTGCATAAGTATCAGGACAACTACCAGTCGCAGCGCTGGTATCCGTTCATGAAAGAACTTTCTATTGAAGATATTACACGCATTGCACCGCACCTGGAGCGATTCCCCGGATTTAAGGAAGACCTTACCTCTATGCGCTCTTATCCTTACAATGGCGGAGCAAATATTTTCGGATACCTGAATGAGGTTTCAAAAGAAGAAGTGGACGAAGATCAGTTCTATCGCGGTGGTGATTTGATTGGTCGTGCCGGGCTGGAACGTTACTATGAAAAAGAGTTGCGTGGACGAAAAGGGATTCAGTACGTGGTAACTTCTGCGATGAACGATGCTATCGAATCCTACGCCGATGGAAAATACGATACAGTTTCCAAAATCGGCCCTGCATTGCACCTTGGTTTAGACATCGATCTTCAGGTTTACGGGGAAAAGCTGATGCAGAATAAACGCGGATGTATTGTTGCAATCGAACCGTCAACAGGCGAGATTCTGGCAATGGTTTCCGCACCAAGCTTCGATCCGAACTTGTTAGTCGGACGTAAAAACATCGGAGAATATTACCCGCAGTTTCTTCAGGATGAAGGAAAACCACTTTACCCACGTCCGCTTGCAGCCGAATACCCGCCGGGATCCATTTTCAAATTGTTACAATCGTTGATCGGACTTCAGGAAGGAGTTATCACTCCGAATTCCGGTTTCCCCTGTACAAAGAGCATGGTTGGTTGTCACAATCACCCAAGCGCATCGAACCTTCCGGATGGAATCAAAAACTCCTGTAATCCATACTTCTACTATGTGATGCGCCGGGCGATCCAACAGGGAAAAAAACGTTCCATGTTCGCTGATGCAGAAGTTGGTTTGGATGAATGGTATTCTTACATGAGAAGTTTCGGATTGGATCAGGTTCTCGAAACGGATATCACAGGTTGTCGTCCGGGGTTGATTCCGAATTCTGCTTATTACGATAAGTGGTACGGTCACCACACATGGGCTTTTTCAACCATCCGTTCCATTGCTATTGGTCAGGGCGAGGTAAAAGTTACTCCACTCCAGATGGCAAACATTGCTGCTATCATTGCGAACCGGGGCTGGTACTACACACCACATTTCGTAAGAAACATCGGAAACGGCGGACCGTTGCCACAATTCATGAAAAAACATTACACCAAAGTTGACGGAGCACATTACATACCGGTGGTAGAAGGAATGCGCAGAGTAGTTCACGAACCAGGTGGTACAGGACACCGTGCGGCCGTGGATAGCATTATTGTTTGCGGAAAAACCGGAACAGCACAAAACCCACATGGTGAAGACCACTCCGTATTTATTGCTTTTGCACCGATGGACAACCCGAAAATTGCGATTGCGGTGTTCATCGAAAACGCGGGATTCGGTGGTGTTTGGGCTGCTCCAACTGCGAGCTTAATGATGGAAAAATACATCAAGCGCAAAGTGAAAGACAAGGCGAAGGAGAAAATGATTCTTGAAGCCAACCTGTTGAACGTCAAAGCAAAACCGAAAAAAAAGAAATAAGGTGCGGAGAGACGATTCACTGACACAACACGTTGACTGGTGGCTGTTTGCAGCTGTAATTACTCTTATGGCGTGCGGTGTGGCAACAGTGTATTCGGTGGCATACGATCCTGATCATCCGAATCTGTTTGACCTTTCTCAGAAATATGGAAAACAGATCATGTGGGTAGGAATTTCCCTGTTCCTTGGTTTCCTGGTCTTTCTTATTGATTCCGACATCTACAGAAAATTCGCTATCCCGATTTACGTTTTCTGTTTCATTCTGCTCATAGCGGTATTGTTTACACCCCCGATTCACGGAGCGCGCGCCTGGCTGGGTATAGGTTCCATGGGTATTCAACCCGCCGAATTCATGAAGATCGGTGCTGCCATTGTACTCGCCAAGTACATTTCCACAATTAACGTAAAACTGCAAACCGTTAGTTCCGTATTGGCTTCTCTTGGAATCCTGCTTGCTCCGATGGTAATGATTTTACTTCAACCGGATGCGGGTACTTTTGTAGTCTTTACCTCGTTTTTTTTCGTGTTATACCGCGAGGGAATCACCTTTGACCCTCTCGTACTTGAGTTGATTCGAATTTTCGGAATTCGAATGAAGCAAACGTGGGTTGGAAGTCACTTTATCCCAATCCTATTCTACCTCGTTTTCCTTTCCATTATCACCCTGATTATGTCCAGAAACGAGTACGAATTGACCTTCCTTCCTGGGATGGTAATTCAGGGCTTTTATGGCGTTTTGGTGGTGATTACCCTCATCGCTTTACTGGCATATTTATTCCTGAGATGGATTTCTCCGCGTCGTGAACGCAACAGGGTGTTCATCATTATTCTAACCGGGTGGTTACTCTCTTGTGGAATTTCTACCGCGGTTAATTTCTCGTTTTCAGGATTAGCTCCACACCAAAAAGACCGTATTGAACTTGTACTGGGATTGAAAGAAGATCCGGATGGTGATGACTATAACCGTAACCGCGCCATGGCAGCCGTTGGTTCCGGTGGATTAACCGGAAAAGGATACCGCAAAGCAAGTGTGGCAAGTATCCGTGCAAATCACGTTCCAGAGAGTGAAACCGACTTCATTTTCTGTCCGCTCGCAGAAGAATGGGGGTTTATGGGGGCAGCGGTTATTGTAGGCCTGTACATGTTTATCATGTTCCGTATCATTACCATTGCGGAACGTCAGCGCTCCGTGTTCAATCGGGTTTACGCTTATTGTGTCGCCATGATTATGTTCTATCACTTTGCAATTAACATTGGGATGAACATTGGTTTGGCGCCGGTAATTGGAATTCCGTTGCCATTCTTCAGTTACGGTGGATCGTCCATGATGTCGTTCTCTATGATGTTGTTTATCCTTTTGAAACTGGATAGTCAACGCAGGGATGCACTATTCTGAGAATAACTTAGACCACTATTTTTTGACACATAATCCAAAGCAAAACGGTAGCGACATAGTTTACGGTTGGAACAAGTAATCGTCAAATTGATTCAAATCCATTCATTAGAGCTCGGTGAAACAGAAAAGCGACTCCCATTTCTGAAAGTCGCTTTTATCTTCTATCAAATTAATAGTTGATTATTTCTTTTCGGTCTTCCAATCGAAGGAATATTCCAACGAAACAATGTGCTCGTTATAAGGATTTCCGGTATTGAATTTTCTACCGTAATAGTAGGTAATTCCCAAATCATTCGGTCCCGGAAGATCAATGTTTCCTGTTAATCCGTAACGTACACGATTGAAACGGTTTCCAACAGGTCCCGGAATTGGGTCATAGAACCATTCAACCGAAAGTTCGGGCGTAAACCGCGATTTTGTTGACCATTCTACATACGGCTTGATACGGTAAGAAGGATCCAAATCCGACCCGGAACCTGTACCACCACCAAGGTATCCCTGATAACGGAAACGCGCTCCCAGTTTGAAATCAGAAACCTTTGTTCTGAAGTCAAAATTCACATTCAAACGGTGTGCGTTGGAATACGCTCCGGTTTTATCGTAAGATGTTACGAGTCGGTACTCAACGGAAGGTCTGAACCATTTCAGGTGCTCGCTTTTAACCGCAGCTTCCTGATACAACGTTCTAAGCGTCCCGTCATTGTACCACCGCGCATTTGTCCCCACACTGGCAACAACGTTTTTGGCGACTTCCCTTTTCACTCCGGCACCCAGCCATAGTTGTCCGCGATCCTGCGCAAACACACTACAGGAGGCCATCACAAAGAAGGCAACAACAGCGGTTCTCATTATTTCCAAACGTTTATCGTACCAAGGTCATTTGTTTCCTTCTTCCCTATGGTAACGGTCTGACTTACTTCTGTATTCGTGTAGTAATCGTCATCGTTATTCGGCACGTTTGGTCCTGTATGGAATTCTCTTCCGTAGGCAAATACTGTATACGTTCCCGGTTGCAGGTAATCAAACTTAAACGATCCGTCAAAGCTGCATTCCAGCTTGTCGTCAATAGCATTATCACCATCACCGTAAATGATGTACACATCTTCCTGGGATCCTTCATAACTTACTGTATCGGTACAAATACCGTTCATGTAAAGTTTTTCGTAAACCATAATTTTTCCGGTGATGGAAGATCTACCACCTTCACCTTCAACTTTTTTACATGCGACAAGAGAGATAGCCGCAATACTTAAGAGGAGCAGTTTTTTCATGTTCTGGATTATTACCACAATATTAACAGAATTTTAAGGCGCGTATTTTCTGAAAATCAAAAAAAAGCGTTAAATAATACACAATCAGTCCGTTTCACGCAACGGGACTCCTTAAAACACGTTTTAAATTCATATAATTACGGGTTAAAACTACTTCTCCATGAAAAAATTATTATTACTGTTATTAATGATTTGTTCATGTTTCGGCTTACGACTACATGCGCAGGTTGTTATCAACGAATACTCGTGTTCGAATGTAACAGGGCCCACAGATGCTTACGGTGAACGTGAAGACTGGGTCGAACTGTACAACACCACGGGTGCCACTATCGATCTGACAGGCTATTGGCTGTCTGACGACGACACTGATCCGATGAAATGGCAAATCCCTTCCGGAACAATTGCAGCCAACGGATTTAAAATGGTTTTCTGTAGCGGAAGAAATCTTGTAAACGGAAACCAGTATCATCCCAACTTCAACCTGAAACAATGTGAAAGCGACTGGATTTTGCTTTCCGACCCAAGTGGTACAACAGTTGATTTCGTTCAAATCACAACACGTACCAAGGAAAATCATTCTTATGGACGCGTTACGAACGGAGCCGCAACATGGGGACTTTTCTCCGCACCAACTCCAAACGCAAACAACACCGGAACCATCCCTTATTACTATCCAACTCCGGTGATGAGTGTTCCTGAAGGATTCTACCCTGGAGCTCAAAGTGTAACCATCACTTGTTCCGATCCTACAGCAACAATTCGTTACACTACAAATGGTTCTGAACCCACTACAGGTTCAACAGTTTACTCCGGACCAATCAATATCAGTACAACGACTGTTTTGCGTGCAAAAGCATTCGGGACGAATCAGGCAAGTTTCTGTGCTTCAAACACCTATTTCATCAATGTTGATCACAGTATGCCGGTAATCTCTGTTGCTGGTCAGCAGGTCTACGATCTTATTGCAAACGGAAACGGGTGGTCACAGAACTACAAAGGATTCTTTGAATACTTCGATACAGACAACTCACTGGTAAGCGAAGGTGAGGGTGACTTCAACAAGCACGGGAACGACTCCTGGGCTTACGATCAACGTGGTTTCGACTTCATCATGCGTGATCAGTTCGGTTATAACGATGATGTTGAGCACCAGATTTTCCCTGAAAAAACACGTGATGAATTTCAGCGTCTGATCCTTAAGCCAGCTGCGAATGATAACGTTTCTTTCGAAGACGGAGCGCACATTCGCGATGCTTATGTTCATACGCTTTCTCAAAAGGCACACCTTGCATTGGATGAAAGAACCTGGAAACCGTGTATCGTTTACCTGAACGGTCAGTACTGGGGTGTATACGAGATTCGCGAGAAAATTGACGATCACGATTACACAAAATACTACTCTGATCAGGATAAATACCACTTGCAGTACCTGAAAACATGGGGAAGCACCTGGTCTGAATACGGAGGTGCTCAGGCTCAAACTGATTGGAATACGTTGCGTAATTATATCAACTCCAACAACATGGGGGTTGCTGCAAACTTTGCGCACGTAGATACCACATTAAACTGGCAATCGTTGATCGATTACTTTGTGCTGAACTCGTACGTGGTTACCATGGACTGGTTGAACTGGAACACCGCATGGTGGAGAGGTACAGATCCTGCAGGAGATAAGAAAAGATGGCGTTATACCCTTTGGGATATGGATGCCACATTCGGACATTACATCAATTACACAGGAGTTCCCGATCCAACTGCGAATGCAGATCCATGTAACGTGGAAAACCTGCCAAACCCGGGAGGTCAGGGACATACCGATATTCTGGAAAAACTGATCGATGAAAACCCGATGGTTGAGCAATACTACATTGGTAGGTACGCCGATCTGGTCAATACGTATTTGTCGTGTAACTACATGACCTTCCTTCTCGATAGTATGATCAACGAAATCGATCCGGAAATGCCTGGACAGCTGGCAAAATGGGGAGGAAACAGTTACGCCGGATGGCAACAGAACGTAACACTATTAGAAACCTTCATCAATCAACGTTGTACGGCGATCGAACAAGGTATGATTGACTGTTACAACCTTACAGGACCATTTCAGTTGATCGTTGACGTAAGTCCTGCGTTGGCCGGTGAGGTGAAAGTAAATACGATTTGGCCGACATCTTATGCCTGGACTGCTGAATACTACGGTGGAATGGAAACGAACTTCATTGCTCAGGCAAATGTAGGTTATGTGTTCTCACACTGGGATATTACTGCAAACACGATGACACAGGGAACGTCGGAAGACACAAATTCCATGGTCATTAACGCCCCTGTAACCGTAACTGCGGTATTCGTGCCGGATGTTCCGGATATCGATGGTGATGGTGTATTGAATACAGACGAAATTGCAAACGGAACAGACCCGAACGATCCGGATACGGATGACGACGGTGTGAATGACGGAGAAGAAACAAATGGTATCGATGATCCTACTACTCCTTACGTTCCTACAGGAACTTCTGATCCGCTTGATCCATGTGATCCGAACCCGAACAACACGATTTGTGATACGGATTTGGATGGACTTCCAAACGATGACGAAGTTACAGCAGGAACAGATCCGAACGATTCTGATTCTGATGATGATGGAGTTTGGGATGGCGAAGAAGTAAACGGCGTGGATAACACCAGTACAACTTGGGTGACTACAGGTACTTCAAATCCGAACGATCCATGTGATCCGAACCCGAATAACGCGTTGTGTGACCAGGATGGCGACGGAATCTCAAATCCGGATGAAGCTGTAATCGGAACTGACCCTACAAATCCTGATACGGATGGCGACGGATTGAGCGATGGAATGGAAGTAACAAACGGTTCGAATCCTCTTGATCCTTGTGACCCGGTTCCTGCAAGTCCTGACTGTTTTGTTGACGACGACGGCGATGGATTGTCGAACTCCACTGAAGGTGGTTTAGGAACTGATCCTAACGATTCGGATACAGACGATGACGGAATCAACGACGGTACGGAAGTAACAAACGGTTCTGACCCGCTTGATCCGTGTGATCCGAATCCGAACAACGTGTTCTGTGATGCCGACCTTGATGGTATTCCGGATGATGTTGAAGGAACGATCGGAACAAATCCGAATGATCCGGATACGGATGACGATGGCATCAGCGACGGAATGGAGGTTACCAACGGTACAGATCCGCTGGATGATTGTGATCCGAACCCTGTTGGAGACAACTGTTTCCCTGGTTTCTTCATGCCAACCGGATTCTCACCGAATAACGATAACCTGAATGATACTTACGGACCGAAAGTTGGTAAAGACGTGGCATCATTTACCTATTACATTTACGATCGCTGGGGTAACCGTGTGTTCATGTCATCGGATGTGAAAGAGCGCTGGAACGGAACAGTGAACGGAGTAACGGCTAACACAGGTGTCTTCGCCTTCATGGCCGAAGTGACTTACGAAGACGGTAGAACGGAAACTATTTCCGGTAACCTTACTTTAATGCGTTAGTCATGAAAAAGCAATTGATTATAGTAAGTTTCCTTGGGCTAAGTGCTTCTGCCCTGGCCCAGGATCTTAACTTTTCACAGGTTCTGCAATCTCCGAACCTCATCAACCCCGGAGCGGTTGGCGTTTACGACGGTTGGGAGCGTATCGGATTGAATCACCGCAATCAATGGGTTGGGGGGAACACGTCATTTATGTCTTCCGGAATTGCAGTGGATGCGTGTTTGATGAAAGACATTCACCGACCAAGTCCGCACCTGGCTATTGGTTTACAGTTTTACAACGACATCGGCGGAGCATCAAAATTCGGTGTGCAAACCGGTGCATTGGCGCTGTCGGGGATTCTTCCGATGGGATACGGACATCAGCTTTCCGCTGGGATTCAGGCCGGATTCGGAAGCAGAAGAGGGGATATTTCCGCTTTGACGTTTGATTCACAATGGACAGGAAGCGGTTATGACCAGAACATTGCAAGCGGTGAGGTTGACGGTTTGAATTCGTTCACTTATATGGACGCATCGGCCGGAATTTTCTATCAGTTTGACGGTGATCGCTCGAATTTTTCGCGTAATAACGACGTGAAGTTCCAGGGAGGCTTGGCGTGCTACCATGCTAACGCACCAACATTAATGTACCGCACCGGATCGACTGAAAAACTGGCTCGCAAGTATGTTGGAATGATCAATTACTCTATGGATATCCCATACACCAAGTTCTCTTTCGATGCGCAAGGTGTACAATTCATTCAGGGCGGGCATTACCAGACTATTTTCGGTGGAGTATTGAAACGTCGTTTCTCTGAAGCTTCCAAACAAACAGGATTCAAACGTGACGCTTCAATCGGGTTAGGATGTTATGTTCGCTTGAAAGATGCGTTGATCCCGACCATGCAGGTTGAATACAAAGGATTCAAATTCGGGTTCTCTTACGATGGTACATTGAGTGCTTACCGTCGTTCTCCGGGAGTTGGAAGTTTAGAGTTTTCTCTGAGCTATGTAAACCAGGCGCACGCAGTGTTTAAGACTCGCCGTAAAGGATTTAGAATGTAGTACACAACTTTATACACAAAACAAAGGGCGGATGATTATTCGCCCTTTGTTTTTAGTTGCTCTTCTATCACCGCAATCAATGAATGATTCGCAGTTTCTTCCTTACTTTTCAACTCCTCCAGCATCCTCTTCAAGGTTTCAATGGAATGACTTTCCTCTTTCTTCGCTTCAAAAAGTTCCGGATTCGCCTGCGCAAAAAACAGTTTGTCCGACCAGTCGTTTCTCACACCGTCAATAACCAGATGCACCCGATCAACTGTTCCTTTATTGGCCACCGAATGAGTGAAGTTAACGTTGGTATACCAGCATTCTCCGGGAAGCATTTCCAGACGTTCGTCGTCAAGAATGAAATAAACCTCCGGATTCGTTACTACAGGAATGTGCAATCGGAACTCCCCGTCTTCATAGCCCAATTCAAGATCCGTATGCGGTTTGATTTCCGCACCGGCCTCCAAACGCAATAGCCGAACAGAAAGAATCGGAAATCTGAAGTACCCGACCACCTCCCGGAAGTAGTCGCAATTCTTCATCAGTGTAGTTTCCGACAATTCCACACGATCACCAATCTGAGCAATGATGTTTCGTTCATCACCACCTTTCGCATACAGGGAAACGCCGCTCCAGTTTCCGGTATAACCCATTGTATTGTAATGTGCTGTCCAGTTCTCCTCCAGCACCTTCGACAAATCTTCGATCAGTTTCTGTTCATCAAATTGAATCGGAAACTTCAGGTGTTTGATTACTTCTGTTTGTTTCATCTGAGCCATTTTATCATGTTCGGGAAAGGGATTGTTCCCAACTCCTTCGCTCTTTGTTCTCCGTAACACAACCCCATCCATTCCAGTAACGGAAGTCCCACATAGTCACCTGATTCAAATCGTTCGATACACCATTCGGAAGCATTCTTGTAACCATTCGGATGAAAAACAACATCCGGTGCAATATTGATGTACTTCAACGCTGCGTAGGACCAAAGAATGGCTGCTATTTCGTCACCGGGCGAAGGCCACTCCGGATTCATTTCAGGTGTTCCGATCAACTGACGTTCATTTTTTGGTGTAACTGCAATGTGACCAGCCTCGTGAAGCAGGTCGCCCGGATACTTCATGCGCTCCGGATCCATGAGAATGGTTTCCTTTTCAAGCCGAAGTCCGGGTAAGAAGCAATCGCCCTCAAGGGTAGTTTCCACGACCGGAATTCCAATGTTTTCCAGAAAATGAATGATTTTGTTACGTTCCATGTGAATAGTGTCTTCTTCAAAAATACAAAACCGGAGCCGGAATACGTTTCCAATCCATTTTATTTTCCGGCAGATGCGCAGATAAAAACTCGCATAACGGACTCACATAATGGCATCCGTTAGGTGCCATAAAATCTGCTCATCTGCGGGATATTCAATGCCATTCATTTCCAAAAAAGCAATTGGGTGTGTATAACACATGAATTACATCACCGTATGCTCCTGCTTTTCTTAGTTTTTGTGGCTATTTTTGTGACTCTATTGAATTTACGATGAAACGAACAAAAATTGCTGACGTCTTAAGTCAACCGAAAATCGGTGAAACCTATGTAGTAAAAGGTTGGGTGCGTGCATTTCGCAACGACCGTTTTGTGCAACTGAATGATGGGTCTACTATCAACAATTTGCAAGGTGTCATCAATGCGGAGGATTTTGACGAAGCAACGTTGAAGCGTATCACAACTGCTGCATCTATTGGTTTAACAGGAACATTGATCGAATCACAAGGAAGTGGTCAGGCTGTTGAATTACAGGTAACCGAACTGGAAATTATTGGTGATGCGCATCCGGACGATATTCAGAAAACGGTAATGCAACCAAAAAGACATAGTCTTGACTACTTACGCGATCAGGCGCATTTGCGTTTCCGTACGAACGTATTCGGAGCAGTGTTCCGTATTCGTCACGCAGTAAGCTTTGCCATTCACGATTTCTTCAACTCCAGAGGATTCTATTACATCCACACGCCAATCATCACCGGTTCCGATGCAGAAGGTGCAGGTGAAATGTTCCGTGTAACAAACCTTGATGCAAAGAACCCGCCGTTAAACGAAGATGGAGAAGTAGACTTCAAACAAGACTTCTTCGGAAAACCGGTTAACCTCACAGTATCCGGTCAGCTGGAAGGAGAATTGGCAGCATTGGCATTGGGACAGATTTACACATTTGGTCCTACTTTCCGCGCAGAAAACTCGAATACTTCACGTCACCTTGCAGAGTTCTGGATGATTGAACCGGAAGTTGCATTCAACGACATCACGGACAACATGGACTTAGCTGAAGACTTGTTAAAGTACATTTGTAGCTACGTCATGAACAACTGTGCCGACGATTTGAAATTCCTTAACGACCGTGACGCACAGGAACAAACGCAAAAACCTCAGAACGAACGCAACGAACTTGGTTTGATTGAGCGTTTGGAATTTGTGGTAAATAACGAGTTCAAGCGCATTACCTACACTGAGGCGATTGACGTGTTGCGCAATTCGAACCATTACAAGAAAAAGAAATTCACTTACGACGTTGATTGGGGAACAGACCTTCAATCGGAACACGAGCGCTACCTGGTGGAAAAAGAATACAAACGTCCGGTAATTATTACTGACTACCCGGCTTCGTTCAAGGCATTCTACATGCGCAGAAACGACAACTGCGAGCCTGGAAAAGAAACCGTTGCGGCGATGGACATTTTGTTCCCCGGAATTGGGGAAATGGTTGGAGGTTCACAACGTGAAGAACGTTTGGACATTTTGAAAGAGAAATGTGCCGCATTCCACATTCCTGAAGAGGACTTGTGGTGGTATTTGGATACACGCCGTTTCGGGTCGGTTCCTCATGCAGGATTCGGTCTTGGATTCGAACGTATGATCATGTTCGTAACAGGTATGACCAATATCCGCGACGTGATTCCATTCCCAAGAACGCCACAAAACGCAGAGTTTTAACGAGAAATCGAAAGATATAAACGAAGTATGGGATGGTCGCGACCATCCCATACGTGTTTTATATCCAATAGTAATCCTATGTCAACCTCCAACAACCGGAGCCACCTCAGCAGGCTCCTCTTCTTCCGGTTCAGGGAATTTGATCGTTTTCTTCAGCGTTGAAACCGGAATAAACGGTTCACTTGTGAGCGGGAACATATCCATGAGTTCACCGCTGTAATAGAATTCGTAACAGAGTCCCCCGAAGGTATATTCCTTATCTCCTACATTAAAGGTAGAACCTCCTACGGAAGGATTTTTCTTCGGTTTACTTTTCTGATATCCGAGATTGTATAACGTTCCAAGAATCTCTGGTCTATAGGCCAGGGTAAAGCCTGCTTTCTCCCAATGTGCCTGGAATTGTCTCAGGAAAAATGCCGTGTAGAGGTACGAATAAAAGTGATCTCCGCCTTTCATCAGACGTTGAATCGTGTGGTGTTTGTGTGCCTCAATAGTATCTACGACAAGTTCGGGGAAGGTGTCCTTCAGGTTCAGGCATTGCTGGAAATAATCTCCGGCGTAGAACGGACTTTTCTTATCGTATACGTTCGCTTCAATTTTTAATGCGGTATTCTGAAGGATTCCTGTTACACCATAACCACGATTGGTCGTCATGATCAGTCGGTTATAAGGAACCACGTATTTTTTGAATTGTTCACGCGAAGAGTTGAACATTCGGATTTGTTCGCCTACCAGACACATTACGATTAACCTGGATTCTACGCCCGTAATTCTGGAAACAGAATCAATTGCCGCACTATCAGCCCGCACTACCCTACAGAATTCCTTCCATTCACGGTAATTCGCCCATGGGTAAATCGAAAGCGAAGCTTCGTTCGCCTGGGCTTCAATTTTCTTCAACTCACGTTGATACCCTTTATGATTTTTCATTCTCAGGTTGGCAGCATCCAGCATTCGAAGTGCAATTTTGATGTCCCCTGTTTTCTGGTAAGCATCCAGAATTGTTTTTGCATTGTGCGGGTAATACTTCGCCAAAAGACCAACGTTCTGGTACATCTGACGCTCATATCCTGCAAAAGAAAGGCTATCGGTTTTAAATCCCTGATTGTATTTGTCAGCCATTTTATCAAAATAGCGACTATTCAGATCCACGTTTCCACCATCGTTTGTCCACTTGAATTTAGCCGCCAATGCCACTCCAATCAGAAGTAATGCAAAAAGTGCCAATAAGTGCACAACAGAGAAATACGTATAACGCAACCATTTGCGTTTTTTCTTTGGTTGAGGTGTTTCGGTTGGGATAACAGATTGATCCGACATGTTTCTTCAATATAGTAACAGATGCAAATGTACGCATCAACTAAGAAAAAGTTTCAATTAACGAATAATGGATTCTATGCATTTATGAATCGGAATCATGCATCCACAAAACGTTGTGCCTTTGTGCATTCGTGGCAAATCAACTATAAAGGCACAAAGAACGAAGACTTTACAATGTGATTTGTTCACTCCGGAAAGCGTTCCCACAATTTTGATCTTTTCACTACCTTTGGCTGAATAGAAATTTGAACCCTCATTAATGGCACTAAGGCAACAACTTACCCAAAAGCTGGAGCAACGACTATCCCCGCAACAAATTCAGTTGATGAAACTGTTGCAGGTTCCTACCATGGAGCTTGATCAGCGCATCAAACAGGAATTGGAGGAAAACCCCGCTCTGGAGGAAGGTGCCGAAGAAATCGATGACGATTACGGTTCAGATGAAGATGATTACAGTTCCGACGACGAAAAAGAATTTGATGATTCTTTTGATATCAGTGATTACTTCGACGACGATACTCCCGATTACAAAACGCAGGTAAACAATAAAAGCAAAGACGACGAAGAACGCGCCGTCCCTCTTTCCGTTGAAGCTTCTTTTCAGGAAAAATTATCCGAGCAATTGCAGCTCCTTGATTTGGACGATACACAGTTTCTTATCGCCGAAACAATTATCGGGAACCTGGATGAATCGGGTTACCTGAACCGTGAAATTGAGGCGATTGTGGATGATCTTGCTTTCTCAGCCAATGTGATGGTGACGGAAAAGGAAGTCGAATGTGTCTTGCTTCAGGTACAGGAACTGGATCCTGCCGGAATCGGTGCGCGTGATTTGAGAGAATGTTTGTTGCTGCAAATCAATAGAAAACAGGAAGGAAACATTACGTTATTTACGGCGAAGAAAATTCTTCAGGATCACTTCGAAGAATTCACACGTAAACACTACGATAAAATCCAGAAGAAACTGGAAATTACAGACGAAGACCTGAAGGATGCAATTGATGCAATCATTCGTCTGAATCCGAAACCGGGTGGCTCCATGAAGGAAAGCACGAAATCCGTTCAGCAGGTCATTCCTGATTTCATGATCACTGAGTTCGAAGGCCGACTGGATCTTTCCATCAATGGAAGAAATACTCCGGATTTGAAAGTTTCCCGTGAATACGAACAACTCTTGCGCGGTTATGCTGAAGGCGCGAAAACCTCCAAGTCCGATAAAGAGGCCGTGACTTTCGTGAAAGCGAAGCTTGACGGAGCGAAGTGGTTTATTGATGCAATTCGTCAGCGCCAGCAAACGTTATACACCACCATGCACGCCATTATGGATTATCAGAAAGAGTTTTTCCTTACTGGTGATGAGACCAAAATGAAACCCATGATCCTCAAGGATATCGCAGAGATCGTTGGTTTGGATATTTCAACGGTTTCCCGTGTGGCGAACAGTAAATACGTACAAACCGGTTATGGTGTTTACTCGTTGAAATATTTCTTCTCGGAATCGCTTTCTACCGATAGTGGTGAAGAAGTTTCAACACGTGAAGTGAAGAAGATTTTGTCCGATGCAATTGAGGCAGAAAACAAATTGAAACCACTTACCGACGAACACCTGGCAAAATTACTCAACGATAAAGGGTACAACATTGCCCGAAGAACTATCGCTAAGTACCGTGAACAGTTAAATATTCCGGTGGCGCGTTTACGAAAAGAACTCTGATGACAGTCGTTGCACGCATTTTCTCCTGGCTCTTTCTCCCGCTGTTTGCCCCGCTTTATGCATTGGCAATTGTGATGTTCACCCAATCCTCGGAAAGGGATTTCCTGGAGCCGAATTCATTGTACATTCTGCGTGACGAGCATAAATTCGGAATCATTTACATTTTCGGATTGTTCTCCTTTATTATTCAGGCATTGACCGTCTTGTTCCTTCGGATACAGGGACGAGTTGATTCAATCATGCTGAACGACCGCAAGGAACGGTACATTCCGGCGATTGTTACAACCGTAAGCGGAATTGCATTGTTGTACATGTTGATCGCATACGTTCCCAATCAAATCAACGGATTCCGATTTTTACTCGGTCTTGCACTCGGTTCATTTATCACTGTAATTTGCTGTACCATCATCACATTTCGCTATAAGATTTCCCTGCATGCAGCGGGAATGGGAATTCTGGCGGGCTTTCTCGTAGCGTACGATGCGCACATGTTGGATTTCAATATCTTGTATGTTGCTCTTGTGTTCCTCTTCAGCGGTATTGTGATGACGATGCGCATGGTGCTTGGAGCACACAATCTTTCGCAATGTTTGTTAGGCTTCCTTACCGGTTTCAGCCTCACCTTTGCCAGCGTCGTTCTTGCGATGTATTATGTAATCTAGCAATATTCCGAATTCCAATTAGCTATGAAAATTCAGGTTTTCACCTTCAATCCCTTTCAGGAAAACACCGTAGTTGTGTATAACGATTCGAAAGATGCCGTAATCGTTGATCCGGGATGCATTAACCGTTCCGAACAACAGGAGCTAGCCGGATTTATTTCCGATAATGGTTTGAATGTTCACGCTATCCTGAATACACATTGTCACCTGGATCACATTTTCGGAAACAGCTTCTGTGTAGGAAAGTACAATGTGGATCTTATTGCACATAAAGAAGAACTGTTCACACTCGGTTTGGCTGAACGTTCGGCACAAATGTACGGCATTACAGAGTTTGTTCCTTCTCCGGAACCACATCGTTTCGTGGAAGACAACGAGGAAATTTCATTCGGAGAATTGACGTTTAAAGTAATTTTTGGACCCGGACATTCGGTCGGACATGTTGCTTTTTACAACGCCGGAGAAAACCTGTTGATTGGTGGAGACATTCTGTTCAGGGGGAGCTTTGGGAGAACCGATTTACCTGGTGGTTCTATGGATGTATTGAAGGAAACGATTTTCAACAGAATGTTCACGTTACCCGACGAAACAGTAGTGGTACCAGGTCATGGTCCGAACACAACCATAGGCATTGAAAAGAAAACAAACTACATTTTAGAATTTTAACCCAATTATACTAGGAATGTTGCTTTTTCTTGGTGTAATTTTGTGGGATCGAAAATCGGCAAAAACCGGTTTTAAAAACTTTAGCTGTAACATGAACAATACCGTTCAACTTTTTGCGTAATGGGACTCTCCACAAGATTTACCATTCGACACGAAGCGACTCCTGAATTATTGCAGTTGCTCAAAAAAACTACCCTTGGAACCAATGGCGCACGTTACTGCCATTTGGATACCGAAACACGCATTTTTGAAGCAGACAATCCATTGTTTGTTTCGCTGGAGCGCGACGGACAAGTACAGGGGAATGTTACGTTTTGTAACCGGAAAACACGCTGGTATGTTCGTTATTTTGCTTTCTCCGGACAAAAACAGGCTTCCAAAAACGTCAACCGCATCGCCAAATCCAAATCGCGTTTAAAAAACGAAATTGCTGATTTTTACGACGAGGTATTTGACGGAAAACACGGTGAGGCTCCAGACGCGTTCTACGCCTTTATTGAACCTCAAAATGAGCGGAGTAAATGGATGGCCGAGCAATTCGGATTCCGAACAGAAGCACAGTTGATTACACAAACATTCAGCAGAAAGAAACCAAAAACACAACCTAACCTTCGTTTGATCACAGAACAGGAAACCATTGATACTGTTCTTGCTGAAATCAAAAAAACGCATGCCTATTTTGTAGAAGAGCATGCAAAGCGCGGGCCTTTTTACGGTTTGTATAATGATCAGGATGAATTGATTGCATTCACAAAAATCACACGGGTAAATTGGGTGATCAAGCGTTTACCGGGTGCGTTGGGTGGTTTATTTACCAAATTACTTCCGTTCACACCGGGAATCTGTAAGATCATCAAACCGAAAAAACACCAATTCCTGGTTCCGGAATCGGTTTGGGTGAAGGATCATGATCCGCGTGCACTAACTCAATTATTCGAAGGCGTATTGGCCATTGAAAATAAAAACATGATCATTTGGTGGATTGACCGCAGGGAATCACTTTGGCGTGATGCCAAACACGACGTAAACTGGGGGTTGGTTCATAAAATGACTCCACAGGCCATTGTAGATGTGGTTGTAATGCGTAAAAATCCGTTGAAACTGGATGAATTGCGCAGTAAACCCGTTTTCGTAGCAGGCTGGGATATGGTTTAAGAGGGCACTTAGACTTAAGATCAGAGACAAAAGACCGAAGGCTGGAGACAACTTAATTTAGAGCAAATGAAATACTTGATTGTAGGCTTAGGAAATCCGGGAAGTAAATATGCAGAGACACGACACAACATTGGTTTCAAAGTAGTGGAATCGCTGGCAAAAGAACTGGAAGGATCATTTGCACTGCAAAAAGTTGCCGAGAAAGCGGAAGTCAGATATAAAGGACGAACACTGATTTTAATCAAACCGACCACTTACATGAACCTGAGCGGAAAGGCCGTTAATTATTACCTGCAGCAGGAGAAAATCCCGAAGGAAAACCTCGTTGTTATAACGGATGATATTGCGCTCCCGTTCGGAAAGCTTCGAATGAAGGGTAAAGGATCGGACGGTGGACACAACGGTCTGAAAGACATTCAGGCAACGTTGAATACAACCGAATACTGTCGCCTGCGCTTTGGTGTAGGAGACAATTTCCACAAAGGTCAGCAATCCGATTTTGTACTTGGCGAATGGTCTTCAGAAGAAAAAGAACAACTTACGGAGCGCATTGAAGTAGCTGCCAATTTCATCAAAAGCTTCGCCACCATAGGCATTCAGCTGACCATGACAAATTGGAACGGGAAGTAGGATTTCCCGGATATTCATACAATTTATTAAGGGTTGCGATATCCTGCCAGCGGCAGGTGAATCATACAGACTTCATGCGTTATTCTGTGGCAATAAAAAATACATAACTATTCAGAGTAACCGATGTTCTCAACACGCACATTTATGTATTGTTACCACAACTGAATAACTGTTAACCGGTAGTAGAACCTACCAAATCTCACATTCACGATCAATGCTAATTCATTGAACACCCCTGATTTCTACACTACAAAAATCGTCATGAGGTATAAACTGAACGTGTCCGGAATATCAAACTTTCGTAACTAAATCAGGAAATGGTGGTTAAAAATTTCCTTCATCGGAGCGCAATTTGAGCAAGGCTTCTGCGAGTAGCAAATCTCCGGGAGATGTGATCTTGATGTTTTCTTCGTTCCCTTCAACCGTTGCAATAACGTGACCAAGGTTTTCTACCACGCTGGCGTCATCCGTGAAGTTCTCGATATATTCCTGATTGTAGGCCTCAATTAACAATTTTCTATTAAATACCTGAGGAGTTTGTACAATTAGGTAATCGGTACGAGGAACCGCAACGGTTTTTTCTGATGTTTTTCTTCGCAGGGACTCGCGAACAGGAATAACCGGAATAACTGCAGTGCTATGTTTTGCTTCATCGAAAAGACGGTGAAGTGTTTCTGTGCTTACTAATGGACGAACACCATCGTGCACCGCAACCACATCCCCGGAACAAAAACGAAGAGCCTGTTCAATGGAATGAAAACGTTCCTTCCCACCAACAACTACCGTGTGCACCGTATGAAAATCGTATTCTTCGGTAAGGTCTTTCCAGGTATCCAGGTAAGATTCAGGAAGAGTGAGAATAATTTCAGCTACCTTATCGAAGCGATGAAGTTGATCAATGGTTTGCATCAGAATCGGTTTACCACCCAGTTGCAGGAATTGCTTGGGTACATCTGCCCCCATTCTGCGGCCAATTCCGCCTGCTGTTATGATAAACGATCTTTTCATACCCTTTAGAACAAAAAACCCTGACGCCCCCGACGTTACAGTCGGGAGGTCAGGGTAACATATCTTAATTCAAAAAATTACTTAATCTGATCCGGATTGTTCTCAGCAGCCTTGTTGAATTTTGCCTGCCAGTTCATCCAGTAAGCAAAACCAAAGAATCCAAGTGCAATACATGACCAGTTGAAGATATCACCGATGTTATCGTAGAACCATGCTCCGTTTAGCAATTCACCCAATCCCCACCAAAAATCTGTTGAACTCATATCCTTTAATTTTACATCACAAAGAAAATAAAATAAGTTGAATTGACGCAGGATTGGGGCGATTTTCTTAACCGAAAGCTGATCTAATCCGAAATACAACAATTGATTTCCCGCAAAGACGCAAATCTTGCACGCCTAACGCGCCCGCTGATGTGATGCTCATTTAAATATTGTCACATATAATGTAACATCCTCTCCGAACTTTTTTATCCGAAATATAACTGCACAGTCTAGATCTATGTACACAGTGTCTCCCACATTCGATTCAAGCAGCATACCACTTGACTTACACAATCCCATAAGACTATCATAAGTTTCGTGAATATTGGTTTCCATTATCACCAACCCTTTGAAACTTGAATATCCTCTGGAGTCATATGATAATCCCCAGTTTTCGACTTTTGTATTGCTACTGAATAATGCAACTGCTAACGTATCATTTCCGTGGTTTATCTTCAAAAGATCCATATTGAAGGTATTCTTGAGAAAGTAAGTGTTTTCATCAAGACTTTTGGTTTTCATCAACCTCAACGTTTCAAGAGACTTCGTCAATGTATCTTGCCCAAATGCAGAGCCATGGATGATAAAAAGAATAAAAAATAGTTTGTCCATTGGTTAGCAACGACTTAATATTCAGATTGTATTCGACCCTCTGCAGGAATAACATTCGGATTATCCCACCTTCGATTCACTGGAGGTCGCGTGCAGATCAATCTGAAGCATTTCAGCGGCTTTCTTTACAATGGAATCGGTATCAAAGCCACACTCCTTATGAAGTTCATCCACTGTTCCATGATGGATATAAGCATCAGGGATTCCAAGACGCACCACGCGAAGCTGATAGTTATTATCTGCAAAGAACTCCAATACTGCAGAACCAAATCCCCCCTGAACACAACCGTCTTCAATGGTGATTATCTGCGTGAATTTAGCAGCGATTTCATGTAGCATCACCTCATCGAGTGGTTTCACAAAACGCATATCGTAATGTGCAACAGATGCACCTGATTCTTTCAATTTTTCGATCGCTTTCTGCGCAAAATTACCAACGTGTCCGACAGTCAAAATTGCCAAATCTTCACCGTTAGTCAACTTCCTTCCGCGACCAACAGGAATAGCTTTCATACTGTTTTTCCAATCCAAAAGCACTCCGTTCCCACGCGGGTAACGAATGGAAAAAGGACCATGGTTTTGAGCCTGAGCAGTGAACATCATGTTGCGCAATTCGTGCTCATCCATGGGAGCGGCAACAATCATGTTTGGAATTGAGCGCATGTAAGCAAGGTCGTAAGCGCCATGGTGAGTTGCACCATCAGCTCCAACAAGCCCTCCTCTGTCGAGGCAAAACACCACGTGCAGATTTTGAAGCGCCACATCGTGGATTACCTGATCGTACGCACGTTGCATGAACGACGAATAGATGTTACAATATGGAACCATTCCCTGAGTAGCCAAACCAGCCGAGAACGTAACTGCATGCTGTTCAGCAATCCCAACGTCGAATGCGCGATCCGGCATGGCTTCCATCATGAACGTAAGTGAACAACCGGTAGGCATCGCAGGTGTAACCCCCATGATTTTATCGTTTTGTTCAGCCAGTTCGACAATGGTGTGACCGAATACATCCTGATATTTCGGAGGTTGTGGTGATTTCGGAACGATCTTAACGATTTCTCCCGTTTCCTTATTGAATACGCCCGGAGCGTGCCATTTTGTAGGATTTCCTTCTTCCGAATACTTGTATCCTGCACCTTTTCTGGTGATACAGTGAAGAATTTTTGGACCCGGAATATCTTTCAAATCTTCGAGTACCTTAGCTAATCCAACTACGTCGTGTCCATCAACCGGACCGAAATAGCGGAAATTCAATGATTCGAAGTAGTTGCTTTGCTTCAGAATTGAACCTTTCAGTGCCTGAGAAATCTTAGAAGCTACTGTTTGCGCATCCGGACCAAATTTGCTCACTTTTCCGAGCAATTTCCAAACTTCGTCTTTCACCTTGTTGTAAGTGTGCGAAGTAGTAATGTCTGTAAGGTATTCATTCAATGCCCCAACATTCGGATCGATGGACATACAGTTGTCATTGAGAACAACGAGCAGGTTTGCATCTTTCTCGAATCCGGCATGGTTCATTCCTTCGAATGCCAAACCAGCAGTCATCGCACCATCTCCGATTACCGCAATGTGCTGACGTTCTTTTTCGCCTTTGTAACGGTTTGCGACCGCCATTCCCAATGCGGCAGAAATTGAAGTGGATGAGTGGCCTACGCCAAAAGTATCGTATTCGCTTTCGCTGCGTTTCGGGAACCCTGAGATTCCGCCTTTGTTACGATTAGTATGAAAAACATCACGACGACCAGTAAGAATTTTGTGTCCGTAAGCCTGATGACCAACGTCCCAAACCAATTGATCGTCGGGAGTATTGAAAACATAATGAAGGGCAACTGTAAGCTCGACAACACCGAGACTAGCACCAAAATGAGAATTCCCGATTTCAGAAATTACATCAACAATATACTGACGTAACTCATCAGCCACTTGTGGCAACTGATCTTTGGTAAACTTGGAACGCAAGTCAGCCGGATACTCTATTTGAGCCAACAATGGGCCTGCCTGATACGGATGCATATTCGAATACTAAGTGCAAAGTTAGTTCTTAAACGGTGTGATAACAAATTCGAGCCGATCTTATTTTGCGGAAAGGGTTTTTTAACACGGCAGTTAAGTTGTTGTACATTAGCAAGGCAACAGTTTTCCCCGCGAATTAGCGAATTTAATGCTCGCTAATTCGTGGGGTAATCTATTACGTTATTTCTGGTTAACTTGGCAGCAAAAGAAATTCTATGCGCGTTTTAGGTATCATTCCCGCTCGTTATGGCTCTACCCGATTTCCGGGAAAACCGCTCATTGATCTGAAAGGAAAAACCATGATTCAACGCGTGGTGGAGGGTGTGGAACAATCTGTTTTACTGACCGATGTTATTGTAGCAACCGATGACGAACGAATTGAAAATCATTTGAAAAACATCGGGAAAAACGTGGTAATGACCGGCTCCGAACACCCAAGTGGAACGGACAGATGCGCGGAAGTGGTTCGTAAAGCGTCGGAACAATACGATGTCGTCATCAATATTCAGGGCGATGAACCTTTGGTGGATGCACGACAACTGGATCAATTACTGAATGCATTCAAAGATCCTTCGGTTCAGATTGCAACCATTGCAAGCAGAAATATTTCATTGGAAGATCTTCAAAATCCCAACCGTATTAAAGTAGTCGTTGACAAAAACGGAAAAGCGTTGTACTTCTCCCGAAGCGCCATTCCGAATACCGTAAATGCGAAGCAAAATCCGTTGGAGGAGTATCCGTATTACCGTCATATTGGCTTGTACGCCTATCGTTCGGATGTATTACTGGAGATTGCACAGCTGGAACCAACACAACTGGAAAAGATCGAATCACTGGAACAACTGCGCTGGTTGTACCACGGTTATTCCATTCACGTAGTGGAAACAGACATCGAAACACCAAATATCGATGTTCCGGAAGATGTTGAGAAGGTTCTGGAGAGAATTGAAAATTGAGAAGGTTAAAATTGAAAGGTGAAGTTGGTCATTAAAGCAGGTTTTGACAACTGGCCATTCTTTTCAATTTTTCAATTTTACATTTTCAATTACAATGTTGTAACAAATCGACTGTTACAGAGTCATACTCTCAAACACTATAACTTATGCTCAAAATTTACGCTTTATTTCCGTTGCTTATTGGTGGGTCGGCTTTTGCCCAAACCATGAAGTTTACCGCCAATCTCGCGGATTGCAAAAAGGACCAGGTCGCTGTTCAGCTATCCTGCTCGCACAAAGGTGGCGATACTGCTTTCTTTAATTTTCCAATGACCATTCCTGGAACTTACGCTGTGCTGGATTACGGAAGATACATTTCAAAATTAAAGGCTTTCGACTCCAAAGGAACGGCACTGAAAGTTTCTAAAAAGGGGAACAATACGTTCGTTATTCTTCCGGGAAACGATGTTGCTTCCATTACCTACATGGTTGATGACTCCTGGGAAGAGAAGAACAAGAAAACCAAGATTTTTGAACCGGCGGGAACAGGTTTTGAGGCGAATCACTATTTCTACATCAATTCAGGAGGATTGTTCGGTTATTTCGGAAACGAATGGAATACCAACTACGAAATGTCGTTTAAGAAACCGGGAAACCTGACCGGATATTCTACCCTGCATCAAAAACGGGATGGCTCTGACCAGGTATTTTTCGCAAGCAGTTACCACGAGGTGATTGACAACCCAATTCTGTTTACCAGCGAAAAAGAAGAAACACTGCAAATTCAGGATACAAAAGTTTCCGTTGCCTCTTATTACGCAGTTACTGACTCTTCGGGGTACTACGTGCGACAGAAAATTGATTCGGCGATGCATGCGATTGACCAGTTTGTAGGTGGAAAATTGCCTGTAGATAATTACGCTTTCCTGAATTATGTAAAGGACTACCGTGAATTGGGAGAAATGCTCATGAGTGGGAAAATCGGGGTGTTTGGTTACCTGAAACTGTACAAGGCACTCGGCGGACAAGGATTCGGAGCATTGGAACACGGGCATTCTTCGTCGTATTTCATGCCGGATTTTGGACACAACAGTTACACCGGGATGATCTACGAAACTGCGATACACGAATTCATGCACATCTATACACCGTTGAGTTTGCACAGTCAATACATTGGTGAATTCAACTACACGAACCCCGTAATGTCGAAACATTTGTGGTTGTACGAAGGGGTAACGGAATACTTCTCCGTTCAGATTGCCATGCAGGGAGATTTATCCACAGTTGAAGAAACTCTGAACGATAAGCTGAAATCCAAAATCGTGAGCTCCTACACCTATCCGGATAGCATTCCATTTACGGTGATGAGTGCCAAAGTATTCAATAAACCGTACATCGATTACTATCCACAGGTATATGAGCGTGGTGCAATTATGGCGATGTTACTTGACATTGAAATCATGACGCTGACTGATGGCAAGAAAACATTGAAATCGGTGATCATGGATTTGAGCAAAAAGTATGGAAGCAATCGCTCATTCAATGAAGAGACATTTATCGACGAATTCGTTGCGGCTTCTCATCCGGGCGTAAAACCGTTCTTTGACAAATACGTTACCGGAACTACACCATTGGATATTGAAGGTGGATTCGGTAAAATTGGCATCGACTACAAGAAAGAACAGAAGGGAATGGTTCCGGTGGACCTTCTTTCCGAAAAGGACAATCAGGTAAAGGTGAACAAGGGTATTGTGGTAAACGGAAAAGTGACGATCAGCAAAGCCGGAAAAGGCAATATCGGTGGGTTCAAAGCAGGTGATAAAGTGAGTATGGATGAATTGGCTGCCTGTATGAAAAACGAAGACGGGAGCTATGTTGCCGAAGGAACAATGGTTACACTGAATGTTGAGCGCAAAGGCGAAACTGTTCCGTTAACATTCCCTGCTAAGTTCAAAGACGGAAGCGTGAAGAATGTGATTGGAGTTTCGACAAATATGACCGACACTCAGAAACGTTTGTTCCAGTTGTGGTCCGAAGGGAAATAAGGTTCAATAGATATATTACTTAAAAGAGGCGTCTTACGACGCTTTTTTTGTTTCCCACGGACGTTTACGGAAGAACACAGAAGTGGGATTTATAATAAACACATAGATATCTAGCCGGACATAGTCACAGAGTTTAAGATAAAACAGAGTTTCCGGGTAAAAAGTGACCTTTTAAGAAACTCCATTTACTATGTTTCTATGTGAAAAGGCATGTTCCTTGTGTTTAAACAAAAAAGGCACCCCTCAGAGGATGCCTTTCATTTATTTCTTCTTGTGTCTGATCGTTTAATAAGTCGGTTCGGAAGGTGTATCGTTTTGAGATCCCACAGCTTCTCCGGAGGCCAATTTTGGGGCTTTATCTTTTGGGAAGTACTTGCGCTGACGTAAAATCACCAGAGCAACACCAATCGTAATAGACGTATCGGCTACGTTCCAGATCGCAGGGAAAATCTGATTTTTTCCAGGATATTCCGGAGTGTCGTCATACCACGGAACCCACGATGGCCATTCAGCGGTAAACTGGAACATATCCACTACGTTGCCCATGAGGAATCCTGTGTGGCGCGTTTCAATTTCTCCGAAGAAACCACAATCGCTTTTGATTCCTGAACCTTGCAGGTGATTGAACCCCATACACGGGTCGTAATCAAACGCATAATCGTAGAACATGGAATCGATCAGGTTTCCTGTAGCTCCGGCGAAAATCAATCCGATAGCAACCAGGAATTCGGTACGAACACCTTTTCTTGCCTGCTTAAGGAAATAATAAACGATTGCACCGATAGCAATGATTCGGAATACGCTCAAACCAAGTTTCGCCCACATACTGGAACCGAATGTTGTCCCGAAAGCCATTCCCTGATTTTCTACATAGGTAAAGCGAAACCAATCGCCAAATACAGCCACACTTTCGTCCGGCTTAAAGGAAGTTTTGATGTAAATCTTGAGACACTGATCAATCAGTAGAATCAGGAATACTACAATACAAACAATGGTTATCTGCTTTTTCAACTTACTTGTTTTGCAAGTTCTTTGCCTCGATGCTTAATGTAGCGTGTGGAACCAAACGCAAGCGCTCTTTTTGGATCAACTTACCGGTTACGCGACAAATACCGTACGTCTTGTTTTCAATTCGCATCAAAGCATTTTTCAGGTTTTCGATAAATTTCTCCTGACGAGCAGCCAATTGGGCAACCTCTTCGCGCGACAATGTCTCAGAGCCATCCTCCATCATGTTGAACGTACGACCAGTATCATCCGTCCCGTGATTGTCATTCGACAAAGACGCTTTCAACATATCGTAATCGTCATACGCTTCCTTCAACTTCTCATTAATCAACTGACGGAATTCTTCCAATTCACTATCTGAGTATCTTGTTTTCTCTTGCGACATTGGCCTCGTTTTTTTGAAATTCCCACAAAAATAGTCTAAAAACCATAGTTGCAAAGGAATTTTTGCGTTTAACTCAATTACTTATTCACAGAAAAAAGGTGTTGTGAACAAGCTAACTACAGTTTTCGGTGAATTTGAGTGTACCGTTGGTTACTCCACCACCACTTTCCCGGTTTCATCTACACCGTTCGATGTTTGGAATCGGTAATGGTAAACGGCGGCGGCAAGTGGTGGAAGTGTAAATGTGTTGTACAGGTTTTGCTGATGATCCGTGGCGACAAGTCTGCCCGCGCTATCGAAAATTTCCAGCGTTGCGGTTGTATTTCCGTTCAGATAAGAAGTGAATACCGTTGGTGAAGCTGTCGTTCCCGGGTTTGAGGCAATGACCAAATGGTCATCGTAAACTTCGTCTTCCAAACAACAGCTATCGCAGGCTATTAGAGAGAAATCGTCTAGATAATATGATGCTCGCCAGTACACATCACTAGCGCATCCGAAAAAATTTACATTTATATCAAGAGTATCTCGAAAACACCCTAACGAAAAGAACTTTTCACCACCGCTAGCCGTTATACAACACTCTAATTCCAACCAATTTAAGGTGTCCTCAATGTTTAGTTGATTTGTATTTAAGTTATAAATTTTTGTAATATCTACTTCTGGTGGCGATCCTACTTGATAAGAGTTAATACTATCCAAGATCATCAAATCAAAGGCATTTATTGATATTCTATTGTCGCTATTATTAGATGAACAATCGGGTAAAAAAGCGCAGGAAACATAGACACTGAATTTGTACTTTCCTTTTTGCAATGGAATCACAAATTCTCCAACGATATTTTCTCTGAATTGAGATTTTCCATTTGGTAGATTAAGCTCATAACATAACGGATTATAAGTTATTATTGGAAAAAAATGAATAAGCCCTTGTCCAGAATGAGGTAATTGAAACCCAAGTGTACTTGGGATTGATACCAAGTTATTAGAAGAGCATGAATTTAGATAGTCACATGAAGATTGTTCCGATAAGTTCCCAAATGTCCACAATCGTGTGATTTGACCTAAATCGTCCGGACAGGTATCATAAACCTCACAATTTCCATTTATGATCAGGTTGGTTTGCCCAAAATCCAGCTTAGGGGTAAGTAGAAAACACACCCCTAAGCAAAGAATTTTATTTAATTCAATGATAAATAACCATTTTTTTGGAAACCACTTCCCCATTTAATAATGTAATACGTAGAAGGTAAACCCCATCTTTCAGTGAAACGTTAATCAGATCGTCTGCGTTGGTTACTCCACCACCACTTTCCCGGTTTCATCTACACCGTTCGATGTTTGGAATCGGTAATGGTAAACGGCGGCGGCAAGTGGTGGAAGTGTAAATGTGTTGTACAGGTTTTGCTGATGATCCGTGGCGACAAGTCTGCCCGCGCTATCGAAAATTTCCAGAGTTGCCGTTGTATTTCCGTTCAGATAAGAAGTGAATACCGTTGGTGAAGCAGTTGTTCCCGGGTTTGAGGCAATGACCAAATGATCATCGTAGACTTCATCTTCCAGGCAACAGCCGTTACAAGCTACTAATGAGAAGTCATCGAAAAAATATGATGCTGCTCCCGTTGAACTATCACTACAATTTATGTATTCAATATGCAATTGTGTAGTATCTACGAAAGTCCCAAATGCAAAGTATTTTTCCCCACCTTTAGCTTTAAACGTGGCTTTTAATGAAATCCAATTATTTGTGTCGTTAATGATCTGTTTAGAAGGATTCAAATCAATAATGTCAAAATTGTTTTCGGTAATTGAAGGAGGTACGGCATCAATCGGGTGGAAAAGACTATCAAGAAAAATAACATTGAAATCTCCTAACGCCAGTCTTTCTCCACAAGTATCATACCTGCCAAAATTGATGTAAACCTCAAATTCGTAGCACTTACTTTTTAGTAAAGTATCCGAAAGCGTCCCTAGAATATTCTCTCTCTGTTGACAGTAATATGGTCCAAATTGGCCAATAAATGACGGAGATTGGCCGTTGAAATTACCTCTTACTACTAAAGCAGAATGAATGTAGCCGTTTCCAGAATGTGGTTGCTGGTTACCAAAAATATTAGGGATTCCGGCCCAAGGACCAGATCCACACTGATTTATATAGTCACTTGTCCCGCAAATTTGAAAATTATGAAAGAAGTTCAACGAATCTATTTCAGAATTGGAAACCGGACAACTCGTAAAATCCTCACAGTCACCATTAATGATTAGGTTGGTTTGCCCAAAACCATTCATGGGGGTGAGCATAATTCCCACCCCCAAGAACAGCATTTGTATGGGTCTATTGACAGACCACCATTTTTTTGGAAACCAATTCCCCATTTGCCAGTGTAATGCGCAAAACGTAAACTCCGTCTTTTAATGAAACGTTAATCCAATTGTCTGCGTTGGCATAAAGTCCTTGGACTTTACTCTACCATTATGAATTTACCCGATTTATAGAACCCATTTTCCGTTTCAAAACGGTAGTGATACAGCGCCATCTGCAAATTCGATCGTGGGCTAAACGTGTTTTCCAATGAGGTAAACGTATGACGCTCCACAATTCGTCCACGGCAATCATAAATTACCATTTTGGCATAACTATCGTCTAACAAATGAGCTGTAAAAACTACAGTATTATCTGAAGAACTAACACTATTACTTACTTCCAATCCTTCCACCGAAACGTCTAATACATCACAACAAGTATCACATTGTATTAAAGAAAAATCATCCATAAAGTAATAAGCCGCACCAGTAGCTGTATCGCTACAATTGATATATTCAATGTGTAATTGTGTTGTATCTACGAAAGTCCCAAATGCAAAATATTTCTCTCCACCCCGAGCCTTGAACGATGCCTGTAGCGGAACCCAGTTGTTGGTGTCTTTTAGGATTTGCTTAGACGGATTTAAGTCAATAATATCAAAATTACTTTCTGTAATTGTCGGTGGAACGGCATCTACAGGGTGAAAAACACTGTCAAAAAAAATAACATTGAAATCCCCCAGAGCAAGTCTCTCGCCGCAAACATCGTATCTTCCAAAATTGATGTAAACTTCAAAAGTATAACATACGTCCTGTAACAAGTTTTCAGAAAGTGTTCCCATAACGTTTTCTCGTACTTGACAGTAGTAAGAGCCTAAATTATCCATGAATGTTGGTCCTGTTCCATTAGGATCGGATACTGCAATTAGAGCAGAATGTACATACCCATCTCCAGAATGTGGTTGTTGATTACCCATAATATTGGGAATCCCAGCCCAAGGACCAGTGCCACATTGATTAACATAATCACTGGTTCCACAAATTTGAAAATTGTGAAAGAAAAGCAAGGAGTCTATTTCTGAATTAGAGACTGGGCAACTCGTAAAGTCTTCACAATCACCATTTAAAATGAGATTGGTTTGACTTAAACCAAACTTAGGGATGAGCAAAAGCCACATCCCCAAGCATAGAATTTTATTCAATTCAATGATAAATAACCATTTTTTTGGAAACCACTTCCCCATTTAATAATGTAATACGTAGAAGGTAAACTCCATCTTTCAGTGAAACGTTAATCACGTCTCCCGCGTTGGCTAATGTACTGGAAAATACCGTAGCCCCGGATACATTCACAATTTCAATTTTAGCATCTGCAGGAACTCCTTTTACCCGGAAGTTCCCGTTGTTAGGATTCGGATACAATTCGATGTTCTTCTCTGAAATACTACTATTATCCATTGCTTTCGCTTGTCTCGATGCAGTTCCGCAGTTCGGATCTTTGTCCAAAATGGCACGGGCAATGTATACCGCCGACCCGTTTTCAATCGGATCCAGACAAGCCACCCCACTCAGGAAAATGCTATCCTGAACACTGAGCGGAATTCCGGTTTGCAAACTGGTGTTCCACACTTGGGAGACTTCTTTTGCGAGTTGCGCAAAAGCATCATTCGGGTCATACGTTTCCAACACCGCCTGAGCAGAAGTGTATTCCCCCTCACTCATGAAATGGTCAACACGTTCGTATTTGGAGCTTTGTGCTGATTCCATAACCTCCTGATACGTCAGGTAGGGTGCATCACCGCTACCAAGGTTCAATTCTGCCGGATTCTGCTTCAATCGGCTGTATGCTGCAATGTTCAGGAAGTGTTTTGCGTTGGCATCCAAGGCATCGTATAAGGGTGTCATACCCACAATAGCGCTCAATTCACGCGCACGCTTCTCTAATGCACTTTCGTTAATTACCGGAACTTCCAGTGAAGCATTTCCACAGGTGTTATTGGTCGAAGAAATAGTGATATCGTCCCAAAAATTTGTTGGTCCATCAATCGACAGAGTTGGATCCGAACCAAAGATAGAACCAGGTGAATGGTAATACTTGAGCGGATTGGACAATGAATGCCCAATAACTGTTCCTTCCGTACCTTCATTCAGAATCGCTACCCAACGGTTGTGTGCACTTAAGGTTGGCGAACCCTGTGTGCTGATGTCGCTTTGGTTCATGTAGAATCCGTAGTTACAGCTCGTCATGGTATTGCACTGGACCGTAGAGGAAATGTTGGAACCGTAGGAATAGAACCCGGCTACCACTCCCGTCATGTTGTTCTTCCAGACGTAGCTGAACGGCGATACTTCCAGACGAATTCCCTGTAATTTCTCCAGATCGGCGATCCCATATACACCATTACTACGCGTAATCGAATTGGAATATAGAGCGGTGCCGGGTGAGTTCTGAACCATGATTCCACGAATTGGAGCATAATTGGCAACCAAAGCATTCATTGCAGCATTGTTGGAGGTCAACGTAATGGTATTGCTTCTTACCTGGGTGTTTTTCGTGTTCAGGATCCAGATGTTGTACAAGCAGTTTCGGATGTCGTTATACATGATGCCTGTTGTTTGCGTTCCACTAGGTAAAGTACTGGAGCAATAAATACCTGATGCTAATCCGTAAACCATCCCCAGATTGGACAACGGGTTTCCGATGGGACTGTTGATGGTGTTGTAATGGATATTTGCAATGGAAGTTCCATAATCTTTGGCGTAAATACCGTAAGCGTTGTTGTTTACAGAGTTGATCTGATTGTTGGTAACAGTAAATGTTTTGGAGCCCGGGTTTGTTTCCCAGTTGATTCCTCTGAGGCGAACTCGTTTGATCATGTTGAAACGTGCTTCGACGTTTACGCCATTGCGTGCGGAAATTCCATAAGCACAGTTGTAGAACGTGTTTTTATCGCCGTCTACCTGCCCTACAATAAGATCACCACCAAACAGTTTTCCCGCCGTCATTCTAACGCCACAGTATTTGTCTCCTTCGTTCAGGAACGGATCAGGAGCAGATTGAATCATGTTGTAGAAGGTATTTCTGAAGACCTTAATGTGCGATCTGCTTCCGTCAATTCCACGTCGGATGTTGTGGAACAGGTTTCCGGTGGTTGTTGGAACATTGTTCAGGTAATCGTTGTTACCGATTTTCAGATTTGTCACCGCCGAAACAACAACACCTGCATCACCGCTTTGTTGCGTATTGTATGGAAACAATAAGGGCTGATTCGGAATGTCCCCGAAATAATTGTACGTAATCAGGTCGTTTGAAGCATCCAGATCGTTCAGGATTCGAATTCCATTGAAATTATCAATGAGCTTACTGCTGGTAACGTATACAAGCGCCCCTGCATCGGAATAGACACCATTTATTGCACCGATAATGTTTGAATTAACCACAGAAATGGTTGCATCGGAATAAGTTGAATTGATTCCGCCCCACATCTCCTCGCAATATGGAGCAAGCGTAGAATTGCGAACAATCAAATCCACACCCGGATTCACAACAATTTTTGCGTTCGGGGCGAATCGGAAGTAGTTACAGCTAATAAACTGAATGTCCACATCGATAATAAAGTCGTTATTGAAGTACACTACGTTTGGTACAATCAGTGTCCCACTGGAAATATCCCAACCATTTGCAGCTGCTAATGCCGTCAGAGTAGAAGGAGTTGAGAACGGAGTTTGAATGTAGGTTGTTGGCGGATCTGGTAAATTGATGTCAACGGTTGTTGGAGAATAATAACTTCCTGCCGGGAACTGAAGGCTAAGCCCGGTTGGACCCATATGGGTATAATATGATCGTTCAAAGAATTCCGTGTTGGTAAGTGCCGTTTGCTTACAGCAAGCATAAAGTGTGTATTCACCTTCGTAAGTACACCCATTGGCATCTTGTCCTGTAAAGGAAATCGTTATATCAACTTGCGTGCTCCACGTTCCTGTTGGAGTGATGCTTGCAGTTCCCTGTCCGGTAAAAGGATGAAACGGTGATACTGTCCAGGTAATGGATGTAAAAGCCGGAGCATTCGGAATGGTGAACGACTGCCCGTTCAGTTCGCAGGCATACAACGGACCTGTAATTTGTAACTGATTCGTTTGAATAACCGAAGTCGTTCCGGACTGTTCGTACACCAGTTGGTTCCCAATAATATAATTTACGCTCATGTACCAGTTATATGGCCCCCCAGGAGGATAAACATGCGTCACCGTGAAAGTTCCACTGGTAAAGACTGCAGTGGATGTAGTACCGTCTCCCCAATCTATCGTGTAATCTATATTATTCGGTGGATCACAATTGGTATATGTCAACGTTGCAAGTCCGCAGCTATTCATTGAAAAGGTCGCACCTTCTTCAACAAATTCAAAGGTTACGGTATAGTTTGCGTCCCCACAATTGGAGTGAACCGAATAAGTAAACGTATGAGTCCCGACACCATATTGAGAACCAAAAAACTCGAAAATATTCGATGAAACAGAAATTGGAACTCCATCTACAGTGGCGCTGGTAATTGTTCCCGGACCATTGAATTCGAACGTAACACTTTCATCGACACACGCCAAATTTCCATTGAGCCATTGTCCGGTAGTTGGTGGCAACGTGGAATAAACATCTATTTCAAATAAATAGTTCATTGGCCAGTTCGCTATTGCAGTTGACGCATTCCACCACGATTCATTCGGTTGATCGTAGAATGTAACCGGGCCTACTTGCGTAAACACCATGGCTCCTAACGTAGGATTGATTAAGAAGAACGACGCACCATTGGCGTTCGCAAATTGAAAATACTGATTAATCAGTCCCGGATAGAATCCACCTGCATTCTGATGATCATATAATTCAATAAAGAGGGTGTCCAGAATACAGATACTCATGGTATTGCAACCATAATTTCCGGAATATTGTGTTCCCGTTGGAGACTGGCTTGCAGACGGCCAACCGCCGGAAATACAATCAGAAAGAATCATATTCCCTGAGGGGGAATGAATGTAGAAACGATTGTGCCACTGATCGTATTCCGCTTTTTCAGTTTGGCAGTAATCCAGATTGATGGCATTCTTTCTATTCGCCAGATCAATTCGAAAATAATAATCCGTTGACGCCGTAAGATTGGAAAAGGTAACCGAGTCTGTGATCCCTAATGAATCGTAATATGCCACAGGATTAAGCGTAGTACAATTTCCGGAGTAGAGTTGTATGCCACTTACCACCGTACCATCATCCGGCGAAAGCTCGTACTTGAATAGTTCACTGGAGAATTCGGCAGTAAACCTGAACCAGATGACAGATGCTGTTGATTCGAGTTGAATCTGTTCGGTTTCACAAGTTTTAGTTTGATTTACAATGATCGCATTTTGACATTGCGCAAAATACTTCTGACAACCAAATGCCAGAAATAGCAAAAGAATCCATTTTGATTTCATTTAGGCGATTATTTAGATGAATAATGATAACTAAAAAACAAAAGGCTATTTGCCTGTTGTTCAATACTGTACCAAAACTAGAACATTTTCTGAATGAAACAAATTTTTTGTGAAAAATCTGTATATCAATAAATTACACCTAAATCAAAAGCCTTGCAAACACTAGTTATTAAGCAATTCTTATGCTTCGGACTTCTGCTGCTCCTCCACCCACTGCGTCAATGCTATAAACTCCTCAACACCAAGGGTTTCCGGGCGAAGTTGCAAAACAGGGTTATCCGAGTAAACAGCTGGCAACAAGGCTTTTATAGAATTTCGAATGGTTTTCCTGCGCTGATTGAAACTCATCTTTACCACTTGCTTGAAAAGCTTTTCATTGCATGGTAACGAAGTTCGGCTGTTTCTGGTACATCGGATCACTCCCGACTTCACCTTTGGTGGTGGATCAAAGACGTGCTCGTCGACGGTAAAACAGTATTCAATGTCGTAATAGGCCTGAAGTAAAACGCTCAGGATTCCGTACGTTTTGGAACCCGGTTTTTCAGCCACACGTTCCGCCACTTCTTTCTGGAACATCCCCATGATTTCCGGAATGTGATCCTTGAACTCAATACAACGGAATAAAATCTGTGAAGAGATATTGTACGGGAAGTTCCCCACTACGGCAAACGGTTTCTCACCTACGAGTTTGTATGGATCAATGCGCAGGAAATCTCCGAAAACGATCCGGTTTTCTAATTGCGGATAATGCTGGTTCAAGTAATCAATCGATTCGGAATCGACATCCAGAACGAAGAGTTCGGTTTCTTTATCGTGCAATAAAAACTCTGTTAACGCTCCCATTCCGGGACCGATTTCAATGGCAGTTTTCACCCCTTGATGGTGCTGGAATTGGTCTGCAATTTTCTTACAGATATTCTTGTCTTTCAGGAAATGCTGCCCTAAATGTTTTTTTGCTCTAACGCTCATGCGGAAAGTGTTGGATGACATTCAATGTGCTTCTAAACGCAGCAAAATGACCGTCGAACTTGTCTTTGTGATCTTTCTGAAGCTCTCCCGCAAATTCCTGCTGATAACGATCCAAGTGATCCTGACTAAATGCAATGTATGTCATGGCGTAAGTACACGCTCCGTCTTCTTCGTTGTTCATTTTTGACATTCGGCATTCCAGAAAACATCCGGTTGCAATGACGTCCGGAATATGTTCGGAGCACATGTATTCTACCCAGGCTGTTTCCACAGCCGGATTGATACTAACGGTAACGTTGTAAATAACTTCCATGGTGCAAAGATAGGGAAGACTTGAGACTATAGACAAAAGAGCCAGGACTTTAAACGATAGATTTGATAGTGTCCGGACTGTAAAAGTCAAGACCAGAGAAGTCTTCAGTCATCAAGGCATTGACGCTTCACCCTTTCGGAGGCTTCCTTTAACGTATTTCATTCTGAAGAACTCAGTTCCCGATTCGTTCTTCCAGGTACTCCACCCGTGTCGCAGGCCGTCTTTTACCGAAATACTTTCTCCTGTGGTTGCTGAAATAAAGGTTCCGGAATAAGGCAGGCCATCAACCCTTGTATACTTGTAACTAACGATTGAATCGTTTTCGTATACCACTTGTTCCAAAACGTTGGCAGATTTATGTTTGATGAAGATTATTCCATCCGGTTTACCATTGCTGTACCCACCACTTTTTTCAAATTGCGGGGTAGTCACCTCAACATCCACAAGATGCACCAGCGCTATTTCCGGTTTTTTTCTGATCTCATGAGCAACTGTGGCTAATACCGTGTCCTTTCTGCTGTAATCTTTAATACCGATGATGTACCTGTAAATGGATATTGTATCACCGATTCTGCTTTTACATTTCAGTTGGATGAATTCTTTGTTCTGTTCTTCGGTTTCGTAGTACCTGAAATCACCATTCTCTTCATTGTATAGGATAAACGTCAGGGTGTCATGATTAAAAACGCGTTCTTCCGAAGTGAAACCTTTTACACGTTTACGGTACACACCATGTTTGCGATTCTGATCATAGGTTTCAAGCTCAACGATGCTGTCGTACACATTTTCGGTGATCCATTCACCGGTTCGGTTCCCTTTGTCATAATGGCGTGATACTTTGATCCATGTTTTACCGAAGACCATCCCGGCTTCGTTGAGACCATCCAGTTTACCGTCAACATAGGTGCCTTTGTTGTAGCTTCCGGAGTCTCGCCAGAAGATAAAAGGCCCATTTCGAACACCATCTTTGTAAGTTTCCATGTAATAGTCCGGAATCCATTGTCCCGGAACATGCTTCGGATAACCTGAAGAAGATCCTTCCAGGTGAAAGCCCGGATCGGGATCAACAAAAATTTGATCTTCCTCCTTTCTGTAATATTGAGTCATTTCACCATGTAAATTCCCGTTTTTATAAGGCTCAATTCGATACACGGTATCTTTTAATGGTCCGGAAGGAATTCGAAAAACTCTACTACCGTTTTCCAGACCATTCGTATAATTTGTGGTGAAATATGCTGTATTTTGTCCGTAACGTGTATAGGTGCTGTCCAATTTACCTTCTTTGTAGTAACAGGTATACATGGTATCGCCTGAGCCAAAATACATGCAAACTGCTTTTCCGGTTCTCAGGCCATGCTCAAAGTTCACGGATTCAATCCCAAATGGTTCGTCATTGAGCGTGTCTAACGGATACCTGGCCTGAATATACGAATCAAAGTAAACCGGAACTTTAGCAGGGCCCTGTTTTACGCCTTTCACGTACTGGATGCTGCCTACAACCGTTCCGTTAAAGGTTTGCTTTTCTAATCCAACGGGAACATCTCGCTGCCATTGAAGTGTCTTTACGACTTTCCCCTGATGATCGTACCACTTCTCCATCCCATATTTCCAATGGTAGCTGTGTGTAGAACTGTGAACAAGTTGTCCCTGCCTGTCGTAATCACTTACCAAACCGTTCAGTCGACCTGCCTGGTAATTTTCTTTTCGTTTGATCTTACCGTCAGGGTAATAGAAAATCCGTTCACCGCTGAGCACTCCATTTTTATAGTTCTCGCGAATTCCTAAATACGAGGTTCCGTTTTCAGAAAGCATCACCAGTTTCTCCCCGTTCATGGTATCAAACTTTCCATACTTGCGATAGATTCGGTATCCGTATGAAGGGATCTGCCCTTTCCCGGATGGATTGTCTACCGCCTGATAGTCCTGATTCACCAGAACGCGATCGTTATCGTAAACCGTGGTGATGAAGTTTCCGTTTACATCGGCGTTCAGGGTTCTAAAACGATTGGCTTTCAGCTGCACGGTTATTGCTCGCTGCACGGTTTGATCGCTGTTTTCGATAGAAAGGTACTCCACAGTTGAATCACCGATCAGAAAGGTAAGGGTCGGTTGAAGCGCTGTGGTTTGCTTCGAAAATGTATAACGGATCAGGCGAAATCCAAGCGAATCTTTTTCTTCCGTTAAACGGTAATCAGAATGCTGAAAAACAGTTATAATGCTCTGTTTTTCTGCCTTTTCAAACCACGGAAGAAAGGTATTTAATGATAAGTCCTGTCCAAAAGAAACACGACAAACAAGGAGGCAGAATATCAGAAAACCATGTTGCATTGCCCAAAATTACTGAATTGAATACAGGTTCAATGGCTCAAAGGTTCAAAAGTTCGATCTATAAAGCAGTAAGGGGGCATAATAATGCCCCCCTTACTTATCATGATCTAAATTGAATCTTAGTTCTTCACCCAATTGATGGTTTTCGAAGTAGCTCCGTTTGTTACACGGATCATGTACACTCCTGTTTTCAATCCGGAAGTGTTCACTTCATATCCATCTGCGGTTTCAGTGAATGCAGTGGCAACCACTTTTCCGTCGATGCTGATTACTTCAACCGTCTGGATTCCCATAACACCGGAAACCTTCAGCATAACTTTGTCTGTTCCAGGGTTCGGGAAGGCAACAAGAGAGAAGAATGAAGCTTCTTCCACAGAAAGGTTACCATCAACTCCGTCACAGTTTTCATCAATGCTATTTCCGGCAACATCCACAGCATCCGGATTGATCGCATTGTCGTTATCGTTACAGTCACCTGCAACATCAACGTATCCGTTTAGTGGAGTACACGCAGAAATTGAGTTGAAGTCGTCTCCGTAACCATCCGCATCCGCATCCATGTAGAACACTGTTTCACCGGCATTCGGTGTTGGATCGGTATCATCGCAATCGTCATCGTTACCTACATATCCGGTTGGTTGCGCACAATCCTGAACAGTTGAAGCAGCGTCACCCAATCCATCGTTATCCGTATCTGCGTACCACGTGAATGTTGCTACACCTTCGTCGATGTTGTTGTTACAGTTGTTGTCAAGGCCATCACAAATCTCGATAGCGTCAGGATTAACAGCGGGGTTTCCATCGTCGCAATCGTCAAAGTTCGTTGCGTATCCAACCTGAATCGAACAACCGAAAATGAAGTTGTTAGGGTCACCGTAACCGTCACCGTCAGCATCTACGAAATACTGAATAGAAGCCGCTCCTACAGAGTTGTCCGTATCGTCGCAATCCGTGTTGTTTGAAACATATCCCACAGGTTGAGTACACGCATCCATAGGGCTTGCAAGGTCACCAAAACCGTCATTATCCGTATCGGCGTAGTAGGTTGTTTGTCCATGAACAGCATTGTTGTTATCGTCACAATCCACCGCAGCTGTATCTGAAATGTATCCAACAGGTTGAGTACAAGACATTGTTGTAGTACTTCCGGCATAACCGTCTGCATCGTTATCGATCGCCCACATTGCACCCGGGTGTTCAGCAGCATTGTTGTCGTTACAATCCGTGTTGTCTGTCACGTATCCGGAAGGCGGAACACAATCTGTAATGCTTGTAGCCGCGTCACCGTAGGTGTCACCATCAGCATCCGCATAGAACGTAAGTGTAGGCAAGGCGTCGATGTTTCCGATCAACGACACGTTATCATTGCGGTAAGTTGCTCCTGCAGCAGCCATGGAAGTCACATAAAAACGGAATTCAATTTGTCCGTAAACCGACTGGTAAGCAGCAGGAAGTGTTACCACTTCGTTGTAAATAGTTGCCGGAGCAGGAATTGTTACAGAGAACACATCCGAAGCAAAACCATCAAGGCTTGAACGAACGTGAATGGTTGGTGCTCCACCCGATCCACTGATTCGGTGCGTGAAATGCAATTCTGTTAAACTCAATCCGTAACAACTTGCAGGTGTTACAGAGAATGAATAATACTGAGTCAGATCAATTACAGAAGTGCCATTCCAACCGGAATAGTTAATGTAATCCGTTCCGGTAGCACAAACCAATGATGAGCCAACGGCTGCATAGTCGCTGAATGTTGCATTCGAAGGTTGTGACGTAACACCCAATACCGGTGTTCCACACGCGTTACCTGTAAATACATATTGTGCAAGGGTAACCGGTGTAATCAACGAATCCGATCCAGAGCAATCTTCGTCGATTCCATTTCCCGGAATGTCTGTTTCGCCTGGGTTCTGATTCGGATTGGCATCGTTACAATCGGTATTGTCGGCAACATACATTGCGGGCTGCGTACATGCCGTAGTGGACATTGCGCCGTTTCCGTACCCGTCACCATCCATGTCGTGGTACCATGTTGTAGCTACACCAATCAGGTTGTCGTTGTCATTACAATCGTTACTGTTCGTTACATATCCCGGAGGCGGTGAACACGCAGATTGCGTTACAGCCAAATTCCCTAAACCGTCGTTGTCCAAATCCTGGTAATACGTAATCGAAGAAACGATTGTAAGGTTAATCGTAATGATACTATCACACCCGGCTACAGTTGGAATGGTATCCATGTATGTTCCGGAAGCAAAATATGTTTCGTCTCCGGACGGTACGGTGTACGAGGTACATGCCGAAGGAGAAATAGTTACCGTTTGAATCGGGTTGACCGTCAGGTTCAGGTTAATTGTACTATCGCAACCATTTACGTTTGCGTTCGCAAGGATTTGTGTATAGTTTCCTGAAGTTGTGTATGTCTGGCTGTTTAGCGTGTATGGCCCACAATTGGTTACCGTAAGATTGCTTGAAGATGCGCATCCGTTCGGTGTAACGGAAGCCCATGTAGAACCTACGCGGATTTCGTCGACCTGGACATTCCCACTTGCAGGACCCTGACGAAGATAGAAAGACGCAAATGCGGTAAATGTTCCCGTTCCCAGTGTGGAAGTTTGTAACGGAGCAGTTTCATTGGCTTGTCCAAGCACCGGATTCACCCATAAAGTAGCCTGAACGGGGCTGGTTGTACGTTTTACTTTTACTACGATAAAGACGGGCACACCAGCTGGCATATCACCGGAAAATACCGGTTGCAGTGTTCCCGCTCCAAGGTTTACAAGCGCCAGTTGATAAGTATTCGCTGCCACCCCAGAACGAATTCTCAATTGACCTCCAAAAACGGTTACATTGGTTCCTGCCGTTGGCCCAAAACCAAAAAGATTCTCTCCATTAAGAGCGGTGTTTGCCTGTAATCCTGTTGTATTCGGAACGTTGAGAATTAAGGAATAATACGCTGAATCTGAAGTGATGCTCACCGGTTTATTGACATCTTCCGTGTTCGCTGAAACGTACACAGCTTTATTGCCTGTGCTTACAGGTAAACCCGGGTAAGTCAGCGATCCGGCGTTGTCAGCCTGAAATTGTCCTGGTGTAGCGCCACTATGGGTTGTCCAGCCATTTGCATTCAATGCTCCACTGAAATTAAAGGCATCGATCAGCTGTGCGAAAGATTGAATGGATACAAAACAAAGTGCGACGAGTAGAAGTTTTTTCATTTCCGAAAATTTTTTCCAAAGGTATGAAAAGACCGATCGTGAAACAGCAATTTTTTCAGCTCCGACTAAAATTTAGTTGACACTATCAGATATGCAACTAGTTGTATTATAGCTAATTGCATTTTGCTAAATCGATTTAAATAAGGGTATTATTAAACTGTTAAGCTTTTCGTTGTTCCATTAAACGGGCAACATACTTTCCAATAATATCGAACTCTAAATTCACCATTGTTCCGGGTTGGAACGTATGGAAGTTAGTGTGTTCGTGCGTATACGGGATAATGCAAACAGAAAACAATCCAGGTTCCGAATCAACTACTGTCAGACTAACCCCATTCACTGTAATCGATCCTTTCGGAACGGTTGGCTGATCTGTGGCATAGGTAAACGTATACTTCCAGCTTCCGTCCAGATCTTCTACTGCAACACATTTTCCTGTAGTATCCACGTGGCCCTGAACGATGTGCCCGTCGAGGCGTGCACCCAACTGCATACAACGTTCCAGATTCACCTTTGAACCAAGTTTCCAATCACTCATATTTGTGCGATGAATACTTTCCTCAATTGCCGTAACCACGTACGTATCGCCTTCAATTTTGACCACTGTAAGGCAGCAACCGTTGTGCGCTACGCTTTGATCGATTTTCAGTTCATTGGTAATGCTTGATTTAACTGTATAATGAATATTGGTATGGTCTTGCTCAACGGCAACGATTTCTCCTAGTGTTTCAATAATTCCGGTAAACATGTCTGTTGTTTTACTGAAGTTCAATGTCATCTTGCTTTAGCTTGTAGCGCAGTCCTATAAAGGTAGCACACATTACCCAAACAGGAACGGCAGCCTTGTCGGTATCCAGATAGTTGTTCAAAAAAGCATGAATGAAATACGTACTCAGAGCAACAATCATCGCCATAACAATCGTCCGAATTTCCTTATCCTCTTCGGGCCATTTGTTGTAGAGGTCAATTCCGAGGTAGAAAATGCAGGTAATGATTGCCAGAACAGTTAATAGTCCCGGAAGGCCAGTTTCTGCCAGTGGTCCGAGGTACTCACTGTGTGCGTTTCCAAGCGTCCCGAAATTTGTAGAAATAATCGTAAGGTTTTCCGGTTCCTGAAAACGCGCATATTCAAATGCATACGTTCCGGGCCCGAATCCGGTTACTGGTCGTTCTTTGAACATTTCTATGGCACAGGACCATCGGTTAATCCGCTCGAGGTTGGATGCATCTGTTGTTACATTCGCCGCACTTTGAAAACGCTCTCCGATATCTTCGGTAGTATGTTCGAATTTATTTCGCTCCAAATCCTGCTGAATAGCATCCCAGGAGAACCAGATTCCCAAACCGACAATCACCGTTGCCGTAGCGATCCAGCTAAATTTCACCTTAAACCGAATCATCAGGTATATGCAGAAGCTAAGTACCAGGCTGAGCTGAGCGGCACGTGTATAGGAAAAGTACAATCCGACAAAGGCAATCAGCAAGTATGCGTAGAGTATGAAAACCATCAACGGCGAGTGTTTTCTGGCTAATAACAATCCGAAGATGAGCGGAATGACTAATGCTACGATTGCCCCATAAATGGTGTGGTCTTTGAAAAATGGCCACATTACCCAGTGACTTTCTTTCTCACCGAAACCGTACATCGCATGAATGAAAAGTGTATAGAGAATCGCGGCGATCATCGCGGAGCAAAACAACCAAAGGAACAGGTAGATGTTTCTACGCGTGTTCATAATTCCGCTTCCGTAAAAGAGCATCGGGACAATGAACCAGCAACGCGCAAGGATGAATTTAAACGATGCAGCCGGATCGGTACTTGTTATTGCCGTGAATACCAACCAAACGAAATAAATCAACACGGCCCAGTACAATGGAGATTGTTTGAGGTAGTCCGGAAAAACCTTGTACCTCATTCCCTGAAACAACAGCAAGAGCATTGTTCCGAAAAGCAGCGGTTCCGTAGGAATAAAGAGACCAAAGCTTTGGGTATATTCCTCAATGTTCACGGACAATGGAGTACAGACGATGATCAGGAAAAATGTGAATTGCGTATAGAATACAGCAGAATATAGCATCAGGAGTCCAAAGGGAATGGCATAGCCAAGGAAGCTATCGATCCAAACGAAATAAGCCATGAGGCTTATAAACGCGCAGCCTCCGGCAAGAAGCCATTTGTTTTCCCTTAAGAAAGTCACTATTATGCCAGTTTTCTCAGTTCGGTAATTTTATCCTGCAGCAACAGGGCAAACACCATAAATACGAACGTTCCAAGAGTTGAGAGAATCATAATGATCAATCGTTTCGGTTGATCCTTCTTATCGGCAACAACCGCGCGTTCTACCACGAACTTGTGGTTGAACTGTGTATTTGCATCGGATTCTGCCTGTTCGTACGACTGTGCAAACTCAGCGAGTTTCATGATCTTCTCGTTACGGTCGTACTCCAACGCGTCGAATACCGCTCCGTATTTCAGGTTGATGTCGATTCGGCGTTTGAATTCTGCTTTGTCTTCAGCGCCTTTTGCATCAACGTATGCTGCAAAGAGGTTTGCACGACCTTCCAGCGGAACTACACCAATATCAGCAAACGAATCCAGTCGGTTCAGGATAATCTTCTTTTCAGCCTCCAGCTGAGCCAGTTTTCGCTTATTGATTTCGAACGCCGGGATAGTACGTTCAGCCACCATTTCGTTTTTCACCGTATCAATCAGATCCACGATTTTGTTCGCCATTTCGGCTGCAAGTTCCGGGTCTTTATCCAGTACATCGATTTGAATGGAGCCGTAGCGGGTACGTACAAAGGCAAAGTGGCCTTCGTATTCCTTCATTAAATCGTGGTATTTGTTCGGATCACTTTCTTCAATTCCGTAATGTTTCATCAGATCGAACTGATCTACGATTCGGTTACGAATTTGTGATGAAGAGAGAATCTGGATCAATTGTTCAGCCTGTTCTTCTTCTCCGAAGTCCATTGACGATGCTTTGGCGTTTCGTGCCTCTGAGAATGATACCGTACTGGTAGCGGCAGGGAAGACGATAGCAGTGGAACGGTACAATGGTGTCATTAAAAAAGCTACAATTGTAGAAACCACCAACCCTGCAGCCGATGTAATCAACAGGATTTTTCGTTTTTTCCAGATGGTTACTAAAAGATTCATGCGTTCGGCCTGCTGATTGTTGTCTTTTTCACTCATACATTGCTTGTTTTTACGTGTGCGAATTTACAGTTTCTCACCCTAAACGAGGAAGTTGAAGAAAAATTATGTTCATACCTGAGCAGGAAAGTCTCTGAAAACAAAAAGAGCGGATGATCATCCGCCCCTCCCTATATTGGTTTTATTTCTTCAACTTCAATTGATTCAATTCATTTTGCATGGCAATGAATTGTTGTTGAAGGACGTTGAGTTGCTGACTCAACAAACTGATCTGACTGGAAAGCCCCAGGTATTGTGTTTCGTTTGGTTCAGCAACCATGGTTTGTTCACGGAGCAAATCAATCGCGGAAACATTCAAAATTGCGGAAATAGCAAACAAGCGTGTGATGTTGATATCGGTAACTCCGCGTTCAATGTTTGAATAAGCTGCAACGGTAATGTTCAGTTCATCAGCCACATTTTGCTGACTTAAACCCAACTGAAGTCGAGCGAATCGGATACGTTCTGCAAGTTTTTCCTTCATGTCTCAAAAATACAATCCGGGAAATTGCACCCTTAAATATACAGTATTGAATAATTACACAAAAATTTGTGTTGTTTTTAGTTAAAGTTTATTTTTAGGCTAGTTTGTATATATTTGTAATTGCATAAAACTTTAACTGCCTTAACCGGCGCCACTCTTCAAATGATTCATGAAAGCCACTCCGATCCAGATGTACTACATCCGTTTAGATAACCAATACGAAGGTCCTTATACACTTGACGAGCTAAAGCAACTCGACCTTAAACGTTCTACATACGTTTGGCGGAAAGGTATTCCCGATTGGACCAAAGCCGGTGATCTGGAAGAATTTCATTTTTTACCGGAAGAGAAAATTGAACCGGTACCGGATTCTAATGCAAAATCGGATTCACCGAAAACCCGATTTCGTTTGTGGGTGATACTCTTCGTAATTGTATCTATTTTCACTCTTGCCCTGGTTTATCGATTGATCGTTAATTAAGGGCATAAAAAAAGTCCGCTTATCCATCTGAGCGGGTAAGCGGACTTTGAATTCTATTTATTCAGCAATTACTGCTTGATGATTCGCATTTCGTATGTTGACGTTTTACTCATCGCTTTCACCAGGTAAACACCTGTGCTGTAAGCAGAAAGATCCAACGTTACGTTTGCATCCGTAGCACTGATTGTTTGTAATGTTTTTCCGTTTATATCCATCAACACATACGTTACGGGAACCTGTGCTGTATTTGTAATCGTCAACTGACCAGTTGTAGGGTTCGGAAACGCTTCGAAAATCCCGACAGCGTTTTCAGAAAGTCCGATAGTTGAAACCGTAACACAAGAAGACGTATCTGTACAGTTATTCATGGTAATTACCGCTGCGTATGATCCGTTTGCAATCGGTGTGAACGTTTGTCCCGTTTCACCCGCAATCACTTGTCCGTTAGAACAATCAACCCACTCGTAAGTTGCTCCGTTTTGTATTGCGGTCAGTACGTTGTTGTTGTTCATTACAGCATTATTGATATTGGTCACTGTCAAATCAATATTAATTGTACTGTCGCATCCAACAGCGTTCATAATGTGGTCCACATACGTTCCGGAGGTTGAATAGACCGCACCACTCGGAGCAGTATAATCTCCACATGTGCTTACGGTAATGTTCGCAGTAGTAGAGTAAATAATCGTCAGGTCATAAGTAATAATACTATCACACCCTGCAGCATTCGGAATGGTGTCATAATAAACCCCGCTGGTGTTGTATTGCGCACCACTGGCAACGATGTAATAATCACAACCTGTAAGCACCTGGCTCGCGGAGGTTGGTTGGTTAACAGTCAAATCAATCGTGATGATGCTATCGCATCCCACAGCATTCGGAATAGTATCATTGTACATTCCTGATGTTGAGAATACGGCTCCGCTTGGTGCTGCATAATCACCACAACTGCTGATGGTAAGGGTTGACGTTGAAGGCAGGTTTACCGTAAGGTCAATCGTAATAACGCTATCACAACCCACTGAGTTTGCAACCGTATCCGTATAAATACCGGTCATGGAGTAAACTGTACCACTTGGAGCAGTAAAATCACCACATGAAATTTCTGTTGTACTCGAGTAAGTCGTTGGGCTAACGGTAACGTTCACAGTATCTTTTCCTGATCCACATTCACCTGTTACATCTACAAAATACTGTCCGGCGGTAGTCACTGTCAATGAGTCGTTTGTTGACATATCATTCCATACATAACTTGATGTAGAAACCGGAACAACAAGTTCATCAGAATATCCTTCACAAATCGAGAAATCAGCTCCCAGGAACGTTGTTCCTGCAAGTGGGTTATACAGCTGTGCTACTTCAGCAGCTGTTAACGCGCGATCGTACAAACGGAATTCGTCAAGTTTACCTCCGGCAGGAGAACCAACATTTGTGGAGTAACCCATTACTTTCAATGGACCGGTACCAACGATATTCGCTGATGATTGAGCGACTGTAGTTACTAAAACACCATTCAGATAACCTTTGATGTCTCCAAGAGTGGGATCGTAAACAAACGTCGTCATAGTTGGAGCAACGATTGCTCCGCCACTTACCAGTACATCAGTGAACGGCCCGCGTAGAATCCAGTTATTAGGGCCAGCTACACCATTAGTGAAACAACGGAAAGATGATGAGTTAGCATCACCGAAAATGTAGAATAACGTAGAAGAAGAAGTAATGTCCTTTGAACGAATAGAAATCGTCCAGGCAGAAGTTAAATTAGGAGCATATCCTGTATTAAGGTAATCCGTACTGGAAGCATTTCCTGAACCGATCAGTGAACCTCCACACACACCACCCGATCCTTGAGTAACAGAACCCATGATTGTTGCAGTTGTTGTTCCTGATGGTGGAGTTAGTGCCTCATTCGGTACAGAAGTTCCGGTTCCTTCGAATCGGTAGTAGAGCAGTTCCGGATTAGGTACGGTCTGCGCCAACAAATTTCCAGAAATTGGAAGCATTAATAATAATAAGAGGTAGTAATTTTTCATAATGTAAAGTTTGTATTTGAGACAAAGGTAGGACTATTTGAACGCTATCTGAAAAGAAACGCTCAAAAAACATTCGTTTATCGTTGAAATTCCCATGTCTGTCGAACAAATTATTTTATTAATGTGAATACCTATTAAGAACATTATTGAAAAGCAATGTTCTCATTGCTTTTTAGATGATCGTATTTTGCAATGGTTTAATCCGGGTCAAAATAAACATCGAAATGAAGTGCAAATAAACCGTAATTTTACGCGACTTTACACCACGTAAAATGATAACATACAATCCGAAAAGCTGGCGAAAAATGATCTTCCATTTGGCAAAAAGCGATACGCTTTCAATGCTGAAAAAGGAATTATTATTTATCTGCATTTTATCCTTGCTTATCGCTTTTCTGGAAATTAAGTTCTTTCCTAAGGCCATTGTTCTGGACAAACTGTTTCAGGTGTATCAGATTCTTGGTTTCGTGATCTCACTTCTTCTTGTATTTCGCACCAATACGGCCTATGATCGCTGGTGGGAAGGTAGAAGACAATGGGGAGCTCTGGTGAATGATTCACGAAATCTTGCCGTAAAGCTCACAGCTATTGGATTGCCAGAAGAACACAACGATTTTTTCGCGCGCCACATCGGTAATTTTGCGCTGTGTATTAAGGAACACCTGAGAACGGGAACTAATTTTGAACTCCTTAACATCACCGAAGAAGAACGAATCTTCCTCATGAAACTAGATCACATCCCGTCTGGAATAGTGGAGCTTATGTATCAACGATTTCATGAACTGAAGAAAGCCGGAATCTTGTCGGAAGAGGATATCCTTCGTTTGGACAGAAACCTAAATGGCTTTCTGGATTGTGTCGGAGCATGTGAGCGAATCAAGAATACGCCTATACCCTACAGTTATTCTATGTTCTTCAAGAAGTTCATTTTCATTTATACGTCTACGCTTCCGTTGGCTTTTGTACATCAATTTGGTTATTACACGGCTATCATTGCGACCTTTATCTATTACGTAATGGTAAGTATGGAGGTTTTGGCGGAAGAAATTGAAGATCCATTCGGAGAAGACGACAACGATTTGCCAACCGACGAAATGGCACAACGCATTGAAGGAATCGTTGCTACGATATTGAGAAAGGAATAATAAAGTAATCAGGCAATACGCAAGAGTGAATAGAGAACTGTTCTCCAATGCTATTGCCTATTTACTAATCCCTATTCACTAAATACCTATCTTTGCACCATGAAACACATTCGCAATTTCTGTATTATCGCGCACATTGATCACGGGAAGAGTACCCTGGCAGATCGATTGTTACAAACCACCGGCACCATTTCAGATCGTGAAATGCAGGCTCAGGCATTGGATGATATGGATCTCGAACGCGAACGTGGAATCACCATTAAGTCGCACGCCATTCAAATGAATTACAAGTTTGAAGGCCAGGACTACGTGCTCAATTTAATTGACACTCCGGGACACGTTGACTTCTCTTACGAAGTATCGCGTTCCATCGCAGCGTGCGAAGGGGCACTTCTGATTGTTGATGCATCTCAGGGAATTGAAGCGCAAACGATTTCCAACTTGTACCTCGCTTTGGAGCACGATCTGGAGATCATTCCGATTTTGAATAAAATGGATCTTCCCGGAGCAATGCCCGAGGAGGTTACCGACCAAATTGTAGAATTGATTGGATGCGACCCATCCGAAGTTATTCCTGCTTCAGGGAAAACCGGATTGGGAGTTGAGGATATTCTGAGAGCAATCATTGAACGAATTCCTGCTCCAGAAGGTGATGAAAATGCGCCTTTACAAGCCATGATTTTCGATTCCGTGTTTAACTCTTTCCGCGGAATTATTGCATACTACCGTGTAAGAAACGGTGTGATTAAGAAGGGAGATAAAGTTCGTTTCCTGAATACCGGAAAAGATTACAATGCCGACGAAGTAGGTATTTTGAAGATGGATTTGAGTCCGAAATCTGAGGTAAGAGCCGGAGACGTAGGATACATTATTTCCGGAATTAAAACGGCGAAAGAAGTAAAAGTTGGGGATACTATTACCCTAACATCAAACCCTACTACCGAAGCTATTAAAGGTTTCGAGGACGTTAAACCAATGGTGTTTGCCGGAATCTATCCGGTGGAAACGGATGAATACGAAGAGTTGCGCTATTCCATGGAGAAATTGCAGTTAAACGATTCATCGCTGGTCTTTGAACCGGAATCGTCGGCCGCACTTGGATTTGGTTTCCGATGTGGATTCCTTGGAATGCTGCACATGGAAATTATCCAGGAGCGTTTGGAGCGTGAGTTCAATATGACTGTTATTACAACGGTTCCGAACGTGTCTTATTTCTGTTATACAACGAAGCATCCGGATGTTCAGATGACCGTAAATAACCCATCCGAATTACCCGATCCTTCAACCATTGACAGAATCGAAGAGCCATACATCAAAGCACAGGTGATTACCAAAAGTGAATACATTGGTCAGATCATGACGTTGTGCATTGAGAAACGCGGAGAACTGAGAAATCAGGTGTATCTGACGCAAGATCGTGTTGAATTAACTTTTGAAATGCCGTTGGCAGAAATCGTTTTCGACTTTTACGATCGTTTGAAATCCGTTTCCCGTGGATATGCTTCCTTCGATTACCACCCAATTGGATACAAGGAATCTGATCTGATCCGAATGGACATGCTCCTGAATGGTGAGCAACTGGATGCACTTTCAGCATTGGTTCACCGCAGCAATGCATATGATCTTGGTAAAAAGATCTGCGTGAAACTGAAGGAATTGATTCCACGTCAGCAATTTGAAATTCCTATTCAGGCTGCTATCGGGGCAAAAATCATCGCTCGTGAAACCATCAAAGCGCTTCGTAAAGACGTTACCGCAAAATGTTACGGTGGAGATATTTCCCGTAAGCGTAAACTTCTTGAAAAGCAGAAAGAAGGTAAGAAACGTATGCGCCAGGTCGGAAAAGTAGAAGTTCCGCAGGAGGCATTTATGGCGGTGCTGAAACTGAACGACTAGGTACTCTTTTTGAAACACATAGACATATAGTTGGACATAGTCACATAGTTTTAAGGTAAAACCAGCGTTTCCGGGTAAAACTTTTTAAGAAATCCCATTAACTATGTTTCTATGTGTTTAATAATCCCTTCCTGTTCATTGCATTCTTGTGCGTTCAGCCTGCGCTACATGTCGTTCAATATGGTACACGTAAAACCGGAAGGTATCTCCTAAACGCAAACGAATCATTTTCGAAATGGAAATGGGTGTTTTTGCTTTGGTTAAGTCTTTGTTCTTCGCCAACTGAAGTAAATGCAGCAAGTGTTCCGTTTGTTTCAGAAAACGATCTACCGTAGTCATGTTCAATTGAGATGCAGCAGGAATCTTATCGTTCGGCGCTTTCATTTTTTTCAAAGATCCGTCGGGTTTGGCCTGCATCAGGTTTGCGAAGTAATTCCCGATAACTCCTGCTTTAAATACCCCGTTTTCGGATTTCGGTGCGCTGAGAATACTCTTTTCCATTTCCGGAAGGTAATAATCTCCGTAAAGGCTCAGGTGTTCCAGGCATTCTAACGCACTCCAGGTATCGGCGTTCGCTTTACGATTCAATTGGTTCAATTCAAGATCTCTGTAGCCTCTTACAATTGTCAGTACATGTTGCGTGCGCTTCTCCAAATCGGTGAGCAATTCTGTGATCGTTATTCTCATTTGTTCTGTGTTTGTTTTACAGTACAAAGTTGCCGCAGCGGGAAGAGAAAAAAATTGATTGAAATCAAGAATCTGCCTTGCGAATTCTGCTCAGGGTTTCCGGTGTCATTCTAAGATAAGATGCAATGTATTTGGAAGGAATTTCCTGGAAAACACGTGGGCTTCTTTCCATAACGCGTTTCAGACGTTCGGCCGGTGACGGTGTGAGTAAATCTATTTCCCGTTCCATTTGCTGGATTACCAATCCTTCAAGAATCGCAGCGTAGAGCTTCAGGTATTTTTCGTCGGTTGCAACAAGTTCCATGAATTTAACCTTTGGAACCACATAAAGTGTTGTTGCCCGAATCGCCTGAACATAAAACTCGGAAGGTGTTCCCTTGATGAAGGAAGTTAATGAAGTGATGAACGAATCCTGGTAACCGAAACGGATTGTCAATTCTTCGAATTCGGTTTGAAGCAATACACGAACTGCACCGGATTTCACGTAATAAATATTTTGGTCAATGTGTCCTTCACTGATGATGAATTCGTTCTTTGCCACTTTTCGTTCGGTAGCAAAGGCAAGCAATTCACGCAGTAAAGTGTCTTCCATGGAACGAAGATACGAAATGGAATTTCACTATCTTACATCCGTGAAACTACTCCTCTGCATCTCATTCTGTCTGTTGTTCATTCACCTTGAAGCTCAAACGGAAGTCACGATTTTTCCGCAAACAGAACTCGGAGCGATGAATGACCGCTTTGACCCCGGAGTGTTCTTCGTCCCGAAAACAAGCAATGCTTATGACGATTTCGTGAACAACGGAATAACGCAAAACGCCATCCGGACCAATGTCATTGAAAGTGCGTTGAACAATTCCACCAACCTCAACGATTGCATCTCTTTCCTGTTATCGGTACAAACCGAATTGCAAACCGTCGCCGCGAAGACCGATGAGTTGTATTTCATCTTTGAGAAAATGCCACCCTGGTTGAGTAGTTCTTCAAACCCTGGTCCTGCAGCAACACCAGGATGGTCGGTTCTGAACACCAAGGCTCCATCCTCGTGGTTGCTCTGGGAAGATGTAGTGGATTCCATTACCGAAACCATCTACAATACGATGGGAATCACCAACGCACGATTCGAGATCTGGAATGAACCTGATATCGGCTCCTGGACAGATACAAAAGCCAATTATTTTCAACTCTTCCGAAGAACATTCCAATCGGTGAAAGGTGTAAATTCTACTATTCCTGTTGGTGGTCCGGCGGTCAATTTCTGGAGCAACAATATTGGTTGGCAGGCTCCTTACGGCTGGACAAGTGAAGCGGTTCGGGACTCTTCCCTGATTCACGAATTGATTGATTCCTGTGCCACCTGGGGAATTCATCCGGATTTCCTTTCCTTCCATTATTTTGGGTTGACCGACCGGGAATTCAACGAAGCCTACGCCTCCATTACCGGAAAAGTAAACGCAAATCTTACTTCTCCGGTAGAACTTGTGATCAGCGAATGGAATGCTCCTTCTGCCGTTCGTGACACTCCACTGGCAACCGCTTATACGGTTCGTGCCATGAATACGATTGCATCTCTTCCCTATCGTTCTAACATGGTCGCCGCGTGGCAGGATTTTGAATCCTCTACCATTGAGTTTCATCAGGATTACGGCCTGCTGACGTACGGCGCCATCCACAAACCTGCTTACAATGCCATACTGCTCGCAAACGAACAGGGCAGCGAGCAGGTCTCGTTTACGTCTTCCGCTCCACTCGAACTCATTGCAAGTACCCGAAGCGATACCTTGTATTGCCTGATCGCCAATTATTGTCCGCCGGCTTTACTGGAAGCACTCAACCACACGTTATACGATGGCCATCTCAATCTCGAACAGCTTGATTCTGCAGGATTAATCGACATTACGGGTGGTGATTTTTCAACGCTGGAAAACGTTTATAACGGAACAACTACACTGTCCAATTCTTCCGCATTCAACATGGCGGTCAACAGCGGAATCCCGGTCTACGAACATTTTGATTCCATTGCTTCTACCGACAGGCATTTCCTTCTGACTATCGATGGCTTTACAGGAAATTATTCAACGGATTTGTTTCTCATCGATGACACACACAACAATCAGCAGTACCGCTACGATTCGCTCTTAACGGAAGGATTTACACAGTCTACCGCTATCCCTTACCTCATCGCTGACCAATCCTTGCAGAAAACATCGACTATCTTTACCGGAAGCGGAACTGTTTTCCAGCTACAACCGAATGCCGTTATGTTGATGAAGATTGTTGCGCCAGGTTTATCGGTATACGAAACTCAGCAAAGCAATATTCGTCTGTCCCCGAATCCTTGTGGGGATGTGCTGATTGTAGAAGGTGAAACCACTTTATCCGGATCTACCTGGCTGTTACATACAACCGATGGCAAAACCCTACAATCTCTGATCGCTAAGCAAGAAAGTATCCAATTCGAAACCGGGCATCTTCCTCCTGGTATGTATACCTTGACTTGTCCCGAAATGGGATTCGTGAAACGTTTCGTGAAGCGGTAATTCTGCTCTGTATCTCAATGAATTTCACTATGAAAAGTGAAAATTTCTATTTCGTTTATGGAATCATAATCAATTCCACATCTCCCTGAAAACGAATTATGAAAACACTCCTCACGTTCTGCATAATCTGCACCTTCCATGCATTCTCTCAATCAGGCGGAATACAGGTTTGTCTTTCAGGTGCAGACGATCATTGTTACTGGTCCGATCAAAAGGTATATTGCTTTCGGGTAACAGCTACTCAAAGCGAAGAAAACTATGTTTTAGTAGATTCCGCCGTAACCGATCATTTTGGCTGGGTAACGTTTAACCGACTTCAGTCCGGAAATTACCAACTGACCATCACCGAAGGTAATAAAGACTGGATCGCATCAAACATTCAGGTACAGGACAAACAACTCTTCGTTTCACAAGCCTATGTTACGGAATCTTATACACGGAGCATTGCTCAGGCCGCCCAACTCAAATACATTGAAGGAAATCCCGCAAATGATCCTTCCGTAAAAACAACTTTAATGAGACAGGATGTACAACGCATTCCTTCCAATTCCAGACTTTACACGTTAGATGCCGAAGTAGAGAACAGCATTGAAGAAATTACGATTCTTGCCTACCGGGTTCCTTTGATTTCCTCCAACGTTACATCCGGCTATACCATTTCCCGTGAAGCCGTTAATACAGGAATGATGAATACACAAGCTTCACCAATCAGTATGACACAAACGCTTTTGAGTACACCGGGAATCAACAACGTTTCCATTCGCGGCTCACGCATGGATGCGAGCTCCTACTACGTTGATGGCGTACGTGTTCGCGGTATTGATGTTCCAAATTCCATGATCGGAACTGTTCAGGTCATTACAGGTGGAATTCCGGCGAATTACGGCGACGTAACTGGCGGTGTAATCCTGGTGACAACCGATGTTGGCCGTAAGAATTTCGGTTATTCCAATCCATCCTACTCCGGAACGTATCGAAGCATCAAAACGGAAATTGAAGAACCGCGTATTCGATTTGATCGTTTCGCTCCGATTTATGAAAACCAGTTTCTTGCAACACGACAACATGCACACTCAACCTTCGGTTTAGATGTCGACAGAGCAAGCTGGTCGTATTGCAAACGTATTTTGGATGAAGGAGGGTCACTTTCACGCGATGCAGTAAAAGTGGAAGAATTCATCAATTCCTTCAAACACAAAGAAATGAACGTTTCGGATGAAGCGCTTCTTGATGTTCAATTAGAACGCATGGCGTGTCCATGGAACGAACAACACCAGTTGGTAGCCGTTCATCTGAAAGCGGCGGATTTAAAACAGGAATTGGATTTGGTTCACCACCAGTACACATTTCTCATTGATGTTTCCGGATCCATGTCGGGAGCCGACCGTTTGGGCCTGATTAAAGAAGGAATGAAAAACCTTGTGGATCATCTGGACGAACGTGATCGTGTATCCATTGTTACGTACGCCGGTTACGAGACCGTGGCATTGTATCCGACCAACGGAGATCAAAAAGCAACGATCAAAGCCGCAATCGATCAATTAGGTGCCGGTGGCTCAACAAACGGAAGTGGTGGTCTGAAAATGGCCTATGATCTTGCCACGGAAATGTACGATCCTCAGGCTAACAACCGTGTTATTCTGGCAACAGATGGTGATTTCAATGTCGGGATTTCAAATCCTCAGGAACTGGAACAATACATTTCAACTCAACGTGGAAAAGGAATCTACCTCACCGCACTTGGGGTGGGCATGGGAAATTACCGAAACGATATTTTGGAAACACTTTCGGACAAAGGCGACGGGAACCATTTCTACATCAAAGATCTTCATGACGCAGATGAGGTACTCGTGAAAAATATCGGAAACCTGTTGACGGTTGCACGTGATGTAAAACTTGACGTTCAGTTCAACCCGGAATTGGTGAAAGAATACCGCTTGCTTGGATACGAAAACCGCCTTATGCCAAGCCAGGATTTCAAAGATGACACGAAGGATGGTGGCGAAGTTGGCGTGGGGCATCAGGTTGTGGCGTTATATGAAATCGAACCGGGGACAGACCTTACAACGGAAAGTAAGTCAGATACTGTTGTTTATCAAGCGGACGATATTGCTGCCGTATTGCTTCGTTATAAACCCAGAGACGCACAGACGAGCATCGAAAAATCCTTTCATGTGAACCAGCAAACACCACTGACCGAAAATCCATCGCTGGTACTTTCTGCCGCGCTGGCATTGGAACTACGCAACAGTCCATTCAAAGGAACCTGTTCACCCATGCTCATCGGGGAACTAGCCCAAAAGGTAAACGGAACGGAATACGAAGAGCTACTGGAAGTGTGTAAAAAGCTCGTTCAATTGTAGTCTACCCCGAACATCCTTTCCATGCGAAAATGCTCACTGCGATCCAGGCAAGACCTTTAATCAGGAAGAACAGAAAACCGGCTACACCCAATCGTTTGAGCCACTTTTTCTTACTACTGGTTTGTTCTATTTGTTGTCGTTCTTCCACACTCAAAAATAAGCAGCGCTTTCGGAAAACAACTGATAAGAGAACAGATTATTACACGGAAATTTGTGAATTATCCGAACATGAAAAACGCCATTCGGGAAATCCGAATGGCGTTTTCTATTTTTCGTGATAGGGTTACTTTAGAATTTGTAGAAACACTGCAATTGGTTTCCATCAATCAACGCTCCCTGAGTAGCGGTTGCATTTGCAGGATTTACGCGGTAAATATGAGCCGTTGTACCGTTGTTAACAGAAACATACACCTTTCCGTCTTCCACCAGGAACGGAGTGAAATACTGCCCGCCGTGAAGTGGAACATCATTAACGATGGTGAACGTTTGACTGTACAAATCAACCACCGCGATTTTACAAATCGGGTTGTCTACCGAAAACGCTCCCCACATTGCTGCATCATTAGCCACAGGAACCACGCGCACCACTGCTTTCCCGTTTCCAACATATGTTCCGGTTAACAAACGGTATCCGAGGTTTTCAATGTTGAAGAAGTACGATGCATCAAACTGTGTTGCACCTGCACCGAATTTCAGAATTCCGGAAGGTTTTGTGCTTTGAGTAAATCCTGCTGCCAAAGACGAAGTTGAAAGCGTGTAATGATCTCCGTTTTCATCTGTCAGAATGCACGGTGAACCTCCGTAATAACCGATCGGACTGGTTCTTGAATCCTTGAACGTAGTCTGGTAGACCATTCCGGGGTATGAGAACACGCTGATGTACGCCGTATCGGTACGCTCTGTTGTCCAGGATGAACCGTGAAGCGGATAGAACGAAACGTACAATTTATCTCCCTCAACAAAGGTATGGGTCGGCCACATGTTTAATTGTGCCATTGTGTCGTCATACAATGTGTACAACGGATGTTCAACGGTGTTTGTAATTGCCATTGATGCTGGATTGATGGTCTGGATTTTTGTGTTGTACGAACCTCCACCCCACGGAGCACCAATGCTGATCACGTTTCCATTCGGAAGGTTATTGATGACATCCAGGCGGTCGAAAATAAAGCTTCCCGACTCTGTAATCGCGCCGTCAGTAAGTGTGTACCCTGTGCAAATGTTGTTGGTATAGTCCATTGCAAGGTATTTTCCTCCGGAAGTTCTGTGGTAATACATCCACCCCATTTGCTCCGTTCCGATTCCGTTGGCGGAAATGGTTCCTGACATCAGGTCGGCAGTTGTCAAAACATATTCTGCCTCAGAGCCGTTGCTTTCCGTTTTCAATCCGACAAAATAACCCGATGCAATGCCCGGTTCTTCCTCGGTTTTCTTCTTCTTTTTACATGAAATTATTCCAGCTCCTAACACGACAACTGCAATAAATAAGGTGTACTTAATCGTCATTTTACTTCTATTTTATTGAATTTATTTTGAGAGGTAGTAGCGCAGCTTGATGTTAAAGCTTCGTCCGGGTTTTTGGATGCGGAAATTGTCGTAGCAGCGCGCATCGAACACATTCATGCAAGCCACGGAAACGTTGTAGCGTCCATTGTGCGATGAATAGGTGAACGCTGCATTATTCACCAACTGACGCGGAATCACGAATTTTGAATCTGCACTTCCCTGGCTTTCCCATTTCAGGTAAAATTCTTCAATGAATGAAGCATTCCAGCTAAAACCGAAAACCGATTTTGACTTTCCGTAGGGTTTGGTTGTAATTGATACTGCAGCATTGCTGAACAGGTAAGGCGTATTTGGTAAACGGTCACCATAGAGTAAATCCGGCTCGCCGTTCGTCTTTAGCGCTGTGTTACGGATGTTCTGAAGTGTTCCGTTCCACTCCAGGCTCAACCACCGTTTATACTTGTAGGTAACGGAGCTTTCGAAGCAGTGAATTTCAGCGTTTCCGAGGTTTTGGTACTGTGACGTAACTCCCATTGCCACCGAGCGAATCAGATTCGTCGGAAGACGATACAGGTAATTGAATTCGAGATTCAACAGATGATCTTTAAAGAAACGCTTCCCGAAAAGGAACCCGGTGTTGAAATTCTGACTCTTTTCGGGCACCAAATCCGGATTAGCAAGCAACAACAATCCATCACCGAACAATTCGTAACCTTCCGGCAAACGATAGGTGTTTTCATAGGAAGCTTTCAGCTGAACGTAACTCAACACAAAATAACTCGCAGCTGCCCCGAAGCCCGGCAATTGTTGCGTGTTTTCCGATCGTTGGATTACATTCTCATCTTCTTCCTCTAGGTAGACTTCTTTGTAAAGCAGAGAGCTCATATTGAACAACTTCCCGAAAGCGGTCGCAGTGAGTTTATCATTCAGGAATTTTGCCTGGTAAGACAATCCCAGAAAGTTTTTACTCAGGATGTTCGGATCATCGTAAGGAATGGGTGCCATTTTGATCGGATCCGAGCCTACGCGCTCCATTCGGGAAAAGGTATTGTTCAGGGTGAAGGTATGGTTTCGACCAGGTTTGTAGCTCAGGGTAGACATTCCGAAGGTATTCTGATCTGTGAAGGTGAACATGGTTTTGTACCAGTTCAACTCACCGGAATAATTACTGAGTGTTTTGTAGACGTACGCTCCGGTCCAGTCGTATTCGCGTGAGCTGGTGTCTACATTTTGTTGCCGAATATTGCTGTATAATGCTGAGATCTTCAAACTGAGGTTCTTTACCAGAAAGTTACTTTTCTCGAATTTCAATGTTGGAATGAATCCCTTCTCAGTTGTATAAACATCGCCGGCCACAACTGTCATGTTCGCGCCATTCTGAATTTCCTTGTAGTTGGTTGTTGCGATGAGTCCGAACATCAACCTGTCTGCGAAACGCTTGTTTACAATTCCAAATTCCATGTTACCGGTAGCAGATTTGAACGCATCGTTGAAACGTTTTACATTGGTTTCAAACTCATCCTTTTTCCCGGATTCTTTATCGTAGAGGTAGGTTGCAATTTTGAAGCTATTGTCGGAATAATTGTAGAACGCGCTGGCATTCACCAGGAATCCATTTTTGAAGGCGTAGCGTCCAACAATACTCGACTGGTGTGTATTGAACGAACCAAAGCCGTAGGAAACATCCAGGTAACTTTTCAGCGAATTGTTGGTAACGATATTCACCGCACCGCCCAGTACATCTGAACCAAGATGTATCGGAACGACTCCTTTGTAGATTTCTATACGCTCCACGTTATTCACCGGAATACTATTGATGTTGTATGCAGATCCAAGCACTTCGGTTGGTAGACCGTCTACAAAAAAGCGTACCTGATTTCCGGTAAACCCACTCAGAGAGAACACAAAATCGGACCCCAAACCACCGGTTTCCCGGATTCTTACGCCGGTAGATTGGTTCAAAACCTGGTTCACGTTCAGGTTTCGGTTTTGCAAAGGTTTCATATCTATGGATTCGACAGCGAACGGTTGTTCCTTCACCTGTTGCACTTTTGATTGCGCAAGAATCACTACTTCCTCCAGACCAACATTCGGTTTTATTTTGATTTTTCCCAGATCGAGTTTCGACTGATTCAGGTGAATGATTTGCTGGTACGGCTCGTGTTCGTTTCCGAGAATGCTCAGGTGGTATTTTCCATAAGGAACCTCTGTTATACGGAACCTTCCTTTCTCGTCGCTGGTTGCAGTGAATACCGAATCATTAATAGTAACTGTTGCAAAAGCCACAGGTTCCGATTCGTCGGTTACAACACCGGTAATCTCACCTTTCTGCGCCCATATAGTGGTGCTTAGCAGAACAAAAAGAAGATAAAAGAGTTTTTTCACGCCTGATTTCCTAAAAACAGGGCAAAACTATTATTTAGAAAGAGTCTAAACAATACCGGGTACGCAGTAGATTCAGTACCTAAAACGGGGTATTACCTGGTTTATACCGGCAACTGACAACAAAAAAAGGCGTCCCGGATATCCGGGACGCCCATTGTTATAGTATTGTGTAAGGAGTATACCTACTTAATCCTCGTCTTCGTCATCACCGTCATCATCCGATGAGTCGTCGCCGTAATTATCTTCTTCTTCGTCATCGTTCATGTCATCGTCTTCGTCACCTCCATCGAATTTGTCCATGTCATCTGCTACATCTTCATCATCATCGTCATCATCAACAGATGGAGATTTTGCTTTCAATTTCGGAAGTTTTACCAGGTAGATTACCTCATCGGTCTCCCAAAGAAGCGAATCGAATACTTCACCGGTAATCGGATTTGTCATTTTCGTCGTTTCACCGGCAAACCCTTCAGGAAAAGCCATCAGCAATTGCTTCTTCTGATCAATGGTGAGCTTTTCGTAACTGATTATCGTTTTTTTCTTTGACATGCTCTTATATTTCTAGATTGATGATTCTATTAATGGGCAAAATAACATTTTGTTTCAAAACAATAGCAGTATCGGTTACCGCCCAAATGGTAGTGTGTACCATTTTCTGCCCCTCATCATCGGCGAAATAAATCTTAACCTTCTGATGTTCAAGATTTCCAAGAGTAATTGCACGTTGAACCGCAACGCTTCTTTCTTTCAATTTTGCATCGCTTTCCAATACCTCCTCATGCGGGAAGTGCAAGCTTGCAACACTCTCTTTTTCTATCTCTACAAAATCCGGGTGACTCATTACTGCATTTTCGAGCAAATTTAAATGAATTGATTTAACTCATTCGTCGATTTCGACCAATTCTGAATAAAAAAATATAAACGGCTTTTTGTTGATAGATGAAAACGTAAGGTTGTTGCTAAAAATGAAAAAAGTCTCTCGTGTAGTGCCGAGAGACTTTTTTGTTTAGTAGTGTTTTAGTTTGTGTATGTGTGATAAGAGTAGTGCAAAACAAACTATAAAATGAAATCAGGTTGTTCTCAGTGTTTTATATCGGTAAAGCTCATTACGGGATAGAACTGTATACTCTTCAATAAAACTAGAAAATGAAAAAACTGCCTCTCCAATTGCAGTGTTTTCCGTTTTAACCTCACCTAACACAGAAAACAACCTGATTCATCTCCTTATTTCCATTCACTAAGTTAGTAATGCATTTAAGAGAGCTACTCCAGAATGAATATTTGTGACGTTAGAATGAATATTTATAGCCCAGTATTGAACGGAGGCTATAAATTCTCTAGTATTTGGAAGAAAACATCCCGTTTTGCGGGGGATAGAGGCACCTCGCTGCCGTCTTTCATGACAACAGCTCCTCCATTTCCTTTGTCGTATCTGTCGACGTAATTCAGGTTGATAAGGTGCGATTGCTGCACGCGCAAAAAGTTATGTCCCGTAAGTAATGTCTCGTAATCTTTAAGGGTGCGCGACACCAAAATCTTTTTTCCTTCTTTCAGGAAGAAGCTCGTGTAGTTGCGGTCTGCCTCACAGCGGATGATCTGATCCAAATCAACCACGTGAACGCTTTCCTGGGTTTTCAAAACCAATCTCCGTTTCTGGCTCGGCTGGATGTTATTTTGCAATGCTTCAAACTGTGGCTCGGATTTCTCCTCATCCATTGCTTCCAATGCGCGTTCAACGGCAGCTCGCAATTCTTCCGGGTCTACAGGTTTGAGGATGTAGTCGAGTGCTGAAAACTTGATTGCTTTAATTGCAAACTCTTCATGTGCAGTAATGAAAATGACTTCGAAGTTTTTCTCCGGAACAGCTTTCAATAAGTCAAATCCGGTACCGTCTGGCATCTGAATGTCCAAAAACACCAGATCCGGTTGAACTTCAGCGATTGCCTCTAATCCGGATTTTACGTTTTCTCCACGCGGGATAGCCTGAATGTCCATGTCGAATGATTCGATCATCTTAGCAATCAGTTCCCTTGTACGTTGTTCGTCGTCAATGATTAAGGCTTTTTTCATGTTTTCCAGTTTTCGGATTGAAAGATAGTGTTTTATTGGTAACGACGATACGCCTTTCGTCATTTCTAAATTGCTACGGATTGATTTTCAGCGCTTAATACCTGATCCGTTTTGAACGGAAGGTAGATGTTTACCACTGTTCCGGTCTGCAGTTCTTTATTGTAATCATCGATCTCCATTCGACCCTGAATGCGGTATTTGTAACTGAGGTTATCGATACGGTCCTGGGTGATCTTCATCGCCATACTCTTGTGAGCACGACTCTTCTTGTTTTGCTCCGATCCCTTTCGTCCAACTCCGTTGTCGGTAATCACAATCCGAAGGAGTTCATTGTCTTTTGAAATGTCTACATGAATAAACCCTCCGTCAATGGTGTGCAACTGACCATGCTCCAATGCATTCTCAATGAACGGCTGCGTAATCATCGGCGGAATCACAACGCCTTGTTCCAACAGCTCTTCGTCAACGTTTACCTGGTATTCAAAACGGTCCACAAAACGTAGTTTCTGCGTTTCCAAATACTTGTTAAGGATATCTATTTCAGTACTCAACGAGATAAACTCCTTGGAGGAGTTCTCCAAAATCAGTCGCATCAGCTTGGAGAAATTGACCAGGAATTTTGTAGAGTTCTTCGTATCGTTTTCGTAGATGTAGCTTTGAATCACCGACATCGCGTTAAAGACGAAATGTGGATTCATTTGCGAACGCAACAACACCTGATTCATTTCCGCTTCTTTTTGCTGCTGCTTGATTTCACGTTGCTTCCATCGCGAATACAGAATAATCGCCCCGAAAACCAGGAGCAATAAGAAGCCAATAATAATATAGGTCTGAAAGATACTTCGCAGTTCGGCATTTTCCTTTTGCTTGTTCTGAAGTTCAATGGAATCCTGCTGAACAGCAATGAGTCGTTCCCTCTGTTCGGCACGATACAACTCCGAAATTTCCGCAATCTTCGTCCCTACCTCAATTACCTTCGAACTATCCATGTAATTGGAATACAATTCAAGGTAATAATAGGCCTGCTTGATATCACCGGTTTTCTTGTAAACCTCCGCAATGGCACGATAAGACGGATAAATGGCTCCTTTGTAACCGAATTGAGACCGAATCTCTACCGAACGTTTCAGGTAGTTCAACGCATTGGCATATTTTTTCTGCTTTTCGAAGACCGTTCCTACAAGGTGATACACCGATGCAATTTCTGCACGGTTTGCTGATGATTCGAAATAAACCAGCGCCTGGTTGTAGTAACGCAGCGCTTCATTGTAACGTTCTTTCTCACGAAAAACGTTTCCTAACAACATGTGCGCCTTTCCAAGACCATCCAGATCGTTGAACTCTTCGAGGATGTTGATGGCGCGATTCAACTGCGTAATTGCCTTCGGGTAATCCTTTTTTGCAAGGTTTACCATTCCAAGATTCGCCAACGTAAGTCCCACTAAGCGGTTATCGTTGATGCGTTCTGCTGTTTCAAGTGCCTGAGTAAACCATTTGTCAGCATCCGCATAATTGTAGATGATCACCTGTGCTTCTCCCATTTCGAGGAGGTAATCCACCACTTTCGGGAAGTCGTTTGCCTCTTTTGCCAACTGAAGGGCAATCATGTTCTTGGAAACGCTCAATTCGATCTGACCGAAATAGCTATAGATTTTTGCCTGAGTATTCACACAGGAAGCAAGCAAGGATTTATTGGGAGAACGTCGTGCATACGCGATAGCCTGCTCCACATAATTCAATGCACGCGTTTTGTTGTTCTTTTCCTGTTCAAGCTGGGCATAGAGTTTATTGTTCTCCCCGATGCATTCGTAGTTTCTGGATTTTCTTGCAAGCTTGGAAGCTTCGTCCAAATACACTTCGGCTTGCGGAAATTCTCTCAAAGAGATATGATATTCAGCCAGTAAGTGGTAGACGGTTACCTTAGAACTCGTTGATTTCAGGCGATTCAAAAAAGGCGTAAGTTCTATAATCTTGGTATAGTATGCACTTTGATTTCCGTTCAACTGCTCAATCTGAAGGTCGAACAGCAAAGCCTGAAAACGTGCAGAATCATCTTCCTGTCGACTGGAAGCCAATAAATTGGAACGAATTGAGTCGGCCTTTTCCACATCGTTTCTGAGGTAATACCGTCCGAGTTCCAACTGATAATAGTAGCGCTTGGTTGGGTCTTTTTCCTTTTGATAGGCTCTTTTCAATGCGCCCTCATCTCCGTTGGCCGCATGTGCCGAAGAGAAAGTGACAGCAAACAAAAGAAAGAGGATGCAGGAATAAATTGCCCGAAGTATCATGATCTAAAAATACGTTTTTCGAAGGAAGGGGGAAATAAAAAAGCACAGCTTGTAAAAAACTGTGCTTAGGTATCATCTTAAGTTCTTTTATCTCGCTGAAGTTGATGCAAATCTTCCGTAAGCTTCGCAACCTCCTCCGTGTTTTTTCTTTTTCTTTTTCTTCGGACGGAAGTCTTTTGATACTTCCTTTCCTTTCGAAATGGTGGTTCCCATCTCACCTGACTGCGCAGCATTACTTGCAAATGGCAGAATAAACAATAAACTCAAACTAAGTGTCAAAATGGATGTGCGCATTCTCATAAGTGTTTTTGTTTTAATAAGTAGTTTCTTTCAATTCGGTTACAATTTACAATAATTTTTTAAATAGGAGTCAGTTCTTGAAACATCTCCGACGTTCCACTTCGTTTCAGTCGGAACGACTCGAACTGACATTCAACTCCCCAGCCGAAATGCCCGGGTACCCGACTGACATCGAAGAAGTGAGCCCCGTCAGTTCGAGTTGCCGACGAAGAAGGCAGTATCGAGAACAAGGGGCACGGGTTCTAACTCGTAACAAATCCCTATCTTCGCGGTGCTTTAAAGCGCGCAACTATCATGGAATACAATTTTATAGAAATCGAACGCAAATGGCGTAAACACTGGGCAGATCACAAAACCTTCGCGGCTGAAGACAACAGCGCGAAACCCAAATTTTATGTGTTAGACATGTTTCCGTACCCATCCGGAGCGGGTCTGCACGTTGGTCACCCACTCGGTTACATTGCGTCCGATATCTATGCTCGATACAAGCGCCTGAGAGGTTACAATGTGCTTCACCCGATGGGTTACGATTCATTCGGACTTCCGGCTGAGCAGTACGCTATTCAGACCGGACAGCATCCCGCAATTACAACAGAGCAAAACATTGCTCGCTACCGTGACCAATTGGATAAAATCGGTTTCTCCTTCGATTGGGACCGTGAAGTACGTACTTCATCACCGGAATATTACAAATGGACACAGTGGATTTTCAAGCAAATCTTTGATTCCTGGTACAATGTAAAAAGCGATAAAGCGGAGCACATCGATACGCTTATAGCGGAATTTGAGGCGAATGGAAATCAAAATGTTGAAGCAATTAGTGAATTAACTAATTCGTTTACAGCCCAGGACTGGAAAGGGTTTTCTGAAAAAGAACAATCGGATATTCTCATGGGATACCGCCTGGCTTACCTGGCTGATTCGTGGGTGAACTGGTGTCCGGCTTTGGGAACTGTATTGGCAAACGATGAAGTGATCAACGGACTTTCCGAGCGAGGTGGTCACCCGGTGGAACAAAAACTGATGCGCCAGTGGTCGATGCGTATTAAAGCATATGCAGAGCGTTTATTGACCGGACTAGAAACCGTTGATTGGACTGACGCAGTAAAAGACATGCAGCGCAACTGGATCGGAAAATCTGTCGGAGCATCGGTTAGCTTCCCCCTTTGGAGGGGGATCGAGGGGGAGGATACGTCGGAGCATCGTATCGAAGTCTTCACTACCCGTCCTGACACCATTTTCGGAGTTTCCTTTATGGTGCTTGCACCGGAGCATCCGTTGGTAGATGAGATCACAACTGACGAATACAAAGCACAAGTTGAAGCATACAAAACTGCGGCTTCGCTGAAGTCGGAACGCGACCGTCAGGCAGACGTAAAAAACATCACCGGGCAATTTACCGGAGCTTACGCTGTTCATCCGTTCTCGGGTGAGCAAATTCCGGTTTGGATCGGAGACTACGTATTGGCATCCTACGGAACCGGTGCAGTGATGGCCGTTCCTTGCGGCGATCAGCGCGACTGGGATTTTGCAACGCATTTTAACATTCCGATCAAGAACATTTTCAAGGACATTGACGTATCCGAAGCGGCCTATTCCGAAAAAGAAGGAATTATCACCGATTCCGGATTCCTTACCGGACTTTCCGTGAAGGAAGCGATGAAAACGGCTATTGCTAAAATCGAAGCGGACGGACTTGGAAAAGGAAAAACGAATTACCGTCTGCGCGATGCGATTTTCTCGCGTCAGCGCTATTGGGGAGAACCATTCCCGGTGTATTATAAAAACGACATCCCGTACCTCGTGGACGATTCGCATTTGCCAATCGAACTACCGGAGGTAGACAAATACCTGCCGACTGAAGACGGTGAGCCGCCATTAGCACGCGCAGAGAAAAGTGCGTGGAAATACTCCGAAGGCGACCGCATGGAATTCAACACCATGCCGGGTTGGGCGGGAAGCTCGTTCTACTTCCTCCGCTACATGGATCCGCACAACGAGCAGGCATTCGTTTCGAAAGAGAAAGCGGATTACTGGAATCAGGTGGATTTGTACATCGGTGGTTCTGAGCACGCAACCGGACACTTGCTGTATTCCCGCTTCTGGACGAAATTCCTGTTTGACATGGGGTACATCTCCTTTGATGAACCGTTTAAGAAAATGATCAACCAGGGGATGATTTTGGGGAGAAGTAGTTTTGTTTACCGTTTGGAGGACAATAAGACTTATGTTACTTTTTCCAAGAAAGAAGGTAAAACGGTTGTTCCCATTCACGTAGATATTTCTTTGGTAGATAACGACAAACTGGACATCGAGGCGTTCAAGGCGTGGCGTCCCGAATTTGCAAATGCCGAGTTCATTCTGGAAGATGACGGAACATATGTTTGTGGCTCCGAGGTAGAAAAAATGTCGAAGTCGAAGTTCAACGTACAAACACCAGACGAACTCGTAGAAAAATTCGGTGCGGATACATTGCGCATGTACGAGATGTTCCTTGGTCCGTTGGAGCAAACCAAACCCTGGGATACCAAGGGAATCAATGGAGTTCACAACTTCCTCCGCAAGCTTTGGCGTTTGTTCTATAATGAAGGAAACGTGATTGTTAGGAATACTCCTGCAAGCAAGGAGTCATTAAAAACGCTTCACAAAACCATCAAGAAAGTGGAAGACGATTTGGAGCGTTTCTCGTTCAACACGAACGTTTCGAACCTGATGATCTGTGTGAACGAACTGACGGATCAGAAATGTACCTCGAAAGAAGTGTTGGAACCAGTGGTGATTCTATTGGCGCCATACGCTCCGCATGCAGCGGAAGAGCTGTGGGAAGCGTTGGGGAATGCAAAAGGAACAGTTTCAACAGCGAAATTCCCGGCGTTCAATCCGGATATGCTGGTAGAAGCAAACATCAAGTATCCGGTAAGTTTCAATGGAAAAATGCGATTTAACGCTGAATTACCAACAGCATTCTCTGCTAAAGAAGTAGAAGAAGCGGTAATGGCCATGGAAGAAACGCAAAAATGGCTGGAGGGCAAAGCACCGAAAAAAGTGATTGTTGTTCCGGGCAAAATTGTAAACATGGTGGTGTAAAACGACAAATAGATACGTGAAAGCCCTGGTGATTTGCCGGGGCTTTTTTGTTGGTTCCATACCCGGTGCCTGTTCTCGATACATCCCGACTAAACGTCGGGACACTCGAACTGACGGCACCTACGCCCGGATCTCACGAACTCAGCCGTCAATTCGAGTAGCGAGGAACGAGCGTACCGAGAATACGGCTGGTTACTTAATCACTGCCGTGCCTCCAAAGGGGAAATACTTTTGCATCTCCTGTTGGAGTAAGACTTTATATCACTTAAGTGAAGATAGAAGAGGAACTTTGAGCGATTTTTTGGGAAGAGCAGCCCCCTTTCCCCCTTTGGAGGGGGCCAGGGGGAGGATTTATTTTACGTTAAATTGTACCGGAATCTTAAAATAAGAACGTACCGGTACGCCGTTATTGGTTGCGGGAGAAAAGTCCGGTAGAAGACCTATCAAGCGAACAGCCTCTGCGTCACACTCAGGGCAATTAGAGGATTTTTTAATTACCTTCACTTCGCTAACACGGCCGTTGGTCTCGACTGTCAATTGCAAGGTAACCTTTGATCCTGCCACCTCACCACCAACATCTTCCGGAAGTAGAACATTAGTAATAATAAAATTCCTAAGAGCCGCCATTCCACCCGGAAACACCGCCGGAATTTCTGGCGACGGATCAATTTCCTCTTCCAATTCATCGAAAACAGCTGCTACTCCTCGCTGTTCGGAACTACCCTGTTTGTTTTTACAGGAATAAATTGTGGGGAGAATCTTTGCTCTGAATGCATCATTTTCTCTCCGTTTCTTTTGAACAACGTAGTTTTCTTTTTCTTTGAATAACCATGTCAATTCAGATTGAATTTCCATCGAAGATGAACTCCTGCCGGAATTCAATGTATTGATCCGTTTTTCAAATTCGGATTCTGAAACGGCGCTCAAAATTAGCGTACCATAATCAGTTGATTTCATTGACTTCAATTCCTTTAGGAAGAATCCCTTTTCATTGATTCCAACCAGCACTCCATCATAGGAAACGGCGCTATTCAGTGAGTATGTTAAATGACCATTCGTTAAGTCCAAACGCTGATAGCTGTTTAATTTATCAGGCATCAGGTAGAAGTACAAACGGTCGTATTGACCGTACGATCCAACTTTAACATTGAAATCAGCATACATCAATGTTACCTGCTTGTCCTTTTCTAGGTTCTTAACGACTAACGATTGACGAGATGAAAGCAACGTTGGCGTTAAACGGTCGATGTTCACCACAATCGGTAACGTTTGCTTCGGTAATGCGGAAGTTTTAGAGTCCTGTGGTACATTGTTAAATGATTCAGCAGTTATCGCAAACCCTAATGTTGTACCCATTTGCGCAGATAAATATTTCAAATTGAAATCGGCTTCTTCAGAGTTATTTACCTCAGTACGCATTCCACGACGCAGCACTTCTTTGTTACGTTCTATCCGCATCGACTCATCCCACTCACTTTCTTTTTTCAGTGCGACTTCCATTTCTTCTTTCCCACGTGCACGGATGGTTCGAATCGCTTCTTCATAAAACCTTTCCATATTTTTTTGATGCGCGTCACTTATTTCAAGTTTCCCAACGTGTTCATCGGCAAACCGTTGAAATTCAGGATAACCCATTTTCACTACTTTTTCATCAAGCTTCCAGAGTGGTTGATTGAGGTTGCGCGAGTAAACATCAAATACTTTTTCATCACAAGTTCCATGGATGGCTTTCATACGGTATTCGAAATCTTGCGTGGCGAGAATGGTTCCATCGAACCTGGTATTCCAAATCGCCAGTACTTTAGATGGTGGAACATGGGGTTTTTCCGGTTTTGTTTCCGTAGGAAAAGGTAAACAATCGATATAATCGAAAATAGCGTCGATTTCCTTGGTTTTGCCTTCAAGTTCAGGAAAAGTTGGCATTGCAGTTGGACGTAAGCGTGTAATGTTATTGCTTACATATGTGTCAGCATTTGCAGCTTTTGTCCAATCCGCCACCCATTGGTAAATAGAGCCTCCCTTTGCTCCTCCAGTAATCCATTTATCTCGCACATTAAATAGTTTTGGACCTGTTCCTTCCTCATGTGCACTATGGCAAGTTGCACATTTTAGAACAAACAGCATTTCTCCAAGATCTTCATTAGATCCTGCGGTTGAAATATAATTTGCTGTAACAGAATCATATTCACCAAAGAATGGCATTCGCTTCTTTTTATCATATCCAAACGTTGAAATCACAGAATTCAGATTATGCTGTGTACCACCCGAAAGGGAGTCCTTTTGAACGCTTCCAATCCGCTCATCAAAACTCAAGTACAAACTATCCCGCCTGGTCTTTTCTTTAAACCATTTCAATTCGTTCAGCTTCGGTTCGTAGTTCGGTGGATATAGGTCGATTTCTGCCATGCTTTTTGGCTTGGGAAGTCGTTCCGGTTTGGTAGGATTTTGCCAGTCGATGTTTCCATTTTCACCCTTCACGCCCTGAAAGATCATCATGTCTTTCTTCAACTCATCAACAGGAACCTGAACGTAAACTCCGGTTTTTGAAAGCTCGAGTTTCTTTCCTTCCGGAGTGAATGCATTCAAACTGAACATTCCCTGCGTTTCCAGCAATTTGTCGCCCGATACCGTACTCAATCCGGCTTTAATGATCTCAGCTGCTGTTTGTGCTTCCTGCCACTGAACAATCGCTTCGCCCGAATATGGTTTTCCGTTCAACAAAAACGATTGATCAGTAATGCTCAACAAAACTCCCGTTTCAGAAAGGAAAACATCGTCCAATCCGGTAAACTTGAAGTACTGGGGATCAATATTCTCAAATTGCAGTTCTTTGTTCATTTTGTTCAGCAGCGATTGCTCGATACGTTCTTCCCGCTCCCCATGTTCGGTTAGATTTGAGTTTGTTTTGCTCAACAACACCACCGCTGTGGCTACGGCAGCTGCAACCGCCAGTACAATTCCCGCCTTGAATAATTTCTGCTTCAGGTGAAAGGTTTTTCCACCTTTGACCACCATGTCGCGCAGAGCAGCTCTTTTTATGAGTGTTTGCGTGAGTTGATGCAGTTCAAGTTCCTGTTGCAACGCTTTATTGACTTCAAGCTCTTTTTCAAACGCTGCCTTTCCTTCTGGTGAAAGTTCTCCGTTCAGAAAACGTTCAATCAATTGATTCCAGTTTGTCTCCATGGCTACAACACGATTGATTCAACATCCATCTGAACTTCCTGTACCAACTCTTTGGCTTTCTGAATACAGCGATACTTCTGTGCTTTGGCTACTTTGTCGTTGCGGAGACCAATCTTTTTCGCAATATCCACCATGTTCCAGCCCAAGCCGTAAAACAGGTGCAATAACTCGCGACACTTTTCATCGATTCGTGTTAGTGCTTTTTCCAGTGCCTTGAAGTGGATTTCCTTTTCAATCCAGTTGCTTTCCGCTTCGCCAATGTCTTCACTGAGATCTGAAGACGGCATTTTTTGCGCTTTTCTGGATTGCGAAAACCACAAGTACTTGCAGGTATTCTTGATGTAATAGATTGGATCCTGGGTAAACTCGAAACCTGGTTCTTCTTTCCGGCGCAGGTAAATAATGAGTGCTTCCTGAAAAATATCTTCGGCAGTTACCGAATCACAACCCAGGGTTCGCAAAAGCCCTTTGACTTCCTTGAACTGTTTATACAGAAGATTGATCTCTTTCTGAATGGAATGTTGCATTGTTCTTTTTTCAGGTTGTGCCGATAATTCGGAAAGGTAAACAATAATGGAAGAAAAATATTCCGGTTGTCTTTGTCTGCTCTTTTAAAAACTTGGTGGAAAGAAGGGGGATTTCCAACAGATGCACAAATTTTAGTGCCTCCTAACGGAGCACAGCGAGCCTGTTAAGCGAGCAAAAATTCCTGCACCTGTCTGCCGATAGGCAGGTTCGTGGCAAAATCGAGAGTTGTAACATTGGTCTTATCTGGAAACTATGTTAAGCCACAATCTCCTCCAGGCGTTCAAACGCCTGATCCATGTTCATCACTTTGCTGTACACCAAACGCAGACGATCGTTTTTCTCGTTCATTTTGCAGTCCTTTGGAACGGTTTGAACATAGTTCAACACCTGCGTGAAGACCGGAGAATCGTAATATTTTGATTGCGGATTCGCGACAAAGTATCCGATCATTGCACCTTGCTTGATGACCAGTTTTTCAAAACCGATTTGCTCTGCCAGCCAACGCAATTCAAAGGAACGGAACAGTTCTTTCACTACTCGTGGCAACGGACCGAATCGATCAATCAACTGTTGTTTATGTGCTTCCAATTCTTCGGTTGTAGTGAGGTTATCCAGTTCCTGGTAAATGCTCAAACGCTCGGCCACATTGTTGATGTAATCTTCCGGAATGCGCAACTCGAAGTCCGTTTCCAAGACACAATCTTTCACGAAGTGTGCACCCATAGACTCTGTATTTCGATCGTCGTAGAGGTCTTTGAATTCTTCTTCCTTCAATTCATCCATGGCCTCGTTGAGGATCTTCTGGTACATCTCGAAACCAATTTCAGAAATGAATCCGCTTTGTTCACCCCCCAACAGGTTTCCGGCTCCGCGAATGTCCAGATCCTTCATTGCAATGTTGAAGCCGGAGCCCAGATCTGAGAACTGAACCAATGCTTCCAGTCGCTTACGCGCTTCTGAAGTCAATAAGCTCATCGGCTGCGAAATGAGGTAACAGAATCCTTTTTTGTTGGAGCGGCCAACGCGACCACGCAACTGGTGCAAGTCGCTCAATCCGAAGTTATGAGCGTCGTTGATAAGGATCGTATTTGCATTCGAAATATCGATTCCCGATTCAATGATGGTTGTCGCCAACAAGACATCGTATTCCCCCTGAATGAAATCCATCATGATTTTCTCCAGTTGCTTGCCGTCCATCTGTCCGTGACCAATTGCCACACGAACTCCGGGACACAAACGTGAAATCATTCCTGCCACTTCGCGAATGTTCGCCAGGCGGTTGTGAATGAAATAGACTTGCCCACCGCGACTTACCTCATACGAAATCGCATCGCGGATTTGCTCTTCGTTGAACGTAATCACTTCCGTAAGAACCGGTTGACGGTTTGGTGGTGGTGTATTGATGATGCTCAAATCTCTGGCACCCATCAACGAAAACTGCAGCGTTCTCGGAATCGGTGTTGCTGTTAAAGTCAATGTATCGACCGTTGTTTTGAGCGTTTTCAGTTTGTCTTTCACGGAAACTCCGAACTTCTGTTCTTCGTCGATGATGATGAGTCCAAGATCTTTGAACTTCACTTTGTCGCCAACAATTTTGTGCGTTCCGACCAAAATATCCACCTCACCGCTTTCGACTTTTTTCAACGTTGCAGTAATCTCCTTCGCCGACTTAAAGCGATTGATGTAATCCACCTTACACGGGAAATTCTTCAGACGTTCGCTGAAACTTCTGTAGTGCTGGTGACACAAAATCGTTGTTGGAACCAAAATGGCTACCTGCTTTGAATCCGTTACCGCTTTGAATGCTGCGCGAATCGCTACTTCGGTTTTCCCAAAACCAACATCCCCACACACCAGGCGATCCATCGGAATTGGTTTTTCCATGTCTTCCTTCACTGCCTGCGTAGCTTTCAACTGATCTGGTGTGTCTTCGTACATGAACGACGCTTCCAGCTCGTTTTGAAGGTAAGTGTCCGGCATAAAAGCGAATCCCGGTTGTGACCTGCGTTTCGCGTACAATTGAATCAAATCGAAGGCAAGTTCTTTGATGCGCTTCTTCGTTTTCTGTTTCAATGTCGCCCAGGCCTGCGTTCCCAGCTTATTCATTTTGGGAACGGAGCCATCCTTCCCGGTAAACTTCGAAATGCGGTGCAACGAGTGAATGCTTACGTACAGAACATCACCATCGCGGTAAACCAAACGAATGGCTTCCTGTGGTTTTCCATTTACATCGATTGTTTGCAATCCGGAAAATTGTCCGATTCCATGATCGATGTGCGTAACATAATCGCCTTTTTGAAGGTTGTAGATTTCTTTGAGGGTCAGCGCTTGCTTCGCCTGACGGAATCCTTCTTTCAGTTTGAAACGATGGTAACGTTCGAAGATCTGGTGATCCGTGTAACACACGAGCTTCAAAGCCGGAATGATGAACCCTTCGTGCAAAGCAATGTTCATTGGCGAAAACTCCACGTCTGCTCCGATATCTTCAAAAATCTGGTACAAACGCTCGATTTGCTTTGGCTGATTTGAGAAGATCAGGTTGTGTGCGCCGGCCTGTTTACGAGCCGACAAATCGTCTTTCAGTAAATCAAAATCTTTATTGAACGTCGGTTGGTGCTGAATCTCGAAATTGATCGTGTGTTGTGCTTTGAAGCTATATTCCGGTCCGAATTCAATGATCGTATGGCGCTGAACCTGTTCTTTCCAATCCGAAGGATGCATGTACAGCTCTCCCGGAAGACTATGTTTGATGGTATTCTTTGGAAGTCCATCATAGACTTTTACGGCCTTTTCGTAATCTTTTTCCAGTGCTGCTTTTACCAAATCGTTGGAGGCAAGCCACAACGTTGCCTGTTTCCCCACAAATTCCAGAAACGTTCCGTTTCCATTCAGAATCAATTGTTGCTGCACGTTCGGAACGATGGAAAAATGGGTGTGTTTCGAAATCGAAAGTTGAGAAACCGGGTCGAAAGTCCGTATGGAATCCACTTCATCACCGAAGAACTCTACACGGAACGGGTGATCGTTCGAGAAGGAGAAAATATCCACGATTCCACCACGGATGGAAAACTGTCCGGGTTCGTATACGAAATCCACACGCTCAAATCCATATTCCAGTAACAATTCGTTAAAGAAATCGATGGAATATGTTTTCCCTGTTTCCACACGCATGGTATTTTCGCTCAGGCGTTTTTGCGTCGGAACACGTTCAAACAACGCTTGCGGATAGGTGACAATCCAGGCATTTTTACCGTTATTTATTTTCTCCAGTACCTCGGCGCGTGCAACAACATTTGCATTATCGGTTTCTTCGAGTTGGTAAGGTGTTCTGTACGAAGCCGGATAGAACAATACGTGTTTGTTGTCCGGGTACACTTGTTCCAGATCGTTTAGAAAATAAGCGGCGGCTTCTTTGTCTTCGAGAATGAAAATGTGATGTCCGGGAGTTTGCTCGGCGACAGCAGCAGCAGCCAGTGACTTGGAAGAGCCAATGAGCCCTTTCCAGTGCAGGCGGAGTTCGGCTTCCTGCAGTAGATTAGCGGTTTGGTCTAAGCCTTTGAGTTGTTTGAAAAGTTGTAAAAATTGTTGTTGTTCCATTGCTAAAGTGAGTAAACACGAGAGGGGGAACGGCGCACCGTACCCCCATGTAAAAATGTTGGTGCAAAGATAGGGACTTTCAAAAAATTTCTGCCTCCATTGAACCTTTTCATTTCGGCTGAGTAATCCTGTCAGAACTGTTAAAAACTTCGATGAAAATTCAGACCAAGGTATTTATTCTTCTACTCATCTTATTGACCAGTAGCACCGCACATTCTCAAACAATGGAGAAAATAACGCTCCATGACGATTTTTACAGTGGACACTATCTTGCAGTTGCTCCTCCCGGAGATAGTATTTCAGGTGTATTGGTTCTGTTATCGGGATTTGGGCAAACACCCGAAGACACTCCACCTGAAACGAAGTTGCAAAATGTAGCCTATGCAAATAACATACTCACCGTTTTTGTCGCAATAGGAAATAAGCTGTACGTTGATTCAACAGCACAAGCTAATCTGACAGCAGTTCTTACGGACGTAATCGCAAGGTACAGCGTGAAACCGAATAGTTTTGTTTTAGGCGGATTTTCAGCTGGAGGCATGATTGCACTACGATATGTTGAGCTTTGTAATGAATTTCCGGACAAATTTCCGATTCAGCCCAAAGGGGTATTCACGGTTGATTCACCAATAGACATTTTTGTCATTTGGGATCAACTGGAAGAAAGTGCAAAAAACAACTATTCCGAACCCGCGGTTGAAGAGGCAAATCGCGCAATGAAGCACATCAAAGAAGATCATGGCGTTCCCAAAGAAAACATCGCTGTATATGCAAAACTCACTGCGTTCAGCATGAACAAAAACTATTGCGAAAATGAGGTCTTTCTGAAGAATATGGCCGTGAGAACTTATCATGACGTGGATATTGCCTGGCGAATCGTCAATAGAAATCAAACGGTACACAATTCCAATTACGAAGTCACAGCCGAGCTGATTAATCGGTTAAATCTAATGGGCAATTCGAAGGCGGAATTTGTCCAAACATTCCAAACCGGTTACAGATCCAATGGTCAACGGCATCCACACTCATGGTCCATTGTAAACGAAGTGGAATTCATACAGTGGATGAAGGGATTAATTCAATAACTCTGAAAACGAAAGGCGTTTCTTTTTAATTTTTACATATGAAAACACTATTGATTGGACTGACTGTTTTTTGTTGCTCGACTTCTTTTTCGCAGGTTACAGATGGCGTTACGGGCAGAGAGAAACCCGAAACGGTTTATAGTATTGCGAAAGAAGTAAAAGAAACTTCGTGGTACGAAAAACAACTAAAGCTTTGGAAGGCGGAACTGGATAAGAACGACAAAAACGGTGAGGCCTGGTTGAATTATTACCTGGCTTCACGGGCATTGCGTAATCTCTCGGCTCACAATTCCGATGAAAAGAAAAAGTACATTGCACTCTGCACACAAATCGTTACCGAGGTCCAGAAAGCAATGCCCAACAGTTTTGATGCGTATTACCTGGCTTACTCGGAAACCGGTATTGGCGGTCCGGCTGAAAACCTGAAGAAAGCAGAAGCCATCGACGCAAATGATCCACGGATTCTTGACGATCTGATGATTCGCTATCTGGTTGATGGGAACAAACCCAAGTTCGAAGAGTATGCTACGAAGCTATTTCAGACAAATGAGATGCCGGTAGCCATGCTGAGTTGGGGATACAACGTGCTGTCGGAACTAGATGAAAATGCCGTGTTGTTCACATGTGGAGATAACGATACGTATTCTGCATGGATTGTAAGTGCCGCAAAGCAGTTCAGAACAGATGTAACCGTTGTGAATACGAGTTTGATTCATATAGATGATTATAGAAATCGTCTTCTGCAGGAAATGGGTTATCCTGCATTGAGTATAACCGCTTCGGATGAAACTACTGAAGGATGGCACGAAAAATCGAAAGCCATTTATGAGCACTTTTTCAATGGGAAGCGTCCTGTTTATGTCGCTACAACGGCCATTGAACTTTTTGAAGAGGATTATGGCGATAAACTCTTCCTCACAGGACTCGCTTACAAATACAGCACGAGTGGTTTCGATAACGAAAGCGTGGTTCGCAGGAATTATGAGAAACGTTACTTACTCGATTACCTGAAAGAGGTTTTTGCCTACAATATCGGAGATTTGAAAGGCGAGGAATTCAACGGAACGTATTTGCCGTCTATGATTCTACTGTATCAGCAATATGCACGAAGCGAAGAAACCGCTAAAATGGCTGAACTGGAAGTCTTGTTATTGAAAATTGCAGAACAAAATGGCCGCCAAAGCGAAGTGATTGAATTGCTTTCCAGCACTGAAAAACCTATCCCCATGCTTTCCGCGGTACTTGATTTGAAAGAATTGGAAAAGAACATGATTAAGGTGAACGGAAATGTATACATGGATCGCTATGAAACATCACAAGGCGATTACAATCGCTTTCTGCAAAACCTGAAACGTTCCGGAAATAACACTCAGTACAGCGCTTGTCTTTACGATTCCACACAATGGACGAAGAAATTCCCATTCTCCGGAAACGATCCTATGGTAGATTTGTACCACTGGCATCCGGCATATGAGACTTATCCTGTTGTGAATATATCCTACGAATCTGCGAAAGCGTATTGCGAATGGTTAACAAAGCAATACAATCTTCAGCGAAAAAGAATGTATACACAGGTTGTTTTCCGATTACCCACTGTTGAGGAATGGAGAACTGCGGCTGGTTCCGGTAACGCAAAAGCAACAACTCCGTTTCCCAATAATCAGATCAGGAATGCTTCCGGATGTTACCTTGGAAATATTCAGACCAGCCCGGGACGCTTTTTTGACGATGGTGGCTTCCATACAGTAAAAGTTAATTCCTACAACCCGAACGAGCTGGGTTTCTTGAATACGCTTGGAAATGTAGCAGAAATGACCAGCACAAAAGGAAAAGTAATGGGTGGCTCGTGGTACAACCTCTTTGAAGAATGTACCTTCGACAAATCATTGGATATTTCCGGTCCGGATCCGGGAGTTGGATTCCGTGTGGTAATGGAGATTATTGAAGAGTAAAGAAAGCTAGTGAGCAAGTACCGTTCTATACAACAAAGTGATGAGGAGTTGATGGTTCAGATCATGAACCATCATTCTCATGATGCGTTGGTTGAACTTCACGCGCGCTACAGCAAGAAACTACTCGGCTACTTCATTAAAATGCTGAACAGGGATGTTGATCTGGCTCAGGATTTTGTGCAGGAATTATTCCTGAAAATCATGGAGAAGAAACACTTGTTCGATCCGGAAAAGAAGTTCTATTCCTGGGTGTTTGCAATTGCATCGAACATGTGCAAAACGGCGTATCGTCATCATGGAAAAACGGTTCAATTGCATCCGGATTTACCTCAGCAAAGTTCTCTTGGCGAAAACGAACTGGAGAAAAAACTGTTTCTCCAGGCGCTCGAAAAGGGGATTGAAGAACTGGAACATTACCACAAAACAGTATTTGTGCTTCGCTATCTGGAGCACTTTTCATTGAATGAAATAGCAGAAATTACGGAGTCTTCATTGGGCACGGTGAAGTCGCGGTTATTCTACGCAACCCGAAAAATCACAGAACACCTCAAGGATTTCGATCCGAGTTTTGAAACACATTTGTTTAAACTGAATTGATATGGAAGAGCACATTGAACGATTGTTTGACCTATTAGAGACCAAGCCCTTTGAAGCGCTGAGTGAGGACGAACGTGCTTTCGTACTTGCTCACATCACTGAAGATGAGTATACTGCGCAACGCAGGGTGATTGGAGCAACATCGGAATTGACATACGATGTACCTGAACCATTACCAATGACCGGCATCTCCGGAAAATCATTTTTGAAGAAATCGGTTCCGCTGTATCAGGTTTTGATTGGCGCAGCATGTTTGCTGATCGGAGTTTTCATTTTCCGCAACAGCGATACATCCAGAGTTGGTTTTGACCTGATTGATGAACCTATTGCGTTTTCAGTTTCTCAAACTCCACAAGTAATTCAGGTGGTTCACGATACCGTGATTGAGCGCATTCCCGGAATTCAGGTACCCGGCAAAGTAACTCGTGATACGCTGACAATTGTACAAACAGTATTCACAAACAGAAATGAGAACAGAATGCTTGACGTTACCGTACCAAGCCTGACAGTCGATCTGAACAAGGGATTATTGGAGTCAAAGAGTCTTTCAGCGAAGGAAGATAATAGCGTTGGATTGTTACCGAAGATGAGCGAGTTTGATGGGATGAAGTAAGGATCGGATGGTAAATGTTCCTCGCGCAAGCGATCCAAAGGACATCGATCAGCTACTTTTTCGATCTCCCCCACACAATAAAAATGGCAACTCCTGCAACGAATATGTTAATCGGGGTTTGTGAGGCTTCTCCCCGTACTGTGTGAAAAATGGTTGCCGCTATCATGAATAGTATAGACCCGTACGCCACATAAACCGTTAGTTTGCGTTGAATGCGAAACAGTCCGGGGATGATCAACCCGATTGCGGCGAGTAAATCGATAACACCCGTAACTTTTACAAGGACTGCGTGCTGTGCGGTCCATGGCCACATTTCGGCAAGTTGACCCGGGGATTGAAACAATTTCATGAATGCGGCCCATCCGAATGTCACTGCAAGAAGGATTTGTGCTACCCATAGACCAATATTCAGGAAATCGATTTTCTTTTGTTCTGTTGTCATAACTGATTTTTTTCTGCAAAGTAATGTACCTTTACTATCCATTTGATAGTACTTTCCCATTGGATAGCACTATCCAAACAGGAAGTAACGTAAAAACACGAGCAATGCTATCTAAAGGTGGTTGTCCAAAAACAATGCTTTCCATAAAAGATGCCCTGGAAGCGGTTGAAGGAAGGTGGAAATTGTTGATTTTATTCGCGCTTTCCGAAAAGCCAAAACGCTTTCGGGAGCTTTCGCGTGAGGTAAACGGGATCACAGATAAGATGCTCTCCAAGGAGTTAAAAAGTCTGGAAGCAAATAAATTGGTCCGAAGGGAAGTATATGAAACCTTTCCGCCAACGGTGGAATATTCCATCACAACTCATGGCTTGTCGCTTGAAAAAGTGCTTGATGAGCTTCACTTTTGGGGGTTGGCCCATCGTGAAGAAGTAATAGGAAAAAGATAAATCAATGTTTGGAATTGCCTTACTGCGCCAACCAAAGCGACGGATTCAAACGTACCACCGATCCATCCACCACCTGGTGAATTTCAAAATGCGCCGTCGATAAGTCACTGCCCGATTCCGGCAACAAACTACCAATGCTCTGTTTCGTAGAAACTTTACTTCCCACGGAAACATAAGCTTCCTGAAGGTTACTGTACACCGTCCGGTAGTTCCCGTGCTTGATGATTACACATTTCCCGGCGCCCGAAATATTGATGACGCTCGTTACTTCGCCTTCAAATACCGCACGAACCTGGGCATTCTTGGGAGCTCCAATATCGATTCCGTTGTTGTTGGTGTAAACACCTGCCAACGTTGGGTGCGGATTCTTTCCATAAGCCTCAACAACAGAACCTTTCAAAACCGGCCACGGCAACTTCCCGCGGTTCAACTCGAAGTTCTTGCTCAACGCAAGGCTTTCTTTCGTTTCGCTGATCACAATTTCCTTTTTCTCCGTTGTTTTTTCCGTCGTTTTGGTAGAAGAACCAGAGCTGCTTGTTTTGGAAGCTGCTTTTTCTTTTTCCTTCTTCTCTTTTGCTGCTGTTGCTGCAATTTCCGCTTCAATCGCCTTCTTGATCTTACGCTGAACTTCTGCTTTTTGCTTTTCAGCTGACTTCAATTCAGCAAGTAATTTTCCTTCGTCTTTCTTTAGTTTGGACAACGCGGATTCTTTCAGTTGCTTATCTTTAAGTATCAGCTCCTTCTCCTGAATTTTTGTTTTCAGCAATACCTCCTGATTGCTTTTCACCTTTGAAATTTCACCCATTTCACGGTGAATACTCTTCTGGTTTTGCTGGATCAGTTTGAATTGTTTTTGCTGAATTTCCGCAATTTTCTTCAAATAGGTATTTCGTTTTACTGCTTCGAAGTAGTTGTTCGCTGAGAAGATGTACATCATTTTTCCGTAGCGATTACGGTGTTTGTAAGCATAAAGCAACAACTTCTTGTACTGAACTTTCAATCGTGCAATGCGTTCCTGCAGCTGCTTCACCTGATTTCCCTTGGATGCCAATGTCAGCTCTGCACCACGAATCTGGTTGTCTACGTTTTGAACCAGTGCTTCCCGCGCTTTGTATTGAGAATCGATCAGCTTGAGTTCGCTCATGGAGGTTTGTGTATTCTTCTTCACCTTATCGAGCAACGATTTCGTGTTCGAAAGCTTCTTCTCCAATTTTGCCTGTTCTGCCTGCAATTGTTCGCTCTTCTTCTGTCCGAAAGCAGAACCGGAAATCAACAACGCCAAACCGAATACTATCGGAGCGATGGTGTTATTCTTCTTGTTGTGTGCCGCATTCTTCATAATCTTCAGGTATTACGAAAACAATTTCTTCGGGTTTGTTGACCTCTGTCTTGTCATAACGCAATTCAATGTAAACGTTATTCCTTGGGGTCTTAATTTCTATGATGACATCGTGTGGAATCAGGTAATTCTCAACGGAGTCGCGGGTTTGGTACTGAATGTTAATGCTTGTGGTATCCTGAGGCGAATCGATAAAAATGCGATTCAAAGCACTCAGATTTCCGTTGATGTAGTATTGAATGATGATATCGTTATCGTCTTTGCGATTGTGACGCTCACGCTCACGTTCTTCCCGTTCGCGTTCCCGTTCTTTTTCCTTGTCGCGCTCTTTGTCTTTCTCCTTATCACGATCCTTGTCCTTGTCTTCTTTCAGAACACGTTTTACCTGATGTTTTTTCTTTGAAGATATGATATATTGATCGTTGTCGTTGATCTGGAAATAGGTCTGAGTGGTATCGAAACCAATCGGTAAACCCAGAATCAATTGCTCAATGTCTCTGTAGGAAAAGTCGACACCGAACGCTTCTTTGAAGTAGCTCAGGTCTTTTTTAATGAAACAGTTCTGCAATTTGTTTCCTATCAACACTGAATCCGGACGAACCAATGCATGTGCAACCGGAATATTTGCCTTCGTAATTAACGCACTAACAGCGCTGTCTTTCGTAATACGAAGCGAAGTTTTGAAACTTACCGTTTGATTGGTGTCGGCATACGTTGTTTTAATCTTGGTGTACAGATGATTTGGTCTCAATTCCTTAAGACTGTCCAATACCAAAACCAATTCTTCGGTTTTCTTGTTTTTTACACGTTCCGGTTTGGGGTCAAGTTCCCTGTCTCTGCAGCTGAAGAGTGCACAGACAATTCCAATAAGCGAAAGGAATTTAATAAACTGGGTCGAAGTATTTTCGCGTAGCAATTTTTTTCTCAAGTACTTTGTTTTTACATCCGAGTGTTAAAGCCTTCTTCCACATTTCCACCGCACTATTCTGGTCTCCGGTAAAGTAATATGCATCACCGAGGTACTCTACGTAGTTTCGATCGTTTGGTTGCAGTTCATTCGCCTTTTTCAGGAGAGACAAACCATCCTGATAATGAGCAAGTTTCAATTCAACCAATCCGTGTGTTGCCATGAATGCGCCACTTTCAGGAGCTTTCGCTGAAACACTTTGAATCAACTCAAGTGCTTTTTGCAATTCCATGTTGTTCAGCGCCAGACGAGTCGCGTAATTGTTTTTCGTCAACAGATTGCTCGGATCTGTTTTCATGGCTTTTTCGTACAACTCAACACCTTTTTGCGTGTTCTTCTGCAAGAAATATGCCTCGCCTTCCTGAGCATAAAATTCGCCTTCCAATACCTTATCGTTCACCACCAATTCTTTACCGATCTCAGCGGCATCGATTGCTTCGGTATAACGTTCAACCTGAACACAGGCAATGGTATACAACAACTGAACATTTACCATCGATGGAAAAGTCGCTGCGGCCAAACGGGCATCTTTGTACAAGCTATCAAACTGACGGTTTTCGTATTCCATCAACAATACCTGATTCCAGATTGCATACTTTGTATCGTCAAGTTTCAGTGCTTTTTTGTAGCTATCAAGTGCTTCCGTTTTCTGTTTGTTCTGGAGGTACAAATCACCCAAAATGGAATACGGCTTTGCATCATTCGGGTAATCGTTAACGAGAATATTTGCCAATTCAAACACCTCGGGTTCAATGGTTAGCTGAGTTTCGTAGAAGTACAGCAGCACGTTCACTTTCTGATCAATGTCAACTCCGGTTCCGTTGAACGCACCTTTGTAAGCCTTATAAGCTTCCTGCTTTTTTCCCTGTCTTGCATAAAGTTCTCCGAGGAACAAATATGCGCGGCCGTTTTGCGGATCGTTCTTCACCAATTCTTCGAGCATCGCCTGACCTTTATCCATCTGGCGGGTTTCGAAGTAATAGTCTACCATTGTTCCAATCAGAGAAAGTTCTTCCGGAAACTCTTTTCTGGCAGCGTCAATTTCCTGGATTCCTTTTTCCGGCTGTTTTAACAACAAATACAATTCGAATTTCTGGATCGCCAAATCCGGAATGGTTCCGGTTTGATCTTCCATTTTGTTGTATGCATCAATTGCAGCCTGATACTTTCCGGTACGCTTCAGTACCTCAGCATAGCCATACCACCAGTCTACGTTTCTTGGTTCAGCCGCCACCAGTTTTTCAAAGCAGTTTGCTGATTCCTGAAATTTAGATTGATTGTAATACATATATGCCAATTCCTGCGTGTACCATTTATTCCTGGGATCAAGTTTAGAAGCCGCTTCGGTATACTTAGAAGCGTTTGCCTGATCGTTCAACAACAAATAGCATTGCGCCAATCCAAAAGCAGCCGCGTCGTCAGTCGGACGAGCTGTGTAACAGGAATCAAACGCAATAATGGCTTCGCGGTATTGTCCTTTTGCTTTCAGACGCACAGCTTCGTGGAAGGTACGGATGTACGGATAGTCTGCTGCGGAAACCACATTGGAATCCTTTGGTGTTCGACATTGTGCGAAAACCAGCAGCAGAAAAACAAAAGGAACAAACAGTTTCATTAGCCGATAATTGAATAATCACTTAAGCTCAAATCTCTTGCCAGTCCTTTGTACTTGGAATGCGAGCCGAGCATTGAATCCTTCAGGTTTGCATCCACAATGATGGAATGTTGCTGAAGGATGCTGTTTTTGATGATTGAGTTGGTGACCATGGACCCTTTTCCAAGGGATACATGCGGGCCAACAACCGAGTTTTCCAGAATTACATCCTTACCAATGTAACAAGGAGGAATGATTACTGAGTTCAATACTTTCGCCGAAGGATCGACCAACTCAATACCCTTTTCCTTGTCGTACTCTAAAACGCGCTGATTCGTGATCACGGTAACTTCCTTGTTTCCGCAATCCAGCCATTCGTCTACTTCACCCGGTTTAAAGCGTTTCCCCTTTTCGGTCAAACGACGCAGCGCATCCGGTAGCTGGTACTCACCACTTTTGATGATTCCGTTTTCAACCAAAAAGTTCAATTCGTTGCGCAGCGCAAGACCATCTTTGAAGTAGTAAATTCCGATCATCGCCAGGTCGGAAACGAATTCTTTCGGTTTTTCCACGAAGTCGATAATTTCTCCGTTACCGTTCATCTTTACCACACCAAACGCACTTGGATCTTCAATCTGCTTAACCCACAGGATTCCATCTGCATTCGGATCGATGGTAAAGTTTGCACGGAAAAGCGTATCTGCGAAGGCAACAACAACCGGACCGTCGAGTAACTTTTCTGCACACAAAACAGCATGCGCAGTACCAAGCGGTTTATCCTGATAGAAGATGCTTCCTTTCGCACCCAGCTTCTCGGCAACTTTGATCAATTCATTTTCGATTTCCGTCCCGAAATCACCGATTACAAAACCTATTTCTTCAATGGGTTCGTTACACACTGCAGCGATATCCTGCACCAGGCGGTGTACAATCGGTTTCCCGCCAACAGGAACCAACGGTTTCGGAACTGTAAGTGTGTGTGGTCTTAGCCTGCTGCCGCGACCGGCCATTGGAACAATAACTTTCATATTTCTTCTTTTGTTGCGAAGCGATTCAGATGTCTACTATCGAAGTCTGCTCCGTTATTATTGAACTCCCGTGCTTCCGAATCCACCGGAACCGCGAGTTGTCTCACTTAATTCATTTACTTCTTCCCAGGTAATGTGTTCGTGTTTTGCTACCACTAACTGAGCAATTCGTTCACCGTGTTCCACCACAAATGGCTCATTGGAAAGGTTCACCAACAACACTCCGATTTCACCACGGTAATCTGCGTCGATTGTTCCCGGCGAATTCAATACGGTAACTCCGTGCTTGAATGCCAAACCACTTCGCGGACGAACCTGAATTTCGTAACCCAACGGAATGGCAACACGCAATCCGGTAGGAATCAATCGACGCTCCAACGGCTGAAGTGTAACCGATTCGGAAAGGTTTGCGCGAACATCTAATCCTGCCGCACCTTCAGTTGCGTAGTGTGGAGTTTCATTCGTTGAGCTATTTTGAATCGCTATTTTCATTTTTCGGGATCTTCGCTTACGGTATAACTGACATCCAGAATTTCAGGAATGGTTTTCTCTGTAATTCCTTGTTCCAGTGTAAAAGTATAGGTTCCTTTTTGAGGGAATTTTCTGTGACTGAAATGCACTGCCGTGGTAACAATCGTTCCGGACTTTTCACCGATCCAGGAACCGTCAGGATGTGCAATTTTCACTTCCACGGGTTCACGTCCGGTTTGTCCGTTCGGTGTTTTTGCATGCAGGAAGAACCACAGGTTGTTGTAGGGATAATCGGTTGTTGTTCTAAATGTTACGTCAACGGTATAGAACTTCGAAGTATCCGGAATTTCAACCTTGAATACTGGTTTGTTTTCCAATGTCCATTGGTTATCCGGAAATGCAATTGATTCGGAAAATACAGACGAATCGCTGCAGCTAAAAAGCACCAGCGAAAGGCTGCACACCAAAAGAATATTACGCAACTGGTTTGTCATTGCCCTGGTTATTATTACGCGGTTTTCTGCGTTTGTTGAACCTTTTCTTCTGCGCTCCACCTTCTTGTTTTCCGCCTTCGCCAGCTGGTTTTACCTCTGCTTTGGTTTCCGGTTTCGGACCTTTTTGTTGTTGCGGTTTGTTCTGGTTTTGCTGTTGTTTTTTCGGTTTTTCCTGGATCTGAGGAGCATTGGCATTTGCCTTTACTTCCTGAGGCTTCTTCTTCTTTTTCTTCTTGTTTTTGGAAGAGAACTTGCTGTCGAAGCGATTCAGGGAATCCTGACCTACTACATTGTCGTAGTCTGGTTCTTTCTTCTCAACCTCGTGTTCGAATTCACGTAAATCCGCAGGTTTTTTTCCCGCCTGATTCATCTTTGCAACTTCACGAACACGTTCCGGAGTCAACGCAACCATAGCTGACGTAAACGCGCCCTCTTCGTTGAGAATATACCACATCTGGCGTTTGAACACATCAGTTTTGATGTGTACCGCAGACCCTTTTTCAGTGAACAATTTCGTTTCGTTTGTCGGAAAGCTTTTGATGGCTTCCAGGTACATATCCAACTCGTAATTCAGACAACACTTCAGCTTACCGCATTGACCCGCCAATTTCTGCGGATTCAATGACAATTGCTGGTAACGTGCCGCTGAAGTGGAAACCGAGCGGAAATCTGTTAACCAGGTTGAGCAACACAATTCGCGACCACAGGAACCAATTCCTCCCAGGCGCTGTGCTTCCTGCCGACTACCAATCTGGCGCATTTCAATGCGAATCTTGAATTTATCCGCCATGTCCTTGATCAATTGACGGAAATCCACACGTCCTTCTGCGGTGTAATAGAATGTTGCTTTGGTCAAATCTCCCTGGTATTCCACGTCGGAAATTTTCATCTCCAGGCCAAGGTTTACAGCAAGTGTGCGCGCCTGAAACATCACTTCCGCTTCAAGCGTACGAGCTTTTACCCACTTATCAATATCTTCCTGAGTGGCAACACGCATGATTTTACGCGCTTCCATTGGCTTCAGATTCGGAGCCTTCTTTTTGACCTGTATTCTGGCTAATTCACCAACAACCGAGACGATTCCAACATCGTAACCCGGACTAGCTTCAACGATTACAGCGTCTCCCACTTGCAGTGATAGGTTTTTCGCATTTCGGTAAAACGACTTGCGGCTGTTTTTAAAGCGTATTTCTAGTATATCGTATTGGGCCTGACCACTTGGTAATTGCATGTTTGCCAACCAGTCGAAGACCCCTAATTTGTTGCATCCACCAGAACTACAGGTCCCATTATTTTTACAGCCACGGGGCGTACCGCCACCGCTACTACATGAGGAACATCCCATAGTTTATAGATTTTCCGTAAAAATAAGAATTATTGAGCTATGCTTTATGGATGAAGCGCATGACTTGGAAACACAGATTTGTGAATAACAACTGTCCGTGTGCATTTCGTCCGAGATGATAATGCGCATCTGTAAACAACTCCATGAATTCCAGGCAATTGTTGTTGGTAATGAAACGGGAGAAATTGGCGAGGAATTGTGCTTCTTCCGGTGAAACCTTCACCAGCATTTCGTTGGTGTAGTTCTTCAGCAAACTTTGACGAATCATGTGCAGACCATAGTCAACAAAAACTTTTTGGTCTTCTCTGGATTTTGAGCCGATTGTTGCCACCCAATCCAGCATCAGATTCACGTCTTTCTTAAAGCAAACACGCATCATCTGAATGAACAACTCACGGTTCATTGCTGTATCACCGGAATTATCAAAAATCGTCAGTGCTTCAGCCAAACTTCCTTCTGCACGTGAAGCAATGGAAAGCGCCTGCTCTTTTCCACACCCTTTCGTTTCAAGATGAGCTGCAATTGTATCAATCGGGTACGATGGAATTCGAATCACTTGTGTTCGGGAAAGGATAGTCGGAAGCAGCAGTGTAGAGCTCTCTGCCAGCAACAAAAACAAGGTTTTAGGTTGCGGTTCCTCCAGCAACTTCAACAGTTTATTTGCGCAGGTTTCGTTCATGGATTCCGCCTGGAACATGATCAGGAGTTTGTACCCGCCCTCAAAAGAACGCAATGCGGTTTTCTTGATAATGCTCGCACTTTCATCTGTTCCGATGATCGGTTTCGTTCCTTTTTCATCCATTTTCTTCCACCAATCGTAAGGGCTGAACAGCGGATTTTCGGCAAATAGTTCACGCCATTCGCCAAGAAAACCATCGGAGTTTTTCGATTTCGCCTGAACGGTTGGAAACGAAAAATGAAGGTCAGGATGCTGAAGTGTGGCAACTTTTCTACACGATGAACAGGATCCACAGCTATCGTTTTCCTGTTTGTTTTCACAATACAGGAATTGTGCAAACGCAATGGCTAACGGAAGACTGCTGTGACCGGTATTTCCGAGCAGGAGTTGTGCGTGACTGATTTTGTCAGAAATGATTTCCTGAACAAAATGTTGTTTCACTTCTTCCTGTCCTATGATATCTGAAAATTGCACGGCGTAAAGTTAGATTATTCCGCGGTATGGTTTTCATCCGGCCCGCATTGTTTTGACCATTGGCACAGATTGTGTTATTGACGCCATAAATTTTGTACATTAGAAACTAAATTTCTACTTATGAATAAAGCATACGCTCTACTAGCCTCGTCATGTTTCATGCTGGCATGCGCCTTTTCCTGGTCTCAGGAAGTTAAAACCGAAGAAAAATCCGTTTCCTTCAATAACGGAAGTCACAATGCAGTTGTGGTAACCATTCCTTATGCAAAAAAGGATGTGGTTGAAAAGGAATTGAAAAGTGAAATGAAAAACTGGGGTGGCAATTTTGAGTCGACTAAAGGCGAATACCTTGCCATGCAAACCACCATGAAGGCCATGGGTGAAAAGCATTTCGACGGTTATGCGAAAGTAATCGAAAGCGGAGATGTAATACAAGTTGCATTTGCTGTGGATTTGGGCGGGGCCTATTTGAGTAGTAGCCAACACAGCGCACAATTCAAAGTAATCAAAGAAAAAGCACAGAAATTCGGAACTACAGCGGCAATGGCAGGAGTTGATGCGGAATTAGCCGTGGAGGCAAAACTTCTGAAGGATATGGAGAAAGAAAAGAGTGACATTGAGAAGTCAATCGAAAGCTCCAAAAAGGATATCGAAGATTACAAGAAAAAAATCGAAGAAGCGGAACAAAGTATTAAAGACAACGAAAGCGCTCTTTCCAAGAAAGGTGAGGAAATCACTACTCAAACCGGTAAAATTGCCGACGTAGAGAAAAAGAAGAAAGCGATTAAATAATCAGGGAATTATACTGAGAATCATTTGGATGCAGGGGCAGGTCGCGACTTGCCCCTACGACATCATGTCTTTAAAACAACTCAAGTTGTTCTGCCTTTGGCTTCCATCCTTTCAGGTCGAATTGTTTCACAACCTCCCATTTTCCAAATTCGTGTTTCCAGAGGTAAATCGCATTACATTCGAATTCTCCCTGAAAACGTTTCCTGCTATATACTTCCTTAATTTCCGGAAAAGCGGCGGGTGGAATATCCCGATAGCCGATTGTAAGGTGTGGTGTAAATGATGTTGCTTTCGTATTTACCAACGGAAAACGCCTGAGTTCAGCGAGTAGTTCTTTCTGAAGAGTCGCGAGAGAAGTCGTTTTATTTACGTCTATGTACAGAACAGGATGATCCTTGTTGTCGAAAAAATTGAAGTTCTTCAGTTCAATCGGAAATGAAGTCACGCAATCTGCCCAATCCTGAAGTTTGGTTATTTGTTGTTCAAATTCCGAAATGTCTTCGACGGGAATCTTAAGAATATCTGTAAGAGATATGTGAACCGGAGGTTTCAATCCTTTTACAAAACCATATTTTTCAGCGAAATCAACACGCACTTCCTGAATTTCACTCGTCAATTCTTCCGGTGGCATGATAACAAAGAGGTATAACTTTTCCTTATGGTTCATGGCTCTAAAATTACGGGATACTTAAGAATTCAACCGCACTCACTTGTTTACTCCAATTTAGGTAATTTTGCTTCGATGAAAATCCTTATCATTCGTTTCAGTTCCATTGGTGATGTTGTTTTGACCACACCAGTGGTTCGTTGTGTGAAACAGCAATTGAATGCTGAGGTTCATTTCGTTACCAAAAAGTCATTCAAAACCGTACTTGAAGGCAATCCATATATCGATCGCATCATTACCATTGAGAAGTCGGTGGATGAAGTGGTGGAACAATTGAAAGCCGAACGGTATGATGTTGTGGTTGACCTGCACAATAATGTTCGTACGCTAAGTCTGAAACGCAAACTGAGGGCAAAATCCTATTCATTTCCTAAGAAGAACATTTCCAAGTTTTTTCTAACGGCATTCAAGATCAATCGCATGCCCAAAGTCCATGTCGTGGATCGTTATTTTGAAGCCGTAACACCATTGGGCGTATCAAACGATAATCGTCATTGCGATTTCTTTTTATCGGAAGCGGATTCTGTAAATCTCCCGGAGTTCGGGATTCATTCAAAAGGATTTGTCGCCGTTGCAATGGGCGCGCAGTTCGCTACCAAACAGATGCCACTTGAATTGATGCATCAGGTGCTCAGTACTGTTGATGTACCCATTGTTTTGCTTGGAGGCCCAATGGATCAGGAACGCTCTGCTGCATTGTATGATTCGTTGAAATCGAAAAAAGTTATTGATTTCTGCGGAAAGTTGAGTCTTCGCCAATCTGCATACCTGACACAACAAGCAAGCGTTTTGCTCACCGGTGATACGGGTTTGATGCACATAGCAACGTGTTTTGAAACCCATGTGGTGAGTGTTTGGGGAAATACCGTTCCCGATTTTGGAATGTACCCATATGCACCGGGGAAAAAGGAACTGTACAGCATCCATGAAGTGATCGGTCTTTCGTGCCGACCATGTTCAAAGATTGGTTACCAGAGTTGTCCGAAGAAACATTTCAAGTGTATGGTGGATCAAAATTCCGGCGCAATTTATGCGGATTTGAATTCGAGAACAACATCAAAATAGTGTGCGCGGAGTTTCACCGTAATCCGAAAATCAATCCTTTTCGCAATTGCGAAATCAGTCAAAATCTAATCCTCAAACAATTTTCTCAACTCCGTTGCATCCTTGGCCAACATCTTGCCTGCCAAAATCAACGACAACTGTTTTCTTCTCAGTGCGCCTTCGTACCGCTCGATTTCTTCTTTGGTCTCAGGAACAAGTTCCGGAACCTGAATAGGTCCTCCATTCTGATCTACAGCAACGAACGTGTAAATCGCCTCGTTCGATTTTCTACGTTCACCGGTCACATTGTCCTCAACAAACACGTCAACGAACACTTCCATGGAAGAAGAAAATGCACGGGAAACTTTTGCTTCCAATGTTACGATCGATGCATGATTGATTGGTGAGTTGAAGCTTACATTGTTCACACTTGCCGTCACTACAACACGTCTGCTGTGACGATGAGCGGAAACACTTGCAATAACATCCATCCACGCCAATAACTGTCCACCGAACAAATTTCCCAATGTATTGGTATCATTTGGAAGTACAACTTTAGTAGTAATAGCTAGTGTTTCTGAGGCTTTTCTCGACTTCATCTCTGTTTTTTTGCAAAGTTACTTTTATTCGGTGAATCCCAATCCTTCGAAAAACGTGAAAAACACGGTTGTTAGCTGTTTGATTCTTTTCTGATAAATGGGTTTTGTATATTTACGGCGAATATTGAATAGGACTATGTATAACCTCATATCGGCGTTTCCGGATAACATTATTGAAGCCTTGGCTATTGCTGAGAAAGCAACCATCGCACCCCTCGACAAGAAAACAACTTCTGTAGTAATCTGTGGAATGGGTGGCTCTGGCATCGGCGGAAAGATCGTTTCCCAATGGGTTGCAGCACATTGTCCGGTTCCTATTCTCTTTGCTCAGGACTACTCACTTCCTGCTTTTGTGGGACCCGACACGCTTGTTATCGGGTCATCTTATTCAGGAAATACAGAAGAAACATTGATCGCCCTTCAGGAAGCAAAGACCCGTGGCTCGCGAATTATCGGGATTTGTTCGGGTGGACAATTGGAAACTTTCTGTACAACGAACGGATACAATTGTGTTGTGGTTCCCGGTGGGAATCCGCCAAGAACTGCATTGGCGTTTTCAATGGTCCAGTTGACTTCCATCTTCGCAAAACTGGAATTGGCTCCGGCGACTTTGTTGAATGAGATCAAATCCGGACACCAATTGATCGTGTCTGAAGTAGAAGCAATTAAATCCGAAGCAAAAGAAATTGCAAACAAACTTTTTGGGAAGATTGTTGGTGTTTATGCCGGAGCGGATTACGAAGGTGTAGCAGTTCGGGCAAAACAGCAATTCAATGAAAATTCAAAGGAATTGTGTTGGCAACACGTTATTCCGGAAATGAACCATAACGAATTGGTTGGTTGGGGTGACGGAAACGAGCGCTTTGCAGCATTGTTTATCCATACTTCGGACCTAAACAAACGCAACGAGCGTCGTTTCAATATTTCAGTAGAAATTGTAAAGTCGAAAACACCACACGTAGTATTGGTTGAGGCGAAAGGAAATACGCAGGTAGAGCGAAGCATTTACCTGATTCACCTGATTGATTGGGCATCGTTGTTCTGGAGCGATCTGAAAGACGGCGATCCAATTGAAATCAAAGTGATCGATTACCTGAAAAACGAATTGGCGAAATTGTAATAGAGGCAATCGTAACCAGGCATTAGTGAATAGATAGATTTGCTAATGCCTATTTTAACGATTTACCAGTGCCTAATCTCTTACTCCGCAAAATCACCTCCGCCGTACACCATGTACTCGAAGTTCTGATCTGAACGAATCTGGAAATTAACCTTCAGTTTTTCACCGATGTATGCTTCCGGGTTACTTGATAATTGTAAAATCAACGGATCCTTGTAATCGCAACGCAATGCACACGTGTATGGATTGTCCTTGCTGTTCTCTCCGACTATCAGGTAGGTATAAGCTCCTTCGTAAACAAATCCCTGGAAGGTAATCGCGAACTCTTTTTCCGAGTTCAACGCGCGCATTGCACGATCAATGGAAGCTTTACGCAATTTCACAGGTGTGTATGCCATTTGTTCGGTCTCTTCCTGGTAAGCAGCGCGACGCTCTTTCGTCTTTAACACGTTACCTTTCGCATCGTAATACGAAACCCTGTCAACAAAAGTCGCGGTGCCATCAACCACTTCATCAATCAGCTCAACAGTCATAAATGGTTTTCCTCCGTTCAGGTAATAGGTAATCGATCCGCTTGATTTTCCATCACCATCCGAAAACTGCTCTTCAATTTTTAAGATTTGGTTGTCCCGATTCATGTGACCGAAGACCTGAACATAGGACCCGTCGCTTTTCTGGTATTTCAAAGAACTCGCAAGTTGTTCACTGGTACTGATAATGGCATCAATCTCCACCGCACGGTTATCCATGTCTGCTTCATTCTTGAAAGACTTTACAATAGAGTCTTCTTCTGTTTTCTTCGTTTCGTCCGCTTTTGTATCGGAACAGGAAACAGCGAAAACTAATACAACAAGAGGGAAAATATACTTCAACATAAGATCTGTTTTTCTTTCAGAATGTTCTGGATTGTAAAAGTAACGTTTGGACACAAAAAAACCTCTCGAAAGTTTCAAGAGGTTTTTTAACTATTAATCGAAAAAACAAGAGCACCCCTACTCCTGCTACTCTTTTGAGTACATATTTAAGTGTGATGTTAATCACGATTCGAAATTGTTAGTTTTTCTATCTTTGACAAAACCAATCTTTCTGAATTTTACGATTTCCAAAGCACGCATAGAATTATTAAATCACTGGAAATCAATAAATTAAATTAAAAAAATAAGGTTGTTGTTACAATGTCCACAGTTTCTACAGACGCATTATTCCGCTTGATTCGGTCGCTTAGTAAGGCCGAAAAGAGAAGTTTTAAGTTATTTGCGCAACGAAATTCATCCAGTGTAGAAGAGCTGAAGTTCCTGAAATTGTTCGATTTCATGGATAAAACGGAGGTCTATTCAGATGAAGATGCTTTGAAACGCATTCCGGAAATCAAAAAAAGCCAGCTTTCCAATCTGAAAGCGCACCTCAATAAACAAATCCTCGGAAGCTTACGTTTGCAGCATGCTGCACATTTGCCGGGACTGGAAATCAGAGAAGCCATTGATCACGCTCAGCTACTTCATCACAAGGGATTCTACATGCAAGCCCTGAAGCAATTGGATAAGGCAAAACAACTCGCCAACAAACACCAAAGTCTGATTCTGCAACTAGAAATAGCCGAATTCGAAAAAAGCATTGAATCACAATACATTACACGAAGTTTACCAACACGTGCGGAACAACTTACCTCAGAAACACTCGAGCTGGAAAACAGATTGAGTCTTTCAGTCCGTTTCTCTAATCTTTCGTTACAACTGTATGCCCTATATGTAAAGGTGGGGTTCGTTCGTAATGAAAAAGACTACCTCTTTGTGACGGATTTCTTTAAAACACGTTTGCCTCAGTATAACTATTCAAAACTGGGATTTGAAGAAAAACTACACCTTTACAACGCACAGGTGTGGCATCACTATATCACTCAGGATTTTGTTCGTGGTTACCGATACTCCGCAAAGTGGGTGGAATGTTTTCAGGAGGTTCCGGAAGCAAAAGAACAGTACTATGAAATGTACCTGAAAGGGTTGCATTACCTCCAGAACAACCTGTTCAATCTCCGAAGCGCCAAACGATTGGAACATGTCGTTGAACTTCTTGAACAGGAAACGCATACTTCCTATATTATGGATCAGGAAAACACGAAACTGTTGCGTGATCTATATTGGATTACAGGAAAAATAAATGTCTATTACCTCACCGGAACCTTTGCAGACGGAGTTGAATTCGTTGAAGAAGTAGAAGATTTCATACTGAAATACGAAGGTCAGTTAGATCAACACCGCATCATGGTACTCTACTATAAGATTGCTTGTTTGTACTTCGGAAGTGGTGACAACAAAATGACCATTCGTTACCTCAATCAGGTTATTCAAATGAAAGAAGTATCCTTGCGGGAAGATATTCAGTGTTTCGCACGGATCCTGAATCTTATTGCACATTATGAACTAGGGAACGATGATTTGATTCAGTATCAGGTGAAGTCTTTCATTCGTTTCTTAAGCAATATGGGAGATATGCATGGCGTACAGCGTGAAATTCTTTCATTCCTGCGCCAGCCCGCTTTTGCAGATGACCAGGCCATTTTGAAGGCCTTTCGAATTCTGCACGGCAAGTTGGTGAAACTATCTCAACTTCCTTACGAGAAGAGACCATTCCTGTACCTGGACATCATTTCATGGCTTGAAGCCAAAATTCAAAACCGTCCGGTTCAGCACATTATACGCGACAAATTCCTCAAGGAAGAAGCCACCGGGGAACATCATTATTTTCCGGTTGATTAAAATTCCGTCAAAAAAATTCAACGAAATAATCGAATATTAAAATCTTTATCTATATTTGATTAAAATTTCGTCAAAAACGAAAAAGATAGATGACAGGTCTGAAGGTAGGTGATAAAGCACCGAAGTTCGAAACAACAGATGCGCAAGGGAATACGATCGGTTCCACGTTGTTGAAGGGCAAGCGCTGGGTGATTTATTTTTATCCGAAAGACTTAACACCAGCTTGTATTAATCAGGCGTGTAGTTTAAGGGATTATTATCAGGAGTTTCTGGATGAAGGAGTTCTGGTGTTTGGAGTAAGCATGGATTCGGAACGAATTCACAATCGCTTTGCAGACAAATATCAACTTCCGTTTCCATTGCTCATGGACGAAAAAGGAAAACTGATCAGAGCATTCAAAGTGTGGGGGCCTAAAAAGTTTATGGGAAGAGAATACGATGGAATCCATCGGACTACATTCATCGTAAACGAAAAAGGAATCATTACACACATTATTGAACGTCCGAAAACCAAAATACACGCAGAGGAAGTATTGGCGTTGGTGACCTCTACTCCGCCCGGCCACTTAAGTGGTAAAAATCGGTAAGAGAGTGTCAGGTTGTTGGTGAATTGGCTCGCTGAAGTTTGTCAAAGGACATTGGGCGTAGTCGAGCTAACCGAGAACAGAAAATTTCATCAATTTGACGAAAATTTTAATCACGAGTAGTAGATCGTAAATACCTTACGATGTACCTCCCGTAAATTTGCAGAAACGATAACACAAAACGATATGGCAGCAAAAGAAATTAACCCGGAAAAATTGAAAGCGCTACAGCTTACTATGGAGAAGTTGGATAAGACTTTCGGAAAAGGAACAGTAATGAAACTTGGTGACGAAGCCGTTGAACACGTTGAAGTTATTCCAACAGGTTCCATTACACTTGACCTTGCCCTTGGAGTAAACGGTTTTCCTAAGGGGCGAATCGTTGAAATTTTCGGTCCCGAATCATCGGGAAAAACAACGCTTGCAATTCATGCCATTGCTGAAGTACAAAAGCAAGGTGGAATCGCCGCGATTGTGGATGCAGAACACGCTTTCGATCAATTCTACGCTCAGAAATTGGGTGTTGACATAGACAACCTTTTGATTTCACAGCCTGACAACGGTGAGCAGGCTTTGGAGATCGCCGATAATCTTATACGCTCAGGAGCCATCGACCTGTTGGTAATTGACTCCGTTGCAGCGCTAACGCCGAAAGCGGAAATCGAAGGTGAAATGGGTGATTCCCAAATGGGGCTTCAGGCTCGTTTGATGTCGAAAGCATTGCGTAAGCTTACAGGTTCAATTAACAAAGCAAAATGTTGCTGTATTTTCATCAACCAATTGCGCGATAAAATCGGTGTGATGTTCGGAAATCCTGAAACAACAACCGGAGGAAATGCCTTGAAATTCTACGCTTCCATGCGTATCGATATCCGTAAAGCAAGCCAGATCAAAGACGGCGAAGACGTAATCGGTAACCGCGTGAAAGTAAAAGTGGTGAAGAATAAAGTGGCGCCTCCGTTTAGAAAAGCAGAGTTCGACATCATGTACGGAGAAGGAATCTCAAAAGTCGGAGAAATCATTGATTTAGGAGTTGACCTGAACATCATGAAGAAAAGCGGATCGTGGTTCTCTTATGGAGAAACTCGTCTCGGACAAGGTCGCGATGCCGTGAAAAACATGTTGATGGATAACCCTGAATTGATGGATGAACTAGAGCAGCAAATTAAAGAAGCTCTTGGTTCAACAGGTGCTGCAGCCCTTGTGAATCAGGACTAACTGCATATCGTTTCCGTGAACCGTCTCTCTGAATAAGGGAGGCGGTTTCAGGGAAAACGAAACCACACACTGAATTCCAACCAACCACCACATCGATTTTCCCATACCTTTAACCGAGCTTGTCGCGGTTTTCTTTACTTTTGCCAGCGTTGCCAACAATGGCAAACACAAAGTTGCGGTTATGGTACTTTCTATGACGGGTTACGGTAAAGCTGCCGGTACCTATGAAACAAAGAAGCTGGTTGTTGAAATTCGATCACTGAATTCGAAAAGCCTTGATCTCTACGTCCGTTCCGTTCCGGCCTACCGCGAACTGGAATTGGAACTCCGGGCAATTGTGGCAAAAAACCTTGACAGAGGTAAAATCGAATTGTCGATTTCAATCGAAAACAGCCAGGATTCAAGAGCTACCACCATCAATAAAGAGCTTGCAAAAGCATACTTCACAGAATTACAACAATTGGCTCAGGAAGTCGGACAGGAATCGTCCGATCTGATGAGTGTCGTTATGCGTATGCCCGATGTCTTCTCTAATGAAAAAGAAGCGGTAAAAGAAGACGAAACTGCTTTCGTTTCCTACCTCGTGGAAGAAGCTTGTAAACAACTGATCGAATTCAGAAAACAGGAAGGCGATAAACTGAAAGCAGATTTTATTCAGAACATCGATGCCATTCGCAGACGTTTGGAAATCGTTCCACAATTTGAAAACGAGCGCATCACGGCTGTTCGCGAACGCATGAAGGCCGGATTGGAAAAATTGACCACTAAAGCAATCGACGAAAACCGCCTCGAACAGGAAATCATTTTCTACATTGAAAAAATGGATATTTCTGAAGAAAAAGTCCGTTTAGCAAATCACCTGGATTACTTCATCGAAACGATGGACGTTCCGCAATGTGGTAAAAAACTCGGATTCATCACTCAGGAAATTGGCCGTGAAATCAATACCCTCGGGTCAAAATCCTACCACGTAGAAATGCAGAAACTGGTAGTAGAAATGAAAGACTACCTTGAAAAAATCAAAGAGCAAGTACTGAACACGCTATAAAAGAATATGTCCGAACAGAAAGGAAAAAGCATCATTATTTCTGCGCCTTCAGGAGCTGGTAAAACAACCATTGTCCATGAGTTGATCAAGCGTATTCCCGCATTGGCATTCTCCGTTTCAGCGTGTAGTCGTGATCCTCGTCCCAACGAAATACATGGAAAAGATTACCACTTCCTCGGATTGGAAGGCTTCAAAAAATCCATCGAAAACGAAGAGTTCGTAGAGTGGGAGGAAGTTTATGCCAATAATTTCTACGGAACTCTGAAATCGGAAGTGGAACGAATCTGGAACAATGGTCAGGCTGTCATCTTTGATGTAGACGTCGTTGGCGGATTGAACATGAAGAAACTCTTCGGTGATTCCGCACTGGCCATTTTCATTCAGGCCCCTACGTTCGACACCCTCGAAGAACGCTTACGCTACAGAAGCACCGAAACAGAGGAGAAAATACAAACCCGTCTCGGAAAAGCCAGAGAAGAAATGAGTCGGGCGCCGGAATTCGATCTGATCATCGTAAACGATGAATTAGAAAGAGCCTGCGCTGAAGCAGAACAAAAAGTTCAGGCATTTTTAGCATCGTAATCATGAAAGTTGGACTCTATTTCGGAACGTTTAATCCCATTCATGTTGGCCATCTGATCATCGCCAACTACATGGCCGAACTACCCGACTTAGATCAGATCTGGCTCGTGGTAACACCGCAAAATCCATTAAAAAAGAAAGCGTCACTTCTGGCTGACTACCACCGACTGGCATTGGTGAACGAAGCAGTGAAAGACAATCCAAAATTACGTGCTTCCGATATCGAATTTGGGTTGCAGCAACCAAACTACACCGCTACCACCCTAGCCTACCTGAAAGAAAAATTTCCTACGCACTCTTTCAGTCTCATTATGGGTGAAGACAACCTGCGTACATTGCACAAGTGGTACAATCACGAACATCTGTTGGAAAATTATCCCTTCTATGTTTATCCGCGTGTGTTGACGGAACAAGAATTGACAGAAGAAGAAACACTGGGTCCGAAAGCGGAACACAATTTTTACGATCACCCGAACGTACACTTCTGCGCCGAAGTTCCGGTAATGAAAGTGTCTTCAAGCTATATCCGACAGGCAATTAAAGAAGGGAAATCCGTCAAATACCTGCTCTCAGAGCCGGTGTTCGACTACATTGACCAAATGAATTTTTACCGTTAAGCTTTCTTCGCTCGTAATCCTTTTACAAAACGAATAATCGGCTTACGGAAGATAAACATGATAATGGCATATGGAAATGCCATGAGGTACAAAATTCCGGAATTGATGTTGCTTCCGAAATCATTGGAAGTTACCTCGTTACTCTGTTCAGCCAGCATACGACATTGCGAGCATCCTTGCCCGAAAACAACGTCAACGCTCACCAAAGCCAACAGAACCAAAATCAACTTGATTTTCATGCCACAAAGGTAACCCTTTTCGATTTACAGAAGTGTTAAAATGCATACCTTTACTGCTCAAAATCGATCACATGTTTTCCTTCCTGCTGTCAGCAATGCTGATAACGTCTCCACCCGATTCAACCCACAACGATGTCGACTATGCGACAGTAGTCTATTTCACACGTTACGATCTGCGTCAAGTTACCAAAGACAGCGTTACCGATGTAAAACAAACCAGTAAGACGAGCCGGATTGCTATGGATACACTGCACTTAAAACCGGGTAAATACAAATTTCCGCAATACCTTCTCGGAAGAAATGTATGTACGCTCGAAAGTGGGAAGTACTATACCGCAGAAGTTGCTCAAACGCGAGGAGGAGGTATCACATTCAGTAAGTTTGAAGTTTTGTCACCTAAAAAAGAGAGAAAGGTATTGACAGATCCTTTGTTCAACGAAGAACTGACGAAACATTCCATTAATGAGGGTCACTATACTCAGACTGACACTTCGCAAGCAGTTATTGCCTATTTCATTGATGTCCGTCTTGTTGGTGTACGATATGATGCTGCAACCCGAAAAACGGAACGGTTAAATAGGAACTTGTACCTAATGGATACAATAACAGTCGAACCGGGATTGCATAAATTCAGACGTATTTTGCCTCACCGTTATTCACGTATTGAAGCGGGAACAGTTACCTTGATGCGAAGTCGTCCGGCGGGATACCCACGCATCTACAATTGCCCGATTCCACTTAACCTGGTACAACTGACCGAATACCTGAACAATCCTGATTTTGTGAAGGAACTGAAAAAGCTGAACATCGACGTAAAACAATTGATGAAAAGAATCACAACTGAAGATGTTTATTAGCCTATAATGGCTGTAATTTCTATCTTCACGAACTATGAAATCATTCGTAGATCGTATTGCAGAATCGATAGTCAATGGGCATATTCCGTTGTCGGATATTACCATTGTAGTACCATCTGAACGGATGATTTCTTATTTGCAGCGTTCGCTGTACACTGTTGATGGAAGACCAAAAATTGCTCCGAAAATGGTAACCATCGATCGATGGATTCACGAAGCGATTAAAACACCAGTCATCAACAAATCGGTAGCTCTTTTTGAACTCTATCGCATTTTTGAAAAAGACCCGATCGAGCATGAAATCAGAACGTTTGACGCCTTCCTCAACTGGGGACAATTACTGCTCAATGATTTCGATGAAATTGACCGCTACCTTGTAAATCCAAAACAATTGTTCAAAAACCTTAGGGACGTAAAGGAGATCGAAGCATGGTCTTTCAACAGCGAAGAGCTTTCCGAAGGTCAATTGAAGTTTATGGCTTTCTGGGACAAACTCGGACCGTATTATTTTGCATTCGAAGAACGAATCAAAGAACTCGCAGTAACTACAAAGGGGAAAGCATACCGTGAAGCCGCTAACAACATCGACCTGCTCTTTTCCAATCCGGATCAGCACATCGTTTTTGCCGGATTCAATGCACTTTCAGAAGCCGAATTGAGCATTTTCCGTCAGCTCCATGTAATGGGAAGAGCACAGTTTTTTTTCGACAACGATGCTTACTATCTCAATGACAAACTGCACGAAGCGGGTTCCTTCCAACGTGTTATCCTGGAACGACTTCAGGTGAAGATTCCCGAAGATACACTAAACGTATTGTCGACAAAGGAAATGGAATTGACCGTTGTGGAATGTCCGCAGATTACCGGACAAGCAGCTGTAGCAGGAACATATTTACTTGACCTCAAATCGGAAGAACGCTCCGAAACACTGGTGCTTCTTGCAGACGAACAACAACTGAATGCGCTACTCCATCATTTGCCTCAAAACATAGAAAAAGCCAACATTACGCTCGGACTTCCATTGCGCAACACGGCTCTTCGAACCTGGTTTGATCTGATCTTTGCCGTTCAGGAAGGAGTCGCTACGAAAGGTTCAGGATCTATTTATTTCAAATTACTCGGATCGTTCATACATCATCCGTTCACGGTAGCGGTTCTTCCCGAAAAGGAATTGAATGCACTTTACGAACTGGAAGCGATGTGTCTGAAAAACAACTGGCAATTCGTCTCAAGAAAGAACTGGAATTTTGGTCCGGTTACGTCCGCTCTCTTTCAGTTGATCAACACTTCCTGGGAGAATAACTGGATGAAGGCACTTGAGCTCATTCGCACGATGAATGCATTTATGGACGAGTGTTTCGATGAGAAATCGGAATTCGAACAAGCGTTGGTGCGAACGTTCGATGCAAGTATTCAAGCCTTACAAAATACATTTGCGACGGCTCCACTTCCGGATATGAGTCGAACTACATTCAGAAACCTGTTTCAGCAACACTGGGGATCCGAATCGTTGGCATATTACGGGAACCCGTTGGATGGAATCCAGATCATGGGATTGCTGGAAACGCGCGGTCTCGACTTCAAACGCATCTTTGTGCTTGGATTGAATGAGGGTGTCATGCCACCGGATAATCCGATTCAGACGCTTATTCCAATGGATTTACGTAAGTTCTTCGGACTACCGACTCCCCGTGATAAGCAAGGATTGTTCGCTCACCATTTCTACCGCTTACTCCATAGTGCGGAACAGGTCGTGATTACCTATACTTCCGCTTCGGAGAGTATCGGAAGCAATGAACCAAGTCGTTTTCTACAACAACTGGAACTCGAATTGGTCAATCAAAACAGGAACATTCGTTTCACGAAAAAGCAGTACCAATTGGGGAACGAAGAACGTATTGAAACCGCTTCTTTTCCTAAAGATGAATCTGTATTCCGACGTTTCGATGAGATGCTGCAAGCTGGTCTCTCTTTCTCCAAATTGAGCAGTTATGTGAAGTGTCCGCTGAACTTCTACTATCAAAGTATTCTTCAGATCGGTGAAGAGGACAAGATGGAAGAGGATCTGGAAAGCAATACCCGTGGGACCATCGTACACGCCGTTTTGGAGGAATTGTTTATGCCATTCAAACAACATCGTTCCGAAGAAGGTGTCGTTATTGCAGAGCGCATGGTGACTATTGATGACCTGAAAGCGATGAAATTGCGCATTCCGCTGTTGGTTGAAGGGGCGTTTCAGGAACACTTCAGCAAGGATCCGGAATCGTGGCAGAAAGGGTCGAACCATATTCAATACGAAATGGTGAAGGAATTGATCAAACTGGAATTGAATCAGGAAATCCGAAAGCTGGAAGAAAATCCGGAGAAGTCATTATTTATTATTGATCTGGAGCAACAGTTGGAAACCGTCATTTCGTTGAATGTTCGCGGCGGCGAAAAACGCGTAAAGCTAAAAGGAGTTGTTGACCGGATTGATCGTTGGGGCGGAAAGCTTCGCATCATTGATTACAAATCACCGAAGCTCAAGCAAAGCGATCTGCAGATCAGAAATTCGAAACAGGAACCGCTGGAATTCATTTTGAACAAGCTTCGTGAAAGTAAATCGGTTCACGGATTGCAGTTGCTGATCTATTCGTACCTCAACAAGCGTAGTCTGAACAGAACCATCGACGAAATGGGAATTGTATCGTTTGTAAGTCACAGCGATAGTCCATTTTTATTAACCGAAGAGCTTACCGATGGTGAAGTTTCCGAATTGATTGAAAACCTGTTGACAACGATCCTGGAAGAAATGTACGATCCGAACAAACCGTTTGTGCACAATCCGAATAGCAAGTATTGTAGTTATTGTGGAAGGTAATTTCCCGCAGAGGAACGCTGAAGAGCACAGATGTTTTAATTGATTAAACTATGAATTTTTGTGATCGTCTTGCTTTTATGATAAACATTTAAAACCACGAAGACACAAAATGCACAAAGAATGAATCAACTAAAAAGCACTACAAAAACTTCCGCGGCCATCTGCGCTCGTCTGTGGGAGAAAATCAAAGATCCGACTCCTTCAACGTCTTATCAATCCCTTCCAGATCATTAAAGAACTCTTCTCCAAACGCTCGGATCAGTGGTTCCTTCAGGAATTTGTAAACCGGAACATCCAGTTTTTCACCACACGAACAAGCAGGTGCACAGATGTCCCACTCGTTGTAGTTTAAGGCAATATCCGTTCCTACTTTGCTTACGCGAATTGGGTACAGGTGACACGAAATCGGTTTTTTCCACGAGATTTTCCCTTCGTAATAGGCCTTTTCGATGGCACACTTCGCTGTTTGTGTTTCATCGAAATAAACAAACGCGCATTCCTGTCCGTTTACCAGCGTCACAGCTGGTTCGTTCCATGGATCCATGTACCACACGCCAATTTCTTCGATCGCTTCAATTCCTTCCGGACGCATAAACGGCTTCACTTCCTCCACGATCGTTTCCATCAAACTTGCTTCGGCTTGTGTCAGCGGAGCTCCCTGATCGCCATGAATACAACATGCCCCTTTACAAGCATTGAGATCGCACACAAACTTGCGTTCGAACAATTCCGTAGAAATCAATTTATCGTCAATGGCAACAATCATCGTTTAAGCCTGTGAAAAGTAAGCAATCATTTCGTTCATGTCCGCGAAGAGCATATCGGCAAGAATCAACTTCGGTTCCGGTGTATGCGTTTTTTCGGGAATACAAATTACGGACATTTTTGCCGCTTTTCCCGAGATTACCCCGTTTAATGAATCTTCAATGACCAAACATTTTTGTGTAGGAACTCCCAACTGGGTCGCCGCCGACATGTAAACCGCCGGATGGGGTTTCCCAAAGTCCTCATCTTCAGCAGAGCAAACCGCCTGAAAGTAATGCTGGATGTTCAGTGTCGTAAGAATTGCATTGATGAGCTTATAATACGAGGAAGTCGCCAAACCAATCTTTAATCCGTTCGACTTGAAGTATGCCAGCGATTCCAACACTCCGGGAAGCGGTGTAGCCTGAGCATGCAATAATTCCTCCATTCGATCGACTATCTTTTCTTCCACTTGTTTGGGAGTGAAAACCGGCCACGGAGAAACTCTGTACCAGTACTCGCACACCTCATCAATACGCAAGCCAACGGTTTTCTGAAAATCCTGTTTGGTCAACGGACACCCAACGGAGTGGAACACTTCTTCCATGGCAACTTTCCAAATCGGCTCGGAATCGGTCAGCACGCCATCCATATCATAAATTACAGCCTCGAAGTCTGTTAATCTCATTTTGTTTTGAATTTTACGGTGTATAGGTTTCCTCCGCCGATTAGTTTACGGTATTCGTCGGCGATGTAAAGCATCCCGTTTTTATCAACTGTCAATGCTTCTTTTTGTGTCAGCGAAAGTGAGGTCTCCGAATTGTAAATCGCCCTCCGGTTCTTTACATCGTAGGTGATGATACGATTGTAGGTCAACAAATACAGCTTTTCCTTGTGAAACGATCCGCCGGTTACCGCATCGCGGTACCAATCCCGCTTTCCGATTTTGATACCCTGAACAAGATCAGCTTTGTACGTTCCGGCTTTTGCGGGAAGTGCATACATTTTACAAACTCCATCAAAAGGTTCGGTTCGGCATTTCGTGAAGATGTACAACGAATCCTTGTAATACGTCAGGCATTCGGCATCGTAATACAACTGATTTTTAGCCGGTGGAAACGCTTTTTGCTCGGGATAAGTAAACAGAATTTTGCCCGGTGTTACCGTTTTAGTGCTACTTAGTTTCGCTGTGGGGATTTTATAGATCACGAGGTCTCTTCGAAGATTGGAATTGTTCCCGATGTCGCCGAGATACAAGTTCCCGTTTCCGTCCGAAGTAATGTCTTCGAAGTCGACGTTCTTTACACCATTGAGTTGTACTTTATTTCGGATCCTCCCTTGCAGGGAAATGAGGTAAATCATCGAGGAATCGCCGCTGTCATTGTGTGCTACCAAAGTGGAATCATTCAATAGGACAAGTCCGGAAATTTCCTGAAGCTCTTTGGGAAGTGTGGCCACTTTCTTAACAGTTGCAGAAGCAACGGCGAGCAAAACGAAAATGGACAATGCAACTTTCATGGGACAAAGGTAAGGAAATAGAAAGGTTCAAATGTTCAGGGTTTAATGGTTCAGGCAATATAGAAAAAGAAAAAGGCCCAACATTGTTGAACCTTTTATCCGTTGAATATTTTTGAACCTGGAGTTATGCAAACACTGCATCAACCCATGCCTTGCCCCATTGCTCTTTCTCTTCGTTGCTCCACAACTTCGGGTAGAAAATGCGTTTCTGGAAGCGTGGCGGAAGGTATTTCTGCCAGTTTGTTCCACCTGTTGCCGAAATATCGCCATTGTCTTTCTGCAGGTAACGTACCGCCGACTTGTAATGCACCAACGGCCAGTTGATGTTTACATTTACGTCGTTCTGTTTCATTGCCTGAATGATTGCAGGATTTTCCTGGTCAACCGGGTTCAGGCGCAGGTAAGACTGCCACAGATTCTTGTTGCGTTGTTCTTCACCGAAGGCAATGAATTCATCGCGGTAACGCTTTTCGAATTCACGTAATGTCAACGACTTTTTGCCGGTAACACTATCTGTTGCTCCTTCTTTCCAGTAGATGTGCTCAAACAAACGTTCAATGGTCTCTTTCGGACTGAGGGTATCTCTTACATCTTTGTGAACCAACTGAATGAAATCAGTTGAACTCATCTCAATTTTTCTGTACTGCGCAGACTGGAATCCGGATGCCGGATGCAGTGCCATACGGAACTTCAGGAATTGCTCACGTTCCATTCCATCAATCATGATTTCAAAACTCTTGGTCAATGCTTCGAAATAGCGATTGATACGTGTTACTCGTTTCAGGAAAAAGTCGCCCGTAAGCTCAGTTGCAGCACCAATTTGTTCAAATTCGTGTAAAGCAAGCTTAAAGTACAACTCCGTAATCTGATGGTACATTAAGAATATCGTCTCATCAGGGAAATCGGTATACGTTTTTTGGAGAGAAAGGAGTGTGTCAACCTGGATGTAGTCCCAATAGTTTACAGTATTCGCATACAACAATCCATCGAGGTAGCTTACAAGATCCTGATCTTGTGCGGCATATTTCTCTTTTAGGAGTTGGATACGTTGTAGTATTTCCGGGGTTATTTCCATTTTTTTATTATGCTCAGGTTAACAAAGATATACGATGCAACTGAAACTCACCAGACGAATACGTTAAAATATAAACACCGGTTTTAAGAAATAAAAACAGGCGTTAGATTACGCACGCCTGTTTCGCAAATTGTTTAAACTATTACTAAAAGTTTAGCTTATTTCGCCTTAACTAGCTCTTTTTTAAGCCCACTCCACTCAACCAAATGCAATTTTACTGTTCCAACAGGAATTTTTGCTTTGATCATAATCGGAATTCTGTTCTCGTCATCCGTTACCCAGAACTGTACATCTTCTTCGCTTTTAAAGTAGCGTCCTGTTTGAACTACCGGAACGAACTTCATACACTTGTATTTCCCTTTTCGGATACTAATTGTTTCATCTCCTTTGTACTTCACTTTCAATGTCCAGATTTCATCATCCATAAAACATTTGAAGCTGAATACCTGGTCTTTTTTTGCGTTTTTGAAATCCAGTGTACGCGCATAGTAGAACGAAGACAACATGTCCTGCACTCCGGAAGGAACCGTAAAATCCTTTTTACCATTGTGAACCTTAAGTTTATCCTGCTTAAAGTTGTAATCCTGATTGATCTTGTATCCGCCTTCATCTACGCGGCGTACAAACTTCCACGGGAATACACCTTTTTTATCAATGTAACTTTCGTAAACATCGTTCACTTTATATACGGCGTTGAAACCACCCAACGTCTTCCCTGTTCCTTTTACATGCAGTAACTCGCGGCTTCCGGCTCCCTTGGTTGTTGTTGTTTTTACTTCCAACACCGCTTCACCGGCATCAACGAAACCATATGTAATACGGTAACGCAATTTCTCTCCCGATTGAAACGCGTTGTTCGTAACACTCGGGTATGTAATAATTTCACTACTTCTTAAACCTACAAAACACACCGCTAACGATGCGAATAACAAAACCTTTTTCATGACTATTCATTTAGGTTCATATTCCTTTGCAAAACAAATGCCAGATTTTTCAGAAACGCCCCAAGTGTAATTTTAGTACATTCGTCCGGCTGATCCTGTTTTAGCGTTTTGACTAACAGAAAGATAAGGATAACCGACTGAAACTGTTACTATGATTGACGAAAAAATTCGAAAATTCGAAAATTGGCATATCCTCCTTTGGCTACTTAAGGATATGTGTTGGGTGATGAATTTCAAACTGTTCGGAACGATTATGATTGTGCCGACCATTATTGTCGCGCTTTGGATTACGTTCATGGCCCGAAAAACGCCATCCGAGCTCATCCATAACATTGCGGTTGTATGCTGGATTTGCGCAAACTCTGTGTGGATGCTCGGAGAATTTCACTGCGACGATTGTACGCGCTTTGAGGCAAGCATCTTCTTCTTTTCCGGACTCGGGGTATTGTTTGTATATTACGGCTACCGATTGCTTCAAAAAATCCGATCATGAAACAATTCGCCCCACTTGTACTGCTCATCTTTTTTGGTGTTCCCATCATTCATGCACAATCAACACCAGGTGCACTACACAAAGTAGTGGAAAATCTGGTATTCAGTGATCCTGAAAAAGCTGAGGAAGCAGCCAACAAAGAGGTTCAGATATCCAATCCCAATTCCAAAGAGCGCGTTATCGCATTGGTTGATCAGGCAAAATGTGCCTATTACCAGGATCGATACGATGAAGGAGAGGTGGATCTGAAAACAGCGCTTGACCTCGCGAGAAAATTGAATTATACGGAAGGAAAAGCATGGGCTTTGTTCCATCTCGGTGATCTGAGAATCCTGGAAGGGAAATATGGCTCTTCCATCGACTACCTGAATCAGTCCTATCAATTGTTCCATAAACTGGATATTGCTGAAGGGGAGGCATTAAGTCTGAATGCAATTGGTCTGATTCACCTGGAACAGGAAAACTTTCAGAAGGCACAGGAATATTTCAAAAAAGCTCTTAAAACCGGTAATGCCATTACACATGGAGATTCGTATACGAATCTGGCTGAATTGTTTCTTCAAATGGAAGCCTACTCCGACGCAAATACATATGCTAAGCTTGCGTTGACTCAGGGAAAGAAAAACAACGACAATTATGTGCAGTCTACGGCTTACGATGTTCTGGCGGCTGTAGCCATGAGCAAAGGAATTTTAGAGCAGGCGCAGCTCTATATCAATGAATCCATTGCACTGAAGTTGATGCTCGCGGATCAAAAAGGCGCGGCATCTTCCTATCTGGAGCTGGCAAGGATCAAGCGGATGATGAATCAGTCGGATTCAACTCATTATTATACCTACAAGGCCTACCTAATGGCGGATGAAGTTGGAGCGAAGGAGGAAATCAAGGACGCAGCTTATTCCATGTCACGAATTCTCGCGGGAAAAGGATTTTACGATAGCGCATTTTTCTACCAGAACCGTTTCGTTCAACTCAATGAGGAGCTGATGAACGAACAGGCTGCAAAGAAAATCGCTGAAATGGAAGCTGAAAATCAGAACAAGGAAAATCAGCACCGCATTCAGCTCCTTCAGAAACAAAACCAGATCGAAAGCGAGGCAATGTCCTTTTACCTGCTTCTGGGAATTGTAGGGTTCATTATCCTGCTTATCACGCTCTACTTTTTCTATTACCGTTACAAAGTCAAAAAGCGTTCCTTCGAGAATCTTGAAGCGAAGAACAAGATCATTGAAAATCAGAACCACGATATTCTGGAAAGTATCCGTTATGCGAAACGTTTACAGGAAGCAATTCTGCCCGATCACAACGAAATTCGGAAAAGCATTCCGAAGTTCTTTGCATTGTACCTTCCCAAGGATATGGTTGCCGGTGATTTTTACTGGTTTGAAAAAGTGGAAGGCTGGTACATGCTTGCCTGTTGCGATTCAACCGGACACGGAGTTCCCGGGGCAATGGTCAGCGTTGTGTGCTCGAATGCGCTGAACCGCGCCGTTCTGGAAATGGGATTGATTGATCCTGCGGAAATTCTCAATGAAACACGAAAACTGGTAATTGAGAACTTCAACAAAACGGCTAAAGAGAGCGGACATGTGAAAGATGGAATGGACATCACCTTCCTTGCCATTCGTGAAGATCTGTCGAAGACGCTGTTTGCAGGGGCTCATCATACGCTATGGATCAAGCGCAACGGAGCTTCCGAATTTGAATTCATCAAAGGAGACAAGCAACCGATTGGAGTTCACGACCGGAAAGAGGCCTTTACAACACACGAAATTCAGCTCGCTAAAGGCGACCGTCTCTATATGTTTACTGACGGCTACGCGGATCAATTTGGCGGGCCACAGCTCAAAAAATTGAAAAATGGTGCAGTACGTGAATACCTTGCGAGTATCCAACATACGGCACTTGAGGCTCAACAAAGCCATCTCGACACTTTCTTCCAGCAGTGGAAAGGATCGGAAGAACAAGTAGACGACGTCACTGTTCTTGGGCTGGAAGTCTGACAAAATGTCCAAAGAGTTTAAAAGTTCAAATGGTTCAAAATTACTTCATTGAACTTTTAAACTCCTTAAACTATGGAACGCATTAAACATTCATCTTCAGCGTGTAGTCAACAGAATGTTTCCCTGAACCCACGATCAGGAAGAACATGGTAGCTGCTAAAGCTGCAATGGCCTGTGTAAGAGCCGGAATATCCATAGTTCCGGTAAAATTGATGATCACGGCTCCAACAAGGATAGGAAATTGAAATACCAATGAAAGTCGGGTAAGCAAACCTATTGCAACCAATACACCACCAGCCAGATGCGACATTGCGATGTAATGGGCGAAAATTAGTGTTGCCGGAACCGGGTCTTTCGGAGCAATCAACTCAACCAGTTCTCTTGTTTGTCCGGCGAATTGCATCCCTTTCCAAAACAAGAATATTCCTAAACCAATACGAAGCGCGTCCAGACCAATTGACGTGTGGGCATTTGCCCATTTGTTCATTCTTACAATTGCTTTCATGACGCAAACAGTTTATTACATACAGTAAGTTAAGGAATACGCAGTTGGTAATCAACTTTTTAACAATGTAGGTGCACCATGCAAAATAGCTCTACATTGTATATTACCAAAAACACGGTATTGGTTGCCCAACCTTATCGGATTAGCTTTGTGCTTTGTTTCCAAAATCAGACTTATGAGAATCACAACCATAGCATACGCTACAATTCTTGGATTAGGATTGTTTTCCTGTAAAAAACCCGCAGTAGGTAACGGAGGCGATTTCTATGCCCCCCAAAAACAGGACATCAAAGAAACGTATGCAAATATGGCCTTTGCCGTATATACCGATTCGTACAATACGGCAGTGAGTTTGCAAACTGCAATCAATATCTTCATCGCAACACCGAATCAGCAGAACCTTGACAACGCGAAGCAAGCCTGGTTGACGGCGCGCGAAATTTACGGGCAATCTGAAGTTTTCCGTTTCGTGGATGGACCAATTGATAACCCTGCAGACGGACCTGAAGGATTAATCAATGCATGGCCAATGGACGAAGCCTACGTTGATTATGTCCAGGGGAATGCTTCCGCCGGAATCATCAACAACGTTGCTCAATATCCGGTGATTGATGAGACAACGATCATTACTGCGAACGAATTCGGAGGAGAAACAAATATTTCTTGCGGGTACCATGCTATCGAATTCTTGCTGTGGGGTCAGGATTTGAGCTCAACAGGACCGGGAAACCGATCTTACCTTGACTACGTCGTTGGCGGCGGAACCGCAAGTAACGAATTGCGCAGAGCTCAATACCTTGCCGCATGCGCAGACATCCTGGTTCAGGCTTTGGATCAGGTAAGAACCGATTGGGATCCTGCAGATCCGAACAGTTACTACCACACATTCGTTGAAATGGATAACAAACTTGCGTTACGCAAAATGTTTAATTCCATGAAGGTACTTTCAGGTTTTGAATTGGCCGGAGAGCGAATCTATGTTGCCTACCAGAATTCAGATCAGGAAGATGAGCATTCCTGTTTCTCGGACAACACGCACCGCGACATCTACCTGAACGCAAAAGGTATTCAGAACCTGTACTTTGGAATCTATACTTCGCCATACGGAAATTCGGTTCAGGGATACTCCATTGCTGAATTGGCTCATTTGATGAACCTGGAAGAAGCTGATGAAATGGACACACGCTTTCAAACTACAATGTCCCTAATCGGTCAAATGTATACACCTTTTGATCAGGCAATTGTGCTTCCGGCTGAACGTCCGAAGGTATACGATGTTGTTGTATCTTTGGAAGCAGAATCGGAATTGCTTGTGGATATCGCAGGCGAGTTTGATATCATCTTCTAATTCCCCGTTTCGTTGAAAAAAGCTCTTATACTGCTCTTTGCCCTTGGAATTGTTGTTCTTGCATGTAAGAAAACAACCAACAATTCTTCGGATTCCGAACTTACCACAGACGAAAATCTGGTAATGTTGGGTGGAGATTGCAGTATCAACGATCAGACAACTTCGGCGTTTACATACCAGGTGAATGGGCTTACAACCGAAGAGGGCCTTCAATTCTTTGTCGGGAATTCGTTTTTCAACCAAAATTGGGTTGAAGCTCCATCGTCAACGGAAGCGAGAGACGGTTTAGGACCATTGTTCAATGCACATTCCTGTGCAACGTGTCATTTCAAAGATGGACGAGGAGCACCGGGTACGAATGCCGGTTTGCTATTTCGCCTTGGAAATACGAATGATAATTCTCCGGATCAGATGTACGGCGGGCAATTGCAGGATTACGGTGTTCTTGCAGCGACAACCGAAGGCTCCATGAACATCAGTTATGTAGAAGAAGTTGATTACTATAACGACGGTACGCCTTATAGCTTGCGCCGCCCGACTTATGCTGTTAACGGACAGAACTATGGAAGTCTTCAGGGAACAACAGGGATTTCTCCGCGCGTTGGTCAGCAAATGATAGGTTTGGGATTGCTGGAATTGATTCCGAACAGTCAAATTCTTGCCAACGAAGATCCTACGGATGCCGACGGTGATGGAATCTCAGGTCGCGCGAATTATGCTATTGATGCGATTACCGGAAGTTTGATGATTGGTCGTTTCGGTTGGAAAGCAAATGTGCCTACCATCGGGCATCAGGTTGCAGGTGCCTTTAACGGAGACATCGGAATTACTTCGGATTACTTCGGAAACGAAAATCATACAGCGAACCAGACATCGTGTATCGGTTTGCCAAATGGCGGAACACCTGAGATCTCCTTACAGAACCTTCAGGCAGTGATGCTGTATGCCCGAACACTTGCAGTTCCGTACCGCAGAAATGTAAAGAATACGGACGTCAAGGAAGGGGCAAAATTGTTCCGAAGCATTGGTTGTGTTTCCTGTCACAAGATGAATTTCTCTACAGGAAGCGGCGGTTCCATTGCAGCATTGAAAGGGCAGAAAATTGTTCCTTTCACCGATTTATTGCTCCACGATATGGGCGATGATCTTGCAGACAACGTTCCGGATCATCTGGCAACAGGACGGGAATGGCGAACTCAACCGTTGTGGGGACTTGGATTGATTTCGACCGTAAATAGCCACACCTACCTGCTTCACGACGGGCGCGCTCGAAACATTGAAGAGGCCATATTATGGCATGGTGGAGAAGGAGGCACTAGCAGAAACAACTTCAAAGCGCTCTCAGCAACACAACGCGCTCAATTACTGGCGTACCTGGAAAGCTTGTAGTTTGTTGTTTGTCGCTTTCCGGATTCGCTTTTCCCTTATTTTTAGGGGCCTGTAAACAAATTCATTTATTCGTTAATTCTTTCGAAAAAATTCCACAAAGAGAAGAATGTGCAACTAACACCTTTCAGTTCGTAACGTTCAATCCGAACTCTCAATTCTGTTATTTTTTTCACTATGTTTAATGCAATTGAACAAAGCATTCGCGAGGTAGCGGATGGTTGTTTGGATGTAAACTTAAACACGTTGAGATGAAAAAGAATATTGCTGAATTTTTAGGCACTTTCTGGTTGGTGCTGGGTGGTTGTGGAAGTGCTGTTCTGGCAGCCGGTTTTCCGGATGTCGGAATTGGTCTGGTGGGCGTTTCGCTTGCGTTTGGTTTAACCGTTGTTACCATTGCTTATTCCCTGGGGCACATTTCCGGTGCGCATTTGAATCCTGCGGTTACACTTGGTCTTTGGGCCGGTGGACGAATAGATAACAAAGATATTGTTCCATACATCGCGTCACAGATTCTGGGAGCAATTGCAGCTGCCGGCGTTTTGTACCTCATCGTTACCGGTAACGGATCCAAGATTGGTGATTTTGCAGCCAACGGTTACGGAAAACATTCTCCCGGTGGTTACGACATGATGGCTGCGCTGGTAACCGAGTTCGTAATGACATTCATGTTCCTGATCATCATTCTGGGAGCCACTGATGACCGCGCACCGAAAGGATTTGCCGGATTGGCTATCGGATTGGCATTAACGTTGATTCACCTGATCAGTATTCCGGTTACGAATACTTCAGTGAACCCTGCACGAAGCATTAGTCAGGCAATTTTCGCCGGTGACTGGGCTTTGTCTCAGTTGTGGTTGTTCATCGTTGCTCCGATTGCCGGTGCAATTGTGGCCGGAACCGTCTACAAGATGTTGGCGAAAAACGAGATATAATTACCTTCGGGTTTTCGCAATGCATTTCATTCGTTATAAAATCTTCCTGATAGTGATCCTGGCGGCGGGAGTAGGTTTTCTGCTCCCGTCACTTGGACGAACTGTGAGTGAAAGTGTGTTGTGGAGTTGGGTCACCTTCGGTGGTCTTTACCTCATTGAGAGCGTAGTCACGTTTATGCTCGTTGATTCAAAGAAGATTTTGCAATGGTCTAAGGACGAAGACCTCGGTGTTTGGTTTCAGTTTGCCATCCTTATTTTAGTCTGTTCAACGGCTTTGATCGGATTGATCTTCGTGAAGCAGGAGGCCGATCTTCACGGTGCTACCCTGGGACATGAAATCCTGTTCATTGCTTCCATAGCACTTGCATGGTTCGTTCTGCATTTATCTTTCGTATTCCGCTATGCGCATTTGTATTACGGCGATGAAAACAAGAAGTATGTGCGTCACGCACGCGGTTTAGATTTCCCGGATGATGTTCATCCGGATTACATCGATTTCGCTTACTATTCCTTCACCATTGGAATGACTTTCCAGGTTTCGGACGTTACCATTAAAACCAAAGGTTTGCGCCGTTTAACGCTTATTCATTCTCTCTTTTCCTTCCTGTTCAATACCATTTTGGTAGCGTTGACGATTAATGAGGTGTTAGGGTTTTGATACTTTCCAACTTTTTCGCTTTCTGAACATCATCACACTAAAATAACAATGCTCGCACCTTCCTCAATCACTGGTTTTCTTTCACTGATTCTTCTTTTGCACCTAAATATCCGCGCTCAAGAAAAACCAAATAATTGTTTTGTAGAACTGAATGCTTCCATCATTCACTACAACTCTGAATGGAACAGGCAGACCGTAAATCCTGGATCCGGAATTGCCCTTGGTTTGGGGTTTGGTTCAAGGGTGTCCGGAGAGTTATTCTATGGGAATAACCATATCATAGAAGATATTACTGGAAGTAACCACAATTCAACAGAGTATATTACAATACATCACAATTACTTTGCCCATCAGGCAGGATTCCGACTTTGCTTAGGTAGAGAACAGACCAATCATTCGCTGAAGGGATTATTTGGGGTGTCTTTCGGGTATGCTTCCGGTTTCGGCATAGATACGGGGCTGCGTTTTACCAAAAACATTGGAAGATCATTCGGAATTCACGCTGCTTTCATTGAGAGTTTTTATCCCTTTGTATCGATAAACGACACACCATACGGATGGGATGACCCTATGGAAACCTATTGGGTTACGGGCTTCAGATTAGGCATTGCTTATCATTTTTATGTTGAACCGAAACCGATAACACCATAACTTAATCACTCAAACGTCACGCTCATCATAAATCCGATCTGGCCTTCCTGATACGCTTTGTAATTGGTGTGCCAGTAGTTATTGAAAACGTAGAGGTATAAATCGTTCAGTGACCCTTGTTCCCGCTTCCAGACTTTAGATCCGTTGACTTTCGTCTCATCTATTATTCCTCCGACTTCAAACAGGTTGACCATCGGCGATTCGATTGTAATCTTCGGTCCGTCTGTTTGCAACGTAATGCGTTCTTCCGTGCAGATGAACTCACGATTTGATCCAGGAAGCTGCGCCGTTTTCAGGGAAATTGGTGTTTCCGTAGAACCGTAAAGAATATCCGTTGTGTTCGCATTGAACGGCAGCGCAATGTGCATGGATTCTTTGTTTTTCTCAATGTGCTTATCGATCCGGTAAGAGACCATTAATTGGTTGTTTCTTTTATCCAGGAAGTAGAAGATCGCAATATCCGGCATACAGGCCATTGTTGTATGAACTTCGACTGTTTTGGCGAATTGCGTTTCCCGTTCATTGCTGATGATGATCCCATTGGGAACCGAGGTCTCCGGTGACGAAATTCCGAGTACGTAAACCGGCTCAAATAGAGAATGTCCCGTGGAACTTCCGACGATATTTTTTCCATCCACAATAACGGAAGAAAGCCCACCTGTTCTTGAGTTTACCGTAAAGTCGGTGATCGGAAGTTTTCCCTTCTTCGCTGCGAAATCAAACGGGATCTGAAGTGCGGCTGACAAGCGATCGTATTGTGCCTGAGCGGAGTCCAGGAATGACTTTTTAATCCGCCACTGCTCAGTAGTAAAGGAAATTTCCGGATCCGAAATGCTGCACCACGATCCCCAGGTGTGTTCGTGAAACAAGATGATGTTGCGGTGCAATGCCTGAAATTCTTTCTCGTATTTCGGGAACAATCCTTTTTCTTTTGCCGCTTTTTCGAGTGTTACCGTTTGAAGCGACAACATGCGATTCGCTATTTCTTCAGTGGCAGTTGAATAAGCTCCATCTTCCCAGTACGGTGACATTTCACCTGTTTCAACAGGAAGTGTAGAACCATACTGTTTCTCGAACTCGCTGAACAATTCATTCACAGAACTCAGTTCCAACTTCGGTGAGCTGTAGCGGCTGTTCCATTCATCAATGAACGTACATAGGTTCGTATCTACCGGACCGTTATCCGCTTTTTTGGTATAACGCAATTGCACCATATCATACGGATACTTTTCGTTGTCCAATTCCAGACAATAATCGGAAATACGTTGCTCCCAGCCTTCTTCTTTTACATCGTCAAGAATATTGTGGAAGTACGAGTATCCTTTTCCAGCCGTCCATACCAATAATTTTTTATCCGATTGCGGATTCGGCTTCCAGTAAAATGCACGATCGCCTTGTTCACGAATAATTCCACCAACGCGATCACCCTTATCCGCTTGGTTCTCCACATAATTTGGTCCCAATGCCAAATAAGGGATTTCATTTCTGACATAGGCATTCAGCGCCGACCATGAAACACCAGGAATGTCGGTAATCATTGCATTTTGAATCTCGAATCCGTATTCCTTTTCCAATCGTTTCGCGTATTCCACCATCCAGTTCAATTCCTCGGAACTGGAAAGTCCGGTAAGCACGTTGGCATAATTCGCGGAAAGCACGATCATCCCACTCTTCACGTAATTCACGAACATGTTTCGTTCCAATTCGGAAGCTTCGTTCATGAAATTTTCTACTGCCCACAACGATTCAATATGCCAAACCGGCATGTGTAAATACCTGGCTGTTCTCCACTTGCTATCGGATATCCAACGCATTGCCGTACGAATGTTTTCCGTTTGAATTCGGGCTACTTCAGTTTGCAAATGCGAATAACCGATGTCGTTATGCGAATGGTGAATGATGCAAAAACGATAAGATTTTACTGGTTCAAGAGCTACTTGCGCTGAAATCTGCTCACCGGATTCGAGTGTGAATGTCAATGCGTCCGTACCAACAAACGAGGGAGAATATACCGGAAGACTTAATTTGTTGTAACCTGGTTTAACCAATATAGTCGTATCAAACTGTGATGAATGAACGGTGATTTTTTTACTGATTGCGTATGGTTGATCGAGGTACACGTTCAATTGCCGTTTATTTTCTTCACGGGTTACCAACTGCGTTGATTCTGCTTCCACTTTAAATCCTTTCTGAAACTGGAAAATCATGAACCAGTCGCGACTTTCTTCGTTTCTCCCCGTGATTTCAAAAACCTGCTTTTCCTTCAGCCATTTCGCCGGAATCGTCACGTACAACTTCCCGAATTCATCGCCATTCACATCATGAGCGAGGTGAACAAAATCCGTTTTTACTTTCTTAACGCTTTCAATACCAATGTCCTGTGTCTCCGCTACCCGTGGATAAGTTGTTACCGTAAAGACATGAACCCCATTCAGTTTTGCATCGAAATGACGAATCCCAGAACTTGTTCCGGTGGAATGCCCAATCAGAAATTCATAGGTCACAGTTTTCTTCTTTTTAGAAGAAACCTGGGCATTCCAACTGATTGTTGAAGTTCCGTTACAGCGGGTCAACAGAGCAGTTTTAGCAAACCTATGGTAAGGTGAAAAGTACGTGATCTCCTCTCCTGCAATCTTCGATGAGTAACCATTAAGTGTATCGGAAGATTGTGCAATTGCCACAGTTGATGTGAATAACATCAGGAAAAGGAGCGTTCTCATGAGTCTGTTTTGTTACAAATAAACACACAAAATCCCTTTTGAATCAGTTCATTTGGATGAGAAACTTGTAATCGTAACTATTGAACCGACTCAATCTTAAATCCGGAACCGCGATCAACAAGTACAACTTCCATGCTTTCTTCGGATTTTTCATAAGTGAGATTGTAATTCAGGGTAACCGAAGTAATCCCGTTATTGATTTGGGTATTGAACCCCATTCCTTTTTCCGCAGATTTCAGTTTCCCGAACGTCGGATGATCCGCGATCTGTTCCAAAGCCGTTTCCATCTGAGCATTTGTTGCCCCAACGGTATTGATCATTTTGGCTGCTTCCGAATACTTGTGTTTGATGATCAAATGGAAGAATTGATCACTGGTCTTTTGTGCTTTATCTGCAGATCCACATGAAGTCAAACTTAAAGCGAGGCCTAAAAACAGGATGAAGAAGGTGAGACTTTTTTTCATGCTTTAAAGATAGGATAAATGTAAGTCCGCGATGCATCTCGGACTTACAGTACCTTTATTTCCGTCCGTCTGTTTTTTGCTTTTCCTTCCTCTGTACTGTTATCTGCTACAGGTTTTTCTTCACCATAACCAATAGCAATGATTCGGCTTGCGTCTATTCCTTTCGAGGCCAGGTAAGCTCTTACGGCGTCAGCGCGTTTTTGCGACAAGATCTTATTTGCAGCAGCATCGCCATCACTATCCGTAAATCCGCACACAGCAATTTTCATCTTTGGTTTCAGTATCATGATCTCCACCAAATTTGAAAGCATGGGATAACTTTCCGGCTTTAGAGAAGACTTTCCGGTATCAAATTGAAGACTGCTGAACGTGTAATTGGTAATTGCTTCGTAGGTAATGGTGAGTACCGCATCTTCGAAAGATTCTCCTTCATTCAGAGTCGGGATTTCCAGCTCATTGTACTCCATTTCCTCACCAATGCTTTTGATCCGGATATCGTATACCTGTCCGGTTGGTAAATTGATCGTAAACTTACCCGTAGCATCAGTTACTCCACTATGGGTGTCGTGTTTGCTTTGTCCCACAAACAGGATTTTATCTCCTTCGTAAGGTTTTCCCTCCGGATCAAGCACCAAAACCTTCAACGAAGTTGTTTGTTGGGCGTTAAGCATTAACCCACAGCACATTCCAAATACAGTAAAAATCAGTTTCATAGTTATTCTTTTAGCCAGAATGTCGCGGTTACTGAAAAGTAACACTTTTGGTGTTAGGATTTTGGATTAACGTGTTCGAATCTCACAAATTCGATTCGACCACCCTTCCGTCAATTCTCTGAACCGTTAACTCAATGTGTATTGCACAAGCAAGTTAAAAAGATCACCTTGTGTTCAAATTCATACTATGAAAACAGTTCTACTCCTCTTTTTTGGATTCATAGGTACGACCACTTTTGCTCAAAGTACCCATCACTGTGGTGACGCTGCGCATGATGAACACGCCGCAAAACGCGTACATCAGGTACTACAGAACCATACAAAAACGAACGAGGTGCGCATTATTCCGGTTGTATTTCACGTTCTCCATCAATACGGTTACGAAAACATCTCCGATGCACAGATTCTGGATGCGGTGGTGATCCTGAACAACGATTTTAACCGACTGAATGCCGACACTTCTTTTGTAACTGCACCATTCGACAGTATCATCGGTAACGTGGCTTTTGAATTCCGACTCGCGCATTTGGATCCTTACGGAAACCCAACAACAGGAATTGATCGCATTGTTACTCCATTGACAAATAACGCCAACATGGATTCCCGTATCAATACCTGGGATGCGACACATTACGTGAACATCTGGGTAGTAAATTCGATAGAAGAGCCAGGGATCGCTGGCTGGGCGGATAATCCGTTCGTTACACCATTTAATCCATGCAATGCAGGGATTACGATATTGAACGATTTCGTTGGTAGCATAGGAACGGCAAGCCCCGGATCATCGCGGGAATTGACACATGAAATGGGGCATTACTTCGGGTTGTTCCACACCTTTGAAACATTAGGCGTTTGCGGCGGTTCAGATGGCATTTATGACACTCCTTACACGAAGGGAAATACATCGTGCAATACCAGCTCCAATACCTGCGATGATTCCAACTTTCCCGATAGCTACGCGTATTGGAATTTTGATCCTCGTGATAACGTAGAGAATTTTATGGACTTCAGTTACTGTGGCCGTATGTTTACCAACGGTCAGGTAGAACTCATGCGCGCGGTGCAGGAAGATCCACAATACTTTCGTGACCAGTTGAGTGTAGAAAGCAACCTCATTGCAACCGGAACAGGTCCGGGACCACAAACGGCTTCAACTGCCCTTCCGGGTGCGGAATTTGATGTCAGTGATCACATGACTTGCGCAGGATTCGGGATCACAATGTTGAACGGAACCGGCATGGCTGCTGGAACTTCGTACTCGTGGTCTTTCCCCGGAGGAACTCCTTCCACCTCTACCCAGTCGGCTCCGCAAGTAGTTTACACGACACCAGGTTACTATGATATCACCCTTACCACCACCAACGCAAACGGGTCGAACTCTACAACGCAGTATTCGACGGTTTATGTTTCAGGCGACTGGGCAGAATTCACAGGTCCAACCATGCAGGACTTTGACAGTGAACCGCTGTTCTGGCAAACCTGGAACCTGAACAATGACAACTCGTTCTTTTCACGCTATTTGTCCAATGGTGTAAACGGAACGAGTTGTTATTCGCTGAATAATTTCCTGCTCACGGATTCTTCAGCATTATGCTCGCCAGTGTATTATGAAAATGCTCTCGAGGATCATGTAGATGAATTGGTTTCTCCGGCTTACAACCTGCAAGGAATGTCAAACATTACTATCTCTTTCGATTACGCCTATGCTTCGGCAGCAACGAACATCTCAGACATGACGGAAAAACTCCAGATCTACGTTTCCAACGACTGTGGAAACAATTGGGGGTTGCGCATGACACTCACAGACACGGCGCTTACAACTGCTTTTGAGAATATAGGTGTGATTTTCTCTCCTGATGCCGGTGACTGGAAACATGCCTCGCTTACACTACCTCCACCAATAGTGAGCCACAAATGCAGAATCAAATTCAAATTCACTGCTAAAAATCACTCAAATACGTTGAGTATAGACAATGTGCAAATAGATGGTACCGTTGGCTTGTCAGAATATCCGCAATTTACTCTCAACCTATTCCCGAATCCGATTTCCGGAAACGGAGTGTTGAACATCATTTCGAATGAATCGCTTGAAGGAAAAATGATTCAACTGATTGACCTTAGGGGAACCGTTCTACTGGAACAAGAAATAAAAACCGATCACCTAATAGCGCTACCAGGCACGATCAGTTCCGGATCTTATTTTATTAAGATTAATGGAGCAATAAAACAGCTAATCATTGATTAGTAGCTACAAACAAAAAGCCCCGATTATATGTCGGGGCTTTTTTTAAAGTACTTCCTGAAGGGAAACCGTACTGTTGTAGAACGATACTACTTCTTTTCGGTTTCCTTCGAAATAGTTATGCAGCAAATGATCTGCAAGGTATTCTCTGTATTCTTCAAGCCCAACTTTCGGCATGTAGACGTATCCGCGGCCGATAGCTTTGTGCTTGATAAATTTTTTACGTTCGAGAATCCGAACGATGGTTGAAACCGTATTGTACGCTGGACGTGGGGTTGTGTACAGGTCAACGATTTCTTTAACGCTGGCTTTTTCGAGGTTCCAAAGCTTCAGCATTACTTTTTCTTCTGCAGGAGTTAAACGTTCCATAAATCAGTTTTAGCGGTGCTTTTGTTTTTCGATTATTTATTTGTTCTACTAGTTAAGGCTTAACTTCGATTTGAGGTCTTTCGAAAGCGCGTCCTTGTGTAAGAAAACATTGATCGTTTTCAAACGGAAGTAGTGCTCCGAAACATACAGGTATCCTTGCGGATAGTTGTCTGTTCCCCATGAATTTTTTACCAGGAAGTAACGCGTTCCGTTTTGATCCTTGTACATTCCAACAATGTGCATTCCATGATCATCGGTAGTTACTTTTCCATCGTAACCCTGCTGGCGCAATTCCTGCGTTACCGTTTTCTCTTTTACCGGAGAAAGGAAAGCGTTTGAAGTGCGGTCTGCACCTGAGTTATTAAAATTCTTACTGTCTCTTCCCGAAACCTGAATGGTAGATTCGTCAGTAGGAACAACTGCGATTCCATTTTTGAAAGAGAATCCTTTTTCACTCACGTCAGCTCCCCATGCAACTGTATACCCTGCTTTCAATGCATTTTCTGTTACTGTTACCATGTCTTCCAACGGAACATTGTAGCTGTCACCCCAAGCCCAGTTGTCCGGGATAGCAAGCTCGCACGTTGTGTAAAAAGGATCATTAGAGAATGAAGTAATGGATACATAGTTTTTCATATCCAAACCAAGAGATGCGGCGTAAGTTTGAGGGGTGTACTTCTTACCGTTGTATGTGAACTCCGTGATATCCGGACCAAGGTATGCGTCCAAAATGCTACTAAATGCCGTTTTCCATTCCGTTCCGATTCCGTTTCCTTTTTGAACCTGAGCCAATACGGTATTCATGTAGCTTTCAAGAATTGAGAACAATTCTGCGTGGTTGTAAGTTGCCTTGTCTTTTGGCAAACCGGTATAAATTTCTCTCGGGACAATTCCGTAGCGCTTGATCACGTATGGGATGTCATGAAATGCACCACCTTCACCGAAGTTGATTTTACCATCCATGCGAATAAACTTGTCCGCCTTTGCTTCATAAGCTTTACGCACAATGTACATTTCCGCAAGTGTGGAAGGATCTTTTACCCCCTGACGGATCATTTCCGATTCAAAAAAGGAAAGCGCTGAAAAACTCCAGCAGGTTCCGGTATTTCCCTGACTCTCAACAGGCGTCGCATCAAGGTGATAAACTTTGGTAAACTGGTAGGTACTGTTCTCGGCGTTCGTAACTGTTTGAGCAAACGACGAAATAGCCAAACAAGTGGATACAAGCAGTAATTGGATTTTCATGTTCTAATAATTTCGTTAAAGTTACAAATTTCGTTCACTGAAAAGCTTGTCCTAATTGATCTATATCTGTATTGTTCAAATTTTCACCAAATATATAAATTTTCAACTTAACGAAAATCTTTTTCCTGGTAATGACCGAATTAATCCTTTAAACTCGAGGTGAAGTAACAAACTGGAAACCTGATGAACAGGCATTTTTGACAAGAATCCGATCACATCCAGGTGCACTTCTTTTTTTTCCACTATTACTTCCATGACCTGCTCTTCTTCAACCGAAAGATCAACAAAAAGCCGGGGTTGTTCAACTAACTGTGTCGGACTCCAATCCATTGTTTCCAAGATATCCTTTGCGGAACAAACCAGGCGTGCACCATTTTCCTTGATCAATTTCAGGCAGCCGGATGAACTCGCCTTGTCAACATCTCCCGGAAACGCAAACACTTCTCTGTGGTAGTCGTTTGCCAAATTTGCGGTGATCAGGGATCCGCCACTTTCTCCGCTTTCAATAACAATTGTAGCATCCGCAAGTCCTGCAACTACCCTGTTCCGCATTGGAAAGTTCCCGGGTTCAATGTCCATTCCGGGAGCGAATTCGGTAATCAACCCTCCCTGATCGAGCATCATGTCGGCAGTCTTACCATGCGATGCCGGGTACATCCTGTCAAGACCGTGTCCGAGTACTCCCCAGGTTGGTATTCCAAGACTCAGCGCCATTTTGTGCGCACAAATATCAACCCCGTAGGCCATTCCACTTACAACAGTAACGTCTGAATGCTGGATTCCTGAGATCAGATCCTGAGTCAACCGCTGACCGTACGCAGTCATCTTTCGTGTTCCTACTACAGACACTATTCTGCGTGCATTCCAGTTGATGTTTCCTTTGGAGTACAACACCAACGGTGCATCTTCACACTGTTTCAACCGCCTCGGATAATTGGAATCCGTGAGGAAAATCAAATCTCCACCCAAACGCGAAAGTTCATCCAGAATCTTATCTGCCTGTTCCAATGCTGTTTTTCGTTGTTGATAACCAATGGTATTATCCGGTATTCCGGGTAACTTCGATATATCCAGTTTGCTGTCTTTGAAGAACTCATCGAGGTCATTAAAAAACGACACAATAATTCTTGCTCGCTTGCTTCCGATTCCGCTCAATAGGGTTAGGGCAATTTGTTGGTGTTGGTTACTGTAATTCAAAATAAATGGTACTTTGGCTATTGAATATAGCACAAAATAGCTTTATGCGAAACTGGTTACTACTGTTTTTTTTTCTACCCATTTTAGGTCTTTCGCAAACAATTTCAGGTAAGATCGTCGACTCTGTTTCTACCCAGGGAATTCCGTTTGCAACCGTTCAGCAACTCTCAGGGTCTATCGTAACTACTGATGAAAATGGAGTCTTCCGACTTCCGGTTACCACACTTCCCGCTACCCTGATTATCACTTCAGAAGATTATGTCACGGATACCGTTCAGGTTACCTCATCTGAGTACAGGACATTTTACCTGAAATTGGTCAATCAGGATACCCAGGTTCAACAACTTGGTCCCGTAGTAATTGCGGCATCCAGAAGAAAACAAACCGTTGAAGAAATTCCGATTTCTATTGATGTGATTAGCTCCGATCTGGTAAAGAACAAAGGGATTACGGATTTAGAACAAGCCGTTGATCAGGCTCCGGGAGCGTATACCATGGACGGACAGGTAAGCATTCGTGGAGGAAGCGGTTTTTCTTATGGTGCCGGAAGTCGTGTACTGATTCTCTGGAATGAAACTCCAATGCTTTCCGGAGATGCCGGCGACACCAAATGGAATTCCATTCCAATTGAACAGGCACAACAAATCGAAGTGATTAAAGGCGCTACTTCGGTACTTTATGGAAGCGGGGCGCTAAACGGAATCGTTTCATTAATCGAACGTGAACCAACTGCTGAAACGCAGTTCTCAGTAAAAATGCAAACCGGTGTTTACGATAATCCTAAACGCGAAACACTAAAGTGGTGGGACAAAAATCCGACTATCCAGCAAGCAGATATGACCTTCAGTAAACAGTTCAACCGAATCGGACTGAACCTCGGAGCAGCGGGTTATACATCTCCGGGATATCGCGAAGGAGAAACGGAAGATCGCGCACGTTTCAACGGAACGGTTTACTGGCGACCGGAAAAAATAGAAAAATTGAAACTGAGCCTGGGCTGGAATGCTCAGATGCAGAAAACCGGAAATTTTATCATTTGGCAAAGCGATACGTTTGCCTACCAACCGATGGGTGGGGCAGATACTTCATTGAGTGCTTCTACCCTGACTTATAATAAAGGGGTTCGTCTTTCCATTGATCCCAGTGCGAAATTCTTCGACAAATACGGGAATAAACACCACCTGAAAACGCGTTATTATTTCATTGATAATGCGAATTTCAGCAATACTTCACAGAGTTCCCTTTCACAGGTTTTTTATGCGGATTATCAATTTCAGCGAAACTGGAAACCTTTGAAAATGGTACTCACCAGTGGGACGACCTTCACCCGGAATTCTGTCGACTCTTACTTATACGGTGATCATTTTTCTCTCAATGCCGCGGTGTATGGTCAGTTGGAGAAGAAATGGGATAAATTCGATGTCACCGCAGGGGTGAGGGCAGAATATTTCGAACAAGACAAACGCCAGGGCGATTCTTATTATTACATCGGAAAAGACTCGACCCGTTTACCGGTTCGACCAATTTTCAGAACGGGAGTTCACTATCAGGTTGCAAAGTATACCCACCTGCGCGCTTCCTATGGCCAGGGGGTGCGCTACCCAAGTGTAGCCGAGCGTTACACGAGCACAAACGTCGGATCGTTGATCATTTTCCCGAATCCGAACCTTCAACCGGAAACCGGATGGGCCGCTGAGTTCGGTATCAAACAGGGAATTAAACTAGGCAACTGGAAAGGGTTTTTCGACGCATCGGTTTTCGTGAACAATTACGACAATATGATGGAATTCACTCTCGGAAATTATACTCCGGACAGCATTACACCTTCTTTCAATCCGAATGATCCGGGGTACATCCTCAAATGGATTGGTTTCCGTGCTGAAAATGCGGAATCGGCGCAAATCTCCGGAATGGAATACAGCTTAAGTGGTGCAGGATCGATCGGACCGATTTCTATTCAAACACTAATGGGTTACACTTATATGAACCCGATTACCAACAATCGTGATTCAGCCTATTTGTCAACGTTTTCAAACGACAGCTCATACATGCTAAAGTACCGTTTTCGTCATTTGGCAAAAGCGGATATTCAGTTAGGATATAAAGGGTTCAGCCTTGGGGGATCAATGCGCCTCAACAGTTTCATGGTGAACATCGACAAAGTGTTCGAAGAAGGAATTCTTGGACAACAAATTCTTCCCGGATTAAAACAATACCGATTGGATCATCCGGGAACTACAGTGGTATTTGATGCACGTCTGGGCTATACCTACAAAGAGCAATACAAAGTGGCATTTATTGTGAACAACGTCGCAAACAGGGAATACATGTCGAGACCCGGAGATATTCAGGCGCCAAGGACGTTTTTCCTGCAGGTATCTTATACCCTGTAAAAGGCACGAAGATTATGTCTTGAAATAGGCAACAACAACCCTTGCTTTGGCTTTGCCGATAACGGCTGCAAGGTTTTCTTCGGATTGCTCTTTTACACGTTTTGCGGATTTGAACGCTTTGATCAACTCCTGTACGGTCTTCTCGCCAATTCCGGGAATTTGTTCCAATTCGTTACTAAGAGCACCCTTGCTTCGACGATTACGGTGATGTGTTATTCCAAACCGGTGAGCTTCATTGCGCAAGTGCTGAATCACTTTTAACGTTTCAGAACGCTTATCAAGATACAACGGTAAACTGTCTCCTGGATAGAACAATTCTTCCAATCGTTTTGCTATACCTATAATTGCCACTTTACCGCGTAAATCGAGTTTTTCCAATGCCTCCAGCGCTGCCCCTAGTTGACCTTTTCCACCATCGATAATGATCAGCTGCGGCAGAGATTGCTCCTCCTCCAGCATTCTTCTGTAGCGACGGTAGACTGCTTCACGCATCGTAGCAAAATCATCAGGCCCTTCCACAGTTTGTACATTGAAATGACGATAGTCTTTCTTGCTTGGCTTAGCGTCTTTGAACACTACACAAGCCGAAACCGGATTGGTTCCCTGGATATTTGAGTTATCAAAACACTCAATGTGTCGCGGAAGTTCCTTCAGGCGCAAGTCCTTCATCATTGTTTCCAGAATGCGGTTGGTATGACGCTCCGGATCTTTGATTTTCTCCTGCTTCAACTTTTCGAGTCGATAGTATTTACCATTCCGAATAGAGAGATCCAGCAAAGATTTCTTATCTCCACGTTGTGGAACGAAGAACTGAATTCCCTCCATTTCCCATCCAATAGGTACTTCCACCAATACTTCCTTCGAATCGCTTTGAAAACGTTCGCGCAATTCAGGAAGTACGTTCGTAATGACCTCCTCAATGGATTCTTCGATGGTTCGTTTCATTTCCACCGTGATTCCGTGAATAATCGCCCCACGATTCACCACAAGGTAATTCACGAAGAACGCATCTTCATCTTCCAGAACGGTAATCACATCCACTTTATGAACCGTTGGAGAAACCACCGTTGATTTTGCCTGATACGTTTCCAGAATGGCAACTTTAACCTTCATCTCGTGAGCTTCCTCAAATCGAAATTCCGTCGAATACTGATGCATTTTCTGTTTCAGGAACTGCACCACCGAACCAATGTTCCCCTTGAGGATGCCTTCGATCTGCTCAATCATTTCATTGTATTCCGATTGCGCCTGCTTTCCTTCGCATGGCCCTTTGCATTTCCCAATGTGATACTCCAGACAAACTTTGTAGTTTCCTTTTTCAATTTTGGAAGGAGATAAATCCAGCGTACAGGTGCGCAACGGAAACAGTTCACGTATGAGATCCAGCAACGTATGCATCACCCTTCCACTGGTGTACGGACCAAAGTATTTTGAACCGTCTTTCACATACTGTCGGGTAGAAAAAACCCGGGGGAACGCTTCCTTTTTGATGCAAATCCAGGGGTACGTTTTATCGTCTTTGAGCTGAATATTGTACTTGGGTTTGTACTTCTTGATGAGGTTGTTTTCCAATAACAACGCATCCATTTCCGTTTCCACCACAATGTACTGGATGTCCACGATGCGTTTTACCAGCAAAGCAGTTTTCGCATATTCGTGGTTTTTAGTGAAATATGAACTAACACGTTTTTTGAGACTCTTAGCCTTGCCTACGTAAATGATCGTTCCGTTGGCATCAAAATACTGATAAACCCCCGGCTTTTCCGGTAGGGTTTGGAGTTTCAGTTGTAGTGCCGACGGATTGCTTTTCACAGGTTAAATGTAGTCTGAAAAAAACTAACTTTGCAATAAACTGACTTTATGAAAAGAATCGTATTTGTTTTAGGAATTGCAGTGGTGGTGTCCTTGTTTCTGGCTAATTGCCGTGGAACAAAGGAACTTGGTGAAGGATTTAACCTATTCACAATCGATCAGGATCGTCAACTTGGCGCGCAGGTTGCGGCAGAAATTGACGCTAATCAGAAAGAATACCCGTTGTTGGATTCAGCCAGCAACAAAGATGCGTATGCATACATCTATAAGGTACGCGATAAAATACTTAACTCAGGGCAGTTGAAACACAAGGATGATTTCCAGTGGCGTGTCCGAATCATCAAAAACGATAGTATTCTGAATGCGTTCTGTACGCCGGGGGGATACATTTATGTGTACACCGGTATCCTAAAATACCTGGATAACGAAGCACAACTTGCAGGAGTTTTGGGCCACGAAATGGCACACGCAGATTTCCGCCACTCCACTCGTCAAATGACCAAATTGTACGGCGTGGAAGTGTTGATTGGAATCATTGCCGGTGACAGAAAGCTGATCGGTCAGGTAACGGAAGCGATTATCGGGTTGAAATTCTCTCGTGAACACGAGGAAGAAGCAGACCACGGTTCAGTTAAGTTCCTTTGTCCGACAGATTACCAGGCCGACGGTGGTGCAGGTTTCTTTGAAAAAATTACGGCCGAAGGCGGTTCACGCACTCCGGAATTCCTAAGCACTCACCCAAGCCCGGAAGGTCGCGTAGAAGCATTTCACAATTACAAAATTGAAATGGCATGTCAGGGAACAAAAGACTATGCTACCGAGTACAAAGCGATGTTGCAAAAACTCCCGTAATCTGTTCTTATGCAGCTATTTCTTGCTAACGGCGACTACATACTCACTCACGAAGGCATCGATTGTTCCATAGAACTTTCCGCTGATTCCCAAAACCCAACTGCATGGTACGTCAACGCTCCGGTGATTGAACCTGTGCGGACGAACGGTTGGGTTGGCGCAGTTGCGGAAGGTGGAAGTGTGAATTTTCGCGATGTTTCTTTTAATCCTCATGGACACGGAACGCATACGGAGTGCCTGGGGCACATCACGCCGACTGTTCACTCGGTGAATGGATTGATCACAAAACTGTTCTACGAAGCAGAAGTGGTTTCCGTAACGCCGGAAGAACGACCAAACGCAGATGGAACTGTCGATAAAGTTGTAACGAGAGAACAGTTGGAGGCAATCATCGCAAGTAAGAACATTGAAGCACTTTTGGTTCGAACGCTTCCGAATTCGGAGGCCAAAAAACACATGCAGTATTCAGACACCAATCCGGTGTATTATGATGTGAATGTGGTTTCACTGTTGAATGAACTCGGAGTGAAACATTTTTTGACGGATACCCCATCCGTGGATCGTGAGAGCGATAATGGTGAATTAGCATTCCATCATGCTTTCTGGAACGTACCACAAGAGGAAACAAGTACACGTACCATTACGGAAATGATCTTCGTTCCGGAAACTTGTACTGATGGTGTTTACCTGTTGAATTTACAAACAGCACCGTTTCAAAATGACGCTACACCCAGCCGTCCTGTTTTATATCCGCTTCACGGAAATGAAGAAGAACAGTAGTAAAAAAGAAAACTGTACTATATTTGTTTAGGTTTGGCACAGGCTTTGAGCCTTTTTTAAAAGAAGAACTAATTTGAAAATCATGAAATACCTAGTTGTTTGCTTTCTGACAGTTATGCTTGTTGCAAGTTGCGGAACACCAATTGCATACACGGATGCATTGAAAGATCAATACGATTTGAGTCCTGAAAATCTGGTAAAAGTTCAGTTTTACACTTCCAGCACAATCATTCTGGAAAAAAGCAGTGTAAAAGGGAACCAGACTACCGGTGATGATGGAACTTTGGTTTCCAATACATCAAAAGTTCAGGATCGCATCATTATTCAGGCGAAAACAAAATGCGTTTACGAAAAAACAACTGAAGCAGGTGAAATCGTTGTTCGTTTTGAGCTTGGAACCGGGAAAACATTGAAGTTCGCTACAAGAGCAACGCAAAACAATGGTAAATACTACCTTGTTGCAGATTGGAAACAAACCGGTGGAACGTTGGAGTACGGTAACGAAACCTACAATGTTCAAACAGGAGGAAGCAGCGCATTCCTGGAAGTGAAGAAGAAGAACTTCCAACGTGTTAAACGCAAAGACCGTATCGTAAAAGGTATGAGAGTATAATTCGGTTCAAGATGACCGAAAGAAGAAGGCTACCCAAAAGGTGGCCTTTTTTTATGATCATAGAGGTGTAATTTCCGTTAATTAGCGTGAATTAACTCTTGGATCACTATGTGAGGATAAGAAGACACCATTGATAATTATGATTTCTTCCAGCGGAGTGTTAACGGAGGTGTCTGTATTGAATTCAGAAAACAACGAAGCAGTTCGGTACTTTTTAGGTGCCTCCTTTGTATTTTTGTACCACATGGCAGAGTATTACAATATCTTCAAAGCGCTACACATTGTGTTTGTCGTAAGCTGGTTCGCCGGACTTTTCTACATTGTTCGCTTGTTCATCTATCACACAGAAGCAAACATGAAACCGGAGATTGAAAAGAAGATTCTTCACGATCAGTTTTCTATCATGCAGCGTCGACTGTGGTATGTTATCACAACTCCGGCGATGATTCTCACGGTAATCTTCGGAACGCTTATGCTTTGGGTGAATCCAGCGCTTTTGAAAATGCCATGGATGCACATTAAATTGACGTTCGTGGGAATTCTTTTGGTCTACCATTTCATTTGCCAGGGAATCATGTATAACCTGTTCAAAGGAACCTCCAGCTGGAAAAGTGCTCATTTACGCTTATGGAATGAATTGGCAACGTTAATACTTGTTTCCGTTGTATTCCTTGTCGTGATGAAAGATTCTCTCAGCTGGATCGGTGGGACACTCGGCTTTTTTGGCGTTGCGATTGCGCTGATGCTTGGAATTCGCTTGTACAAGAAACTTTCTAAACCGAAGTAATGCGCATTCTCATTGTTGGAGCCGGATTGGCCGGATGCAGTCTTGCACACCACCTGCGCAAGCGTAATGTTCAGGTTACTTTGTTACATAACGGAACGAACGCCTCCTCCATAATTGCGGCAGGAATTATCAATCCGATTGTATTCAGAAGAACAACGTTGAGTTGGCGCGTTGCTGAATTGCTTCCTTTTGCATACTCGTTTTACCAGGAGTTGGAGGAATTGTTCGGCGAATCGTTTTTCCACCAGGTTCCGATCCGTCGTCTGTTTGCACACGAACAGGAACGTACTATGTGGGAAGAAAAGCAAGAACTCCCGGAGTTTCAATCTTATCTCAAATCACTGAGCAGCGAAGATCTGAATTTCGACAGCAGTCTGAATACCTTCGGGACCGGAGTGGTATTGAACGCTTCAGTCGTTCAAACACGCCCGTTTCTCGAGGCAAATTGGCAGTTTCTGGAAAAAGAAGGTGTACTACAGCATCATTCGTTCAACTACGATCAACTCCATCCGGAAACAGCAGCGTATCGTAACGAAACTTTCGACTTCATCGTGTTCGCAGAAGGAAAAGACGGAAAACACAATCCCTGGTTCTCCTACCTGCCGCTATCGCAAACCAAGGGGGAAGTGCTTACGCTGAAATTCAAACAGCTTTCAACTGCTGAATCCCTGAACAGAAAATGTTTCCTGATGCCATTTCCAAATGGTACATTCAAAGCAGGATCGACGTATGTTTGGGAAACCGACAATACCATTCCGACTGAGGAAGGGAAGGCTCAGATTCTCCAAAATCTGCTGTCCGTGACTTCAGAAATTCCGGAAGTAATTGAACACGAAGCCGGGGTTCGTCCAACCGTAACCGATCGACGCCCATTACTGGGAAAACACCCGAATTTCCCGAAACTGGTAATTGCAAACGGGTTGGGAACAAAAGGCTTTATGATTGCTCCGCTAGTTATGAAGGAACTTGCAGATCATCTTCTGGACGGAAAAGACCTTCATCAAGAATCCAACATTGAGCGATTTAGTAAATTGCTTTGATTCCAAAAAAACTGCAAATTCAATCACTTCAGCTGCAGAAGTAGTAACTTTGTACAGTAAAAACACAAAACTTATACATATGTATCCTCCAGAATTGGTTCAACCGATGAAAGACGACCTTACAAACGCAGGTTTCAAAGAATTAATCACACCATCTGACGTTGATGCGTCGTTCCCAAACAGCACAGGTGTTTCACTTGTGGTTGTAAATTCCGTTTGCGGCTGTGCGGCGGGAAATATGCGTCCGGGAGTTAAGCACTCTTTGAATAACGCAAAAAAACCGGATCACTTGTACACTGTTTTCGCAGGTGTAGATACGGCTGCAGTTCAACAGGCGCGCAACTACTTTTTACCATTCCCTCCATCTTCTCCGTCTGTAGCTTTGTTCAAAGATGGTAAGCTGGTTCATTTCCTTGAAAGACACAACATCGAAGGCGTTAGTGCTGCTATGATTGCTGAAAATCTTGCCGCTGCGTACGACGAATTTTGTTAAGAAAGACTTAAGATAATAGACCGGAGACTTAAGACATTGACGTCTTAGGTCTTTTGTCTATAGTCCCAAAGTGAAGCGGCCTTATTATGTTCATAGACACCCATTCTCACTTATACTCCGAACAGTTCAACGACGATAGAACTGAGATGGTTCAACGTGCGATCAATGCAGGCGTTGAATGCATCTATCTACCCAATATTGACCTGGATTCAATTGATGGAATGCACCAACTGGAAGCTGAATTTCCGGGAAAATGTAAGGCAATGATGGGATTGCATCCGTGCTCTGTGGATGCAAATTGGGAAACGGTATTACAACAATTGAAACAACACATTGATCAACGGCCATACGCTGCAATTGGAGAGATCGGAATTGACCTGTATTGGGACAAAACCTTCGTTAACGAACAAAAAGCTGCCTTCAAGACTCAGATTGAATGGGCAAAAGAACTGGGTTGGCCGATTGTGATTCACGCACGCGATTCGTTTGCAGAAATTTTTGAAGTGATGGATGAAGTGTATGATGAACGTTTATCCGGTGTTTTCCATTGCTTTACCGGTGGAAAAGAGGAAGTGGAGAAAATACGTTCCTATTCTAATTTTATGTTCGGAATCGGTGGTGTTGTGACATACAAGAAGTCTGAACTTCCGGAGGTTTTGCCTCTGATTCCATTGGATAAACTGGTCTTGGAAACAGATGCTCCTTACCTGCCTCCCGTTCCATTCCGCGGAAAACGAAACGAAAGCGCGTATCTGTTACATACGGCTGAGAAAGTCGCGGAAATTCTGAACTTACCACTACAGGAACTTGGACGCATTACTTCGGAAAATGCCAAACGCTTGTTTCATCTGTAACGCAAAGGAATATGAGTGAGAAAAAAGTGCATTGGGAGACGATTTATCAAACGAAACAGCCAAATGAAGTAAGCTGGACACAGGAACGTCCGAATACATCTATTGACTCAATCGTGTCATCCGGATTGGAAAAAACCGCCCGGATCATTGACATTGGTGGCGGCGACAGCAATCTTGTGGATCATCTACTGGATCTGGGATATCAAAACGTTACTGTTCTTGATATTTCCGCGAGTGCTCTGGAACGTTCAAAAAACCGATTAGGTAAGCGTGCAGAACAGGTAACCTGGGTAGTAAGTGATGTTCTGGATTTTGTACCCGATTCAACATTCGACTTCTGGCACGATAGGGCTGCATTTCATTTTCTGACATCAACAGCCGACATTGAACGCTATACTTCTCTGGTAGCCCAATCGGTTACAGGATATTTAACGATTGGAACTTTTTCCACTGACGGACCTTTAAAGTGTAGTGGTTTGGAGATTACTCAATATTCTGAGGCTTCACTTTCCGATAAATTAACCAGCAACTTTGATAAAGTAATTTGTATTACTGAAGATCATCAAACTCCGTTCAACACTACTCAGAATTTCCTCTTCTGTACTTTTCGAAAAAAGGACAGCTAATTTCCGCGTGTTTGAATGGCTATATTTGTGATTCAAAAGTGAAAACTATGGGTGCGCAATCGAATGTTCTGGTAATCTACACAGGGGGTACCATCGGAATGGTGAATGATCCGATGACCGGAGCTTTAACTGCATTCGATTTCGGTGATGTTTACAAACACATTCCCGAGTTGAGCCGATTGAATGTTTCCCTGACCACCTACGCTTTTGAGCACCCGATCGATTCCTCGGAAATGAATCCGACAATCTGGAAAGAACTTGCACTGTACATCGCCGATCAATATGATCGGTACGACGGTTTCGTTGTTCTTCATGGTTCGGACACAATGGCCTTTACTGCTTCGGCTTTGAGCTTCATGTTGCAGGGATTGCAAAAACCAGTCATTCTTACCGGTTCACAATTGCCTATCGGAACCATTCGTACGGATGGCAAGGAAAACCTCATCACAGCAGTAGAAATCGCCGCAGCAAAAGATGTTAATGGAAATGCGATCATTCAGGAAGTAGCCATATATTTTGAATATTCGCTGTACCGTGGAAATCGCACCAGTAAGGTTTCGGCGTTTTCTTTTGAAGCCTTCCGTTCACCAAATTTCCCTCCGCTAGCCATTGCGGGAGTTCACATCGACTACGCAGAAAAACTGACCAAAGGAAACGGGAATCTGAACGTTTTTACCGATTTCGACACATCGGTAATGCTGATTAAGTTATTCCCCGGGATCGACTGGAATCTTCTCGCTCCGGCAATTAATGCTTCAAAAATAAAAGGCCTCGTTCTGGAAACCTATGGATCCGGTAATGCTTCATCCGATACCGCTTTCCAGCAAACCTTGAGAAAATACCTTTCAGAAGGTGGAATTGTATTGAACATCACACAATGCAGTACAGGAAGTGTGGAACAAGGAAAATACGAAACATCCTCCTTCTTTGAACAAAATGGCGTGCTGTCGGGTTACGATTTAACCAGCGAAGCTGCCATCACGAAAATGATGTATGCCCTTGGGGTGAAACAAGGAAATGCAGAAGCTGTAAAGCAATTGTTAAAGACTTCGGTGTGTGGAGAGATGACTGTTGATTGAGTTGGCGGGTTTGTGAGTTTGAAACGAATGAACTTCAAACTCCTTACGCTAGTTGACTTGAAGCACTTCCACCAACGACTCCCAAAACTCAGCAGTCGAAAGCACGCAACCTTCGCTGATCAATTGATGGATTTCCTGTTCGCGCTCTTTCGTAAAACTTCGTTTACTCGTAAAGCACTGTAACTCTTTAAAATGATTCACCAATGCGTCGTGAACACCTTCCGCTGTAGACAAATCAATACTGCTTCCCGCGACACGGTTCAGTGAAATCAACAGCAATTCCTCCTTTGTCACTTTGAATACCAGGCAAGATTCAGGTGTGCGCATTTCGAGGTATTCCAGCTTTTCATAAACCGTTTGAAGCACCTGATCTGAAAACAATTCCACCAAAGCCAATGCTTTATCCGGCTCTTCTTCGTTGAGTTTTCTCCAGGAATCACCTTCTAATCCATTGATGATCAGAAACGCTTTCAAATCACCTTCCAGGTGTTTCAACTCTTCGTCGGACAGCATGCGGTATTTCATGCCGCAAAGATAATTCGTTTCTGATTATTCCTTATACCTCTCCGGGTGCGGAGCATTGGTTGCCTGATAATACCAGCTCTTTCTATTTATCATTCTGCTCTCGTTGTATCGCGTAACGGTCACATAACCCGAGTTGGAGTCGTAGATGAGTTCTTTCACCAATTTTCCTTTTTCAACGGTTAATTCGCGACGAGCAAAACACATTCTTCCTCCGCGAAGTGAATCTTCCATTTTGTAAAACTGCTGGCCTCCCATCCCGCAATTTCCATATTCGATAATTACGGTATCTCCCATGGAACTGTAATCGTAATCGGGTTTTGAAATACCTTGCAGAGTAATCAACAATAAAGAATCGGAATTTTCCTGAGTTTTGCCCTGAAATGAAACAACGCCCAAAAAACAACAAAGGATGAAACGAACCATATGCTAACTTTCCTGTCTGTTACAGGTAAGTTTAGAATTTGTTCATCAGTAATACGAATATTCGAAAGTCATTCCGCTTCCTCTTCTGTATGTTACTTCCTGAACCAAGTCGTTATCCATGTACTTTGCCTTCATGGAAGAGATTACTTTTGAATGCTTGTTGTAATACATATAGTTTACGTAATTCCCACGTTCATCGTATTCACTGATGCTTTTGCTGACGAACTTTCCGTTCTTTTTAAAGGCCTCGTATGTGCTTGTGTTTCCGACTTTCACCTGATGCGAAACCAGTATACTATCGTTGTAGAAACGTTTGTATTCTATAAAAACCGAATCCTTATTAAAGGTTGTTTCCTGCAGGTAAATTTCATTGTCTTCAATAGTTCTTGAAAAGACAACATACGATCCATCATTATTAGCGGCTGTGTAAGAACACTGCGTTACCTCGTCCACATCAGACTTTTCAACTTTTCCTTTTTCGTCACAACTGTACGTCCATTTTTTATCCAATTTACCATTGATGAGGTATCGTGATTCTGTAGGACGCTTAAGCACTCCATCATAATCCGTTTCATAGCGGTAAACTTTCTCTTTTCCATCGAAGTTCTTCTGTTCAACAACTGTTGTTTTTAATCCTTCGAAATACAGATATGTTGTTTCAGTCAGAAGTTTTTCGTTCTTCTTTTTGCGAATACTTACAACACGCTGTTGATCATCATACACGCATTCGGTACGCCAAATTGTTCCCTTTTTTGTTCGAATGATCTCCGTGAGCAAGTCCTCTGAGAAAACAAAATCAGTAATCTCATCACCATTTACCAGTTGAGTTAGTTTTCCGAATTCATTGAAGGTTTTTTTGGTTTCAATTTTCTTCTTTCCGCTCTTTTTGGTTTCATAACTAATGATTGTGTGCACTTTGTTCTTCTTTACCACTTTTGCGTCGGTGTAAGCATAAACACTGCTTTGCCATTGATAGCCAATGACATATTCTGAACCCCATTTCAGGTAATTCAATACTTCATCGTCTGAATAATTTCTGGAAAATCCACAAAACGGTACAAGGAGAATAAGCGTAAGGATTGTTTTCATGTCGCAAGTTTAAGTCGATGGAATAATCAAAATCCGCGGTAAGGTTACAAAACAAATATGAGACGTAAAACCTTACCTTTGCTCCATGCAGAAAAAAGGCGTTGCTATTCTTGGTTCCACAGGTTCCATTGGAACTCAGGCTTTGGAGGTTATTGAGTCGTATCCGGAATTGTTCGATTTACAGGTAATTACCGCACAGTCGAACGCGGAACTCCTCATTGCTCAGGCGAAGAAGTTTCAACCGAACGCTGTTGTAATTGGCGACGAAGGAAGGTATGAAGAAGTAAAAAACGCTCTTTTCTCGGAAGACATTCACGTTTACGCTGGTGCCGACGCGCTTTCGCAAGTGGTTGAATTCAACGAAATTCAGGTTGTGCTGACTGCACTGGTTGGTTATGCCGGACTTCGACCTACTCTTGCGGCGATTGAAGCGGGAAAAGATATCGCATTGGCGAATAAAGAAACGCTGGTTGTTGCCGGCTCACTGGTTACTGAACGAGCAAAGGCAAAAGGTGTCAATATTTATCCCGTAGACTCCGAACATTCGGCTATTTTCCAGTGTCTTGTCGGTGAGTTCCACAATCCCATTGAGAAAATCTATCTGACTGCTTCCGGTGGGCCTTTCCGCGGAATGAAAGTTGAACAACTCGAACAAGTTACGAAGGCTCAGGCTTTGAAACATCCGAACTGGAGCATGGGTGCGAAGATTACGATTGATTCAGCTACGATGATGAACAAAGGACTTGAGGTCATTGAAGCAAAATGGTTATTCAACCTCAACAACGATCAGATTGACGTGATTGTTCATCCTCAATCCATTATACATTCGTTGGTTCAGTTTACCGACGGAAGTATGAAAGCGCAAATGGGGCTTCCGGATATGAAACTACCGATTCAATTTGCTTTAACGTACCCACACCGTTTACCAACTGCGTTCCCCCGATTCAACTTCATAGATTACCCTGAATTGACCTTCGAACAGGCGGATAAAACAACTTTCAGAAATTTGGATTTGGCTTACCGCGCATTGGAAAAAGGAGGAACTGCGGCTTGTGCGCTGAATGCCGCTAACGAAGTATCGGTTCAATTGTTCCTGGAAGAAAAGGTGTCTTTCTTAGACATTGCCAGAATTAACGAAGCGGTTTTGTATGAAGCTCCTTTTCTAGCTTCTCCGGATTATTCGGACTTTGTCGCGACTGACTTATTGGCACGCGAGTTAGCACTTAAACAAGTGTAAGATAACCAAGGTAGTAAACCACATATCTTCCAGCTTTTCCAAGCGTCATCAATAACATCGTAGGAAACAGTCTGGTGCGATAAACTCCGAGAACAATCATCAACGGATCTCCAATGAATGGTAACCACGACAACAGAGCTGTGTAGTATCCGTATTTCGTAACCAGCGACTCCGCTTTAAGGTGTTGTTTTCTGCTGATTTTTCTTCCGAAATACCCAATTACATAGTTCGTGGCTCCGCCGAGTGAGTTGAATATAATTGCGCAGGCAAAAACAAGATAAACCGGATAACCTTCATGCAAACAGTAGAGAAAGGCTGCTTCAGAAGGGAAGGGAATGATCGTTGCCGAAATAAAGCAAATAACACACATGCCAAGCAAACCCCATTCTTCAAGCATTCAGCAAAAATAGGTATAAAAAATCCCGACTCCGGAGGTTACAATCCGGAGTCGGGATCGGCTCAGAAAAAGCGGGTTACTTTTTCACAATGCGGTTTGTAACCGCAGTATTTCCTATATGCAGGATACAGTTGTACATACCGGCTGTCAACTCAGCGCCATCAATAGTGATAGCCTGACTTCCGGCTGCCATGTTAGCAGCTGCAACTGTGTAAACTATACGTCCGGCAAGATCCGTAACAACCAAAGAAACTTCAGCCTCATTTTTCAGGTTGAAAGCAACAGTTGTTTCATTCAGGAATGGGTTCGGAGCTGTGGTAACACCGCTTACAATTGTTGCATCAGCAACACCCACATGGTTTTGGAAATCCAGACGAACCACTGGTGCAGCAACAACATTTCTCCCCGGATCTGCAGCCATTCTTGTCAAATCATCCGGGAATGCATCACCAACTGTTCCGAATGTTGTGCTATCCTGGTGCGTTCCTGCAAAAGCAATTGGAACACCACCTGAAGTACCAGAACCAACGTACGAAGTTGCAAGAGCAAGGTAAACATCCCCACCAACAACAGTGATCGGATCATCAAAAACGAAATCCACAAGCGTACCGAAATGTGTTCCGGCAATTTCAATTGGGTCAGAAGTAGTTACGTATTCGAATTCGCTTCCGGTAAAGCGTAGCAACGTTACGGTCAATTCACGACCAATGTATGGTGTTTGACTGGATGCAGCAAAATTGGCAATTCCAACCTGAACACCTCCTATCTCTCCGTTCTCAAAAATCTCAAACATGTTTCCAATCCCCGTTAAGTCTCCCTGAGACTGATTGGAGAATCCTGTAAATGATCCTGTCATTGACTCCGGGGTTCCGTCATAGGCGTCCTGAGCCATAATCCAGTCGGTTACTTCGAAAGACTGCGTTTTGGAGTCATCGGAGGTTGCACTTAATGTGCTGCTTGAAGAACCTGCCGTAAACACAAAGTCACTCACTGCCGGCGTTGAAGGCACTGTGAACTCATTCGGAATGATTACTTCAACAGTAGTATTTGAAAAGGCAGCAACCGTCACATCGGATCCGGTTTCATTGTATGAACCTGAAGTCACGTTAAGGTTTGCGTCCTGTGCATTATATCCTGTGTTTTTGATGTCAGCATCAAATTGAACCTGAATGTTTCCTGAAACTGCCTGAGATGCAGGAAACTTGGTGTACTGCAATCCTTGTGTCCCAAAGTATGAGTGCGGTTCAACCAATTCTAGGTTGTTACCGTATCCTGCATACACTTTGATATCGTCGATATACCATCCGTATCCGGAACCATAATTGTCGTTATCCATTGTGTTCTCCCAACGGAAACGAATAACACCGTAAGGTGTGTTCGCCACCGGAAAATTCAATGAAATGGTATTTTGCGCCGCTGGTGCGTTTGTAGTAAGATCACCATTAACAACAATTGATTGTACCCAGGTAACGCCACCGTCTGCTGAAAACTCGACATACGTAACGTCAGAGTTAAAGGCACGGTAACGTTGCTCAAATTGTAGATTAATTGATCCTGTACTGGAAAGATCAATTGTGTCGGACATGATCCAGGTATTCTGTGGGTCAACGTTCTGTGCAAGGATGTATTGAACTCCATTGAAAAAAGCAAAATCATTTGCTGCAGTTGTGGACTCCATTTCACCCATGTAATCGTTTGATGAAGTGATTCCCGGAGAAGAATTATTTCCCAATTCGAATGTTCCTTGTCCGGAAGTTCCCGGTGTCCAAAGGAAAGATCCACTAAAATCATCTTCGAAAATCAAATCACCGTCAGCTTTTACCGCTCCATGGTGTTGATGATTGGTTTTTCCTTCAAAGGGTGCAATGGTTGACATAGCCATACGATGCATCGGTAATTGGTCAATTTGAGCGAAGGCTCCGGAAACCGCCAATAAGCCCGATAACAGGGTAATGTGTTTTTTCATAGTTACTATTTTTAATGATGTGTTAAAAATAGACACACTATGTGTTTTTTGCAAACATATTTACTGAACTGTTGTTTTTTTGACGTGATTTGTTGGTATTTACACTTCCGTTGGTTAGACAAAGAAAAATGGATCACAAATAGCAAAAAAAAAGCCCCGACCTTGGAGGCCGGGGCTTCATCAACGTTAAGTTGAATTATTTTTTCACGATACGTTTGGTAACCGCAGTGTTTCCAATTTTCAATGTGTAGTTGTATGCACCAGCAGTCAACGCAGCACCATCAATATTGATAGACTGAGTTCCAGCCGTCATGTTAACAGCTGCTACTGTGTAAACTGTACGACCAGCAAGATCTGTTACAACCAAAGAAACTTGTGCATCATTCTTCAATTCGAAAGAAACAGTTGTTTCATTAGAGAATGGGTTTGGAGCTGTAGTAACACCAGTTACAACGTTTGCATCAGCAATGCTCATTTGGTCCTGGAAGTTCAAACGAACTACAGGAGCTTCAACCACTGATGGAGTTGCAGGATCAGATGCCAAACCGATTAGGTCATCCGGGAAGTTTTCACCGTTACATCCGATCGTTGTTCCTTCACCGTGAGTACCAGCAAATGCAAATGGAACACCACCTGTAGTACCTGTACCAACGTAAGCGTTAGCCAATGCGATGTAAAGATCACCAGCGTTAACTGTGATTGGATCAAATACGAAGTCAACCAGGTGTCCGAAGTGAGAAGAAGCAAGAATGATTGGATCTGACTGCATTACGTATTCGAAATCAGTTCCGTTGTATTTCAACAATGTTACGTAGAACTCACGACCGATGTAAGTAGACTGAGTTTGTACAGTTGCAATACCAACTTGTACCCCACCGATTTCACCATCTTCGAAAATTTCGAAGTAGTTACCGATACCTGTAAGGTCACCCTGAGACTGAGAAGAGAATGCTGTAAATGTACCGTCGATAGAACCTGTTGTACCATCGTAAGTATCCTGAGCCATAATCCAGTCTGTTACTTCGAATGGCATAGTTCCTGAATCATCACCTGTTACATCCAATGTGCTGCTTGATGATCCCACAGTGAACGTGAAGTCACTAACACCAACTGCCGTAGGAATCATGAATCCGTTAGGAGTAAGAATTTCAACTACAGTATCCATGAAAGACGGAGCAACTGCGTCAAGTCCTGTTTGGTTGTATGCACCAGATGTAACTGTAAGGTTTGCATCCTGGTCGTTGTATCCTTTGTTTGTAATCTCAGCGTCAAACTGAGTTTCAACTGTTCCTGAAACAGATTGAGTTGCAGGGAACATTGTGTATTGCAATCCCTGAGAACCAGTGTAAGAATGTGGTTGATTCAAAGACAAGTTGTTACCGTAACCTGCGTAAATTTTAATGTCATCAACATACCATCCGTATCCTGAACCGTAGTTGTCGTCATCAGAAGTTTCCTGCCAACGGAAACGAACAACTCCGTATGGAGTATTGTTTACCGGGAAGTCAACAGTTACTGTATTTTGAACTGCAGAAGCGTTTGTAGCAACTGCACCGTTTACCACGATAGATTGTGTCCATGTTTGACCACCATCTTCAGAGAACTCAACGTAAGTAACGTCAGAGTTAAATGCGCGGTAACGCTGTTGGAATGTCAAGCTCACTGACCCCGTAGAAGAAAGGTCAATAGTATCTGACATTACCCAAGTGTTTTGTGGATCAACGCTTTGTGTTAGCAAGTACTGCACACCGTTGAAGAAAGCAAATCCGTTCGCCGCAGTAGTTGAGGCCATATTCCCCATGTACTGGTTTGAAGTTGTAATACCAGAGGAAGCATTCGTTCCCAATTCAAACGTTCCTTGTCCGGAAGTTCCTGTAGTCCAAAGGAAAGATCCACCGCTGAAATCATCCTGGAAAATCAAATCTCCATCGGCCTTTTCAGTTCCTTGGTTTTGGTGAGAATCTTTACCATCGTGAATGTTGATGGTAGATCCCGCCTTACGTTGCATTGGAAGTTGGTTAACCTGAGCAAATGCTCCCGAAACAACCAACAAACCCGATAACAGGGTAATGTGTTTTTTCATAGTTACTTTGTTAATTAGCGTTTTTGTTACTTATTACACGTGAGGCTAAAATTAGTCTCTAAATGTTCATCTACCAAATTTATTGAACAAACTGTATGTTTTTTAGAATAAACGGCAACTCCTATCCTTCAAAAATGGTAGCCGTTCACGCACTTCATTCAATGCATCTTTAGATAGAACGATTTGCTGTACAGATTCTTCATTTTCACGAAGGTTGGAAATTTCTTCCCCCAACGCATTAAAAACTGCCGAAGCTCCGTTATAGTGGAGTCCAGTGGCATCATCACCTACCCGGTTTAATCCGACCACGTAACATTGGTTTTCAATTGCACGTGCACGCAGTAGGGCCGACCAGTGACTGATTCTTCGCTCCGGCCAGTTGGCTACATATACCAGTATATCGTATTTTGGCACTCCATCAACTTGTTCGTTTCTACAATTTTCCGGAAAACGGAGATCGTAACAAATCTGCAGGTTAATTTTCCAATCGTGCAATTCAACGATTGTTTCTTTCTCACCTGCGGAAAAACAACGATCCTCACCCGCCATGGCAAAACGATAGCGTTTATCATAATATTCGACTCTTCCCGATGGCCTTACAAAAACTCCACGATTGAAATATTCGCCATTTTCACCTATGATTAAGGATGTATACACTGCAGCATTTTTTTCAAATGCCAGGCTTTTCAGCCAATTCATGCTGCTGTCATCCATTGATTCCGCAAGCTCCGGAGCATTCATAGAAAATGCCGTTTGAAACATTTCCGGAAGAAGGACCAGATCGGTTGAGTCTACATCCTTCAGTAATTTCGTATAGTTGGCGAAATTGGCCTGTTTATTCTCCCAGACCTGGTTCGCCTGAATGAGTGTTATTCTTAGATCTTGCATAACAATTCAGCTGCTGATGTTAATGTTTCGTCCGTTTTCGCGAAACAGAAACGTATGGTTCTGTAATCGCGTTGGTCGTCAAAGAATACAGACAATGGAATTGCCGCTACTCCGATATCCTGTACAAGCCATTCGCAGAACTTCACATCCGAAAGTCCGGAAATGTTATCAAAACGCGCAGCCTGAAAATAGGTTCCGTCGCTTGGTAGTAATTGGAACTGACTGTTTTTGAGTAACTCACGAAAACGATCACGTTTTTCCCGGTAGAATTTACCAAGCTCATCTACTTTAGCCAGTTCGATGTACTCGGCAAGTGTTTTTTGGGTAACGCTGTTTACGGAAAACACCAAATACTGATGGACTTTCTTGATTTCCTTCATGATGTATTCCGGAGCAACCATGTATCCGGTTTTCCAGCCGGTAATGTGGAAGGTCTTTCCGAAAGAAGAAACAATGATTGAACGCTCTCTCAGGACCGGATGATGATGTGCAGAACGATGCGGTTCTTCAAACGTAATGAATTCATACACCTCATCGGAAAGCAGGATCAGATTCGGGTAATGCTCCATGAGGTTGACCAATTCATCAAAATCGGCGGCTGTGAGCATTCGCCCGGAAGGATTATGCGGATTGTTAATGATGAGGATTCGTGTTTTCTGATTCACAACCTCGTGCAGTTCGTGCCAATCAATGGTAAAGTCTTCGCGCATTGCAACGTGTATCGCGCGTCCTCTTGCAAGAGCAACCGCAGGATCGTAACAATCGTAAGACGGATCGATGATCACTACTTCTTCTCCAGGATGAACCAGCGCCTGGATCGCCGTAAAAATTCCTTGGGTAGCGCCGGCAGTCACCAGCAATTCTGTTCCCGGATTCACGTTTCTGGTATATACGCGCTGAATCATCGCGGCAATTCCATCCAGCAACACAGGAAGTCCCGCCATGGGTGCGTACTGATGTACATTCTCCTGGCTGTTTCTTTTCAGCGCTTCTGTCAACCGCTCATCAACAGGAAAATTCGGGAACCCCTGAGATAAGTTAATAGCGTTGAAATCCACTGCCATTTTTGACATGGTCGTAAATATGGTTGTTCCTACTTTTGGTAGTTTTGTTTGCATAGTCGTATATTCGTCTCACACAAAGATAACTGCTTATTCCACGTACGTTTTCCAACCTCATCGGAGTTTTAAACGTCACTTTATTAAAACAAACTTATACCACATGAAAACTCTCCTTCTTTTCCTCGGTTTTTTATACACAAGCCTGTTTTGTTTAGCTAATGATTACTACGTTTCCCCAAGCGGTAGCAACTTGAATAACGGCTCTTCAGGAACACCATGGCAAACGCTCCAATACAGCGTAGATCAATTGCAACCCGGTGATGCGCTTTATATTCTTGCAGGAACGTACAACGAAAAGATCAACATCACTGTTAGTGGTACGGTCAATAATCCTATTGAAATTGTCGGGCAATCCGGCGCTATACTCGACGGTACGGGCCTGACGAATCAAACGGCAATGATCAACGTTGCGGATCAGTCGTATATCCAGATTTCATCGTTGACCATTCAGAACAACATAATGAACGACGCACAGGGGATAGCAGTAAGTGGATATTGCGTTGGCCTCTGGATTGCATTCAACCATCTCTCGAACATTCACTTTTCGAATAACCCGAATGATCCGGCTGATGAAACCACCAACGCACAACCGATTATCGTTCTGGGAACGGATTCCGTTCAGGCTATTTCAGATTTGGTTGTCATGTCCAATACCATAGAAGATTGCAGATTAGGTTATAGCGAGGCGTTAGCAGTAAATGGAAATGTAAGAGACTTTACAATCAGTAAGAATACAATACGGAATGTAACGAATATCGGAATCGCTGTAATTGGTCACGAAGGAACAAGTTCGGATCCTTTAACTGATCAGGCGCGATTTGGTACGGTAAGCGAAAACAAATTGTACAATTGCCGTTCGCCCTATGCGGCGTGCGCAGGCATATACGTGGACGGCGGACGAAATATTCTGATTGAGCGAAACAGTTCGCATGAGAATAATTACGGAATTGAAATCGGTTGTGAGCACCCGAATAAATGGGCATCGGACGTGTTGATCCGCAACAACATTGTTTACTATAACGACTATACCGGTATTCTGGCAGGAGGTTATGACCATTTAGGTTTGTCGGGAGCTGTGGAACGAGTTGACATCTACAACAACACCTTGTTCAGAAATGATTCGTTGTACGATGGTAACGGTGACATGCTATTCAGCTACCTGTTGCAGGGCCATGTAGAAAACAACATCTTTTTTACGAATGAACAAGGCAAGGCAATCGTGATTTCGGATACCATTGCCGGGGTAACGATTGACTACAATTTATACTACAACACCGCACACGATCCCTCCGAATTGTTTGAAGATCTGGATGGTGTTTACGATTTGACCGGATTTCAGCAACAGGGCTTTGACGAGCATTCGTTGTTCGCAGACCCGCTTTTCGGAATTGCTCTGGGTCAGACTGTAGTTGATGACGATTACTTCTCCATGGGTTTCAATCTGGAATCTCCAGCTGTTGATCATGGAAACCCAAGCTCTTCCATTTCGGAATGCGGTCAACAGGACTTTTATTCTGCTTACCGTTTTTGGGATATGATCATCGATATCGGGGCAAGTGAATTATGGTACGAAGGGCTTTCAGAAGTTGAAAAAGATCCAATGGTGCTGTATCCGAATCCGTCAACTGAAACACTTTTCCTAAAAGATGGAGATTTTGAGAACTATGTGATTTACGATTTGCAGGGAAATCAAGTTGGTTTGGGAAAAATTGACAATGCTACCATTCCTGTTGCTACTCTTGAAAACGGTTCCTACCTCATTCGATTAACAAACGGCCAGGAATCTATTCTGAATCGTTTCACGAAGTGTCATTAAGTTTCTACTTTTGGATCATGAAACAATTTATCCTCTTCGCTTTTTTCGGTGTTGCGCTTCTTTTTTCTGCTTGTGGTGAAAAAGATGCTATCTGTGATTGCATTTCTGCCGGTGACCAATTGAACAAGGAAAGTCACAAACTACTGACGAAAACTCCAACTGAGGCAGATGTAAAAAAAATGAAAGAGCTCAAAAAAGAGAAGGAGTTGAAATGCAAGGATTTCCAGACCATGAGCGGAGAAGAGATGCTTGAGCGTAAGGCGACTTGTGAATAATCATGTACGATAAACGAGGGAAGAATTACTGCGTCGATACCGTTTGGGGTAATTGGGAGTTGGGAAAATACTCGGGCAATATCGTGCAAGTCATTCTGAACACACATGTTCATATCTTTTTCATTCCCCGGTACCACTCGGATGAATTTCCTTTCCCGCCACCACTGGATTGGTATAAAGCGAAGTGGAAAAATTCCAGAAATACGATTGAAGCCAGAATACACTATTTCAGGTATGCATCGATTGTATTCTATGAATATGGCGAAACACTTGAAAAGCCCGTACTGGTTAAAGCGGGCGACACCAACATTCACGATGAGTTCGTAGAACACGAAAAACTGGTTTTTTGTCTGAATTCCGGTGATTTCGAAAAATGGACAAAAATGTTGCGGGATTCAGAAAAGGAAATCCTCCAACGCAAAGCGGAGAAGATGATTATGGGACCTTATTTTCCGCGCTACGAGGATATTTCCGACATCGAGGTTTACCGTTTCATTCACGAAAAATTAGCGGAATGCAAGGCATTGCTTTCGCCTTTTATTGTTCAACGTTTGGAACTTTAAAACACGTTGCATATGCACATTTTTTTGATCTGTAAGTTGTAATCCCAAATCGTGCATGTACATCGATTTATGTGCACTGATTCAACTACTAAATTTCGTATATTTGCACCGCTCTGCCTGAGGTAGGCAGTCGATCTAAAATTGCGAATTAACATGAGTGCATTTTCATCCCGTCACATCGGACCTAACGCTACAGAAAAATCAGAAATGCTCGCCGCAATTGGCGTAAAATCAGTTCAGGAGTTGGTTGATAAAACCATCCCATCTCACATCAGGCTATCCGGAGAATTGAACATTGACGCTGCGCTTAGCGAGCAGGAGTACCTTCAACACATTACAGCACTCGGAAAGCAGAACAAAGTGTACAAATCGTTTATCGGTTTGGGATACAATGAAACCATTGTTCCTTCTGTGATTTTACGCAACGTTTTGGAAAATCCGGGATGGTATACGGCTTACACGCCTTACCAGGCTGAAATTTCTCAGGGACGTTTGGAGGCATTATTGAACTTCCAAACCATGATAATGGAATTGACCGGGATGGAAATTGCTAACGCTTCTTTGCTGGATGAAGGAACTGCAGCGTCTGAAGCAATGATTATGTTCTGGAATGCACGTTCCCGTCAGGAAGTGAAGGACGGCGTAAATAAATTCTTCATTTCTAAACATGCCTTCCCACAAACAATTGAAGTTGTTTTGGGTCGTGCGTTGAACCTTGGAATTGAATTGGTAGAAGGTGATGAAACTTCGTTTACAAACGACGGTTCTTACTTTGGTGCCATTTTACAATATCCGGATGCAAACGGACACATTACTGATGTTGCCGGGTTTATTTCTCGTAACAACGGATTGCGCACAGCAGTTGCTGCCGACATCCTTTCACTGGTATTGTTGAAGTCTCCGGGATCTCTTGGAGCAGATGTGGTATTTGGTTCTTCACAACGCTTCGGTGTTCCGATGGGTTATGGTGGTCCTCACGCTGCATTTTTCGCTGCAAAAGACGAATATAAGCGTAACATGCCAGGACGTATTATCGGGGTGTCTAAAGATGCCGATGATAACATGGCCCTACGCATGGCGCTTCAAACACGTGAGCAACACATCAAACGCGATAAAGCAACTTCAAATATTTGTACAGCTCAGGCTTTGTTGGCTGTAATGGCGTCGATGTACGCTGTTTACCATGGTCCGGCAGGCATGAAAGAAATTGCTGAACACGTAAACGGTTTGGCAACTTCAACTGCTGCAGGATTGAAAGCTGCAGGAATCCAGTTGGGATCGGATAAATTCTTCGATACGATTTGGGTAAAAGGAGTCGATACTGCGAAAATCAAAGCTGCTGCTGAAGCGAAAGAAATGAACTTCCGCATCATCAACGCGAGTGAGTTAACGATTAGCTTCGGTGAGCCACACACAACTGAAGATGTTGCAACGATCCTTTCGATTTTCGGTGCATCGGCTTCATCGGCTTCGCCTTCTATGTCGGCAGCTGAATTGCGTTCAGATGCAGTATTCACTCATCCAACTTTCAACGTTCATCATTCAGAATCAAAAATGATGCGTTACCTGAAGCGTTTGGAGAACAAGGACTTGTCATTGGTTCACTCCATGATTCCACTTGGATCATGTACCATGAAATTGAATGCGGCTTCTGAGTTGATTCCGATCACAAATCCACAATTTGCAAACATGCACCCATTTGCTCCGGTAGAGCAGGCTGCAGGTTACCACGCGATGTTCCGTCAGTTGGAGAAAGACTTGTGTGAATCAACAGGATTTGCTGCGATGTCGCTTCAACCGAACTCCGGAGCACAAGGTGAATACGCAGGATTGATGGTAATCAAAGCATACCACGAAAGTCGCGGCGACAAACAACGTACGAAAATGATCATTCCTTCATCTGCTCATGGAACAAACCCGGCTTCTGCTGTTATGGCAGGAATGGAAGTGGTTGTTACCGGATGCGATGAAAACGGAAACATCAATATCGACGAGCTACGCACTGTAGCAAATCAAATCGGGAACGAACTGGCAGGTTTGATGGTAACTTACCCATCGACTCACGGAGTATACGAAGAAGGCATTCGCGAGATTACTTCTATCATCCACGAAAATGGTGGACAAGTATACATGGACGGTGCGAACATGAACGCTCAGGTTGGTTTGACCAATCCGGGTAACATCGGTGCCGACGTTTGTCACCTGAACCTGCACAAAACATTTGCAATTCCTCACGGAGGTGGTGGACCTGGAATGGGACCGATCGGTGTTGCAGCACATTTGGCTCCGTTCTTACCGAGCAACCCTGTTGTTGCAGCTGGAGGAAACACACCAATTCATGCAGTATCCGCAGCTCCGTACGGAAGTGCGTTGATTTTGCTGATCTCTTACGGATACATCAAGATGTTGGGTGCTGAAGGATTGCGTCAGTCTACCGAAGCAGCGATTTTGAATGCGAACTACATCGCGAGCAAATTGAAAGGTCATTACGACGTATTGTACACCGGAGTAAACGGGACCGTTGCTCACGAAATGATTTTGGATTGTCGCGAGTTCAAGAAAACGGCAGACGTTGAGGTAGCAGACATGGCGAAGCGTTTGATCGACTTTGGTTTCCACGCACCAACGGTATCATTCCCGGTTGCAGGAACCTTGATGGTTGAACCAACAGAATCCGAAGACAAAGAAGAATTGGATCGTTTCATTGAAGCGATGATCAAGATTCGTTCAGAGATCAAAGCGATCGAAGACGGTAAAGCCGATAAAGAAAACAACTTGTTGAAGAACGCTCCGCACACTGCAGACTGTATCATCAACAAAGAATGGAATTACCCATACACTCCGCAAGAAGCTGCTTACCCGGTTGCTTACCTGAAAGAGTGGAAATACTGGGTGCCGGTACGTCGTGTAGACAACGCGTTTGGAGACAGAAACCTGGTGTGTTCTTGTCCGAGCGTGGAGAGTTATATGCACGTGGAGGCGTAGTATTCCTGAGAATAAATTTGAAATCCGCTTTCATCCCGAACAATGGGAGAAAGCGGATTTTTTTTGTGCGAAAAGAAAATATGGTATAACTTTGACTGTATTTTCTTAAACATAACATGATCAAATTTACCACCACCTTCATTGTGATGATCCTATCACAAGTTCGCTTATTGTTTACTAATTTTGAGATAATTAAATCATAGAAATAATGAGATTATTTAATCACCTGGCACCAACCTTACTTTCCTTTTTGTTTTGTACTTCTGTCTATTCTCAACCAGGATCTAGTGACCCTACTTTCAATATAGAAGATACTGAACCATACAACGAATTTGTTCAGGCAAACACTTCAGCAGTTCAATCAGATGGAAAAATTGTTATTGGCGGAATATTTAACACCTACTTGGGAGTGTCACGGAAAAATATTGCCAGAATAAATCCAGATGGATATTTGGATTATTCCTTCAATCCTGGATCAGGAGCTGACGGTTTCGTGTATTCAGTTAATCTACAAACAGATGAGAAAATAATCATAACCGGAGATTTTACAACTTACAACGGAAGCCCAAAAAACCGAATTGTAAGGATAAACACTGATGGATCAGTAGATAATACCTTTAATACAGGATCTGGAGCGAATGGGTTGGTAACAAAGGCGCTCATACAATCTGATGGAAAGATTATCATCGTCGGCAATTTTACAAGTTACAATGGAACTGCAATTACTAGAATTGCAAGACTGAATACCAATGGTTCTTTGGACAACACTTTTAATCCAGGTTCCGGTGCCGATTACACTATTGAAACACTTGCAATTGAGTCAAACGGGAAAATTGTTATAGGAGGTAATTTTACAAGTTATAATGGAACGTCTCGAAATCGAATAGCTCGCATAAACAGTAACGGGTCAATAGACGGTACTTTTGCGCCAAGCTCAGGGGCAAATGATATTGTTTCAAGCTTATTTATCCAATCCGACGGTAAGATTATTGTCGGTGGTTGGTTTACTACTTTTAATTCTGTAACAAAAAATAGAATCACTCGATTAAACAGCGATGGTTCTTTAGATGCCACATTCAATCCGGGAACAGGAGTCGGTAACTATTCCGTGCTTTCTATAACCCAGAAACTTGATGGAAATTTGATTATCGCAGGTTCTTTTACCTCATTTAACGGGGCATCTGCAAACAGAATTGCGGTTATTAATACGAACGGAGCTTTAATCAATACGTTTTCGCCTAATGCAAGTGGTCAAATCTGCTCAGTAATTCAACTGAGCAACGGAGACATTTTTGTTGGTGGTGGGTTTAATACTATAAGTGGCCAGATCAGACAAGGTCGCGCAATGTTAGGCTCAGATGGAAACGTATTAAGTTCTTTCTATTTTGGTACTGGAGCGGATAATGATGTATTTGACATTGCTACTCAACCAGATGGAAAATTGATTATCGCCGGGGATTTTATGTTGTTCAATCAAGTGAATCGTAAGCGAATTGCGCGTTTAAATAGCGACGGATCTTTGGACACCACCTTCGTGCCAGATGGTGGTGCAGATGACATAATTTGGTCCACGTCTCTCCAAGCAGACAATAAAGTAATTATCGGTGGTGAATTCTCAAGTGTTAACTATTATTCAAGAAACAGAATTGCGCGTTTAAATGCGGATGGGACAATAGATACAACATTTAACCCAGGAAACGGAGGAAACAACCGGGTTTGGTCCACTTGTGTTCTTTCTGATGGAAAAATACTTATAGGAGGAACTTTTACCATGTTCGATACTGTTTCCAAACTTAGGATTGCGAGGCTAAACCCTGACGGGTCTTTAGACAATACCTTCGGTGCAACTGTTTCCAATGGGGAAGTTAGATCAATAGTAGAACTGTCCAATGGGAAAATTCTCATCGGTGGGACTTTTACTACGGTAAATGGCTTAACCATGAATAGGATTGCCCAATTAAATCCAAATGGAACCTTAGATGCTTCATTTTCACTTGGTACCGGGGCTGATGGAGAAGTACGTGCAATCACGGTTAGATCTGATGGGAAAATTCTCGTTGCCGGCAATTTTACCACTTTCAACTCAACGAACAACAACAGAATTGTTTTATTGAATGACGATGGTACGGTAGACGGCTCTTTCTCGGCTGGTTCCGGAGCAAATGGGCTAATTTGTTCAACAACCATACTTTCCAATGATAAGATCATCATTGCAGGAGATTATCATACTTACGACGGCCAAACAAGTAATAACATATCTCTTCTCAATTCGAATGGTTCTTTGGACAACTCGTTCAGTTCCGGAACTGGGTCAGACTTCTACATAAGCGCAACTGCTATTCAGCAATTTGGTAAAATAATAATAGGTGGAGCATTCAATTTATACAATGGAACACCTCGTAATGGAGTGCTTCGCACAATTCTATGTGAACCTACATACGCCAACATCAGCCTAAGCCAATGTGAAAGTTATACATGGATTAATAATGTCACATATACGGTTTCGGGAATATATACATGCACTATCGAAAACAATGCTGGTTGTGATTCTATCATTACCCTCGATCTTACTATCCTCAATCAATCCACTGACATTGAAGATGTATTCTCTCTCCCTTCTGATCCGAATACATGTGTTGGAGCATTCACTGTTGACTATACCGGAACACCCGATTTTGAATTAATCGTAGACGGAAGCTCCTCGGGACTGACATCAAATGAATTTGCCTTATTCACAGATTTATGTCCAGGTATTCATGATTTACAAATCGTCAATTTCTGCGGTGACACATTGACCGCTCAATTTGTTGTACCTGTAGATTCGAACTACGTATTCAATAATCCCTTCCTTGATTCACTCGCTCAAGATTCACTTGGGGTAACTTTGGAAGACTGTATCATCTACTACAATGGAATTGATACTGCTTACATTGATTCCATCTGGGCAAACGGCAATACCGTGAATGTGATCTGGAACATTGTGGATTCAAATGGTTCGAACTTCGACACAACAACATATGTATTGAACAATGGAAACGGCGTATACTATTTGCAACTAAGTATCTTCTGTCCAAACAAGGCATTGGGCGATTACTTTACAGTTACCGAAGCCATCTATTTTGAAGATGGAACCGTATCCAGTGCCGGAATCAATGATTTGGAAGAAACTTCGGCCTGGCTCTTTCCCAATCCTACTAATGATCTCGTAACAATCACCTTCGATGGAAACGAAGCCGAACTCGTCGTTTACGGTACTCAAGGCAAGCTCATTCAAACTTCAACGATAACTTCCGGTGAACAAGTTTCGTTGAACGATGTTGAGACCGGAATCTACTTCTTTGAGATTACAACTGAAAAGGGACGAATAACTCAACGAATTGTTAAAAATTAATCGAACAGATATCATATGTAATGATTTGATTTGGAAACCTTATTTTTGTTTCTCGTAACAGACCAAAAAACCATCATCTCATGAAAATCATTACTAAATTAAAAGAGAAGGCTACTGTATATTTCACTGTGAGTTGCATGTTGCTCTTTCCTTTTTTTGCGTTTCTGCAAAACGGAACGAATGACCCCACATTCAATATAGGGTCGGGGTTTAACGGTAACGTATTAGCAATGGCCATACAGGCGGATGGTAAAATTATTATAGGTGGTGACTTTACGAACTATAATGGGACGGCCATAAATAGAATTACACGATTAAACTCCGATGGTAGTATAGATGCCTCTTTCGATGTCGGAACGGGTGCAAATGGAATGATATTCGATATTGAAATACAAGATGATGGAAAAATTGTAATTGGAGGCGAATTCAGTATCTTTCACGGAACAGCACTGAATCACATAGCTCGCCTAAATGAAAATGGGAGTCCCGATCCGAGTTTTACCGTTGGAACGGGTGCAAATCAGCTGATCACTACACTTTTGATTCAACCAGACAACAAAATTATTGTTTGTGGAAACTTTTCCGGTTACAGTGGTTATACTCAAAATGGCATCACTCGATTAAATGCTGATGGTAGCGTAGATCTAGGTTTTAATACAGGTACGGGAACTGAATCAGTAAGTGCCTTAGCAATTCAGACTGATGGAAAAATTGTAATTGGAGGAAACTTTACTAGTTACAATGGAATCTCAGTAAATAGAATAGCAAGATTAAATCCTGATGGCACCATAGATGAAAGCTTTAACGTTGGGTCCGGAGCAAGCGGATCTATTCACAGTGTGTTTCTACAACCAAACGGAAAAATTGTCATTGGAGGAATTTTTGACCAGTATGACGGGAACGAAAGGTATCGAATCGCCAGATTAAATACTGATGGAAGCCTTGATGAATCATTCAATGGAGGAAACTGGCCAAATGGCCCCTTTCATTCGATCTGTGCGCAACAAGATGGCAAAATTGTGGTTGGAGGGGATTTCAATTCGGGAGCAAACTTTATTGCCCGATTAAATACGGATGGGACGTTAGACCCAACTTTTGATACGGGTCTGGGTACTAATAACATCGTTGCCTCTGTAGGAGTCCAATCCGACGGAAAAATACTTATTAGCGGGAATTTCACAAGTTACAATGGTGTCGCGCGAAATCGGATTGCCCGAATCCATAGCCTAACCGGTATACCCACCATTGTTACGGAAACAGTATGTGATAGTTTGGTTCTAGGCTCTGAGGTCTACACGACAAGCGGTTCATATGATCTACAACTCATCAATTCCGAAGGATATGATTCCCTTTTAACATTAGAGCTAATTGTTCTCTCTTCTCAACCTTCAATATTAAAATCTCATTTTTCTTTACCCTCACTTCCAGATACGTGTACAGGAAGCTTTAATTTTGATATTATCGGAACGTCGTATTTTACAATAATTTTGGATGGAAACACATCCGGTAGTACAGACGATCATTATACGTTAAACGGTCTCTGCCCAGGAGTTCATGACCTTCAAATCGTTAATTTCTGTAGTGACACTTTGACCTGTCAGTTCGTAGTTCCAGTCGATTCCAATTATGTTTTCAATAATCCGTTTGTGGATTCATTGGCTCAAGATTCACTTGGGGTTACACTCGAAGACTGCATTATTTACTATAACGGCATTGATACAGCATACATCGATTCCATTTGGGCAAACGGAAATACAGTAAACGTAATTTGGAACATAGTAGATTCTAATGGTTCAAACTTCGATACTACAGCTTATGTCTTGAACAACGGAAACGGAGTATATTGGCTACAATTGAGCGTCTTCTGCCCAAGCAAGGCTCTTGGTGATTACTTCACCGTGACTGAGGCCGTTTATATAGAAGGCTTATCAGTTGGATTGACAAATGAGGTTGAAACATTCTTCCAGCTTTACCCCAATCCTACCAACGATCTCGTAACAATCACCTTCGATGGAAACGAAGCCGAACTCTTCGTTTACGATACTCAGGGCAAGCTCATTCAAACTTCAACGATAACTTCCGGAGCTCAGGTTTCACTGAAAGATGTGGAAACTGGCGTTTACTTCTTTGAACTTTCAACGGAAAGCGGACGAGTTGTGAAGCGTGTAGTAAAGAATTAATCTCATTCAGGTTTTATCATCATGAAAATCAAAACCTTTTATCCATTTGTGCTTATAGCACAATTGATCTTGTTATGTACAACTGCTTATTCCCAAGCCGGGAGAATAGATTCTACGTTCAACACCAGTGATATCGGAAACGGTTTCGGAGACGGGACCAACAATGAAATTTATATCACGAGAGTCAGACCCGATGGAAAAATTATAGCTGGTGGTTATTTTCAAACTTACAATTCAACACCAATATCCTGTTTAATTCAGCTGAATTCGGACGGTACAAGAGACACTTCCTTTCATACCGGAACGGGTCCAAACAGCTCTGTATTTTCAATGGCCATACAACCTGACGGGAAAATATTGATTGGCGGTTTTTTTACAATGTACAATGGTATTCCCGCTAACCGACTGGCAAGAATAAATACTGACGGAAGCTTTGATAATACCTTTTACAGTTCGCTTACGGACAGCGGTGTAGATGACATTGTTGTTTTACCTGATGGTAAAATTGTCTTCGGGGGTTCCTTCACAAAAGGAATAAGAAAGTGTGATGCCTCTGGGGTTCTTGATCCCACATTCAGTGTAGGGAGTGGAACAAACAATGGAGGAACGGTGTATCACGTATTGTTACAGACGGATGGTAAACTTATTCTTACCGGTAACTTCACTTCTTTTAATGGAACAAGTTGTAATCGCATCGTGCGCTTAAACGCAAACGGCACGATAGATTTTTCATTTAATCCGGGTAGCGGAGCGAGTGATTATAATATTTATGCAGCCGCGTTACAACCCGATGGAAAAATTATCATAGCAGGAGATTTTGCAACTTTCAATGGAGTTGCAGTTAACAATATAGCTCGATTAAACACAGATGGATCTTTAGATCTGACATTTAATTCAGCGAGTGGTTTCGATAATACAATATTCCAAACGTATCTTCAATCCGACGGAAAAATCTTGGTGGGAGGCGCATTCACAACTTATGATAACAGTAGTTATAACCGCATTATTCGACTAAACAGTGACGGAAGCATTGATTATACGTTTAATCCGGGAGAAGGGGTAGATAATAATCTGGGAGCTATTGCAACATTACCAAATGGAAATATTATTCTCGGTGGCAGTTTCGTAAGTTATAATGCTATGAATAGTCGCTATCTGGCCTTAATAGATTCCCTTGGAAACCTTAATGCATTCAACGTCGGAACCGGTGCCGATGGAGACGTATTTGTTTCCAGGATACAACCGAATGGACAAGCAATAATTGCAGGAGATTTCACGGCGTTCAATGGCGACCGTGCCATGAGAATTACACGCATTAATAGCAACGGATCAAGAGACACTTCTTTTGTTTGTAGCACTGGGCCCAATGCGGCTATATTGTCATCGGAAACGCAAGCTGATGGTAAAATTATTATCGGCGGAAATTTTACACAATTTGGTAATACTCCAACAGGACATCTCGCAAGAATTAATCCTAATGGCGGGCTTGACACTCTTTTCAGCAGCTTGAGTTCTGCCAATGGCGCAGTGCATACTATTGGCTTACAAAACGACGGAAAACTCATTGTGGGCGGAGATTTTAGTACGTTCAACCAGAATGCATTAAATCGAATAGCAAGAATCAATAGCGATGGTACTTTAGATGCTTCCTTTTTATCAACAGGTGCGAATAGTACAATTTTCGCATCGCACATTCAGAATAATGGAAAAATCATTTTAGGTGGAGACTTTACTTCCTACAATGATACTCTATTCAATAGAATAGTCCGATTGAATGAAAATGGAACCATCGATACTAGTTTTCAAATAGGAACTGGAGCAAACGGAACTATCCGATGTGTCGCGGTTCAAACAGACGGTAAAATTCTGGTTGGTGGTAATTTTACTTCTATCAACTCTATCTCTGTTTCCCGAATCGCAAGACTCAACGCGAATGGGTCAATGGATCTTTCATTCAATCCAGGATCTGGTGCAAATAATACAGTATACTCTATTGTTCTCAAAACTAGCGGAGAAATTGTTCTCTCAGGAGATTTTACCGCATTCAATGGAACAAGTGAAAAAAGGATAGTACGACTGCATGTTGACGGGAGTGTAGATGAGAGTTTTTCATCGTTACTCGGTGCTAACAACACAATTAGAACCTGCTCTATTGATGAAACCGATAATACTGCCTGGATTGGAGGAAAGTTTACCAATTACGACGGAGTCGGAAGAAATCGTTTGGCAAAAGTTATTAACTGCTCTCCTATTTCGGATACTCTTGCAGTTAATGCTTGTATTAATTATACCTGGAACCTAAGTGGTTCGACATATTCATCAAGTGGTTTCTATTCGTACACCTCGTCAGGAGTTGTAGGAAACGGATGTGACTCTATCTATGTTTTGAACCTTATCATTACAAGTCCAACTACTGGTACAGACGTTCAGGTTGCTTGCGACTCTTTATTATGGATAGACGGGATTACATACTTCGCTTCAACCAACACCCCAACATGGATTTTAACGAATTCCGCAGGGTGTGATTCTGTCGTTACTCTGAATTTGACCATTACAAACAGCACAACTGGAACCGATGTACAAACAATTTGCGATTCTTTCACGTGGATTGACGGGATTACTTACACCGTTTCAACTAACACACCAACATGGACGTTGATCAACGCTGCAGGATGTGATTCCATTGTTACTCTTGATTTAACCATCATTCTTTCTCAACCAACGGTTATTGAAACTGCATTCTCTCTTCCTTCTGATCCGAATAATTGTTTGGGGGCATTCGCAATTGATCTCGCTGGAACACCAGATTTTGAAGTAATCATAGATGGAAATACCCCTATTGTTTCAAGTGGGTATAGCCTAATTAGCGACATCTGCCCGGGTGTTCATGATCTGCAAATCGTCAACCTCTGTGGCGATACATTGACCTCTCAATTCGTCGTTCCTGTAGATTCGAATTACGTCTTCAACAATCCGTTCCTGGATTCGCTTGTACAAGATTCACTGGGAGTGACACTTGAAGACTGTATCATATACTACAACGGTATCGACACGGCTTACATCGATTCCATCTGGGCGAACGGAAATACCGTAAATGTGATCTGGAACATTGTGGATTCGAACGGCTCAAACTTCGACACAACTTCCTACGAATTGAATAGCGGAAACGGTGTCTACTATTTACAGTTAAGTGTATTCTGTCCAAGTAAAGCTGTGGAGGACTACTTTACCGTTACCGAAGCAATTTACTATGAAAACGGTACTATTTCAAGTGCCGGAATCAATGATTTGGAAGAAACTTCAGTCTGGCTCTACCCCAACCCAACCAACGATCTGGTAACAATAACCTTTGATGGAAACGAAGCTGAGCTTGTGGTTTACGACGCCCAGGGCAAACTCATTCAGACTTCAACGATCACTTCCGGAGCACAAGTTTCATTGAGAAATGTAGAAACGGGAGTCTACTTCTTTGAGCTAAATACCGAGAATGGTAAAAACATCTCCAGAATAATTAAACAGTAAATAAAAAGGCTGCATCTTAACAAGTGCGGCCTTTTTATTATTTCACTATTTCTTCCAGTGCAGAACCGAACACATGTCTTTGATGTTTCCGTAGTTTATCGGAAATGCCTTGTTTGAAACAAGTAAAGTGGTTTCGGCAATCTTCAAATTGTAACGATACATGGTGTACTCTTTGTCTATCAGGCAATTGAAGTTCTCGTTGAGCAAGTTGTACTTGTCTTTAAAGATTGGAGTTTGCTTAATATCACCACCAAAAACAATCCATCCGTTGAACTTGTTTTTTGAGATCGTTGTCATGAGCGCGTCAACGCATTTGTCACAACTGTTCAGCGGAATAAAGAAAATGGTGTCTGTTTTAAGGTCAATTTCTTCGTTGAAGGTTGCTTTGAAATAGTTCTTCAAATCCTTTTGGTTTGAATAAGCCATAAACAATTCTTTAGGTTGCCGCGATTTTTTTGACAGAGGTGGTGGGGATTCCGTACAGGAACTCATTAATAAAATCGCTACCGGAAACATCCAAAGCAGATTACGAAAGAACATAATAGATGATTTTGTTAGTGTTTGATGATAAAAAGAATAGTTTGTTATCAAGAATGAAGTTATTGGTGAAGCGGTATTTGCCTGCAGGAATTTTACAATACGTTACCCGATTCTTCGACATGTCGTATCGTTCCAATGACCATCCCGATAACTCGATCGTATTGATCATTCCTTTTTTATTCGTAAGTGATTGCTCTCCTTTTGTGATTCTGTAAAGATGCTTTCCAATCCATTTCAAAGATACCACATAGCTTCCAGTCACATACAGCTCATTCAATAAGTTAAAATCCGAAAGTTGCGCATCTGAAATGTTCTCTTGTACTTTTCCGTACACCTTGTTTTTGAAACAGAACGTTTTTTCAAGATTCAATTCTTTCTCAGATTTGCTCATTTGATAAAGTGCAACTCCATCGGAGGATGAAGATGTAACCAGAAACTTCTCATTGTTGAAATTTGAAATAATTGGTGAATCGTAGAACGGAGCATACTGTTTTTTGCCAAAAACCCTGAAACTTCCAATACTGGCCTGGTGATTGTATTTTTCATCGTAGATACCCAGAAAGCTACTGTTTTCTTCATATTCCTTACGATTGATGTATGGAAAAACGAATCCGGTTTTTGTTTTTCTGAGTTCGAGACCAAGGAAAGGAAACGGATTGATAAAGTTGTTCTTCAAAAGATTCTTCACCTTGTGTGTATTTCGCTTAAAATTGAACTCAACCAATTCCGCATTCAGAGGTGAACTATAAATCAATATGGAATCGTTCACAACCAGAAAGTCAGAAATAAATGGTTGCGCAGCGGGAAGTTTTGCGATAATTGTTGGTTTGTTTTCTTTCCCCTTAACTAATGGATAGCTGATGACAACTCGTTTATCCGTCAGAAAGTAAATCCGATTGTTCAGAAGCTTCGGAGGAATGTCTGTTTTAATTTCACCAATGCTATCCTGTTTCAGGAAAATCAATGAATCCGACCGGTGAATGGTTCCTCTTTGATAATCAACGGCTCTCTCTTCACTACAGTTATCGCAGACTTCTTTCACATAATTAATGTTGGAAGAAGCGATATACCTAAATGAAAAAAAGGCAACAATAAAAAGAACCACTAAGAAAATGTAGGTTTTGATATTCTTCATGTTTCAGTAAAAAAAATGTGCGGGTTTCCCCGCACACAACATCAATTAGCTGTAAATCACCTTAAAAACACCCTGGTTTTTCAGTAATGTTACAACCCCCGTTAATTTGGGTACCCGTCCACCAACAATCAGGGGAGTCAATACTTCCCGATGTTGTACACTTGTAATACACGATTCCACAAGAATTTGTCAAATACACCTTGTAGCACTTCGGTGCTTTGCTTGATGTTGAAGCTGAAACAGTTGTGAAAGCGGTTAGTGCGGCGGTTGATAAAACTGCCAAAGAAAAAATTACTTTCCTTTTCATAAAATAATGGTTTAATTGTTAAGTGTTGCCGAATATAGTTGAAATAATGACTAAAACAATCGTTCAACTGATGTTTTCTTAACTCTTTTAGCAAAAAGAATTCACCAAAAACCGTAACATGCTGAATTACAATAGTCACTCTTTGTAAACTAAAAATTTCCAAATATGGTGGTTCTTGACTCCAAAAGACTGATTTGGACACAAACCAAACGCTAGTTTTAAATGTCATATGACTGAAAAACCCGTTGTTAATCACAGCGGGTTTTTCTATTCCATGGGGATATATTTCTGTAAGTTTACAGCTCAAACACATCTTTTATGAAACACCTTGTTACCCTAATCCTCGTTCTATCAACTTGTATGGCCTCTGCACAATCTGCGCTAAATGCACTACAGTTTGATGGCTCCAACGACATGGTTACCGCGACGGTCCCTTCGTTATTCTCAGATCTGACAACAAATGATTTTACCATGGAGGCATGGGTGAAACCGCAGGGTGCTATCTTCAGCAGAATCATTTATGCTCAGGCAAGTACAACCAGTTTTGCCACAATGAGCACCGGAGGAACGAATAACATCTATTTCTATGTCGTAGAAAACGGAACTACGCACAGTATTGCAACCTCAGCAACTCTTCCATCCAACACCTGGACTCACGTTGCCGTAGTATGGACTACTTCATCGAACTCAGTACAAGTCTATTTTAACGGTGTTCTTCAAAGTGGAGCTGCCGGTGGGACATCCTCAACCGGAACATCCGGATTACTAACTCTGGGGACAAGACCTGGCGGAGCACAATATTTTCCCGGAACGATTGACGAAGTCCGCATCTGGAGCGAAGCACGATCCGCCTGCGAAATTTCAAGCAATTATCAGGCTCAATTAACCGGAACGGAGACAAACCTTGTAACCTATTATAACTTTAATGACGGTGTTGCCGATGGAACCAATACCGGTATTACCACACTTGTTGATCTCGTTGCTGCCAATAATGGAACGCTCACCAATTTCGCTTTGTCCGGAACAAGTTCCAACTGGACAGCTTCCGGAGCAACACTTAATGTTAATGGCGAACAAGGTGGGTATGTTACTAACCTACAAGCGAATATCTGTCAGGGCGATTCTTATTCTTTCTTCAGTCAAACTTTGACCACGATCGGAGACTATTCGGAGTTGCTGACCACTATAAACGGGTGCGATTCACTGATCAACCTTCATCTGGATGTGTTGAATACGTCTTCGTCTTCCATAACGGTTTCCGCATGTGAGCAATACACGTGGGCAGAAAACGGGCAAACGTATGTTACAGGCGGAGTTTACACAGATACTCTGCAAAATGCTGTAGGTTGTGATTCTATTATCACTCTGAATCTTACGATCAACAACCCGACTTCCTCTATTCAGACAGTAACTGCTTGTGATTCGTATACATGGTCACAAAACGGTGCGGTTTATTCAGCAAGCGGTATGTACAACGACACCATTCCAAATGTTTCGGGATGCGACTCGATTATTACGTTGAACCTAACAATTCTGAACTCAAGCTCTTCGGCTCAAACTGTAACAAGTTGTGATTCGTACTTCTGGAATCAAACCGGACAAACCTATACAACAAGTGGTCTGTACTCGGATACCATTCCAAATGCAGCAGGTTGTGACTCTATCATTACACTCAATCTTACCGTAAATCATACTGTTGATACCATTGTTCAGGTTTCCTCCTGCGGCCCGTTTTACTGGGATTTGATCGGAGCTGAGCTCTTCATTTCCGGCATGTATACCGACACCATCACGTCGTCAACCGGATGTGATTCGATTGTTACGTTAAATCTGTACATGATTGGGATGCCGGATGCGCAAATAAGTTACGACGGAATCGGAACACTTACAGCCAGTGGTAACGGGACGGTTTGGTCGTGGATAGACTGTGAAACCAATACAGCAATTTCGGGTGCAAACGGCAATACATTTACCCCTACAGTTTCAGGAGAATATGCGGTTGTTGTGTACAGTGGTATGCCATATTGTACGGATACCTCCACTTGCATTACAGTGGATAATGTTGGGCTTTCGACCAATTTTGAATTGGTTGCTTCGGTTTACCCTAACCCAACGAACGACATTGTAACCGTTTTGTTCGATGCGCCTTCTGCTCATTTCACGATCCATAATGCGCAAGGGGCATTGGTTCATTTGGGTGATCTGGTTTCTCAGGGAACCATTTCATTGAAAGACATAGTACCGGGAGTATACTTTATCACCTTGGAAACAGAACGAGGGAGCATTGTAAAACAGATCATTAAAGAATAATATCCTGTCTTGACATAGAATCCGCATCGTACTCAATCGGTGCGGATTTTTGATTTCCATACATCGGGTTTTTATATCTTTATCCATCGTGAAATGGGTGGTGATCATATTCGTACTGTGTGTTTCCGGAATTGCCCGGTCACAAAGTCATATGGCTCTGGATACCGTTCAGCCTCCGGGTGATTTCGAGAACGTCTCTGTAAAAAAAATCAGCGAAGATTCCCTGCAAAGCGTTTTTGTAATCTGGGTGAAGAAGGACGTTAAAGGTCACTTTCATCAGGAACATACGGAAAGCATTGTGGTGTTGGAAGGCAAGGCCGAAATGCTGCTTGGAGATAAAACCATTACTATCAAAAAAGGCGATTACCTGATTATTCCCAAAGGAACAAAACATGCCGTCAATCGAATCATCGGAAGAAAAACACTGAAAGTTCTCTCTATTCAGGCACCAAATTTTGACGGTACCGATAGAATATTTACCACTGAATAACCGTAACATGAAAGCAACACTATTCTTTTTTTCTCTCTTTAGTCTTACAACGTGGTCACAGCAAAGTATTTTCTGGGAGCCCGAAATTACCGTTTCCGATGGAAGCACCTACGGGAATGTTCGTCCACGAATAGTTTTATCTGCCGATGACAAACCCGTCGTAGTGTATGGAAAAGGCGGCGGTTTACTATACTCTTCGCGTTGGAATGGAAGTGGATTCGACACTCCTGTTACACTGCTTCCGGCCGGGATGAGTTCTTACCTGGCTACGTGGACCGGACCCGACATTGCTTCGAATGGAGATACCGTTGTCGTCGTTTTCAAAGCGAATCCTATGGACGAAGGGCACATCTATACTGTGCGTTCTACGGATGGTGGAATCACTTTTTCCGATACCATTCGCGCTGACAACCATAATGCAGGACAAGTTTGGCTCCCTGCTCTGGAAATGGACGAAAATGGAAACCCAACAGTGATTTACATGGCTCGTGATGCCAATGAAGAATTTCCGCGATATGTTGTAAATCACTCTACAAATGCGGGAATCAGTTATTTGGGTGAACAACAGGTTGCAGCCGGAATTCCAGATGAAGCATGTGATTGTTGTCCGGCGGAATACCTCATCGATGGAAACAGAGATGTGTTGCTGTTCCGAAACAACGACGCAAATGTGCGTGATATTTATGGCGTGTATTCCATGGACGGTGGAAGTACTTTTCCGGAGTATGAAAACGTAAATCCACTGAACTGGGTCATCACTTCCTGCCCGTCAACCGGCCCTGATGGGTTGTTCATTAACAACGGTTTGCTCACTGTTTCTATGAGTAAGGCAAGTGGCGAAAATCGAGTATACATCAGCGAAAGCACCGCAACAACCGACTTGATTTTCCAATCTCAGCTCATGATGACTCCACCTGCCAATTCGAATGGAAGTCAGAACTACCCACGCATTACCGGTGATGATAATACGGTGATCATGGCATGGCAGGAAAGTGAAACTTCGAATTACGAAATTTTCTGTTCCTGGGCTTCTACTTCCGACCTCAACAGTTTATTGACAAACAAACATCAGGTAAACGTCAGCACCACAGGAACACAAAGCAACCCGGATTTGATTTACCAAAACGGATTCATTCACCTGGTATATCAGGACGGAGCAAGCGGCGATGTGATCTATAGAAAAGGCCACTTTACAGATTTGAGTATTCCTGAAACGGCTTCAACAACAGCCAATGTATATCCAAATCCTTCTGAGGGAGTGGTTTACATTGACGGTGTATTCGAATCAGTAATACTAACGGATGTAAGCGGTCGAAACATTCCTGTAATTATTACAGAAAACGGGACACAGACAATCCTGAAAACGGAAGCCGAAGGAACCTTCCTTCTTCAATTACAACAGAACAATCGAACAACGGTAACTCAACTTCATATAGCGAGATAAGATGAAAAACCTCCTCATTTTGCATGGCGCGCTTGGTGCCAAAAGTCAATTTAATGCTTTACGCGAATCTCTCGAAAATCAATACAACATCCATTGCCTGGAATTCGAAGGTCATGGCAAATACGATAACTACACAGGATCGTATTCCATCGAGGGATTTGCTGATCAGACCCGTGCAACATTGCGTGCATTGGGTTGGGAGAAACCACTTGTTTTCGGTTATAGTATGGGTGGTTATGTTGCTTTGAAGCTGGAATCAATGCATCCCGGAACTTTTGAAAAAGTGGTAACGCTTGGAACGAAATTCAACTGGAATCCGGAGGGAGCCCAGCAGGAAGCTCGTATGCTGAACGTTGAGAAAATCGAAGAGAAAGTTCCGGCATTCGCACTCTATTTGCAAAGTCTTCATGGCGAAACAGAGTGGAAATCTGTTGTTGCACGTACCGCTGATATGATGATCAGCATGGGGGTTAACCCGCCAATCACTGCTGAAGTCTTGTCCGGAATTTCACTTCCGGTGCATTGTATGCGCGGTGAAAAAGATGTTATGGTTACCGAGGAAGAGACACTTTGGGCGGTAAATGCCCTACAACATGCTTCTTACGAACAGGTCGAAGGCTGGCTACATCCGATAGACCGCATTCCAACCGAAGAGCTGAAAATACTTCTGATGAAAAATTTGTAAGAAATTGAAGAACAACTAGATCGTCTCCTTCAATCGCGCTGCTTCCAAACAGGAAATTGCTTTCTCCATCATCTGCTTCGATCCAACAAAGAAGCCGCAACGTTGGTGCAATTCCTTCGGCTCGATATCCAGAATACGATCCGTTCCGTCTGTTGCAAGACCACCCGCCTGTTCAGCAATCATTGCCAACGGGTTGCATTCGTACAATAAACGCAACTTCCCTTTCGGGCTTTGGTTCGTTCTTGGGTAGATGTAAATTCCCCCTTTGATCAAACTTCGGTGGAAGTCGGCAACCAATGAACCGATGTACCGACCGGAGTATGGTTTACCATCCGCCTGAACACTTTGACAGAACTGAACATAGTCTTTTACGCCTTGTTCACATTCGTGAATATTTCCCTCGTTCATTGCGTAAATACGTCCCGTTTCCGGCATGCGCATGTTCGGATGCGACAAACAGAATTCGCCAATCGAAGGATCAAGCGTAAACCCGTTTACTCCGTGACCGGTTGTATACACCAACATTGTTGATGATCCATACAGTACATATCCGGCAGCAATTTGCTCGGTTCCTTTTTGCAACATGTCTTCAATTGTCGCTACGGTTCCTTTCGCTGAAATACGTTTGTAGATGGAGAAGATTGTTCCAATGGAAACGTTCACGTCGATGTTTGAAGAACCGTCAAGTGGATCGAACAACACCACGTATTTTCCGTTCTTTGCTTTTTCACCCTGAAATGCTACAAAATCATCGTTTTCCTCCGAAGCAATTCCACAGATTTCTCCTCCGGCTTCAAACACTTTGATGAACTGCATATCGGCCACTACATCCAGCTTTTGCTGTTCTTCACCCTGAACATTTACCTCACCCTGCGCACCAAGAATGTGATCTACCAATCCTGCTCTGCGAACATCGCGGGAAACAATCTTAGAAGCAACGGCAATGTCGTTTAAAATGCTCGACAATTCCCCGGTGGCTCCCGGAAATTCTGCCTGACGATCCATGATAAATTCGTTCAACGTGATGATGTGTGACATGCGAAAAGTTTTGGCAAAGATAGGGAAGATAGATGGAAGACTGAAGACAAAAGGCCGAAGACTTAGGACAACAAGATTCATTCAGTCTTTAGTCTTTATGTTCCGGTGGGAATGATCTTATGTCTTTAGTCTTTCTTACTTTCGCATATGCTTCAAAAATACCGGTATCATTTGCTCATGCACCTCATTATTTTCATGTGGGGTTTCACCGGAATTCTTGGAAAACTGATTCATATTGATGCGCTCTACATTGTTTGGTACCGTGTGTTAATTGCACTTTGTTCGTTACTCATCGGGCTGTATTTGCTGAAAATGCCCATGCGACTTCCGGATCGGAAAACACTCTTTCAGGTACTTGGCGTTGGTGTCATTGTCGCGGCGCACTGGACAACCTTCTACCTTTCCATTCAGTATTCCACAGCATCGTTGGGAATCTTGTGTTTGTCGACCACCACATTGCATGTTACCTGGCTGGAGCCGATTGTTTTTAAAAAACGGTTTTCTCCGGTTGAGTTTCTTTTTGGGTGCTTAGTGATTTTCGGGATCTATTTTGTGTCGGATTCCTTCAACGAAAAACAGTATCTGGCTTTGGGAATCGGATTATTCTCCGCATTATGTGCAGCATTTTTCTCCGTATTCAATGCTAAACTCGCGGAAAAAGCTCCGGCACCTGCAATTACATTGCATGAAATGGGAATTGGCCTGGTTGCAATGACTGTGTTGCTGATTAGTCAGGGAATGACCAACGAAAAGTGGTTCCAAATGACCATGAGTGATTTCCTTTGGTTGTTGTTCCTTGGAATTGCATGTACATCTTTTGCCTTTTTGGCGACTATCGAGGTGATGAAAAAACTGGGGGCTTTTACTGTAAGTTTGAGTATCAACCTCGAACCGGTTTATACTATTTTACTTGCCATTCCGATTTTACACGAAGACGAATTACTGAACGGAAACTTCTACATCGGGTCAGCGATGATAATCCTGGTAGTGGTCGCGAATGCCATCTACAAAAGCTACAAAAAGGCTTAGTCGTTTTTCCGGATTCTTCTGGTTTTCAGAAACAGTTCCCATTCCTGACTTTGATGCTGATTCATTACCCGTGGAAACTTATTTTGTGAGCCCAGTTTTCCCTTTTCCTCCATGTACGCATAGAATTGATCAACCGGAATACAAACTGCAACGGGGTCTTTTAAGGTATTGTACTTTCGGCAGGAATGATAATCATCATTAAGCTCGCACAAATGCTTGTCAACAGCTTTCATGATTCGGTCTTTCTCACAATCACCGGTAGTCCCGAAAAACCAGCAGTGGCGCTGATGTTCTTCGTCGGCGTACAAACAAAATTCCGGAATGGAAACTCCTGTTTCCTGAATGGCTTTCTGAATTGCCGTATTGATGTTCTCCAGGGAAAGGTGCTCTCCTGTCAGACTGAGGTACTGTTTGATTCGCCCGCTAATGATCAGTTCCGCTCGTTCAACATCGGTAAACTTCACCAAATCACCGATAATGTAGCGCCATAGTCCGGCATTAGTAGACATGACAAGTGCATAATCCACTCCTGCTTCAACATCCCGAAGAGTGATTGCCTTCGCCGTCGGCTTCACCGCGCCTGTGGAATCGAAGTTCTCGTTATTGAATGGAATGAATTCGTAAAAAATCCCCGATTTCGTCAACAACTGCATGGCCTTTCGGTCCGGACTTTTCTGGAAAGCGATGTATCCTTCGGATGCAAGATAAGTATTGAGAAGGTGCACCTTTTTGCCGCAAACCGCTTCGAAGCGATCAAGATACGGTTCAATGTAAACACCGCCATACACGTACAACTCCAGATTTGGCCAGATATCGTGGATCGTGTTCACCTTGTAATGCTCAATTATCCGTTCCATGAGCATAACGCACCACGTAGGGCTACCCGCAATGGTACTGATGTCCCACTGATCGGCCAGTTCCACCATGCGCTCAAGCTTCTTATTCCAGTCTTTGATGGCAGTCGTTTTCGGATCCGGCTTCGTAAGCGGAAGCAAAACAACGGAAGTGTGTTTTTTCAGAATTCCTGAAAGATCGCCTTCAATTCTATTGCCGATTCGTTCCAGTTTACTTGATCCTCCAACTGCAAGAAACGACTTTTGGTAAAATACATCCGCCAAATCCAAGCGAGAAGTCGCGGCGAATTGTTTGATTGTGTTTTTCTGAAACGAACGGATCATCTGACGCGAAACCGGAATCCGTTTACTCGGAGATCCGGTGGTTCCGGAGGAAAGAGCGAAGTACTTGATCTTCCCGGGCCAAAGCACATTCGGAACACCGTCAATGGATTTGTGCAGCCAACGTTTATAAATTGCATCGTAATCCGTGAACGGAACCATTTGCTGATACAAATCAATGGGATCATTGGACTGCAAAATCGAATCGAATCGATAGTGTTTCCCGAACTCTGTGTTGTGAGCAAAGCGAATCAGCTTCAAAAAGGTTTTTTGTTGGTCCGCAAACGACGGCAACTTGTTCGAATTTCGCTTGGAACTGAACTCGGTAGTCTTTTTAACGATTTTTCCTATAACCGCCATAACATCATTTTATTCCCACATCCTCAATCGTTTCCGAACAAAGGTGATAAAAATCGGAGAGTTATTGTTTTATTAACGTTGATTTTTTAATATTGAAATACTAAAGGTTGCTCTCATGCCATTGGCAATGTGTACCTTTGCCAAACTATTTAAACCCACAAAAAACTCCTTATGCATAAAAAGACGATCATTGTTCCACACGACTTTACTTCGGTGGCAGACAATGCCTTAAGTCACGCGATCACTGTAGCTAAAACCACAAAGGCAGAGATTCAGGTGCTACACATCGTTTCCAAAGAGAAAAACATAAAAGAAGCCGAAGCGAAATTGGAAGAAATTTGTGCAGGCTTTTCAGGAGAAGGTATTACTCTTGTTCCTATTGTTCGTGTAGGTAATATTTTTGATGATATCGGTGATCTTGCGGCAGAGCATCACGCGGAATTGATCATCATGGGAACTCACGGATTGCATGGCTGGCAGCATATTACAGGAAGTCATGCGTTAAAAGTAATCACGCATTCAACTGTTCCTTTTATCGTTGTTCAGGAGCGTGGAATTAAAGACGGATACAATGACATCGTTGTCCCACTTGATTTGAACAAGGAAACCAAGCAAAAGTTGGCTTACGTAGCTAATATCGCAACATACTTCAATTCGCGTATTCACGTAATTACACCGGATGAAACGGATGAATTTCTTCGTCATCAGGTGAAGGCGAACATTCAGTTTGCGATCAAGTTCTTCCACGAAAGAGGAATTGATGTAACAACGAAAGTTGCTCCTTCAAGTGGATTCGATAAAGAAATCGTGAAACACGCAGTAAGCCTTGAGGCAGATCTGATTGCGATTATGAACCTGAACAGAAATAACATGCTGGGAGTGATTACGGCAAATCACGAGCAGTACATCCTTACAAACGATGCGCAGATTCCTACGTTGATGATTAACCCGGTTGAAGGGAAGTACGGAGGTAGCGTATTGTTCAGCTAATAAGACGAAAAGACTATTGAGATAAAAGACTCGGGACTTGATGTTTCGGGTCTTTTCTTTTTAAGCTTGCTGAAACGGCAATCGTGCGACCCCTTCTCCCAGGTTCTAATTACTCAACGTACAAATATTGTTTCCACGCATAACGTGGTTCGTTGGTTACCTTGATTTCAATCGAATAAACCCCCGAAGTTTTCGGAACAAATTTCTTCAACGTAACCGACCCTTTTTCCAGATCCAGTTCCTTGGTTTTGTATACTTTCCCAGACTTGTCCGACACGGTTACAGTAGCATGAATTGGTTTCGGTGGCACCAATAAAATATCATAGCGCCCTTTTAACTGATTGAGTTCACATTTCACCTGCAGCGGATGGGTTCCAAGGTTGTTTACATGTTGTATCTCATCCGACTGCACAAGACTTACTTTGTAAAATGACGTGTTAGCGCGACTCAATTCCCCTTCGCTGTACCAAAACGTAGACGGTTGATCCGCAACAATTCCACCAACCAACAACCCGAGTTCAATCTCTTCCTCACCCATTCCTACGCTCCAGTTGAAGAATCCGTCCTTCCAGTTCGGGTTATCGTTCGGTATAAACGCCGAACCTGCTCCCAGCAATTTCGGAAGTCGGTTGGGCAGCAAATATTCCATGATCGATCCATCGGGGGCAAAAACCAATCGTGATAACGTCGGAACAAAGGGAACATCATCGTTCTGAACCAGTACGCCAAGTGAATCATAGAAGTTCGCAATTCCACCGATGAGGTAGGTTGTTGTTGTTTTGCTCAGTTCATCAAAAATGGAAAAATCCGCGCATTCGTAATGGTTGTAGTATTGTTTGAAAGTCGGATAACTCCGAAGTTTCGTGTCTGGTGTAATTTGCACTGCGTTCTGGAACGGTAAGTCTCTGTCGTACTGAAAAACCCCCGAAAGGGCAACCAGATAAGTCGTATCAGGAACATGCTGCACCTTCACCATGTTGTAATCGCGTTTGTGTAAAATCGAATCTTTTAGCGGATTATGTATGGCCAATAGACCATCGTATATTCCGTGTTCATCCGGACCAAATGTTGACCAACCGAATTTAGTAAGAGCATTGGTATACTCCTGTGTAAAGGTTGGCATATTACGCGGGTTGTACCTTCCCTGAAAATCGTGACCGCCAACCAGGTAATACCAACCATCCATGTAGCTCAATTGTCCGCCGGTTACCGAAAACTGTTTATTCTCCACGCTTCCGATGTGCGGAGCTTGCTTTCCAACGCCATTCGCCTTTACATAAGCAATCATTTCCGAAACAGAGAAATACAAGAGCTTATTGAAGGTAACGTGTTCCTTCGTTGATTCCTCGATTCCATATCCGCCAATAAGTAGCAAAGAGTCTTTCTGCTGATAAAAACAATGGTTTGTGGCTTTTAGCTGAGAGGCAAATGCGGGAAATTTTGCAACCGGACATTTCCAGGTTTCCTTCGTTTTGATGTTCAGAACGATCAATTGATTGTTATGGCCCGCGGAATCAAAACTGGCGAATGGTTGTCTGCGGTGAAGTCCATCTAAACGTCCACCGACAATCAATACCTCATCACCGGATTTTGCCCAACTGAACGATTGGATCCCCTGAAAACCTTCAACCTCATAAGGCTCAAACTTCAGAGTGTATTGTGAAAGTGTTTGTGTGTAATAGGTGCCGGAAATAAGTAGCGCTATACCGGCGAGTATACTTCTCATGTTAATCTTTGTATTCGTTGCGTTCCAAACGATCCATTACTTCCTGAAGGTTCTTCATTTTCTTCGTTTGGCGACTTGCTATGGCTGTTGGAGTAAAGTAGCGGTGCATGTTCAGGAAGGCCACCTGCATTTCATCCCATTTGCGATCGGAATCAATTTTTCCGTGCTCGCGCAACTCTCTTCTCAATTTATCCGCGATTTCGTGGAAGTCATCGCGACCAAGGTAGTCCAAATCGGCGTCACAGATAATCTCCTCCAAATGATTCTTCGGCTGGTGCGGAATCTGTGTCACGAAGATCAGTTCCTTAATTTGGGCAATGTGTTGTTCAGAGTATCCATATTTCGGAAGAATTTCCTCCGCCATACGCGCTCCTATCGGTTCGTTCTTTTCGTAATTCTCCACAAAACCGGCGTCGTGATAAGTTGCTGCAGATTTCAACAGGAACAGGCCTTCATCGGTTACTCCTTCAAGGAGTGCGTAACGTTCAACGGCGCGCACGACGTCTTTCGTGTGTGCAATACTGTGGTAATGCAATTTCGATGAAAGTCCTTTCTCCAGTACTTTCATAATGTGACGTTCCGCTTTATAGTAGTTGATACTACTGTACAAGTGAAGGTTCACGATTTGCTGGAAACGATCATTCGGGTAAAGGCCTTCTCCATTGATCGAAAGTTCCGGCTTGATACGTTCAACCGTAAACATATCGATCAGCCCCTTACTCTTTGACTGAACTTTACCACGGAAAGTGCATTCAAAGTACGGCTCAATCAGGTTGAATGTTGCCCCGGAAATGGTTACCCGACCCGGCTCACCCATCATTTCCATACGTTGCGCCTGGTTTACTGTTGCTCCCCAAATGTCGTATGCCAAACGTTCCGATCCAATTACTCCCGCTGTTACCTCTCCCGTATGAATTCCGAGACGTAACTCCCAGTATTCCGTACCATTTGCAACCGCATCGTGCTGCAATTTCATCATGTAGTCCTGAATCTGTAACGCAGCCAACACCGCATCGATCGGGTTGGTATTGTTACGAACGGGAACACCCCCGGCACACATGTAAGCATCACCGATTGTCTTGATTTTCTCAAGGTTGTTACGAACAATAATCTCGTCGAACTTACGGAAGTACACATCCAGTTTATTTACCAATTCGGTTGGCTTCAATCCTTCAGCGATCTTCGTAAATCCAACAAAGTCCGTAAACAGTACAGATACCGTCTTGTATGCACGCGCAGATGCACGACCCTTGTTCTTCAACTCTTCAGCTGTTGATTCCGGGATAATGTTTCGAAGGAGTTTTTCGGACTTATCTTTTTCAATCTGTAAGAGTCGCTTCTGCTCTTCTACCTTCAGTTTCTCTTCTTCGATGATTTGTTTCTGGGATTCAATCTTGGTGTTCTGAGCCCGAATCTCTTTGGTTCGTTCCACAATCTTCATTTCCAGGCGAACCTGTTCCCTTCGCGCTAAATCAATACGACTTCTAACAATCCAGCGAATGATGATCACAAGAAACAATGCGATCGAAACCAGGAACCACCACTTTTTCCAGAATGGCGAAGCCACTTCAATTTCCATCCTGGCCGGATTAGGATCCCATTGTCCGTCAATTCTTCTTCCGTAAACTTCCAAAATGTATGATCCCGGCGAAAGGCTATTGAAGCGAATATCCGTGGAGTTTCCGAGATAGATTTCACCTTCATCCGATCCGATTAACTTGTACTTGTATTCTATTAGTTCCGGATTCATTAGGTCTGAAGACAAAAAGCGAATCGTGAAACTACGTTGGTTGTACGGGAGTTCTATGCGCTGCGTTTCCGAAAAAGCCGTTGTAAAAGGAGCGTCTTTATCTCCAGGACGCAGCCATTTGTTGTCCAGTTTGAACTTGATAAAACGAACATCCAACGGATCACGACGATTGTCTAAACGCGTCGGAACAAAGAAGTTGTATCCGGTGATTCCTCCAAAGTACATGGTTCCGGTAACCGAATTCAGGTAAGCCCCCGTATTGAATTCGTTACTCATCAAACCGTTAACCTCGGTAAAAACAGTTACGGTATGCTTGGTTTTCGAGAAACGACAAAGTCCCTTGTTTGTACTGAGCCACAAGTTGCCCGCATCGTCTTCGGTTATTCCATAAATGAAGTTATTAGAAAGACCATTTTTCTTTGTGAACAACTCCGTTTTGCCCGAAAGCTTGTCGATGTGCAAAAGTCCCGAGCCACTGGTTCCCAGCCACAGATTTCCGTCTTCGTCATCGTAAATACAGGAAATGTAATCCTTTACCAATTTCAGAATTGCAGCGTTGTGTTTAAACGGTACAATCGTTCGTTTGCCATTTTCTCCAACGCGCAATACAGACAAGCCACCGGAACTGGTTGCGAAATACACAATACCATTCCTGTCTTTGTAGGCAACACGACAGATTCCCGGAGCAATCGTTTTCTTCGGATTTTTAGCCGAATACACGAACTCCTCATGTTCCTTGGTTTTTGTGTTGTAATAAAGCACCCCGCCTTTGGTGGCCAGATAATATTCGTTTGGAGCGTATTTTAAGATCCTGTAGACGTTCGCGAAATTGTGTTCGTTCGCCAAACCCTTGAATTCTATTTTCTTGTACTCGTAAGCAGGCCCGGAAAAACGCAGGGTATACATTCCGTTCGATGTCCCGACCAGTAATTCATGATCACTCACGTAATTCAGGCAGTTTATCCGTGCTTCGTCATTATCTTTCGGAAGGTAGAATTGTTCGAACAATCCCGTTCTTCTGTTTAAGTACGAAACACCAACATCTGTCGCCACAAACAAATCAATTCCATCCGGACTTTCCGCAAATCCCCAGACGCTTTCCGAAGGAAGTCCGAGTGATGTGTTACCCGAAGGTCCGACACCAAGAAAGCCTTGGTTTTCCGGATCAAAACAGCTTAATCCGCGTTGAGTTCCCACCCAAATCACACCGTTTTTATCTTTAAACAGCGTTGTGATTTCATCGTAAAGAAGGGCATTCTTCTGGAAGATATCCTGATGCGAAACCGTAATTTCATACTGACCCCCGTTCTTCTTTACGGTAAGCAATCCTTTGTTAGCTGTTCCGACGTAGAATTCAGATGTCGATTTGAAGAACACATCCGTAATTTCGTTGATTTCGTAATCGCGTTCAATTTGTCGTAAAAAAGGTGAGCACGCGTTGTATTTGTAATCGTAAAACCACAGCCCTTTATTCGTCGACAGCAAGTACGTGGAATTCGCAAACAATTCCACATCATTAATGACCCAGGTTCCTTTAATTGATTTACTGGTTGGAACCGTTTTCACTTCCTTTGAAACCGTATTGAAGGTAAACACTCCTTTGTCCTCGGAGGACACCAATAACAGGCGGTCATTCAGGAATGAAATCTTGTGAATACGTTTGCTTGGTATCTTTCCGGAGACCGGAACGAGCTTTTTATTGGGTTTATCGAGTAATGCCAATCCCTGGGTAGACGTTGCCACATAAATAACCCCGGTATGGCTTTCTACGATGTCCTCAATCGACAAAACGGTTTTCTTTGAAACGTTGTAGGTTTCGAACTTCTCTTGTTTCGGATTAAACACAGAAAGTCCATTAGACGTACCGAACCATAGAAATCCTTTTGAATCCTGAAAGGAACAATTGATGTACTGGCTTTGAAGTCCGGGTGTATCTTCAGAGGTAAAGATCTGGAATTGGTGACCGTCAAAACGGTTCAAACCATCCTGTGTTCCAATCCACAGCGTACCTACGTTATCCTGAATAATAGAAGTGACGGAGCTCTGAGAGAGTCCATCATTAATGGTAAAGTTTCTGAAGCGGTAATTGGATTGGGCATAGGTACTACCTCCCGTTCCGGCAATAGCCAACAGAACCACTAAGTGCAGTAGTTTACCTAACCCTATTTTCATTCTTCGCTATTAATTTGCAGCTTGATCTTGTGAGTCGGCTGTTTTTTGTGCAGCCACTTTTTCCAGATCACGGTCAAACAAGTATAGCCCCCCTTTATCACCACCAATCAATCGCAACTTGTCCAGGATTCCGCGAGCCAGTGCCTCTTCCTCCAGTTGTTCGGACACGTACCACTGCATAAAGTTGTGCGTGGAGTAGTCCTTCTCTTGTAAACATGCGTCTACCACATTGTTAATGCTTGCAGTAACCGACAGTTCGTGTTCCAGCAACAACTCAAAAATGTGCTCCAGAGAATCGTAATCCTTTGGTGGTTGTTCTACTGCCGGAATAAGTGCTTTTCCGCCGCGCTCATTTACGAACTTAATCAGCTTCAGCATGTGGAACCGCTCTTCATCAGAATGCTTGTACATGAACTGCGAGGTACCGTTCAACCCGTTGTTTTCGGCCCACGAAGCCATGGCTAAGTAGAATTGTGATGAAGAAGATTCCTTCTGAATTTGATCGTTTAGCGCCGCTTCAATTCGTTTATTCATAATAATTTACAACTGTTAGTTTCTCAAATGTAACAATCGAACCCATTTAATCCAACGTTCGGGTTCACTTTCTTCCTACGCCTTTTGTTAATAAAGGTTTCAGGAATTTTTCAGTTGTTTGGTCGGTGTTCTAAATCCTTCTCCAAAAACAGAACAGCCGTGCGAAAAAATGCAAACGACATATATTTATTCGTGGAAAAAACGTTAATCATTACATTTATTCGTGGGGAAAAATACAAGCCAATCACCGCCATAAACGGCTACCTGGAAGAAGAAAGGTTTACCAATATTCCTCTGTACGGTTTAGCGTTCCATCTTCTTCACCAATTGAACACCCCGGATTAAATCGTACCTTTAACAAACAAACAACAGAATGAGCAAGAAAAAACATAAAAAGTCGGGAAAAAAGGGCGACTTCCATAAAGATAAAAAACTCAAGACCGGGCTCTTTCACATCGTACGCAAACTATTTCAAAACCACCCCGAAGCCGTATTGAACTATAAAGAAGTCTGTTCTTTGCTGCATGTCAAAGATGGTGAGACACGTAAACTAATAGTAACCATCTTAATTGATCTCGCCAAAGAAGGAACACTCAAACAAAACGGTTATCAGGCATACCAGCTCAACACTTCTTTTGAAGAAATTGAAGGTGAACTGGAAATTACACAACGAGGATCCGGTTTCGTGGTTGTTGGACGAAAGGAGCAGGATATTTTCATACCGCCACATCATATCGGGAATGCCATTCACGGTGATGTAGTAAAAGTTGCACTTACCAAAGACGGTCCCGGAAGACGAGAAGGTAGAATCGTAGATGTCGTTTCACGTGAACGCACACAATTTGTGGGTGTTATTCAGGTTCAGGAGAAACACGCGATCCTTCTCCCGGATAATTCACGAACAGGCGTGAAAGTGATTATTCCGAAAGAAAAACTGAATGGAGCAAAACAGGGAGATAAAGCCCTTGTGAAAATTACCGTTTGGCCAAAGTCCTCTGACGAACCGTATGGCGAGGTGCTTCAAACCCTTGGCGGAAATTCGCTTCACGATAATGAAATGCTGAGCATTCTTGTTGGTCAGGGCCTTTCGGTTGCGTTTGAAAACGATGTTATGAGTGAAGCCGAATTGCTGACGCTCGAACTGGATGAAAAAGAAATTGCACGAAGAAAGGATTTCCGCGACATCCTTACGTTTACCATTGACCCTGTTGATGCAAAAGATTTTGATGACGCGCTCTCCATCCGCAGATTGGATAACGGGCACATTGAAGTTGGTGTACACATTGCCGACGTGAGTCATTATGTTCGGCCAAATTCGGCCATGGACAAAGAAGCGGCAAAACGAGGAAACTCCGTTTATCTTGTCGACCGCGTAATTCCGATGCTACCCGAACAACTCTCGAACATGGTGTGTTCGCTTCGCCCACACGAGGACAAGTTTACCTTCTCAGCCGTTTTTGAGATTGACGATACGGGAACCATCTTCAAACAATGGTTCGGTAAAACGGTCATTCATTCCGATCACCGATTCACATATGAAGACGCACAGGAAATTCTTGAAGGAGCCGAAGGACCGTACAAGGCCGAACTACATTTGCTTGATAAAATCGCAAAAATTTATAGAAAACAGCGAATTAAAGGTGGTGCGCTCCTGATTAATTCTGAAGAAGTTCGTTTTAAGTTAGACGATAAAGGTGAGCCTGTTGATGTGATGATCAAAGTATCGAAAGATGCACATCAGTTGATCGAAGAATTCATGCTGCTGGCAAACAAGCATGTTGCTACGTTTGTTGGCGATGTAAAGAAAGAAGAAGATCGTGTGCCCTTCGTTTACCGTGTTCATGATCAACCGGACATGGAGAAAATCGCATTATTCAATGCATTTTTAGAGAAATTTGGCCATAAGTTAGACTTTACGCACCCGGATCAGATTGCTCAAAGCATCAACCGATTGCTGACTGAAATTGCCGACACAAACGAATATTCGATCATTCAGCAAATGGCAATTCGCAGTATGGCGAAGGCCACGTACGAAACCGATAATATTGGTCACTACGGTTTGGGCTTCCGTTATTACACGCACTTTACATCACCGATACGTCGTTACGCCGATTTGTTGGTTCACCGCATTTTGTTGGAGTGTTTGGAAAAACAGCCTCATCAATACAATTCCAATTTGAATGATATCTGTAAGCGGATCTCAAGACAGGAACGCAAAGCAACAGAAGCAGAGCGCGAATCAAATAAGTACTTCCAGGTAGTGTTCGTTCACGATAAGATTGGTGAGGAATTCGATGGGATTGTTTCCGGTGTCGCAGAGTTTGGTTTGTTTGTCCGCATGACCTCTATTGGTTGCGAAGGAATGGTTCCGCTACAGGAAATCCCGGGAGACAAGTATTACTTCGAGCCGAAGAACATGACTATTGTTGGACAAAAGACCGGTAACACCTTCCATTTTGGAGACAATGTAACGGTAAAAATCTCTGAAGTACATCCACGCAAACGTCAGATTGATCTGGAGTTGGTGAGTAATTTGAAGTAGTCTCTGTAAATTGAGTAATGCATGTGTTCCTTTTTTGGAGGAGTTATGACGAGTGTGGGTGTTTCTAAAATTTTTATATTTTAGTCTCACTTAAACTTTAAACCATTGTTCCCCATGGCGATCGACTCTAAAAGACTGAAACAAGTCACTAATAGCTTAAAAAAATCAATGGACAATTTAAATGTTCAAAAAGCTATTCAAGCGTGCAAAGACGAAACTCAAACCAGAGACTACCTGATCCACCCGTTTTTAGAAATGCTCAATTATAAAAAGATTGATCATTATACACATGAATTTTATGCAGACATGGCTGATAAGAAGAACAGACGTGTCGATATTGCTATCACACTTGGGAAAAAAGATCCTACAATGTTAGTTGAGTGTAAAAGTGCTACAGCAAAGCTTACAGACAATCATTTTCGCCAACTTAACGAATATTGTCTTTACACCCCATCGGCAAAAATTGGGATCCTTACAAACGGGGTCGTATACAATTTTCATGTTGTTGATTCAAAAAACAAAAGAGGCTTGAACCCAAAACCGTTTTTTGTGTTTGACGTTCTTAATTACGACACAGCTGATTTAGAGAAACTTGCCATGTTCAATCATCAGGATCTTGAAATTAAAGACATTCTTCAAGAAGCTGAAGATATTCACTTTTTAGACCAGTTTGATGGTGCTTTATTTCAAACACTGGCCTTTCCAAGTGAGGAACTAGCGAAGATAGTCTACAAAAACATGGGTGGTCTACGTTCAAGTGATAAAATTGTTGGTCAGATCAAAGAACTAATCAATTCGGTTTCTTTAAAATCTGCTCTTGAAAAAGTCATCAGAAAAGAAATCGCAGATTCAAATACTGGAATCATCACGACAGAGGAAGAAATTAAAGCATACAACGTTGTAAAAACCATACTTGCTATGTCCTCGAAAATTAAGGATCCTCAACTTGCCCGAATTAGTTATAGAGATATGAAGAACAAATTCGCGGTAATTGTTGATGGAAACCAGACAAAGAATATTTGTTCTGTAGTTTTTAAGGAAAAGGCCAAAATCATTGAAATAAATAACAGGAGATTTGAGTTGGAAGACGTTACTGTAGCTTCGATCACTAAACTGAAGAAGGATCTGATTGAGTCTGCATTGGAATATTTGTCGTAACATTCCTTAATCTCCCCACTAGCCCCCAAAAGAGCGATTACCCAGAATGGCACAGGCTAAGATTGCGGCGGTTTTACGGTCAAGTTAATTCACACGGATTTTGCAGACCTTGCCTACCTGCCAGTAGGTTTGCGCAGAGAATTAAACAACTGTGACTTACCAAGCAGTTGGATTCCGCGGATTTTAGGAATCTGTCGATGACAGATTCCTCTTGTCATCGATCTATTTTAGATCAAACAGGTAAACGAATCAGCGTTGATCTGCGAAATCAGCGTGAGTTTATCTATATGTGCTAATTAATGTGAAATTACCCTCCAGAGGAATGTGATGTGCGTAATCCGATTCAAACAAGTGATTGGTAATGGATATACACTAGCTTATCTTGGAATTTTCAAGCTCTGGCCAACGCGAATCATATCGGAACGTAAACCATTGGCTTTTTTGATTTTACTTGCGCTGGTATGATATTTCTCCGCTATTTCAGAAAGTGTGTCGCCTTGCTTTACCGTATACTTTTTATACGAAACCGCCGGAGTTGTTTTCACCGGAGCTGTTTTCTTTGTTGTTACAACAGCGACGGGCGCAAGCACCATTTCAGCATCTGCTTCTTTCTTTACAACGTCCGCCAATGCAACTGTATTTCCAATTTGCGGATCGTAATACTTATAGAAGTGCTGCTGGATGTTTACAACGTTGGTAACCGTATCCAGTTTATTTCCGCTCCAATCGTAGCACTGCAACACATTGTCGTTGAACTCCAACAGTTTTACCGGCTCCAGGCCTGGATGCAACGTGTGCATACGCGGACACTGTTTTTGAACCGCTGATAATCCACCACCTGCGGAGCCACGACTATCTACGCTCATGTAACACTTTCCATCTTCACTCGGACCAACCACCGCAGACCAATAAACTGTCAGGGTTGATGGATCAATTTGAATGTAAAGTTTTTTAAGATCGGAGTTAAATCCTTTGCTTCGGACTTCAGCCAGACCAGCATTAATCGAGTCGTTCAAATGACCGCCAAAGTGATCCATTCTTCGTCTGTTGAAGGAATGGAGCGCATCGTAAACGTTTGTTTGACCAAGAGCAGTGTACGAACCACTTACAATTTGATCGTTCTCTCCTAACTGGATTGTATCGTTATTGAATCGCTGAAAAGCAGGAACGCTAAGAATCTTCTTTGCAGGAGTGGAAACCAAAACCGAATCTGTTACATCTGCTTCTGCAGCACCCTCGGTTTGACCAAACGCCAATCCATTGAAGAACAACACTGCTAAAGCACTTCTAAAAATCAATTTTGTCCCCATCCGTTTTTTATCCATCCGACTCCTTTAACGAGGCCTAATTTAAAGGGTTACATCCACAAATGCCACTTTATTAACAATATTTTTTTCTTGTTAATAACCGCTGAAGATCAAACAGGCCGGACTTTTCGATTATCCGGATGCCGTTTCTTCGGTTGATTTCAGCCTCAGAAAGCACCTGTTTTTTTGCCGGAGAACGAAGTTTCACCGGGTTTTTGGATCGGGCAGATACCTAAAACAAAAAAGGATTATCCGGGTAGAATAATCCTTCTTCGTCTTCTTTTTTGAGTAGTAGGTGTACTATCTTTAGCGCATAAAGAACACCTATTGTTTTTATCTGTGGTCCGATATTTATCGTTTCAGGTAGATATAGCTTGTTTTGGTTTTCATTCCATTCGCCATATCACGGTACATAACCTGGCATGTGTAAATTCCTTCCGGTGCCTGATCACCATCGTTAAAGACGGTTCCGTTCCATTCGAAATTGATTTCATTTGATTTGAAAACTTCTCTTCCGTTCGCATCAAGAATGATTACTTCAACCGCCTTAACATTCTCAACGGATTTGAATTTATATGTATCGTTAGCTCCATCTCCATTTGGAGTAAAGACATTCGACAGCTCAAGTTTAGCAGCAGCAACTTCCGGATCTTTCTGAATAAACCCTTCGTTCGCATCATTTGTATTACCCTGCTCGTTGTTTACATTTTCATGTACTTCATCACCGGACTGTTTAGCCGGATCAACTTCACCTCCCTGATTGTCTCCTGAGACATCTTCCATTCCGGAATTATCATCAACGGATCCCAGAACAGGCCCGAACTCGAGAACATCAAAAGAATCATCCACTCCATCAAAAATTGTTGGCGGAACAAATCGAATTGTTCTTTCCTGTGGAGTCGTTGTTGAGGTTGTTGCACCGTTTTGACTCTGTGCAACTGTTGGTTGCTCAGTAACGGAACCTGTGGTTTGTTCTGTTGTTGGGTTTACAGTTGAAGATGCTTCCGTTTTTTTATCGTCACCGGAATTCATAACAACCACAGTGGTAACAACTACCGCTGAAGTTAACGCAGCTGTACCAATCGCCCATTTCGTCAACGCTGAAAGACCTTTGGCCGCAGCGCCACCCGCACCAGCAACACCAGCCGCAGACATTTTCGCCTGTACGCCAGCCCACAATTCCGGTTTCACCGGAGCGGTGTGGTTTTCAAAAGCTTTTGAAAACAGTTCTTGTATGTTATCTTTTTCAATCACGTTCTATCTTCTCTAATTGATTGCGCAGAAAAGCTCTGGCACGCGAGTATTGTGACTTCGAGGTATTCTCGGTTACTCCTAAAGTATCTGCAATCTCTTTGTGCGAATAGCCTTCAATGGCAAACATGTTAAACACAACCCGATAACCATCGGGCAATTCGTTTATCAATTTCAACAAGTGCTTAACGTCCATGTCGTCAAAATTGTCATCATTGAAAGAAACTTTATACGATACATCATCAACCGACACATCGCCAAGATTTTTCTTGTTCTTTCGAATGGCATCTAAAGCTGTATTCACTACAATTCTTCGGATCCACCCTTCGAGAGAACCCTCCATTTTGAATTCGACTATCTTTTGAAAAACCTTAACGAATCCATCCTGAAGAACATCTTCCGCTTCTTCCGACTTTCCCATGTATCGCGTACAAACCGATAACATCTTAGGAGCAAACTTGTCAAACAACGCCCGCTGTGCTTTCGAATTTCCTTTGGCACATTCTCTTACCAATGTTTCGTCGTCCATAGCACTTGCTGGTTCATTAGACTTGCAACTTAGGAAAAAGGTTGCATACCGGTATCAGCGTAGCATTAAAAAATGTAAATTCGTGCCTCTTCGAACAAAGAAATGAAACGCACCCTACTTATTGCTATACTGCTGTGTGGCACAATCGGTACGGCTTTCGCCGCAAAAGTTCCTTTACGAGTTGGGTCGTATTCGGCGGCTCTTCAACTAAGCACCACGGTTGAACTACCTGTGCATTTGGAGGTTAAACAAGAGGGGAAAGAACGCATCCTTCTCATTCACAACAGCACCGAAAAAATAGAGTTGAAACTCAAAACAAAAGTAGGTGATACGCTCGTGTTCCCTTTCCCGGATTTCGATTCTGAGTTACGCGTTGTTTGTCACAAAAAAAGAAGTATGTCCGGCGTTTGGTTGAATTACAACAAAGCCGGAAATTACCGCATTCCGTTTGAAGCGAAGCTTTTTGAGCGTAACCTTGATGCACCGACCCCTAAAGCGGATGGTAATCTCAATGGAAAATGGGAAACGTATTTTTCCCCTAATTCAGAAGATAAGGAAAAGGCAATCGGTGTCTTCCAACAAGATGGAACGTCTATTACAGGTACTGTACTAACGGAAACAGGAGATTACCGGTTTTTACAAGGGGTTATCAACGGAAAGCAATTCTATCTTTCCGCCTTTGATGGAACACATGCATTCCTGCTCTGTGGGAAAGTGGACGGCGCCAATATGGAAGGAACATTTTATAGCGGCAAGCATTACCAAACACCCTTTATTGCAAGTTTGAACCCGAACGCAGAATTGCGCAACGGTGATTCAATTACACATATGAAGGAAGATCAGCATACTGTTCAGTTTCAATTGACAGATATCAATGGCTCTTCTTACTCTTTTCCGAATACTCAAACCAAAGGAAAAGTGGTAATCATTCAGATCATGGGAACCTGGTGTCCGAATTGTATGGACGAAACCAACTTCTATAAGGAGCTTTACTCAGCATATCATGACAAAGGCCTTGAGATTATTTCCATCGGTTACGAAGCAGCTGAAACATTTGCAGAGCAGGCAGCAAAAATTCAAACATTGAAGGACAGAAAAAACCTGGATTTTACGTTCCTTGTTGGCGGGAAAGCCAGCAAAGATCTCGCTTCAGAACAATTCAAGATGCTGAATGAGGTGATTTCATTCCCCACTTCTATTTATATAGGTAGAGACGGTCAGGTGAAACGCATTCATACCGGGTTCAATGGTCCGGGAACCGGATCGTATTATGATGAGTACGTGCAAAAAACACACGCACTCATTCAGCAATTATTGGATCAGTGATTCACTACCGGACGCTTTTCCGCGTTCGCCAGATTCCATGCCGTGAAATACACCAGGCGTGCAACCGTTTCCACTTTATTGAAATTGATTTTTTCTACGTCATCAGTTGGTTGATGATAGTCATCGTGAACACCACTGAAGTAAAATACCGACGGAATATTGTTCTTAGCAAAGTTGTAATGATCCGATCGGTAATAGAATTTGTTCGGATCTGTTAATGAATTGAATTTGTAATCCAGCAACAGATTGGTGTGTTCGCGATTCGCCTTTTCATTAGCGTTGTGCAAATCGTCACTCAACATATTCGACCCTATTATATAAATGTAGTTGCTTACATTCGGGTGTGCAATGTCGTCGCGACCAATCATATCAATGTTCAAATCTGCAATCGTATTTTCCAATGGAATTATCGGGTGTGATGTATAATAGGAAGAGCCCAGCAAGCCTTTTTCTTCACCCGAAACCGGCATAATCAGAATAGAACGCTTCGGTCCGTTACCCTCTTTTTTCGCCATCATGAATGCCTGAGCCAATTCCAGAAGAGCAACCGTTCCGGTACCGTCATCATCGGCACCGTTGTATACAACGCCGTTATCAATTCCGATGTGATCATAATGTGCTGTAATCACCAATACTTCCTGCGAAAGAACTGGATCACTTCCCGGAATAAACGCCAACACATTTGAACTGGTTAGCTTCTCTTCTTTCTCATTGAGTGTGCCCGAAAACATGCCAACCTTCTTTATTTTTCGCAATTTCTTACTTTTTTTAGCGGAAAATAAAAATGAAAACGCTTTTGGTATCGCATCTTTTACGGCATCTGTACGAATAATAATCGTTGGAACCTCAATACCTGTTGGTTGTTCGGCAAGACGCATATTCTTCGTTGTGGTGTAATGCTCCAGGTATTCGTAAACTGTTTGGTATTCCGACGTGAGCAATACAACAGCACGCAATCCTTTAGGCGCATCTTTTTTCAGATTCGTCACCAAATCGCGGATATCGAGCCCCTCAAGTTTGTGCATAAGGATGTATTCGCTTTCGTCCTTTTTCAGTGATGCGACTTCTTTGGTATAAACCGGAAGTGCCGATAAATCCTGCTTGGTTTTCGCTCCAAAATAAATGAAGTCTGTTTTGAAAGCAAGTGGTACTCCATCGAACTGAAGTTTTCCACCGGGAGTCACCTCAATCACATCGAATGTTTGCTCGAACTGAGTCATTCCGGGAGCAAACGAACAACCGCTTGCTGCAAATTCCTTTTTCAGGTAAGCTGCAGTCATTTGTTGACCTTTTTTTCCGGTTTCTCTTCCTTCGTATTGATCAGAAGCCAACACCTCAAGGTGTTTTTGCAGATCAACCTTATCTATATAGACGCTATATTTCGTTGCGTTATCAACCTGAGCATTCGTTGAAAGACACAAACAAAAAAGGGCCGCAAGGCCCGGGAAATTTTTTAGATACATGGTATTTTCTCAATTCGTTTTTGGTGACGGCCACCTTCAAAAGCTGTATTGAAAAATACCGTAACCATTTCCAACGCTTCTGCTTCCGAAACGAATCGTGCCGGAAGAGTCAGAATATTCGCATCATTGTGTTCACGCGCCAACTGGGCAATCTCCTTTTTCCAGCACAGTGCTCCACGGATTCCCTGGTGCTTATTAACAGTCATATTGATTCCGTTTCCACTTCCACAAATCACAATTCCCATTGATCCCGGATTACTTTCAACCTGGCTGGCAACCGGGTGACCATAATCAGCATAATCAATACTTTCTTCGCTGTAACATCCTTTATCATCGGGTTCATAACCTAATGAAATCAAGTGTTTTTTAACTGTTTCCTTCAATTGAAACCCGGCGTGATCCGCCCCTATCGGCACTACTTTACTCATAACTGTGAATCTTCATTCAAAGTTACTCCTTATCCACAAAACGAACAAACTATCAACATTTGAGAAAACAATCAATTGGTAACTACTTTAAAAACAAGTGAATAGAAAACACACTTTTCTACAGAGTGTTTTAAGCAAATGTTAATAGCTGTGAATTAAATCTCAAAACTAAGCGCTTGTCAATTCGGAAATTATGACATATAGAACGGAATATCGGAATATGCAAGAGAAGTTTCGGTGACTTGTGGTAGTATTTTACACAGCGAATATTTCGATTTTGTTAAGTATAAATGAAGAAAGTTTTACATGGTTGTTAATTGTACACAGGTTGTTAATAATGTTGCCAAAACGCTCATAACAAAGGATTTCATAGTCACCAAATCTGTGTATAACCCTTGAACAATATCTGGAAAAAAACACCTGCAAGTTTTTCCCGAAAAAGTTCTGCACGAATTAACAGCCTATAGAATAGTAATAAAGCTTTTAAAAAATTCTTTCTTCTTTATTTTATTAATTAGTTGAAGTTCCGCTTTTCGCATTTGCTTGGAAATATGAATCGTAAGGAGTACTTTAGGTTTTCACTAGTCGTTAAAAATGGCTATTTAATCTATTTTAAACGGCAGTAGGTAAGGTATTTTTACTACTTTTGAATCCAAAGCTACAGGAAGAATGACAAAGGCAAATGTACTGGTCGTAGAAGATGAATTTATCGTTTCTAAGGATATACAGTCGAGCTTGAAAAAACTCGGGTACCATGTTGTTGGTGCTGCTCCTTCCGGTGAAAAGGCACTGGAAATTCTTGCTGAGAACACTCCCGATATTGTTTTGATGGACATCATGCTGAAAGGCGAAATGAATGGAATTGAAACAGCTGAAGTGGTGAAAACGCAGTACTCCATTCCGGTAATTTACCTTACGGCTTATGCCGACGAAGCTACGCTTGCGAAAGCAAAAGTTACAGAGCCGTATGGTTACATTCTGAAGCCGTTTAAGGAGATTGACCTACACACGTCCATTGAGATGGCGTTGTACAAGCACAAGAAAGAATTGGCTGTAGAGCGCGAACGAGACATGTTGTATTCTTTGGTTGAAAACAAGGAACGAGAATCCAATCTCGATTTCATTTTTGTTAAATCGAATAGCAAACTGGTAAAGCTAAATGCTTCGGATATCTTCTTCATTGAAGCATTGAAAGATTATGTGGTGATTAACACTCATGATTCGCGTTATACGATCCACTCTACCATGAAGGATATTGAAAATAAATTGGGTGGTGATCAATTCATACGCGTTCATCGCTCGTTTATCGTTCGCCTGGATAAAATTGCTTCTATCGATTTCCCGAATCTGTTGTTGGAAAACGACAGAAAATTGATTCCGATCGGTGGTTCTTACCGCGATGACTTGACGAATCGTATCAAGACATTATAATTGCAGATTTTGTTTATCGAATTGAGCAGCTCATACGCTGCTTTTTTGTTATACCATTGATCTGATGGTCAGGAGTCGCGGAGTGTCATTTCTCGATACGCTTCGCACTCAAAATGACATGAATCAAAAAAAAACTGTTGTGAACAGGGCTTTTTCCATATCCTGAGTCGCGTATGTATGGGAAACCGCTTTAGACGGTTTTGCGGACCTGTTCCAATGCGTCTGAGGCGGACACTACACTATTTCTGAATATTGAAATAGTATGGGAAACAAAAAAGCCTCCGCTGTGGCGGAAGCTTTTTCGAGGTCTCGAGCGGATTCGAACCGCTGTAGACGGTTTTGCAGACCGGTGCCTAGCCTCTCGGCCACGAGACCCTTTCTGATTTGGTGCCTATCCGCCTGAAGCGGACAAGGTACCATTTCCATTTTCAGGAAGACAAAAATAGTGTTTTATTTTATTCAATGACCGTTCCAGTCGCCATCTTCCAAAATTATCGCAACATTTTGCACATCGCCATTGATTGGAGGGCAATGCTTGATTACCTTAACACGAACTGCATATATGTTCATATCCAGGCCTTTAATTCTGTTTACTATGCGCAATCCGACAGCTTCAATTAGTTTGGAACGGATCATCATTTCTTCTTTCACCAAGGCGTTGATTGCAACATAATCTACAGTTTTACTAAGGTCATCCTGTTCTGCAGCTGTCGTGAAGTCGGTTCTTACCTGAACATCGACAGAATAATGTCCGCCGATTTTCGCTTCTTCTTCGAGACAACCGTGAAAGCAATAAAGCTTAATGTTATTTACCTCAATAGTGTGTTTCATGACAACATTGCTAGTCCTTTTTCCATTCTGGAAAGTGTTTCCTCTTTTCCAAGGAAAGCACTGATTTCAAACATAGATGGACCTGTCCCTGCTCCTGTAAGCAATAAACGGAACAATGGAAGTACGGCGCCAATTCCCAATCCTTTTGTTTCAAGGAAAGCTTTGAATTCAGCTTCTACGTTAGCCGATGTGAAGTCGGAAATAGCTTCGAGTTTCGATTTCCATTCTGTCATCAATGCCGCTGAATCCTCCTTCCATTTTTTGGAAACCGTCTGTTCGTCGTAACTTGTTGGTGCATTGAATAAATAGGCTCCTTCCGTCATCATATCTTTTACGAAAACAGCGCGTTCTTTCATTAGCTTACAGAATGCAACCAGAGTTGTTTCATCCTGAGTTAAATTGAATTCAGCTTTCAACATGCGAGCAAGCTCTTCATCTGAAGTATGCTTTAGGTATTGTTGCTGGAACCATTTTGTTTTATCCGGATCGAATTTGGCTCCTGCTTTACCTACTCGCTCCAACGTAAATGCAGCAATCAATTCTTCCATACTGAAGATTTCCTGAGTGGTTCCCGGATTCCATCCGAGGAATGCAAGCATATTAATAAAGGCGCCAACCAGGTATCCGTTTTCCCTGTATCCTGAATACAACTCACCTTCGGAAGTAGTCCAGTTGCACGGGAATACCGGAAAGCCTAAACGATCGCCATCGCGCTTGGATAGTTTTCCGTTTCCGTCCGGGCGAAGTAATAGTGGTAAGTGAGCAAAATGTGGTGCTTTCCACCCGAATGCATCGTATAGTAATACGTGTAACGGTGCTGAAGGCAGCCATTCTTCACCACGAATAACATGCGAAATTTCCATCAAATGGTCATCAACAATATTAGCCAAATGGTATGTTGGCATACCATCGCTTTTGAATAACACTTTGTCATCCAGGTTGTTAGTGTTTACAACTACCCATCCGCGAATGATATCTTCGAAACGAACATCCTGATTTCTGGGCATTTTCATGCGAATAACATACGGATCTCCATTATCCAAACGTTTCTGAACTTCCTCCGCGGAAAGAGTTAGTGAGTTCTTCAATGAAGAACGTGTAACACTGTTGTATTGCCAGTTCGGCATTCCCATTTGCTTGGCTTGTTCGCGAACATTTTCTAATTCTTCGGGAGTGTCAAAAGCATAATATGCTTTTTCAGTATCGATCAATTGTTTAGCGAATGGTTCGTAGAGATGTTTACGTTCACTTTGTACATATGGACCGAAATCACCACCGATTCCCGGGCCTTCGTCAGGAGTGATACCGCACCAGTTTAATGAATCCAAAATGTACTCCTGTGCACCGGGAACAAAACGCGTTTGATCTGTATCTTCGATACGGATGATGAATTTACCGTTATTGTGTTTTGCAAATAGGTAATTATAGAGAGCTGTTCTCACTCCACCCATGTGCAAAGGTCCTGTTGGTGATGGTGCAAAACGTACACGTACTGTTGATGAACTCATTGAATTTTTTTTTTGCAAAAGTAACCAGAAACAGAGAGTTTTTGAAATCTGGTGCTGTTGTAGTCGTACTGAAGGTCTTACCTCTGTTACTTTTAAGAATCTTTTACACTTATTAACAACAGTTCAACCGTTTTAAACGTTAGTTGTATAACCCATTTCATAATTTAGTCTGTTATTAACAAGTGTTACTATGTCGGCGTTTGATAGGCTGCTTGAACAAATAGATGCTTTTATAAAGAAGTATTACAAAAACGAGATGTGGAAAGGTCTCGTGTTTTGGATGTCCTTCTTGCTGGCATCGTGGCTCGTTGTGAGCGTATTGGAGTATTTCGGTCGATTCAGTTCTGTCGTTCGGGGTGTACTCTTTTTCGTATTTCTCGGTGGGAATCTTTTCCTTGCCGGAAAGTACTTCATCTTACCACTTCTTAAGTTGTTTGAATTCGGAAAGCGAATCAACCGCGAACAAGCGGCGAAAATCATAGGTAAGTTTTTCCCTTCTGTTTCGGATAGATTATTGAATACGCTTCAGTTGAATCAAATGATCAATCCGGAAGATCGTTCTTATGAATTATTGGCGGCGAGTGTTTCACAGCGTTCTCAGGAACTTACAGTTGTACCCTTTGTTGATGCTGTTCGACAAGAGGAATTGAAGCGTTACCTGAAATTCGGAATTCCTATTGTAGGAATCTTTGTGCTTGTGCTGGCGATTGCACCCCATTGGATTATAGACGGTTCTTCCCACGTGATTAATTATACAGAGGCTCAGGAAGCACCGTTCGACTTCAGTTTAGTGTCAAGTGTGAAACCGGTAAACGAAGGTGAAAATGCCACGGTTCGCGTTAGAATTACAGGAATGTATGTTCCGGAGAATTGCTACGTAGTTTCTAGTCGGGGAAAGTTTTTGCTGAGCAAAGTTAGACGCAACGAAATGGCGTTTGAATTTGATAACCTCAAGCAGGATTTGACATTCCACTTTGAAAGCGAAGGTTTCAGTTCAAAAGAATTCAGGATTCCTGTTATTGGTAAATCGAGTTTGGGAAGTGTTCGGGCGGAATTGATTTACCCGAAGTACCTGAATAGAAAGAACGAGGTTGTTAGTAATGTTGCGAATGTTGAGCTTCCGGAAGGAACAAAAGTGAAGTGGAATATTCTATCGAAGAATACGGATGAGGTTAAGGCATTGTGGGATGGTAAGCAGAGTGTTTATCATACCGGAAATGTGGTGTTTGAGGACACCTACCGCAAGTCGGGTGATTTGAGATTCCTGTTAAAGAACAAATTTACTTCTGAAGTTGATTCTGCCGGAATTCGTGTGCAGGTGGTGAAGGATGCCTTCCCTTCGATTTTGGTGAATGAAAGTGTTGATAGTCTGCGTAAAACGGTACGTTCTTTTGATGGTGTTGTTTCAGATGATCACGGGTTACAGGGATTGACTTTCCATTACAGTATTACCAGAAAAAATGGGAAGAAAGTGTCGCATAGTATGAAGGTTCAACCTGTAAAAGGAGTGAATGATCGCTTTGTATTTACTGTCGATTTCAGTCGTGAGAACCTGGAAGTAGAAGATAAATTGAACTACTTCTTCACGGTTTCGGATAACGATGGAGTAAACGGTTCGAAGTCTACAAACTCTCAGAATTTTGAGTATAAACTACCTACGTTAAGCGAATTAAACAATGAACGGGATGAGACTCAACAGGACGTAAAAGACGAGCTTAAAGAGGTTCTGAAGCGCACAGAGGAGTTCCAAAAAGATGTTCAGGATCTGCAGAAGAACCTAAACAATAAGTCAAAAACTGATTTCAAAAGCCTGGAGCAGGTTCAACAGTTGCAGCAGGAGCAACAATCGTTACAGAAGGATATGGAGGAGATCATGGAGAAGATGAAATCCAGTAACGAGCAACAGGAGCAACTTACAGAGCAGGATGAGGAATTGCTCGAGCAGCAAAAGTTGTTGGAAGATCTGATGAAGCAGGTGATGGATGAAGAACTCGAGAAGCTGCTGAAGGAGTTAGAGGAATTGATGAAGAAGAACGATAAGTTCAACTTGAACAAGGAAGCGGAGAAGCTGGAGCAAAACGCGGAGCAACAAAAGAATCAACTGGACAGAACGCTGGAAATGTTGAAGAAGCTACAGGTCAATGAGAAAATTGATGCGCTGGAGGATGAGTTGAATGAGTTGGCGAAAGAACAGGAGAAACTAAAAGAGGATATCGAGAACGGAAAGGTTGGTGAAGAGAAAGGTCTGGAAAAGCAAAAAGAAATTCAGGAGAAGTTCGAAGAATTGAAAAAGGACCTGGAAGAAGTTCAGAAGCTGAATAAAGAGTTGGCCAGACCAATGGAATTAGGAGACTTCAATGAAATGAAGGAATCCATTGATAAGGATTTGAATGAAAGCAAAGAGAAGATGGAGTCTGGTAAACAAAGTAAAGCCGGACAAAGTCAGAAGTCGGCTGCAGGAAAGATGAAGGAAATGGCCGAGCAGCTGAACAACCAGCAGGAGGCATCAAATAAGAAGAACAACGAAGAAGATATGGCAAGTATCCGAATGTTGTTGGAGAACCTGATGGCATTGAGTTTTGATCAGGAAAGCAACATGGATGCTTTTGGTAAGGTTAAGGCAACTGACCCGGCATATAGACGACTTGGACGTCGTCAGCGTTCTATTATTGATGACACGAAAGTTGTTGAAGATTCCCTAGTCGCTCTTGCGAAGCGCCAACCGAAAAGCGCTCAGTTTATCGAGAAAGAATTGGCAGAGATCAGAGCAAACTACAAACTGATTATTGATGACGTTGATGAACACAACAAATGGAGTTTGAATCAACATCAGCAGTTGGTAATGACTTCATTCAACAATCTTGCGTTGATGTTGAACGAGAGTTTGCAGTCGATGCAACAACAGGCGCAATCGCAAAAACCGGGTAGTGGTCAATGTCAGAACCCGGGTGGTTCCGGAAAGCCTTCTCAGAGTCCGGGAGGCGAGATGGGTTCCGAAGACATGAAGGAAATGCTGAAAAAGCAGTTGGAGCAAATGAAGAAGGGGCCTATGCCTGGTGGAAAGCAGCCTGGAGATAAACCTGGTAACGGCAATCAGGGAATGCCTGGACTCGGAAACAAGGAGATCGCTAAAATGGCGGCACAGCAAACGGCTATTCGTCAACGTCTTGAACAGATCAGAAATGAAATGAATAAGGAAGGCGAAGGAAAGGGAAATCAGCTGAATCCGTTAATTAAAGAATTGGAGAAACAGGAGAAAGACTTGATCAATAAGAACTTCAGTTCCGAAATGATTCGTCGTCAACAGGACATCCTTACTCGCCTGTTGGAAAGTGACAAAGCGATTCGTGAACGTGGATTTGAAGAAAAAAGAGAGAGTACTTCCGGAAAAAATCAGAATGTAGGTAACCTTATTCGATTTGATGAGTATAACAGACAAAAGCTCGGCAAAATTGAATTGTTGCGTGCTGTGGACCCGGTGTTAACACCTTATTATAAATCCAAAGCGTCGGAGTATTTCAATTTGCCTGAATAAAGAAGTGAATTGATGATAAAGGAAGGCTATTTGTTAATTGATTCGTTAAGTGTTCCGTCAGAATTGAGTAGTGTTCCATTGGTGGAAGGCCTGATTGATGATGTGTGTCAGAAGATTGGTGTACACGAGGAGGTATATGGCAACGTGTTGATTGCTGTAACCGAAGCGGTGAATAACGCAATACTTCATGGAAACAGGGAGTCGCAGGACTTGCAGGTAGACGTGTCTGTTTTCGATGAATCGAAAGAGTTTATGTTTCAGGTAAAGGATTACGGTGATGGCTTTGATCACATCAATCTCCCCGACCCTACGGCTCCGGAGAACATTGAAAAGGAAAACGGACGAGGGGTTTATCTGATGCGTCACTTAGCGGATGAAGTCTTGTACAATGAAAAGGGGAACGAGGTTTCGATAGTATTTAGCAAAGAATGGTAGAAATTGCTTTTGAGAATATTGATGAAATTCCGGGTGTGAACTCGGAATTTTTGTTTGCGTGGTATTCGGATGTTGTTAAACGTCGGAATAAAACGCTGGGTGAAATCTGTGTAGTTTTTTGTTCTGATGAGCACCTGTTGCAGATGAACCGGGATTTTTTGGAGCACGATTATTACACGGATATCATCACGTTCGATTATTCTGAATCTGGAATTATAAGTGGTGATTTATTTATTAGTGTTGATCGGGTTGCTGATAATGCAAGAGAGTTGAATATCTCGTTTGAGGACGAGCTGCACCGTGTTTGTATACACGGCGTTCTACATTTATGTGGACTTAAAGACAAAACGGAAGCTGATGAAATGGCTATGCGTTCTGCGGAAGATGAAGCCCTTTCGTTGCGAATGTTTCACGTAGAACATTTGAAGTCGAAATAAAGAGCCGTAATTTTGTTCCACGTGAAACATTGAAATTGTATGTTGAAGGAATATGACGTGATCGTTGTGGGTGGTGGACACGCAGGTTGCGAAGCTGCGAATGCGGCAGCAAAGCTTGGGTCGTCGGTGCTGTTGATCACGATGAATATGAATACCATTGCTCAGATGAGTTGCAACCCCGCTATGGGAGGTGTGGCCAAGGGGCAAATTGTGCGGGAAATTGATGCGCTTGGCGGTGGATCCGGAATTGTTTCGGATTTGTCCGCGATTCAGTTTCGCATGTTGAACCGCTCGAAGGGGCCCGCGATGTGGTCTCCGAGAACACAGAATGATCGAATGAAGTTTGCTGAGGAGTGGCGATTGTTGCTTGAGCGAAATCCGAATGTTGACTTTTGGCAGGACATGTGCAACGGTCTCATTGTTGAGAACGGTGTCGTGAAAGGAGTCAAGACCGGAATCGGTTTGCCGGTTTATGGTAAAGCGGTGGTGCTGACGAACGGGACGTTTCTGAATGGGTTGATTCACCTTGGTGAAAAACAATTCGGGGGCGGACGCGTTGGTGAAAAAGCTGCTACAGGAATAACCGAGGATCTGATCGCAATGGGGTTTGAAGCCGGGCGAATGAAGACCGGAACGCCACCTCGAATAGATGGTCGCTCACTGGATTATTCCAAAATGGAAGTTCAGGATGGTGATGAGAATCCAGGTAAGTTCTCATACGGCGATACAAAACCCTTGGCTGTCCAACGTCCTTGTCATATTACTTACACTTCTACTGAAACACACGAACTGTTGCGGGAAGGCTTTGATCGATCACCAATGTTTAATGGTGCAATCAAAAGTTCCGGACCGAGATATTGTCCGAGTATAGAAGATAAGATCAATCGTTTCGCGGATAGAGATCGTCATCAGATTTTTGTTGAACCTGAAGGGTGGAATACAATTGAGATTTATGTAAACGGATTTTCTACAAGTTTGCCTGAAGATGTGCAGCAAAGAGCGTTGCGCTCAATTCCTGGTTTTGAGCAGGCTAAAATGTTTCGACCCGGTTATGCGATTGAATACGACTACTTCCCTCCTACCCAGTTGAAGCACACCTTGGAAACAAAGTTGGTTGAAGGACTTTACTTTGCCGGGCAAATTAATGGGACAACCGGTTATGAAGAAGCGGCTTGTCAGGGGTTGATGGCTGGAATAAACGCTGCACTAAAAGTTCAGGAAAGGAATCCGTTGATTTTATCCCGATCTGAAGCTTACATTGGTGTGTTGATCGATGATCTCATTACAAAAGGAACTCAGGAGCCTTACCGAATGTTTACTTCGCGCGCGGAATACAGAATCTTGTTGCGTCAGGATAATGCTGATGTACGACTTACACCAATGGCTCATGAACTCGGTTTGCAGGATAATGCAGCTGTAGAGAAAGTCAATACCAAGGTTCGGGCCGCTTCAGAATTGATGTCGGCGCTTAGAAAAGAAGGCGTTTCTCCCGAAAACGCGAATCCAATCTTGAACGAAATAGGTAGTTCACCGCTTACACAGCAAGTGAAGCTTTCCTCGATTATCGCGCGCCCTCACGTTACTATGGAGCACGTGTTGGAGATGAGTGATAGTGTAAAGGAACTTGCTTCGCGCCTCAATGCTGAGCATGATGAATCGGTTGAGCAAGCCGAGATTCTTCTGAAGTACGAAGGTTACATTGCGCGCGAGGAAGAAGTGGCACTTAAACTTTCACGATTGGAGTCGTTGGAAATTCCTGTGTCAATGGACTATTCGTTGTTAAAGAGCCTTAGCCTGGAGGCGAAAGAGAAGTTGACCAAGATTAAACCGGTTACTATTGGGCAAGCGTCGAGAGTGAGTGGCGTTTCCCCTAGTGATATTTCGGTATTATTAATTCATTTAGGACGTTAATAGTTTCACGTGGAACATTCAGTAAAAGATTCCTGCCCGTCGTGTGGTGGTGCGAACCAAAATCTGTTTCTTAAGGTTAAAGATCACTTTCTGACTAAAGAAGACTTTAGTTTGATGCGTTGCAGTGAGTGTGATTTTTTGTTTACAACACCTAGACCACCTATCGAAAAGATTGGTGATTACTATAAGTCGGAGGAGTATGTTTCTCATAGTTCCACGAAGAAAGGGATCGTGAATCGTGCGTACAATGTTGTTCGCAATTACACGCTCAAAACGAAAATAAAATTGGTCGAAACCTTAGTTTCGGATAAAAAAATATTGGACATTGGGGCTGGGACCGGACACTTCTTGTCTCAGGCAGCCGCAAGTGGTTTTCAGGTAACCGGGCTGGAACCGGATGTGGATGCACGTCGTGTTGCTAAAGAATTGAACGGAATTGAACTTCGTGAATTGTCGGATCTTTATGAACTCTCTGCTGTTTCGTTTGATGCGATTACCATGTGGCATGTACTCGAACATGTATACAATCTGAATCAGGATTTGAGCCAGATTGCTTCGTTGTTGAAGCAAAATGGTGTATTGATTATCGCGGTTCCAAACTATACTTCTTTCGATGCTGAATACTACAAAGAATTTTGGGCGGCGTATGATGTTCCCCGACACCTCTATCATTTTTCTCCCGAAACAATTAAAAATATAGTTGAAAAGACGGGGTTGAAGTTTGAGAAGATGGTGCCAATGAAATTCGACAGTTATTATGTTTCTATGCTGAGTGAAAAATACCGTGGCGGCGGGATCGTAAATGCGATGCGTATCGGTTGGTTGTCAAATGTGAAAGCAAAGAACGGAAAGTATAGTTCACAGATCTATATTTTTAGAAAATAGGCTGTTTTTAGTGCCTCTCACGGTGTTTTCTGTTGCCTGAAAGAGAAATACCTTACTCCTCCTGCGATCGTGCAGGAAATCAAGTGAAATTTTGAACGGTTTTGTGGTTTTCCAATGAAATGATTCTTCTGGTGTCGTTTTACACAGTTGGTTCAACCCAATCTCCGTGTTCACGAATCAGCTCGATCAAGGCGTCGACTGCTTCGTTTTCCGACACGTTTTTGCGAACCACGGTTTTTTCTTTGTACAAATTGATTTTTCCGGGACCGGTTCCTACATATCCGTAATCGGCATCTGCCATTTCTCCGGGACCGTTTACAATGCAACCCATGATCCCAATTTTAATTCCTTTCAGGTGTGATGTCTTGGATCTGATTTTCGCGGTTGTTTCCTGAAGATCGAACAAGGTTCGACCGCAGGATGGGCACGAAATGTACTCTGTTCTGGAAATGCGTGTTCTTGTGGCCTGCAAAATTCCGAAACTGAGTGAGTTGATTGCTACATTGGGAATGTTCGCTGTGATCCAGATACCATCCCCGAAACCATCAATGAAATGAATTCCGGCATCGGACCCGGCATAGAGTTGTACGGTTTCAACATCGGACTGGTCGTAATCGAAACGAAGCACCACAGGACTTTTGTTTCCGTTTTCCAGTAATTCGTATTGAAATTTGCGAATTAACTGGGTTTTTTGTTGTTGAGCTGTTTCCGGAACCAAGACAACGTTTTCCATTGGAAGACTGCCAACCTGGTATGCTGAATCGAGATTAATCCGAATGAAAGCCTGCTCCGAATCCGTTGTTTGGTATTCTTCCGGAGTGCAAAATGGCAGCGCTCCGTTAATGGGTGATGTTTTCCAGGTGCTGTAATTCTGTACAACACGAAGAGTTCCGGGAACTTCAAATTTCAAATCATTGTCCCCAACAAACAAAACGTCGGCAGCAAGGTCCTGAAGGTTCCATTTGTCCAGTTCCTGGGAATACAAGTAGCCAAACGCGAACAAGTTCGCTGGTGTGATCTCTTGCTTTTTGGATAAATCAGCTACAACAATCGGATGATGTTTTCCGCCGATGATTTCGATCTCATTCGTTATCCTGCGCTGGTGTTCAAAGTAATTTATTTTATTAGTTGAACTATAGTTTAAGTTTATAGTTGGAGCTTGGAATTTCTCCACAAGTTTCTGTGCTACCGGAATTTCGAATTCCGGATCTTCGGTCAAGGAAACGCGAATGGTGTCGCCGATGCCATCTTCGAGCAAAGCACCGATTCCAACTGCCGACTTGATTCTTCCATCTTCCCCGTCGCCGGCTTCCGTTACACCAAGGTGTAATGGATAGTTCATTCCTTTGGCTCGCATTTCGGCAACCAGCAATCGATAGGCCTGAACCATGACGAGCGTATTGCTGGCTTTCATTGAAATAACCAGTTCGTGATAATCGTTTTTACGGCAAATTTCTATGAATTCCATGGCAGAGGCTACCATTCCTTCCGGAGTGTCGCCAAAACGGCTTAAAATGCGGTCAGAAAGCGATCCGTGATTTGTTCCGATCCGCATCGCTGTGCCTTTTTCCTTGCAGAGCAATACAAGAGGGGTAAATTTCTCTTCGATGCGTTTCAATTCAGCCTGGTAGGATTCGTCGGTGTAATCGATTTCCTCAAACTTCTTTTTGTCGGCGTAGTTTCCGGGATTTACACGCACCTTTTCAATGAGTCGAGCAGCAACTTCTGCGGCGTTCGGCGTGAAATGAATGTCGGCAACCAATGGGGTGTTGTATCCGCGTTTTACCAATTCCGCCTTGATCACCCCAAGGTTTTCCGCTTCGTTTTTACTTGGAGCGGTCAATCGAACCAGTTCGCAACCGGCCTCAATCATGCGGATCGATTGTTCAACGGAACCATCCGTGTCCATAGTGTCTGTTGTCGTCATTGACTGAACACGAATGGGATTGTTCCCACCGATGGCTGTAATTCCAACTTTTACTTCACGTGTTTCGAAGCGTTCACGATTGAATAAATCTGCGCAATGACTAAGGTTCTTGTCCGACATATTGTTTTTTCTTACTGCAAAGGTAGGCACACAAAGCATTGTCTGTCTACCTTTGTGTGTAATCTTTTGTTAATCCGGATATGCAACTTGATGAAATTCTTCAATTCTGTAATACGCTGAAAGCTACGGAGGAAACCTTCCCGTTCGATAAGCGAACGCTTGTGTTTAAAGTAATGGGAAAAATGTACGCTCTGGTCGATGTGGAGGAACCGGATGGAATCAATCTGAAATGCGATCCGGAAGAGGCGATTGATTTGCGTGAACGTTACCCTGAAATTACAGCAGGTTACCACATGAGCAAAAAGCACTGGAACACGGTTTCCTTGCATGGAAACTTGTCAGATCAGCACATTAAAGAGATGATCGTAAAGTCTTACGATCTGGTTGTCTCATCCCTTACAAAGAAACTGAAAGATGAGCTTGCGAGTAGATAAATTTGTGTGGCACGTTCGGTTGACGAAGACGAGATCGCTCGCTACCGAATTGATTCAGAAGGGAAAGATAAAACTGAATTCCGCTTCGGTGAAACCATCAAAAGAGGTAAAAATTGGAGATACCGTTTCTATCCTGAAGAATAATGCCGTATTCAGTTATAAGATCAAGGACCTCATAGACCGACGTGTTGGTGCAAAACTGGTAGCGGATTACCTGATTGATATCACAGATCCGTTGGAGCTTGAAAAATTCAAAACCTATCAGGATGCACAGCGGGTATACAGGGATTATGGAACGGGCCGACCATCGCGAAAAGACAGGGATAACCTGGATTCGTTTTTTGAATGGCTCGAAGATGAAGACGGGGAAGATTAGTAGTGTTGATTGGGTGTTTTAAGGTTGGGTTTCCTGATTTTGGATATACTCTTCATGGGTTAATCGATAGTAAACACAGTTTTCCAGATGTGCGTATTCCGATAACCGTGGATGCTTGAAATACCCTTGTTTGGTCATTCCAATCTTCCGCATGACGTTCTCCGATGGAAGGTTATTCACAGTACATACAGAATAAATCTTTTTTAATCCAAGCTCTTCGAAAGCATATTGCAGGCATCTCCTGGCACCTTCAGTGGCATAACCGTTATTCCACGCTGCTTGCTTCAACCGCCAACCGATATCGGTAGCAGGTGTAAATTCACTTTCATAAATTTGATAGGCCAAACCTATGAAACCAATGTATTCACCTGTTTCCAATAAGTCGACCGGGAAGTAACAGTAACCGTTTTCTTTGTAGTGGTCCTGAAGCCTTTGAAAGAACTGTTGTGCCTCTTCCTCTGAAAGCGGGTGTGGAAAATATTCCATGACATCAGGATCGGCGTTCATTTTCCGGAATTCTTCAAAATCCGAAGCTTTCCATTTCCGGAAACCAAGCCGTTCAGATTGAAAGAGATAAACAGATGACATAGAAAGTGGGTTGTTATCGTCCAATTCAATCGAAAGTACGTTTTTTGGCGCTGAGAAAGATGAAACTGTTTAAGGTCGTTGGTTTTCTGTATTGAGTCCGTTTACAGCACATTTCTCACAACCCGGCTTTTTCTTCCGTTGAGAACTCAGGTAAAAGCGCCGTGTTAAATAGAACAAGGCACCAGCAATACAAAGTATGGTGAGAACAACTTGCATTAGGAGAAGACACTGAATGTTAGTAATGCACCAAGATACGCCATTGCACCCATATAGCCAAGTTGAACCAATGGCCATTTCCAGGATTTTGTTTCACGCTTCACCACGGCCAGTGTAGCCATACATTGCATCGCGAAGACATAGAAAACCAACAGCGATAATCCGCTTGCAAGGGTGTAAACAGGCTTCCCGGATGCCGTTGTTTCCGAACGCATTTTTTCGATCAATGGAACCGTGTCGTCATCTTCCTGATGAACAGAGTAAATGGTTGAAAGCGAGCCTACAAAAACCTCTCGAGCGGCGAACGAGGTTAGCAATGAAATTCCGATTTTCCAATCGTAACCCAACGGTTGAATAACCGGTTCGATGGTTTTTCCAAGATGACCCATGTACGATGCTTCGAGTTTTGCGGCTGCAATGTGCTCTCCCAATTCTTCTTCCGGAACAGCTTTCATTTCCGCCCGAACTTGTTTTTCAGCATCCTCCAGTGATGATCCCGGGCCAAAGCTGGCCAACGCCCACAATAAAATGGAAATAGCAACAATGATTTTTCCGGCATCGAAAATGAAAATTTTAGCCTTCTTATAAACCTCCAGAAACACGTTACCCCAACGTGGCGATTTGTACTCGGGCAATTCCAACAGGAAAATGCTCAACTCCTTGCTCTTCAATAGTTTCTTGATTACCCAGGCTACAGCCAACGCAGAGATCAGCCCAAGGAAATATAGCCCAAAGAGCACCAGCCCTTGCAAATTGAAAACCCCAAAAACGGTTTTGCCGGGAATAACCAATGAAATTAAAAGCGTGTATACAGGAATGCGTGCGGAACAACTCATCAAGGGTGCCACAAGTATTGTCGTCAATCGTTCCTTTTGCGAAGCAATGGTTCGGGCCGCCATAATTCCGGGAATCGCACAAGCCGCGCTGGAAATCAATGGCACAACGCTTTTTCCGTTTAGTCCGAAAGGGCGCATCAGTTTGTCCATGATGAAAACGACCCGCGCCATGTAACCGGTTTCTTCCAGAATTCCCAACAGAAAAAACAATAGTGCGATCTGTGGAACGAATACCAGTACGCCGCCAATTCCAGGAATGATTCCTTCGGAAAGTAAACGTGTAAAGAGACCATCAGGTAAAGAGGCTGCTGTCCATTCCGATAGCGAAGCAAATCCTGCGTCAATCCAATCCATTGGGTAAGCTGCCAGGGTGAAAACGCTTTGGAAAATCAGCAATAACAGGAAAAAGAAGATGGCATAACCCAAAACAGGATGAGTCAGCCATTTGTCTATTCGTGTAGAAAAGCTTGGAACCTTCTCAGGAAGAGTAAGTACTTCAGCACAAATCTGCTTGATTCGCCGATAGCGTTCCGTAGTGTCTTTTACCTGTCCCGTAGCATCGTCATGCGACAAAAGTGGTGTTACTGTTTTTCGTTCCTGTGAAACAACGGAAAGAGCAGCTTTGAGTTCGGACATTCCGGTTCCAATTCGTGCGTTGCAGCGAACAATTGTTGCATTTGGGAAATGACGCTGAAGAACCTCTTCATCCAATTGAATGCCTTTCCGGTGTGCAACATCGGTCATATTCAACGCCAGGATACACGGCAAACCGAGGTCATAGAGTTGGGTAAACAGCAATAGATTTCGCTCCAGATTTGTTGCATCAACAACCACTATTGATTGCGTTGGAAAATCCCTGTGATTGGGGTTACTGATAACATCGTAAACTACTTTTTCATCCAGAGATCGCGGATAAACCGAATATGTTCCGGGGAAATCAATGAGTTCGATTTTTTCATCAGTAAGTTGAACAACGCCGGTTTGTTTGTCAACTGTTACTCCCGGAAAGTTTCCTACCTTCTGGTTCAACCCCGTTAATCGGTTGAAGATCGAACTTTTACCGGTATTTGGGTTTCCGAATAAGGCTACTTTTCTCATTCCGAAACCTGAATCAATTGTGCTTCTTCGCGACGCATTGAAAGCACATAGTTACCAACTTCTACTGCGATTGGATCACCCATTGGAGCCTTGAATAAAACGGAAACATGCTGACCCACAACAAAACCCATCTCCAATAACTTTGGCTTGAGTTCGGAATCAGAAATGTCAGTAATAAGGGAATGCTGACCGATTTCCAGTTGTGAGAGTTTTTTCATTGTGTGTTTTCCGCCTTTGGCGGATTACAAAAATAGCCAATTGCCGGGGCTGCAAAAGTACCACTTTCATGGTATTTATCAGTCTTTGAGTTCGTCGAGAATTTTTTGAACGTCGTTTTCGGTAGATGTCAGTTTTTCTTTGCAAAACGCGATAAGCTCCGAGGCGCGTTTCACCTTGGTCGAAAGGCTGTCAACGGAAATTTCTCCCGACTCTATTTCGGAAATGATCTGCTCCAGTTCTTTGTATGCTTCTTCGTACGTCATAGCCTACCAAAAATAACGACAAAATGGATGTTTCACAAGTTTTGGATGTACCTGAAAGAAGATGCATCAGATTTACCCCGCAAATAATTCGCGAGGAGGAAAAAAATCAGGTGTTTTTTGTCGATTTAACCTCAGTCTTTATTTCGAATTTATCGGCGAGTATGTGAAGTGTTTCTCCTACAATCGGAGCGTTTTTTTCCGATAGCAACCCCCGCTCATTCGTCACTATGGAATATCCACGTTTCAACACTTGCTTCGGATCCACCAGTTGCAAATGACGCTCGATATTCTGTAGTTTGGTGTTACCCTGTTGAACTGCGGAAAGACTTGCACTTTTGAGTTTGCTCAGTTGCAACGTAAGTTTACCGAAATGTGGTATACTGCTGTTTTTTGTATGAACCTTCAACAGGTGAAGCGAGTTTATTTGTTGCTGTCGTTCAGTAACAATGCGGTTTGTGAATGAACTTCGTAATTGTTTACGATGATCAAAAAGGTCGTTTTTAATATTTGCAAGAAGGCGTCTGGTTTCTGTATGGAATTCAGTTGCCAGCGTTTGAAAAGTGTGCTTTTGACGCGTTTGAGCTAACGTAACCGATTGCTTGAAGCGTTTTGTTTCCTGAATGAAAGCATGCTTTTGCTGCTGAAGAAAACTTTCCACCAGTGAAGGAAGAATCAATCGTGCTTCGTCCAGCTCCATATCGAGCTCTTCGAAAATTCCCAATAAGAAATATGCCATGTCAGAGGGAGTAATTCCGTTCCGATACGCGATCATCTCACATACAGTCAGGTTGGTACTGTGACCAATTCCGGTAAACACGGGTAACGGAAAGGTTGCAATTGCTTTGGCAAGCTCATAGTTGTTGTAACAGTGCATTCCGATTTCACCCCCACCCCCACGAATAATGACCACGGCATCAAAATGATGTTTCACTGATTCTATGCGCTTTAGTTGTTTCTGAATGGATGCAATTGCTGCATCTCCCTGAAGTGTTGCTTCGAAAAGAAAGGTGTTGAAATGATATTTCTTCGGGTGACCTTCCAGGAGACTCACAAAATCCGAATATCCTTTACTTCCTCCTTGGGAAATAATTGCGAGACGTTTCGGAACAATTGCCAAATCAAGCTTTTGGTTCGCATTCAGGATGCCCTCTTTGTTTAATCGCTCAAGCGTTTCCTGACGTTCCCGATGCAACGCGCCGAGGGTGTAATTCGGATCGATATCCAGGATTTCCAGGCCAATATTGTAGAGTGGATGATATGTGATTTTCACATGAAACAACAGCTCCAGACCGTCGCGCAAAGGTTCTTTCACCACTTCATAAAATCGCTGCTGAATCCGATCAAAATTGGTTTTCCAGAGTGTTCCACGCATTTCCACTACAATCCGATCGTCTTCTTTCTGAACTAACTCCGGATAGCAATGCCCTTTTCGCGTGAGATTGAGTTTGTACATTTCAGCTGTTACCCAATACGTACGCGAATAGCGTTCAGAAATGGTTTTCTGAATGGAATCGGAAACTTGTTTCAGGGTGAAATGTTGTGGACTCTCCATAGCTTAAAGATAATGGAAATATGAGGCAAGGTGTCTGTAAAAAAAGTAGGGACAGCTCGAAAGTTGTCCCTACTTAGTTTTCATGAATAGTGGTGGCTTTAAGTCTTAAAAACTAAATGAAACCCTTGCCAGGAAGTTTCTTCCGGCTTGCGGGTAGTAAAAGTTCTCCGTTGTTGTGCTTCCTCCGTAGATGTAGGAGAACGTGTATCCATTGTTTTCGTAAATTTCATTCAGTACGTTATTCACCAACAGACTTACTTTCATTTCCGTCATTCCTTTTACGGAAACCGTATAGCTCGCTCCAAGATTGTTAACCAGATAGGGATCGATTTTACGCGTGTCATCCTGTGTGTTGTCAAGGTACTGCTGACCAACGTATTTCGTTGTCCAACTCAACTCCAATCGTTTTACAGGCTCATATACCAATGCAAGAGCGCCTATGATGTTCGGAGAAAATGCAAGATCCTTGTTTTGATGAACGATTTCACGCTGCCCTCCGTTGTCGTAATCGTCAACGTATTCAATGAACTCCTTCACTTTGTTCTGGCTAAGGGTCAGATTTCCTGAAACACTCAGGGTTGACAAAATCTTAGCTCCTGCTTCTAATTCAACTCCGGCGCGGTAACTCGATTTTACATTGGTACGTGTATAGCCTCCAACGTCGTTGATCTGACCCGTCAAAATCAATTGGTCTTTATAATTCATCAGATACCCGTTCGCTTTCGCAAATACCTTTTGGCTTTGGTAACGGTAACCAACTTCTGTATTTTGGAGTTGTTCGGGTGTTGGTTTTTTACCACCTACAGGCTGACGAAAGTCATCACGAACGGGCTCCCGGTTTCCAATGCTGAAAGATCCGTAAAACTGCGAATTGTTGGTTAAATCGAAAAGAATCCCGGCTTTTGGATTGAAGAACAGGAAGTCCGTTGTCTCCTGGCTTTCTACAAGACTACCATTTACTTCGCTTGTTCCGAGGTAATTGTAGTTGATATAGCGAACTTGCGCATCTCCGTAGAAATAGAACTTTTTCCACTGGTAACCCGCTTTCAGGTAATGTGACGTTTCGGATTTTGTTGCGCTGTCGCCGTAGTATCGTTGACGGATATCACTGTTTGAAGCAAACTGGGCCCAGATGATCTCACCAAAGTGATCACCGACGTATTGGTTTGCGGCTCCACCTAGTGTTAAGCTAAGCCCACCTTTTGCGTATGAAAGTGAGTAAATGCCCCCGTAAAAATGATTGTCCAGCCATTTTCTGCGAATCAAATCAGTAGTCGTTACAGTATCCACCCCAATAACTACCGGCTCCAATCCATAATCGGTAAGATTCTGTCCGGCTTTGTATTCTTCGTAGTACCCACGACCATAGGTGTAATGCCCTGAAACATTCAACTTCAGGTTGGCATTGAACGAATGTGAAAAATGAAGTTGGTAATGATCCTGAGCATAATCGTCGACCTGACGATCATAAGTGTAATAGTTATATGTTCTTCCGGAATTCAAAAGATTTTCGCGTTCGGCATCACTCAGGTAGTTACGGTCTGCATATGCATTCATTGCATCTACATCTCCGGTTACGCGAGATTCAGGTGTTCCGTACCAGGATTGATAGGTCACTTCATGACCACTAAATACGTTGGCTTTTACAACCGTTTTCTTACCGGCCCAGGCACCTGCCAGGAAGAACGAATGCAGATTTGAAGAAGCACGATCGATGTATCCGTCGGAAAGAATGCGGGACATGCGTCCATCAAAAGAGAAACCGTTGTTCAGCTGTCCGGTTCCAAGTTTAATAGTGTTCTTTACTGTTCCGAAGGAACCAGCAGAATTGTCAAGCACTCCATAAGGCTTCAAACTGAGATTATCCGTTTTGATATTGATACTTGCGCCGAATGCCGCAGCCCCATTAGATGAGGTTCCAACACCGCGTTGAATCTGAATATCCTGAACGGATGATGCAAAGTCCGGCATGTTTACCCAGTAAACACCATGTGATTCTGCATCGTTGATCGGAATTCCGTTGACGGTTACGTTTGTTCGTGTTGGATCCACACCGCGAATACGAATTCCTGTATATCCAACTCCTGCCCCTGCATCTGAATTCGTTACCGCGCTTGGCGTTTGTTCCAAAAGAATGGGTAAATCCTGTCCGAAGTTCAGCTTTCCCAATTGTTCTTTGTTGATGTTGGTAAATGTTGTTGGCGTGTGATTATCGGCTCTGGTAGCCTTAACCAATACTTCGTCCAGCGTTCGTCCCGCTGGCACGAGCTCAATCTTTATGTCAATGAGTACAGCGCCATTTTCCTCTAATAATTTCAATGGAAGAACCTGTGTTTCATATCCCGGAGACTCAACAATCAAGTTCACTTCCATAAGTGTGATATCCTTCAGAATGAATTTACCTTCTTTATCTGTTGTTGTCGAAAGGAAAGTGTTCTCAATGCTAACACGTGCACCGGAAACGGGATTAGATTGTTCATTGACAACGGTTCCTTTAAACCCGTTTTGCCCGAACGATTGAAAAGAGAATAGTAAAGCGGTTAGCAGACATACATGGAATAACCTTGTTTTCATGCTTGAAAATTAAACAAGAACAAAGGGCTGATTCCTGATGTAAATGAGTAAAAATTGTCGTTCATATTCCCTACGCCGGCATTATCCGAACAGGTTCAATGGGTATAATCTCAGTCCACCTTTGGTGGACACCCCTTATGAGACGAGACAAAGATAGATGAAATAGACTTAAGTCAGAAGACTCGAGACAAAAGACTATGAATTGATCGCCGATTTGGAAATTTGTTCATGATTTGTCTGGTCTGTCGTCTTAAGTCTATGGTCTAACTCTCATGTCTTTTATTACCTTCGTTCACAAAGTCTTTTCAAATGAAAGTTGTTTTCCTGGATACTGTACACGAGGTACTTGCAGAACGTTTGAGTGCTACACAGAAATTTGAATGTGTGGATGGAACGCGTTGGTCCTATGATGATTGTAAAATCAAATTGAAGGATGCTGAAGGTATTGTGATCCGTTCGCGTTTTACCATGAGCAAAGACCTTTTGGAATTCGCGCCGAAGTTGAAGTTTATTGCACGTTCCGGGGCCGGAATGGAAAACATCAATGAGCAATATTGCGAAGATCGTGGAATAGTATTGTTCAATTCCCCCGAAGGAAACCGAAATGCTGTTGGAGAACAAGCGCTTGGGATGTTGCTGTGTCTGCTCAATAAATTACACCTGGCCAATAGAGATATCCGCAATGGAATCTGGGACAGAGAAGGAAACCGTGGAATGGAGCTGGACGGAAAGACAGTTGGAATTATCGGATTTGGGAACAACGGAAAAGCATTTGCACAGAAGTTGCGCGGTTTTGATGTTACCGTACTGGCTTATGACAAATACAAAACGAATTTCGGATCCGAATTCGTAACAGAAGCAACACTTGATGCGGTATTGAGAAAATCGGATGTGATCTCGTTTCACATTCCACAAAATGCTGAAACGATCTACTTTGCAGATGAAGAATTCTTCGATGCTCTTGGAAAACCGATCACCTTACTTAACCTCTCCAGAGGAAAAATTGTAAAAACCAAAGCGCTGATTGCAGCTCTGGAAAACGGATTAGTTACAGGTGCCGGATTGGATGTGAACGAATTCGAAGGAACGCATTTCGAAGACTTCTTTTCGGGGGAAGTTTCTGAAGAATTGGATTACCTGCTTAAAAGCGACAAAGTGTTACTTACTCCTCATGTTGGTGGGTGGACGGTTGAAAGCTATTTTAAGTTAAGCGATACGCTGGCAACTAAAATTATCACGCATTTTGCCGAAGTGTAGCGCTGCTACTGAACCAACGTCCGAATGACATATTGCTTATTGTCCTGCTTCAGGTAAATCAAAACCGGTTGTGAAGAACAACCACCTAACGTAAAAGTTGTGTTTCCTGTCTGGTGAAGTAAGCGCTGCCCATTCAGGGCATAAACGTCCATCGTTGTTTCTTTACCATTGGTTATTTCGATCACGTTGCCTTTAAAACTGGCAAACGGAACCGATTGTAATTCGTCAAGACCAACAGCCGAGATAATGAACTCGTAACAAATGGTTTGTTGGTAAGATGGAAAATCAGGATCGAAGATGTCGAAGAATACTGTTCCATGACCGGGAGTATTGTTAAGCATAGCCCCAATGATCAGTTTCTGTGGAAAATCAGGGGATACAAACAGGGTAAAATCGGAGCTGTCTCCATCCAGTACAGTTGGCCAATTCTCACTTTGTGAATCGAAATTGATGTTCCATTCTACCGGAACGTTCTCGAAATGTGCTTTCCAGCGTAAAGTGCTGTCCACGCCGACATCATTGAAGATTTCCAGGTACCAATGTGCGGGAGACTGGTTCGTGTTTTTAATGAGTGTTGTACAGGTGTCTTCGAAATGAAAGGCCTGTCCGAAAGAAAGTTGACCCCAGACAAGAGAAACGAAGAGTAGTAATTTTTTCATGGGTCAAAAGTCCGGCATTTTCGTTTAGGAAGCAAGCGTAAAAATTGCTTCAGGTTGAAAAGGCATCTTCGATATGATCAATGGTTGTTCGGTACGAATTGTGTACAATGGAAACAATATCGAAGCGCACATCACTATCCAGTTCTTCTTCCCTGATGTAGTGATCTGCAACAGCAATAATTGAGCGTTGTTTTTTTCGTGTGACTGCCATCCAGGGCTCACCAATTTCTGAAGTTTGTCGGGTTTTTACCTCGATAACAATGATTTTATCATCGTATTCGGCAACAATATCTATTTCATTTTTGTTGAAACGAAAGTTTCGGGTTCTGATTCGGTAGCCCTTTTGTTCAAGGAGGTTTACAGCAAGATCTTCACCATAAACACCCAATTCCTGTTCTGTCATGTGAGTGGTTTAACTACCTGAAGATACAGGAAAAAGGGAGTAATTCCTACTTCGGACTAAATTCTATCGATTTTGTTTCGGTCTTAATGATCTGCATTCCGTATTCGAAATCCATTTCGTTGATCACTTTACCTTTCTCATCGTAGATCTTCATTTTTCCGTGCTTGAGACCGTTTTTATAATCGGTCTCGGAGATCAGTTTTCCACGGCGATCCATTTCGGTTACTTTACCTTCCAGCTTTCCGTTTTTATAGTTCGTCTGAATGCTTGGAACCTTCCCGCCCGGCCAGTATGCATACCATGTGCCTTCTTTCTCGCCGTTTTTGTATTCTCCCTCTTCGGTTTTTTTGTAATCCTTTTGCGAGTAGGTTGTCCAAAGCCCATCCTTGATACTTTCCATGGATTCCATATCTTTCAAAGGACCGTAATCGATTTTGCTTTTCTTCTTTACAATCTTGTATGTTCCTACTTCATACGGTTTTCCATTCTCGAAGTAGTCGATCCATTCACCGGTTTTTAACCCGTTTTTGTATTCACCGGTCAACTTTGGTTTCCCTGTTGGGTAATTGGATATCCACGCACCGTTCAACATCCCCTCAGTAAACGTACTCTGGTTTTTCAGTTTCCCGTTTTCCCAGTAATTCTTCCATTCACCCTCTTCTTTCCCGTTTTTATAGTCTCCGGACATCAGAAGCGTTCCGTTTTCGTACCACGTTTCCCATTTCCCATGCTTCAGATCGTTTTGGTAACTTCCGCGCTTGAACATGGTTCCGTCCTTGTACAAATACGTCCAGGTGCCCTCTTTTAAGCCCTCTTTGAACTCCGCGTTGTAATAGATTTCACCGGTAGGGTAGTAGTAAGTCCATTTCCCGTCCTGAAGGTCGTTTTTGAAATGGCCTTCCATGTCCTTGGTTCCTGCATTCGTATACCAAATCCAATTCCCGGTTTTCTTTCCGTTTTCGTATTGACCTTCCACGTTCAAACGGTTTTTATCGTAATAGTACTTGTATGGACCATTCAACACTCCGTTTTCGTAGGTTGATGTTTTTTCGATTTCACCGGTGTAATAATAGTAGTTCCAGGTACTGTCTTTTTCTCCGTTTTTGAAATTTCCCTGAATCAGAGAATATCCGTAAATGCTTGATTCCTCAAACGGTCCATTTCGCAAACCGTTTTTGTAGTTGTACCACTCTTTTTCCGCCCCTGTTGTGTAGAACGTAAGGTATTCTCCTGTTCCGTCAGTTAAGATTTGTGTATGCTGAGGATCAGGAAGCCAGAAATTCCAGACAAGAGTGGTAGAATCAACGATTTGTTCTTCAAGTTTTTTCTTACCGTCGATGTAGTAATACGACCAGTTTTTAGCCGGCTGATTTTTGAAATAATACCCTTCTGTTTTCAGATTTCCGTTTTCATACCACTCCTGAAATATAGAATCCTGAAGTCCCATTTTGAAATAACCGATTTGTTTCGGTTTTTTATTGCTGTAATAAGCTTTTACAACACCGTTGAGTTTTCCGCGGTAATAATTACGCTCCTCCACCAGGACACCTTCATCATCGAAGTACTGCCACTTTCCGTGCTCGTCGGTAGTTTCACCAAGCGGGTCAACATAATAACAGCCCTGTGATTGCACTTTGGTTTTCATAAAATCATAGTAGAAGTAAACCTTTTTGGTAAGATTTTCTTTACGGATTTCCTGCGACCACAATGCAACAGGTAAAAACAGAAGGAATAGCAAAGAGCTTTTCATAATGGGAAAGAATTTCCTTTGAATAATCAAAAACAGGAACAAAGTTACGCCGAAAGGGCATGACAGGGGTGAAACCCGTGTAAACTTTTACACGAAGTGTTGTGGTTAAGGATGCTCAATGATAAATGTGATGCCCTGAAACAGCAACACAATCCCGGTAATGAGAATAATTAAACCGGTAAGTCGATTTAATCCGAGCAATACTTTGTCGGTAATAAACGGGCGTAATTTTTTAGCTCCGATTACTTTCAATACGTCTACTGAAAAGAATGTAACGAGAATAAGAACGATATAAAGGTAAAGATCCTGCTTGGAAAGGTGTTCGTCATCTCCGCGTTTTGCCCCTAAAGCGATGACAGAAAGCCAGTAGAAGATTACCGCCGGATTCGCAAAATTCAATAGAAATCCGCGAAGTCCAAGCATTAAATAATCTTTGGTTTGAATACTGATGTTCTCCTCATCCACTCCCGCTTTCGGTTTTTTAATGAGGATAAATACTCCAAAAACTACAAAGACTGCTCCGCCGCCTAATTGGAAAAGGTATTTCTTGTCGCCGGTCAGTATCTTGTCCAGCTCATTGTAGAAAACCAGCGCAATGAGGATGTAGATGATGTCGGAAAGTAAAACACCCAGGTCGAATGAAAGGGCGGCCCGAACACCCTTGCGAATGCTGATTTCCAGTAGCATGAAAAATACCGGTCCGATGAGTACGCTCAGGATGAAACCAGTAATAACAGCTTTTAAGATCAGTTCAAGCAAGGGGTTTATGTTTAGTACATTCGCAAATATAGCAACTTACGCCACTTTTCGGTTAAATTCCATCTCCAAGCAAAAAAGTAGACTAAATGCATTAACTATGGTAGGAAGTCATTACATTTGCACGTCGTGTTCGCACGAACTAAAATCAAAACAGGTAGGATATGAAAACGGCAATCGCCAATAAAAAACTAGAGGTAATTATCGCCAACGTAGAAAAGAATGGTGTTTTGTACAAAGGTGTTGTGGAAGATTTGAAAGAACTTCGTGAGCAGGCTTTGAAGGAACAAGACCCATTGGTGGTAAAAGTATTGCGTTTGTCATACGAGTACCTGCAAGATCGTGAAGCTTTTGATGTTCAGGCCCAATTTGAAGAGGATGAAGAAGGAAATGAGTACCCGATTGAAATCGATGATCAGGAAAACTTCCTTTACCTGTTGAATTTGTTGAAGAATGCCGAACACAAAATCAACCGCGAAGAAATTAAGGATTACCGTACTTCTTTGAAACAGGAATTGTATTAAGATCATCAAAAATAGGTGTAGGGGCGTACCGAAACTTCGGTACGCCCTACTTGTTTGTAATAAATTGGTCGGACGAACGTTGAATGAACATCGAACAAAAGGGATCATATCTGTCGCATATTGAAGGGCTAAGAGCGTTTGCAGCCCTGATGGTAATGTGTTTCCACTTTATTACATTCAACACAACACATGGCTACGTTGTTCAGAACGAGCAGCTCCGCGAGTACTCCGGATTTGGCGCTCAGGGCGTGGAGTTATTCTACATCATTTCCGGATGTGTGATCGCCATCTCATTTCGCAGCACATCTTATACTTTCCTTGATTTTCCGCGGTATGTCCTGAAACGCATTTTAAGAATCATCCCTTCATATTACGCTGTAATTATCCTGATTTGTTTGCTCGCCCTTGTGTGGGGCGGGTTTCCGTATACTGAGAAAGAATTGTTGCTGAACGCTACATTTACGGTGGATTTGTTTCCGGATCAACAATGGTTGAATCCAATCTTTTCGACGCTGAAAGTGGAATTCCAATTCTATATTATTATAGGTTTGCTTTATCCCTGGCTGAAGAAGTACAACGTAATTTCATTTGTGTTGGTTCCGGCGGTTTACACGGCAGCATTTTTCTATCCGGAAATTGAGATACTTAGAAACGCACCCTACTTTATTCTCGGATTGCTGGCTGCAGAAGTATTAATGCGGCCTGAGCATAAATGGAATGGATTATACATTGCGTTGTGCATTGCCGGTATGGCTTTCGATTACCACCCGGAGGAGTTTGCAATAGTTGGAATTGCGTTGCTTTTTCTGCTCGTTATCAAACTACAGTCACGTTGGTTGGAGTATGTCGGAAAATTCTCTTATTCCCTTTATCTCGTACACGGATTAATAGGGGGAACGTTTTTGGAACTCTTCACACAAGATAAGTATTTCCATCTACAGCCGGCGATTGCCATTACGTGTGCGGCAGTATTCTCCGTGATCGGAGCATGGCTGTTTTACCTGATTATTGAAAAGAGAAGTTTGCGCTGGACGAAACTGGTTCGTTACAAACGTTAGTTCGTAAAGCGGTACTTGATGATGCAGTAGATCGCTCTAAAACCATCCTTCCAGCCAATTTTTTTACCTTCTTCATACGTTCTTCCATAGTATGAAATACCTACTTCGTAAATTCGGATTGGCTTTCGTTTCGCGAGCTTTGCAGTGATTTCAGGCTCTATTCCGAATCGACGCTCTTTGATCTTAAGGTCTTTTGCAATGGAGGAACGAATGAGCTTATAACACGTTTCCATGTCGGTAAGGTTCAAATTCGTCATCATGTTGGAAAGATTCGTAAGGAATTTGTTTCCTTTTGAGTGCCAGTAGAAGAGAATACGGTGTGGGTGATGGCCCATGAAACGGCTTCCGTAAACAACGTCTGCGTTATCCATGAATACGGGCTTGAGCAATAGATTGTATTCTTCCGGATCGTATTCCAGATCGGCATCCTGAATGATGAGGTATTCACCTGAACATTCCTGAATCGCACGATTGATGGCGGCACCTTTACCCATGTTTACAGGCTGGGAAAACAAACGGATGTTCATGTCCGGATTTTCCGACATGTACTTTTCTACTTTCGCAACTGTATCGTCTTTGGAGCAATCGTTTACAATGACAATTTCCTTTTCGATGTTATGGTCAAGCACCACCTTTTTCACCTTGTCAAGGATCAAATGAATTGTCGGTCCTTCATTATACGCGGGAATAAGAATCGAAAGTTTTTGAATCATCTGTTTGATTTGAGGCCCAAAGATGGGCAATTATTGTAAAATATGTTCCCCTAAACGCCGCTTAATGATATTTATTTTACAGGTTTGATCCCCGGATCGAGCGATTGCTGCCAGTATTTCGGTGTAATTCGCAATTGGTAGGGTTTCATAGAGGGATTGTGAATAAAGAGCAATCCATCTATTTTTCCTGTCACAAAGGACATAACAATTTCTTTGGTTTCTGTTTTTATCGGAATGGACAGGTAATAACCGCTTCCGTTATCGAAAATCAAATAAACGGTTTCATTTCCTTCTATCGTTAATGAAACGCCGGCAACGAACTCCTGTTTTGGGCCGGTTAGCTGAGGCAGAACAAAATTGGTGTCAAGATTGAAATATTCAAGATTGATTTTGCCAGGTGTTTCGTATGTTTTCTCCCGAATTTGTCTGATAATTTTCTTCTGATTGTGGTCCCACTTTTGTCGATCAAAGGTTTGCTTATCCATCACCTCGTAAATGATTACGGACTTCTGCTCACCATTTAATTCGGTAAAGAAGTCAGTTGTATAGAACCGCTTTACCGGAACAATCCATGGATACTTCTCCAACTTTTCAAAGGGTAAGCCCTGATCAAATGCACCAAATTTTGAATCTCGCACAATCAGGTCGCCCGGCTTGAATACCTCGTTCACGTCTTTTTCGATATAAACGAAGCGCTGACGGTATTTGCTATCCTTGTGCAACGTTGTTTTTCCCTGAAAGAAGGCTACAAGCGGATGGAAATAGTAGATGGTGCCAACTTCGTTTTCGTGATGCCGAAGGTAATCAGAAGCCTCTTTCAAAGCTTGTTGATGCGGATTGGCTTCCGTTGGCAGTTTTAATTCGAACGTTTCCTTAGCCAGGAGAAGACAACAACACACCAGAATGCCTAAGCGAAGCCATCTGTTCATTTTTCCATGCTCCAGGAAGTAATTGAGCCCGATTAGCAATAATGTAATCAGAGGAACCACACCGAGCGTGGCAATCCGTGAAAGGCCCAAAGCTCCTCTAAGTCCTTTTGCCCACAAGTAAGAATGTATGACAATGATTCCGAGGTAAATTCCACCAAAGAACAGTAAATGAAAAAGGAATCGGTGGTTGAAGGGTTTCTCACGAAGCAGTAACCACCATGAAACAACACTTACAGGAATGAGCAAGACGGCAACAATTCCAAGATGATCCAGCGCACTTAAGATGTAGGCGTACCAAGGCCCTGATCCGTAAATACTAATCTCAGGATAAGGATTGTTTTTGAAGTACCACATGGGCTCATGAATCAATAGCCATCCTGCCAAAGCATATATTGCAAAGCCGAACGTGAGAAATACAATCGGTCGCCATTGTCGGAAAAGCAGTAAGTAGGGGACGGCGACGATCACCACCAGCATTCCTTCACTTCGGGCAAAGGGTGTGAAGGATGCAATGATTGCAAAAAGAAACCATCTTTGGTTGATAGCAGACCAAAACATTGATAACAAGAGTAGTCCGAACAAGGGCTCTGTCATCCCTCCGATGATGCAGTTACTGTAGTCCGGAATGCTGACCAGAATCCATGGAAAAAATGCAATGACGGTTTCAGATACGTTGAAGTGTGTCAACACGTTTCTGGCCAAAAGACCGGTTAACAGGAAAACCAGAATATTGAAGCAAACATAGCCGTAAAATCCCAACTGTGCGAAAGTTGAACTCAACAGGATAAATAGCGGTTTTCCCCAGTGATCAAGGAATAACGCCGGATCGCTCCACGATTCCTGTGAGATAGCAAAATGCTGTAATCCATCTCCTTCATCCTGTGGAACCTCACCTAATATTAATACAACAACATAGTAAAGTATGCCGGCAGTAATTGAAAGGTATGTGAGGTTTTTCGTGTTCATCCAGACTTACAATTTGTAAATGGTATACCCTTCGTGGTAACCGATTGAATCAGTCATAAATGGTATTAGCTGGGGTGTTTCGGGTAATTCTATTCGATTAATGATGAGGTATTTTGCTCCAAGATCGACTTGTTGTTTGAAAGGAATGGAATCGTGATTTCCATTATTGAAAGAAGTCCAGCCTTCCTGATTGAGCAGGTACAATGAGATATTGAAACTTGGATCGGGATAACAAATCACCAGATCGGTTGGTTTAATTCCTATAGAACGATTGTAAGCTTCTATTGTAAACAATCCGCGATTTCGGTAGCTGGAAGCCATGTAATACCAGAATTCGACTTGTTTTTTACCATAAAGTGTGATTGCCATTCCGTATCCAACTGCCAAACGTTCGGAATAACGCAAACGAATATTACTCGCCGAATAAACGATTCCAATGCTGAATATTAAAGCTGCAAGCGAAACAATTATGGTTCTTAGTCTTCCCGAATTCTTCCCGGAAATGATGAAGAAGTGTATGTTGATGCCCAACACCACTAACGGAAGAAAAAATAGGTTGATGAAATAGTAATCGTGATTTTCCAGCGCTCCGAACCAGAAAATGACGTATAAGATGCTCCCGATAACGGAGAAAACAAGGAAAATAAAAATGCGGATGTTGTGTTTTAAGCCAAGGTATAATGCAGAAATTGTGAGTGCAGTTAACATCCAGAATACCGGAGCAAAAAAGAATTGACTGAATGTGATCTCACTGAAAAATTTCAGTGCGCGAAGGTAATGGTCGTGTGTAATTTCCCAAAGTGGCCAAAGGTTGTTGAAGGTGTATTTTCCACCGTGCTGATTATTGTAGTGTTCTGCATAGATGTACCAAAGAAACACCGGAATCAATACTCCAACGGCGTATATCAGTGTTTTTAGTTTTTGTGGGAAAAGCAGGTTATTTCGCAGAACACCAATCAATTCAAGTCCGAAAACACCAAGCAAAGCAAGAAAGGATATTCCGGCGGTTACTTTGAACAAAGCGGCAAGTCCGAAGAGTGAAAAAGAGATGAGTAAGGCCCTATTAGCTCTGTTTTTCAGGTATTTCAGAAAAGCTCCCCATGCCCATAGCGTGAATGCAAGAGCGGTGATATCCGTCAGATAATTTGGTGTGTAGTACACGATGATCGGTGAGGTGAACAAAAACATGCTCACGAACAGCGACCAAAACGTATTTTTCCAGTGTTCCTGAATTCCGCAAAACAAGGCCCAGCATCCCAAAAACATGAACAGGAGGTTCATGAAGCGGTAAATACTTTGGTGTTTTCCGGTGATGGTCCAGATTTTTCCAACAAGGTAATAGAGTCCGGTGAACTCTCCTGCACTTTTTCCAGATCTGCCACCATCCGAAATGTGATTGTGTATTGCTGGCCTCAAAGGATTGTTTTCATCCATGAAATGCTGTGCAAGCGACAGACAATCACTTTGTCGCCAGGCATGAATAGAATGCGGAGGAAAAAACAAAATCTTCTGATACGCGAAAATCAGGCAAAGTCCCAGGAATACTCCAAAGAACCACCATCGCCCGTTTGCTGAACCGGCAAAGCTATTCGGATTCAGCCACTTCATCATCAGATGTTCATTTCCGGAACATGATCCGGAACCACAAGGTCTCCTTCTGTTTTGGAAATGATTTCTTCGACGCTAACTCCGGGAGCTCGTTCAATCAGATGGAATTTATTGTCTTTGATTTCAAGAACAGCCAAATCTGTCACCACTTTTTTCACGCAGCCTACTCCTGTAAGGGGAAGCGTACATGCTTTCAGAATCTTGGATTCGCCGGCTTTATTAGCATGAAGCATAGCAACAATGATGTTTTCTGCAGATGCGACAAGGTCCATAGCACCTCCCATTCCTTTCACCATTTTTCCAGGAATTTTCCAGTTCGCAATGTCGCCGTTTTGAGCAACTTCCATTGCGCCAAGCACTGTCAGTTGAACATGCTGACCGCGAATCATGGCAAAAGAGGTAGCAGAATCAAAGAAGACTGCACCCGGACGAGTTGTAATCGTTTGTTTACCGGCATTGATCAAATCCGGATCTTCTTCACCTTCGAAAGGGAATGGGCCCATTCCTAGAATGCCGTTTTCCGATTGAAACTCAACTTCAATTCCTTCCGGAATGTAATTCGCTACAAGCGTGGGGATACCGATTCCAAGGTTGACATACCAGCCGTCTCTAAGTTCCTGTGCAATGCGTTTCGCGATTCCGTTTTTATCCAGTGCCATATTTCGTTTAATAATTGTTTGGGGTGTGCCAAATATACGAAACAAGAAGAAGAGGCCGGTATCATTCACCGGAAAGATACACCCGTATCCGTACGTTTTTCAGTTGAACAGGCACCAAATCGTAATTCATCATTACTACGGCCAGTTTTTGATGCGTTGAATCGATCGGGTATGGTTTGTTTGGAAAGGAGAAGGAGTAATGCGTTTTATGACCGAAATACCAATCAAAACGTGTTGGTTTGCAGAGCAGTTGTTTGTTTTCTGCACCCAACAATTCGTGACAAAGCGATACTCCCAGAACACCTTTTGGGAGATCTACGGTTCCGGAAACCGAGGTTTGAATCAGACGCTGGTGTTGCATGTTTGAGGTTATGGGAAGTTCCAGTAAGGGTATACGAAGCTGCTCTGATTTAACGAATGGGATAAGGGTATCGAGAAGTTGTGTTCGTCTGCGTTCGGATACCCGTTTGTATAAACTTGTGTTGGTAATCGGATCCCTCAAAACCAGTCGATATCCGGACTCATTGAAATCACCGAACCACGACAAGTGAAATGTTCCGTAAGCCAATGAATCATCAGGTGTTTCAAGGAGAATACGGGTTTGTTTTTCTTTACGGGACAAGTAAGCATAGCTTGCGTGGGAAACGTAATCAGCTGAAAGGACATCATCAGGGCCTATCATTGTTTGCATCTTATCGTAAAATTCCTGATGAATCCGATCGGATGGAGAAAATACGGTTGTATCAAGGTTCAGATTCCACACAAATGAAAGTGGAAACCAAACTAAAGAAATGAGTACCCACCTGAAATAGGGATGTTGCTGAAAGAGCATACCAATGGTGAGCAGAAAAAGCGGTACGAGATACATCCCAATGCGATCCATGGGATAATTGACATTAAGTATGACTGCCATGAGCACAGCAGAAAGTAAACACAGCCCCAAAAGAACGGGCATAATGAATGTGGGTTGAAGCAGAAATGATTTGTTTCTGGTTTTTTTCCAATCCAGGATCAATAGAACAAGGATACAACCGAGTATAAAGATCAGCACAAACTTCCAGAAAACATGTTCTGTAAATAAGGTGTTCCGTAGCAATGACTTTCCGGTGACTTCCCATAAACCTTCTTTGGATCCCCACCATAGTGCGCCCGCGTTGTTGAGTTTGTTCAGGTAGATGAATACGGGAATCAGGTAGGCGAGGAAAACGACGGAAATAAGTGCCGATAACAAGCGCTGTTTGATTTTGAATGATCGAAAGAAAAGGCAGAAAATCAAGATCTGATAACCAAAAAGCAGGAGGACAGGAACCAACATACTGAGGTTGGATAGCGGAATGAGAATAAAACACAGTGTGCTTCCGACATAGTGTCTGGTTTTAAAGGACTTCGTCCACGCAACAATAAAGGATAGTGCCAGTAAAAAGAATGCAAGTGAAGGGCCATAACCGCGTGAAAGTGTAAAATAGTCGAAGACCCAGTGCACAGAAACAATAGCAAGAAATGTAACCACTGAAAAGCGATGATTGGATTGAGTCAAAAGGTATCGTGCGGAAAAGAAATAGATCGGAAAGCTGATGAGCGGAAGCAGGCGATATAAGATGAAATGATCTCCGAACTGCGTGTACAAAAGGCTTCCTACAGTGGAATTTAGGATATGATTATTGGCGTCTAATGCAGCGCCATGTCCGGGAAGAAGTCCGGTTTGAATGTACCAGTAGAAGGTTCCCAGTTCATCAAAAAGTGGCTCCACAAACAGTGCACGAAGGGTTGCATAGAAGGTTAACAGCAAAAAAAGTGGCCAGATGAACCAATGGTTCTTTAGGTGAAAGTATTTCATAAGGTGGAATATTAAAGAGCGGTTTACTGTTTCAGATACGCGCTTTTAAAGTTGGTTGTAGGGAGATCGTGGATTTTGTTTAAACGGTATTATATCTTGATTAAAGGTTGATTTGAAACGCTTCACTCGGTCTCATAAAGGTAAACTGCCTCTATGTGAAGCTTTGAAATGACGTGCTTAATTCCCGGCTTTCTGCTCCAGAGGTATACTTTGATTCCCTTTTCGTTTTTTTCCAGGTTATCCAGTAAAACGGAGAAATGTAGGTGATCGTTGACTTTCTTAGACTGGAAATTGAGTTCAAGAGCCATTGGGAGGTAACGAACCGTCTGGCCATTTTCATCCATGGTCACTACAATGAAGTCCGTGCTCTGTCGCCATTCGTTAATGGACATGTTGAAGTCAAACTTCACCTTAACATCACCACGTTTATCGAAAAACTGATTTCGACTTAATAGATCCATGTACTCACCCTCGGTTTTCAAAGTTGTTGTGTCGAGCTTAAAGAATGTTTCTTCCTTTCTTGGCACAACGCGCCTATACGCAAGATGATCGTTGTTCGGATCGGTCGCAAACAAACGGTACTTTTTGTAGAGGTAAGGATTTCTTAAGGAATCCAACGCCTGAACGCCTCTTCGGGTAACGAATACATCTGCCTCATCGCCGTTTCTCATGGTAGTATGAGGAAAGTGAACACCTTTGTCCTGATGCGATTCGAGGTATTGCCAGTTTGCAAACATTGTCTTGTACAGACTTATGGCATCATCGGGTTGCAGCTCTGCTTTAACCTTTGCGTAAAAGTCACGCGTAATGCGTTCTTCTGGTGTAAATACAGAAGAATGAACGGAAAGTTTAGTCAGCAGAACCACGGGCAATGTGATCAAAGCGATTTCCGAGAAGCGAAGTTTTTGCATTGCAAACAGGAGCATCAACAGAAAAAGCGGAATGAAGTACATCCCTGTACGATCCTCGGGATAATTGACCTTTAACACGAAAGCGAGCAGAAGAACGGCAGCCAGGTTTCCAAAAAACAGATAGTTCACCCAAAGTACTGGCTCGGAAATAAACTCCTTCCATTTTTTAGTCCTGAAAAGCACAAACACCTGGTACAAAACAATCCCAAAGAACAGGAGGTATAAATACATCAGAATGTCGCTATCGGTAAACCAGACTTGCTTACTGAGGCTTTTTCCGGTCATGTCCCAGATTCCATCGAGCGAAGAGTAGTAAAGCGCTCCTTTCTCTTTCAGGTTTAGGGCAAATGCTATGAGTGGCCAGCAAATGCGGGCAAGGAAAAGTGTTCCTGCAAACACTGTAATGTGTTGCCAAAGTTTGATTTTTTTCCAATGTGTAAGGTGAATCACTCCAACGGCAAAGATGGTCAGCATCACGCTGTTGAGCAATGTCAAATTAGCTGCAAAACCAAGAAATGAGCAAAGATAGCAGAGCACTATTGCATACAATTTCTGTTCCTTGGAGTACTGGAAAAGGAACCAAAGCGAACATACAAAAAAGCCCAAAGAAAGTCCGTAACCACGTGAATAAGCGAAATATTCCAGCATGTAAGGAATGCTGTTCATCGCGATGAATCCGAGAATTTGCAGACTTTTTCTGTTCAATAAGCCTGTGAAACGATAGGTCGCGAACACATAGAGTACGTAAGAAAACAATGAGCCTATCCGAAGAATTCCGGGTACATCACCGAATTGGTTAAACAGATGATGTCCCAGAAAAGAGTTCAACGGGTGATTCGCAGCGTCCCACACCACGTTATCTCCCCAGAAGGATCCGCGGTAAATGAAATACCAGTACGTTGCTGTTTCATCGGAAATGAATTCTGTATGAAAAGCACGAATGATGAGGTATGCAAGCACGAATGCGGCAAACGTCAAACAGATTATCGGTCGCAAATAGGTTTCCTTAAACTGTTGACTTACCATATACGGTTTTAGCTCAGAGCGAATTAATTGCGTTGTCTAACGGTTCGTTGCTCAATGCGTTTTTCGAATTTCTCGCCCTTAAAGATACGTTGCACGAAAATGCCCGGAGTGTGAATGAAGTTTGGATCCAATTCTCCTGCCGGAACAAGTTCTTCCACTTCCGCAATCGTAATTTTTCCGGCCATTGCCATCATCGGGTTGAAGTTGCGAGCCGTAGCTTTGAACACAAGATTTCCTTCGGTATCGCCTTTCCAGGCTTTTACGATAGCAAAATCCGCTGTCAATGCACTTTCAAGGATATGTGGTTTTCCGTTGAATATGCGTACTTCTTTGCCCTCTGCAACTTCGGTTCCGTGTCCCGCAGGTGTAAAAAACGCTGGAATTCCTGCGCCACCGGCTCTACAGCGTTCAGCCAGGGATCCTTGTGGAATCAGGTCTACTTCCAGTTCTCCAGACAGCATCTGACGTTCGAATTCATCATTTTCTCCTACGTATGAGGAGATCATTTTTTTCACCTGTTTGCTTTGCAACAACAATCCGAGACCGAAATCATCAACTCCGGCATTGTTGGAAATACACGTCAGGTTTTTTACGCCCATCTTCACAAGTTGTGCAATAGAATTCTCAGGAATTCCGCACAAACCGAAACCGCCAACCATCAGGGTCATTCCATCTTCGATTCCCTGAAGGGCTGTTTCTACATCTTTTACTACTTTATTCATTTCGGGGTGTTATTGAAATAGATCATTCGGATCAACGACTACAGCTGTCGAATCTTCAGAAGGTTCCGGTATTTCCTCACCGGTGAGGTTAAAGACCGAATCGTCAAAACCTCGCGGTACTTCAAAGTCGGTTGTTGATATCGCGATCTTCGGATCTTTGTAAACAGCATTCATGTAAAAACCATAAATCGGAAGTCCGGTGTTTGCTCCTTGCCCCAACTGTGTAGAGCGGAAACGCACACCACGATTTTCAGCTCCTACCCAGACACCTGTTGCCAGATCCGGTGTGAGTCCGATAAACCATCCATCGGAGTTGTTCTGTGTTGTACCAGTTTTACCTGCAGTTGGGTAGCGAATTCCGGCATAAGCAGCTCCACCGCGCAAACGGCTTGCGGTACCGCCTTCAACTA
>CBIHND010000002.1:0-274756 GCA_966211245.1 uncultured Fluviicola sp. | reverse complement strand
CGCTTATCGTTCAAAGCGGGTGCAAAGGTACCCACTCTTTTCACTTTCGCAAGGGATTTTTCGTTTTTTTTCTTCTTCCCTAAATCGTTTTTCACCTAACTCACCACAAAAACACAGAGTTAGCTCGAAAACTTTTTTTGATTTATTTTTTCGAAACCGGGATGAAGCTGTAAAATTCGTTCAGAACACCAGAATAGAATTCGGCACTTTCCGATGTATTACTTATAGAAGTGACCTGTTTTAAGCGGTCATAAATTACCAACTCGTCAATAAATAACACTGGATTTCCTCGTTGAAGGATCATTTCAGGGGTTGCATCATCCTTGAAAACAACAATTTTCCCGTCACAAGTTTGATATTCCTTTTCCCAGGTTATCAAAGAAAGTAATACTGCAAACGCAATACACTCATCCTTTCCAACAGCTTTTCCATCGAACCGATCAAAGTCCAATTCCGCAAGCATAAGCCCTATTCGTTCTTCCAAACGTTTTTTATCTGATGAACCTAACGATTTGTAAAATGAGAGGTTTGCGTCCAAAACATATCTGTCGTTCGCTGTCAATTTTACAATGGCTCCACGCCCACGTTGTTTGTTTGCACGGTATAACCAAAATCGCAGAGCGATCGAGGTTAAAACAACCATTACAACTCCAACAATTTTCGCCAAGCCGTTTACCTCTATATATAATAAGGAGGGTATTGCTATTAACAATAGAATAATCGGAACTAAAAACGGAAGAAAGCGATTCATGTTTTATTTGTTTTGTTCGCGAAATACCTTGAGCAACCAAGGAAGAAGAATCACCAGTATTAATGTTGCCCCCATCATTAAGTAGAAATTCAACATAAAGAAGGACGCTTTGTTATCATAAGAATCCCAAAGTGACGCAATTACCCCACTGAGTTTATTGCCAATTGAAGTAGAAATGAACCAAGCCCCCATTAATAGTGCTGTCAAACGAGCGGGTGCCAGCTTCGACACCATAGATAAACCAATCGGAGACAAACACAATTCACCGACTGTCACCACTCCATAGGCAGCAAAGAACCACCAGTAACTTGTTTTGATTGCCCCGTTACCGGAAGCGTTCGCCGCAGCGACCATTACCAAACAAGATAATCCGGTGATGAATAATCCGATGACGAACTTTATCGGGATAGATGGTTCACGCTTTCTGGCACGAAGGAAACGGAAGATTCCCACAACCAAAGGAGTCAGCACAATTACCCAAAACGGGTTTACCGATTGAAAAATATTCGTATTGAACAAAAACAATCTATCACCGTCGGCTCTCTTTTCCGGATCGTTTTTGAAATATGACGGATATTGAATCTCCGTTTTTCCTTCAATTTTTCGGAATTGGTTATCTGTTACCTGTTCTGGCTCACTGGATTTTTCATAAACCATGGTGTCCGCAAGATACATTGAACTCAAACCTCCCTGAATCGCCGTCGGAACTTCTCGGTTCGTGTAATTCTTAGCCCACGTATTCAACACCGTTCCATTTTGCTTAAAGATTGCCCAAAAAGGTGTTACCGCTAAACAAACAACAAGAATCGCACTGACTACCCTTCTCTCAGCTTTAGGAGAAGTGAACAAAACATATCCAAAGAAGAAGATTACCGGGATACATGCAAACAAGAACGCATCTGTCACATCATCTTTGACCAAAAAAGAGTTCGGATTCGATTCTGAAGGAACGCCATTCAGGAAATATCCGAGAGCAGCGAAAATAACTGCCGGAATCACTACAATGGACAAATCAATCCACCATGGCTTTTCTCCAGGTAAGGCTTCTTTTTTCTGATCCCCTCCCTGATAGTGCTTGCTTCCTAAAAGGAACACCACAATTCCAATGAACATTCCAATACCTGCACCGATGAACGCCAGAGAATAACCATAACTATTTATCAGGATTGCCGAAACGATATTGCAGACAAAGGCACCAATGTTAATTCCCATATAAAAGATATTGTACCCTTCATCCTTCTGTGCTTTGAATTCCTCTTTATTATATAGGTTCCCTAACAAGGTTGAAATATTCGGTTTAAATAAACCATTACCACAAATCACCAGAACCATTCCCGTATACAACATGGAATAGGAATGAATTCCCATGAGGCAATAACCCACTCCCATCAAAACTCCTCCAAGAACAATCGGTAATTTATACCCCAGAAGGCGATCAGCAAGTAGTCCGCCGATAAACGGAGTAAAAAACACCAATGCAATAAAAGTCCCATACAATCCTGCAGATTCAGTGGTTGTCATTTCAAAACCACCCTTATCTGCAACATCCTCCAGGTAAAGGGTAAAGATTCCGATCATTAAATAGTAACCGAATCGTTCCCACATTTCGGAAAGGAAGAGATAAGGTAATGCTTTTGGATGTTTGCGTTGTTTTTCCATGGATTATTGTTCAAATAAAAATCCCGCTATCCACCTGAGGCGGACACAGCGGGACTCAAAGATAAAAGGTTTTTGTTATTTTACTCCTTGCATGAGCCACTTCATAAGTGGGTAGATTGCGATTAAGACAATCCCCGAAACAACAGCATACCAAGCGAAATCATAATAGCCTTGTGTGTACACATTCATTTGCTCAATACCGGAAGCCTTTTCATCTGGAGAAATGCTCGCCCCAAACAATCCCGCTACGTATTGCCCGTAAGCGGAAGCCAGGAACCACATTCCCATCATAAAACCTTGCATACGCTGAGGAGAAAGTTTAGTCATCAAACTCATCCCTATTGGCGACACGAATAATTCGGCAAGTGACACAATTAGGTATGCTCCGGTAAAAATATTCAACGATCCTTTACCCGAAGAATCCATACCGAAACGGATACTATAGAATGCTAGAAAACCTAAACCCAGTAGAATAAACCCAATCCCAAATTTCACAGGACTGTTTGGCTCTTTTTTTCTTTTTGCCAGTGCAATCAGAAGCAATCCTATTAAAGGAGCAAGCATGATAATAAATAAGGAATTCGATGAGTTATTCACTGTGTTCGGACTCATATTTATACCAAACAGATCGTGTTGAAGATTCGTCAATGCAAACAAAGACAATGAGCCACCGGCCTGTTCAAAAATTGCCCAGAAAATCACAGAGAATAGGATAAACAATAGCGCGCTTAGCAAACGTTTATTTTCCTGTAAGGTGTTCTTGCTCATCTCAAAAACAAAAAACAACAAACTAAACGGTCCGATGGCATACATAAAGTAATCTGTATAGCGTGTATTGGAAACCATGATCATAATAACAGGAACCAATAATAGCGCACCAACATAGGTTCCATATTCGTAGAGATTTTTCTTCGCAGAAGAAAGATGCGAAATAGGGGACAATCCAATCGGACCAAGGTTTTTCTTAGTCAACATAAATGTGATCAAACTAATCGTCATAGCAACCGCTGATGCACCAAATGCGACATTCCAACGAATTTCTTCTCCAAAAACACTTCCAAAATACTCTCCTAAACCGATTCCAACGAGCAATCCACCCAACAATGCGCCAATGTTAATACCAGAATAGAACAACAAAAAACCAGCATCCTGCCGGGCATCGTTCTCCCTATATAACATACCAACCATGGAAGAAATGTTGGGCTTAAAGAATCCTGTTCCGATAATATTGAAGGTGATTCCTACAAAAAACCAATCATGAGGCTCTATTGCTAAAATTACCGAACCTGTGATCATCAATAATCCTCCCCAAAATAAGGACTTTCTGAAACCAAGAATCTTATCCGCGAATAAACCACCTATGAAAGTGAATGCATAAACAAAAGCCTGGGTAGCTCCATACTGAAGATTCGCTTGCTTGTTATTCATCAACAATTCCTCTACCATGAACACTGACAACATCCCGCGCATTCCGTAGAAACAAAAACGTTCCCACATTTCACTGAAAAACAACGCCCACAATTGTTTCGGGTATTTTCCTTTAAAATCCTGAATGGCCGCCAACTCAGCTGAAACCGGCGGTGCCTGAGCTAAATTCTCAAAGTGATCTAACGGATCTTGACTCATAGTTTTAAGTATTGGGTAAAAATGGGAAATTAAATTCAAAAAAAATCCTTCTGCCAATTACCGACAGAAGGATTTCAATATGTTGTTTCGGGATTATCTTACCCCGTGCATCATCTTTTTCAAGATTGGAATTAGGGCAAACAAAATCACCGATGCAATTCCTGTCAATACAACGAATACCATAAAGAATTCAAATAGTCCGCTGATTTTGAAACCGACAAATTCAGGGTACTCCGCAGAAATAATTCCTTTATCACGAATCGTATTGTATTCTTCCACTGTAAATGTGGTATCAGATGCCTGATGTTTGTCCACAAATTTGATTTTTTTCTTTTCTGCCAATTCTCGCTCTACCTTGATCTCCGCAAGTGTCTTTAATTTCTCGGCAACGTCGATTTTATTTTCTTTAGCCTTTTTCTTATCCACACTGGCAATGTTCAATTTGGCAAGTGCGAACAATTCTTCGCCACTCGCTTCTTTCTTGTGATCGAGAATCCCCTTCAAATCAACGTTAACTTCTTTCGCCGCCTGGTACTTGTCACCTGTTGGAGGCAAAATTGACCCCAAAGATCCTGACAATGCGTAACCAGCAGCGTTCGACAAGAAGAATACACCGAACAATAAAGATGAAAATCGTTTTGGAGAAAGTTTACCAACCAGCGACAATCCGATTGGAGACAAACACAACTCAGCGAACGTTTGGATCAGGTACAACAAAATCAACCATTTCACTGCCAAAAGACCTGAATCACCCAAATCTTTCACATTATGCGCAATAATAAAGTAACTTACTGCAATCAACAATAGACCGATTGCCTGTTTCGCCGGTGAAATTGGTTCTCTTCCTTTAGCTCTCAACTTATCCCATAGGAGACTGAAAGGCAATGCAAATGCAAAGACGAATACTCCGTTAAATACCTGAACCATTGATGCCGGCATCTCCCATCCGAAAATGTGTCGATCGGTTTGATTACTTGCAATGAAGGTCAGGGAAGACCCCGCTTGTTCAAAGGCAGCCCAGAAGAAGATAATAAAGAAAGCAACGATATAGATTACCAGGATTCGCTGTAATTCCACTCTGGTTAGTGACTTATCGGTTACAATCAATACCGCCAACGTAATTCCCGCCGAGTAGATAATCGGATAAATAATGGTTTTGATGAAGTTGTCTCCGTCCAGGAAGTAGCGGAACATGAAGAACAGTCCAACGAAAAGAACTACAGAAATCAACAAGCTCATTTTTGAGAACTCGGCTTTTTGTGCTTCACCCTCTTCGTAATCTGAATCGTCATTTTTAGAAGGCAAACCTCCAAGCGGCTTTCCTTCAGGAGAAACTACGTACTTGTTTTTAAGGAAGTAGAATACCATGGTTCCCAACATCATTGCGATGGAAGCGGCAAGGAATCCCCATTTAAATGCAAACACGTTTTGAACTCCACCAATCTTAACATCACCTACAATCGGACAAATTGTTTGACCAAGGAATGCTCCAAGGTTAATTCCCATATAGAAAATCGTAAATGCAGTATCCAATTTGCTCTTCTCCTGTTTAGGGTACAGACTACCCACCATTGAAGAAATGTTTGGTTTGAAGAATCCGTTTCCGAAGATGATGATTCCCAATGCTGCCCACATTAATGTAGTAGCAAGACCAAGGTTCGAAGTAAATACCGTTGCACTGAAGAATAATAGCAACTGTCCCAGTGCCATCATAACCCCACCGATCATAATACAGTTTCTGTTTCCAAGGAAACGATCGGCGATAAATCCACCCAACATTGGTGTCAAATAACACAATCCAAGGAATCCACCGTAAAGCAATGAGGCATCTTCCTCCTTCATTAGCAATGAATTAACCAAGAACAATGTTAGAATGGCACGCATTCCGTAGAAGTTGAAACGCTCCCACATTTCAGTTCCGAACAATACCCACAAACCTGCAGGATGTCCTTTTCTCGGGGCTTTATTTTCTACGTTTTCGGTAACAGTTTCCATGTTTTTTCAATTTGATATGGGCCACAAATATGACTAAATAAAGTTAATAAACCAACCAAGACATTAAGTTTGCATAATAGCGCAACAAATAGCGTTAATTGAACAAAAAATGTCACAGATCGTCAATATTCACACGCACAGGTTACGGGGAGATTCCGGTATTGAAGTGCTATCTATTGACTATCAGTTGATTTATGAAAAGGTTGACAACAGATTGGATGTTCAATTCCTCCATTCCCTGGCGATTCATCCGATGGATTACCAGGAATTGAATCAGATTGATTTTGTAACCTTTCAGCAAACTCTTCAGGAGACTTTGGCAGTTGCCATCGGAGAAATCGGCTTTGACAGGCAATCGGAATTGTCTACTTCCGAACAGCAAGTTTTGTTCAAACGCATAACAGAAATTTCACAACATACTGAACTTCCGATTATTATTCATTGCGTTGGTCGGTGGAATGAACTGGAACAAGCATTGCTTAAAAAACCGAAAGGAAGTCCTGCCTGGATTGTACACGGATTCCGAAAGACGAATGTGGGAAACCGATTACTGGAACTGGGTGCTTACCTTAGTTTTGGGGAGGCTTTGTTGTACGATGTCAAACTTCAGGAGTTTGTTAAAAACGTATCATTTGACCGTATTTTCCTTGAAACCGATGATTCCGACGTTCAAATAATCACGGTATACGAAAAGTTGGCCGAAATCAAATGCTTACCTTTGCAGTCGATTATTGATCAATTGTATTCAAATTATTTAGCTGTATTTCATCATGAGCAACTGGCTTGAACGCACGGAACTGATACTTGGAAAAGAACAAATGGAGAACCTCAATAAGGCTCACGTATTGATTGTGGGACTGGGAGGAATCGGATCATTTGCAGGAGAATTTATAGCGCGCGCCGGAGTTGGGACCATGACGATCATTGATGGTGACGTGTTTGATGTTTCTAACAAAAATCGTCAGCTTACCGCGCTTGACTCTACGATCGGAAGAAACAAAGCAGTTGTTCTGGCCGAGCGTATTCGTGAGATCAACCCTTCAATTAAGCTTAACGTTATCGAAGAATTTGTTGTTCCTGAGCGCGTTTGGGAAATTCTGAATGAATACAAACCGGACTATGTAATGGACTGTATTGACAGTCTTACACCGAAGATTGAATGGATTGTAGCGTGTAAGCGTTTAAAAATCAAATGTGTCACTCACCTTGGTGCCGGAGGGAAAACGGATCCTTCACAGGTGAAAGTCGCAGCTTTGACATCCAGCTATAATTGCAAACTTGGGTTCCACCTGAAAAAACGCTTAAAAAGAAGAGGTGTTGGATACAAAGGTGTTCGCGCAGTATTTTCTTCTGAAATTCAGCAAAAAGAATCTCTGAAAATGACAGACGGTTCGAACTTCAAACGTTCGTTCTATGGGACTGTCAGCTACATGCCTGCACTTTTCGGTTTACACGGAGCTGCAGAAGTAATTGATTACATCACAAATAAACGCAGCGAAGTTTAATCCTTCCAAGTCCTGTGAATTATTTAAAAACGTTATTTTCGTGACGCTCAAACCAAAACGAATGAATTTTACCAATTTACCTATTGCTGCACTGGCAATGGCGTGCTTGTTATTTAGCTGCGACTCACCAGCGGCCAAAACAACTAAGGATCAGCCTACCGTTTCCGGAAATGTCCGGTTACACGATGAGCATTCCTATTCCAACATCGAAGAGATCAGAACAACTCATATTGATTTGGAACTCGATGTAAACTTCGAAAACAAAACCATTTACGGCGTTGCCCGCCATGAAATGCAGCGCATCAAGGATACGGATACGGCAATATTCGACATCAATGGCCCTGAAATTCAAAAAGTTACACTAGGCAAAAAAGGCGATGAAAAAGAAACCGATTTTATTATCGGAACAAATCGTGAATACATCGGTCAACCGCTTAGCGTGAAGATCGACAAAGACACACGTTATATTAATATTTACTACAAAACAACCGAAAATGCGGGAGCTTTGGATTGGTTGGATCCGAGTTTGACTGCCGGAAAAGAGCATCCATATTTGTACACTCAGGGACAGGCGATTCTTACCCGTACCTGGATTCCGGTTCAATGTACACCGGCAAATCGTATTACCTATTCTGCTGACGTGACAGTCCCTTCGGAGCTGATGGCCGTAATGAGTGCTTCAAATTCCAAGAAAAAGAACAGCACAGGAAAATATCACTTTGAAATGAAGCAACCAATTCCTGCTTACTTGATCGCTTTGGCTGTAGGTAATCTCGAATACCAATCGCTTGGAAAGAACTGTGGTGTTTACACAGAACCTGAAATGTTAAAGGATGCGGCATGGGAATTTGTCGATCTTTCAAAGATGATTACAGCGGCTGAAAACCTATATGGCCCTTACAAATGGGGACAGTACGATGTATTGGTTCTTCCGTATTCTTTCCCTTTCGGCGGAATGGAAAACCCGCGTTTAACATTTGCGAATCCAACATTGATTGCAGGTGACAGAAGCGCAGTTTCCGTAATCGCTCACGAATTGGCTCACTCATGGTCTGGAAACCTCGTTACCAATGCAACGTGGGATGATTTCTGGTTGAATGAAGGATTTACCGTGTACTTTGAGAACCGTATCATGGAACAATTGTACGGTAAAGAAACAGCTGACATGCTTGCCCTGATTGAGTTTCAGGAGTTGGAAAATGAGATTGAAGGATTCAATGAAGACGGACATCCGGAGGACACTCACCTGAAATTGAGTCTTAAGGATCGAAATCCGGATGATGGAATGACTCAGGTTGCATACGTAAAAGGTGCATTCTTCCTCAAAACATTAGAAAAGGCAGCAGGAAGAGCAAAATTTGATAAGTTCCTAAAGGGATACTTTGAAGACCATCAATTCCAGACTTTAACAACGGAACAATTCAAAAAGTACCTGGAAGACAAGTTATTGAAACCGGAAAAAATTGAATTCAATTGCGATGAGTGGTTCTATAAGCCTGGTCTTCCGAAGAACTGTGTTAGAATTGTTTCACCTCGTTTCCAGAAGATTCAGCGCCTGGCGGATGATTTTGCTGCAGGAAAAGATATTTTCAAAAAACCGAAGAAACGTAAAGGGAAGAAACAACAACCGGCGTTATCACGTGATCAATACACTCCGCAGGAATGGCAAGCGTTTATTCGTCAGTTACCAGACAAAATGAATCCGAATCGAATGGCAATCATTGACGAGAAACTGGATTTCAAAAACTGGGGGAACGCTGAAGTTGCAACTGAATGGTTCGTTCTGAGCATCCACAGCAATTACACAAATGTTCGTCCACAAATGAAAGCATTCTTGTTACGTACTGGCCGCAGAAAATTCTTATTGCCAATTTATGAAGCATTGCATGAAAGCAAGCTGGATAAAGAATGGGGATTGGCGGTCTATAAAGAATCCCGCCAGAATTATCATCCGGTTTCTGTGATGACCCTGGACGAATTGTGGGGATTGAAGAAGAAGAAATAGCAATTCATAAAACACACGATTAGAAATAGGGATCCGCCATTGTGGATCCCTATTTTTGTTTAAACCACATTTGATCATTCTCTTCACCTCCTTCAAACTACCATTCGCTCTATCAATTCTACACTTTAAGTTTTATTCACTTTTTCATTACAACTTTCCGCTTTGGCACGCGTTATGCAAGAAAGAACCAGTAAGAACTATTAAAAACTTATAGTCATGAACAGTGTACAAAACAACATTCTGGACAACTACAAGCGTATTGAGACTATTTGTATGAGCAATCACGATGTTTGGGAAAACGTGCCCGAGTTCAGAGGAGCCTTTTCCCGCTTCGCGTTGAAAGTTGCGCAGTTGGATTTATTGACTCACGACGATCGCGCTATGGCGAAGTTTTTAAGCGTTCCTTTTCACAGTCTTGAAAAGTTATTGCGAGATATAGAGCAGATCCTGAAACAAAGTTTCGACCGTTACTTTGATTACCTGCAAAAGCGCAATCAGGAGTTTTATTTGATGTATGCAACGGCACGTCAGTGCTAACGATCTTATAGTAGTAGTGTTAGGTTGGAAAAATCCCCGTGGTTACCGAAAGGTCACTACGGGGGTTTTTGTTTATTGTCCTTTCAAGGTGTTCAATTCAACTTCAAAAACAGCTGAAAACTCAATATTTCCGGGACTTGGGCCTGATATTGCAATATCAGGCCCAAAGTCGAAAATGATCAAAATTTCATTTCAATTTATTTCATCAACTGCACCAGCTTAATCCGTTCAATCGTCCCATCTATCCCAACGGTTTCCAGAATGTAGATTCCATCCGGTAAAATGGTTTCATTAAAAGCTGCTTTAATGTCCAAATCTTCACCATTCACTTCTTTTACAAGGTTTCCACTTTGCGTATAAATGCGCATGGTTTTGATACGAAGTTTATCCAGACTGAAGTTTCCTACGGTAACATCAAAAGTGGTTTTTTCCCCATTAATATCTACTTCCGTTAAACGGTAATAGTTATCTCCAACCACAGGCTGATTATCGTAGAAATAGTAATCTGTTGGTGCGCTACTTTCACCCTGTGCATCCGTTTGCAATAATGGGAAGAAGTTTACTCCGTCTTCACTTTTCTCCAAAATGAAGTAATCGCTATTTTTCTCTGTAACGGTCGTCCAGGTTACTGCCATATTTCGCTCATCCTGCTTGCAGTAAAAATCTTTTAATTCAATGGACAACGGGGTACAGTTTAATGAAGCTCCTGATGTTAAGTTCCAATCCAATGTAAATCCTGCAGCTGTCGGTGTCCACTGATTCACCATGAGGTAATAAACTTGTCCGGCCGTTACGTTCAACGTACTTACCCATGCATCTCCGGCTACGTCTTCCGATGCATCAGCAGCGCCGTTCCCCATTCCGGTATTATTTGAGTTTGCGGCATATGAACAGCGGATTGGGCTTCCTAATGCTCCACACGTTACTCCGGGTCCGTAAAGCGCAAAATCGTAATCGTCGGAATTCGTTGTAGGGTCGATAGTTAAACCAAGAGTTCCACTGGAAGCAACCTGGAACACGTACCAACTCGAATATACTTCTCCTCCTGCACCAGTACATCCAACACACGATTCAGATGCCAGTCCGGGACCATTTACCGTCGTTGAAATCGGGGTATCGGCACACACCTGAACGGCGTTCGTACAATCCTGATTGGTTGTCCCCGTTGGTCCACCTGCACAAGCTACACAAGACAATGTAGCTGCCCAACCTCCCAGTTGAACACTACCGTCTGTTGTGTGTCTAAAAGTTAGACAGCCGCTCCCGTTACTTGCTGTAATCGTTCCGGGTGAAGTTGTACAGTTGCTGTACAATGCCGGTGAGTTCTGCGCGGGTCCATTCAAAATCTGAAGGTAATCACAACAGCTGTTTGGGCCGAAACATAAGAAGTAAGTATCATTCATACTGAATGCCGTAAACGTTGCGCGAACACACATTCCGGGTGTATTCGGACAAAACGTTCGGTAAATTGCATTGATATTCGCGGAATAATTACCTCCGGCTCCACCGTTATCGTAATAAGTTCCGGAACAAGTATTGACCATACACGCACCTGCATAAGTACTCGCAATTCCAGTTGTACCGTGCGTGTAAGTTTGTGCTAACAACCATCCGGGTGTCACCAAAACAAGTAGAAAAAGTGCTTTCATGACTTATTGCTTATTTTGTTGACACAAGATATCCGAGTAAAGCACGATTGTATAATTGCTCACAGGATCATAGATTTCCACATTTGCATCGTGTGCACGGTGCGAAGAAATTTCTGAGTAAGGAATTTGCAGGAGTCGGTCGTGATCTGGTTCCGGTATGTCTTTGATTTCGTACTCAACTCCCAGTAATTGAACCATTGGATATTGGACAGTGAGTTGTTCCCGTCCAGTTTGAGCGTCCACATGTGATGAACATGCAAGTACGCAGGTGAATATTAACATTCTCATAGTAGCGTAGTAGTTTGATTTTAAAGATAATAGAACAAACTCTCAACAAACTACTCTTATAGTTAAAATGTGTTTTTTATCACAAACAAAAATTTAGTTCGTGTTAAAAAACACAAAACAAACCATTAAAGTAGCAACACGTTGGCTATAAGTGAATAAAGATCGCCTTAAAAACAAGGTTCCCTATCCATGGCATAAGTTTAGAACTTTAGTAAACCAAATTTGATGTTTTCCTTTTTGATTAGGAATAAATTCATTTCTCTACTCCTATAATTCGGTACGGATTGCAATGGAATAATTCTGTAGTTCTCTAATTCCTGTGAAGCAATACAAGAGCGCTTGATGAAACCATCCTCCAAATTAACATTCACCATGGCTAAGCAAGTTTCATTATCATCATATGACCAAGCTATACTCTTTGAGGTATTATATTCCCCGGTAGCAACGTAATTCTTAGGATTGTCATTGAACAGTATCAAATACTCCTTACTTCCTAAATAACCACAATGCCCCGAATTAAGTTTGGCTCCTACTTCTGTTTGATCTTTTTCAATTTTCTGAATCCAGGCTATTGTACCATCAGGGTTCATCCTGTATATAAGAAGTTCATTTAGGTTATAAAAACTACCACTATTCGTATTAGGATTTGATACGGATTGCACCCCTCTTCCATAAGATTTTTCGAATACTACCACAAAGCCTCCATTCTCCAATAAGCGCATTTCAGAATTATCGAATTGACAGCTTACCTTGGTACTCACAGGAACGAGTCCCACTTTTTCCTTTGATTCAATAAATGGATCAACGTAACCTTCCTCAAAAGGATTGACTTTTTCATTTTCAACTTTAGTTATTTCTGGATCATACTCGAAGAAAAAAATTCCATTGACAGAGTTTCCCGTATTTCCATATAATCCCGTGCAAGTCAGTTTTCTATCTCCAATAGGCAAAAAATTGAGATTCAAAATTTCATAACTATTGAAGAATGACAGGTCTTTAAGAACATTTGTTACATATTGCTTCCCTTCCTTTATATAACATATCCTATACTCAGTTTGTACGTCGTAATTAACTCTTTTACCTTTTTCATCAAGGCCGAATACAACTAAACCTAAAATGAGATTTCCAGAATTGGTCAGGTAGTTATTTTTTAAGGAGGTCTGGTTGTAAATGCAGTTGGAGAGATACCTTCCTTCATATACAACCTTAAGGTCTTTTCCCAATACTTTATAATCGAACTCCAATCCTGCAAGTGGATTAGGACTTGTTGAATATTGAATACAGAAGAATTCTTTGTTCTCCGACTGAATGACATTTACCTTATTCATCAAAAATCCTTCCTGATTCTTTGGTTTATCATGCACCACTATAGGAATCAAATCACTTTTCGGTTTACAGTCACGGTCAAAGATCTGATAGAATATTTTCAAAAACTTATTATTCTCGGCAATACTGATGACGACAAGTTCTTCCTGAATCAGCATGAACTTTATCGGATGAATTAATTCTCCATCAACTTTTGTTAACATCTCAGCTACTACCTTCTGAGAAAAATTCTCAAACCTCTCAAGCAAAACATTATTCAATCCTTTAATACTTACAGAATAAAAATCCTTGCTATTTTCAACATAATAAGATGAAAATGCGCCAGATGCTTTCGCAGGAGAACTCCACTCTATTTCCTGAGCATTTAGATTGATTGACAAATAAGTGAGAATAATGATTAAGACTGTTGATTTCATACCGTTCTATTGAGTTGTAAAACTAGACAATAAAATGATTTATCATATCAGAATCAATCAACAGAAAACAAAAAAGGTGTCACCATTTGGCAACACCTTCTCTTATTTAATTCGTTTAAACTAACTAGTTAAGACTTGCCAATTTCTCCTCCAGCACAGCAATTTTTTGCAACGCATCAGCTTCTTTCTTGCGCTCGTTGGCAATGACTTGCTCCGGAGCACCACTAACGAATTTTTCGTTGCTCAATTTACCCTGAACACTTTTCAGGAAGCCGCGTGTATACGCCAATTCTTCTTCCATCTTTGCTTTCTCCGCAGTAAGATCGATGCTGTCTCCGAACGGTACAAAGTACTCGTTGGAATTCACCAGGAATCCGTTGGAATTGTTCACTTTCTCATCCACATAATCCAAATGAGACAGGTTCCCCATCTTCACGATTACGGAATCAAATGCAGTATCCAATTCATTATTCTTCTTCACAAACAACTCAATGCGAACCTTGTTTGCGATGTTGTTTTGCTTGCGGATGTTACGAATATTCGTGATTACTTCTTCGGCAATGGTAAACTGCTTCAACACGTTTTCATCGATTGCTTCAACCTTAGGCCATTCTGCAATGATGATGTCTTCTCCTTCTTTGCGTTCGCGGAGCAAGTGCCACAATTCTTCGGCAACGAATGGAGTAAACGGTTGAATCAGGCATAACAACTTTTCAAAGAAAACGATCGTTTGATCCAATGTTTTCTCATCAATCGGTTGCTCGTATCCCGGTTTTACCATTTCAAGGTACCACGAACAGAAATCGTCCCACACCAGTTTGTAAATGGCCATCAACGCTTCAGAAATCTTGAACTTGGACATCAACTCATTGATATTTGCCAATTCCTGATTGAAACGCGCGTTGAACCAATCGATTGCCATGCGAGCAGCTTTCGGCTGATCAATTGCTTTCACTTCCCAACCTTTTACCAGACGTGAAGCATTCCATATTTTGTTGGTGAAATTACGTCCCTGTTCACACTGGCTGCTATCAAATGGTAAATCGTTTCCTGCAGGTGAAGAAATCAAAATTCCCAAACGAACGCCATCGGCTCCGTATTTCTCAATCAATTCGATCGGGTCCGGAGAGTTTCCTAACGACTTGGACATCTTACGCCCCAGTTTATCACGAACGATTCCGGTGTAGTATACATTTCTGAACGGCAAGTCGCCCATGTATTCGTAACCGGCAATGATCATACGTGCAACCCAGAAAAACATAATTTCAGGCGCCGTAACCAAGTCATTCGTTGGATAGTAATACTTGATTTCTTTGTTCCCCGGATCTGTCAACCCGTTGAACACCGAGATTGGCCACAACCACGATGAGAACCAGGTATCCAGTACGTCTTCGTCTTGCTTCAAATCGACTGTTGAAATAGTCTTTCCTGCCTTTTCAGAAGCTAGTTTCGCCGCTTCATCAGCTGTTTTCGCAATCACGAAATCGTCTGAACTGTCACCAAAATACCACGCCGGGATTCGGTGCCCCCACCACAACTGACGCGAAATACACCAATCTTTCACGTTTTCCATCCAGTGACGGTACGTGTTTTTGAATTTATCCGGATGAAACGAAATGTTTCCGTTCATTACATTATCCAAAGCAGGTTGTGCCAATTCTTTCATGGACACAAACCACTGAAGCGACAAACGCGGTTCAATAACCGAATCAGTTCGTTCTGAGAACCCAACTTTATTGATGTGATCTTCCACTTTCACCAAATATCCTTTGGCATCCAGTTCCTGGGCAATTTCCTTTCTTACTTCGAAACGATCTTTGCCGTTGTAATGCAATCCGTTTTCGTTTACGATTCCATTGTCGTGGAAAATATCGATTGTTTCCAGATTGTATTTTTTACCCAATTCGTAATCGTTTACGTCGTGAGCCGGAGTCACTTTCAAACACCCTGTTCCGAATTCCATCTCCACATAATCATCAGTGATGATCGGAATGGTTCTGTTTGCAACCGGAACAATTGCCTGCTTCCCGTGTAAGTGTTTGTAACGCTCGTCATCCGGGTGAATACAAATGGCAGTATCTCCAAGAATGGTTTCCGGACGTGTCGTTGCAATGGTAATCCATTCATCATCTGAACCGGCAATTTTGTAGCGAACGTGGAATAACTTCGAGTTCACCTCCTTGTAAATTACTTCTTCGTCCGATAAAGCAGTGCGTGCTTCCGGATCCCAGTTGATCATGCGAACGCCACGGTAAATCTTTCCTTTTTTGTAAAGATCTATGAATACATCAATTACCGAATCCGAGTACTCCGGATCCATCGTAAACGCTGTACGCTCCCAATCGCAAGATGCTCCCAATTTTTTCAACTGCTGAAGGATAACTCCTCCGTATTGCTCTTTCCACTCAAAAGCGTGCTTCAGGAATTCGTCACGAGTAAGATCGGATTTCTTAATTCCTTCTTTTCTCAATTTCTGTACAACCTTTGCTTCGGTTGCGATAGATGCGTGATCCGTTCCGGGAACCCAACATGCATTTTTCCCTTCCATACGTGCCTTTCGAACCAACACGTCCTGAATGGTATTGTTGAGCATGTGCCCCATGTGCAAAACTCCGGTAACGTTCGGCGGTGGAATGACGACGGTAAACGGCTCACGATCATCTGGTTCTGAATGAAAGTAACCCTTCGCCATCCAATGGCTGTACCAACGCTCTTCTGCTGAGCGAGGGTCGTACGTTTTTGGAATTTCCATGATATAAAATTGTATTTAAGCTGCAAAATTACAAATCCCTTCTGAACTGGGCTAAACTATTATTTACGCATAATAATATCGACAAAAATGCTATGTTTGCAGAATATTTCAGTTCATTCATAGGTATATTTTGATCATTCGTCGTGTAGCAATTTTCATTTTCAATTACTAGAACGATTTTGCTTTCGTTATTGGGGCAACTTTTATGAAAACCCAAATTCTACGCTATGAGAATTCTACTACCCTTAATCCTGGTCATGACTATGTCATTGATTAGCAATGCACAGCCATCCAATAACAACTGTGGTTCCGCCACGCCTCTTACAGTAAATGGCGCCTGCGTAAATGGAACAAATGTCGCAGCAACTGTTCAGGCTGTTCCGTTCAACGAAGCTGCAAGCACCCCATCCTGCTGGCTAACAGCACCAAATAACACCGTTTGGTATTCGGTAACTCCATCAACAACGGGAGTTCACGTGATTTCACTCGACAACGGAGGAACATTTGACAGTCAGCTACAAGTGTATTCCGGAACTTGTGCCAGTCTCACCCCTCTTGCAGATGGTTGCAGTGAAGACAATGGAAGTGTAAACACTGTTGCAGCTGTTGCCACACCAATGTTGACTGCCGGAGTAACTTACCTGATTCAGGTAGACGGGTACAATACATCGACCGGAACTTTCTGTATCAGTATCACTTATACCCCTCCGGCTGCAAACGATTGTATCTTTAACGCAATTAACATTACTTCGCAAATCAACGGAATCAGTACTACCAATCTCTTTGACTGTACACAGTACACTTATAATCCTCCGGGACCAGGGAACGAACCGACTTCCACAACAGTTACCGGAGATCCAAATGGTTGTAACGGAACCGGAACTGCTCACTACGATGTATGGTTCTCTTTTACCGTTTCAGGATCCACTCCTCCGACCTGGTTAAGTATTTATCAAAGTACCGGAACAACACCGAATTATGCCGCAGCCGTATATTCCGGAACACCAACTGGTACTTGTGGAAGCGCAGTTGGCGGATTAACACAATTTGAATGTTCGTCAGGTGAAATCATCAATGTTCCTCCTGGAAACGAAAGTGGAGGTACAAACGACGAGGGTCCGTGTTCGACACCGCTTCACCCAAGAATCGACATTTCGTCGCTGGCACCGGGGACCTATTATTTACGGGTCTGGGAATTCGGAGGGTACACGCCTGTTTCGGAAGGAACGTTTAACCTTTGTGCCGAATACGGTCTGCCATCAGCTCCGGCTACAGACGGATGTCCCGGAATCAGTACAGTGGCTTGCGCAGAAGCATCTGCTAACCAAAATGTAGTAGTGACTTACTACAACACCGGAAACAATGCATCTCACGGAAACGCCTGTAACACGGCTTCCGGAGAACCTCAGCTCGTTGCGACGGCAGCAGGACAATACGATGAGCTGTGCGATGGAAGCTATGTGATTCCGGTTGCGTATACCAACAACGTAATGAACAACACTGCCATTTACCAGTTTAATGTAAACTCCTTCGGGACATGTCAGGCTAATGTAAGCGTGCAAATGAACAATATTCAATATGGCGGAACGAATGGAAACGTAGCACAAATGCAGGTAATGAACGGTGCGTGTGCAGGTGGTACGTCTGCTGTAATGACAGCAACAACAAATCAATCCTGTATCACAATGACCTCATCCACGGGAACACTTCCGAATGGAAATTACTTTATCGTAGTTGATGGACAAGACGGACAATTACTCCAATACGACATGCAGATTTCCGTCACTTATTCAGGAGTTGGGTGTACGCCAGGAAACTGCGACATTGTTCTGGGATCAAATTACTTATCCCTAAATGGAACACCGTTAGACCATAAAAAGAACATGATTAACTGGCAGACAAAAAACGAATTCAATAACGATTACTACACAGTAGAGAAATCGCTTACCGGATTGGACTTTGAAGCCATCGGAAGTATTGATGGTGCAGGAACAACAAATGAGGAATCGGCTTATGACTTCATTGATGAACATGCTACTCAGGAGTTGTCTTATTACAGATTGAGACAAGTCGACTATGATGGCCAGGTGAATTATACGCCGATTATTGCAGTTAAGAAGAAGCCTGACAATTACGGGATTCAATCGGTATACCCCGATGTGGTAAATGACAGAATTCTTGGATTCTATACAACGTCAAAACCAGAGTTTGTGACCTATTCACTGATCAACTTATCAGGATTGGAAGTACAAAAAGGTTCGAAACAACTCAACGAAGGGATGAATACATTGATTATCGATAGCCCGGGATTGAGCGCCGGAACTTACACACTTATTGTGACCGATTCCAAGGCGAGTTATTCCATCAAATTCGTGATGCCCTAGTTTACCAACCAACGTAAACTTCAAAAGCCGACTGTATCGTTCAGTTGGCTTTTTCTTTATTCCTGATGATCAATGCAATTAGTTCTTCAAAACTTCATCCAAAAACTTCATGAAATCTTTCCAGGAATCTTCGTCGGCCTTCCGATTATAGGCGATGGGTAGATTGAATTTCTTTCCGTTAGTAGTTGCATCGGGATTAGTAAATGCATGCGTTGCATTGGGATATGACTTAAACGTGTAATGCGCGCCTACGGAATCCATTTGATGCTTAAACGCTGTTACTTCCGCATCCGAAACGAATTGATCAGCAGCACCGTGGCAAACGAGCACATCCGCTTTAATCTTATTCTTTTCCGCAGGAAGGCCGGCAAGTCCGCCATGAAAACTTACCACACCTTTAAATGGTATTCCGGCACGGGCAGCATTCAAAACCATTGATCCACCAAAGCAATAACCAATTGCAACTACGTTTTCGAGATCTGCCTGAGGATACATTTTGATCTTATCCAACGCTGCCTGTATCCGTTGATTTGCAATTGTCGGATCAGCATAAAATGGTGTTGCATATGTCGTTGCCTCTTGCGGATTTTCAGCTTGCTTTCCATTTCCGTACATGTCTATAGCAAATGCGAAATATCCCAATTTAGATAATTGCTCTGCCCTGCTTTTCGCGTAATCATTCAATCCCCACCACTCGTGAATAATCAAAATAACCGGAGCTTTTTTGTTTGCATCATAAGCGGCGAATCCTTTCATATCAACGGTATCCGAAGAATATGTAACCGTTTCTGTTGTCAGATCAGGTTTTGTTTCAACCTGTTCCGTGTTGTTTACAGCTCCACCACACGACATCAACACTGCACTACACATGCCGAAGATGAATGCTACTATGACTTGCTTTTTCATATCATTTGCTTTGGATTAAAGGTATTGAAATTTAAAACGAGTGTCGGAAGAACTAATAACAATTCGATGTCGCAATATTGCGACATCGCGATATCGAAACGTTGTAACAATGGAAAGTTTCCCGCGTTTTCGATTTAATTTTCTTGTAATTTCATCGCATTCCTTAAAACCGCATACAACAAACGTACTTTCCCCACATGATCAAACGCATTCTTCTCATCACTGCAAAATACATAGGTAGATTTTTCGAGGTCTTTTACGCTTGTATGGTTGTTTATTTTCTCTCGTACTGGATTCTTTCAAGAATTCCTTCGGGAAACGATACCGTAAAGGATCATGAGCGTATGACCATTTACGTAACCTCGAATGGCGTGCACACAGATTTTGTTGTTCCGATTGAAAATGAGTACCGGGACTGGGGAAAAACACTCAATCTTTCAAAAGAATTTATGCAGGATTCTACCCGAACATTCATTGCAATTGGCTGGGGAGACAAAAACTTTTTCCTGAAAACGAAAAACTGGGATGACCTTACGGTTGGAACGGCGCTCAAAGCTACATTTGGATTGGGAACCGGTGCCATGCACATAGTTCAGACTACGCAACCGAATCGAAAAGATGTAAATACTATTGAGCTTCGCATCAGCAAAGACGACTACCGCGCTTTATGCAGGTATATTGATGGAAACTTTGTGAAAAACGGGAATGAATTAAGCAGAATTCGAAAACATCCCTACAGCCAATACGATTTCTTTTTCGATGCTAATTCAACTTACAGCCTTTGGTATACCTGTAATTCCTGGACCAATACCGGTCTAAAAGCGTGTAATCAGAAAGCTTGTGTCTGGACCCCATTTAAGGATGGAATTTTTGTTCAATATGGGAAATGAGAAATCAGGGGAAAAAGAAAGGAGGAAAGACTTTAAATGACTTTCCTCCTTTGCTCTAAAAATTTTCCTCTGATGATCTATTTCTTCTTTCCGCCGTTTCCGTTTCCGTTGCTTTTTCCACTGGAAGATCCTGTTGTCTTCTTTTCCGGAGTAGCTGGCTTTGCGGTTGTTTTTTTCTTGGTAATGGTTCCTTTTTTCTTTCCTGCAGAATCTTTCAACGCATGAAATTCTTTCGAACCCGGTTTGATTCCCAGTTCTTTTGCCATAGCTCCCCAACCTTTGGATTTGCTCGCTTTATACACGCGAATAACATCCGTGATTGGTTTTTTGGTCAATTTCATGATTTCAAACGAAATCACTACATCGCCCGCATTCATTCCTACGGTAAACAAAGAGTTCACTTTATCCAGAGTTGTTCCGTAAGTAGTAACTACATTGGCTTTAAACGACGCAAGGTCTTTGTTAGCTTCAATCGTAATACTCTTCAGGTTCGCATCCAGGGTAGCATCTCCTGATTTGTACGTTTGTGCGAATGCAACTGTGCTAAAGAATAGTCCCAGTGCTAAAAAAATTGCTCTTCTCATTGCTTATTTGTTGGTTAAAAATTTGCTTTATCTAAACTGTAGCAAGTTAAATCAATAACCGTGCTATTTCTTCACGGAAGGTACAAAAGTTATTTTTTCTTTCTCTGTTTTTAGAGTCAATTTTCCATCCTCCAATTCGTATTTGTAGACAATTTTTCGGTTTGGTTCTTCAACCGTCATTTCCTTTTTCTCCTCATTTACAGTATATTTCCATGTATCTGTAGAATGAACATTCGGGTGATTATTTTCCACCAAAATGGTACTGTCTTTCCTGAACTCAAAATAGACATTCAGCATATTGGAAATTTCAACTTTTACGTTTTCGCGAAACTTAGCTTCGGTCATTTTAGTTGTTTCAAACAAATCTTTATTTTTCTTCACGAAGCGGTCAACGATCTGCTTTTCTTCAGCTTTATCCGTTGAAAGCAGGATTACATTGTTCTGTTCCATTCGGGAAAATTTCCACTTACCGATAATAGCTTCACTATCCGGCTTTGAGCAGGCAGTCAGCAATAAAAGCACTCCCAATACGGCGTATAATTTCATTTTTTTATTCTAAAAGTTGCAACAAAAGTAAACGGATTCCGCTTATCTCAATTGAATATCGTCTCTCATTCCTCTACGACCCCGGGAATCTCCATAATGATTGTTATTCAAAGGCTCCCCCATCTTGTACACAACCACCTCGATCTCTTTATCGGTTTCCAGCTGATGCAAATGGTAAGCATAATTCGGATCATCCGGATCCATACATACGTCTCCGATGTATGCTTTTTCGGACAAATCTCCTTTTAACCATTTTCCGTTTTGTTTCCCCATGATGTATCTCCCCAAGCGCGATAATTTTCCATCCGGAGTATAAAACTTCCACAATCCATCGGGCATTCCATTGATCATCATTCCTTCGTTCATCAGGGTTCCGTTGTCGTAATAGTTCTTTGTCCAGCCATTCATTTTCGTTGGAACTGTAGACGAAAGGCAAATGAACTGACGTTCCGCATAGTAATCATCGCTGGAACATTCGTACGTCTCCAACTCCTCCAATAGCAAGCGATTAGAAATTACATTTCCCAATGTATCAAACTCTACCTGCGTTCCCCGGATCGGAAATTTTATTCCGTTGATGACAACAATCGAGTCCTTGTAAATGATTTCGTGCAATTTCAATCCATTATACGTATATGTCTTCCACAACCCGGCCTTAAACAAACCTCTGTAAACATCAAGCTGATTATACTTCCCTTCTCTTGCAATTTGCTCGTTCGGATAGTACTTTTTAAAGTAACCCTCATTACTTTCCATTGGATACAGGTAGTCAGGTTCATCGTATCCGTCATATCTGCTAACAGTTCTGTTGGATGGACGATAATAATACTGCAATTCATAATCACTGTAAAGTATGCTACCGTCGAGAACAAGTCCCTCGTACCCTACTTCCAATTCATTTACGATTTCTAGAAGAGGCACCCGAACTTCAACAAAAAAATCATTGAATTCTTTTGTATACGAAGGAATTACACCGTGATAAACCGTGCCGGTTTTCAACCATTGTCCGGATGTTTTTCCACTAAATTCAAGTTCCCCGTTGTCTCGGATTTCGAATTGAAAGTTCTTTGGTTGTGGCTCCGTGAGATCGACGGTTATCTCGTGCAACGAATAATCTTCTGAATTGTAGCGTTCAATGCGCGAATGCCCTTGAATTACCTGACCATTCTGATCGAATCGGAAAGACATCAGGGTATCATACACTCCATCCCACTCAGCACTTTTCAGGATCAAATCGTTGACGAATTTATCGTTTGCATATTCTAATTGGATCAGATTACTTTCAGTGAAATGGAATGCTTTTCCCTGCTTTTGCCCATTAACATACGGAATGTAACCAATGGTATCTCCTGCCGGGTTAAACAGGACAATCGGTCCATTGTATTTTCCATTACTCAAGGTGTATGTTTTGAATAGGTAACGACGATTCATCGATTTATGGAAGTGTTTCTTGCCCAAAGCTTCATTATGCGCTTTGATTTCCTGATGAATTGCAAACCGATCGCGCACCTCAGCTTTTGTAGTATACACATTAACTTCTCCTGAAGGAAGTCCATTGGAGTAGCTCAATTCCTGTTCTTTTCCTTCAAAGTGTTTTTGACTCACTTCCACTTCACCTTCCAGCACATGATCCTTAACATTCCCTTCCAGTGATGCAAGTTGGTATCCTTCCTCCAAAAGAGCTAACCTTTCCAGTATGTCTTCCATGACATTATGAATCATCTCCGTTTCCAGATACCCGGGTTTCAGTTTAGCCTTCCTGCTTTCTTTTCTGGAAATTCCAATCTCGAATTCATTGTCGTCGAACTCCAGACCACATAAACGCTGGTGTTCAAATTCGATTTCTCCGGAAAATGGTTTTCCATTTTCAATGATGCTCACTGTATGTTTTGCCGTGGCAACATCTTCATGGTCAATAATTCGAACTCCTCCGGAACCAAATTCCCAGTTAATTGAATCCCGAGAAACGGTCAGTAAATAGTACGAATCTTCACCAAGTTTCGTCCAGAAATACTCTGTTGAATCGATGTTATATGATTTTTGCAAAAGTTGCTTTTTCTTATCCCAACGCGCATCCTGAAAGATCGTATCGCCACGTTGCAAAGATCGCACAAGCTCATAACCATTAGTACCATTAATCTCCAAATCGCATGCAGTAAATCCGTCAATCTGATAGGTTTTCAGGGGTTCAACGGATTTGGTTTGATCGCTGAAAATTAATTCGCCATTTTCTTTGAAAACCTTAAAATTCACGTGTCCATAGTCCGACAAATCATCGTAAACCGAATCCATGATTGCACCGTTCTTGTAGTACGCATTTCCGTAAAAAGTCCAGTTTGTGGTATCAATGTAACGCTCAAAAATCAGGCGATTCGTTTTTCGCTCGTATACCTTATAATAGGTTTCAAAAATCGGGTAAGACGAATAATACAAATCTGAACGGTCTTTCCTGATTGAATCACAGAACAAGGAATCGCTGATGCTTTTATAGCGTATGTTTGACGGGATGATTGTACTTCTTTCGGAAACCAGATACCCCATACGCTCAAGCTCCAAAAAATTGAGGTCCTTTTGCTTGTCATACGAATGATGATACTGAAGGTATCTGCCGGATGCTTCATAATCCGGAAATGAACTTCGCGCAATTACCGGGTGAAATACCTGAACAGGATCATACACGGTACTGTCGGAACCACCGAGAACAGTTGTCTGTCCAACCTGTCTTTCGTTTTCATAATTCTTTATGTAGAAAATCCGGCCATTGGCATACTCTTTTTCTACTCCGTTTCTAAGCCCGTTTGAATAATTAGTAACTGAGTACGTGTTGTAGATGTACAACCGTTCAGCTTTCTTTCCGGAAAGTTGTTTGTCGTACTCATAGTGCTTGTTGTTAACAACTAACCATTCTCCGTCCTGAAAGCCATCGTTAAAGGTCCCGATACCCAACGTATCACCATCCATATCGAAATGGATAAACGGCCCATTCAGGTTATCGTTTTTCAGTTCAAAGAAACTAGCAACAACTCCCTGCACAACCTCAGCATCTTCACGTTTTTCAAATGTCGCCCAGGGTTGATAATATTGAACATACTTCCCGTCCGGCAAGGATCTGACTACCGGTGGAATTCCGGTTGCAGCATGCAAATCAGGTGTATAATGAACGTTGATATTGGCGTAGTAAATTCGCTTTGGAACTTTACTGGTATAAGAATAATAATGAGAGTAACTCGAATACCTGTAATCGTGATGACGTCTTCTCTTTCGGGAACCATAGAAGATGGAATCATTATCTTCGAGCGTTCTGTACAATTCCATTTGAATTGAATCCTGTAGATCGTGTAATTTGAGGTCTGCACGAGAGTCTCCGGCCATCTTCCATTTCAGCCATTGATCAAAAAACTCGCGGCTCAAATCGAAGTTACTGTAATAGGATGTCGTAAATGTTCTCGGTTGTTGTTCCGGATATATGTACCTCCATTCCCCATTAATCTGAACAGAATCAGGCCGCTGACTGAACCCACACAACGCGGAACAGCAAAGCAGCAGTAGTAGTACAAATGATTTAGTCATGGTCATTTTGAATTTTCAATTTTGAATGTTTATTAATTCACCCTCTTCAGTCCAACTCTTTTTCTTGGTATATCAATCTCCACAACCTGTACATCTACGTGTTCATGAAGTGCGATAAACTGCGCAGGATCCTCCACATAAACGTCGGCCAGATTGGATTTGTGTATCAACCCGTTTTCTTTGATCCCGATATTAACGAAAGCGCCGAAATTGGTTACGTTGGTAACGATTCCAGTCAGGAACATTCCTTCTCTCAGATCTTCAATGGTACGAATACGACTGTCGAACTCCAGAACTTTGGCTGTTTTACGTGGGTCGCGACTCGGTTTTTTCAATTCCTTGATAATATCTGTGAAGGTATAATCATCGACTTCCGGAAAATCTGTCTTTTTGATGGATTTCAATAATTCCTGGTTGCCAATCAATTCGTTGAGCTGAACCTTTAGTTGTTTCGCAATTTTCTCAACCAGTTTGTAACTTTCAGGGTGAACTGCCGAATTATCCAATGGATGTTCGCCATCGCGAACGCGCAGGAATCCAGCTGCCTGCTCAAAAGCCTTGTCGCCAAGACGTTTCACTTTTTTCAGGTCGGCACGCGATTTAATTCCACCGTTTTCAGCACGGAAGGCAACAATGTTTTCTGCAAGCGACGGTCCGAGTCCGGATACATAACTCAGCAAATAAGGCGAAGCCGTATTCAAATCCACTCCAACTGCATTCACTGCGGAGACCACAACATCGTCCAACGCATCTTTTAGCATGGTTTGATTTACCTCGTGCTGATACTGACCAACTCCAACCGATTTCGGGTCGATCTTCACCAGTTCTGCCAGTGGATCCATCAAGCGACGACCAATAGAAACAGAACCACGAACAGTCACATCGTAATCCGGGAACTCTTTACGTGCAATTGAACTTGCAGAATAAATAGACGCACCGTCTTCGCGTACCACGTATACTTCCAGATCACGATCAAAACGAATGTGCTTGATAAAACTTTCCGTTTCGCGTCCTGCAGTTCCATCTCCAATAGCGATAGCCTCAATCTTATAAGCCTGAACCAATTGAGCAATTTTTGCAGCCGCTTTATCTCGTTCGTTCTGCGGTGGATGCGGATAAATGGTTACGTTCGTTTTCAAATCCCCGTTCTCATCCAGGCAAACGACTTTACAACCGGTTCTGAATCCGGGATCTATCGCCAATACGCGTTTACTGCCAATTGGCGGAGCGAGCAATAATTGTTTCAGGTTCGTTGAGAACACTTTGATCGCTTCTTTGTCCGCCTTTTCCTTTGCTTCGTTCAGCAATTCGTTTTCCAGGCTGGAACACATTAAGCGAGAGTACGATTCTTTGCAGGCACGTGCCACCACATCACCACATTCGTCATCTGTTTTCACAAAGAACCGTTCCAGTTGCTCCAATGCTTCCTCTTTATCCGGTTGTGCTTTCAGTGAAATAATTCCTTCTCGTTCCGCGCGATACAAAGCCAAAAAACGGTGCGAAGCAGTTCGGTAAAGTGGCTCCGAAAAATCAAAATAATCGCGGTATTTCGCCCCTTCCTCCTCTTTACCTTTTACCAGTTTCGATGCCAAAACGGCTTTACGCTGAAACAAAGTACGCATGCGTGCACGGGCAACAGCATTCTCGTTAATCCATTCCGCAATGATGTCTACAGCACCCTGAATTGCCATCTCCTCATCCAGCACTTCACCTTTTACAAAACGTTCTGCCATCACTTCCGGATCACCGCCACGTTGCGACATAATCATTTTCGCCAAAGGCTCCAATCCAAGTTTCTTTGCTTTATCACCTTTCGTTTGACGCTTCTGCTTGTACGGCAGGTAAATGTCCTCCAGAACATTCGGATCAAAACAATCCAATACCTTTTGCTTCAGTTCCGGAGTTAACTTTCCCTGCTCTTCAATTGAGCCCAAAATGGTTTGTTGACGAGCGATGAGCTCATCGTATTTTTTTGCGGAATCGCGAATGGCCGTAATTGCCACCTCATCCAATCCTCCGGTTTGTTCCTTTCTATAGCGTGAGATGAAGGGAATTGTCCCTCCTTCTTCCAACAACTTCAATGTATTTGTAACAGCCTTCTCAGAAACGGAAGACATTTTTTGTACGAACTCGTTTTTTAGCATGGAGCAAAGATAGCGGCAGCTTAAACTCATTTCAGGATTGTTGAAAAGAAATGAATCAAAAAAAAATTGCTTTTCAGACAACCTATTGATTTTATCCGGGGTCTTTGGAAAAATAGATCTTATGAAGCACTTACTTACATTACTTGCGCTCTTGACATTAGGATGGTCTCAAAGCGCGAACGCACAAATTGTTGACTACTTCAGTTACGGAGATTCAACGGTTGGGTGCCAGAACTCTGTTTACATTTATGCATGGTCAGGAGCTAACCCTGAGGTTGGCGGACAATTGGAAGTTAGCTGGGGCGATGGAACCTCCGATACTTACCCGATCGACATTCCGACTGCAAACACAACTGTAAATGTTGGAGGATTTCACTCTTACGCAGTTCCCGGAACATACAACATCAGCATTCAGGTATACAGTGGAACAAATGGAGCTTACGTTGATGGAGGGGTTCAATGGGACGAAGTAGTTTTGAGTCCTTCTGCTTGTGCTTACTTCAGCGCGTACACCTATCAGCAGGCTCCATATGTGTACTATTATGATGTACCGATGGATTGTGTTGGTGCGGATGGCAACACAACTACCATTACACCAAGCTCAACCTACGGGTATTACATTGGACTTGATCCGTCTAATGCTCCGTACACCGTTAGCGTGAATGACGCATGGTTAGCAACAAATGGCTACATCCAGGTTTCACCGGACCAGACCATAACAAGCTTTAACGCTGACGGGATGGCAAATAACATGCAGATGACGTTCCAATTGACCTGCAATATCCCTGCCCAAAACCCTGATTTCGACGTGTATTACGTTTGGCCTTCCAACTTCGTTGCTCCGTTGCAAACCGGTAATCTCTATGCATACATCTGCAACAATGCTTGTTCGGATACTTCAGACGTAACACTTACAGTAAACTTTCCTGCGGGCTTCGTTCCAAATACAGCAAACCTTACCAATGCTTCGGTAACAGGAAATACCCTGACATTTGATGTTCTTGGTCTTTCGAGCTGTACAAGCATCCTGATTCCGTTCACATTCCCTGGCGGAACACCGGCAGGAACACAAATTTGCTTCGATATGACGGCGTACAATCCTAACGACACTGATTTGTTGAACAACTCCGACAGCACTTGTGGAGTGGTTTGGAACTCGTATGACCCGAATTCAAAAGAAGTTGATCATGCCCAGCAAATTGATCCTGACACTCAGGAAACGCTTGAATACATGGTTCACTTCCAAAACGACGGGAATTACAATGCTGTCAACGTAAGTGTAATTGATACCATCTCCGCAAATCTTGATTTGAGCACCTTTAAAATGATCGGATCTTCCGCTGGGGTTGCTGTAAATATTGATCCTGTGACACGAATCGTAACATTTACGTTCACCGGAATCATGCTTGCACCAAGTGCTCAGGATCTTGATGCTTCTCAGGGATATGTAATCTACTCATTGGAAGAAGTTGCAGGATTGCAGGAAGGCGATGAAATCGAAAACACAGCTTACATCTACTTCGATTACAACTCTGCGATTGTAACCAATACTACTTACAACATCAACAGCTCTTTGGGTATTACAAATCCGGGATTGGAAACATTGACATTGTACCCTAATCCTGCACAGACTTCAGTATCTGTTATAGGGAAAAACATCGAGCAAATCGTGATTTTTGACCTTACAGGTAAGGAAGTGCTGAGTGCAGAACTTACGAACAAGAATTCAATCAATGTTGAAAACTTGTCGAACGGAGTATATACTTGTCTGATCACCAGTAAAACTGGAGTATTCCAGGAAAAACTAGTCATCAAAAAATAAGAAGAATAACTGCTTTTTCAGGAAGCCGATTCGTCTAAAAACGAGTCGGCTTTTTTGTTAACGAATTCTAAATGTTCGGATTATACACCGTAAATGGCCTATCTTAGCCGCCCTAAAACGAAGTAAGATGAAAATACTTATCAGTTTTCTAATTATGGGTGCAGTTTACAGTACAGGAACGTACAAAGCATTCACCCAGGATGGTACAGCGAGTTATTACTCTAATAAACTCAACGGACGTCGAACAGCATCAGGCAAAGTGTACTGCAAAGACAGCCTTGTGTGTGCTCACAAATCCTTGAAATTGGGAACCGTGTTAAAGGTAACCAATCTCAAAAACGACTCGGTAGTATACGTTACCGTGATCGACAGGATGGGGAAATCTTCACCTCACATTATTGACTTAAGTCAGGCAGGAGCCAAACAACTCGATTTCTGGGGGAAAGGCGTTGCCAAAGTAAAAGTGGAAGAAGTTATTCCGGTACAACAAACTGCAGACAGCTTAGCTGTGATTCATTCCGGCAAGTAATTTCCGGGTTTTCTTAGAATGACTATGTAACTGAGGGCGCGTGTTGATGCGCCCTTTTTAGTTCTGTTCAATTCATACAACTTCAGGAAATAATTACATTTGATTCATGTTGAATCATTTGACCGTTATTGATTGCTCCACAGTTCTCGCCGGACCTTCCGTTGGGACATTTTTCGCGGAATTAGGCGCACAGGTAATCAAAATTGAGCACCCTGACATTCCGGACGTGACCCGTAGCTGGAAATTGAGTTCGGAACAAAAAGAAGCCAAAAGCTCAGCTTATTTTGCATCCGTTAATTACGGTAAAACCTATCGACAACTGAACATTTCTGTGGAAGCAGATAAAAACGAATTACTCGATCTGCTTCAGAATGCGGACATCTTCCTTTCCAATTTCAAAAAAGGCGATGTAGAAAAATTCGGAATCGAAGACCGCGTATTACATGCCTTGAACCCAACGCTCATTATTGGTAAAATTTCGGGCTTCGGAAGCGAAAGCGATCGTGTTGCGTATGACCTCATTCTTCAGGCAGAAAGTGGATTTATGTCCATGAACGGAACACCTGAATCAGGCCCGACAAAAATGCCGGTAGCTTTGATCGACGTGTTGGCAGCACACCAGTTAAAAGAAGGCATCCTGACGGCCTTGCTTCAACGTACCAAAACTGGAAAGGGATCTGTCGTCGAAGTTTCGCTTTACGATGCTGCAGTAGCTTCCCTGGCAAATCAGGCTTCCAATTACCTCATGCAGGGACATATTCCTCAACGCATAGGTAGTCTGCATCCGAATATTGCACCGTACGGCGAACTGTTTCTCACCAGCGATCACAAACACATCACCTTTGCCATCGGAAGTCAGAAACACTTTCAGTTACTTTGTGAATTTCTCGGGCTTTCAGAACTTATTTCCGATTCGCGCTTCGAAACAAACATCGATCGCGTCGGAAACCGGAAAGAACTGGCCGCACTGATCCAGAAGAAAGTCGGTAAACTTACAGCCGCAACCATAACAGCTGCCCTGCACCCGAAACACATTCCCGTTGGCGTAGTGAAGAACCTTTCGGAAGTTTTTAGCGATTCTTCCGCACAAAACCTCATTCGTCAGGAAATACAAAACGATATTGAAACCAAACGCGTAACCCAGGTTGCTTTCAAATTGAAGTAGAATGGAAGTCAGAACACCTCAAACCGAAAAAGAATGGGAAGCCTACTACGATTTACGTTACCGCATCTTACGCGAACCCTTGGGAAAAGAGCGAGGATCCGAACGAAACGAAGGCGACGAAACCGGAATTCACTTTGCACTTTTTGAAGGAACTCAGATTCTGGGAATAGCTCGTCTCGATTGTTTTGATCACACAACCTGTCAGGTTCGATTTGTAGCAATTGAAGCCAACCTTCAGGGCTCAGGTCTTGGAAAAAAACTCATGGAATACGTCGAAAAGGAGGGCGCGGCTCTCGGCTATACAACCATGTTATTGCACGCAAGAGATTACGCATTGCCTTTCTACGAAAAACTTGGATACACCAATCATGGTCCATCATATAAACTCTTTGATGTATTGCAACACTTTGAAATGAGTAAACCATTATAATTGTCGTATGGATAAAGTAAACATTGAACTGGCGAAATTTAAAGAAGAACTCTTCCTCGTTTCGGGAGATGTAAAGAACGCCTATTACGAACGCGCACTGAATAAGATCCACGAATTGATTGTAAATCATCCGAATCGTGCGGAACCTTATTATGAGTTGGGGAAGATGTCATATAACTTCTGGCGAAACGAAGACGCTGAAGAGAATTATCTCAAGGCATTGAAAGCAGACCCAAATTACTTTCCAACTTACACCCAGTACTCGCTCATTCTTATCAAGGAAGGTCGCTTCGATGAGGCCCTATCTGTGTTGGAAAACTCCAGAACATTGAGAAATCGCGAGGACTCGGACATCTATTTTTACATGGGAATGTTGTATCAGCATCAAGGTAATTACGACGAAGCTATTCAGAACTACACACTCTCCATGCAACACGCAATTAATGAAAATCAACTGGAACTTGGTTTGAAATTTGTGAATGCCTGCAAAGAGATCAGAGGATGGGATTAAAGCCGTATAGACTAAAGATTAGAGACTGATAAGAGAAAATCTGTTGTTCAATGGAATGTCTTATGTCCAAAATCAATAAAAAGCTATGCTTGCATAATAAAATTCTTCTTGTTATATTTACCCTAATAAAACACTTTCACCATGTCAACACCGATAAAAGGCGGAGAGTTCCTGGTTAAGGACGTAACTCCAAACGATATTTTCACTCCGGAGCAATGGACGGAAGAGCAGCGCATGATTGCTCAAACCTGCGATGATTTCATCATGCATGAAATCCACCCGATTCTGGATCGAATTGATAGCTTGGAAGAGGGTCTGATGCCGAGTTTACTTGACAAGGCAGGTGAATTAGGATTGCTCGGACTTTCCGTTCCTGAAGATTTTGGAGGGATGGGAGTAGATTTCAAAACATCGCTACTTGCCACGGAACGTCTTGGTAAAGGTCATTCGTTTAGTGTTGCATTCGGTGCACATACAGGAATCGGAAGTTTGCCGCTACTCTATTACGGAACACAGGCACAGAAGGAAAAATACAGTCCAAAGCTCGCAAGCGGAGAATGGAAAGCTGCGTACTGTCTGACTGAACCAAACTCTGGTTCGGATGCAAATTCAGGATCTTCAAAAGCTGTTCTTTCTTCGGATGGCACGCACTACGTTTTAAACGGACAAAAAATGTGGATCACCAACGGTGGTTTCGCAAACTTATACACTGTTTTCGCTAAAATCGATGACGACAAAAACCTCAGTGCATTTCTGGTCGAAGCGGACAGCGCAGGGATTACATTGAACCCGGAAGAGAAGAAAATGGGAATCAAAGGGTCTTCCACCCGACAAATTTTCTTCAATAACGTAAAAGTTCCGGTTGAAAACTTGCTCTCGGAACGTGAAAACGGATTCAAAATCGCGCTCAACATCCTGAATATCGGTCGAATTAAACTTGGTGCGGGTGTATTGGGTGGAACAAAACAAGTAATCACGGAATCGGTTCAATACGCAAATGAACGTCAGCAGTTCGGACGATCGATTTCAAAATACGGAGCAATTCGTTTCAAATTGGCGGAACAAGTCATCCGTACGTATGTTCTTGAATCCGCGTTGTACCGTGCCGGTCAAAACATCGACGATTCCATTGAAGGATTCATTCATGAAGGATTGGACAAAGGAGAAGCAACCTTAAAAGGAATTGAAGAATACGCAGCCGAATGTGCTATTCTGAAAGTTGCAGGATCCGAATGCCTGGATTACGCAGCTGACGAAGCAGTTCAGATTTTTGGCGGAATGGGTTATTCAGCGGAATCAAGCGTTGAACGTGCTTACCGCGATTCCCGCATTAACCGCATCTTTGAAGGTACGAATGAAATCAATCGCATGTTGATTGTTGACCTGTTGCTGAAACGTGCAATGAAAGGGAAACTGGATTTGATGGGACCTGCAATGAAAGTCGCGTCTGAATTGATGAGTATTCCCGATTTTCAGGAATTGCCTTCCGGAGCGCTTGCTTTTGAGCGTAATGCTTTGTCCGGATTTAAGAAAACCCTATTGATGGTTGCCGGTTCAGCAGTTCAGAAGTTAATGCAAACACTGGCAAAAGAGCAGGAAGTATTGATGAACATTGCGGATATCGCAATCTGGATTTATCAGGCCGAATCTGTTCTGCTTCGTGTAGAAAAAATCCTTCAAACGAAATCAGAAGCGGAAGCAGCACGCGAAATTGCAATTGTACAGACCTATTTCTACGATACAGCTGATCATATTGCAAAAGCAGCGAAAGATGCGATTTTCAGCTTTGCAGAAGGTGACGAAGCTAAAATGATGATTTCCGGAGTTAAACGATTCACCAAGTCCAACAGTATCAACCCGAAAGCAAATCGTCAACTGATCGCCGAGGCACTGATTTCTTCTAACAAATATGATTAACAGCCCGTTTATTCGTCGATAATTTTCTATCAATTATCAACGGTTTCTGTGAATTTATCTTCAGTATTCCTACATTTGCGGTGAACTAATTATCGCTTATGAAAAGAATACTACTCGCTTGTTTTGGGCTATTTCTGGCTTCTGCCTCAAATGCTCAGATCATTTTTTCAGAAGATTTTGACGGAATTGGCGGGCCTACCGCCGGTGGAGCAGGAACTTACACATTCCCTCCGGGGTGGTTGTTGAGAAACGTAGATAACGGAACTCCGGCCGGAGCTGTTTCCTACGTAAACGAGGCTTGGGAACGCCGTGAAGACTTCAATTTTAACGTTGCCGATTCAGCTGCTTTCAGTACTTCATGGATCACACCGGTTGTTGCAACGAATGACTGGATGTGGACACCACTTGTAAGCTCTATTACGGCGAACACCGTCCTTCGTTGGAACGCTGTTACGTATGATGTTTCTTACCGAGACGGATACGAAGTACGCATCATGGTTGCGCCTTCCGTACCAACAGGAGGAACAGGAACGATCGGTAACCAGATTACTAACTCCACTGTTGTGTTCTCTACAGCCGCTGAAAACACAACGTGGACAGCGCGCGAAGTAAACCTTGCTGCTTACGCAGGTCAAAACATTTACATTGGTTTCCGTAACAACAGTACTGATAAATTCTTGTTGCTAATTGATGATATTCAGGTCATCAACATCATTAACAACGACTTGCGCGTTACTTCCGGAAACCATGGTGAATACACTGTATTGACCGCAGATCATGCAACTACTACTGCGAATTTTGAATTGGAAGGTACAATCAACAACAACGGTTTGATGGCAATGCCAAACGTAGCTTTGGGATGTCAGGTTTGGATCGACGGAGTTTTATCCACTACGGTTCAAAGTACAACTGACGCATCGTTGGCTGCGGGCGCGAATGTTACGAAAACCATCGCTTATTCTCCTACCATTGAAGGTTCATACACCTTCAAATTCTATCCAATCAGTACTACTGCAGATCAGTTTACCGGAAACGACAGTATCAACGATGCTACACCATTCGGATTGTCAACTGATTTTCTTGCCCGCGATAACGGTGTTGTAACCGGAGCTCTGGGAATTGGTGCTGGAAACGGAGGTTACATTGGTAACGTATTCAACCTGGAAACTACAACTCAACTTGAAGGTGTTGACATGTATGTGACTGCCGGATATACCGGAGAGCCATTGGCAATAGCAGTATTTAATACCGATATGGCCGGTGTTCCGCAATATGCATCCATCGTTACAACTACTGATACCTTGTTGTACATCGATGATTCAGCTCGCATGTATCATTTGCCATTTAACGGTGGCTTGTCTCTTCCTGCTGGAAAATACGGCTTCATGAGCATTGAATTTGATTCAACCATGCAGGTTGGATACACTAACCAGATTTTCACAAACAATACGGTATATGCAGGCTGGCCGACAAATCCAAACGGAGCTTCTACCTTTTCTCCTGTAGAGGGATTCGGTCCCAACTTTGCAAAATCATTTGTCATTCGCCCGGTAATCGACGTTTGTTATGGCGAAATTGGCGGAACGCTTGATTCTACAGGTTTTGCGGGTTGTGGGACATCTGACGGATACGCTGAATTGACATTGGATCCGGGGTATACCGTAACCTGGGAAGACATGTCTACCAACCCAATCAACACTGCATTGCCAGCCGGATACAATACGTACACCATCACAAATGCAAATAACTGTACGTTCATCGATTCTGTTCTGATTGTCAATGCATCCGCACCAGTGGTAGCAATTGTAGATTCTACATTGGCACCATGCAACGGTACAGGAACAATTACACTAGATGTAACCGGAGGAACTTCGCCTTACACAATCACATGGTCTAACGGTGATACAGGCCTGGTATTGGATGAAGTAGCGGGAACATACACCGCAACTGTTGTAGATGCTGCTAACTGTTCAGCAGTGATTCCTGCAACTATTGAAAATACACCTTCACCGACAGCATCTGTAATAAACATTGAGGATGCACTTTGTAACGGCGATAACGGGACCGTAACAATTGATATCACAGGAGGTACTGCTCCATATGATCCACTTTGGAGCAACGGACAAGTAGGAACTACAATGACTTACGGTGCGGGAACATACTCTGTGTGGATCACAGATGCTAACGGTTGTACTTACAACCTCACCGATGTTATAATTACTGAACCTGCTGTTCTTGTACCGAACGCATCCGGGACTGACGAAAGCTGTGCTTCGTGTAATGACGGTACGGCTGAAGTTACTGTTACTGGCGGAACAACTCCATACACCTACCTATGGTCGCCTGGAGGACAAACAACCGATTCTATCGGTGGACTTGCTCCGGGGGTATACTCTGTTGATGTAACCGACGCAAACGGATGTACAACATCAGGAACGTACACAGTAGCTCAGTTTGATGATACAGGAATTGACGAATTGGCAAGTTTGGGAATCCTTGTATACCCGAACCCGATTTCGGACTTCTTAAGTGTTGAAGGGAAAAACCAAACGATTGAGAAGCTGACGGTTTACGATGCACAAGGCAAATTGGTAGCAACAGGAACAAATGTGATTGATTTCAGAAAGATCGCTTCCGGCTCATACCAATTGGTAATCAAAACCGATAAAAAGCAATACACTACCACCGTAGTAAAATAAGCTTAAACTATACCCAACGAAAAATCCCCGGTTTCCATTTGGAGACCGGGGATTTTTTGCTTAATTCAATTCAACCGTTCAAGGAGTTTAATATTCAATTTAGTTGAACTCCTGAACCCTTAAACTTTTCTAGTTCTTCTCACTTGCAACAGGGAAAGAGATTCCGTCTGCTTCGAACATCATTCTCACTTTCGGCTCAGTAATCTTATCGATCTCCTCCTGAGATTTCTTCGCATCTTCTGCATAATGTTTCAACATTTCTACACTTGTAGTATCCATGTAAGTTGTTCCGTGCAAGTACGCAACAGAACCCGCCGGAGTAGTTGTAGGAATCGTGAAGTGATCCTTAAAACGAACCATCAACGGATTTCCGCTTCCTGTTTCCAGCATTACCCAGCAACCAGCACTCTGACACACCTGAGTAATTTCTCCCCGGATAGTAAATTGTTGATCCGCATGAGTCATTTCAAACTTTTTGATCATATCATCAGTAGAAATTGCAGCCGTTTGATCAACCTTTTCAGGTCCGTATGACTTCCCTGCAACTCCTTTATTATGTGCCATAGTTCCGCAGCTTAATAGCAATGAAACTCCGACAATAGTAAATAGGCTCTTCTTCATTTCGATAATTTGTACTGCAAAATTAAACTAAAAAGTTCAGGCAATAAAAAATCCCGACGTCCGCCAAAGGTGGAGTCGGGATACTATAACGATTTATTTTTTTCTACTTCAGATACTGATCAAACATATCATCGAAGCTCATCTCTTTTCCTGCAACGTTGAAATCACGTACTTCCAATGATGTCATCAATCGATTGATTACACGTGTACTCATTTCGTCATTCTTGATCAAAGAAACCGTCAATTCGTGTTTCTTATCATCCATCACTACAGTGAAATATTGCTTGTAATAGTTTTTTACACCGTCAACCTCTGCTGCTGTAACATCTGCCGGCATACTAAACACGTAGCTACCAGAAGACTTACCTTTCTGAAGCGACTCAACGGAGGCAGAAGCAACTTTCTGTGCATAGGACATTACGGTTGCCAAACTTACCAAAGCCAAAAGAACTATTTTTTTCATGGTTTCTTAATTTTGTACTATAACGTAAAATTGGTTTTCATAGTTGTTTGATAACGACAATATACAACAATTTTACCAAAAATTTGATCTATGCCCTTGAAGGCCTGTTTTGAAGAAGGAAAAGTGGAAGCCGGATGCGATGAAGCCGGACGTGGATGCCTTGCCGGGCCTGTAGTTTGTGCCGCCGTGATCCTCCCACCGGACTTTTCCCACAATTTATTAACGGACTCCAAACAATTAACGGAAAAACAACGAAATGAACTAAAATTTATCATCGAAAAAGAGGCCATTTCATGGAATGTTCAATTCCTTCATGAAAATGAAATTGCCCGTCTGAATATTTTAAAAGCCAGTTTGACCGGAATGGAGCGCGCTACACTTCAGCTTGAACCTCGTCCGGAACTGGCGCTTATCGATGGCAATAAGAAACTGTTGGGGAAGATTGTTCCGTCAATCGCCATAGTAAAAGGTGATGCCACCTACCTTTCGATTGCAGCTGCATCAGTTCTGGCAAAGACATATCGTGACGAATACATGCTCAAACTTCACGATGAATTCCCGCATTATGCCTGGAATGAAAACAAGGGTTATCCGACTGTAAAACACCGCGATGCAATCCGGGAATTCGGGCCGTGCAAATACCATCGCGAAGGTTTTCGATTGCTCCCGGAAGACCAGCTCACACTGCAATTCGACTGATTTCCTTCGTCAACATCATTCTGTTAACTATTATTTTCCCGGGTCTCTATCCCCGCCATTGTTTCATCTACCTTTGATTGAACGCAATTGGAATGTGGAATAGAACCGTTTTATCGATTTTAGGATTATTGTCCTTCGCCTGGATTGTTTATGTGGTGATTACCATCGGGAACAATAGCGAATCTCCTGTTCCTGCGGTGGTTTTCAGTGAGAAAGACACTTCTGTCGCAGTCGTTCACAAACCGGCTGAAATTCAATTCAACAATCCGGAATACGCGTTCATTCAGAAAACACCACTCTATTTACAGGTACTGGAAAACGCCGAACGTGTCCAACATTTTTATTTCTCTTCATCCCGAAAGCTTGCATTACTCGAACGCAGCAAACCATGGACCTTTGAGCTTGTTTCGAAGTACTTTGATCAAATGGGATACGGTGTCACACTTCAATCCGGAAAGGAACTGAAAGTATCCAACGGATGGAAAGGCCGCTACCATGACAATTACCTTGTTGTTTACGATGGGGAATGGTCGGAAACGGAAAGCCCGATCGTTCAATGGTCATACATCGATAGAAAAAGTTCAACTTCACTGGTAAAAAAGCAATCCGCCCAAGGCGGAGGGAAATACATCATCGAAAACAGTTACGCTCTGGGAGAAAATCGCGTGAAATATGTTTCACAACAATGGGGAAAGGCACTTCCGTTGGTCGACGATCAGGAATTCTTCCAGGAAATGATTCCGGCTAATTTTGACGTCTACACGTTTTACGAAAAAGAATACCTGAGATCAATTGGAAAACCATCACCGGTCTTTGATTTTATGAGTCACGGAATGGCCATAATTGAGAATGACGGGGACAAATGTGCTGTTATCGATTACATCTCAGGACAGGAACCCATGGCTGTGCTACAGCAGTTTTTAGTCAACGATGACGGAAATACCGAAAAAGGAGAACTACAGAACGTTAAATTACCCGTACCCCTCTTTAAAGGCAACTTACACATTGAAGTGATAAACGGTTATGCACTCATTTCCGATTCCAGATCATTTATTGACAAGATCATTGGTGCACACGAAACCGGAAACACACTGGATCAATCCAGTCTGAAGCGCTTTGAATTATTTAAAAACACGCCAAAGCAAGTGAGCTACCGTTATATTTCATCTTCGGAGCACATCACAAAGAGCGTCCTGAATAAAAGCATCCACACTGTAGCCGAACAATTGGGCGACGATCAGGAAACAGAAGCAGAGGAACAGGAACAACTCCCTCCTATTCGTTTGGATGGAGACATTACGAACATTATCCCAATCGAAGGAACATCGATGTTGTATGTAACGACTACAGCAAACAGTCTTCACTTTATCAATAACAATACACTCGCATGGACCGTAAACTTCACCTACCCGCTTGTGGGTGCTCCGGTTATTGTCCCGGGTACACAAGCACTTGCATTTGCAACCGATCGTGAGTTACATTTTATTTCAACCGGTGGAACCGAACAAGCCGGCTTCCCGATGAGTTGCTCATCCGTTCAAAGTCCGATTACAACCTTTGTCGCTAACGGACAAGCACAGTTAGGTGTTATTGCAAACGGTACCATTTCTACTTATGCGCAAAACGGAAGTAAAACCAGCTCCGTTTCATTCCCGGAAAGCGGAAGCGCCATTCTTGCCGTTACAACAGATAAACGAGGATGGATTGCGAACGCAGTTACCTCAAGCAACTGGTATACGTTCAACCTCAAGCGCAAAACGAAATTAAAATCGTATCACCTCGGTGAAGGCGATTGGTACCTTGCACATTACAACAACAACATCTTACCGGTTGGTATCCAGAAGAATAAATTTGTTCGTTTCGCAGATAACGGCAAATCAACCGTTCTTGTTGGTGGCGCAACAAAGATGATTCGTTACAAGTCCTCTCAAAACCAGGAATTGTTCTTCCTTACGCAAAAGCAACACATTTATGTGGTTGACGGCATGGGTACTTTGATCACGCAATTTAACTGTTCATTGAGTACCATTGAGGATGCTTATTTGATTCGTTCCAAACAAGGGAAAACCTTTGTAGGATTATTGGACGGAATTTCAAATAACAGTTATATTTACACCATAAACGGTAACGAAGCTAACAAACAAGTGTTCGAAGGCTCAGAGAAAATCGTGTTCCAGCACACTGCTGACGGAACATTGCTTTTAATCTCAGCTTCAAACGGTTACTTACTTCGATATCCATTGAACTTATAAAAACTACACTTATGAGAAAACAGTTACTAAGGTGGCTTAGTCCTTTAGTGTTTGTTGGTCTATGTACCACAGCATCGGCTCAGAACTATCTTGGGGTTCACAGCAGTAATTACGCAGGGGTTATGGGACTCGACAATCAGCCGGCGAGCTTTGTTGACGGACGATTCAAAGTCGATATCAACCTGTTCAGTATGAACGTTGGAATGTGGCAAAATGCCAAGTATTTTGATGCTAACGTTCTGCCGAAATGGTGGAAAAAATCATTTACAACAGATACTACCTGGATGTCTCCGGACTCAACGTTAGTCGACCGTACAATCTTTGATTATTACGGTTATAACTCAAATGAGAAGTCCCGCGGATTGTACCTGAACTATCAGATTGATCTGTTGAACTTCGCGTTTCACATTCGTCCGGATATCGCTGTTGGGTTCTCTGCAAAAAGCAGAATGATCACAAACATCGATGACCTAGATTTCAAACTGTTAAAACTTGCTGAAAACGGACTGGATTTCGCTGACTTGTGGAACATTGATATCGATGATAAGATCGTAAATGCGAATTCCATGGCCTGGAACGAATATGGTTTCAATTACGGACAGGTAGTTAAAGATGGTGGTGAGCATTTCTTCAAAGTGGGTGGTCGCGTGAAATTCCTTCAGGGAATTGCTTCTGCTTACGTTTATACAGATGAAATGCAGTACAAGTTGAAAAACGAAGACACTGCAATTTACCTGAACGGAAGTTTCCAGTATGGATATTCTCAAAACATGGATGACCTGACTGCCGAAGATGGTGGAAACTTTAGTCCATTCCAGGGTTCTTCTAAACTTGGACTTGGATTGGATCTCGGATTCGTTTACGAATGGCGTCCGAAGTACAAAGAGTACAAATACGACATGGATAACCAAACTGATTTGTGGATGCGTTCCAAAAACAAATACGAATTGCGTTTGGGCGCTTCCCTGTTGGATATCGGAGGTATGCGCTTCACTAAAGGTGGTTTGAGCCGTGACTTCAACGTAAACTCTTCTACATTGGATCTTCGCATTTTCGATAAAGCAAACTCATTTGCTTCTTTCGACAGCATCATTGACAGTTTGGTAACTACTCCGGGAACTGGTTGGAGTGTTAACGAAAGCGTTGGTGAAACATACTACATGAATACGCCTACAGCTTTGAGCCTACAGGCAGATTACCACATCTGGAAATGGTTCTACGTGAATGCAACAGGAATGATTAACCTTTTGGGCGACAAAAACTCGTCTAAGGTTAAAGTGCCTACACAGTTCGCATTCACACCAAGCTTCGATCACGCGTGGTACGGATTGTACATTCCGATGTCGATTAACAAGTACTCGGGATTCAAAGCCGGTCTTGCGACACGACTCGGTCCTGTAACAGCCGGGGTTGTTGATTTCAACTCACTGTTTGCTCGTGGAAAAGTTCACGGGACAGAGTTCTACGTTGGTTTAAGATTGCCTATTCTTTACATGGAACCGGACGATGCTGACGGAGATAAGATTTCCGATAAAGTGGATGAATGTGACGAAATCAAAGGAGTTTGGGCATTCAAAGGATGTCCGGATCGTGATGGTGACGGAATCCAGGATACAGAAGACCTTTGTCCGGATGACGCTGGTTTGGCTGAGTTCAAAGGATGTCCGGATCGCGATGGCGATAAGATCATCGACAAGGACGACGCTTGTCCTGATTTAGCTGGTCTTGCAGCATTCAAAGGATGTCCTGACATGGATGGTGACTCAATCATCGATCCGAAAGATGACTGTCCGGATGTTCCAGGTTTGCCTGCGTTCAACGGATGTCCTGATAAAGACGGTGACGGAATCAAAGATTCTGAAGATGCTTGTCCTGATGCTGCTGGTCCAATCGCAAATCAGGGTTGTCCTGATACAGATAATGACGGATTGTTCGACTTCGTGGACAACTGTCCTACTGAATTCGGTCCGAAAGAAAACAACGGATGTCCTTGGCCGGATACAGATAAAGACGGATTGATCGACAAAGACGATGAGTGTCCATACCTTGCAGGTCCGTTGAAAAACAAAGGTTGTCCTTACCAGGATACTGATGGTGACGGAATCCTTGACAAGGATGACGATTGTCCTACAGTTAAAGGTGTTATTGAAAACAAAGGTTGTCCTAAGATTGCTCAGGAAGAACAGGAAATCCTGAAGACAGCATTCGAAAACCTTGAGTTCAACACAGGTAACGCAATTATCAAAGAAGTATCTTACGCTTCATTGGATGAATTGGCTGCATTGCTTGTTAAGAAGAAAGAATGGAAACTTCAGATTTCAGGTCACACCGATAACGTAGGTGACGCACAGAAAAACTTAGTTCTATCTAAGCAACGTGCTGAGGCTGTGAAAGCTTACTTAGTTGGCAAAGGTGTTGATGCCGCTCGTTTGAACACATTGTTCTTCGGTGAAACTCAGCCAATCGCAACGAACGAAACAGCTGAAGGACGCCAGAAAAACCGTCGTGTAGAAATGACAGTGGTATTCCAATAGGAACCACAATACAATAGTGAAACCCGGCTTGTCAATGACAAGCCGGGTTTTGTTTTTCTAAGAAGTTGGCGGCGACTTACATTCCATCACCTAAATCCTTTTAGGACTCAAATAATTCACAAAACAAGTCTGAAAATGCGTTAAATTTCTCACTATTATTGGTTCACCTCAAGAAACCAAAAAACAAAGAAATGAAGCAGCTACTTATCATTACGAGCCTCTTCACAGGGCTCTCGGCGTCTGCGCAATGGTATCAACAACCCGTATATGCCGTAACCTCCCAACAACCTCCGCATTCCGGTGAAGGTCCATCAAACACAATTGACGACGACCTCGGAACTATTTATCATTCCGAATGGGGACAAAACGGAATTCCGGATGAACTGAATTTCTATTTCACTTCTCAGGTAAATAGCATCGGTAGAATCGTTTACAGTCCTCGCCAATCCGGTTCGAATGGAATTTGGACAGACATCAGTGTGTATTACAGTACGCAGAGTGCTCCAACAAATTTCATTCAAATCAATACAAACCTGATTTGGGCTTCCAATAATCAGGACAAAGAAATCCTTCTTGCTTCTGCTGTAGCAAACCCATATGCCATCAAGTTTGTAGTGAATCAGGGTGGTGGAAATTATTCCAGCTGTGCAGAGATGAAATTCTACTCGGACACTCCTGCCGGAACCGCTGATGATGGTGTAGACTGTACCATTTCAACCGCGGCTCTGACAGTAAACGGGGCGAATGATGTTGAAGCCACAATTCTCGCTGCCGGGTCGACAGCTTCTTCGTATCAATCGGGGGAGAATATCAATAATTCGTTTGACAACGATTTGAACACGCTCTACCACTCATCCTGGAGCAACACCATTTTCCCCGTGGTATTGAACTACAGACTGAACGGAACGACTCCAATTGATTACCTGAGATACATCCCACGCTCAGACGGAGGAAGCAACGGGAATTTCGGGAATGTTACCATCAGCTACAACACAACCGGAAACAGCACTTTTCAGGACATTACGACCTTCAACTTCGAACAATCCGGAATGCCAACAATAGTTCATTTCCCTTCTCAAATTACACCGCTGAACATTCGTTTCACGGTTGAAGACGGATACAACGACTTTGCCAGTTGTGCAGAAATGGAGTTTTATACCGCAGGAAATTCAAGTTCATCAACACCATACATGAATGTTTTTGCGAACAACCTCTATTACCTGTTGTTACCGAACATTACTCAGGCACACATTGACACTATTTCGCAACCGTTCTATAAAGAGCTCGCACAATGTCTTTTCAATGAATCCTATGATCACCAATACCGGGTTCAGGCTTACGAAGTGTACCGCACAGTTGGATCAGTGAGTAATGAGTTGAAAATCGGCAGCTATGATAATTTTGAAAACGCAACCGGAATTGTATTCGAACCGGGAGAAAAAATTGCCCTGTTTGCCAGAAACATTCCGTCTTCCGCATCGGTTTCAATAGCAGTCAAAGATTTTGCAGCCGGATTCGGAGGTGCAGTTTCCTACTACGAATTGCAAAACGGTCTAAATGTATTCCAGATAACCAACGGTGGACTTGGATACATCAGTTATTTCAATGCCAACGAAAACCTGAACGATGTCGAAATCAACATTGTATCCGGTAAAATCAACGGTTATTTTGATAGTGAAACTTCTTCCAACAGCGAGTGGCCCGGTTTGATGACGAAATCCACATATTCTCACATTGATCTACGTGGAAAGTATGTACACCTGGTATATGAACGGGCATCGCTTGCCAACGGATCTCCATTTGACCCGATTGCATTGATCGGAAAATACGATACAATTGTGCAGCACGAACGCATGGTGATGGGATTGTTCAAGTACAACAGATCACCAAAAAACCGCATGCTAACGTTCAATGAACATGGTGGAGGTTACTACGCAGGTGGCTTGGGAGTTCACCTTGATCTGGATTGGGGACCTGAAGCCCTCACTGATCCCGACTACATCGGTATTTGGGGAATTGCACACGAATATGGGCATATCAATCAAACCAGACCGGATCTGAAATGGATCGGAACCACAGAAGTCACCAACAACGTTCATTCTGCATGGGTGGATTACCACATGGATAATATTGGTGAAGACTATACACGTCTGGAAGATGAATCCGTTAATCCGGCTACAGGAATTCCCTCTATCACAGGAGGTCGCATAAACGGTACCATCTACAACACATACATCAATGGCGAAGCTCTTCAGGGCAATGCGGATTATGATGTATTCAAAGTGCTGGTTCCGTTCTGGCAATTGGAATTGTACTATTCATTAGCCGGAGCATCCAGAAATGCCCCTGTTTTAACGTTTGATTATCCGGGAAGCTATACCGGAATCGATTATGCACGTTGGTATGGAACGGTTTCTGAGGTTGCGAGAACTACACCGAATTCAGATCAGTTCACAAATGGAGAACTACTGCTGAATTTCGTAAAAAACACCTGTGATGCCGTTCAGGAAGACCTTACTGATTTCTTCATCAATACCGGTTTTCTGAAACCGATTGACATTCCTATTGATGACTACGGAATCGAACAACTGACCATTACGCAGGCACAAATTGATCAGGTAATCTCTGAAATTCAGGCACACGGATATACACAGCCTGTTTCGCCCGTAATCCATTATGCTTCTGCACATAGCGTTCACATGTTTCGCGATCAGTTACCATTGAGCGGAGTAACCGGAATTGGTTGTAGCCTGAGTGGTAATTACCTGAATGTTCAACACAGTGAATGGCCAAACGCAGTTGCGTATGAAACTTACGATACGGATAACAACCTCATTTATGTATCCATTTCTGGTTCCGGCGATCCGACAAACCAAATGACTAAAGTCTACTACCCTTCAAATGCTTTGGCCGTTTTTGCGGTAGGTTTCGATGGCCAGAAAATTCTGGTATACCCCGCAAGCATTCTTTCCGTTAACGAAACAACTGAGGCAAACCTTACGGTTTATCCGAATCCGGTCGGAAAAGGAACTGAACTACAGCTAACGCTACTGAATGCTTCCGGTGACTACGCTGCGCAAGTTATTGACCTTGATGGAAGAATGGTTTTCTCTGCAAACGGAACAATCGATGCAATTGAAACTGCGCTTAACAAAAACCTCATTGATTTACGTTCAGGAACCTACATCCTTTCGCTTGAAAACACGAACAAGAATCAGTTCAAAGTGAAGTTTGTAAAGGAATAATCCGATAATGATCAAATGACCCAGAAGCCTGCATCAAAAACGATGCGGGCTTTTTTTGCGGTTTTCCGAAATGCCTTTTTGCGGAAAACCCTCTTGTAAAGTCGAAAAATGGACTGTTACTTTGAATAACCTTACAACTACTATTCATGAAACAAATGATCTTCACGGCACAAAAGGGCGACACTAAAGTGGAAGAACAGTTTTTTACCTCCGATGATAAATACATTCGTCATCTGATCTTACCCGAACCCATCGAAGGTTTGGTTATGATCCTTGAAAATCGCAGAGGAAATGTTCTAACAGTGTCTTTAGACCACGATCTGAATTGGGTCAATGTTTCGGATTTCGGATGGATTTGGTTTCGTTTCAAGGCTGCGAAAACAGATATTCAAATTGAATTGACATTAGCCAAATACGAGGAATAACAATAAAAAAGGGCTGTCTCTATAGACAACCCTTTACGTATGATAAAACTACCTTAACAACGAAACGTGCCCAACATATTCATGCCATTTATCTCTGGACTTTTCTTTGATAATAATTTTCCAGGTGTATACTCCCTCTTTACACAATTGGTCGTGATAGGTTCCGTCCCATCCCTTTTCGAGATCGTGCGATTCAAACACTATTTCCCCCCATCGATCGAAGATGTACAAGGTATAACTGTATTTATCGAACCCCATCGTAAATACCGGATAAAATCCGTTGTTGTATTCATCTCCATCAGGAGTAAACGTATTCGGAACATAATAAATCAACTCCGGGGTTACCGAAACTGTAATACGTGCAGTATCCGGACAGCCATATGCATTATCGGCGATCAACGTCACAACATAACTGCCTTCTTCGTATGCATACGTGTGCGTCGGGCTTGTTTCTCCTGAACCTGTTCCGTCTCCGAATGTCCAGGCGTAAGTTGTCGCATTCACACTGGTATTGGTGAAATGAAACACCGGGTTCAACATGGACTCCTGAACACTGTTTACATCGAATGCCGCAATCACCTTAGGATACACAGTAATATAATCGTTCTCCGTCAAGGTGTTCGAACACCCGTTTACATCCGTTATGGTTAATGAAACATCGTAGGTTCCAGGTGTAGTAAACACTTCGTTAATCGGTCCGCATCCGGTTACGGTTCCTATTCCTTCAATATCCCAAACGCAATTGGTCGTATTTGATGAAGTGCTGATAAACGTAACTTCCAGCGGTGTACATCCAACGCGTTTGTCAGCAACGAATGACACATCCGGAATTGGATGAATCGTTGCAGTAACAGCATCCGTTGAAGTGCAGCCCGCTGCCGAGGTAACTGTTAACTGATAATTGGTTGTCCCTGCCGTTGCGGTACTCACAGTCGGCATAGCAACATTTGCTGAGCTCAACCCCGTTGCAGGAGTCCATTGATACGTATTCGATCCGGTTCCCGGTGTTCCGATAATCAATGCCGGAGCATTCACACACGCAGAAACGTTTTGTCCGGCGTCCGCAATTGGCAGCGGATGAATCGTTATGGCGAACGTTGCAGGAGTACCCTGACACCCATTCAACGTTGGCGTATAGGAAATCGTTCCTGTGATTGGAGTCGTTCCTGAATTAGCTCCAGTGAACTGACCGATATTACCAGAACCACTTGCACCCAAGCCAATGGAGGTATTCGAATTCGTCCAGGCAAACGCAGCGCCGACTGGTGTTGAAGCAAAATCAGGTACAATTACCGCTTCACCATGACAAACAGAAATGGCATTCATTGGATTTGCTGCGGGAATTGGATTTACCGTAATGATAACCGATTGATCCAACGAATCTCCACAGGTAGCCGGAGGGGCTGTTTGTACGTATTGAAGCGTATACGTTGTGGTTGTAGTGAGCACGCCTGTTTGAATCGCACCATTTCCAGAGCCGTCCAGTACGATTGTACCCGTCGCAGTACCATTGGTATAAGTTACGGTTGCATTTGGTGTCCCGGTTACATTGAGCGTTGCTGACTGACCAGAACAAATAGTGGTAGTTCCTGCAATAGAAGCTGTTGGATCACCATATACGATAACAGTTGCTGACACATTCGTATTTCCGCTACACCCACCGGCAACATCGACGGTTGTCAACGTATAAATAAATGTACCTGTAGTTGAAGTAGGAACATTTACCGTCGCAACACCGGCAGCATTGCTTACAACGGTTTGTCCGGCACTTCCGTTAATAGTATAAGTAAAAGTGTAAGGTGCAATCCCATTGGATCCCGTAAAAGTAATCACAGGTTCAGGCTCGTTCTGACAAACCGCTGTAGTACCGGTAACTGTTCCGGATGGAAGCGGTTTTACAACGATTGTTGCAGTGCCATTCTGGTTTTGCGAACATCCAACCGAGGAAGATACACCGACTAATGTATAGACGTACGTACCAGGTGTTCCGGTTGGAATCGAAATCGTTGCGGTAGAACCGGCCCCGCTCGTAATCGTCTGATTTGAACCTCCGTTCAATGTATAGGTAAATGTATACGGTGCTGTTCCGTTTGCTCCGGTAAATATTACAACCGGAGAAGGATCGTTTTGACAAACCGTCGCATCACTGCCTAATGTGGCAGTTGGCATAGGATCCACGGTCACTGTTGCACTTCCGCTTTGATTTTGCGAACAACCATTTGCGCTTGAAACGCTCACCAGATTATAGGTATATGTTCCGGAAGTTCCTGTTGGTACAGTAATAGTTGCCGTTGATCCGGCACCACTTGACACTGTCTGATTCGGACCATTATTGATGTTATAAGTGAACGTATACGGAGCTGTTGCATTTGTTCCTGTAAACGTGATCGTCGGAGCAGGTGCGTTCTGGCAAACTGTAACCGTCCCCGTAATTGTAGCAGTAGGAAGCGGGTTCACCGTCACAAGTGCACTCCCGGATTGGTTCTGTGAACAACCATTTCCACTGGAAACACTGACTAAATTATAAGTATATGTTCCGGAAGTTCCTGTTGGAACCGTAACCGTTGCTGTAGCTCCGGATCCACTTGTCACAGTGAGGTTTCCACCACCATTGATATTATAAGTAAACGTATACGGAGCTACGGCATTCGCTCCTGTAAACGTAATGGTTGGTGCAGGATCGTTCTGACAAACTGTCGTTGTTCCCGAAATCGTTGCGGTGGGCAACGGATTCACTGTGATTGTAACCGGATCGGAAGTAGTACAGCCTCCGGAAGAACTTGTTCCGGTAAAGGTGTATGTCGTCGTTGCAGTAGGAGAAACTACTGGTGCGAGGGTTGTGGATCCGGTCATGTTACTCGTCGGACTCCACGTATACGTAGGTGCCGGAACGAAATTGGTGAAAGTTATGCTCCAATCCAATAATACTCCTGCATTTCCGGTAGTATGATCCGCCACAACCAATTCCCAGTTTCCATTGACACTGCACGCATTCAATCCTGTGAATGCTTGTTCAGGCGTAAAAGATCCGGTAAATGGTGCTGTCCCGGAAGTGACTGCTGTTCCCGTGGGAACAAAAATCGTATTGATGTAATTGTCTCCGGTTCCCCCGTTTCCGGTTGATAACTGAATCTGTGTTCCATTCGGACATTTCAGGTAAATATCAACGTCGGCATCGTTCGGATGAAAAACATTCACCCTTACCGATGCGATAGGCATCACTCCGGGAGTCTGTTGTGTGATTCCTGAAACGTTAATCGGAGAACTTACGGGCGTGTTGTTATCAGGAATATTGAAATCCGTTGCATTTGTGAATGTAACCGGTGCAGTTGACGACCCGGGAGTTATCGTAGCATTCAGATTCACTGATTGTCCCGGGCAAATACTCTGATCAGCCGTTGTGATGGTTACACCCGGAGTTGTATTAATCGTCACGTTGATAGGGCGAACTTCAAAGCAACCGTTGGAGTTTGTGATTTTCACGTAGTAGGTTCCGCTGGTTGTTATTGCACTGGCATTCGCAAGTGGTATCGTACACGCCGGATCAGAGAAATACGAAAGCGTTCCTGAACCGGATGTGACTGTAACAACTCCTGCCGCAGTGATATTTACTGTCCCGGGAGAACAAACAGCCGGAGGATTCGTCACAGTAATTTGTGGCGGCGCAATGGTATTGACACTCGCCGTGTAAATCGCGTTACATCCGGAAGCATTCACCATATTGCACTGGTACGTGGAAGTTCCAACTGTGGTTGGAGAAACCGTTAGTGTAGCCGAAGTTCCTAAAACAGTTGCCGGATTCGCGGTGTTTACCCATGAATAGGAAGTTGCACCGGAAGGAGCAGTCAAAGTTGTTGAACCATACTGACACACATCAATAGGAGCGGCAATGTTCATTGGTCCACAGGTTGCATCCAGATATGCATACGCCCAATGTCCGCCTTGCGAGCAATCTCCTACTGTAAAACGAATTGTGACACAACTTCCGATGTACGGTGTCAGATCAATGAATGAAGGTGTCCAGTTTTTATAGTACGTTCCCGGAGTCGCAGTTTGAACAAAGCCCGGAATTCCCGGACCGCCGGTTACCAACAGGTTTCCACAGGCAATTGGGTTACCGGTGCAGTCTAACGCATCAATTTTAAAAAACGGTTGCTGTTGATCGCTGTGTGCCGTCGATCCTGCCGCTCCTCCATCCTGAATGACCAATGCATAATAATAAGTGAAGAGAGCATTGGAAGCAGTGACCTGGAATTTTTGTTCAATACGCGCACCTCCGTAACACGCATGCCAGTTATCTCCAAGCAGCAGCGAATTCGTATTACCGGGAATCAAAGGGCACACCTTTTGAATTGCCGGAGCCATTGGATCTGTTCCTGCAGTTGTTGTATTGTGATGTCCCATATTCATGGTCGTATACATTGGCGTATAGGTTGGTGTAGGCGCCGGAGCAACTCCCTGCATAATGGTATGCCCCCAGTTTCCGGTCCAACCGTTTGTGGTACCATCATCAAATCCCATATTCGTACATCCAGGCTGCAAAGGCGAGGCCGGTAGAACAGGAGTGGTTTTTGTAATTGAAATGTTATAGTTGAATCCGGTTGTTCCCAGTGCACCGCCATTGCTATCAACAATTATGAAGTAGCAGTAACCTGCTGTCGCTGGAAACGGAAACCCCATAGTTCCATTGATATCTCCGGGCGATTGTACTTGTTGGGCACTGATCTGAGTTGCTCCTAACATTGTTACCAGCGTAATCGAAGGATAAATTGGTGTTGCAGCGCCACCTGGAGTGAATGTTAATGTAATATAGATCGTACCTGTGTAATTCGGACACATGTAGTAAAACCAGTCCGGACCAGAATCAAACATACCGCCGGAGGTAAAGTCGTTCGTTGCTCCTACCGTTGTTCCGTTAACATTGAATGGAAGTACAATCGGTGCAGCCGATGCTCCACCAGATGTATTTGAACCTTGGGAATGTGCAAAAAAAGCACAGAAAATTCCCAGGCAGCTTGCCAGAACTGCCGAAAATAAAGTTGTTTTCATGCTATTGTCCGTTTAATAGTGGTTCTACCTGATAGATGTAATAGGTCTCAACTCCCTGAAACATGTAGTAAGAGCTTACTGCGTCCCATGGGGTATTCGTGGTAACCTGAATACCTGCACTTGTGACGTGAACAGCATGAACCCCATTGATTCGAAGCAGGTATTGCTTAAGGGCTTCCACATCACTGATCCGTTGATTGGTTTCCAATTGATAACCAACCTGAGTAGTACCTACACCGGAAACATGTGAATTGTAGTAATGAAGGTCGTCATCGTGAGTGAGTTCCTGAGCGAAACATTCGCTGCTCAATGAACTCGCTAACAAGAAGAGAACAACCCGGGAAATAAGGAGTGTTTTCATATAGCAGTTTAAATTTATAACAAAAACGTTATATTTTTAAAACAGTTGCCTCTTGAAAAATAAAAAATTCAATTTTAGTGTTATAACAAACTTTTTGTGAATTAAATTGTTAGACAAAAAAAACCGGATCTACATAAAGCAGATCCGGTTCTTCTGTGAAACGGAAATAAGGAGTTACTTAAGAAGAGTAACGTGTCCCACATATTCATGAAAACGATCAACCGATTTCTCTTTGATAATAATTTTCCAGGTGTAAACACCTTCTTTGCACATTTCGTTATGATAGGTTCCGTCCCAGCCTTGTTCTGTATTGTGTGATTCAAAAATAATTTCACCCCAACGATTGAAAATCAGCAAGGTATAATTGTACGGATCGAATCCTGCTGAAAATACGGGGAAGAAAAAATTATTGTATTCATCTCCGTCAGGTGTAAAGGCATTCGGAACGTAGAAGATCAATTCAGGTTTAACGGAAATGGTCACTCTCGCCGTGTCAGGACATCCGTACTGATTATCTGCAACGAGTGTCACTGTATAAACGCCTTCCTCGTAAGCATACGTATGGGTCGGATTCGTAACTGCAGATGTTTCACCGTCACCGAAACTCCATTGATACGAAGTCGCATTCTCACTTGTATTCGTAAAATGGAAAATCGGATTCAATATAGAGTGTTCAATAGCATCCACATCGAACGCGGCATCAACATGCGGATAAACTGTAATGTAATCGTCTTCCGAAAGTGAATTCGTACAACCGTTGTTGTCTGTTATCGTCAGCGATACATCAAACACACCCGGGTTATCGTAAACCACTGTTATTGGTCCGCAACCGTTCACAACTCCGACTCCCTCAATGTCCCATACACAATTCGAACTGCTTCCCGAAGTATTCGTAAACGTAACTTCTAACGGAGCACAACCTACACGCTTGTCCGCGATGAAGGAAACTGCCGGCAACGGATTAATTGTAACAGTGACATTATCGGTAGCCGTACAACCCGCCGCTGAAGTTACCGTTAGCTGGTAGTTCGTTGTTCCGGCAGTAGCTGTACTGACTGTCGGCATTGCACCGGTTCCTGAATTCAATCCTGTAGTTGGTGTCCACTGATACGTATTTCCTACCGTCGCAGGGCTTCCAATTGTCGGAGATCCGCTATTTACACAGGCGCTCACATCTGAGCCGGCATTCGCTACCGGAACAGGATTCACCGTGATTGAGAAGGTTTGTGGCGCTCCGTTACAACCGTTTAATGTTGGTGCATACGTAATGACTGCTGCGTTGGCAGATGTTCCGGAATTCTGACCGGTAAATGAGGTGATGTTTCCAACTCCCATCGCAGGCAATCCGATATTCGGGTTGGAATTCGACCAACCGATTGTTGCGTTAGCCGGAGTTGACACAAATGCGGGAACGTTCACCGATTGTCCTACACAAACAAAGATGTTCGCCATTGGATCGGCCACAGGAATGGGGTTCACGGTAATTGTTGCGCTCGAATTTAATGTAGCAGAACAGTTAGCCGGAGCCGGAGTTTGAACCGATTGAAGCGTATACGTGGTTGTTGCCGCCAACGGTCCGGTACTGATTGTACCTGAACCGGTTCCGTCTAACACAAGACTGCCTGTATTGGTTCCATCTGAATACGTCACCGTTGCATTTGGTGTCCCTGTAATTGTCAGTACTGCTGAGGCTCCTTCACAAATAGTTGTTGAACCGGCGATGGTAGCAACCGGAGTTGCAATCACATTAATGGTAATGACCTGATTCAAGGTTTGACTACAGCCATTTCCACCCTGAACAGCAGTTAAGGTATATACAAAACTTCCGGCAGCAGTTGTCGGTGCATTCAATGTAGCTATGCTTCCTGCGCCACTTGAAATAGTCTGACTTCCACCGCCATTTAGGTTATATGTAAACGTATACGTTGGAATGTCATTACTTCCCGTGAATGTTACTGCTGGTGAAGGATCGTTTTGACAAACCGTTGTTGTTCCCACGATTGTTCCCTGTGGTAGGGGAGCAACAGTTACAACAGCTGAACCGGTTTGTGTTTGAGAACAACCAATGGAACTGGTCACGTCAATCAAATCATAGGTATATGTTCCGGGACTTCCTGTTGGAACTGTTACCGTAGCAACTCCATTCGCAGCACTAACTATTGTTTGTGCACCTCCACCGTTGATTGAATAAGTGAACGTGTAAGGCGCTGTTCCGTTAGCGCCAGTGAAAGTAACCGTTGGGGAAAGTGCGTTAGCACAAACGGTTACTGTCCCAGCGATTGTCGCCGTTGGAAGCGGATCCACTGTGATGACTGCTGATCCGGTTTGTGGTTGTGAACAACCGTTTGCTCCGGACACACTCATCAGGTTGTACGTGTACGTACCGGCCGTAGTAGTTGCAGCTGTCACAGTTGCCGTTCCCCCTGCGCTACTTACAACAGTCTGGCTAGGACCTCCATTGACGTTGTAGGTAAAGGTATACGGTGCTGTTCCATTTGCTCCGGTAAACGTAAGCGTTGGACCCGTTCCGTTTTGACAGACAGAGGCTGTTCCTGATATCGTTGCTGTCGGTAAAGGGTTTACCGTAATCACAACAGATCCTGTCTGCGCTTGCGAACAACTGTTCGCGCTGGAAACACTGATTAGGTTATAGGTGTAGGTTCCGGCTGTTCCGGTTGGAGCATTGACAGTAGCAGTTGAACCTGCCCCACTGGAAACAGTCTGGTTTGTACCTCCGTTAATGTTATAAGTAAACGTGTAAGGAGCAGTTCCGTTTGCTCCGGTAAAGGTAACAACCGGTTGAGCGGCATTCTGACAAACGGTAGCTGTTCCGGAAATGGTCGCCGTTGGGAGTGGATTAATCGTAATGATAGCCGACCCTGTTTGGTTTTGATTACAACCATTTGAACCGGAAATATTTACCAAATCATATGTGAATACTCCTACGGTTCCGGTTGGCGCGTTCAATGTTGCAGTTGAGCCCGAGCCACTCGAAGCGGTTTGTGATGCACCTCCGTTTATAGTATACGTAAATGTATATGGAGCAACTCCATTCGCTCCCGTAAGGGTTACAACCGGTGATGCAGCATTCTGACATACAGTGGTAGTTCCTGAAATAGTTGCTGTAGGAAGAGGACCAACCGTAACAACAGCAGAGCCAGTTTGAGCCTGAGAACATCCGTTTCCGCTCGCTACACTTACAAGGTTATATGTGAACGTACCAGCGGTTCCTGTCGGAGCATTAACTGTAGCAGTTGTGCCAGCTCCACTGGAAATGGTTTGGTTTGCTCCTCCGTTAATGTTGTAGGTAAACGTATATGGAGCCGTACCGTTTGCACCGGTAAAGGTTATCACCGGTTGAGGACCGTTCACACAGATCACGGAAGTTCCGCTGATCGTAGCTGTCGGCAATGGTGTCACTGTAACAATCGCTGAACCCGTTTGTGATTGAGAACAACCATTAGCACCGGACACGCTAACCAGGTTGTAGGTAAAAGTTCCGGAGGTTCCTGCAGGAACTGTAACCGTCGCCGTTGTTCCCGCGCCACTTGAAATTGTTTGATTCGCTCCACCATTAATGTTGTACGTAAATGTATAAGGTGCCGTTCCATTCGCACCGGTGAATGTAATTACCGGTGAAGGATCGTTCTGACAAACCGTTATCGTTCCGGAAATGGTTGCAGTAGGTAACGGATTAATCGTAATAACAGCTGATCCGGTTTGGGCTTGAGAACAACCGTTAGCACTGGAAACACTTACAAGGTCGTACGTAAAGGTTCCCGTGGTTCCTGTCGGGACAGTAACTGTTGCAGTTGTTCCGGCACCACTTGAAACTGTCTGATTCGCCCCACCGTTGATACTATATGTAAATGTATAAGGCGCTGTTCCATTCGCACCGGTAAAGGTAATTACTGGTGAAGGAGCGTTCTGACAAACGGTTGTTGTTCCTGAGATGGTTGCTGTAGGTAGAGGTGTTACCGTAATAACAGCCGAACCTGACTGGTTCTGTGAACAGCCGTTCGCACTGGAAACACTTATCAGGTTGTAAGTAAATGTTCCGGCCGTTCCGGTTGGAGCATTGACAGTAGCAGTTGATCCTGCTCCACTGGCAACCGTCTGGTTTGCACCTCCATTAATGGTATAAGTAAACGTGTAAGGCGCCGTCCCATTTGCTCCGGTAAATGTAATTACAGGTGAAGTTCCATTCTGGCAAATCGTTGTGGTTCCGGAAACAGTTGCTGTTGGCAATGGCGTTACCGTAACAATCGCTGATCCGGTTTGAGTCTGAGAACAACCGTTTCCACCGGAAACACTCACAAGATTGTAGGTAAATGTTCCGGCTGTACCTGTCGAAACGGCTACCGTTGCAGTTGTCCCCGCACCACTGGATACCGTTTGGTTTGCGCCACCATTGATGTTATATGTGAAGGTATACGGTGTTGTTCCGTTCGCTCCGGTAAAGGTAATTGTTGGCGAAGGAGCATTTTGACAAATTGTCGTCGTTCCTGAAATAGTTGCAGTCGGCAACGGATTCACACTGATCGTTGCTGAGCCGGTCTGGTTTTGCGAACAACCGTTGGCACTGGATACACTTACAAGATTATAGGTAAATGTTCCTGAAGTTCCTGTTGGAACAGATACCGTAGCAGTAGTTCCCGCACCACTTGAAACCGTCTGGTTCGCACCTCCGTTGATGTTATACGTAAACGTATAAGGTGCCGTTGCGTTTGCTCCGGTGAACGTAATATTCGGCGAAGTTGCATTTTGGCAAATGGTTGTTGTGCCTGAAATAGTCGCAGTTGGAATTGGGGTAACCGTTACAACCGCTGAACCCGACTGACTCTGTGAACATCCTGAACTCGAAACATTCACCAAATTGTACGTAAATGTTCCAACTGTTCCGGTTGGGGCAGATACCGTTGCGGTAGTTCCGGCACCACTTGAAACCGTCTGATTCGCACCTCCATTAATGTTATAGGTAAACGTATAAGGAGCTGATCCATTGGCTCCGGTAAACGTTATTGTTGGAGGTGTCGAATTCTGACAAACAGTTGTTGTACCCGAAATTGTTGCTGTCGGTAGTGGATTTACTGTAATTGTAACCGGATCTGAAGCTGTACAACCACCAACCGAACTCGTTGCAGTTAACGTATACGTTGTTGTTGCAGTCGGTGTAACAGTCGGAGTCAACGTAGTCGAATTGGTCATGTTGGTTGTTGGCGACCATGCATAGGTTGGAGCTGGTGTGTAGCTATTAAAGGTAATCGACCAATCCAGAATTGTTCCAATGTCTCCCGCATAATTATCAGAAACAACCAAATTCCAGGTTCCGTTAACAGCACAGGCATTCAACGTGCTAAACGCCTGCTCCGGCATAAACGAACCACTGAATGGGGCTGCTCCGGTAAGGATGGAAGGGGCACCGGTTGGAACAAAACACGTATTCGTGTAATTATCTCCATCCAATCCGTTTCCAGTCGACAACTGAATCTGCGTTCCATTCGGACATTGCAAATACATCTGTATGTCCTCATCCCAGGTGTGAGTAAGGTTAACGCACACGGACACAATCGGAAGTACACCAGGTGTCTGCTGAGTAACTCCGGAAACAGTGATCGGAGAACTTACCGAAGAGGTTCCGTCAGGGATAGCATAATCCGCTGTGTTATTGAAAGTCATTGGTGTATTCACAGCAGCAGGACCTACTGTTGCATTCAACGCAACCGATTGTCCCGAACAGATCGTCTGATCTGCCGTTGTGACGTTCACCGATGGTGTTGTATTCACAACTACCGTTACCGGCTTGATATCGTAACAACCATTGGCATTCGTGATCTTGATATAGTACGTTCCACTCGTTGTTATTGCCGATGGATTGGCAATCGGAATCGTGCACGCAGCATCCTGGAAGTAGGACAATGTGCCGCTCCCTGAACTAACGGTAACGACACTACTACTTGTAATGTTAACCGTATTCGGCGAACAAACAGCAGGTGGATTGGTAACGGTAATCTGCGGCGTTGGTAAAACTGTAATCGTAGACGAAACAGTTGAGTTACATCCAGTTACGGAAGTCATTGTACATTGGTACGTAAATGTTCCGGTTGTTGTTGGAGTGATTGACAATGTATTTGTGGTTCCAAGAACAGTTCCCGGATTCGCTGTATTCACCCAGGAATATGTTGCAGCACCAGTTGGCGCTGTTAAGGTGGACGTCCCGTACTGACAAATACTCGGAGGTGTGGTAATCTGAAGCGGTCCACAGGTTGCATCAAGATACGCATAAGCAAAGTGAGCTCCTCGTGAACAGTCACCAATGGTAAAACGAATTGTCACACACGACCCGACATAAGGTGTCAAATCCAATAAAACCGGAGTCCAGTCTTTATAATATACAGTCGAAGTCCCGATCTGAATGAATCCGGGGATTCCTGGTCCACCCGTTACCAGGTAATTTCCACAAGCAATCGGGTTTCCGGAACAATCCAATGCTTCGATCTTAAAGAATGGTTGTTCGTAGTTTTGGTGATCGGCTCCGGCATCCTGCATTACGGCTGCATAATAATAGGTCAGCAAAGCATTGGAAGACGTAACAGAAAACTTCTGAGTAATCTGGGCACCGCCAAAACTTGCATTGGCACCATCACCGAGCATCAATGAATTCGAATTCCCGGGTATTAACGGACAAACTTTCTGAATCGCACCGGTAAAAGCATCTAAGCCAGCTGTTGTAACATTGTGATGTCCTTGATTAAGAGTTCCGTAAACCGGCGTATATGTTGGTGTTGGAGCTCCCGCTCCACCATTCACTACCGAATGTCCCCAGTTTCCAACCCAACCTGTTGTTGAACCGGCATCAAACCCCATGTTGGTACATCCCGGTTGAAGCGGAGGAGTTGTCGTGGTGGTAGAATAGGTCATGGATAACGTATAGGTATAACCGGATGTGTTGTAGTTGTAGTTATCCAACATTACATAGTAGCACTGACCGGCAGTTACAGCCAGAGGAACACCAATCGTATTTGCAGTATTCGCCGTTGAAGGAGTTGCTCCAACACTGGCCGCAGCATTTCCCGGAGTTCCGGCATACATGGTAAGTGCTGCATCTGTAAATACTTGCAAAGAAGGGAAAATCTGCGGTGAAGCAGCACCGTTGTATGTTACGGTTATATAAATCACACCTGTTGAGGGTGCGCAGAAGTAATAGAACCAATCGTTACCGCCATCTATGGTAACTGTTCCGGGTGTAGCAGATCCGTCTACGTTATTTACAGCTGATACAGTTGATCCGGCAGCAGAAAACGGAACAGTCACCGGACTTCCTGAGGCCGCAGCAGGTGTATCACCACCCTGTGCAAAGGATGCGAACGAACACAATACACCAACCCATGCCGTAAATACGACACTTAAAAAACGTGCTTTCATCGTTCCTAGTTTGCTGGTTGTACGTTCGGTGTGAGGTACAATACCTCGATACGCTCAAAAATGAGATCGAGTTGTCCTTCGTTCTTTACTTCGTTGAACTGCAGTTTTATTTTTTCCGCAGTTACATCGATGTCCTGAACACCTTCAAATTGTTCCAGATAAGCAGTCAGTTTTGCCGCATTGGCAACGTGATGCGATGCATCTAACTGATAAGAAATTGTGTTAGTACCGTAGCCGTAGACATTCGTGCGGTTGTTCAATTGTTCGGGAGGAGAAACCGAACCCTGAGCGAAACCTAAAGACGTAGTGCAACAGACCATACTGCACAGCAAAGCCGTGCGGGAAATAAGGTAAGTTTTCATAGTGTGCTTTTATTGTCGAGCGCCAATATAACGTTAATTTAAATAATGAGTTGCTTGTTTTTTAAACAATTACATTTGATATGTCATGGAAACTTCACAGAAAAAGTTCAAAAACCCACACTATTACTGGTTATCCCAATGAATTCATTTCTGTTATCTTTGGTTGAAAAAATTTCATGGAAAATTTCACAAACAAGCGTTCCAATCGATGGATATTGAGTCTTCTTTCCGGATTATTGATGGTAATTGCATTTCCGAAAACCGGAAGTTTGTTCCCGCTTACGTTTGTTTCCTTTGTTCCGCTTCTTCTGGTCGAGCACTATTATTCGAAGAATCAATACAAAGGAGGAATTTTCATACACGCCTATCTCACTTTTTTCAGTTATAATCTGGGAACCACCTGGTGGATTGTCTATGCTTCCGAAGGCGGAGCAGCAATGGCATTTTTCGCAAATAGTTTGTTGATGGCAATCGCTTTTTGGATTTTCCATCTTGTTAAACGAAACTTCTCTTCTCAATGGCACTTTGCCTGCTTTGCAGCCGTTTGGCTAACCTTTGAATGGCTTCATTTTCACTGGGAACTTTCGTGGCCCTGGCTCACTTATGGGAATGTCTTTGCTTCTATTCCCGAGTTCGTACAATGGTATTCCATTACCGGTGTTTTCGGTGGAACGTTATGGATTTTGGGCCTCAATTACCTGATCTTTCGGATGATCATCAACGACAAACTTAAACAGGTAAAAGCATGGGGAGTCGTTGCAACAGTTCTGGTTCTTCCCATCGCGATTTCACTGATTCAGTTTTCAACAAAAGAGACCAATGGAACACCATATACTATTACCGTTCTCCAACCGAACCAGGATCCCTATGAAACGAAGTTTTCTGCGTCCAATGAGGATCAGCTGAATCAGTTATTCGCTCTTGCCGACAGAACAAAAACCGACAAAACACAATTGCTCGTAGCCCCGGAAACTGCCTTGTATCCGAACCCAATGTCCTATTCTGATTACCTGATTGTGGATGAATTGAATCAGCATTCTGCAACCCGACACATCAGAAAGTACCAGGAAAAAAATCGAATTCCTTTGTTAATTGGCGGAAGTACCATGGCTTTCTATCTCGAAGAACACAGTGCTGCTTCCGACTATGAAAAATCAATAGGCAGATACGTCGAAAGTTACAACTCCTCGTTGTTGTTCAATCCCGATAAACAACCCAACGTGGTTCACAAATCTCATTTGGTGCTTGGAGTAGAGAAAATTCCATTCATTTCAACCTTGCCATTTCTAAAACGTTTCGCAATTGATCTTGGTGGGAGCAGCGGAAGCCTTGGAATTGCAGATCAACCAAGTGTTATGTCTACCGGAACCGCAACCTTTGCACCGGTTGTGTGTTACGAAAGTATTTATGGAGAATTTATTGCGCGACAAACCATTCAATACGCCTCTTTTATTGCAGTTATTACGAATGATGGCTGGTGGCGCGATACACCGGGATACAAGCAACATTTTCTGTTTTCAGGACTTCGGGCAATCGAAAACGACAAATGGGTTGTTCGATCTGCAAACACCGGAACTTCGGGAGTCTTTGATAATCGCGGAATTGCGTTGAAAAAGACCGACTGGTGGGTAGAAACAGGTTTTACAGAAACCATTCAACTCAGACATGCAACAACAATCTATATGATGTTTGGTGACTACATTGCAAAGATAGCCGCATGCATAGCCACAGTATTGATACTGATTGCAATTGTAAAACGTGTTCGTCGGAGAAAAGTAAAAGCCTAATAACGAAACAGTCCGAAACGCTCTTTTCTTCCACTGGAGAAAAACAACAATTCTCTTCGTCGTTTATTATCTGCGGCCAGCTTTGGAGCTACAAAACCACCGGTTTGACTATAATCGTTGAACACGTAGCGTCTCATTTCACCATTCGAAATAGCGATTTCCGCCATTGCTAAAGCGTATTGTTTTTTACGTACAGGAAAATTGACAGAATAATTGAAATTCTTAAACACACCCACATCATCGTAATTTTTGCGGTAATCATTAAAGAAAATCAAGCATTTCCCATTCGAAACCACAGATTTCAACGAACTGTAATAGCCGTAGTCATTTGTAGAATGCTGTTCTTTGGGTATGGAAACGATCCAGCTGAAATCACCATTCGTATCAATTTTATAGACAATCGCATCGTCGTAATAATAATGATTCACGGTTTGTACCATCCCACGGGTATCGTTGGATGTTTGTTGATAGACATAAAATTGCTCGGCGACGACAATAAGATTTCCATCCGGCAGCTGGTGAATATCCCGAAACGCATAATTCACAACATCCAGACTACTTCGATTCAAATTCCCACGCGTTCGGTCAAAACGTATCGTTTTTGCTTTCAGGTCATCGATAAACTTCTTCGGAAACGGTTGAATTTTCACCGTTTCAATTTTCTGCTTATTCAAATTAATCCGCTGATAGAAAACACCTTGCGCACCATTCGCAAAAGGCTCCCCATACGTCCCTGTCACCACAAGATTCGAATCCATGGAGGATAACTGAAAATCAAAAACACGCCGATTATCCAAAAACAGATCGTACTGTAACAACGTGTCTTTTTTGACATGAAGAATCACTGCTCTGTCAATGGCTGTGTAATCTCTCCAGATTGAATTGTTCCCTGTGTTGTAAAGCGTTACACCAAGCACAAATTCACCGTTATTCGTTACGTGGCGAATGTCAACGGAAGAATTTCGGGAAGAAAATGGCACTTCATACTCTCCTTCCAACACAGTGGTGAACGTTGTGTCCAGGATCTTGAAACCATAGCGATCGAAATTGTCTTTTTTGGCCGGAATTACATATTCTACACAAAGGAAATTTCCGTTATCCGATTCTTCAATGATAAAACTTCCTTTATTGTTCCAGTTTCTTGGTAATTGGTACTCAGAAAGCAAAATTGGCTCACCGTACGGATCAACTTCCGTGTCGTATTTCACCATGTAAAGCACATTAAAACCGTCCTTTTTATCTGAGAAGAAACCCAGCAGGGTACCGTTGAACGTCATGATATTTTCCAGTATGACGGTATTCGTTCCGATACGACTTTCAATTTTCTTGTTGATCACTTCCTCTCCATAGAGGTAATGCGCAACACGATTGGTTTGAAGAATTCCATTTCCGGAAATACGATAGGTATAAAAATCCATCCCTTTATCTGGAAAAATACCCAGCAAGGTTGATTTTCGCTTATTGTCTACCCCCCATTCAATTTCATTCACCTGAGCTATAATATGCAGCCCGATAAACAGAAATATGAATAGTATCGGCAGACGTTTCATTCGGAAGTTTTCTACAAGATAGTGAAAACTATCACACCAATTTGATTCCTGTGTAATTATGTGGAGTAACAGCTTTTAGACGCATTTTCATTTCATCCGACACGTCAAGAGTATCGATAAACGCATGAACAGATTCCTGAGTAACCTTCTCGTTTTTACGGGTCAATCCTTTCAACGCCTCATATGGCTTAGGGAATCCGATACTACGCAATACCGTTTGAATTGCTTCGGCTACAACAGCCCAGTTTTCGGTCAAATCTTCCTGCAGAGCAGCTTCGTTGAGCAAAAGCTTACCCAAACCAACCTGAGTTGCTTTCCAGGAAATCAACGTGTGCGCAAACGGCATTCCAACTGCACGCAAAACGGTAGAATCTGTAAGGTCACGCTGCAATCGTGAAACCGGAAGTTTCGCTGCAAGGTGCTCGTACAACGCATTCGCAATACCGATATTTCCTTCTGAGTTTTCGAAATCAATCGGGTTAACTTTGTGAGGCATCGCACTCGAACCAACTTCACCCTCTTTCAATTTCTGTTTGAAGTAGTCCATGGAAATATATGTCCAGAAATCACGATCCAGATCCAACACAATCGTGTTGATTCTCTTCAATGTATCGAACAACGCCGCCAATTGATCATAATGTTCGATTTGAGTGGTCAATTGACTTCTCGTAAGACCCAACCGATTATTCACAAATTCATTGGAAAACGCCACCCAGTCTACTTCAGGGAATGCAATGTGGTGTGCATTGAAGTTTCCCGTTGCACCACCGAATTTTGCAGAATAGGTCGAGTTTACTAAATGTGCGCGCTGAACGTTCAAACGTTCAACAAACACTCCAATTTCCTTCCCTAAAACGGTTGGTGAAGCAGGCTGACCATGTGTTCTTGCCAACATGGAAATTCCGGACCACTCGTTCTCGTAATTTTTCAAAACACCGATCACTTTATCAAGTTCCGGCAAAATCACCTGTGTAACAGCATCTTTAATGCTCAGCGGAATGGCTGTATTGTTTACGTCCTGAGATGTCAATCCGAAGTGAATGAATTCCAGGTATTTCTCCAATCCAAGTCCGTTCATTTTTTCCTTCAGGAAATATTCAACCGCTTTTACATCGTGATTGGTTGTTTTTTCAATGTCTTTGATGGATTGTGCATCAGCTTCAGAAAACTCGGAAACAATTGCTCTCAATTTCGGAAAAACTGCCGCATCTACTTCCGCCATGGCACCGATCTTCTTTTCAGCGAGAAGAATAAAGTATTCCACTTCTACCAAAACCCGGTACCTGATTAAACCGAATTCTGAAAAGTACTGAGCCAATTCCACAACTTTTGAACGGTATCTTCCGTCGACCGGGGAAATTGCAGAAAGTGATGTAAGAGTTGTCATTTTACTGAATTAAAGGCGCAAAGGTACAAAGCCGCGTGGAATAATTGAGAATGGAGAATTGTAAATTTGAAAAGCTTTTGATTTCTTTTCAATTCAATCATTTTCAATTTTCAATTCTGTTTACCTTTGGTTTATGCGATTCCTGAAAAATGCATGGATTGGCCTTCGCGCCTACCGCAAAGCGTTAACATTCATCAACGACCACAGATTATACTGGTACGTTCTCATTCCGGCTGTGTTGATGCTTGGCATTTATGAAATCGGGTTCGTTATTCAAATGCACCAACCGAAGTATGAAGTGAACAACATGAATGAAATTGTGTGGTTCCTGATTCGATTGCTGGTTGAGATTTCCATCGCCATGTTATTCATGCGTTTTGCAAAATACCTGGTAGTGATTTTACTTTCGCCCTTGTTTTCGCACCTTTCACAAAAAGTCGAATACATTCTTACCGGAAACACGTACCGCTTTTCAATGCAACAGCTCATCCACGATGTAAAGAGAGGATTCCGAATTGCGATCCGCAATATCATGTGGGAATACTTTTTCTTCATTATCGTGTACATCGTTGCCCGAATTGGCTGGGATGAAGCGGAAGCAAGTCCTCTATTCTATTTGATTTTTGTGATCAGTTTTTATTACTACGGTTTCTCGTTTCTGGATTATGTAAACGAACGGTTGAAACTGAACGTGGATCAAAGTATTCAATTTACACGGAAAAATCGTGGCCTTGCTCTTGCTATTGGTGGAGTGTACGCCATCATGATCTGGGTACGCGTCGACCTGAAAGCACTCTTTGACTGGTCGACTTTCGGGGAAAATCCGTTTGAATTTCTTTATCGATTTGTCCTGAATTTATTCCTCTGGATGTGCGCAAGCTTTGCCCCGATCTGGTCGATTGTTGCAGCAACTTTGGCCATGAATGACTTGCTTGATCTGAAAAAAACACGCGAAGTCGTCGTTTCAGAACTGCATGGAACTCAGGAGTAAATTTTTCAACATTTGGCTTTCTGAAGCACAAAGCGTGATCCTTACCGAAAGAAAATTTCTTATTTTGTACGAAAATCAAAGTTGACTTCGGATATGAAAATACTTGTGCCCATTTTACTATTACTGAATTTCGTTAGTACGAACAGCTACGCATCAACACCTGCACCTCCCGACAGCACGGCCAATATCATTGATAAAAGCGCTGCTATTTTGTTGATTGACAAAGGACAACAACAGGTAATGGAGCGAAAATTCCGTGATGCATTACTTACCTTCCGTGAAGCAGCTGTAAAAGACCCGTACACGTGGAAAGCCCCATACTGGATTTCATACTGTCACTATCATTTGAACAATTACGGATACGCCAAACAATACGGACTAAGTGCGGTAACGAAAGGTGGTTCGGATGTTGACAAAGAGATTTACGATATTCTTGGAAACAGTTTTCATCGACTTGGTTCACTGGATTCCGCTCAACAGTACTATCAAAAAGCGATTAGCGAGTTGCCAAAAGCGCGCGTGAAAGAGTTGAATCTTGAACACAAAATTGCCGAATGCGCCTACGCTAAAAATGCAATGACGAAAGGTACTAATCAGCGTGAGTTGTTACGAGGAGAAGTAAATTCAGGATTCAATGATTACGGTCCGATTTTGACCGCTGACGGAAAAACCATGTATTTCACTTCAAGAAGAGGAAATACTACCGGTGGACAAATGAACCCGGATGATCAGGAATATTTTGAAGATATCTATCGAGCTGTCTGGAATGCCGAGACGATGATGTGGGACAGTATTACCAACGATATTGAACGCATCAACAGTGTTGGATTCGATGCGTTAAATTGGCTGTCTCCAGACGGATTGCACGCAGTAATCACGATGAACAACACCTACGATGAGGAAAGTAAAAACATCACCAGAAGTTCTGACATCTGCGAGGTCGAATTCACCAAAATGAACAAATGGTCAACTGCGAAGATCATTGCAAACAAAACAATCAACTCTACTTTCTTCGATGGTGCAGCAACGCTTACAGCGGATGGAAATACCATGTATTTTGTATCAGACAGAAAAGGTGATAAGCGCTCAACAGATATCTACATGGTTCGCAAAAACGGTAAAAAATGGGGCGAAGCAGTTCTATTGCCGGACAGTATCAACAGTACCGGAAGAGAGACAACTCCTTTCATCACTCCTGACGGACGTTTTCTGTTCTTCGCTTCCGATGGTCACATGGGAATGGGTGGACTGGACGTTTACGTTTGTGAAAATACCGGTTCAGGATGGAGCTCGCCCATGAATCTTGGTGCCGGAATCAATACTGTAAATGATGATACTCACTTTAAAGTATACAAGGATCTTGGTAAAATTATGATGGCAGGGATTAACCTTTCAGGACAGAAAAGTAGTTTCGACTTGTATGAAATTGAGCTTTCAAAAGTGACACTTCCGATAAAACTGTAAGTATTTTATGGAATCGGTGGAATAACCGCATCTCAGAAGATATTTCGAAATCCCGTATTATGAATAAAGCAGTCCTTCTTCTTTTCGCATTTTCTGTGTCGTTCATCAGCAGCGCACAACAGGAAAAAACCGAAAATGCACAGATAAAAAAAGTAACCGTTTTTACAAGTGGTGCTCAGATTGAACACGAGAAACGTCTATCACTTAGCGGTGGAAAACAAATCATCGTGTTTGAGAAAATCACAGAGTTTATCGATCCGAATTCAGTACAGTTGAAATGTTCGGAAAATGCTACAATTCTTAGTGTACGTGTTCGGAAGAACTATGATGAAACTTCAGTAAAAGAGGTTGATTTGTCTAAAATGAATACAACCAGAAAAGAACTGGAACTCAAGGAACAACGACTTCGTGATGAATACCGCGTATTGCTTCGCGACGAACAGTTATTGCAATTGAACAACCATTTTGGGAGCAATGTTCAGGGAGTGAAACTGGCAGACCTGAAAGAAGCTGCAACCTACTTCCATACGCGTTACAGTGAAATCGCTCTGAAAAAATCACAACTGGAACTGGACATTGAAGAAACGGTTCGTAAAATCAATGTAATCGATCAGGAAATCAACGTGAGAAGCAGCATTCCTGTGAAAACGTATTCAGAAATTTCGGTTGAATTGAGTGTAGACAATCCGGGTGAAACGTCTTTTATGTTTACCTACATTACACCGAATGCCTCCTGGAAACCATACTACGATATGCGTTCAGCAGGAATCGGTTCACCTGTTTCATTAGAAGCGAAAGGTTTGGTAACTCAAAATACCGGAGCAGACTGGAACAATGTGCAGCTGGTTCTTTCCACAAATGATCCGTACGACAATACACAGGAGCCAATGATTAATCCATGGTACCTGAACTATTACACTCCGCTACCGGTTCGTCCGAATGTTCAACGTAATACAAGCTATACCTATACGTATTCCGGAGAAACTGTTCACGGAGAAGTGTTGGATGCAGCAACCGGAGAACCATTGGCATTCGCGAAAATCTCCATGTCGAGAGACGCTCGAAATATTGTTACAACCGATGCAAGCGGTCATTTCTCATTCACCGTTCCACGCAACGAAACGGGTTACTACGTCAACTACGTTGGTTATGATCAGCAGTTCGTTACCATCAACTCACCTTATACACGTATTGCTTTGAATCCTCAGGATATTGCTATGGAAGTATTGCCTGCTCCTCAGATAAATGTGAATGCTGCCGGAGCCACAGCCAACTATTCCATGATGGACTATGAGGCCTATGATGCAATGTCATTGAACGAGGTAGTTACCGTTTCGGAAAGTCGTAAGGCGGAAAGACAAGCCAAAAAGAACACTCGCGCGTATGCAAATGTGCAACCTACAACAGGTGCAACTTACAATTACACTCCTGTCGCTCAACAGGTTTCCAAAGACTTGCGCATGGAATTCGTCATCAATACGCCGTTCAACATTCCTTCAGACAATGCCGACCATCGTGTTCCGATTGCGGTTTACCAAATGAACGCAAGCTACGAATACCATAGCGTTCCGAAATTCGATCCGGGAGTGTTCCTTGTTGCTGAAGTTTCCGGTTGGGAAAAACTCAACCTGCTCAATGGAGAATCGAACATCTATTTTGATGGTACATTTATCGGAAAAAGCTATGTAGACGTTTCTTCTACAAAAGATACGCTCACATTCAGTCTTGGAAAAGACAAAAAGGTAATTGTGGAGCGTAAACGCAGCGAAGAGATGAGTAAAACAAGACTTGTCGGAAGTCGTTACAAGTACGAAATTACCTGGGATTACACTATCCGAAACAACGGCGGTGGCGCTATTCCGATCATCATCAAAGATCAATTCCCGATCTCCACGAATGAAGATATCAAGGTAAAAATGGGGGCATACGAAGGCGCTACATTAAACGAAGACACGAAGATTCTGACCTGGAGATATCAACTGAACAAGGGAGAAAGTAAAACCTTCAAATTCGACTATAGCATTGATTACGGAAAAGGGCAAGTCATTTACCTGGAGTAAATAAGGTCATATGAAATTATCTTGTTATACGGGCGCAATGTTTTGCGCCCGTATTTTTATTCTGCTCGTTCTACCTTTCGAAATCTTTTCTATCGTTTGATTAATTTCTGGTGCGATTCAAGCCCTTTTCCATCCGTGATTTCAAGAATATAGGTTCCTGATCCAAAAGAGGAAACGTCTATCGTTTGATTGGAAACAACCTGATCATACACTTTTATCAATTGTCCATTCACGTCAAAAACCTTTAAATCGACCGGTAAATCGTGTTTCAAGTGTATTTTGACTTCATTCTGAACGGGATTAGGCGAAAGCGAAACGCTACCTTCCTCCCATTCGGAAATTCCGGTAAAATCAGGTGGTGTAATGCGAATGATCGGATGCCCGTTGTTGCCGGTATTTGTTGCAATGTAAATTTCTTTATCCGGGCCAACAGCTATATCCCTCAAGCGTCCAAACTGATTTAGAAAATACTGATCTTCATCCAAAACAGCACTCTCATCACCGTTTAATTCCATAGCAACCAATCGCTGACCATTTAGTGTAACCATCAACACTCTGTGATCCCATTCCGGAAAGAATTCGTTCTGATAGAAAAGAATATCCGAAGTCGCGATGGTTGGTGTCCAATTGTGAATTGGCTCCTGATACAATCCTGTGGCACAAGGATCATCTTCAAAAGGTTCGTCACAAAACCCGTGAATCAATGGCCATCCATAATTTTTTCCTGGTTCGAGTACACTCAGTTCGTCATCAGTGGTCGGGCCATGTTCGGAAATGATAATACGTCCGTTTGGCAAAGCGCAAATTCCCTGAGAATTTCGATGGCCCATGGTGTACACATAGCTCCCGGGAATCGGGTTATCCGAAGGAATTGATCCATCGAGATTTGTTCGCAGGTATTTCCCTGAAAGGGAAGTCGAATCCTGAGCCAGTGGCTGAACATAACATTCTCCGGTCGACATGAGTAAAGTATTGTCCGGAAGCACAAACAAGCGTGATCCATCGTGTGCTCCCCAGGCCAGAATACTGTCAATTAGAATTTCTTCATTGACCAGATTCGTACCGTTAAACGAGTATTTAACCAATCGTTCATTGAAATAGCCATTACTGTCTTCCGTCCCATAGGTATATACCAGGAATACTTCGGGAGTCGTATTCAGAAAATCAGGATGAAAAGCCATACCCAGCAAACCACTTTCACCATAAGCATGAACCGTTCCTGTCAAATTCAGAACAACTGTTTTTACGCCGGTTTGCAAATTCACCCTACTGACCAATCCACCCCGTTCAGTAACCCACAGATAATCCTCTCCTACTAATTTTATCTCCCACGGAATTGAAAAATCACTGCTAAGTGTATCAATTGTAACCTCTGTGTTTCCGACAGACTGTGTACTTTGTCCGAACGAACAAAATGCACCCGAAAACACGAACCAAAGAATCGTTTCTTTTACTTTCATAACCCCACTTTTATCCTTCATTCACAACTTGTCCCGTGTGCCCGGAGGCGGTTCGGGAAAGGATCAAGTTACGGAAAATGAAATGGCTAAGCAACAGAAAAAATTGCAGATGTTTGTGGTGAGATTTGCCCTGATTGACGACCTTTCCTACCGTTTTGCGCTTTATTTCAGCTTTTCCAATTCCTCCCAAAAACTCGGAAAACTCTTTGAAACTGCTTCGGCTCCTTCAATTACGATCGATTGTTCAGCAATAGTCGCAGCAATTGCCAGACACATCGCAATCCGATGATCGTGGTGCGATTCTACGGTTCCGCCGTTAAGTTTACCGGTTCCGTGAACCAGCATTACATCATCTTCCAGATCAATGCGTAGCCCCAATTTAGCGAACTCCGTTTGAAGTGTTAAACCACGGTTACTTTCTTTATGTGGCAGACGGTTCACACCATACAGTTTTGTCACCCCCGATATAGACGCAGCAAATGTCACCAATGCAGGAAACAAATCCGGACAATGTGTTGCATCAAACTCAAACGGTTTCTTGTTGGTTCCGTCAATAGTAATGATTCCATTCAGGTGATTGATTCTACAACCCGCAGCCAGAAAAGCATCCAATAAGGCTTTGTCGGCTTGCAAGCTCGACATATTCAATCCCTGAATGTTGATCTGGTGTCCAATTGCAGATGCAACCAGAAAATAACTCGCCGAACTCCAATCAGCCTCTACACGATATGTTGTGGGAATATATTGCTGAGGCGCCGGAACAACAAAAGTATTCCCTGGCAATCGTTCGATCTTAATTCCGAATTTCTCAAGTGTTTTCAGGGTCATCAAAACATACGGAATCGAAGCAAGATTATTGGCAATCAGCACTGAATCAGCATCCGCTTTGGGCAATGCCATTAAACATCCGGATACAAATTGAGAACTTAACGAACCATCTACTTCTACTTTTTTCCCTTTCAATGGCCCCTGAACAACAATTGGAACCACTCCATCATTGGTACGTACTTTTGCTCCGAATTCAGGCAAAACTTCCTCAAAGAAATCCATAGGTCGTGTAAGCAACGACCCACGTCCGTTGATCGTAATTTCGGATGAAAACGATGAAGAAACTGCTGTAAGCAATCGAATCCCAAGACCGGATTCACCCGCAGAAATGGTTTTTGAGGTTGACGGATCCAAACCGCCATGCACTTTCAACGAACCGTCTTCCAACTGTTCAACAGTCGCACCAAGTTCCTGAATTGCGCTCAACATTGCCTGTTCGTCATCGCTTTTTCCTACTCCATGCAATACTGAAATACCATTTGATAGAGCAGCAGAGAGCAATGCACGCTGACCATCACTCTTTGACGCAGGTATAATAATGTTTCCGGAAAGCTGTTGCGGAAAAATTTCTTTCTTCATACTATTCCTGATTCATTATGCGGGTTTGGTGACGGATCGACTCCTGGTGCAGGGCATCCATAAACTGGCGAATGAATCGCTCGTTCAATTTGTATTCTTCGCTTTTACTCAAGCGTAAATTGATACTATTTTTCCAGTGTTCTTCCTGAAGGATTTTGATATTGTTTTCTCGTTTGAAAATCCCGACCTCCTCACTTAAAAGCATTCGCGCGGTAAGTAGCTCAAACAAGCGATCATCGAGTACCCCAATCTTCTCACGAAGAATATCTAGTCCTGAGCGCAAAGCTTCGTTCACTTCTTTAGAACGAATAACGAGTTTGTCCAGCATAATACCCAGATTCTGCGGTGTCAACTGTTGTGCGGCATCTGACCATGCTTCATCCGGATTAATGTGAGATTCTATAATCAATCCATCGAAGTTCAAATCGAGTGCTTTCTGAGAAACCTCCTGAAGTAATGCCCGTTTCCCTGTAATGTGGCTTGGATCGTTCACCAATGGAATATGTGGAACACGTTCGCGCAATTGAATTGGCAGCTCCCAATTCGGTACGTTACGGTATTTCGGGTGTTTGTAAACCGAGAATCCACGGTGAATTGCAGCAACATCAGTAATTCCTGCTTTCTCCAGGCGTTCGAATGCTCCGATCCACAATTCCAGGTCCGGATTTACCGGATTCTTTACCATTACCGGAATATTCGTACCAAGTAAAGCATCGGCAATTTCCTGAACCGCAAATGGGTTGACTGTTGTTCTGGCTCCAATCCACAATACGTCAATTCCTCCTTTCAGGGCAATTTCAACGTGTTTTGCGTTTGCCACTTCCACACAGGTTGGAACGCCCAGTTCTTTTCCTGCATTCACAACCCATTCAACAGCGGGTTCTCCAACACCTTCAAAGGAATCTGGACGAGTTCGTGGTTTCCAAACTCCGGCACGGAACGCATCAATTTTGCAATATTGTTTCAATTGACGAGCGGTTTCCATTACCTGTGCTTCGGTTTCAGCGGCACACGGACCTGCGATGATTGCAGGTTTTTCCTTTCCTAGCGGAATGAACTGTTTCATTTTTGTTTGTGTTTGTTAGCCTTTTGTTTACCTCAGCGCTACCGTTACAAAGGTACATCAGTAGCACTTCAGTTCATGTTAAATTCATTAAAACAAAAATCCCGTTCCACAAGTGCGAAACGGGATATCTTAATATAATACCAACAGATCGCACCTATTCGGAACGGTACCAATAGAAAAATGCGAAAACTGCTGTCTGATTCAAATTCATGGGGCAAATATATGTGATTATTTTCACTAAAAACAAGTTGAATCAAAAATATTTCACTTTTTTCTTGCAGATCATACAAACACAACATATTTTTGTCACCATGATTTTACAACAAATGAAATATTGGTGGTGGCAGTTATCTAAACAGGTGGCTGTCGTTTAATTATATCTATACTATACATCTAGGGAACGGCTTGTCACATTTGGCAAGCCGTTTTTTTATTCTAAAAAATTATGAAAATACATACACAACTCCTGCGCTTCAATACTGATCTGCATACGGCAGTTGGGTTATTTATGTGCCTTCGGAATAAGCACCGGAAACCATTGTTGCTCGAGAGTAACGATTATCATTCACGGTCCGACAGTGCTTCCATTATCGGATTCGATCCATTAGTGGAAATTGAAGTATTGCCTACGCAAATTCTCGTGAAAACAGGAGTGGAAACCACTGTCCAACCGATTGCTGATCCAGGTCGAATTTCGGAACAACTTGAAGCGCTGATGGGGAAATATACACCAGTGAAAAATCATGCAAACAATGGTTTCTTCAGCTATTTCAGTTTTGAGTTTTCTCATTTCGAAGAAACAACGGTTTCTGTTACTGAAAGCGAACTGGGTGTTCCTCTGGCAACATTCATCCTCTACAAATACCTCATTCATTTCGATCATTTTCACGATACCGGAGAATTGATTTACAATTCCTTCGATGGCAGCGAATTGAGTAGTGAGGAGATTGAAGAACTATTACAATCAAAACACGCTTCGGAACTTCCGTTTTCACTTACCACTGACGAAACAAGTTCATTATCTGACGCCGATTTTCTTCAACTGGTAAGTGATGCAAAACAACACATTTACAGAGGTGATGTCTTTCAGTTGGTGGTGTCTCGCCCATTTCAACAACCGTTTTTCGGTGACGATTTCCAAATTTACCGCGAGCTGCGCCGACTGAATCCATCACCATATCTGTTTTACGCAGATCTTGAACACTTTCGCATCATGGGCTCTTCTCCCGAAACTCAAATTCAACTGAAGAACGATATCGCAGAAATTCATCCCATCGCCGGAACCGTACGCAAAACCGGATCCGCAGAAATTGATGCCGAAGCAGTAAAAGAACTGATAAGCGACGATAAGGAAAACGCGGAACACACCATGCTCGTTGATCTTGCCAGAAATGATCTCAGCAAGTACTGCGAAAATGTTAAAGTAGTGCGTTACAAAGAAGTCCAGCACTTTTCACATGTGATTCACCTGGTATCGAAGGTAATTGGAAAACTAAATGACGCTTCTCCTTACCAATTGTTCAACGGTACGTTTCCGGCAGGGACATTATCCGGAACACCAAAACCGAAAGCGTTGGAATTAATTCAAAAGTACGAACCAGGTACACGGGACTACTACGGAGGAGCAATTGGGTTTATCGGCTTCAACGGAAGTATGAATCTTGCTATCGTCATTCGAAGTATTCTCAGCAAGAACAATCGATTGAACTACAGAGCCGGTGCAGGGGTCGTTTACGATTCAATTCCTCAAAACGAATTGCAGGAAGTCAACAATAAACTCGGAGCAGTCCGCAGAGCCATCCAATCTGCAGCGACAAAACACGCATAACAATGAAGAAAATTGGAATCATCGACAACTTTGACTCTTTCGTATATAACCTGGTGCGCTACGTGCGTGAATGCGAAGACACGGAAGTAATTGTTCAGAGAAACAACGCTGTCCATTACGAAGAACTGGATCAGTGCGACGCCATTCTCCTTTCTCCGGGACCGGGAATTCCTTCCGAAGCCGGTGAGTTATTGAATGTAATCAGAAGGTATTCCGGGAAGAAGAAATTACTTGGAGTTTGCCTTGGACATCAGGCAATTGCTGAAGTATTCGGCGGAACCCTGAAGCGTTGCGAGATCCCGGTTCACGGAAAGAGCAGCATTCTGAAAGTGGAAAAAACCGATTTCCTGTTTTTCGGACTGGAAGATCAACTGGAAATTGGTCGCTACCACAGCTGGGAAGTAGATCTTACAACAGCTCCGGAGCTGGAAAGCATTGCTCAGACTGACGGAATTGTAATGGCGTTGCGTCACAAAACACACGCTACACTGGGAGTGCAATTTCATCCGGAATCCATTCTTACACCAAAAGGACGGCAGCTAATTTTCAACTGGATTTCAGGTAGCTAAAAAAGGATATCATGACAACAAAAGAAATAGTACAAAAAGTAATCAATCGGTCGTTTCTCAGCGAAGATGAGGCTTACCAGCTAATGCTTCGCATTGGGAATCGGGAACTGAATGATTCGCAAACGGTTGCCATTATGACCGGGCTTCAAATGCGTGGACTCCAACTGAATGAATTGATCGGTTTTAGGAAAGCATTGCTGGAACTGGCCGTTCATATTGAATTGGAATTTGATACAGCAATTGATGTTTGCGGAACCGGTGGCGACGGAAAGAATACATTCAACATTTCCACGACAACAGCTTTCGTTCTTGCCTCCATGGGACACAAAGTGGTAAAACATGGAAATTATGGTGTAAGCTCTTTATGCGGATCTTCGAATGTACTTGAACACCTTGGTTTTTCATTCAGTAATGATCAGGAAACACTGCAGCGAAACCTGGACAAAAGCAACCTGTGTTTTCTACATGCACCGTTGTTTCATCCTGCTTTGAAGGTCGTTGCTCCATTGAGAAAACAACTCGGGGTGAGCACGTTTTTCAACGGAATGGGACCACTGGTTAATCCAGTGAATCCGACACATCAATTGACAGGAACATATACCCTGGAACTGGCAAAACTGTATCAGCACGTTTTGAGAGAAGAACGTGTTAACTTCTCTGTTTTACACGGACTAGATGGCTTCGATGAACTGACATTTATCGGAGCAACACGCATATTCAGTCAGCAGACAGATCGTATGATCGAACAAACTCCTACTCACGTCTCTATTCATCTGAATGAACTTTCTGGTGGAGAAACCGTGCAGGAATCGGCTGAAATACTGATAAATCTCCTTGACGGAAAAGGAACATCCGCTCAACAAACCGTTCTTGCCGGGAATGTAGCGTTGGGAATTCAAACCTTCAGACCTGAGATTTCTTTCGAAACAGCCTTCGGAGAATCTCTTGATTTCATTCAATCCGGCAAAGCAATTCAATCATTCAATTCATTACAATCATGAGTAACATTCTTGACATCATCGTCACTAACAAGCGCATCGAAATAGAGCGTTTAAAAGAAACTGCATCGAATTCATTCTTTGCACAACAGGAAGGATTTCGACGCGAACCGCTTTCATTGACAGCATCTGTCCTCAATTCAGATTTTGGAATTATCGCAGAAATCAAACGAAAATCTCCAAGTGGAGGTTCCATTCACGAATCCCTGAACCCGATAGAACTGTCCGCTGAGTATCAGCAAAATGGAGCAGCTGCAATTTCCGTTCTAACCGACCTTGATTATTTCGGTGGAACAATCGAAGACATCAAAACGATTCGTCCCACAACACAAATTCCTATTCTTCGAAAGGAATTTATTATCGACGAAATTCAATTGTTTGAAGCAAAAGCCGCTGGAGCAGACGCAGTGCTCCTTATCGCAGCTTTGTTAGACAAACAGGAAGCTCACCATTTAACAATCGTTGCCAAAAGCATCGGGTTGGAGGTACTTTTTGAGGTGCATGCCATTGAAGAAATCGCAAAAATCAACGACGAAGTTGATTTGATTGCTGTGAACAACCGCAACCTTAAAATTCAGGAAACGAGCCTGGAACAATCGTTTAAACTTGCTCCTTTCCTACCCGACTTCGCTCCATTGATTTCTGCTTCGGGGATTTCAAACAGACTGCAGATCGAAGAACTAAAAGCTGCCGGTTTTGCCGGAGGATTGATCGGTGAAAGTATTCTTCGTGAGAACCATTTGTCGGAACTCATTTTAACTCCGGTAAAATGATCATCAAGGTCTGTGGTTTAACCAACAATTCTTCCGGAAAAGAGGTTGCCAGCCTCAGAGGTGTGTCTCATGTAGGGTTCATCTTTTTTTCCGACTCGAAACGATATACCGAAACGAGCTTTGAAACAAGTAAAAAGAAGGTCGGAGTTTTCGTAAATTCTCCGATTTCCGAAGTACAGCGATTCATTGCGCTCCATCATTTGGATGTTGTGCAACTTCATGGTGATGAGACTCCGGAGTACATATCACAACTTGGAAATTCCATTGAAATCTTCAAGGTAATTGGAATTGAATCCGCAGCAGATCTTGAAAAGACCTCAACATTCGAAGGAATGGTAACAGCTTTTCTGTTCGATACAAAAAGTCCGGAAAGAGGTGGAACAGGCCGATCATTCGATTGGAATATACTTCAGCAATACCGGGGAGAAACGCCCTTCATTCTGAGTGGAGGATTGGGGCTTAACTCGCTTGAACAATTGCAGGCCTTTCAACATCCGAAACTAATCGGATACGATCTTAACAGTCGTTTCGAAATCGCTCCGACGGTAAAAGACGTACATCAAATTGACACATTCATTTCATTACTTGCATGAAAACATCATTACTTACACCAGACAAATTGGGTTTTTACGGTGAATTCGGTGGAGCATACATTCCTGAATTGCTTCGTCCGGCAGTAGAAGAACTGACCGAGGCCTTTTATCGCTACTGTGATACCTTCGAATTCATCAATGATTACCATAAGTTACTCAAAGACTTCGTGGGAAGGCCAACTCCTCTGTATTACGCGCAGCGACTTTCGGATAAGTACAATTGCCACATTTACCTGAAGCGTGAAGATTTGTGCCACACCGGAGCGCATAAGGTAAACAACACCATCGGCCAAATTCTTCTGGCTAAAAAAATGGGTAAAACAGACATTATTGCGGAAACAGGCGCCGGACAACATGGAGTTGCCACAGCTACTGTTTGCGCACTAATGGGATTGAATTGTATCGTTTATATGGGTGAAAAAGACATGGAACGTCAGGCTCCGAATGTGCAACGCATGAAAATGCTGGGTGCAGAAGTTCGCCCAGCAACTTCGGGAAGTAAAACGCTGAAAGATGCCACAAACGAAGCCATCCGTCACTGGATCAACTTCCCGAATTCGTATTACCTGATAGGAAGTGTGGTTGGACCTCATCCGTATCCGCAAATGGTTGCTCATTTTCAGGCAATCATTTCTCAGGAGATGAAAAACCAGCTCAAAGAAAAAACCGGAACGGATCAGCCTTCAGCAGTGATTGCATGTGTTGGCGGTGGAAGCAACGCTGCCGGAGCTTTTTACGAATTTTTTGATTCTCCTAAAGTACGATTGATTGCCGTAGAAGCTGCCGGACATGGAGTTGATTCAGGAATGTCCGCCGCAACGAGCACTCTTGGAACACCCGGAATTCTTCATGGAAGTCTGACTTTACTTATGCAAGACAAAGACGGTCAGGTCGTTGAACCCCACTCTATTTCCGCAGGATTGGATTATCCCGGAATCGGACCGTTACACGCGCATACGATTCAAACAGGAAGAACGGAAGTGGTAAATATCACCGACGAAGAAGCACTTGCAGCGGCTTTACTGTTATCCCGACAAGAAGGAATTATCCCGGCATTGGAAAGTGCCCATGCAATTGCTGCCCTGGATAAACTGACTTTTGCCGAAAACGAAGTTGTGGTCATCAACCTATCCGGTCGTGGTGACAAAGACATGAATACTTATCAGGACGTTTTTAAAGATCTTTAGCATGAATCCATTTAGAAAAGACACCAAGCAAACCAGCATTTTCATTACAGCAGGTTATCCTGAATTCAACAGTTTACCGTCTCAGTTGCAATTCCTTCAGCAAAACGGAATTGATTTTATTGAGGTGGGAATTCCTTTTTCAGATCCAATGGCGGATGGTCCTACGATTCAGGAAACAAGTTCCGTTGCATTGAAAAACGGGATGACAATCGAAGTGCTTTTTGAACAACTGACGACCTGCTCCCGGGAAATTCAAATTCCTTTGGTTTTAATGGGATACCTGAACCCGGTAATGCAATACGGAATTGAGCGGTTCTTGAGCAATTGTAAAGAATTGAATATTCGTTCATTGATTCTTCCGGATCTTTCATTGGAACTCTACGAATCGAAGTACAAAGCTCATTTTGAACAGGCTGGAATTCCTCTTTCTTTTTTGATTACCCCACAAACACCTGACGAGCGTATTGAGCGTATTGCCAAAACCTGCGGGAACAGCTTCGTTTACCTGGTTAGTCAAAACAGTATTACCGGAGGACAAGCTGATATGAGTGATGAATTATTGCTCCGTTATCAGTCGATCCGGAATATCTGTGGTGAAACGCCTTTATTTCTTGGCTTTGGGATTGACTCCGCAGAAAAACGTCAGCAAGGGTTCGAATACTGTGACGGCGTAATTGTTGGTTCTGCTTATCTGAAGGCATTGGAAAGCGGTAAACAGGAACAATTCCTGAACGGCTTACTGGCTATCCCTGTTTCTTAGGTTGGTAAAACTCCTTGAGGTAAAACGGTTCGAAATAAGCGACATCTTCGAACTGTTTTGCTTCAAATTTTTCGGTCGCCAGGCGAACTTGTCCTTTGGCAGAACAATTCACAGCTGCAAACACACAGTTGCGATTATTCCAAAGCTCTTTCATTTTGTCGGCGCCGTCCCCGAAGAACACAAACGGTTCGAATTCAGCATAACTGTTTTCATCGAGGATATCAGCTGAAATTGGCTTAAGAAACGTTCCATTCGGATGAAATAATGCCGAGAACACCTCCATTCTCCGTGCATCGATCATCGGACAAAGGGTTTGATCGGGGAATTGTTCACGAGCCACTTCGGCTAGCGAGCTTAGGGCATCAACAGCAATCAACGGAATTTTCAAGGCGTAACACAACCCTTTTGCAGTCGCAACTCCAATTCGAAGTCCGGTGTAAGAACCAGGTCCACTTGCAACGGAAATTGCCTGTAACTCGTTGGCGGTTATTCCCTGAATATCGAGCACCTGTTGAATCAGGACTGTAAGCTGTTCTCCATGCGCATACGCATCGTTATCAATCTCTGCAAGTTGTACTAATTTACCGTTAGCCGATAAAGCTACAGAACAAACCTTTGTTGCCGTTTCGAGGTGAAGAATCATTTTATTTTCGAATACGTTCACACGGGTCGTGTTCCAAAGCAACAACTTCCCCAACTGTTTTCCAGGATTTCTCCACTTTCACCCATGCGTATGCAAGATCAAGTGGGATTTCTGTCCCATCCACAACCACATAAACCTGATAGTAATCCTCGTATCCTGTTGGTCGCACAATGATCTTTTCAACTTTCAGTTTGATTGGTTTTTCGTAATCACAACAACCACAGTAAGCATAAACCACACGAGCCTTTTGAATTGCTTCAGCAGCGGCAATAGCAGATTCTTTGGAAACGTATTCCAGCTGATCCGCAAACGAAAACAAAGCTGTGAGCACGAAACAACAACTTAACAGGAACTTTTTCATGTTGCAAATGTAGGTAATGTAAGAGTGTTGAGGTTCGCTATCCACTAAGACCTGGATTAATTACCATTCACTTCCAGCTTAAAACCGATACCATGAACATTAATAATAGCGATCTTCTGATCCTGATTGAGGTACTTACGCAATTTAGTAATGAACACATCCATACTGCGACCAGCAAAGTAATCGTCCTGCCCCCAAACTGCCGTAAGAATAGTTTCTCTTGAAACCACATTGTTTTGAAACTGACAAAGCATCTTCAATACCAATGCTTCTTTTTTTGTCAGGGTTTTCTCAAAACCAGGGTGCTTCAACGTAAAGTTCTCCGTATCAAAGAGGTAATCACCAACTGGGATCACTTTGCGTTCCGGCTCGTCGACGATATTGACACGCTTCAATAATGCTTTAACGCGTAACGCCAATTCATCAAATGAAAACGGCTTTGTTAGGTAATCATCGCCACCGGATTTAAATCCTTCGATCTTATCCTCCATAAGCGATTTTGCCGTTAGGAACAGAATTGGAATATCCTGATTAATCGTTCGAATATCTTTGGCCAGTGTGAAGCCATCTTTTTTCGGCATCATGACATCAAAAATGCAGAGGTGAAACTGATCTTCCGTAAAACGGATTTGTCCTTCGTTACCATTCGAACACAATACCACCTGATAGCCTTCCATTTTTAGTTGTTCAGCGATCACGAAACCAAGATTGGTATCGTCTTCAACCAATAAAATCTTTGCTTTTGCGGATGTGTTCGTAGCCTCACTCATGATGTGTGTGTTTTCGGTGAAATTAAGAAATGATTTTAGGAAAAGTGCAAACAAACGTCAAATAGGATTGCCAGAAAACAACAAGAGCCCGAGACGGGCGTCTCAAGCTCTTGTCACACTAATCAACCTAACCTACTACTACTGAGACAAAGGTACGTGAACTTTCGACATACACAACGGTTTTCCGCACTGGTAGCGGAAAGCAGCAAAAAAAGGAATCCTTGAAAGGCGGTTTAATTGTGCTAAGAAATGAGGCTGCTCATCTAACCAAAACACACATTAATCATTGAAAACTACCGTAAAACATAAAACTAGGACCCCAACTGTACTAAATATTTAGACTGTTAAGTTTATTAAGAATCCAAGAATGTATCATTATTTTTATAACATTTTTGTGATTAATTTATTCAACTAGTGAAATAAACAACATTTATTGACTCCGTGTTTGTGCCGATTCGTTTCGCCGATTTGTGTAACCATTCGAAAATGCTAACTTTGAAAGAAAGGCACTTACATGAGTAAAATTGTTCTGATAGACGACGAAGAAGACATTCGCGAGATCGTTTCCTATAACCTGAAGAAAGAAGGATTTTCAGTTTTCGTTGCCGAAAATGGCAAAAGCGGTATTGAACTCTGTAAGGCGGAATCACCCGACCTTATTCTCCTTGATGTAATGATGCCCGGAATGGATGGAATCGAAGTTTGCGAAATCTTACGAAAAACAAAAGGACTGGAACAGGTTCTTATTTGTTTTCTGACAGCCCGAAATGAAGATTATAGTCAAATAGCCGGTTTGGATGCAGGTGCGGATGACTACATTCCAAAACCCATAAAACCACGTGTACTGGTTAGTCGTATCAATGCATTGTTACGCCGTAAGGAAACACCAATTGCCAAACAGGAACAAGACGGTAGAATTACAATCAACAGAGAAAAATATACCGTATTTAAAGATGGAGAACCCATTCACCTGCCAAAGAAAGAATTTGAACTATTGGCATTACTTGCATCCCGTCCGGAAATTGTATTTGAACGCGATGTAATTCTTGAAAAAGTTTGGGGAACTGACATCATTGTCGGTGACAGAACCATCGACGTTCACATTCGAAAACTCCGTGAAAAGATCGGCGATGAATACATTAAAACCGTTAAAGGAATCGGTTACAAGTATTCTACGAAAGAGGAATAAATAAAAAAAGGGATTCTCAGTTGTGAATCCCTTTTTTTTTATCGCTTTTCCGTTAGATCCCTATTTCGACCTGGAAAATAGCTCCATATCTTCCGCTGGAAGTATTTTTCTGATAATCGGTTGTAAGCTGATAAAGCAAATTTCCCTGAACTTTGAAGCGGTGACCATTCAGGTATTTTGTCACACCAAACATAAATTCTTTATTTCCCTTCAAATTGACGGTTGGAAACTCGCTATTGTTGTAAACAGAACGATAAGGATTAACATCTGCATAACGCAAAGCAAACTCCCAATTAGAAGGCAACAGGTAACTCATTTGTGTCAGAAATCCTGTTCCGGCATACACGGTTTGCAACGATGTAGTATCGGCATTGTATGTTATCGGATTACTGGCGTCGCGCTGCATAAATTCAGAATAGACTGCAAAACCATGGTATTTGAATAACATGTCCAATGAAACGGTTTTCAAATCTGTTGATGAATGTAAATCGCGACCAAGTTGTCCGCCGGATCTTACAGCATCATCGTTAAAGTTATAAGACGCACCGAAAGACAATTTCGGTTTTACTTCGCGTTCAAGATCACCCTCAACATAATCGTTCTTTCCGGTAAAACTTCCGAATGGAGTCAATTCAAAACGTCCGGTGTAGCTCAATCCGCTATTCGATTGTGTACTGTTACGTCCTTCACCGGAAGTCAAAGCAGCTGCAAATGCAAAATAGTTCTTTTTGTAGTTCCCGAAAAAACCGAAATCGCGATCCATGTTGAACGTTGCGTTAACAATGGAGCGGTCGGCGAACTGCTGATCACCCGAAGACACCACCCTCTGACGATTACCTGGTAGTTTTGTCTGACCGAAACCAAATTTCAAATCATGAATCGGTTCATAATATACCACCGCGTCGCGGACAATGTTAACACTTGTATTTACATTCGAAGTTTGTGTCATGTCCCAATCCATATCACCTCGTGAAAGAGCTAGCTGGATTTTGTATGTCACCTTTGGATTATAGATAAATCCTTCCATTTTCAATCGAAGTCGGCGAACACGGAACTCATATGATGCCGCAGAAAGATCGTCTTCGGAACGTGTGAGAAACCCTGCACGGTTCTGCATTCTGAACTGGAATCTCATGGAGAAGATCGAGTCCTTTGCAACAAATTCAATTCCTTTTTGAGATTTTGTGTAGATCATTGTTTCGCTTGCTTTCTGAGCAAGAACGGAGAATCCACTAAAGAGAAAAACAAGTGCAATTAACTTTTTCATATCTGGTGTTTATCGCGAAAATCTATTGCTTCGCGCGGTGAATTACTTTGCTAAATGTGATTTGGAAATAATCTTTTCTACGTTCTGATGTATTCAGGTGAAGGAATTGATGCATCATTCCAATCTGAATGGAAGCTGTATTCATTTTGTACCCTAATCCGGTAAAAAATCGGTTCTGATTGAAGAATGGTGCTTTGTGCGTAAACATTACCTCATCTGAAACATTAAAATAGAACGTTGACTTTGTCATTGTTTTATGGTTCAACGGAACATTTGCCTGAATCCGGTATCTAAAACGGTATCTGTCATCATCGTTCACAGCCAAAGAAGAATAATTTTCATCAAATCCCTGCGTTGACGTATTCCATTTGCGAATGAATCGGTCTTCGAATCGGAATCGGTGGTCAAAGTTAACTCTTCCACCGTTAGATTTCATTGTAAATTCAAGCCAGGCGCGAACTTCACTTTGCTTTTGTGGCGTGCTGAAGTTTTCATAATCCATATACTGATGATAGGTTCCTACACCTAATCCACCGGCAAACTGATCCGTAAAGATGTAATGGGCGAATGTTTTTACCTCCCAGTAATTAATATCGTTGTAAAATTCCTGACTACGAAACTGCCCTTCAGCAAACCAATTGATTTTCGGGTGCGCTTCGTATTTGACATTAAGCGTCTGCCATGTTCCAAGCTGATCATACGTATTAGGCGCCCAACCCTGAGCCATTGAAACCACTGGTAAACAGATAAATAAAAGTATGAATGTGCGTTTCATCAGAAATAATTTTTGGGCAAAACTAAGTCCTTCACACTGAGTTAACACTAGCTAAATCGTTTTATAATATTTTGATAATACGGTTAATATTGGCTTAACATTAGATGAAAATTTGAGTGTTTTTTTCCTTTTTTTGGATTCAAAAAATCAAAACACCTTAACGTCAAACTTCGTTTGTTAACATTAACTTAATATTGATCTTCTTGTAAAGCACTGATAATCTTAATGTTTTGTTGTTTAGCTATTGAAACACGTCAAAAACAACCTCACTTTACCTTTACGTTAACATTTTATTTCTGGGTTGGGCAAGTACAGGATGAAAGTACTTTTGTCGCAACGAAAAAATTAAAACAACATGGCATCAGGATTATTAAAGTTCTTTCTACCAAAAGACCGCGTATTTTACTCATTGTTCGAACAAGCATCTCAAAACCTTGAGGCAATTGCAGGAAAACTGGTTCAGTGTGTAAACGAATCCGATTTTAACGTTCGTGCTACCATCATTAAAGAGATGGAAGATCTGGAGCATCAGAATGACGATTTGACGCACGAAATTTTCATGGAATTGGGGAAAAACTTCATTACTCCGTTCGACCGTGAAGACATTCACTCTTTGGCAACATCATTGGACGACATTGCTGACCATATCTACGCTTCAGCGAAGAAAATCAACTTCTACAAAGTTGACCCGAATGATTCGGGAATCCTTAAAATGGCAGATGCTATTCAGGAAGCGGTTCTTGCAGTGAATGCATCTGTTAAGGAATTGCGTAACCTTAAAAACACGCAGAAAATCATTGAATGTGTCATCAAAATTAACTCTATCGAAAACCAGGCAGACGACATTTTCGATTTGAGCATTGAGCGTCTGTTTGAATCAAATATCGACGCAAAAGACCTGATCAAGAAAAGAGAAATTTACCAAATCCTTGAGGTTGCAACTGACAAGTGTGAGGATGTAGGTAACGTGATCGAATCTATCGTAGTAAAATACGCTTAAGCATAACCTAAGTATCTAAGATATGTTTACCTTATTAGTAGTCATTATTATCGTTGCCTTGTTATTCGACCTGGTAAACGGTTTCCATGACGCTGCAAACTCCATTGCAACTGTGGTTTCCACAAAGGTACTTACGCCATTTCAGGCGGTACTTTGGGCGGCAGTTTTCAACGTTGCGGCGTTTTGGGTTTTCGACATGAGTGTTGGTAACACCGTTGCAAAAACTGTAGACAATTCGGTTATTGACCTTTGGGTAATTCTTGCCGGATTGATTGCTGCAAGTGCATGGAACCTGTTCACCTGGTGGTTAGGACTTCCTTCCTCATCTTCGCACACATTGATCGGTGGATTTGCTGGTGCTGCGGTAGCTCATGCTGGTTTCGACGTATTGAAAATGGAAGAGATTATCAAGCCGTTGTTGTTCATTTTCCTTGCGCCATTGATTGGTGGTATCATCGCATTCCTTATTGCGTTAGTAACCATCCAACGTTCTTTCATTAAGAAAATGATCTGGGCAACTTTGTTATCTGTTGGAACCGTTTACGCTTCCTGGTACTACAAAGATTACATCGATTTGAAACCGGTAATGATCTGGATCATCGGAATCACGCTTGGGATTTTCCTTATCACGTATATCGGTTACCAGGTATTCTTTGGTCGTCGCCAGAGTGCAATGCGTGAATCCATCATGTACAAACGTCTTCAGCTACTTTCTTCTGCAGCCTTTTCACTTGGCCATGGTGGAGCTGACTCACAGAAAGTAATGGGGATTATTTGTGCAGCGTTGATCGTATATGCGAACTCCATGCGTCAGGAAGGAAAAGATGTTCCATCCTACCTCCAGGTTGCTGAAGTAGTACAGATTAAGTACAAAGACGATTCAGGTAAAATCAAGAAATTCTCGCCGAAAGTTGCAGAAGTTGACGGTCACATCGTTTATCAGGATGGAAAAGACATCATTGATCTTACAACGGAAGAAGTATTGTTTGATGACGAAGAATTGAACGCAAAGGCTGATCAAAGTAACCCGTTCCTTTCATCTTTGAAAGAAAAGGAGAACTTCAAGAAAGCCGGAAAAGAATTGAGTACACTTCTGGTTTATTCAAAAGGTTCCGAGATTTACGATTACGAAACGGATGAAGTGATCTTTAAAAAGAAAGAACTGAATCCTGAATACCGTTACGCCGGATTCTTTGCTCCTTACATTGGAAAAGAAGGTGAGTTGAAAGAAGGGCACAAACTGGAGTCGAAAGTAAACAGTGACACTATGCCCTACTGGATTGCGCTTTCCTGTTACATTATGATTGGTCTGGGAACCCTGATGGGCGGATGGAAAATTGTAAAAACAATGGGAACAAAAATCACGAAAGTGACTCCATTGGAAGGTGTATGTGCTGAAACTGCGGGAGCATTGACTTTGTTTACTGTATCTCAATTCGGTATTCCGGTTTCAACTACACATACAATTACCGGTTCTATTATCGGAGTTGGTGCAACAAAACGTTTAAGTGCGGTTCGCTGGGGTGTTACCATTAACCTGCTTTGGGCATGGATCTTAACCATTCCGGTTTCGGCGGTGCTGGCGGCACTGGTGTACTACTTCATGCACCTGTTCCACTAAGAGATATCAAAAATCCTATCATAGGCACTCATCGCAAGGTGGGTGCTTTTTTGTTGAAACAAAGTAACAACTTCATTTGCGGGAAACGTTGACCGCATAATATCTTTGTACAAATCGCAAGCAAATGACATTAAAAGATACCATCGGAGCAGTGGAACAATTCCATGACGCATTCAATATTCCGAACAATTATGAGCCAACGGCACTGTTAAGCGAATCCGATATTCAACTGCGGTACAACCTTATGAAAGAGGAAAACGAAGAGTACCTTGAAGCAGCTAAGAATGGAGATATCGTTGAAATCGCTGACGCTTTGGGAGACCAGTTGTACATTTTGTGCGGAACAATTTTAAAGCATGGGCTTCAACACAAAATCGCTGAAGTTTTTGAAGAGATTCAACGTTCCAACATGAGCAAACTGGATGCGGATGGTAAACCAATCTACCGTGAAGATGGAAAAGTATTGAAGTCGGAATTATACTTCAAACCGAACATTTCAGCGATTCTGGAGCAATAAATGGATTTGAGACTAGAGACTAGAAACTAGAAATGTCAAAACAATTAAGACGTGCCAACAGATTTAGTTGTTTAAGTTCTTTTTGTCTTTCAAAAAACCAAACAATGAAGCAATTCAACATCCGTGTATATGGTGTCTGCGTAAACGAACAGGATCATGTTCTGGTTTCAGACGAGACGTATAAGGGTGTGACATTTACCAAATTCCCCGGAGGCGGATTACTCTGGGGAGAAGGAACAAAAGATTGTCTGATCCGTGAAATGCAGGAAGAATTTGGTCTGGAAGTACAAATAACGGACTTATTTTACCTCACAGATTTTTTTCAGGTATCAGCGTTCTCCGAAAACGATCAGATCATTTCAATTTATTACCGTTTTACCTTGGGACAAGCGTTAACGGACGCCACTTGTACAGGAGAAAAAGATGAACTACTCAGATGGGTTCCCATGGACGAACTTCACGAAGACCTGTTCATGTTTCCAATCGACAAACTCGTGGCTCAACAACTGACGAATGAAAGAATTGTTTGAATTCATTGCGGTTCTTTTTTCTGGAGGAGGCCGTTTTATTCTGTCCGTTTTTCTCATTGCAATCGGAGCAATTGTTGTTCTCAATCCGCATAACCAAGTAGCCCTGGCTGCTGGAATAATTAGCCTGATTGCAGGGATCTTTTTTCTCGTTCGGGCTTTCACAAAAAAATAAGTCTACAGATTGTCCCAAATGAATTTTCGATTCATTGGATGAATAAAGGAAGACTTCTAAAACGAGCCACGCGAATCGGATTCAAGGAATAACTATTTCAACTTCTCGTTGTTTCGATGACGATCAGCATCCCGGTTTGTTTTCTTTTCAAGGTTCTTCTTTAGCGCTTCTTCCAGGTTAACACCGGTTTGATTAGCAAGACACATCAGAACGAACAATACATCCGCCATTTCGTCACCGAGATCCTTGTTCTTGTCGGATTCTTTCTCGCTTTGTTCACCATAACGACGAGCAATGATCCGCGCAACCTCTCCGACTTCTTCAGTAAGCATTGCCATATTGGTTAATTCATTAAAATAACGAACACCAATTGTAGTGATCCATTGATCAATCTGTTGTTGTGCTTCTGAAATTTTCATTATTCTTTGTTTTTTGAATCAATGATAATAGTAACCGGTCCATCATTCACCAAAGCAACTTTCATATCTGCACCAAAGATTCCGGTTTGAACTTTTTCACCCAGTGCAATCTCGGTTTGAGTAATGAATTCTTCGTACAACGGAATCGCAATTTCTGGTCGGGCTGCGGCCGTAAATCCGGGTCTGTTTCCTTTTTTTGTTGAAGCATGCAATGTGAATTGACTGATTACCAATATCCCTCCATTAATATCCATTACGGAACAATTCATTTTACCCTCATCATCACCGAAAATACGCATGTTCACCAATTTGGAAACCAACCATTCGATGTCCGAAGTAGTATCTTCGTGTTCGATCCCAAGCAATACCAGAAGTCCGGCGGTGATTTTCCCGTTCACTTTTCCTTCAATGGTTACAGATGCTTCGCTGACGCGTTGAATGACTAGTCTCATGTGTTTAGTGAAAATTAATCGCGAAGTTTCAAGTTTCGGCCTGTTATTGCAATATCAGGTCCAACCCCTAATTTTACTGATGTTTTCATTGATTTACACCCCTCGTTTATTCCTTCTGTGCACATCTTCATCATCTCCTTCCATCAACTGCACGTATGTCCAATACCGCGACTCATAAATCTCCCCGGACTCCACCATCTCTTTCACCTTACAAGCAGGCTCATTCAAATGCTGACAATTGTGAAACTTACATTCTCCAATAACATCGCGCATTTCGGGGAAATAATGTGAGATCACTTCTTTATCCAGATCCACAATTCCAAAAGCACGAATTCCCGGCGTATCTATAATAAACCCACCACTTTGTAATGGATGCATTTCCGCAAATGTTGTGGTGTGTTGCCCTTGATAATGAGCTGACGAAATTTCTCCTACCCGCAGTTCAAGGGTTGGATCAAGTAAATTCACCAGGGAACTTTTACCTGTTCCGGAATGTCCGGCGATCATTACCTGTCTGTCTTTGATTTCGTCTCTTAAAAAATCAATATTTCTGTTTTCCGTAACTGAAATCGCCTCACAGGTGTATCCAATTGTTCGATACATGTCCATCATCGCTTCCAGATCAATTAATTCCTCCCCTTTGAGCAAATCAATCTTATTGAAAAGTAAGGTAACGGGAATTCGGAACGATTCGGCAGCAACCAAAAAACGATCGATAAAAACAGTGTGCGTCTCAGGATGTTTCAGCGTCACCACCAAATAAGCTCTGTCTACGTTGGATGCAAGAATGTGTTTTTGCTTGCTAAGATTGGTGCTCTTTCTGACAATGAAATTCTCGCGAATCTTATAGTCTTCGATTACACCTTTACCCTCTTCGTCCCGCGAATCGGAAAGAAAAACGGTATCTCCAACGGCAATCGGATTCGTCGTTTTCAAGCCTTCCAATTTCAGTTTTCCACGCACCCTGCAATCGATGACGTTCCCGTCTTCAAGTAAAACGCGATACCACTTTCCGGTAGACTTCAGAACTTTTCCCTGCACTTGCGACATGCCTCAAAAGTAGACAAAAGACGTGAGACTAAAGACCGAAGATATAGACCAGAAACTGTCACAACAACAATTTTACTGTCTTTTATCTTCTGTCTATTGTCTTCTGCACCTTCTCGCTCTAACCATTATTCGTCTTCATTCGTTATCTTCGTAGCCAAACACGAGTTTATGTCAATTGAAGTCACCAATCTTTCGAAATATTATGGCGAACAGGCCGCAGTAAATTCCATTTCTTTTAAAATCGGAAAGGGGGAGATTGTAGGTTTTCTCGGACCGAATGGTGCCGGAAAATCGACGACAATGAAAATGATTACAGGCTTCATTCCGGCAACTGAAGGAACCATTCTGGTGTGCGGAAAAGAAGTTTCAATTGACTCGATAGAAACGCGAAAACACATCGGTTATCTTCCGGAAAATAATCCACTGTACCTGGATATGTATGTGAAAGAATACCTTGAGTTTGTCGGTAACATCTACAAAATCAAGAATGTTCGTGAGCGCGTGAAGGAAATGATCAAATTGGTTGGACTGGAAGTTGAACAGAATAAAAAAATCGGGATGTTGTCGAAAGGTTACCGTCAGCGAGTTGGTTTGGCCCAGGCGATCATCCACAATCCGGACGTTTTAATTCTTGATGAACCAACTTCAGGCCTCGACCCGAACCAGTTGGTAGAAATCCGTGAATTGATCAAACGTATCGGTAAAGAGAAAACCGTAATGCTTTCAACACACATTCTTCAGGAAGTTGAAGCAATTTGTGACCGCGTGATCATTATTCGTCGCGGAAACCTGGTTGCAGATGACTTATCTTCTAACTTACAGCACGAAACAGACGTTCAGGTGGTGTATGTCGAATTCGAAGGAACAGTGAACAAGAACTTACTGAACAAAATCGAAAATGTAACCAAGGTCGAGAAAGTGGGCGACTCTTCTTATCTCATCGAGGCGTCTTCCGGAGATTTGCGTCGTTCGATTGCACAATTCGCACAGCAAAACAATTTATTGGTGTTGACACTTCGCATCGAAGAGAAGTCATTGGAAGAAGTGTTCAAGTCGTTGACGAAGTAATCAAATTGTAACACACATTTAATTTCAGCGTTAACATCTCATGCGCTGCTTATTGATATTCGTACTCCTCGCACACGTTGGCTTCGGCCAAATTCCCCCGTATGTTCACAAAATGGATTCCGTTCCACAAGCAATTATCGGCGATTGGTATTTGTCGGGAACGAGTTTCTACGAATCCGAATACACTGAGGGAAAGGAATTCTATGTTGCCGCGGATGATGTATACCGCCTGAGGGTTACCCGGGACTCCATTTATTTCGTTTCGCCACCATCCCGGTTCTATCGCTCAGTTAACAACGGTTATAAGTTCACGTTGATCTACGATTCTGTACTTCGCGAAATGGAATTGACTGCTTTTCACCAACACCGAAAGAAATCATCCGATTTCAAGCGATTCACTATTGAATACGGCGGTTCGGAACTCCGCTTAAAGGAATGGATGTCATCCGGAGGGCTTGATGAAATCCATGTTATGAACTGCCAAATTTATCGGCCAACTGTTGATTCCACACATTTGGAGGAAAAATTATTGGGATCCTGGCAAACCTCTTTTGAATGGGAAGAAACAGAGCTTAAACCCAACGATACTATCGTTTTATACAGAAAGGATCTACACATTCATCATTTTGACGGAATTCAACTTAACGTTCAACTCAAAAAGGGTGTATTCACAGGATCTATGGAGCAATCTATTAAAATTACTCAAAATGAAAGTGATAACAGTAGTCCGATTCAGGGAATCGTTGATGGCGTATACCTGTACACTATGGGCAACTGTTCAATCGATCCTATGGCGTATACCATGACCATTCAAAGCGAATATGAAAAGTACTTTTTTTCGATTCTTTCAGTTACTGAGGATAAATTGGCACTTATTTTCCTTGAACGAACTCAAATTAAGCCTTACAGATTGAACTATAGAGATTAGGAATTCAATAAATCATCTCCGATATCCTCAACCGCAGTCTGCTTATCCCCCAAAATACTCCCGGCCAAATAATGCATCAAATACACAAGGGGAGTTAACGCAACTGCAATAACGAGCTTAGTTGCATACCCGGTAATTCCAAGAATCAAAACCATCTTCAGGGGTAAAACTCCCGGAAGCCAAAATCCAATGAACAACACCGTATAGGAATCTACCAATTGTGATACTGCAGTTGAGCCAGTACTTCGCAGCCAGATCATTTTTCCATTGGTCAATTTGTTGAACAGAACGAACAACTGGACATCCAGTAACTGAGAAACGATAAACGCAGTAATACTTCCGACCATGATCCAAAGCGAACCTCCAAAGGCTTTTTGAAATTCAGTATCCGACAACCATGAACCTTCTGCCACCGGTAACTTCACAGCAATAAATACCAACAAAAAACAGAACCCAATGAGCGAAACCGTAATCCAGCTAAGTCTTCGAACTGCCTTCTTTCCGAAATACTCGTTCATAACATCCGTTAGCAAGAAAACAATCGGCCATGGAACAATCCCGGCAATCATCGGAGCCAGATAGGGCCCCATATCAACCAGTTTACAGGAAATCAATTCGGCAACAATGGCGCTGGTGATGAAAATACCCGCCATCACCATAAAGGCAATCTCTCGTCGTGTTTGCAGCATGAACTAAAAATAGTGATTCCGGGGAAAATCTCCCACATACGTTCACAGAACAACGCAGAAGTTTTTAGATAACCGAACATCCGATAAATTCCTCCGTATTTCCTCCGTGAACCTCCGTGGGAAATCCTATTTTTGCAATTCAAAATCATAGAACACATGAAAAAGAATGTCATCGAAGAACTAAGCTGGAGAGGAATGGTACAGGATTGTACACCAGGCCTGGAAGAACAATTGTTGAAAGAGATGACTTCGGGTTATGTGGGCTTTGATCCGACTTCAGACTCACTTCATGTTGGTAACCTATTACCAATCATGCTCCTGAAACACTTTCAACTAGCAGGACACAAACCATACGCACTGGTTGGTGGAGCAACCGGAATGGTGGGAGATCCCTCCGGAAAATCGGCAGAGAGAAATCTGTTGGACGAAGCAACTTTGCAACACAATGTAGCTTCTGTTCAAGCGCAACTCAAACGTTTCCTTGATTTCGAGAATGGAGAGAACAAAGCTGAATTGGTGAACAACTACGACTGGATGAAGAACTTCTCCTTCCTTGAATTCATCCGTGATGTCGGTAAACACATTACTGTGAACTACATGATGGCAAAGGATTCCGTGAAGAAACGCATTGAAACGGGAATCTCGTTTACCGAGTTCTCCTACCAGTTACTTCAGGGTTACGATTTCCTTCACTTGTACAACACGGCAAAAGTGAAAGTTCAATTCGGAGGTTCTGACCAATGGGGAAACATCACTACCGGAACGGAATTAATTCGAAGAAAAGTAAGCGGTGAAGCATACGCGTTTACGTGTCCGTTGTTAACAAAGGCTGACGGCGGAAAATTCGGAAAAACAGAATCGGGAACTGTATGGCTGGATGCGAATAAAACTTCACCTTACGCTTTCTACCAATTCTGGTTAAACGCAACAGATGCAGACGCAGTGAAACTGATCCGTTTCTACACACTGAAAAGTAAAGAGGAAATCGAAGCTTTGGAAGCGCAACACAATGAAGCTCCACACCTACGTACGCTTCAGAAAGCAATTGCTGAAGAAGTAACCGAACGCGTTCATGGTAAAGAAGCGTTGGAAACGGCAATCGCTGCTTCGAACATCTTATTCGGGAAATCAACTTCGGAAGATTTAATGAAGCTATCGAACGAAGACTTTCTAAGCATTTTTGAAGGAGTTCCTCAGGCAACCGTTTCTAAATCAGAAATTAACGATGGAATTAGTATTGTTGACCTACTTGCAGGAAAAACCGGATTTTTATCTTCTAACGGTGAAGCGAAACGTGAATTGAAGGCTAATGCTATTTCGGTAAACAAAGACAAAATCTCGGAAACGGAAATTATTGATGCGAAATACCTCATCAACGATCGTTTTATTTTGCTTGGAAAGGGAAAGAAAAACAACTTTATTGTTGTTGCGGAATAATCAGTCCAAAATCAATTGAAAAAATATAAGGGGAAGGTGTAGCTTTCCCCTACTCATTTTATACGATTACGGTTCGGGTAAACAATTCCTCCGGATACCTTACATCCGCGAGAAACAAACCATTCGCCGGAACCGAAAGTTTCGCTTCTCCCCGATCCATTGCGCTCAGAATTTCAGGAATTCCATCCACAGCAAGTTTACCCTGGCCAATATCCAATAATGTTCCCACAGTGGCACGAACCATATTGCGCAGAAAACGATCAGCTTCGATCACAAAACACCATTGTTCGCCCTGTGGAATCCACTCGGCAGTTCGCACCGTACAAATGTTGGTTTTAACATCCGTATGGAGTTTCGAGAATGAAGTAAAATCCTTTGTCCCCAACAAATCCTTTGCAGCAATGTTCATCGCATCAAAATCCAGGTTTTGTTGAAAATACAAGCTATTCGGGAGGAATGCAGATTTGCTCTGATGCAGGAAGTAATGATACCTTCTGGAGGTTGCTGAAAAACGTGCATGAAACTCTTCGGAAACAGGCTGAATAGCAAATACTGCAATGGAGTCCGAAAGCATTTTATTCAACTTGTACAATACGGAATCGCAGTCAATTTCAAGGTTCCAATCCAAATGAGCAACATAGTATGAGGCATGAACACCCGTGTCAGTTCGACCACAACCCACGACTTTCAATTCACGATTACCGTTGAGTCGCGTTAATGCATATTCCAACTCAGCCTGAACGCTGGGAGCATTCGGCTGTTCCTGCCAACCGCAGTAATTCGTACCGTTATAGGCTAATTCAATTGCGTAGCGCATATTGCCAACAAAAGTAGGCAAGTTTTACCACACAAAACGTAAGTTCTATTTCCAGCTAACTTCGCTGTCTTCAGCATCAATATCGAAAACTACCGTAAGTTTCGTCGCTTTCTTAAAGTTCGCCTCCTTCTCTACAAAACCGTCAACGGAATAGTCATTTTCCATCGTGTGTTCTTCCCATCCACCTTCATAATACGCTTCAGTCATCACCAGCAATTTGTGTGTCCCCGATGGAATTTTCGTAGTGAGTGTTCCACCTTTAGATTCTACAGAGGTCTTTGAAGTCTCAATCAATTTGCCATCAACATATACTTTAACACGCGTCTGATGATCGTAACCCTCCACAACATTGATGTATTTCCATGAAATGGTAAGCGGAACCTCTTTTGCTGTTAACGTGGAACCTGAGCTTGCCGCACTTGAAGATCCCTTACTCCAGGAAGAAGTTAACGGATCATCCGCATCGTCCAAATCCCAAACCAATTTCAGTTTCTCCGAACCGCTGAACTTGTGAGAAAGCTCCGCCGTAGCATCGATCGAATAATTGTTTGCGATAGTATGCTCTTCCCAACGACCTTCATAGAGTGCATGATTCACAATTGAAATTTTATGAGTCCCAGCTGAAACGTCGACCGTAAAAGAACCTAACTCAGTCTCATTGAACGCCTCACTGGTTCCCACATTTTTACCGTCAATAAAAACTTCAATCCTGTTCTGATGATCATAGCCTTCCTCGACATTCATAAAAATCCACTCAACGGTGAACGACACGGACGCCTCTGCAGACTGAGCTAACGACGTAATAATCAAGGATGTAAATAACAGTAGAGATCTCATAAGTAACATTTTAACAAATGTATAAACAATTGTGATTCCAACAAATTCATTTAATTTTAATACCATGGTGACTAATTTTTCCAGTACTTTTATCCAAATCACTAGAATGAATTTTTCAAAAATTACTACAGTACTTTGCCTATTTTCCGCCGCCTTTACAGGTGGCTTTGCTTTTGCACAGGAAGACACTACGGCTGTGATCGAAGAAATCACGGAAGAAATTACCGAGGAGTATATTCCTCCTGTTGAAACATTTGAATCCACACGTATAGTAAGCGGACATTCTGTCGAAACGTTACGAAAAGGAGTTCTGGAATTTCGCGTAGAGCACCGATTCGGAGACTTAGCCGGATCTAATGGAGGTGTTCAAACGTGGTATGGATTGGACAATTCATCCGACATTCGTCTGGCCTTTGAATACGGTATTACGGACAAATGGATGATCGGTTTGGGGCGTTCCAAAGGAAACGGAAATCCGTACCGTGCTTTGGTTGATGGCTTCACCAAATACCGCATTTTGCATCAGGACAGAGAAAACATGCCGATTTCATTAGCCGTACTTGGAACTTCAAGTTATACGTACATGAAAGCGTCATCCGATATTTCTCAGGTTGCTTACTTCCCGAAGCAGGTTCATCGTCTGGCGTATTCGGCACAGCTGAATATAGCGAGAAATTTTGCGGATAAACTGAGTATCTCTTTGATGCCAACAGTTGTTCACCGTAATTACGTGGCAAGCGATGACCAAAACACCATCTTTGCAATGGGAGGTGCATTCCGCTGGTCAATTACTAAAAAAGTAGGATTCATTGCAGAATACTACCACTGCATGGCAGATCCGAATTTGCGAACGAACTACCAGAACAGTCTCGGCTTCGCTATTGAGTGGATCACCTTCGGCCACAACTTTACAATTTATGTCACCAATTCAACCGGATTCGGTGAAACGCAATTCATTACCAATACGCAGGAAGACTGGCTCAAAGGTCAATTTAGGCTAGGTTTTTGCATCGGTAGGAAGTTCGAGCGTGAATAAGGATTTACGCAATTGAATAAGGAAAGAATAAAATAACATACAACTAAAAAAAACACAGACATGAAAAAGGCAATTTATCCGATTCTTGCAGTGGTTCTACTAGCAGCTTCGGCATTTGTGACCTATGCACCACCGGCAGATTACAAAATCAAAGACACACACTCTATCAAATTTGAGAGTAAAGACCCGAGCGGAAACTTTAAAACCATCACCGGATCCGTGAAATGGGACGAGAACGATTTAGCGAATTCAAAGTTCGATTTGAAGATTCCGGTTTCGTCAATCAATACAGGAAATGGTATGCAGAATAAAAAAGCACAAACTGCGGAGTGGTTTGATGCAACCAAATACCCTGATATTAAGTTTGTATCAACTAAGATTGAAAAATCAGGTACTGAATACAAGATTACCGGTAAGTTGACAATGAAAGGTGTTACAAAGGACAAAACAATTCCGGCGAAAGTTACCAAGTCCGGAACTGACGTAACTTTTTCAGGAACGTTCAGCGTAAACAGAATTGATTACAAGGTTGGTAAGAAAAGTGATGCCGTTCCTGATGTAATGAACATTAAATACAGCTTGCCTGTAGCTAAAAAGTAAAACTATGTTTGTACGAATTTTCATTATTGCACTTATTGCTTCCCTTTTCGGGACATTGGTCAGCGTAATGTATACTAAAGTATACGCCACAATTCTTACGATGGACTTTTCAGAAGGCGCATCGTTTATTCACCTGCTGGGATACAATACGATGTTGTGTATTGGAACTTCGTTGGTTTACGCTGTGCTTGCGAAGACTGTCAAAAAGGATAAATGGGCAACGTTTTTCACAAACCTCCTTGTATCAGGAGCAGTAATCGGATTGGTATTCTTCCAGTTGAAAATGCCGAATCCAACGTTCAAAGACCCAAGTGTTGCCGGAATGGAAGACTACTTCAATACGTTCTTTATTCCAATCTTATTCTTCCCGGCGTTGTCGTGGATGACATTCAAATCATTAATATCAAAAGATTAGCATGAAGCAACTGGCGTTTTTTCTTGTCTTCGGAGCTGCTCTGGCTTCAACCACGAGCTGTACGAAGGATAAAACACAGGCTGTTATCGTTGACCCAACTTGTTCGGATACAGTTTCGTTTAGTCAGGATATACAACCGATTTTTAATGACAACTGTTTGAGCTGTCATGATGTGGGTAACAGTACAGGTTACACGTTCACAACACATTCTGAAATCTCCGACAAGGCAAGCCAGGCACTTGGGGCTATGAGAGCCGAAGGGTTTGAACTCATGCCGCAGGGAGGGCCTGCGCTCAACGATTCACTGATTTCCCTTTTCCAGTGTTGGATCCAAAACGGGAAACAAAACAATTAAGTAACTCCTAACGTAGTCATCCGTCCGCCTTGGGCGGATGCGCTACGTTGACATTTAAACTAGAAAATGAATAAAAACTACATCCTCCTTGCAGGGCTCGTGAGTTCTGCTCTCCTACTGAGTTTCAACTGGAACTCTTCACAAAAACTTGAAAAATATTACCTTGAATCGCACAAGAATACCGGTGGAGCTCCATCCGGAAGAACGGGTGCTCCGGGTGAAGGAAACTGTACCGCTTGTCACTCAGGAGCCGTACAAACCGGTAACGGGTTCAATACCATCGTAATTTCAGACGCTAACGGTCCTGTGACAGACTACATTCCCGGTGACACATACACTGTTGTTGTCTCCATGAACACGTCGAGTTCTAAGAATGGTTTCGAAATTCTTGCTTTGAATGGCTCCAATGCTCAGGCTGGAACAATGACTATCACAGACGCAACTCATACTAAAATTGTTTCGGGCTCTGCAGGTAAAAAATACGTTACGCATACCACTTCAGGAACTTCTATTTCTACGTGGACATTCAACTGGACTGCTCCTGCAACAAACGTTGGAAACGTTACTTTCTATCTGGCGACGAACGAAACAAATGTTCAGAATAACGATGACGGAGATCTCATCCGTACTTCAAACGTTTCGATTGGTTCTACAGCTGGAGTTGAAGAAAACAGTATGATTTCCGAAGTAAACATCGGGTACGCAGCTTCAACAAATTCATTGAACGTGGTAATCGATTCCAAACAAAACGGAAGTGCAGCGATCAACATTATTGACATTGCAGGAAAGTCGGTACAATTTGAGCAATTGGGAAGCGTTGCAAACGGTTCAAATGGTTTCAGCGTGAAATTGAACAACCAACTTCCGGCAGGAATGTATGTTGCACACATTTCAGTAAACAACCAGTTCGTTACGAAGAAATTCTACGTGAATTAATTCGGACAACATACAAGATAAAAACCGTAGGGGAAGGTTTCGACCTTCCCCTACTTTGTTTCAAATCATCCAATCCGTCTCATCACCAACTCTGAAACGCGCTCGTAAAAATGGTTCGGCGTATATGTTCGCCATTCAATATCTTCCAGATCACCTCCCATAACGAAGTAATGATCAATACGTGCACGCTCGAACTCCGAAATCACGTGATCGTGAAAGTTCACCATGGCAATCCAGCCATCTTCCACATCATCGAATAACTCTTCGTAATAACAATCATCCGAATAATGAAAATTGAGGACGTTTTCTCCAATTAGGATAAACTTATTAATTCCATGTTCGATGAGTGTTTCCAGCACATCACGCTTTAAGGTCATGATGTCATTTTCAATCGCATCATTCCATTCACCGATAAACTCCAGAATCGCGAACTGTTCATCGTAATCAACAAAAAGAATCTTCATGAACAACGTACGCGAACCAAAATTATCCCACTGAGGATGGATCAGGTAATTGTACACTCGATCAACAAACTCAAATTCACTGTATTCCCTTTCGTAAAACGGTGAAAGAGGATCTTCCGAAGCAATGTAAAGATGCCTCCAATTGAAATATGGTTCTATGCTGTGCACAATCCGTGTTGTTACTTAAAAATCTTAGCTACGGCAAAGATCGGAATTAAAAAGAAAGGTTACATTTGGTAAAGTTATAAACTCACTCAATCTATGAAATTACATCGATCTGTTCTTGTGTACTGCAAAGCATTGGTTTTGCTGGTTGCAATAGGTTTAACTTCGTGTTCCGGAGACCCGAAAGAACGTGGAGCCAAAGAAGCTCTTTCTGCGTTGGTACAGAGTAAAAAGAATGTTTCTGTATTCGGGCATGTTTCAATCATGAACATTCTCAACAAATTGGACTACAAACACATCCCGAAAGCTAATGTGTTAATCAGTTCACAATTAATGACCTGGAAAAAGGCATTCAAACTGGACGGACCAATGTACTTTGCTGTAGAAGGACCATATGCAATTGACGGAACACCTGAAACGGTTTACGGACTAATTGATGTAACCGGTGAAGACAGCTTATTGAGCGTTGTTCAGGAAATGGGATACGCTATGGAAAAGACAGATGATTTCAAGTATTTCCAGGAAAACGACGTCACCTTCGGTGTGCGCAAGAATCTGTTTATTATTCTTTCCAAAAAAGGCGATTACGACGGTAAGAAAGCCATCAAAGAAGCATTTGCCGCTACTGAAGGTGATCTAAGCGACGGAAAAACAGAAGAAATCATAGAAACGGAAGCAGACGCTGTTGTGGGTGTTTCACTGGAGCGTGTTTATTCGAAAGAGGCAATGAGCATGCTTTCAAAAGACAAACAAAAGGAATTAGCCGAATTGGTAGCGGATGGTTTTACAAGTACTGCTGTTAAGTTTGAAAAAGGTACAATGACGATCGAGTCAAAAAACATGTTCTCTGACGAACTGAAAGATCGTTTGTTTTTCAAAGACGGAAATGGAGATGCATTGAAAGGAAAAATGGGATCCGGAAATGCTTACATGGGAGTTTCTGGAAACATCGACATGAAGAAACTTGAGGCGTTCGTAAAGGATTTCGCTCCAAACAATTCACGCATGATGGGTGAAGCAATGTCACCGGAAATGTCGTTCATGATGATGGCTGCAGGTGAGAGCTTCATGAAAGAACTGAGCGGAAACTTCGGATTTGTTGCCGTTGGAAAACCTAAAGAAGGAATGGAATTCGAATTCAACGCATTCGTTGGACTGAAGAAAAGCGATGGTATGCTGGCGATGCAGGCGAAAACAATGACGATGGGAATGCCTCAGAAAAACGGCGCATACATTATGGACAATACCGCAATTCGATTCAAAAAAGACGGAATTTACGTGAACTCCATTACTAATGCCGGAAAAGGAAAAATCAATCTTCCCGGTTTCGCAAACAAGTTCGGAGAAAATACCTTCTTCGCGTTTGTTGATTTCAAGAAAATGGACATGAAGAGCTTCGATCTTCCGAAGGAAAGCAAAGTCCTGGAAATCATGGAATCTGTTACCATTGAGTGTACACGTGACGGAAGTACATTGGTATTGACGGCAAAAGACAAGTCGAAAAACATGTTGAAATTGGTTTCCGATTTCTACTACCAGACATTCAAAGACGAGATCGACAACTTATCAATGATGTAAAATCATTGAAGACGATAATGCAGCCCCTGATGTCGAAATCCGATGTCAGGGGTTTTTCGTATCTTGGAATATGAAATCGAAAGAAAACTGGAATAAGCTCAATACCGAAGAAGAGCGTATTATTGTTCATAAGGGAACCGAATATCCATTCACAGGAGAATACAACAAACTACCCGTTGATGAGAACGGAAAAAAACTCAGTGGGACCTTTGTCTGTCGCCGCTGTGAAGCACCTTTGTACAGAAGCTCGGACAAATTCGACTCAGGTTGCGGATGGCCATCATTTGACGATCAGATTGACGCAAACGTAAAACGCATTCCCGACGCAGATGGACGACGTATTGAAATCGTTTGTGCAAATTGTGGCGGACATTTGGGACACGTGTTTACCGGAGAATTCTTCACGCTGAAAAATACACGTCATTGCGTGAATTCATTGAGCATTATGTTTGTAAAGGATTAACTCTTAGCACACTATTGAACCTTTTGAATTCGCCTACTGAGCCTTTTTATCCTGTCCTAATGCAGAAACGGACGTTGCTTTTGTTTTGACGATTTCCGAAAGCTGTAAATGTGCAGCTAATGCCAACTGAGAGTAATTCTGAGAAGAATTTCCAAAACTTGCCGCAGTAGTCACCCACATCTTCTGAATGAGTTGTTCACCGGATTCTACTTTTCCACAAGCCTCAACTACAGCCTTCACGTTTCCGGCACCTGCGTGGTAAACGTGAAGCGTCAACAAACGGAACCAAATCGCACTTTCGTCTACCGTTAGTCCCGCCGATGTTGCTATGGAACGTGCTGAAGGAATACAGGATTTCTTCAGTAACTGTGAAGCCGCGTAAGCTGATTTTGTAAAATCCTTGCGCTCATCAACCGTTTTGTTGACAACCAAACCATACGAACGCGCAACCGATGGCATTAACTGGAACGCACCGTATGCACCAACATTAGATTTCGCGAGTTTGCCCGGACTTTCAATCAATAAAATTGACTGAGCGTACCACGGATCAACTCCATTTTCCTCAAAACAGGCAACACCTTTTGGCAAGCTCTCAAACACCAAATCGAAACGATAAAAATCGTTCTTTCCTGTCGTCACATTGATTCGTTCACCCTCCGGCAATTTATTTGCAATACGCACACTATCACGAAATGCCGATTTCTGTGCTTCGGTTTTCGCCAACCATCCTTTATTCGACATCTTCCCAACAATTTGTCGGGTAGAAGCCACGTTCAGCAATACAGAATCCGGAGACAACAACATAATCTGCTGCCAGAACTTCGGGTGCTGTAATGTATCCCATGCTTTGTCTTCGATAGCTGCCGTCCCTAAAATAACATGTTGCTGATTTTCAACTGTAACGGCAATCTTTTCTCTTTCCCATTGAGAAGTTTGGGCGAAAGAAACATTTGCGACAAGGCATGATAAAACAGGGAGAACAAATTGGAATGCGCGGATAATCATAGTTTTATTTGGCTTTGGGTGCTTGAAGCTACAAAAATTCAAACAAAGAACAAAACCAATATCGCCGAATCGACGCCACTTCCCGACGAATTACCAGGTAATTCCCGCTAAATGAAATAGTGAAACCTATCTACCTGTAACTCAATGCCTATTCAATTCAAAATCCAATAAATACTAAAATCCCAAACCAGACAATTCGCCTGAGTCTGGATATTTCTATTTTTAGAGTTCAAATTCACTTATGAAACGATTTTTTGCTTTCCTCTGGTTAGGAGCTATGCTCATGAGCTTCAAACCTATTGCCACTATTGACGCCACTTCCACTCCATTATGGATGCGTTACCCAGTTATTTCTCCTGATGGTACAACCATTGTTTTCAGCTACAAGAACGATTTGTACAAAGTCGCCTCTTCAGGTGGTGTTGCAACTCCACTTACAACCGGCGACAACTATGAATTCATGCCGGTTTTCTCTGACGATGGCCAAACGATTTATTATGCCTCTGATCTGCATGGCAACTTCGACATCTATTCCGTCTCCATTAAAGGCGGAACTCCAAAACGTTTGACATTCCATTCCAGTAACGATTTCCCGCAATGTTTGAGTGCAGATAAAAAAGAAATCCTTTTTACAGCTTCCCGCATGGACAATGCTCAGATGAGCCAGTTTCCTTACGGAGCATTGGGTGAATTGTACAGTGTTCCGTTGGAAGGTGGTCGTGAAAAACAAGTGCTATCCATCGCAGTTGAGGAAGTGAAATACAATCACGCCGGAACTCAACTCGTTTTCCAGGATAAAAAAGGATACGAAGATACCTGGCGCAAGCACCACACTTCATCGGTAACGCGTGATTTGTGGACGTATACCACTTCATCAAAAGATTTTAAGCAGGTCACTACATTCAACGGTGAAGACCGCAACCCGGTTTGGAGCGCGAACGATAGCGAAATCTATTTTTTAAGCGAAAAAAGCGGAAGCTTTAATGTTTGGAAACAAAAAGCAGACGGAAGCGGTTCGGCAACTCAGTTAACTACATTCGATAAAAATCCCGTACGCTTTCTTTCCATTGATAAAAACAACACCTTGTGTTTTGGCTTCGATGGAGAAATCTACACTCAAAAGACTGGCGAACAACCAAAGAAAGTGGAGATTTCAATTGAAACGGTTGAACGCAATTCCGAATACAAAACTGTAACAACATCCGCCGGAGCCTCGGATTTGGCAGTTTCTCCAAACGGTAAAGAAGTTGCTTTTATCGAACACGGAGAAGTCTATGTTGTTTCAATGGAAAACAGTGTTACAAAACGAATCACCAACACACCGGAAGAAGAACGCGGATTAACCTTCTCTCCTGACGGAAAAACATTGGTTTATGCTTCCGAACGTAACAACAAATGGAGTCTATACCAAACTAAACTTGTCCGGAGTGAAGAGAAGTACTTCTACTCTTCCACCATTCTGAACGAAGAACCACTGGTGGTTAACGAACACGAGAACTTTCAACCCGCATTTTCACCAGACGGAAAAGAAATTGCATACATCGAAGATCGTACTGCGGTAGCCATTTACAATGTCGCATCAAAAAAAACAAGAACTGTTCTTGCGGCCGATCGCAATTATTCATATGCCGACGGTGACCAGGGATTCAATTGGTCACCTGACAGTAAATACCTCCTGGTATCGTTCCTTCAGGATGGATACTGGCGCGAGCAAATCGGTTTGCTGGATGTGACCGGAAAAGAACCGTTATTCCCTTTAACGCAGAACGGGTTCAATAACGGTGGAGCGACGTTTAATGTAAAAGGGAATATGGTATTGTTCTATTCCAATCGTCACGGAATGAAAAACGTAGCAAGCCATGGAGCGCAATACGATGCTTATGGCCTTTTCCTGAATCAGGAAGCATTCGATTTGTTTAAAATGAAGAAAGCCGATTACGAACTTTGGAAAGAGAAAAAAGAAGCAGACGACAAAGCAAAATCCGAAGCAGAAAAAACCGACGATAAAAAGAAAGACGATAAGAAAAAGGAAGAAGAAGTAAAGTCCATCAACATTGAAAAAGAAGGATTGGAAATGCGCAAAGTTCGTCTGACAGAAAACTCCTCTTACCTCGGATCCTCCTTTATGAATAACGAAGGAACCAAATTGTATTACTTCACCAGTTACGGAGAAAGCTCAGACCTTTGGGTACGCGATTTCAAGGAGCAGGAAACCAAAGTTCTGGTGAAGTTCGGTGAAAGCGGAGTTGGAGCTACTTCTTTCGATAAAGACATGAAAAATGTTTACATCGTTGTTGATGGTCGACTTGCGAAAATCGATTTGGAAAAAGGTGAGCGTAAGGACATTCCTTTTTCCGCAGAAAACACCCGCGATGCAGCGAAAGAACGCGCTTACCTGTTTGAGCACATCTGGCGTCAAACGAAAGAGAAATTCTATGTTTCCAATATGCAGGGGGTCGATTGGAATTACTACAAAACGGTTTATGCGAAGTTTCTTCCACACATCAACAACAACCGCGATTTTGCAGAAATGTGCAGTGAAATGTTGGGGGAATTGAATGCTTCGCACACCGGATGTTTCTACCGACCTGAGCACCAAAATCCGGATGAAACGGCAAGTCTTGGTGCATTCTTCGACGATTCATACACCGGATCGGGGTTGAAAATCCAGGAAGTGATTGAAAAAGGTCCGTTACATTCCGCTTCTACCAAAGTTAAAGCCGGTGTGATCATTGAAAAGATTGACAATCAGGCAATCGAGGCGAATACAAATTATTACCCGTTCCTGAACAGAAAGGCCGGAAAGTATACATTGTTGTCGTTGTACGATCCCAATACCAAACAACGCTGGGAGGAAACAGTTAAACCGGTAGCTCAATCTGCTATGGGAGATTTGTTGTACCAACGTTGGGTAAAACGCATGCAGACGATGACCGACAAATTATCCAACGGACAGTTGGGTTACATGCATGTTCGGGGAATGGATGACGGAAGCTATCGCGAATTTTACGATCAGGTGATGGGAAAATACATCAACAAAAAAGCACTGATAGTAGATACGCGTTTCAATGGCGGAGGTTGGCTGCACGACGATTTGGCAACATTCCTGTCCGGAAAACAATACATCAATTTCGTTCCGCGTGAACATCAGATTGGGATTGAACCGGGCGGAAAATGGACAAAACCTTCAATTGTACTGATGAGTGAAGGAAATTATTCCGATGCACACATGTTCCCGATGGTTTACAAAACACTTGGAATCGGTAAATTGGTTGGTATGCCCGTTCCGGGAACAGGAACTGCCGTTTGGTGGGAGAATCTTCAGGACCATACGCTGGTTTTCGGAATTCCACAAGTCGGAGTAATGACTATGGATGGAAAATATTACGAAAACAATCAGTGTGAACCCGATATTAAAATCGCAAACGATTACGCAACGATGCTGAAAGGTGAAGATGCGCAATTGAAAAAGGCAGTTGAGGAACTCTTGAAATAAATAAAAATGTGTAGGGACAGGTCGCGACATTGTCCCTACACGTTTTACATGACCAATTTTCTCTTACTTCACAACCACCAACTTCTCGGTCACTTCCATCCCGTTCACTACCAGATTCACCATATATTCACCTGCTTCAAGTGTTGAAACATCCAATTGGAATCGATTATTTCCTTTTTGGAATTGTTGCTCTCCCTGAAGTACGGTTTTCATTTTCATGTTGTAAACAATGAAACGTCCCGTTACAGATTCAGGAAGATTATCCAAACCAACGGTTACCGTATTTGTAGCTGGATTCGGTACTAATGTCACGTCCAACTTCCCTGTCAGGTAAATTGCTTCCTCTCCAATTACATTTCCTTCCTGATCCTTCACGCGGTAATAGTTCCATCCTGTTAATGCCTCCTCATCGATCCACTGAGTGGAAACAGAAGCAACAGTCGCAACTGCTTCGAATTGTTCGTTGTCTGAACTTCTTTCAACAGTCCATTTTCCTTCCGCCTCATCTTTTCCCCACGACAACTGAGAAGCCATTCCCTGTTGAACTGAACGAACCGAAAATTCAGGATTCGAAGCCATAATTGCACTGGACATTGTTCGTGTAAAGGTATACGTAGTCAGAACCGACTCGCTTGCAGTATTCCCCGCTGTTCGGTATCCGGTAAACTTGATTGTAATATTACTTCCACCTGCATCCGTCACTTCTACAACACCGTATTGTCCTGTGGAAGAATTCGGATTCGGGAACGTTCCGCCTTCACTGTAAGTTCCGCCCTTCGTAGAACCGCTGTTGTTGATTCCGGCTGCCTGAAATACCGGATAATCGTTAGGATTATTGCTTCCTGTAGAGAAATCGTGATTGGTTCCGTTGTCAATTGCCAGCATATGTGCATCACCACTCATAATGAACATGTTTTTGATGTCATTATCGCGGAAGAAATTCGCTAATTCTGTACGTTCCGCTGTAAATCCACCCCAGTTATCGGTTTGGTTTCCACCGAATGAAACACCACTCACCCATGCAATCATCAGGTTGTTTGCCTTTGCATACAAACACTCGTTTTTGAACCATGTTTTTTGCGCTGCCCCCATCATTGTAGTACTTGTACGTTCCGAACGTAAATCAGATAAGATAAAATGAATGCGGCCAACAGTGAACGACTGATAAATCGGAACATTACCCGATCCTGCTGCAAGCGGGTAATGCGGCACGTATTCCTGGTACGACAAACGTGCATTCGTTCTTCCCGCGGATGCCCCATTACTATTGTTTCCACAGTAATCGTGGTCGTCCCAAACATGCGCTAATGCTGTTGCCTTGAAGAAATTTTTACTTGGCGTTTGCGACAACATATTCTGTTCGTAAGGCAAACGGTGAACGTTGATGTCCGTCGAGGAATTTGGATTCGCATAGTGGATATCACCTGTAGAAAGATGGAACAAAGGTGTCTTGGCATTCATGAGGTTGTAGATTTCATGATTGGAATTTACAGCACATGACCCAACAGTAAACTTGTAGCTGAACGCTCCACTTGCCGGAGTTTTGAATGTTCCGATATCGTCGGAAGAGTTATCTGTAATTCCTCCGGACTGAACAGCATAAAAATAGGTTGTATTTGGAGCAAGTCCCGTTACGGTCATTTTTGCCATCAGGTTGTTGCTGCCTGAAGCTGTAGCATTTGCAGAAAGAATCGGACTGGTCAGCGAAGACGAAGTGCTCACCACTAATTTACATGTTGTTGACGCGCTGGTCATTTTCGCCACCACAACTGCAGAAGTCGGTTGAATCGCTCCACTCCACATATACACTACCTCATTCGTACCTGATCCACCGCCAATTCCGGTTAAACCAAGATCGAAACTGATGTCAGAACTTGTTCCTCCGGATTGGTGAATCTCAACTGCAATAGTATTTGATCCCGTCACAAATCCGGTTGTTGGCAACGAAACGGTAGTAAAAGTTGCCCCATCATCACTTACCGCTGATGATGCCCATGTATTGTATGCGATGGTTCCCGTAGGCATATTGTTACGGTACACTTCAGTTCCATTCACATAAATGACAACACCATCGTCTCTTTTAATTTGAAGCGAGTAAGAAGTAAACAACGACGCATCCGCAATAGACACCGTTTTTCGGAAATACGTTGTTGCATATTTTGCACTTGAATTCGGTCCGTAACTGACTACAGTGGCTTCTCCTCCATCACCGTAACCCAGCTCCGCATTTCCACTTGCCCAGGAAACATCGCTGAAACTTGTTCCTCTCCATGCAGTTCCCTGATTGGATCCGTTATCCAGGTATTTCCAGCTCGATCCTGTAGGAATAATCACCTGATCTGCCCAAACAGCCGATCCCAAACACACGCTCATCAGCGCTAAAACAATTCTTTTTTTCATAACTAGTAAAAGTTGTATTTAGCGCAAAGTGAATCAACTGAATCGTTTTAGCCCGTTAACGGTAATTCAAGAAATTGATAAACATTTTTAAGAGAAATATGAAGATCCGGGTAGATGTTTCTAATTCAAAGTCGATGGGAATTAATTCAATTTTTGACTTTTGACTTTTGCCTTTTGCCTTTTGACTTTTGACTTTATTTCACCCACATCAATTTGTCCCGCGTCACCTTCAAACGCATGAAACCGAACACAACTGTCAGGATTGCGCCGTTGATTTCTTCTACTGTTCCGGATTGACGGGTTTCGATCATTTTTACCGTTGAGCCCACAACGATCTTCTCGCGGTGGTATTGATCATCCTCCTTCGCTTGTTTCTTCTGACGCGCTTTGACAACTTTTACCGGAGTCGGCTTCATCAATTCGGTCTTTCGTTTCGCTTCTTCGATCTTCGATTTCTCCATTAACAGGTACTTTCGAACATCTTCCAATAGCAGATTATTTGCATCTTTTTTACGTGTACGGGTTTGGTAACGATCAATGAACGCCTTCATTTTCTTCCCGGCATTCAGGTAGACGTTGTTTCGATCAATGAAATCCTGCTGAGATTTGAGTCGTTCTTCAAATTTATCCTTCCTTTCCAGAAATGTTTGCCGTGCGTCTTCCGCCAATTCCTGAGCTTCAATGTGCTCATGCGTCAAGCGTTCCAGGTAGGTTTTCTCCTTTTGAAGTTCGCTCAGCAAACGATCCATTTTCACGCGGTTTTTATCGAGCTTCCCCTTTGCTTCTTCGATCAGTTCCAATGGGATCCCATTCATTTGAGCGACCTCAAAGGTGAATGAACTTCCCGGTTGACCGATGGAAAAACGGTACATCGGTTCGAGCGTTTCCGTATTAAACAGCATACAACCGTTAACCGCATTTCTCAACTGATCGGCTTTCAATTTAATGGAAGCATAATGCGTGGTAATAACCGCATACGATTTACAGTTGTATAAGCGTTCAAAGAATACTTCGGCCAATGCTCCACCTAATTCCGGGTCAGATCCTGTTCCGAATTCATCCAACAACAGCAGTGTTCTCTTATTGGAAACATTCAGGAAATGCTTCATTCGCTTCAAACGATACGAATAAGTACTCAATTCGTTTTCAATCGATTGATTGTCACCGATATCAGTTAACACCTGCTGAAAGAAGCACATCTTACTGTTTTCCTGGACAGGTACGAGTAATCCGGCCTGTAACATAATCTGTAGTAAACCGATCGTTTTCAGCGTAATGGATTTTCCTCCGGCATTTGGTCCGGAAATTACGAGCATGCGACTATTCGCATCCATGATAATATTCTGGGGATAAGTCTTCTTACCCAACGCTTTGTTGTTCTTCCACAATATCGGATGAAACGCATCAATCAATTCAATGCGAGTATTGCGAACCAGGCCTGGCAAAGAAGCATCCAGATCAAGTGCCAGTTTTGTTTTTGCGTTAATGAAATCAAGCTCCGTCAACAATTTTTGATAAGCCTGAATCAATGGCAAATGATGAGCAATTTCCGCGGTCAACACCTGAAGAATTCTGAAAATTTCCTTGCGCTCATCATCAAGTAATAATTCCAATTCGTTGTTCAACGGAATTGTTGCAGCAGGTTCAATAAATGTCAAACTTCCGGTTTTGGAAGAACCGACAACCGAGCCGCCCACTTTTCGCTTGTGTGTGGACAGCACTGTAAGAACCCGACGCTCATTGACAAATGCTTCTTTGGTTTCTCCTAAAAAACCTTCTTTCATGTACTTGCGCAATTCGCGTTCAAAATGTCGGCTAATCTGTTGGCGTACCACGTGCATTTGCTGACGAATCTCAGCAAGCAACGGTGATGCATCATTTCTGATTTGTCCCTTTCGGTCGAACACCTTGTCAATCGCTTCCAGCAATTCTGTAGTGAAGTATACCTCATCAAGCAATGCATACAATTCCGGATAATCCTGAGAACGTTTATCGAAGAAATGGAGTAAGGTATTTACCAGGTCAGAAGCACGACTAATCCGCATAAAACCTTCCTGCGACAATACGGCATTTCGAACAGGAAGCAGTTTTATTTCAGCGTGCAGTTCTTCAAATTCGATGCTCGGGAAAGATTCACCTTCGGTTCGAATCTGTTTGAATTCATTCGTTCTCCGCAGCGCCTGTTCGATCTTATCAAAATCATTGGATGGTGACAGGTTTTGCAATCGCTTTTGAGCCGTTTCACCCAAAGCATAAGCTACCAACCAGGATCGAATCTGATTGAATTCCAAATCGTGTAAAGTCTGCCGGTCGAATTCACGCATGGTGTAAAATTAGGCAATAGGCTGGTTTAATTGATTGTCGGGGGATTATTCACGGTATTTTTTTACTGATTTTGGGTTTTCGCAATAGCGCGAAATGCCGTTCCATTTTTTACGCTTTTCAAACCTCTTTTACTACATTTATCCCTCAAATTTGTACCCACATGAAAATCCTTTCCTTTAATGTTAATGGTATCCGGGCAATTGCCGGAAAAACGTTCATTCAGGACCTTAAAGCCCTCGATTACGATATTATCTGTCTGCAGGAAACCAAAGCAACGGTAGAGCAAGTAAAAGAAACAGTAGCTCCGCTAAACTATGGCTTTGTTTACGCGAACGAAGCTGCACGAAAAGGATATTCCGGAACTGCCATCCTTTCTAAAACGGAACCAATTTCAGTGACTTATGATATGGGAATTCCTGAACACGATCAGGAAGGACGTGTAATTTGTGCCGAATTCAGCAACTATTACCTGGTTACGGTTTATGTTCCGAATTCAGGAAGTGAATTGCTGCGTTTGGGATACCGTCAGGAATGGGACAGAGATTTCCTGGCTTACCTGAAAAAGCTGGAACAAAATAAACCGGTAATTGTATGTGGCGACCTGAATGTTGCTCATAAATCCATTGATTTGGCTCGTCCGAAGGAGAATTACAATAAATCCGCAGGACACATGCAGGAAGAAATCGATGGAATGGACAGCTACATTGCCAGTGGATTAATCGATTCCTGGCGTGCGAAAAACGGTGAAGAAGTAAAATACAGCTGGTGGAGTTACCGCGGAGGTGCTCGTGAAAAGAACGTGGGCTGGCGTATTGACTACTTCCTGGTAAGCGAGCATTTTTTACCTCAGGTAAAGGCTGCAACCATCCATAACGATATTTACGGTTCCGATCATTGTCCGGTTGGATTAGAATTGGAAATAAATTAATCTCAACATACGTGTAGGGATTGGCCGTGGTAACGATCTGTCCCTACATTGTCATTTTGAAAAATTTGTGTTTCAATTTGAAAAGAAACCACCTTTTTATATCCCTGCCTGCACTTGTCAAACCATCTGTAACGTATTGATAAGCCAGTCGTTTAGGTTTTTTTATGACAGTAACCTGGCACAACCGGAATGGTATTCGGACGTGTGTCGTAAATCTTCAAACTATCAGTCATGAGAAAATTAACGATAATGCTTTGTGCATGCGTTTCACTGTTCGGGATGAACGTGAACGCGCAAGATGACTCCAGGGATCAGTTACAACTCGGTATCAAAGGTGGTATTAACTATTCTAATGTTTGGGACGAAGAAGGTCAGGACTTTGAGGCAGACCCGAAAACCGGTTTCGCCGGAGGTGCATTCCTTTCCATTCCGATTGGAACGTACCTTGGGATTCAACCGGAAGTTCTCTATTCTCAAAAAGGTTTTCAGGGTTCTGGTGTGGTTGCGGGAACAAGTTATTCGTTTGAACGAACAACAAATCACCTTGACGTACCGATTCTTGTACAGTTCAAACCCGTTAAGTACATCACTATTCTTGGTGGTCCGCAGTATTCTTATTTGATGAGTCAAAAGGATATTCAACGAGGCGATGGTTTTACAAGTGTTCAGGAACAGGAGTTTGAAAACGACATTCGAAAAAATACACTCGGGGCAGTTTTCGGAGCCGATGTCAACCTTGGAAATATTGTCATTGCACCACGTTTGGGTTGGGACTTCCAAACCAATAACGGCGACGGAACTTCCTCTAGTCCCAGATATCGAAACCAATGGTATCAGGTAACAATTGGTTTCCGTTTATAGGTAAGTTCAACTGATATCTGGTGAGTAGTGAAGTGGAAAGGCGTTCTGACAAAGCTTAGGACGTCTTTCTCGTTAATCAACAACCTTAACTCCAAAGACACCAACCAAACCAATCAAACCCTCACGTGAAAAACTGGCTCCTTTCAATTTATTCTCGCCGGGATGAATACTGAATCCTCTGGAGGTTGAGAAGTCGCATTTCTCCAGGTTTGTCCTATCGAATTTTGCATCCATCAGGTCACAAGTTGCGAATGTTGAGCCCGTCAGGTCACATTCTGACAAATCTACTTCCAGCATGGAACAGTTCGTAAACGTTGTTCCTTTCATGTTCAACTGAAAAAAAGAAGAATGATTCAGTGCACAATCCCGAAACGCTACCGAAAATCCAAGCGGGTTGACTTCCTCGAACATCACTCCAACCAACTTACAACTTTCGAATTCAACATCCCGAAACGCAGCGTTACGGAGTTTCACCAAACTCAGGTTGCATTCGTTAAACGCACAATCGATGAACTTCACCCCTGTCAAATCTGAACTACTGAAATCGCATTGTTCGAAGTTACAGGATTCGTATTCACCTTTCTCCAATATTACAGCGGTGTAATTTTCCTGTTTGAACAATTGACCTTCGGTATATCCTGACATTTGATGTTGTTTTCGATGTATGTGCCGAAATTAAATGTTTTAAAACGATGTCGCAATATTGCGACATCGCAACATTGTAATATCGCGCCGTTCATCAAAAATTCGATATTGTTCATATCATGTTCATTAGATCGTTGTAACTAATTCCTACAAAACTCTTTTACTTCCGAAAAGGCTTTCACTATCTTTGTTGCTATGGAAGAAAATACCCCGAATCGTCGCGTTGGAGCGAGGACCAAAAACACGATACTCCCACTGGCTGCGGACATGGGGCGCGTACCGCCACAAGCCGTTGACATTGAACAAGCTGTTCTTGGTGCGATGATGCTCGATAAACACGCAGTTACGGATACCATCGATATTCTTTCAGCCGAGTCGTTTTACGACCCGAAACACCAATATATTTTTGCAGCAATTCGTGACTTATTCGGGACATCAAATCCGATCGACTTACTTACGGTTACACATCGTCTGAAAGAAAAAGGTGAATTGGAAGCTGCCGGAAATGTGGTTTATATTTCTTCCCTTACACAACGCGTTGCGTCGTCGGCTCACGTGGAATACCACGCCCGGATTATTTCTCAGAAGTACATTCAGCGCGAGATTATTCGGATGTGTGCAGAAACGCTTAAAGATGCATACGATGAAACCATAGACGTTTTCGAATTGTTGAATAAAGCCGAAGGACAATTGTTCGGAATCGCTGAAACCAACATGAAGAAATCCATTGCAACGATGAATGTTGTAGTGAACGAGGCCATTAAAGAAATTGAAGTCGCCTCGAAAAACAGCGATGGTCTTTCCGGAGTTCCTACAGGTTTCCGAAAACTAGACGAGGTGACTTCCGGATGGCAACGCTCTGACATGATCGTTATTGCAGCTCGTCCGGCGATGGGAAAAACGGCATTCGTACTTTCCATGGCGAGAAACACAGCTGTCGATTTCAACATGGGAGTAGCAATCTTCTCGCTGGAGATGTCTTCGGTTCAGCTCGTTAAACGTTTGATAGCATCCGAAAGCCGTATTTCAGCTGAAAAGTTACGTAAAGGTCAGTTGGCAGATCACGAGTTCCATCAATTGCATGCTCGTGTTGAAAAACTTGCGAAAGCGCCCATTTTCATTGACGACACTCCGGGATTGAGCGTCTTCGACTTGCGAGCAAAATGTCGTCGTCTGAAAATGCAGTACGATATCCAGATGGTCATCATCGATTACCTACAGTTGATGTCGGCAGGAACAGGAAAGGGTGGTAACCGTGAACAGGAAATTTCGACCATCTCACGTTCCATCAAAGAAATTGCAAAAGAATTGAACGTTCCGATCATTGCACTTTCACAGCTGAGTCGTTCGGTTGAAACGCGTGGTGGAGACAAACGTCCTGTACTTTCCGACCTTCGTGAATCCGGAGCAATTGAGCAGGATGCCGATATCGTAAGTTTCTTGTACCGACCTGAATATTATGGTTTGATGGAAGCAGAAGACGGTTCTTCCAACCAAGGGGTTGGTGAGGTTATCATCGCAAAACACCGTAATGGTGCGTTGGAAACTGTTCGTATGCGCTTCGTCGGACAATATGCGCGCTTCGAAAACATCGAAGATTCAAGCTACGATAACGATTTCAATCCAACAAGCATGAGCTCGGGTATGACACGTAATTCATCGTTTGATACACCTACAACAACATTCCGTAGCTCGATGGACAACATTCCGGACGTCGACTTTGACATTAATTCAGATAGCCCTTTTTAAAGAATTAAAAATGATCAATGATTCAATTATCAAGTGCATTTTGTCCTTGATAATTGATAATTCAACCATTGATAATTCTTTAAAAAATCACAACAACGCGGCACGAAATTCGTTCAAAACAGAAGATTCATTACTTTAGATGAGATGAAAACCTTCAAACTCCTTATACTGTCTGTGTTCCTGTTTACCGGAGTTGCTGCGCGAGCAAGCTCCATTCTGGTTCCTATGGATGAAAAACAGACAAACCATCTGAAAGCATACGGAATTTCATACTGGGTTCTGGAGAATCAGGTGACCATGGAATGGCTCCTGAATTATCGCGGCGGATCGTTCCTGTTTCCTCATCTACAGTCTATTGAAGAAGAATTGATGATTCGCGGAGTGAGCTACGAAATCCTCGCAGATGGTCAGGTGAATGCCATTCGAACCGAAATTGCCAATCCGGAAGTGAACATGGAAGTTGTTCAACTGGAAAAAGCTCCGAAAATTGCCGTCTATACGCCAAGCAGCTCACTTCCATGGGACGATGCCGTGACCATGGTTTTGGAATACGCTGAGATTCCATACGATAAGATTTATGACTCCGCAATTGTCATGGGAGTACTTCCAAAATACGACTGGTTACACCTTCACCACGAAGACTTCACCGGACAATACGGGAAATTTTATGCCAATTTCCGCAACGAAGCATGGTATAAAAATCAGGTTGCAGACGCCGAACGTGATGCAGCAAATCTGGGTTTCGCTAAGGTGAGTCAGTTGAAGCTGACCGTTGCTCAAAACATCAAAAATTTCGTCATTGGAGGAGGATTCCTCTTCACCATGTGCTCAGGAACAGATAGCTTCGATATTGCTCTGGCTGCGCAGGAAACCGACATCTGTGAAAGCATGTTTGATCACGATCCGCGGGATCCAAATTGCCAAAAGAAACTCAATTACAATTACACCTTTGCCTTCAAAGACTTTACACTCGTTCAGGATCCGATCATTTACGAATATTCGGACATTGACGGAACGGATTTACACAGAGTACCTGAAGCGCAGGATAAGTTTACCCTCTTCGATTTCTCAGCGAAATGGGATGTTGTACCAACTATGTTGACTCAGTGCCATACTGACCAAATCAATGGTTTTATGGGACAAACAACTGACTTCAGAGCCAACCTGATCAAAAGCAATGTATTGATCATGGGGGAAAGTAATTTTGCTTCCGGAGGGGAAAACGTAAAAACAGCACGGTACATTCACGGTGAAATGGGTCAGGGAACCTGGACATTCTACGGTGGCCATGATCCCGAAGATTATCAGCACAAAGTAGGCGATCCACCAACGGATCTGAACCTGCATCCGAATTCTCCGGGATACCGTTTGATTCTCAATAACATTCTGTTTCCGGCTGCGAAAAAGCAAAAGCGTAAAACGTAATGATTGATAAGGTACTCCAGTTTATCGTTATTGGTGTGATACTCTTCCTTATCGTAGGTGGAATCATTTTATCACTAGGATTGGCTGATTTACACCGTACACAGGAATCCATGCAGGAGTATTTTGAATGGACGGATGAAAAAGCCCCGATGAGTCCCAAAGAAAAAGCCTTTAAAGATTCTCTGGCAACGCAAAGAATATTTCTTCAGTACAGCCGAATTTATTTTGATCGTGCAGAAAAAGATTCCGAAAAACAAATCAATCTGACAATTGACAATACTACTCTGTCATGTGAAACAGCTACGGCAAAGAAATTAAATTTATTCCGAGACCAACTCGTATCTAAATTTTACCATTCGGTTTTAGCCGATTCCCTCAGAAATAATGTCTCATCCATTAACGTGACTCTCCTCGTACCGAATAGAAAACATGGGGGAAATTGTAGTTTTGAATCACTTCCTGATTTTAACGAAAGACACTCTTACTCATCAAACGAATTACAAAATCTTTCAACTCACTAACCAAAAGCGTAAAACGTAGAATTCAACATGATCCAATACAAAATTCAAAATTGATTGTTCCTTTCCAATTTTGAATTACATCATTTTGAACTTAGAATCCCGCTTAATGATTTGGTAACAAACTCCCGTGTTTATTAACCTTAAGATAACTCCTGTCTAAACTTAAAGGAAACTGGCAAAAATACCTTTGGCTTCGAAATAACGACACAATGCAGACGACAGCCAAAGCGCAAACAATCTTGTTAGTTGATGACGAGCAGGACATTGTAGAATTTCTACAATACAATTTAGAGAAAGAGGGGTACAAGGTGTTTACGGCTAACGATGGTCTTGAAGGAGTGGAAATGACGCAAAAAGTGTCGCCGGACCTGATTCTGATGGATGTGATGATGCCGCGCATGGACGGTATCGAAGCTTGTCAGACCATTCGCCAGGAACTACAACTGGATTCACCGCTGATTGCTTTTCTTACTTCACGATCCGAAGACTATTCACAGGTAGCCGGTTTCGAAGCCGGTGCAGATGATTACATTACCAAACCCATTCGTCCACGTTTGCTCATCTCCAAAGTCGAAGCGTTATTAAGACGCGCTGGCAGAAGGAATCAGCAATCTCAGGAAATTGCTACTTCATCCTTGGTAGTAAATCGTGAAAAATTCATGGTCTACACCAATGACAGCGAACTTCAACTTCCGAAAAAAGAATTCGAATTATTGGAGTTGCTCGCTTCCCGTCCGGGAAAGGTGTTTACACGTGAGCAAATACTGTCTACGGTTTGGGGAGACGAAACAATTGTGGGTGAACGTACCATAGATGTTCACATCCGGAAACTAAGAGAAAAGCTTGGAGAATCGTATATTCGCACTATTAAAGGTGTTGGTTATACGTTTACAGAAAAGTGAAAAACAGCAATCCACTCATCTTAGTTCTGCTGGGTAGCGTAAGCGTTGGTTTCTTCGCTTTCCTATTTCTTGCGGTTGCTTCATTCGTAGCCGAAGTACCTCTGTGGCTCTATTTTACTGTTCCGGTAATTGCAGCAATTGGGTCATTCGGAGTGTTTTTTCTCTTCATCAAACAATTCATTCACCGCAGATTAAGTATCATCTACCGCTCAATTCGCAAAGGAAAAATGGGGCATGGTGAAAGCTTCGACATGTCCATGTCCAAAGATGTCATCTCTGAAGCTGAAGAAGAAGCAAGAACCTGGTCAGACGAAAAACAGACAGAGATTGTTTTGCTGAAGGAGCAGGATAAGTTTCGTCGCGAATTTCTTGGCAACCTTGCACATGAGTTGAAAACACCCGTTTTTGCGATTCAGGGATACGTATTAACCTTGTTGGAAGGAGGTCTTGAAGACGAACGCGTGAACCGTGTGTTTCTGGAACGAGCTGCAAAAGCAATCGATCGCATGACACACATTCTGGAAGATTTGGATACTCTTACCAAGCTGGAAGTAAACGATCTGAAGTTGGAAATGCGACCTTTCGACATTCGTGAATTGGCCAAGGAGGTAATCGACAGTTTCGAAATTAAAGCAGCAGAAAAGAACATCAAACTGAAGTTTTCGAAAGAGTCTAATAAGGAAATCATGGTGAAAGCAGATCGCGGACGAATCGCCCAGGTCTTCACCAATATTATTTCCAATTCGATTTCCTACGGGAATGAAAATGGCGAAACGCAGATTAGACTATTCGAAGTGGATGATTTGGTTACGGTAGAAATCTCCGATAACGGCCCGGGAATCGAACCACAGCACTTCCCTCGCCTTTTCGAACGTTTCTACCGCGTTGAAAAAAGCCGAAACAGAAACGAAGGCGGTTCCGGATTAGGGCTTTCCATTGTGAAGCACATTCTGGATTCGCACAATCAGAGTATTTCCGTGCGCAGTACTGTTGGAATCGGTTCAACATTCACATTCTCGCTTGATCGCTTCAAAGGAAGTGCGAATACACTCATTTCTTCAAGGGGCATTCCGATTAAGTAAGTTCCACAAATTTGAGGGAACACATTTTCAGTATTTGCTAGTTCTTTCGTCTTTGCGCAGAGTCGCCAGGTACTCTTGTTCCAGTTGACCCGGAGTGGGAAGAAGGATCGCCTCTTTTTTCAAAAACTGCAAATCCATCAGGGTAGAATATCCGTTTCTCGAAATGATTTTTTCTGCAGATGCTATTTCATGGTCAGCTTCCAGCCAGTTACTCACCAATTTGCAGTTGGAAGGAAGTTCTCCGTATGCTTTTCTCGAAACAATGATCAATTCGGAAAAACCGGAAACGCGTTTCATCACTTCGTCATAAAGATGCTCCGCATACGGTTCGGGACCGCTTATAATAGCTACTGTTTTACCCGGAACTGAAGTGATTTCCATTCCTTCAAATCTGGAATACCAACCAATAAATGTAGCATTGGAAACTGGTGAACTTAGAATTCCTGCAAGTCGACTCTCTTCCGTGTCCATGATCCAGATTTCGGAAAAACGCTTCATCCATTTTTTATGAATGTACTGCGCAAAAAATCCGGCCTTCGGAGGAAGTTGCACCTGATGCGTTACGAAAATGCTTGGAACGGTCGCTGCATAGAGTCCATAACGGTGATCGGAAATAACAGTATCAATTCGAAGTTCCTGAACCAACGCATCGGTTCTCTGATGATCCAACGCAATTGCTTTCCTGAACAATCGTGCATTCCTAACCATTTCAAGAACGAAGTTTCCGTCCCCTTTAAAGCGAAATGAAAAACCGGTTTCATCAATGAATGTAACAGCGAGATCATAGCGTTCAAACACGCTTCGCTGTTGAGTATCACAGATCAGAAAAATGGTATTTCCGTTGGAACTCAGTTTCCGGATAAGACCGATTGAGCGTGCAACATGACCGCTTCCCCAATTGAGGCAACCGAACAAAATTCGCTGCTGTTTCAGGTCTTGCGGTTTCATTGTTTCTATTCAATACGTTTCATTTCAATCGGTGCTGCCTTCGACAATACGTAAGGGAAGTTTTCTTCTACGAAGGAACTTGGATCCAGACCGAACTCATTCTTTTCAGTCAGGCTCATTCCTTTAATGAAGAAGTAAGCATTCATAATTACCTTGTGGAACCAGGGCAATTCATTGTCATTTGACAAGAACTTACGGATTACGACAAATCGGAAATCACCAATGTGGTCGCCGTGATGGTACTCACAAGCGTAACGTGATTTGATTTCAATTTCTCCGTTTTGAACCATTTCCTCTACAACCTGTTTGAACATGGTGTCCAGCTTCGGTTGAATGCGGAAGCCCAATTTGAAATCAATCCGAATCAAATCATTCTGATCGTGAGTTGTCACCTTATACTCCTTGGTATACGGTTCATCGGTCGTATGAACGTGAACAAACCAATAACGTTCAGCACGTTTCGGTTGTTGCTCCAAAATGGAATAAAATACCTTAGATTCGACTTCGTCAGGACGTTCGGCACTCGTCAGATAAACCAGGTGCGTTGCATAAGTTGGAATTTGGTCATCAGCAGAAAGTTTTTTCAATACCGGGAGGAAATTCTTGATCTTCACGAACTCCAAATAGCTGGTTCTGATAATCTTACTTTTGTAAATAACGAACATTAGACTGATGAGACTGGTCGCAATAATCAATGTAACGAAACCACCATGCGGGAACTTGTCAATCTGTGCAACAAGGAAACACGATTCGATAACAAAAAACACAGCAATCATACTATAGCGAAGAATCGGGTTCCAGTGTTTTCTTGCCATGTAGAAGATTAACAGGATCGAAGTAGCGATCATACAAAGTACAATAGAAAGTCCATAAGCGGCTTCCATGTTCTCGGACTTCTTAAACAAGAACACCACACCGATACATCCTAATAACAGGAACCAGTTTACCGAAGGAATATAAAGCTGGCCTTTAATATCTGAAGGGAAACTGATTTTCACACGCGGCCATAAATTCAATCGAATGGCTTCGTTAATCAATGTAAACGATCCCGAAATCAATGCCTGGGATGCCACAATTGCAGCTGCGGTTGCAATGATGATTACGACTAACATAAACTGATCAGGAACGATCATATAGAATGGGTTATCATTCTCTCCTATTGGACTTCCAACCTTAGTCAACAAAAATGCGCCTTGTCCGAAATAGTTGAGAATCAGCATACACTTCACAAAAATCCAGCTTACGCGAATATTCTCCTTACCACAGTGTCCCAAATCGGAATACAATGCTTCCGCTCCTGTTGTACACAGGAAAATTGCACCAAGGAACCAGAATCCGTTTCCGTTGGTATAATTGAAAAGAAGATCATAAGCATAATATGGATTAAGCGCTTTCAGAACTCCCCAATCGTTACTCAACGAATAAACGCCTAAAACACCCAACATAACAAACCACAATGTCATTACCGGACCAAAAGCCCGCCCAACGAATTTTGTTCCAAACTGTTGAATTACGAAGATCCCAACAAGGATTCCAATAACAATGGGAATGGTGTCAATGTGAGGATTAAAGTAACGAAGCCCCTCAACAGCAGATGAAACGGAGATCGGAGGAGTAATAATTCCATCCGCTAACAATGCTGCACCACCGATCATAGCCGGAATAATCAACCATTTATGGCGCCTTCTGACCAGCGTATAGAGCGAAAATATACCTCCTTCACCCCGGTTATCCGCTCGAAGTGTAATGATTACGTACTTGACTGTTGTTTGAAGCGTTAGTGTCCAGAATACACACGAAAGTCCTCCAAGAATCAACTGTTCGGTGATGGTTTGGTCTTTTGATAACGCTTTGAGAACATAGAGTGGTGATGTACCGATATCTCCAAAAATGATCCCTACGGTGATGATCAATCCCGCGAACGATAACGCGTGATGATGATGTTTTGACATTGCATAAATTTTGTAGTAAAAGTACTGAAAAGGTTGTTATTCCGATTCGATTTTGAGTGGTATTTTCATGCTTTTTGAACGGAATAAAATAGCTACTTTTGCGGCTGCTTTTCAATAAAGATCAGGCTGAAAAATGGCAAAGAATAAGTTAAAGCGTTTTGCAGAAATGAAGGCATTTCCAAATGTCTTTGAACCCACATTAGACCCGAATCCGGAAAGGGATTTTGCGTTGAAAGGAAAATGGCGATCGGATTTCTTCAAGAATGATAATCCGATTGTTCTTGAGCTTGGTTGCGGGAAGGGGGAATACTCCGTTGGACTTGCAAAACACTACCCGAATAGAAATTTCATAGGAATCGATATTAAAGGTTCCCGCATGTTCGTCGGAGCAAAAGAAGCCATGGATGCGGAAATGACAAATGTCGCTTTTCTAAGAACAAAGGTTGACTTTATCGAGCAATATTTTGACGTGGGAGAAGTGGATGAAATTTGGTTAACATTTTCCGATCCTCAACCGGGAAAACCCAGAAAACGATTAAGTTCTCGCCCGTTTGTGGAAAGATACAAACGTATTCTGAAAGATGGTGGTCTCGTTCATCTCAAGACAGATTCAGACTTGTTATTTGAATCCACAGAAGAGGAGATCAAAGAGCACAACTACGATGTGGTAGAGCTAACATGGGACTTATACCACAGCATCCCCGCAGATTTAGATCCTACAATTCGTGATATCCTGCATATCAAAACGCATTACGAACAATTGTTCACTGCAAAAGGGTCAGTGATTAAGTATTGTTCGTTTAGAATCCATTAATGTAACTAATTAGCTATTATAAATTATCAAGGGGCTTAATCCTTCATGACTAAACCCCTTGATAATTAATTCATTTATACTTGATAATTGCCCTAGGCTACTTTCAATCGCGCAATTTTACTCTTAGAGAACTGTGCTTTAGCATATTCAATTTCTACACGGTAGTCTTTTTCCTTTTTAGACGGAAGATCATACATCGCATCGGTTAGAATTGCTTCACAGATTGAACGCAAACCACGAGCTCCCAACTTGAATTCAATCGCTTTCTCAACGATAAAATCCAATACTTCAGCATCGAATGTCAAACGAATCCCATCTATCTCGAACAAACGCGTGTATTGTTTAATCAAAGCGTTCTTTGGTTCTGTCAAAATACGCTTCAAACTTTTCGCATCCAACGGATCAAGGTAAGTCAATACTGGGAATCGACCGATCAATTCCGGAATCAAACCATAAGACTTAATATCCGTCGGGTTAATGTATTTCAGGAAGTTATCGCTATCAATGCGAACCGATTCCCCCTGACCGAAACCAATGGTTTGAGTGTTCACGCGACGAGCAATGATTTTCTCGATTCCGTCAAACGCTCCTCCACAGATAAAGAGGATGTTTTTTGTATCAATGGTAATCATTTTCTGCTCAGGATGTTTTCTTCCTCCTTGTGGCGGAACATTAACAGAGGATCCCTCCAACAACTTCAACAAAGCCTGCTGAACACCTTCTCCGGAAACATCACGGGTAATTGATGGATTGTCACTTTTACGTGCAATCTTATCAATTTCATCAATGAAAACAATTCCGTGTTGTGCAGCCTGAGCGTTGTAGTCAGCGGCTTGCAACAAACGTGAAAGAATGCTCTCCACATCCTCACCTACGTAACCAGCTTCGGTAAGTACCGTTGCATCGGCAATACAGAACGGAACATTGAGCATTTTAGCGATAGTTTTGGCAAGAAGGGTTTTTCCGGTACCGGTTCTCCCCACCAAAATCACGTTCGATTTCTCGATTTCAACATCGTCAATTCGGGTCTGATTCAATCGTTTGTAGTGATTGTAAACCGCAACGGACAATACTTTTTTTGCATCGTCCTGGCCAATTACATACTCATCCAGTTTCTCCTTGATTTCTGCTGGTTTCAATACGTTAACCGGTGCAGCTTCTGTGCTTTTCGAATGAATCTCTTCATCAACAATGGAACGTGCCTGAACGATACAATGATCACAGATATGACCAGATAGACCGGCAATCAATAAACCTACCTGATTGCGTGGACGTCCACAAAATGAACACGTTGTTTCTCTTTTTGACATTATCTAAAATTCCTTATTCGACAAAAAAGTCATCCTGAAATGAATCTCAGGATGACTTTTCGTTATTTCAAGTACAAAGGTAGACTATTTCGGGTTGCGAGTCAAGACTTCATCAACCATACCGTAAGCTTTTGCTTCTTCAGCAGTCATCCAGTAATCGCGATCTGAATCTTCCCATACTTTCTCATAGGGTTGTTTTGAATGCTGTGCGATAATGTCGTACAACTCTTTCTTCAACTTCTGAATCTCGCGAGCAGTAATCTCGATGTCCGATGCTTGTCCCTGAGCACCACCAAGCGGTTGGTGAATCATTACACGAGCATGCTTCAAAGCTGAACGCTTACCTTCAGCTCCTGCACACATCAACACAGCTCCCATAGAAGCCGCCATTCCTGTACAGATTGTTGCAACATCCGGCTTGATGTATTGCATCGTATCGTAAATTCCTAATCCTGCATATACGGATCCCCCTGGAGAATTCAGGTAAATCTGGATATCTTTCTTCGCGTCAACAGACTCGAGGAACAACAACTGAGCATTGATGATATTTGCTACCTGATCATTGATTCCTGTTCCAAGGAAAATGATACGGTCCATCATCAAACGTGAGAATACGTCCATTTGAGTCATGTTCAAATGACGTTCCTCAATAATATATGGGGTCAAAGAAGATTCGATGTAGTTGTTAAGGTGCATGCTCGAAAGCCCCACGTGTTTCGTAGCGTATTTGTGAAATTCGTTTTTATCAAACATTGGATTTGTATTTTCTAATTTGCGAACTAAAAGTAGTAGGATTTATAAGAATTGGGATGCGTTTTTGCAGAAATTGTGAACAGGCAATAGTTATTTGGCAATAGTCAGAAGTAGAGACAGACTTCACTATTGCCTTTTGCCTATTCATTAATTACTACAATGATTCAAAAATCACCTCGTAACTCGTATGCTTTCTCAAATTGATCACCGAATTATCCTCAAAAATCAGGTATTGTCCTTTGATTCCTTTCAACACACCTTCAACCACAGGAGTTTTGTCAAAACCAACACTCTTTACTTTCGTTGGATATTCAAAAACAGGATACTCGAAAACGTAAACATCATCGTTCCCACTCACAAAATCGCGCAGGTCGAACGGAAGCATATCTTCAACCCGTCCCTTTTCTTCAATCAGATCAATGGATTCATCGATTTCGTTCCGAAGCATGCGTTGCCAGTTTGTCTTGTCAGTCATTTCTGTTTTCAGCGCGACTTCAATTAAACCTGCTTCGTAACGATTGGACGTTTCCGCCAGAATAATAGTTTGGTATGCACCCTGATCCATCCAACGTGTGAATTGCTGGTTGGCTCTCGTTACTCCGATCTTTACTACATCACTAGCGGCGAGATAGACAATATGGGGTTGGTTGTGGTGCAACTGCTCCCATTCAATGTCTCGACCTTCACCAAGGTGCGCCCGACAGAGTTCCGGGTTTATGATACATGGCGACGCTTGTGGCGAAGTTTGGAAACAATTGAAGCAAAATCCTTGTCCGAAGGAAGTTTTAGTACGCTTCCCACAGTTGCAACACAAAATTACTCCTGTATGTGTAAGGCGAATTCCCTTTCCCAGAAACTGGTTCATTGGAATCGATTGTTCCAATTCCAAGGTATACTGAACGGGACTTTCGTGACTCGTTCTCATTTTCGATAATAATCCCTTTATCATGCTTCAGTAATTAGTTCAAGTTCTTCCGAACTTTGCATCCAACATTCCGTGTAATAATCCAATTTGCTTTTCGCTTCCTCAAACGCTTTCAGCAGTGGCCCGGTAACATCCATATTACCGAAATCGGCAGAAGATAATTGTCCTTCCAAATCCTTAGTTTCCTGTTCCAGCGTTTTAATTTTTTCCTCAAGTGTTTTTACTTGATTCTGAAGCTTATTGCGTTGTCGTTTCAGTTCTTTCCGCTCATCATTGGAAATTCCATTCTTCTGTTCCGATATAACCTCCTCCTTCTTTTTCTCCTGCGTTTTCGTTTTCAAAGAATCACTTTCAGCTCCGTTTGCTCCGTTTAGTTTGCGTTGCAGGTATTCGTAAACACCAAAATGGTGAATCTTCAATGTCTGATTTTCGATATCCCAAATTCGGTTCGTCAATCCATCTAAAAACTCACGGTCGTGGGAAACAATAAGGAAAGTACCTTCGTATTTCTGAAGCGCTTTTTTCAATACCTGCTTACTCTGAATATCCAGGTGATTTGTCGGCTCATCGAGAATCAGCACGTTCGATGGACTCAAGAGTAATTGACAAAGAGCCAAACGTGTTCGTTCACCTCCCGAAAGCACCGCAACCTTCTTGTCCACATCTTCGCCCGAGAACAAAAAAGCTCCGAGAATAGATCGCAATTCCTTCCGAACATCACCAACCGCAACCGCATCAACCGTTTCCAGAACCGTTTTGTTTTTGTCCAAACGCTCTGCCTGATCCTGTGCGAAATAAGTCACTTTTACCTGGTGTCCGTGTTCCACTTTTCCATCGAAGTCTATTTCATGCATCAAGCATTTGAATAGTGTGGACTTCCCGACACCGTTTGGTCCAAGAAGAGCAATTTTCTCTCCGCGTCCAACAGAAATTGAAATGTCTTTAAACAACGTTCTGTTCCCGTAGGTTTTTCCGACGTGATCCATTTCAAGAACCAGCTTTCCGGGTTGAACACTTAATGGAAAATAGATATTCATTCGAGCAATCGCATCAGATTCAAGTTCGATGCGATCGGTTCGTTCCAATTTCTTAATTAATGATTGCGCAAATGCCGCCTTATTTTTCTTCGCACGAAATTTATCGATCAACTCCTGAGTTTGCTTGATCTCCTTATCTTGCTGTTTTTTAGCATCCGCCAATCGTTCCAGGTCTTCTGCACGCTGAACCTTGTACTTCGAATATGCATAAGGAAAGTCAAGTAATTTCCCTTGTGCAATATCCCATGTTCTGTTCGTTACATTGTCCAGAAAAAGTCGGTCGTGGGAAATTACAATCACCGCGCCATCAAACTTTGTCAGGTAATTTTCCAGCCACTGAATGGAAACAATATCGAGGTGGTTCGTTGGCTCATCCAAAAGCAATAAGTTCGGGCGATTGACTAATATTTTCGCAAGTTCTGCACGCATTTTCCACCCTCCGGAAAACTCATTCAGACTCTTTTCAAATTCTTCCGTTGCGAAACCGAGTCCGGAAAGTGTACTTGCAATCTTCTCTTCCCATTGAAAGCCATCCAAAATGGCAAATTGATCATTCTGCGCATTTAGTTCATCGAGTAAAGCCAAATAATCCGGGGATTCGTAGTCAGTTCTATTCTCCAACTGGTGATTGATTGTCTCAATTCGCTTTCGAATCTGGTTCAGCTGTTCGTTAGAAAAAAACAAGTATTGAAATACCGACTGAGTTGTATCAATCACAATATCCTGTGTAAGGAAGCCGATTGTACTTCCTCTTTCGCGGTGGATTTTTCCATTAGTTGGTTTTTCTTTACCCGCAATTAACTTGAGTAAAGTAGACTTTCCGGCTCCATTTTTTCCTACCAAACCAATACGGTTTCCAGGGGTTACCTGAGCGGAGATATCTTCGAATAAAAAACCTTGCGGGAAATGAATGCCGCATTTTTCGAGAACAAGCATATGCAAAGTTACGGAATGAAGGGTTAGGTGGGAAATTTTGAGGGAATTGTCTTTATTTCTGTCTGAAAAACGTTCTAAACCTTAGTATTTTCGAGACTTGGGCCTGATATTGCAATATCAGGTCCTTTCGAAAAAAACACATAAAAATTTTGATCAAACTCATCTTTTTCGCTAGCTTAAATAAGAAAATAGAATTATGGGATTGATAAAACCTAACAATTATGACCCAAATGAGGTGAAGTTCTCTTTGATTGCGAGTGCACTCTCACATCCGGCAAGGAACAGAGTTATTGAGATTCTGCAGGAGGAACGTTTCGTAAGAAACATTGATTTGATTCACTACCTGAATTTGAGCAAAGCTTCTATCACCCGGCATATAAGTTGCATGAAGAGGGCTAAGCTGATCGAATGTAAATACTACATTCATTTCGATGAGTTAAGATTGGTGCCCGAGACACTGGAATATTTCAAATTTCATCTTGAAAATCTTTCGAAACACCAGTAATTATAGGACTTGGGCCTGATATTGCAATATCAGGCCCAAACATCCATTTTAACTCAAAAATTCCACACGTCACTCTCGAACGTTCGAATCTCCTCTGTTATCTTCTCAGATTCCATCAAGGCATCAACTCCGGTTCGGTAACTCTCTATTTGACGGTCGAATACGTTACTTTCTTTGTAAATCGTACTACTGAACTGTCGTTTCCAGAATAAATCATCGTAACTCATCCAATTTGCATCATTCTGTTCATTGTACACGAAGTAATTGTTCAGTATGTAGCGACAATGCGGAAAGTACAACCAGAATTTCTCTTCCGTTCCGGTTATCGTTTTCTTTTGGGTAGTAGGATCTGTCTGATACTTATAAACTACCGGAGCAATTCCGAGAATACGAACGTCCAGTACAGATCTTTCCTTATCAAAGAACCAGTCTTCCTTGATGTGATACGCAATGATGTCCTGTGAATCAATCCATGTCGTATCCGCAGGCGCATAAACATATTGCAGAACATTATTGATCACGGCCATAGAATCTTCACCGTCAACCGTTTGAAGAGGAATATCAGATTGTAAGCCAACCGTTCCGAGGTAACGAAAAGCTTCGTTTCGAAACAAAGTATCCGTATTATAATTCTTACCTGGCTCAGGACGAATTGGGTACTTGAACTGATCACCATCGAGCATATCAAATTGGTACGGATTATACGAAGAGAACAACGTTAAGTCTCCCTGAACGATATGATGACGAATGATCGTCCATAAACTCCATCGCGAAGTATTCCTCACATACACTCCTGATAAATAATGTTTATCAAAAGGAAAATACATCGGATGATTGATCTTCTCACGCATATCAATCGACCTCCATACACGTTTGCTCCACATTACATCCGCCTCGCGAACATATTCATAAGGAATCATGCGTTTCGTCGGAACATGTTCAGGAAGAACAATTCCGTCAATAACACCTGCTTCAGGGTTAACCGGAATCGGCCCACCACTCGGTAATTGAGCCCCTGCTCTACCGGCAATGAGTACAAAGCCGACAACGCCAAGTAATTTAACTGGTTTCATAACATTTGGGTTTTCAAACTATAATTTGAAAGACGCCGAAAGGTTACGCCGAATGTTATCCGGACCAACCGCTGAAACCTGGATAGTTACTGTTGATCCCTTTTTCCCTTGTCGAAGTAAAGAGGTAGCCTTCGCATCAAGTTGTCCTCCCGTTCCTTTGGCACTAAACGGTGCACCGGAAACAATAACTTCCCATGTTAAAACCCGGAATGTTGCATTCAATGGAATATCTGATCCATAACCTACTTTCACCTTATTTTCTGCAGGCGAGATTACTTGTCCTTCCTCGTAACCACCGAAATACACATTGGGCTTTGGCATATTTCGAACTCTGAAGGTTGTTGTTCCTAACGGAACAGATTTCCCGGTTGCTTTATTGAATCCGGAAACGGAAATACTTGCGGTTTTTGCGGATCCGGTGACCGTTCCGACATAACCTTCAGGCGTTTTCTTCAATGAAACATTCGTCCCACTCACCTTGGTCTCAGGATATCCGGAAGCTACAGCCTGAATTTTATTGTCATAACCGCGGTAAAGAACATTCATTTCCGGTAACGTTACAGTCGCCTGTGGTTTCATGATTTGAATTGTTTTCTCCCAGGGCATTGTTTTAGGAACTCCACTTTTATTCAAAATGGTGATTTCACCGGTCAATTTCACTTCGCCGCTTGAACCTTTTGTTTTAACGTATCCTTTTCCATCACTGATACGATCCAGTGTACCTCCTGAGAATACGGTTACTTGTGGTTTTCGATCGGAATTGAAGGCTGCCATTAATACTTGTACTTCCACTTCTTCATTTTGATTGGCAACCTCCGGTCCGTAAGCTAACGGCATAATCTTATTGAATGCGAACTCTCCCGTTCCAACACGAGAGCTCAACAAAGAAACAGCATCGGCTCTGGCAGTAAGAATTTCCTTCTGCAGTGATGACAACGATGCCAAAGCCGCAACGGAAGGACTATGATCGAATGTTCTTCCAATCCAGTGCACGTGTTTAATTTCGCCTTCATTCATATCCGCAAATTCTTGTTTAGACAAGGAAGAGTATATCTTGATCAAAGCTTCCTTATCATCCGGACTTACATTTTTAAGCGACGACTTTAACTGCTTTTTGATATCAGAGAAATCCTTAAATGAATTAATCTTCGGATCCTTAAAAGAGAACTTATGTTCGGAATCGGAAGACGACTTTGCAATCAACTCCGTTAACTCTGCTCTGTAGTTGTTGTACGAATTCCACAATTTAATTCCATCACCTTTAGGTTTCGTGATATCGTCCGCAATTCCCATCACATCCATCGGTTCATCGTATTTATCCTTACCATCAACCTTCGCCAGATTCATTCGAATAGGTTTTAATGGTTCCGAAGCATCAAACTTCGATTGAAGAATAAACTCATTTCCCACCTGAATTGTGTTCTCTCCACATTTTTCTAAAATCTCCAACTTGAGTCGATCGATCATTCGGATTTGTTCTTCGGTCATTTTATCAATGTCCTTCACAACTTTCAACAATTCACGAGCTTTTTTCTGAGTTTCAGGAACTGAGGCATCGTTAGCAGCATTCTGAAGATCGGTCTTCTTTTCCTGACCTCTTCCGAATTCGTTCAGATTTGAAATTTGGATATTCTCTTCAATCGCAACAAATGCGTCGAGAATTGCCTTAGATACATTAAGGGCTAAAAGAGCGGTAAGTACAAGGTACATCATACCGATCATTTTTTGTCTAGGGGTTTCTTTACCTCCGGCCATGGTGTTTAATTTAATTGGTTAACACCATCAGAATGCCGGGCAAATCAAAAGTAACGGGGGAAGGCTGTTAAAATAAAAAACCCCGACTTCGCACAGCGAAGTCGGGGTCAAGCTTTTCTATCACTAGTTTAGAAGTGCCATACATCGTGTTCGAACAAGCGGATTTCCTCTGTAATCTTTTCAGATTCCATCAGGGCATCCACTCCGGTTCGGTAACTTTCAATCTGACGATCGAACACGTTACTTTCTTTGTAAATCGTACTGTTGAACTGGCGTTTCCAGAACAAGTCATCGAAACTCATCCAGTTTGCGTCGTTTTGTTCATTGTACACGAAATAGTTGTTCAAAATGTATCGGCAGTGAGGGAAGTAAATCCAGAACTTCTCTTCCGTCCCTTTGATAATTTTCTTCTTAGTAACAGGATCTTCATCGTACTTGTAAACTACCGGTGCAATTCCCAAAATACGAACATCCAATACCGAGCGCTCTTTATCAAAGAACCAGTCTTCCTTGATGTGGTAAGAAACAATGTGTTCGGAATCTACCCAAGTTGTATCCGCAGGCGGATAAACGAACTGAAGCACTCCATTGATTACTGCCATTGAATCCTCCCCATCAACATTAGAAAGTGGAACATCAGACTGAAGACCAACTTTACCTAAGTAGCGGAACACTTCGTCACGGAATACTGAATCCGTGTAGTAGTTTCCACCTGGCTGAGGTGCGATTGGGTACTTAAACTGATCACCATCCAACATGTCGAACTGGTAAGGGTTGTAAGGAGAGAACACTTTCAAGTCTCCCTGAATGATATGATGACGCAAGATCGTCCACAAGCTCCATCTGGAAGAGTTTCTTACGTAAACTCCAGATACATAATGCTTATCGAACGGAAGATACATCGGATGATTGATCTTCTCACGCATATCGATAGTTCTCCAAACACGTTTACTCCAAGTTACATCAGCTTCACGGACGAACTCATACGGGATCATTCGCTTGGTGGGAACGTGTTCTGTAAGGTAAACCCCATCCACAATCCCATCAGTCGGAACATTTACAGGTCCTCCATTAATCTCTTGTGCAGTAGCTGAAACAGCTATCGACAAGCATAATGAACTAAGAAGAATTAAACGTTTCATGATTGAATCTTAAAAATATTATACTCTGAACGAACCTGATTTGTTACGAGTAACACCATCCGGTCCTTTTACCTTCGTTTGAATGGTAATCATTGATCCTGGTTTCGCCTGTTTCAACAAAGCTACACCTTTAGCATCCAATTGGTTTCCTGATCCTTTTGCAGTCATCGGTGCACCAGCTACGATCAATTCCCAGCTCAATACAGTAAATGATACGTTCAATGGAATCTCAGGTCCGTATTTCGCGAAGATACGAGTCTCTGAACGAGACGCAGTACCACCATCTTCAGCACCACCAAAGAACAAGCTTGGAGGAGGAAGGTTACGTACACGGAACTTGAATGTTCCAAGAGGAACGTTTTTATTTGACGCTTTGTTGAATCCTGAGATGGAGATTGTAGCCTCTTTACCAGAACCATTTACACGACCAATGTAACCATTACCAGACTTAGAAAGTGATACACCATTACCATTTACTTTAGTCTCAGCGTAACCAGAAGCTGTCGCTTCAATTTTGTTGTCGTAACCACGGTACAAAACGTTCATATCAGGCAATGAAACAACTCCTTGTGGTTTCATGATCTGAATTGTTTTCTCCCAAGGCAACGTTTTCGGAACACCAGACTTATTCAAAATTGTAATTTGTCCGGAAAGTTTCATTTCATTTCCTGAACCTTTAGCAGTTACGTAACCTTTACCTTCTTTGGTCTCACGAAGTGTACCACCACTAACAGTAACGATTGGTTGCTTATCTGAATCGAAAGCTGCCATCAATACCTGGATTTCTACTTCTTCGTTTTGGTTAGCTACCTCCGGTCCGTATGCCAATGGCATAATCTTGTTGAACGAGTATTCACCACCACCAACGCGTGAACGAATCAATGCAACAGCATCAGCACGAGCAGTCAGGATCTCTTTTTGCAAAGAAGACAATGATGCCAAAGCAGCTACTGAAGGAGAGTGGTCAAACGTACGACCAATCCAGTGTACATCTTTGATCTCACCTTCGTGCATATCAGCAATTTCCTGCTTAGTCAACGAAGAGTAGATTTTCATCAATGCTTCCTGGTCATCCAAAGAAACAGTTTTGATTGCTTTCTCCAATTGCTTTTTGATATCCGCAAAGTCTTTGAAGTTGTTAATCTTAGGGTCTTTGAACGAAGTCTTCTTTTCCGGTGTAGAAGATGATTTTGCAATCAACTCAGTCAAATCAGTACGGTATTTGTTGTAGGATTCCCACAATTTCAAACCTGTACCTGTTGGCTTCTTGATATCATCAGCAATACCCATTACTTCCATTGGCTCATCGTATTTATCCTTACCATCAACTTTCATAAGGTTCATACGAGTAGGCTTCAACGGCTCTGAAGTACTGTAAGCTTTAGTAATAATAAACTCTTCACCTGTTTGCTTTGTGTTTTCACCACATTTCTCAAGGATTTCAAGTTTAATATCATCGATTAATTTAATCTGCTCAGCAGTCATTTTATCAATCTCAGCAACATACTTCATCAAAGCTTTCGCTTTTTTCTGAACGTCCGGAGCTGATTTATCTTCAGCAACAGCTTTTAAATCTGATTTCTTTTCTTCACCGCGTCCCCATTCATTCAAATTCGAGATCTGAATGTTTTCTTCGATGGCAACGAATGCGTCAAGAATTGCTTTAGATACGTTTAGTGCTAGAAGTGCGGTAAGTACCAGGTACATCATACCGATCATCTTCTGTCTGGGGGTCTCTTTTCCTCCTGCCATGTTTCAATCTTTTTATTGATTAATACTATTTATGGAATGAAAAGAAATTAAGATACTCTCATTGCATTCAACATGTTGCCGTAAACTGTATTCAAATCAGTCAAGTTTTTAGACAACATTGCCATATTTTCTTTGTACAAACGAGTATCTTCTACAGATGCAGACAAGTTAGCCATCATATCAGTAACTTGTTGCTGGAATTTCTCAGTTGCTTCCAGGTGAGAAGAAGATCCTTTCAATTGAAGCTCGTATACATTATTCAATGCAGCAAGGTTTTTAGACACTTTTTGCATTTGCTCGCCGAATGACTCACCTTCTTGTGTAGTTGAAGTCATACCAGAGATAGATACAGAAGCTCTTTCGTATGCGTCAGACAAAGCAGATACTTTATCAGAAGCAGCCTGCAAAGAAGAAACGTAAGAATCTGTTGCAGCTGCAGCAGAAGAAACTGATTTCAATTGAGCAGCATTGTCTCCTAGCGCACGCATACCGTCACCAAGACGCTCTAACAATTGTCCGTCGATTTTCGCTTCTTCCAACATTTTGTCAAGTTCAGCCGTAATTCCTGTTCCATGACCACCTTTAGCTCTTCCTGCCGCAGGAATTGCATCGTGATCCAAATCATCACTGTGTCCTAGTGCCAATTCAGGGTACACCAATTCCCAGTTTGGATCTTCGTGAATCGGTTCAAATGCCGAGAAGATGAAGATCAATGCTTCAGTACTCAAACCAACGATCAACATTTCGGATGCTCCTGGCCAGTGCTGAATTTTAAATAGTGCTCCTACGATTACGACTGCCGCACCGAAACCGTAGAGTTTCGCCATAAACTTCTTCCATCCTTTACTTCCTGGTTTCATAGTTTTCTTGTTTTTTGGGTTTAAATAAAAGTTTTTGTTTGTGTTTGTTTATTCTTAGCGCAACTCAATGTCGCTACGAATCTCTTCACCTCCCTCTTTAGAGAAGTCGCGGCCTCCACGACCCAAGTGAGTCGCAACGTTACGGAAACCAACATAAGATTTTGCAGTATCCTGATACTCATAAGAACGAGTTGATGTCATCAGGTAATAACCGATATCTTTCCATGAACCTCCGCGGATGATTTTACGCTTCATTGACGGTGGATCCCAGTCAAGCGCATCGTAGCGGTATTCTGTGTTCAAATCGTGTGAGAATTCATACATAGACTCGTCATAAGCAGTTTCACACCACTCGGCAACGTTTCCTGCCATACAGTATAGACCCCAACCATTCGGGTTGTACGAGTATGCTTTAACAGTATGGAAACCTCCGTCTTCGAAGTAACGTCCACGCATTGGTTTAAAGTTACCCAAGAAACATCCCGTCTCGTTACGGATGTAAGGACCTCCCCAAGGATATGGCGAGTTATTCAAGTCACCACGTGCTGCACGCTCCCACTCTGCCTCTGTAGGTAAACGGAAGTCGTTAACAAACAAGTCTCCCATGGCCTGTAACCAGCTATTCAACAATTGCGTTCTCCATACAGAGAAAGCCTTTGCCTGAACCCATGTAATTCCTACCACCGGATAGTTATCGTACGCCGGATGCCAGAAGTACATGTTCGTCATTGGGTCGTGGAATGAGTATGTAAAGTCACGAACCCAAACCAATGTATCCGGGAAGACAGGAGTTTCTTCACGAATGATGAAACGCTGACGGTTATCGTGCCCACGAATCGCACTGTTTTGGAACTTCTTGTTAAAGTAACCCATATCGCGGTCAAGACCTTGAGGCTCACCGGTCATTGGATTCTCAGGAGTAGACAATGTTCTGTGATTTGGGTCAGGCCCATTCAAACCATTCCCATTTGGAACGATCTCAACACGACCTCTGCGCGCAGCTTCACGCAAGTCAATCCAATAGTATTTGTAAACCAATTTACGTGTATCGATTTCTCTACGTTGGTAGAAACGCTCTGAACTCGGGTAGTACAAGTCTGCCAACAACGGGATCAATTCCGGGTCATCGTACGCAAATTTGCGGTCCCAGTTCAACGCGAACAATGAACGGTTCAACGGACGATCCGATGGATCCAATTCCGCCATCTCCAAAGCACCTTCATCAAAATACATGTCTTCGTAATTGATGTAACGCAATGCTTCTTCGTCCTCATCCACTCCTTCGTAGATTCGCTCACGCGCCATAGAGTCTCTTACCCACTCTACGAACTGACGGTATTCATTGTTGGTAATTTCCGTTTGATCGATGTAGAAAGCCTGAACAGAAACAGTCTTCGCACGTGTCTGGTGCAAAAACGGAACATCCTGGTCATTCTCACCCATATTGTACGATCCGGAAGGAACATAAACCATCCCAAGCGGAATCTCCGGCTGGTACACAGGTCTATTCAATACACCGGTTAAGTGACCACTTCTTGATGGACACCCCATCAAAAAAGGCACAATAAAGCCGAGCAACAATAATTTTTTCATCCTAATTCAGTTTTACAGTTCCGGATAATCTCAACAAACTACAGGGATCAATTTTGTGATATAACGAAACCGTCTAAAAAATGGTTACAAAGATTTTAATTTTTTTTTTGATTTTACAACCATCTAGGGTGTTTAGTTTTGGTAATTGGTATTTTCGGAATAAAGCAATACTTCACAGCCATCTCATGTGTACCGTTAGAAATATTTGCAATCTTACCAATTGTCAAATCGTACGAATAACCAATCCAAAGGAATGATGAACCCGATTTAGTCGACTTCGTGTATGGACGCCATCCTAATAAGATAGAAGCAGCATCAGAGTTACGGAAACCTAAACCTCCATACAAAAACCCTTTATAAATGTATCGTGCATTTAAATTCACTGAAGTTTTAACGGCATCTGTCTGACCAAGCATCTGAATATCCAAATTTCCGTCAGAACCACCAATATCCATAAAAGTGTAACCTCCCATAAAATAGTAGTGGCGAGCAACGTTATAATCAACATTCTGACCTGCAACAACAGACTCAATTGTGCTTGGCGAAGCAGGAAGATGCGTAGAAGAAAGTCCGGCATACCAGTTATCGGTACGGTAATACAATCCAAAGTTCGCATCCAACGTAATCGCACCGCTTCCAGCAGGAAGAGATGCATCATTCAACGTATTTGGCGGAACCCATACCGGATTCAATCCGAATGACATCATACCGACACCAACACCAACACCTAATACCCCATTACGGATCGGGAAGTGATGAGAATAATTCAATACAACACTGGTTTGGCGGTTAAATCCGATAGCATCATGATTGATATTGACTCCTGCCCCACCGTTAACCCAACGGGAAAGGTTCATTTCACCATTTACCAACAATGTATTCGGCGCTCCATTCACCTTATCCCATTGATTTCTGTAAATAGCATTTCCACACATTCCTTCTTCAATTCCGGTTTCCCCGGGATTGACAGCCATCTTGTTGTAGATGAAGTGAGTCAAAGCGTAGTCCTGCTGAGCGAAAGAGCTAGCAGAAGCAAGCAACAAGGTAGTAACAACTAGTATTTTTTTCTTCATAAACAATGTACTTAGTACGGTATGAACTGTTAGTTTCGACAGGATACAACATACCCAATCGGCGACTAAAATAAGTATTTTTTACAACAATCAAAATTTTTTGCGCACTTAGAATGACGTTTTCCACACGCCACTGTTTAAATCCACAAAAAATTAACAATTCTGTATATACGCTGGCTTTCGATAAAGGTTACACGGGTATTACCCTAATTTCTGATAGGTCTTCCACCATAAATTCGGAATGTCTCCTTTCAGAGCGTTATCGTAATCCGACTTATTGCAAGGCACCATGTGGTGTCGCTCGAACTTCACTCCTTCCAGTGGAGGATAAGGAACTTCCATCCACCAGCGTGCACTTTTATCGCTTTTGAAGAACACTAAATCGTGATCCAGTTCATCCAAAAACACTGTAAATTTGGTGTAGTTTTTTTTCAGTCCAACAGGAAAATCACCCACACGCTGAGCAATTCCATCCAGAAAATACCAGATTACCTGTGCCAGTGAAGCATGAGCCAATTCCTGGTCTTCCTGTGGGGTTAGGTTAAAAATACCGAGCGCAGATAGCTTATCACTAATCCCCGCGTATTTGGCTATCTGACACAACTCGTGATTGTACAATCCGTTCGGGCGATGAACATTCCCATTTGGAAAGTCCGGTGAACGTAGCACGTTTAAGTCGATTGATAACAAATCAGAATTTCTCAAATGCGGTTCTGCCACTCGGAAATCTGCCGAAAACTCACCCAATCTCACCATATCGAAGAATAACTTATCAAACAAAAGCAGTTCCTCTTTCTTAACGAACGGCGCCTGAACGCCAAGCGCGGCGTAATTGAATAAAAAGCATGGACGATGCATCAACAGGCGATTCACAAAGGCATCGGATGAAAGTGCCTCTTCAGGATCGCCGATATCAAGTTTGTAGTCGATGCTCATGGCATTGATCATTTGCTCGAGTTCCTCAAATCCCTGGTACATCGCGTACGTAAGGTCCTGCGAGCCGCCAATAAGTATTGGTATGATTTCATTTTTCACCAACTCTGAAACAACTTGTCTAACAGCAAAGTAAGTGTCATCAATTCGTTCACCAGGCAACAAATTACCCAGATCCGCGATTGACATTTTCCAGTTTTCAGACTGATTCAATTGGTAAAGATGGTTGCGAAAGGAGTCGTTTGATTGTCCCTGAAATTGTACTTCTCCATTCCTGTATTCCGGCACGTAAAAAAGCGCAACGGACTTTTTTTTAAGATCCGGGAAATTATTTTCGGTGTGTTGCTCAATGTATTCGCCCAACCCCTGGTTTTCACCTTGAACTGCAAGCGGTTGAAAATAAATCGACAAATCTTTCATGCTACCAAAAATACAAGGTAGCCGCATTGGATTTCCGGAGCTGGGAATTAAGAATGAAGATCAGAAAGTTGAAAACTCAGAAACCGGCTTATTTCCCTCGGATTATTTCTTCCTACTCCTTGCTGTTGCCTTCTTTGCAGGTGCTTTCTTCTCAATAAGTTCTTTCACCTCATCAAGTGTAAGTTTAGCAGCATCAACGGTCTTTGGCAATTCGATTTTAAGTTTACCTTTTAGAATTACGGAAGTTCCCCAACGCGCCTTTTCAACACGGATACCTTCTTCTTTCCAATCGTGAATCACCTTATCAATATCTTTTTGAAGTTTTTCGGCAATTAACGTTTCGATATCCATTTGGGAAAGGTTATCGAAGTCGTACTTTTTACTGACGTTAATAAAGACACCGTTCCATTTAATAAACGGCCCGAAACGACCCACGCCTTTCTGAACAGGCAAGCCCTGATAGGTACCAATCGGTGCGTCAGCCTGCATTTTCGACTGAATAAGTTCGATTGCACGTTCCATGGTAACATCCATCGGCTCTTCGTTTTTACTCAGTGAAATGAATTGATCTCCGAATTTCACATATGGACCAAAACGTCCAACACTTACCTCAATTGTATGGCCTTGATACTCGCCCAGCGTTTTAGGTAACTGGAATAATTCCAGTGCTTCTTCCAATGTAATGGTATGAATAGACTGTGTGCCGTGTAAGGAAGCGAACAACGGTTTGTCACCATCTTCTTTTTCGTCTCCGATTTGAATCATTGGTCCGAAACGTCCGATACGAGCAATGACTTTTTTACCTGAAACCGGATGATTACCTAATACACGTTCACCGGTTGCACGATCAGATGTTTCTAATGTATCTTCAACGCTATTGTGGAATGGTTTATAGAACGAACCGATCATATCCGTCCAGTTTTTTCCACCGCGAGCGATATCGTCGAATTGTTCTTCCACCTCTGCAGTAAAGTGGTAGTCCATGATATGACCAAAGTGATCAATCAGGAAGTCGGTAACAACCACCCCAATATCTGTTGGAAAAAGTTTATTACGTTCTTTTCCAGTAATTTCTGATTTCACCGATTTCGAAACTGAAGTGCCCTTCAATTCCAACACCTGGTACTTACGTTCCTCCCCTTCTCGTTCCTGCTTCTCAACATATCCGCGTTTTTGAATTGTTGAAATGGTCGGTGCGTATGTGGATGGGCGACCAATCCCCAATTCTTCCAGTTTCTTCACCAATGAAGCTTCCACATACCGTGGTGCCGGACGAGAAAAACGCTCTGTTGCACGAATGAATTCAGCATCCAGTTTATCCCCCACCTCAACTGCGGGAAGCAAACCTTCAGTTTCGCTGTCTTCATCTTCTTCCAGCGAGGTTTCCAGATATACCTTCAGGAATCCGTCAAATTTGATGACTTCACCTTTTGCATGGAATACTTCGGGAAGGTTTTCATTTCCTATTGAAATAGTTGTGCGTTCCAATTCAGCGTGACTCATTTGCGATGCAATTGCACGTTTCCAAATCAAATCGTAAAGTCGCACTTCATCTCTTTCCGCATCATTGATTGAATGCACCGAAAAGTCAGTAGGACGAATTGCTTCGTGAGCCTCCTGGGCATTTGCACTTTTATTGGAATACTTTGTTGGGTGAGAATATTGTTTTCCGTATGCAGAAGAAATTTCTCTTTCTGCTCCGGTCATTGCTGTTTCGGAAAGGTTCACGCTATCGGTACGCATGTAAGTAATGCGCCCTGATTCGTATAATCGCTGTGCCACCTGCATGGTTCTTGAAACCGAGAAACCAAGCTTCAAACTCGCTTCCTGTTGAAGAGTTGAAGTAGTGAACGGTGCCGCTGGAGTTTTCTTTGCGGGTTTTTTCTGAACATCGAGCACAGAGAATTCCTTTCCTATGCAACGATTAAGAAAATCGTTTGCTTCATTATCGGTTCCGAGGTTTTTACTTAACTCGGATTTGATGGTATCTTTTCCTTTTTTGAAGTTCGCTGCAACCTTGAAGTAACTTTCAGGTTTGAAATTCAAAATTTCCTTCTCACGTTCCACAATCAAACGAACAGCTACCGACTGAACGCGGCCGGCGCTCAAACTTGGTTTCACTTTCTTCCAAAGTACCGGAGACAACTCAAATCCTACCAAACGATCCAATACGCGTCGCGCCTGTTGGGCGTCAACCAATGGTTTGTTGATCGTGCGTGGATTCTCGATCGCTTTTAAAATCGCGGTTTTCGTAATCTCGTTGAATGTGATGCGCTTTGTTTCCTTTTTTTCAAGGCCAAGCGTCTCGTACAAGTGCCAGGAAATAGCTTCTCCCTCACGGTCCTCATCGGTAGCGAGCCATACAACTTCCGCCTCTTTTGCCAATTTTTTCAGATCGGCTACTACTGCCTTTTTATCGGCACTAACTTCATAGGATGGAGAGAAATTGTTTTCGATATCGATTGCCAAACCTTTGGATGACAAATCTCTTACGTGACCAAAACTTGATTTTACGGTAAAGTCTTTTCCGAGGTATCCCTCAATGGTTTTAGCCTTTGCAGGCGACTCAACGATGACTAAATTTTTACCCATAAAACGCGTTTTGGAGCATCCCAAACGTTCGGAATGCAGTGCAAATATATATTGAATTGAAAGCAAAATGCAAATCGACGATTTTCCATCAGCTTACTATAATTAACGTATGGACATTGTAGCGAAGTTGCATTTCAGTTGGATTTCTTAACAAACTGACATTTTGACATAACTTCAATAAAAACTAACTTTGCACCTTCTGTCGCTAAACGGCAGAACAAAATTGAACTCAACAAATGTCTTTAGATCACGGAACAAACAAGGTAATTGACGAAGCTCTTCAGGGAACCGCAACGATGGTTGATGGGGAAAACGGTGGAAAGAAACTTTATGTGGAAAGCTATGGCTGCCAGATGAATTTCTCGGACAGCGAAGTCGTGGCATCGATCATGGCGAAGGAAGGATATAGTACAACCCGCAACATTGACGAGGCGGATGTTGTTTTGATCAACACCTGTTCGATCCGTGAAAATGCCGAAACACGTGTACGAAATCGCCTTACTGAATTCAAAAAGCGTAAGGAGGATCAACCTACACTGGTTGTTGGAATCCTTGGTTGTATGGCCGAGCGTCTGAAACAAAGTTTACTTGAAGAAGAAAAACTGGTTGATTTGGTTGCAGGTCCGGATGCATACCGAGACTTACCGAATCTCGTAGACGAAGTTGGGAGTGGACAACGTGCTGTGAACGTATTACTATCAAGAGAAGAGACGTACGCCGACATTTCTCCGGTTCGTCTGGATCAGGGTGGAGTTACAGCATTTGTAACCATTACACGCGGTTGTGACAACATGTGCTCGTTCTGTGTGGTTCCGTTTACACGTGGCCGCGAGCGTTCACGAGATCCGAAAACCATTGTTCAGGAGTGTAAAGACCTTTTCGAAAAAGGATACAGAGAAGTTACCTTGCTTGGACAGAACGTTGACAGTTATCGCTGGAACATGTCAAGCAAAGGTGTGATTAAAGACGAAAATGAGGAAACGACCAACTTTGCTCAGTTGATGGAAATGGTTGCATTGGTTCATCCTGATTTACGTGTCCGATTCTCTACTTCGCATCCGAAGGATATGACTGATGACGTGCTGGAGGTAATGGCGAAATATGAGAACATTTGTCCGTACATCCACCTTCCGGTTCAGTCGGGAAATACAGATGTTTTGGCCCGCATGAATCGTGGGTATTCACGAGAGTGGTATTTGGAAAGAATTGATGCTATCAAACGTATTGTTCCGGATTGTGCGATTTCAACAGACATCATCACAGGATTTTGTGGCGAGACCGAAGCTGAGCACAAAGAAACAGTTTCCCTGATGGAAGCAGTTCAGTACGATTTCGCATACATGTTTAAATACTCAGAGCGACCAAAAACATTGGCAGAGCGTCGTTTTGACGATGACGTTCCTGACGAAGTAAAAGGAGCTCGTCTCGAAGAAATCATCGCTTTACAATTGCAGAGTTCAGCTGATTCTCATAAGCGTCAAATTGGGAAAATTGCAAAAGTGTTGGTTGAAGGACCTTCAAAGCGTTCTGCGGAACATTTCTGCGGGCGTGATGGCCGTAATTCCATGGTTGTTTTCCCGAAGGAGAATGCTGAAAAAGGAAAATACGTTTGGGTACAAATTACTGATTGTACCTCTGCAACACTAATCGGACATATTGTACCTGCACCATTAAACTAAACCATGAGTCTAACGGAACAACAAATCAAACAACGCTTCGGTATCATTGGGAATGCACCTTTGCTGAACCGCGCTTTGGAAGTGGCTGCACAAGTTGCTCCTACAGACATTTCAGTTTTGGTAACCGGTGAAAGCGGGACCGGAAAAGAAATTATTCCGCAGGTGATTCACCAATTGAGTTCACGTAAGCATGCGGAATATATTGCCGTGAACTGTGGTGCGATTCCGGAAGGAACGATTGACTCGGAATTATTTGGTCACGAGAAAGGAGCATTTACAGGAGCAACAGGAAGCAGACAAGGTTATTTTGAGGTGGCAGATGGCGGAACCATTTTTTTGGATGAAGTTGCCGAACTACCGATGCAAACACAGGTTCGTTTGTTGCGTGTTCTGGAAACTGGCGAGTTCATTCGTGTTGGTTCGTCGAAAGTGATGAAAACCAATGTGCGTGTAGTTGCCGCAACAAACGAGAACATGCAACGCGCTATTCAATCAGGGAAATTCCGTGAGGATTTATTGTACCGTTTGAGTACTGTTCCGATTGCACTCCCACCTTTGCGTCAACGTCAGGAAGACATTTATTTGTTGTTCCGAAAATTTGCAAATGATTTCGCGGACAAATACAGAATGCCAGCTGTGAAACTCACTCATGATGCGATTCATGTGTTGAACAATTATTCCTGGCCGGGAAATATTCGCCAGTTGAAAAATCTTGTAGAACAGCTTTCCGTAATTGAGCAGGCAAGAGAAATTGACGGTGCCAGATTATCGAGTTACCTTCCACACGAAGCTGATCAGGTTCCAATGGTATTGACCGGATCGGAAAATAAAATCGATGAACGTGAGTTAATGTACCAGTTCCTTTTCGATATGAAGAAGGATCTGAATGACTTGAAAAAACTCGTGGTTGAGTTATTGAATCAGCAAGGAGAGTTCAGTTTATCAAACGATCAGCGCGATATGGTAAATCGTTTGTACAGTGATCTTCATGTTGGTGAACAGCGTATTCTACCGGCTCAAACTCCAAAAACAAGCGAGCCTGTAGTGAATTACAGTAATCAGGATGACGATTTGGATATCATCGATATTCACGAAGAAGTCGAAGAATCTCTTTCCCTGGAAGACCGCGAAAAAGAGTTGATTCAGAAAGCATTGGAAAAACACCGTGGACGCAGAAAACATGCTGCTGATGAGCTGGGGATTTCCGAGCGTACTTTGTACCGAAAAATTAAGGAATACAACATTAACGGATGAAAATTGTAGGTCTATTTGCTTGTTTATTGCTCCTTTTCAGCTCTTGCTGGCCTACGGTCTTCATGAATCCGAAAGACAATTCTATGCCGGAGGAGTGGAAAAAGTTCTACATCAATCCAATTGAAGTCAGCACAGCAACAGCACCAACTTCATACGGGGCTTCGCTTTCGGAGCAAATGCGCACCGGGATTCAGAATAACACGCGCTTAAAGCTTGCCACCCAGTCGGATGACGCAGAAGTTCAGATCAGCTCAGTTGTTACCTCCTACTCAACTACTCCGGTTGCGGTTCAACAGGGAGATCAAACAACTCAGAACCAACTTACGGTTAACGTTCAGGTAACCATTAATACTCCAACGAAAGGATTAGAAGAAATTAAATTCAACTCTTCGCGTTTTGCGGTATATTCAGCCGACAAACAGTTGGTTGATGTGGAACAGGAGCTTCTTTCAACTATCAATCAACAGATTGTGCAGGATGTAGTCAATAAATTATTGTCAAATTGGTAGGATGAATTCAAGCGAGATTATACGTTTCATCGAACAGCCAGGTGCAATTGAGGCCGGTCACGTTGAAGGATTGAAAGATCTTGCGACGAAGTATCCATATGCAGATAGCTTGCAGCTACTCTATTTGAGTAGTGTTTCGCAACATAAAAATCTGTATTTCGATGATGCATTGACAACGGTTGCTTATCGTCTTTCTGACAGAGAGCGTATTTTGCAGTTAATCACTGCGGAATCTGAACCCGTTTCTCTGGCTGAAGAAACTGAAGTTACGGCAATGTCGACTCCAATGGAAGAACCAAATTCAGAAGAAATTCAGCCGGAAAATATTGCACCAGAAAGTCAGGGAAACCTGCTTGAAAGCGTATCAGAAGGCAAAGAGGAAACGGAACAGTCTGTTGGAGATATTCTGGATTTCAGTACAACAGCAGCTTCTCTGGAACAGGATTATTTTGTGACTGCACCTGAGCCAACTGAGGAAGAGGAAGCAATTTTCGAGTTTATAGACGAAGAAAACGCGGAGTTGGTTGAAGAAACGGCATCCGAAGCAATCGAAACGAATCAACTCACTTCTGATACTAAAGTTGCCGGTGAGTCGATGATTGAAGATGAATCGGAAGAACCGGACGAAAGTGTAAATGAAGCTGTGAGCAGTGCAGGAATAAATATCCAGCAGCTCAGCTTTACATCCTGGCTTCACAAAGGTCAGAAAGAGAGTGAGGGCGAGAAACCGAATGTGGAGGAGAATGAGGAAGAAAAGTCAAAAACTTTGCAGGACAAGATCATTGATCGTTTCATAGAAACACAACCTTCCATTTCAAAACCGAATGCTGAGTTTTATTCGCCTTCCAAAAAAGCGAAAGAAAGTCTGGATGAATCACGAATGCCAGTTTCGGAAACACTTGCTAAAATCTATGAAGCTCAAGGCAATTATCCGAAGGCTATCCACGTTTATCATCAATTAATTTTGAATAATCCAGAAAAAAAGAGTTTATTTGCACCTCGAATTGAAGAACTAAAGAACAAAATAACACAATAAAATGATTGCTCTAATATCCATAATTCTAGTGTTGGCGGGCGTTTTGCTTATCACCGTAGTATTTATTCAAAACCCTAAAGGTGGTGGTTTGTCAAACGATTTCGGAGCACAACAATTGGGTGGTGTTCAGCGCGCTAACGACTTTGTTGAAAAAGCTACCTGGACTCTTTCAGTTGTTATTGTAGGTTTGAGCTTTATTCTTTCATCAATGATGAAGCCTAAAGTTGTTGAGCAACCTCAGATGAAGCCAGGACAAGAACAACCAGGCGGACAAGGTCAGGGACAAGGACAACCTCAGAGCGGTAACACAGGTGGCCAGCCTAAAAGCCGATAAGAAATTGAATCTTAATAAGGAATGTCAGTATGTCAGCATACTGACATTTTTTTTGCAAAAATGACAGCAAAACCGGTCTGGCACGCGAGTTGTCAATCGAGGTCACACAACTAAAAAACATAAATAAAATGTCGACAACATTTAAACCTTTGGCAGATAGAGTTCTTATTGAACCTGCACCGGCTGAACAAGTAACTGCAAGTGGAATCATCATCCCGGATACAGCAAAAGAAAAACCGTTAAAAGGGAAAGTGGTTGCAGCAGGAAATGGGAAACCGGACGAACCAATGACAGTAAAAGTAGGAGACACCGTGATGTACGGGCAGTACTCCGGAACTGAAATCAAAATGGACGGGAATACTTACCTGATTATGCGTGAGGCGGACATTTACGGGATTATCGGTTAAAGCAGTTTAACGGTTTAAAAGTTTAAGGTTCAAAATTGAACCGTTGCACTTTGACCTTTGAACATTCAAAAAAATTAAATCATTTAAGTAATAAGAAAAATGGCTAAGCAAATTTATTTCGACGTAGAAGCGAGAGAAAAACTTAAAAAAGGAGTTGATTCGTTGGCAAATGCGGTAAAAGTTACCCTTGGACCAAAAGGAAGAAACGTTGTAATAGGCAAAAAATTCGGTGCACCTCATGTTACAAAGGATGGTGTTTCGGTAGCCAAAGAAATCGAATTAAAAGATCCTATTGAGAACATGGGAGCTCAAATGGTGAAGGAGGTTGCTTCGAAAACAGCTGATATTGCCGGGGATGGAACAACCACTGCAACTGTATTGGCTCAGGCGATTGTTACAGCAGGATTGAAGAACGTTGCTTCCGGAGCAAATCCAATGGATTTGAAACGCGGTATTGACAAAGCGGTAGGTTCTGTTGTAAATGATCTGAAAAACCTGTCAAAAGAAGTTGGTTCGGACAACGATAAAATCAAGCAGATTGCGAGCATTTCAGCGAATAACGATGAGTCAATCGGTTCGTTGATTGCTGAAGCAATGAAAGTTGTAGGAAACGACGGTGTGATTACTGTTGAAGAAGCAAAAGGAACTGAAACGGAAGTAAAAACCGTTGAAGGGATGCAGTTCGATCGCGGCTACCTTTCTCCGTACTTCGTAACGAACACAGAGAAAATGATCACTGAAATGGAGCACCCGTTGATCTTGATTTCGGAGAAGAAAGTAAGCAACATGAAAGAATTGCTTCCGATTTTGGAACCGGTTGTTCAAAATGGTAAATCGTTGCTGATCATTGCAGAAGACGTTGACGGTGAAGCATTGACTACATTGGTGGTTAACCGTTTACGCGGATCTCTGAAAATCGCTGCAGTGAAAGCTCCCGGATTTGGTGATCGCAGAAAGGCAATGTTGGAAGATATTGCGATCCTTACCGGAGGAACGGTTATCTCTGAAGAGCGTGGTTTGACGTTGGAAAACGCAACGTTGGATATGCTTGGAACGGCTGAAAAAATCGAAATCGATAAAGACAATACAACGATCGTAAACGGAGCCGGAACGAAAGAAAACATCCAGGCACGTATCGGTCAGATCAAAGCTCAAATGGAAGCTACAACTTCTGATTATGATCGTGAGAAGCTTCAGGAGCGTTTAGCTAAGTTGGCCGGAGGTGTTGCTGTATTGTACATCGGTGCGCCAACTGAAGTTGAAATGAAAGAGAAGAAAGACCGCGTTGACGATGCACTTGCTGCAACCCGAGCTGCAGTTGAGGAAGGAATCGTCCCTGGTGGTGGTGTTGCTTTCATTCGTTCCATTGCTAAGTTGGAAAGCCTTAAAGGAGACAACGAGGATGAAAATACGGGTATCGCAATCGTTCGCAGAGCTATTGAAGAGCCCCTTCGTCAAATTGTTGCTAACGCTGGTGGTGAAGGTGCGGTAATTGTTCAGAAAGTTCGCGAAGGAAAAGACGATTTCGGTTACAACGCAAGAACGGAGCAATTCCAGAACTTGTACGAGGCGGGAGTTATCGATCCGACTAAAGTTGCACGTATCGCAATTGAAAATGCAGCGTCTATTGCTGCAATGTTATTGACGACCGAATGTGTGATTGCAGACGAACCGGAAGCAGAAGCTCCACATATGCATGGCGGAATGCCAGGTGGTATGCCGGGGATGATGTAATCCAAGTCAAAAAGCAAAAGTAAAAAGAGGGATGCCGTGATAGTGTCCCTCTTTTTTTGGTTTATCTTTGAGACACATTATAGTCATTCGCCACTGTGCGAAGGGCTTTCCGTTCCGCCTTCCCCCGATGTTATAGTTGGGGATAGACCGGAACGTCCATATATTTTGAAAACCGTCACGGATTATCCATGACGGTTTTCTGTTTTTATCCATCCAACGCAGGTCATTTTTCAGAACAGTAATTTAACAGGTGTGAAAAAATCTTGGAAAAGGCTATTTTTGCACAAAAAATGACCCAATGTCTGACATTACCATAACAATTATCGATCGCGAAGGAGTTGAGCACCAATTGGTAGCTCCAACAGATATGAACATGAACATCATGGAGGTCTGTAAGTCGTATGATTTACCTGTAAAAGGTGAGTGCGGTGGTATGGCGATGTGTGCTACCTGCCAGTGTTACCTGGAATCAGATCACCAATTAGAGGAGCAAAGCGATGCTGAGCTGGACATGTTGGATCAGGCATTCTTTGTTAAACCGAACAGTCGTTTGGGATGTCAAATTCCTATATCCGAAGAGATCGACGGAATCGTGCTGCGTTTGGCTCCGGAAGTAGACTGATCTAATTGAAAATGGATAATTTAAAATTGAAAAGAAGATGCTCCGTACTTTTCAATTCTCCATTTTAGAATTTTCAATTATCAAAGACAAATTGTAAACCCAATTCCCATGTTGATGATTCCGAGTTGTCGGCGTTGGTTTACTCGTGACCAGATTTCTCTTCCGGAGAACCAGCTTTCCGTGTATTCGTAATCTTTGTAATCTTTTCGTCCGAGCAACATTGCATACTGGTAGCGCACCCCACCATAAAACAAGATACTTTTTGTAAGTGGGAAATTCATGCGAATTCCATAGTTAAAGACCAATCCTTTCAGTTCCTCCATTCTTGTATCAATGAAGTGTTCTGAGATTTCCTGGGCACTGTAGACGCTTCCTGAATCCACTTCAACCAATGGATTAGCGTTCGGGAAACGAATCAGAGAATACCCTACTCCAACATCTTGTGTTAAGCCGGCAGGAACGCGTCCGCGTTGATTTGAGAAGGTTACTTTCGGCATAATTACAACTTCCTGCGTTTGCATCATTTCAACACGTGCACTGATGTATTCAGAAGTAATTTCACCGGTTTCCGAAATCATTTGTCGGTTTAATTCCGGGCCTTTTTGCGGATTGATGTAATAATTGCGCAACATTACTTCCATTCCTACTGCTGCATTCTCGGAGACAACAGTTGAAAAAGAACCACGAAGCGTTTGATCATAGAGATTAAAACTTTTGTTCAGTTTCCCGTCGACATCAACGTAGCCCTTTTCCTGACCAAAGATGTTCTGGAATATCGGAAGCTGGGCATTTGCTCCAATTTCAATGAAGGTTTTCTTTCCATAATATCCCTTTTCCTGTGCAATGGCATTGAATACTGCGAACATGCAGCTTAAACAGATTATCGTTTGTCTCATTGTTTCGCTTGTTTCAATTGATTGAACAATGCGTCAAAACGCAGTTCAAGGAATTTTTTAGATGCTGGTTCATTGGCATAATATCCCTGGTCAATCACCAACTCACCCGTTTTCAGGTCCATTACATACACCTGAAGATCTGTACTGTGTCCGGCAAGTAAGGTTACCGGAAAATATACCAAACCGACCGGAAACAGGATCGTATACAGAACTCCGTTTCCGAGGTAAATATTCGGAGCATACTGATGTTCAAGGCTCATTAACATTACGTGATTTGATCCATATTTCTCACGCAGCATTTTCAGCTCTTCTCCATCCAGCATGAATGAGTTTACCCCTCTTTCCTCGGCACGTTTCTTCATGCTTCGCATTAACTGAGAAAGGTTGTTATAATCTTCGCTCGTAAGGTTTTTTTGGTCAGAACGATCCAGTTGTTTTACGGTAATTCCCTGAGACGAAGAAATGGTCGACATGGCATCCAGGAAGCGTTTTTCCAATTCATCCGACTTTTTGTAATCAATGGTACGGTAGCCAGCCTTTTCGTACACGACCGGATTAATCATCAATACGGTATCCAAATCAATGTGGAGTTTGGTTTCGTATTCATCCGCATAATAATCGTCCAGTTCTTCGTCAGTCATTTCGAACAACTCGTCTTCCTTATTCTCTTCTTCCTTCATTTTGAGCGTGTAGTGCTCCAAACGTTCCTTGAAGATTGAATCGTTCATCAAATCTGAGATTCCGTAGAGGTAGAATTTCGTAGAATCGATTCCGCTTTGTACATCAAAACCGGACTTTTGGTTTTTGATGGTTTCGTATTTATTCCACTTGTATTCCTGCTTACTCTCAAGTGCTTTCAGCGAATCTGCTTCACGTTTCTCTTTGTCTATCTTGGCAATCGCGTTTTTAAAGCTCAATTTCGAGAACGGAACCTCATCAAACGTTTGATTGTATGCTGTGAATTCAATAGCTTTTTCCCACAAATCACGAGCAAAAGAATCAGTTGTATCTCTGAGGAAATTATCACGAATCGCGCGTAACCCCATAGAAATTTTCCCCTCTTTAGGTAATCGGTTCATGAAACGCGCAAGAACAGAAATGTTTCCCTCGTAACCGCTGTATCCCTGATAACCACTTCCGTAGTATTCATAATCGTAGTATGAGAACTGATCTTTCTTTTCGTATTTCATCAGATCCAACCAGATTTGTGACTTACAGTTTCCAAGGAATCGTGAATTCGGAAACTGTTTCTCCATGATGTAAATAGCATAAAGTGCATCGGTAGAATTCCCTTCGTAAATATCGTTCAGGATGAATTCGTAACGACAAATGTTTCTTACTTCAGCAAAAGTGGAATCGGAATAATTGTAGACATTTCCCCAATCGGAGAACTTCGCAACTTCTTTGTCGAGTTCTTCTTTTCGCTTCGCAACATTCGGATGCGAGTTCAGGCGGTCGTTGTAATTGGAACGTGCTGAAATATCTGACTTCTCAACATCGAAGGCTTTCTGTGGAACGAACATCCAATCGTTATTGAAGTAATCTTTATCAAACACAAGCTCTTCGAACGGAAGGTACGAATACAGCAACACGTCGAACGTCATATTGATTTCCGAAGGAGTATATCCGGCGGCGTGTACAAGCGCTACTGCTTTGTTGTCTGCCTCAAACTCATTATCACGTGAATACTTGCTAAACAGTCGGACTTTCTCACTGTAAGAAAACTTCTCGTTATCTGTTGAATAATCGAATAAATCGAGAACGTGTTTTTCACGGTAGTGGATGATTTCATGCGCCAAAACAAAAGCAAGTTGCGCTTCATTCGTCATTTGAGCAATTAATCCGGTGGTGACAAACACCATCCCCTGATCGGTTGAAAAGGCATTCGCTTCATTCACATTGTACGTGTAAAAACGTAGTTTTCCACTTAAGTTCGGATCGTCCTTCACGAGGCGTTCCCCGATGCTTTGGATGTAATTGGAAACTGGATCTCCGAACGTCACTTGTCCAGATTTCAGGAGTTCATCAATGGCATAATTGACTTCTTCGATGAAGATTTCCCGTTCCTTCCCACTCAATTCTTTCAGGTGATCTTTCTGTGCAGATCGGATTTTATCTCTTGTGGGAGTAGCAAAATCGAATGGTACCGAGCCGGCACTTTTCAATGGCTTATAGTCGTTAAAATCGGTTTGGGTCCACCCGAAGCCGGTCAACAGCAACAAGAGCAGACAAATTACATGTTTCATAGCCATTCCTTTGGGATTGAACATACCGGAATCGGATTCATTTTGTGCTTGTTTTGTTTGTTCAATCGTACATAAATTTCTAAAACTTCTTTTTCCCTTTCGGTTACACCTTCGGTATTACGATTGTTCTCCACTACATCCATTGCCCACTCAAGTTCAGCATAGGTTGCACCCAACTGATCTTCATCCGTTCTACCGTCGTCCCAAAGTCCGTCTGTTGGTGGTGCTTCTGATAGCAATTCGTCCACATTCAGGAATCTTGTCAAGGCTCTTACCTGAGATTTCGTAAGGTCAGCGATAGGACTCAGGTCTACACCGCCATCACCATATTTGGTAAAGAATCCAACGCCAAAATCTTCAATTTTATTGCCTGTTCCGGCAACTAAAAGTCCGTTTGTTTGTCCGAGTGCATATAGCGTTGTCATGCGCAACCTCGAACGCGTATTTGCCATTGCCAAAAAATGTTCCCTGCTTTCAGAAGGCAATGCTTGCGAAAGGTAATCGAAGGTTGCACTCAGCTCTACAGTAATTGGTTTTACATTTGGAAAATTGGCAACAAGCCAGTTGATGTGAGTTTCAGCCCGATCAAGCTCAGAGCTATTCTGATGAATCGGCATAGATGCCACAATGACTTTCAGACCGGATAACGCACAAAGTGTTGAGGTCAGGGCAGAATCTACGCCACCAGAAATTCCAACGATGAATCCGGAGGCATTCGCCTGTTTCGCATAGCTTTTCAGCCATGTCACAATGTGTTCACTAATTTCTTTCTCTTTCATTTAGGGAGCATTAAAGCTACAAAAGATTCAGCAGTTGCTGGTTACTGTTAACACTATTTCGAAAAACGGACAAAAAAAAACTGCCAGCGTATACCGGCAGTTCCTTTTGAATATGTCTTCTTAGAACAGGATACCGACTTTCAACAAGATTTGCTTTTGTTTCGCAGCAAGAGTTGTATAGTCAGCTGTTCCGTTGTTCATTTGGAACAATGTCATGTCTCTTTCTTTATCGTCGCCTGTAACTGCCTCACCATAGTGAACCGGTGTAAATCCGTAATGGAATCCGATTTCAGCATAGATTGAGGTATTTCCTGTGAAATTCCACTCAGCACCTCCAGCGATACCGATTGTTGAACGCATGAAGAACATGTCTCCTTTCGCTTTCATTTCGTTGTTTGTTTGAGCAACTTCTGTTCCACCGATTGTATCACCGGTAAGGTTGAATCCTTTATCGAAAATAGTGTTTCCGAGTAAGAAAGAAGTGCGCGCACCAAACTTACCATAGTAGCGGAAGTCACCAATTGGATTTGTTCTGAACAACAACATGGTTGGAATAGTTCCGTAGATTGCTTTTTGTTTACGTTCGGTAAGGTGGTACAATGTTCCTTCACCCGGATTCTCCTGATAGTCTTGTTTCTTCAGGATTTTCGTATCAATATAATGATAGTAAACAGGGCTGGAAGCAGACACATCGTATTTCCATGAATCGAAATCAAACTCCAAACCAGTAGCCAAACCGATGTTTGCTGTAAACGGGAAATTCAACACCAAACCAATTGAGTTAGAAGCTCCAACACCATCTCTTGAAACAAGCTTAGTTCCAGGCTTGTTGTAGTTCATTCCTGTTTGGTACGTGATCCCGGCCTGAACTTTTGTATCATCTTGTGCGAATGCACCAACAGTTAAGCTCAACGCTAAAAAAGAACATAAAAAGTTTTTCATACGTGAAATAGTCTATTTTGGATCAAATATAGTTGGTTTCAGCGAGATGGGACATATCCCTCGTTAAATTTTACAGGGCGGGTACTGGCTGAATATATTCAACTCGTGTACACTGTTACTTTTGCTGAAAAATGGGTTGTATTGGTTAATTTTGGCAAAAATCGGAAACATGAAAAACCGGATGTTCGGAGTGCTGATGTGCTCTACCCTATTGCTTTTCGGATGCGGAAGCGATCCTTTGGATGTTGATGCTAGTTCTGTTAAGGTGGAACTGGATTATCTGAATCTGGATTCTGCATTGTACCATACTCCGAATTCACAACGTGAAGATCTGTTGGGAATTCTTGCTTCGGATTATTCTGATATCATCGATTATCAAACTGCTTATTGTTTTCGGGTTGGATTGAATCCGGTCACCAGTATGGAATCGGATTTACAGGAATTTTACAGCAATCCGTATGTTGAGCGCCTGGAGAAACAAATTGGCAAAAAATTCAATGATTTGCCAAAGCGACATGAGGCAATCACCGATGGATTCAAACACATAAAGTTCCATTTGCCAAATGCAAAACTTCCTTCAGGGGTAATATTCACCAACTCTTACTTTGCTTCCAGCGCTTTCTGTACGGAAGAAAACATCTGCATGGGACTGGAACGATATCTGGGAGAGCGTTCTCCGGTGATCAAAGAACTTCCGAGCGAACAATTTCCGCAGTACATCAAGCGTGCATTCAACGACAACTATCTGGAGCGCGATGCAGTTTGTGCCTGGATCCTGACTCATATTGTTCCGGAAAAAGAAGATGCCTATACAATTGAAGCTATTGTAAACTGGGGAAAGGTTCTTTACTTAACGGAAGCAGCTTTTCCGGATAAAGAGCAACACGAAATTCTTCGATACACTCAGAAAGAACTGGATTGGGCGATGGAAAATGAGCGAAGTTTCTGGGAGTTCCTGGTAAAGCAGAAATTACTCTACTCAAAGGACGACACGCAAAAAGCAAATTTCCTGAACGAAGCTCCTTTTACAGCCGGGCTTCCGAAAAAAGGCCCGGACAGACTGGGGCAGTTCCTTGGCTGGAGAATAATTCACAGCTACATGGAACAATATGACGTACCTTTGCAAAAATTAATGGATACCCCATACACAACTTTATTACAGGAATACGAAATCACAGATTAATCAAGATGGAAGACATTATTACAAAACAATCGAAAATTACAGTTGATATTGCATTGAATGAGAACCACCTGCCGTTGCAAATGAGCTGGTCTGCCACCGATGGTGGAGTTGACAAGTCTCCGGCAAATGCCATGTTTCTTTCATTCTGGAATCCGGAAGAGAAGAATACGATGAAAATTGACCTTTGGGTGAAAGATATGTCGGTTGAGGAAATGAAGCAGTTCTTTCACCAAACGCTTTTGACCATGGCAGATACCTTCGAGAAAGCTACAGGAGAGAATTTGATCATGGAAGATTTACGCGATTATTGCCACCATTTTGCTGAGAAGATGGAAGTTTTGCCCGAGTAGGTTTGAGTCTTAAGACGATAGACTTGAGACCGAAGACATAAGATTTGAAATCACTAATAAAAAAGCCTTGATGGATTCATCAAGGCTTTTTCTCTTATGTCTATGGTCTTAAGTCTTCCAGTCTTATTTCACCAGAGTCATTTCATTTACAAGGTGTGTCGCACCACAGTACACATCCATCACCCACATTACGTAACGAATGTCTACCACAATGTTTCGGCAGCGTTTCGGATCGAAGTAGAAGTCACTCATCGTACTTTCCCAGGAACGATCAAAGTTCAATCCCATCAGGTTTCCGCTTGCGTCCAGCACAGGAGATCCTGAGTTTCCTCCGGTAGTATGATTCGAACCTGTAAAACACACCCACAATTCACCATTTTGAGCGTAGTTTCCGTATTGCTTGTTCTTGTACAATTCCAACATACGTGGCTGTAATTCGAAATCAGGATTTCCCGTATTGAATTTGTCGATCATTCCTTTTAAAGTAGTATGTTCGGTGTAAGCCATTCCATCAACCGGAGCTGATCCTTCCAGATTTCCGTATGTAACACGAAGTGTTGAGTTGGCGTCCGACCATTGTTTCATGTCTGTGAACATTACCTTCTTACCGGCAACATATTCCTTCAACAACGCATTCATCTCAGCATCGTATTCGTCTGCAGTTGGTGCGATTCTGTCTTTCCACATTCTCCAGCACAACTTGAAGTAAGCGTAAGCCGGATCTTTCGCCAATTTGGCAAGCGATTTCTTATTGAATTTCTTCAGGAATGCATCCAAACGTTCAGGTGAAGTGAAGACACTTTTTGTATAAATGGTTGTGCTCAGCTTCGGGTTTGACGCCTCCGGAATGGTAAATTCAGGATCAAGGTATCCAACGAATTCTTTGGTTAGTACATCAAAAATGCGTTGATCCAATTCAGCGTTGTAATCTTTAAAGAATCCTTTGCTTCCTTTTTTCAGGTTCTCCAACTTACCTTGTAACAAACTATCTCGTTCGTAAACATCGTAGTTGCGCTCAATATCTTCCATGGTACGGCACAACTTGAAGAATTCCGCACCAACGTACATGTATTCTACAAATAACGTGTTAGCGAATTCGTATTTGCTCTTTTGCGCAACAAGATCGTTCATGTGTTTCACAATTTCCGAATACTGCACCCACTCCTCTTTCGACTTTGCACGTTTGATGTATTCTGCTTCGAAATCTTTCTTGAGCTGAACCGCGTTCAATTGTTTCAACCCATCGATCTGACCAATGTGCTTTTTCCAGGCATTGGCAATTCTTGCCTGTTTTGCGGTATACTGAATTCTTACTTTATCTGAGGCTTTCATTGCAGCGTCAATCACTTCCAGCGACTTTGTACGCATTGCAATTTCCATTGGACGTTGCTTGTTTACCAGGTATTCAAGATTTCCGGAGGAGAGGTGTTGTTCTGTCAGCCCCGGGAACCCATATACCATTGTAAAATCACCGGTTTTTCTATCGTTGAAGGCAATTTTCAGATAACGAAGTGGTTCATATGGCACATTGTCTTTACTGAAATCCGCAGGTTTATTGTCTTTTCCTGCGTAAATTCTAAATACGCTGAAATCCCCCGTATGACGTGGCCACACCCAATTATCCGTATCACCACCAAACTTTCCGATTGAACTTGGAGGAGCTCCAACCAAACGTACATCGGTGAAGGTTTCTTTCACCATCAGGTAGTATGCATTTCCGTAATCGAACGCCTGAACATCCGCTTTAAAGTGAGTCCCGCGCGTTGCATCTTCTACCAGTTTCTTGATATTACGGCGCATAACCGCAAGGATTTCATCTCCATTTTCCAAACCTTCTGTACCAAACAATACAGCTGTTGAAACATCGTCAATACGGACAATGCGGGTAGCTGTCAATCCGGGGTTAGACAACTCATCGGCGTATGTTTTAGCCCAGAAACCGTTTTTGATGTAATCGTTTTGTTCGGAAGAATGCGCCTGAACCTGAGACAAACCACAGTGGTGATTGGTCAATAACAAACCTTTTCCTGAAACCAACTCGGCTGTACAGCCACCACCAAAATGCATGATGGCATCCTTCAAAGAGGAATTGTTTACGCTGTAAATATCGGATGCGGACAATTTCATTCCGTGTGCCTTCATATCGGATTCGAATGCTTCCAGCAGCGAAGGGATAAGCATTCCCTCTTCAGCAAAAGCCGGTAAGGAAAATGAGACAAGTAGTAAGAGGAATAACTTTTTCATTACAAAATTGATTTTGACAAATGTAAGAAAGACTTGAACACTACAGACCAAAGACTGAAGACAGGAAGAAATGGACAAGATACAAAGAGCGGATTGTGAACACATGAGACAACGGAAATGTTCTTGCCATTTAGCCCGATTCAACTGTGGAGAATAATCCACGGATTGCAACAGGTATTTTATTTTAAATTTGTCATGTGGAAGCATTAGAAATCATTTTCAGACTCGGTGTTGTATTCGCCATTTTCAGTTTCATCTGGGGAATTTTGACCTTTGTATTTGCATTGGTTCGCGGTGGCATTCCCTTGAATTACCCTGCTTCCCTGACGTTAAAAGCGGTGCAATATTTCATCCTGACGGATGTAGTGGTCTTGTTTTGCATGGAAGGAGGTGATTTGAATCTGTATAATTCTATTGTGACCGGCGCAACACTGTTGATGTACTTCCTGGGAAAAGTACAGAACCTGAAATTCAAACTGGCGATTGTCCAGATTCAGGGAAGGTATGTGAATCAGCAACAGAAGGTGAATATGAAACTTGAGTTCGGACTGGTTGCGATTGCTGTGGTTTTCTTTGTAGCGCTTTTGTTCAAACCTGAATTTGCCAATAATGGACTAGCTACGTGGTTCTATGAGTCGATTCTTGATATCGAAAAAACCGTTTTCTTCGGATTCATTTTCAAGATTATCGGATTCTTCTTTACGATTGCGATTATTTTTAGAATGATCAATGCTTTGAGTGTGATTTTAACGGGAGGACGACGTAACTCTCCACCTGACAATAACGGAGACAACAACGAAAATCACTTTGATTATTACGAAGAAGTTGACTGAAGTTTCGCAAGAATGTCTTCGATTTGCCGATTGGCGTTCTGTGACTCGTCATTGATCAACACATAACTCGCTAAACTTTTGTGCTTCTCCGGATCACCCTGGCTTTGAATTCGTGCCATTGCCTGCTCTTTTGTACAATTGTCCCGTTCCATGACCCGTTCAACACGTAATTCCAACGGCGCCACTACAAGAATCGTCGCATCAAAAAGCTGGTAAGCACCTGTATCAAAGATCAAAGCTGATTCCTGAAAAACGAGTGGAGAAAGCTGACGTTTAGCCCATTCATTGAAGTCTTCGCGAACAGCAGGATGAACAATTCCATTGATGACTCCTCTTTTGGATTCGTCTGAAAAGATTAGCGAGGCAATGTACGGCTTGTTCAGGGTGTTATTCAAAAAGGTTTCTTTTCCAAACGCTTCAATGAGTTGTTTGCGAACTTTTTTATCATTTTCCATCAGATGTTTCGCACGAGCATCAGCATAATAAACCGGGTACCCGCTTTCTTCTAAAAGTGCACATACGTAAGTTTTACCGGAGCCAATACCCCCTGAGATTCCTATTTTTTGCTGAACCGACACGATACAAAAATCCCCTTGTGTGAGGACAAGGGGAGTATGATTTAAATTTCTTCTACTTCAATGATGTTAAACGGCAACCCGATAATGGCCTGATAATCCTGACCGGCTTCTTCCATATCTTCATCGTCTTCTTCGAAATACCAATTCACAGTAACACTTGTACGCGATCCGGAAATGGATTCCAATTTCTTAAACAAGTCCAAAATACACTTGGAGGAAGAGGTATTGAAGTACTCCAATTTCACGTCAACGGAAGTTTCAGCCAACGGTTGTTTTCCGTAAGCATCGATCCACTCGTTTAACGGTTTGTAGAATTCAACTGAGTTTTCAGGAATTGAACGTCCTTTCAACTCTAATTTTCCTGAGCTCGCATCGAAACTAATCGATGGTGTCTTCGCTGATCCTTCTAAATATAAGTTTTCCATGTCTTAATCTATTTTTATCGTCAAACAGAAAAATCTGCTGGTTTCATTTATCGGCAGGAACAAATATTCCAGTTTATTTCCTGATTTCCTAGCAATGTCGATCATTCCCAAACCTGCAGTTCCCTTTTCCGACATTTCACCGTTGTTGAGTACCTCCTGATAGTAACGTTTCAACTCCTCTTTATCCATCCCATTGATCTGCTTCAACTTAGCCTCCAAATCGATCGCGTTGTCAACGTCTATGTAGTTTCCTGTCTGGATGACAAAGTTATCATCTTTCTTGGAAATCATAAATAAAGCCGATTTTGCTTCGATTCTTTCGAGGTTTCTATCCGATTCCTCATTGAGATCGATATGGTGATAAAGGTTTTGAAGGCATTCCACTAAAACATTGAAGACTTTCTTCTTCGTTTTTGGTGATTCCTCCATGTAATCCATTTTTGACTCCATGATGGAGAGTACCGATGTGAGTAGCTCTGATGTTACCACTCCTTTGAATGAGAGAAGAATGTTCTCTCGTTCCATTGTCTGGTACAGTTCAAAAATGTCGTTTCTTATCATTCGTTGCAAGGAATGTGGAGCAAATATAAAAAACCTGTTTAACTAGTAATGAGATTGATAGAAAAAAATGAGCAGTTGGTGGGGATTGGAGAGAGATTGATCGTAATGACTTATTTTTTGGGAAGTTTGATCAAATGAAAATGGAAAATGGAAAATGAAAGAATACCTGATACAAAGGTTCCTCTCTTTTGAATTTGATCATTCTGCATTTTGAAGTATATTTGCAACAATGATGCAATTAGGAGATCAAAAAGATTGGTTTGCCACGTGGTTTAACTCCCCGTTCTACCATATTCTCTACCAGAACAGGGACGAAAACGAAGCATGCGAGTTTTTGGAAAAACTCAGTAAATATCTTGGTTTACCAAAAACCACACACATTCTTGATCTGGCATGTGGTGCGGGACGACATTCCCGCGTACTCGGAAAACTCGGGTACAAAGTTTCCGGTTGCGATCTTTCCGAAAACAGCATTGCGGAGGCAATAGAAAAAGCTCCGGAAGGAATGGTATTTTTCGTTCACGATATGCGCAATCCACTTCCGGAAACCTATGGAGCGATATTCAATCTATTTACCAGCTTTGGGTATTTTGAAGATAAACAGGATAACCTCCGTGTTCTCCAGAGTGTTTTTAATGCATTGGAACACAATGGAACGCTGGTGATCGACTTCATGAATGCAACAAAGGTGACTTGTGCATTGAAGCCTAATCATGAAATTCAGCGTGGAGAGATTCTTTTTCGCATTCATAAAACAATCCTCGATGGAAAAATCGTGAAGGACATTGCGTTTGACGCCGACGGAAAATCGTATTTCTTTCAGGAAAAAGTACAAATACTGACTTATTCCGACTTCAAGTCATTGTTGGATAAGGCAGGCTTTGAGATTCAAACGGCTTTTGGCTCATATATGCTGGAACCGTTCAATGAAAACGATTCTGACCGCTTAATCCTGATTTGTAAAAAACCATGAGCCAACTTTTACTGAACACCCTTCTTTTGGTCTCTGCCGTGATCTGCGGCGGATTGCTTGTTGTTGCTCTGGAAAAAAAGAATCAGAAAAAGTTGATCAAACTTTCGCTTGCTTTTAGCGGTGGATTTCTTTTAGCCATTGCTTTTACACATTTCCTTCCAGAACTGTACCGGGAGAATGAATTGCAAACAGGCATCTGGATTTTAGTCGGATTTCTTGTTCAGTTGTTCCTGGAATATTTCTCCGGCGGTATCGAACATGGTCACATTCACGTACACGCCAATAAGAAGATTCCATACATGATGCTACTTTCATTGAGTATTCACTCGTTTATCGAAGGAATTCCGTTGGCTGGTACAGAAACTGCAGATCATGTTCACGATCACATTGTCGGGAATCATCATCAATCGTTGCTGCTGGGAATTATCCTTCATCAATTACCGGTTGCAATTGCATTGATGACTTTACTTCGTCAATCGAAAATCAAACTGCAAACATCCTGGCTGTTACTGGCGTTGTTCGGTATCATGACTCCATTGGGAATGTTCACCGGGCATATTATTCAGATGAATGAAGCACTGGTTTACATGGATATTTTGTTGGCAGTTGTAGTGGGGATGTTCCTACATATTTCCACGACAATTATTTTCGAAACGAACGAAGATCACCGTTTTAACCTTAGCAAACTGACTGCAATTCTATTGGGAGTTGCTTTGAGTTTTGGAATAATGTAATACAAGAAAGGGAATCCGTCCAAGCTGACGAACACCCTTCGTTTTCTCTATAGTTTATTACAATTTAACCAACCGCGTTACTGTTTTCTTTCCATCAACATCGTAGCTAACGAGGTAAATGCCTTTTTTCAATTCAGCAGTTTCCAACGGATAAGAATTCACTCCTCTGGGCACGTTGATAGTGGTTATGCTTACCACATTTCCTAATGCATCATTGATTGTAAGTGTTCCTTTTGAGTCAAATTTACTTGCAATGGTAAGGTTTACGTCTTGTTCTTTCTCCGAAGGATTGGGTACAACGGATAGTTCCAGGTCGCTTTCAAATCCTTTCATGCCTGAAATCACATTCATCCCCAACAGCTTCGTTTCTCCGTTTTTGTCGGTTTGCCAAAGTCTGTAGTAAATGGTCTGGTCGACACCAACGTGCCCCAAATCATCTATGTGATGGTAAGAATAAGGATCAGAATGGTCTCCAATAGATGGAGTCTGAACAATCTTGACCCACTCTACGCCATCGAGTGAACGCTGAACGTAGAAGAAATCGTTGTTCAATTCCGAATACAATTCCCACGTCAAATCCGCTTCGGCCAGTTTTCGTTCAACATTGAAGGATCCTAATTCGACCGGCAAAGGCAAACATCCAACGTTAATGGTTTGGGAGACTGTTTTGGTACAACCTAAAGCATCGGTTACCGTTAATGAAACGGTGTAATTACCACTTGTTGCATAGGTATGCGAACCGGGATTCTGAGACGTTGAAGTTGTGCCGTCTCCAAAGTTCCACAAATAAGTAGAATTACTTGTGGTACAAGTTTTTGTTGGCGTTAAGGTGTAACAATCCGCTGAAAGAGAACTCGTAAACGCAGCATCCGGTCCGATGATTGCCGTTCCGCTGAATTGCACTGAAAATCCGTTTCCGGAATTGGTAAAGTTATCGATCAGCATCATGTACGTTGTTCCGGCCGTAAGTGTAGGCACAGTGGTATTAATCCCACCTGCCTGACAACCGGGCATACCGCCACAATCCGCAGCGCCGTATGTTGTACACGGGTTGGCGACGTTGGTTATTCCCGTGGCTCCGGTACAACCACTCCAGTTGCAGGAAACTTCGCCGGTATTGATTGTCGTTCCTGAAGAATAACAAGTTGCTGTTGACCGGGCCAGCAGCAACCAGTCAATGTCATTCGTTGCCGTAACCGGAGTAATAATAAACCCTAATGTTCCGGTACAACCAATCGTAAACGTGTACCATCTGGATTGACGTTCCTGAGAGCCAAAACAAGTATTTGTACTGACAATTTCGGCAGCACCGATTCCACTGAATGATCCTTGCGAAAAAGAATTGTTATTACACAAAACCGCTGGAGAAGTACAATCCTGACCCGGAACCGGAGGTGGTGAACTTACCGTGTTACAAATAGTAAATGTACCGTCGGCGCCACTTGAGGAAACGGATACATAATACGTTACGCCCGGCTGCAAATTACTGAACGTAGCAACCAATGGTGACGCTCCACATTGTGAGCCTGATAAAGATAAACCGGCACAAGACCCAATTGACTGAACCATAATAACTTCAACGTTTCCGCCTAATGTTCCGCTCGTAATTGTAATTTGAGATTGTGTTCCGGTAGAAACGAATGTATACCATACTTCATCGTTATTTCCGCTTTGGCACCCCACTGTACCAACCCATCCATCTGTTGCAGCAACAGTGGTTCCGCCAATACATCCCCCGGTTGTGGAAATTGTAGTGGCTCCGGAGCAGTTATCGTTAGCGGGCTGCGCGATACCCATCACTGCGACGAATACCGAAATAATTACCAATAACTGTTTCATTCTTCAGTTTTTATAAGGTGATCAACTCCTTTTCTTGGATGAATCCGAATAACCGTCAACTCACTGACGCGCCAATTCACGTACTCCGTTTCGAGACGTCTGGCTTCGATTTCGCAGAGCACATCTACAGTAAAAACTTCGATGACTTTTGATTGTGGAATCAACTCATAGCTTCCTTCCGCTGCCCGCAAGGAATCCGGGCATACATCCTGAGCTGTTGCTGCTATACCGAATAGCAACAATAACATAGTAGTGTAGCACTTTTTCATGGTGGAATAATTTGAACCTAACTTCCTTAAAAGGTACGATATTCCATCGATTTCCGGAATTTTTGGCACCATCAAAACGACTTATGCGACGATTTTTTTTGACAAAAAAGATAGTTTTGGTGATATATTAAACATTCTGAGGTCAGTTTTACTCAATCAAATGGCGGCGATATTCATTCATTAAAAAAATGTCTCTCAACCACACAATTGTACTGTTTTATCACATTAAACAATTTAATTCAACAGTTTTCGGTCAATTTTTGAGCTTACTCCGGATGCAAAAGCCTCTCAGAAAAATGCAGAATCACACCTCCCAAAAGATGAGAGATGTAAAATATGCATAATAAGACGTAACTATTACAGGCGCTGACGTACCAAATCTTCAAGGCAGTCGATAAACCTCGGATGATCGTTTGAACTTGGAACCAATTGTACTTTCTCACCACCGTGTTCCTCAAAGATTTCCTGGTATTCTCCACCGATTTCAATCAGGGTTTCCAGACAATCCGCTACAAAGGCCGGACTAAATGCAAGTACTCGTTTCACGCCTTCTTTCCCCCACTCCTCAATCACTTTATCGGAGAATGGCTGAATCCATTTTTCATCAAGGCGGGATTGAAAGCTGACGATGTATTTGTCTTCAGGAATTCCCAGCTTTTCAGCAATTAAGCGAGTGGTTGCATAGCTTGTAGCTTTGTAACAGAACTTATTGTCGCTGGTGATTTCATGCTCACAGTCGTGATCCTGACACAATCCGGAATCATAGACTTTGTCTACCTGACGAATTGGTAATCCATGGTAAGAAAACATGATTTTGTCGTACGACTGAATATCAAACTCACGTGCGCGAGCCACAATCGAGTCAATATAGCCTTCGTGATCGTAGAACTGTGCAACAACCTTCACTTCCGGAATCACCCACCATTTTTTGATAATTTCCATGGCTTTATCCACAGCAGAACCCGTTGAAGCGCTGGCATATTGAGGGAACAATGGAATAATAATGATCTGGTCGTAATTGGCTTTACGCATGCGTTCAAGCACTGACTCCATGGAGGGATTCTGGTAGCGCATTGCCATTTCTATCGTAACATCGTCATTGGAAAAACGCTCCTGAACGAGTTTTTGAACAGATTCAGTGTAGGTCAATAATGGCGATTTACCATTTCCTAAATCCCAAAGTTCCTTGTAGATTTTTGCAGATTTGGGAGTTCTGAAAGGAACAATGATTCCTCTCACCAATAACAACCTTGAAAAATATGGAATATCGATTACTCGCGGGTCCATCAGAAATTCCTTCAGGTATTTCCGTACATCACTGGTATTCGGGCTATCTGGAGTTCCCAATTGAATGAGCAGTACACCGGTTTTCTTTCTTGCCATTGGTTTTATACATCAAAAAAGGGTCAGCGTACAAACGAACGCCGACCCGGTTTGGATTTCAATTCTATTAAATGTGAAGTGCTCTGTTGTCGGTAGCAGCAAGAGCTGCTTCTTTCAATGCTTCAGAATACGTTGGGTGACCATGACAAATTCTGGAAATGTCTTCAGCTGAAGCGCGGAATTCCATTGCAGTTACAGCTTCCATGATCAAATCCGCCGCACGCGCACAAATCATGTGAACACCAAGTACCTCATCCGTAGTTGCATCCGCCAATACTTTGATGAATCCTGTTGAATCCATAGAAGCTCTTGAACGTCCCAATGCTTTCATCGGGAATGATCCTGATTTGTAGGTAACTCCGGCAGCTTTCAATTCTTCTTCTGTTTTTCCTACAGAGGCAATTTCAGGCCATGTATACACTACTCCAGGAATCAGGTTGTAGTTCATGTGTGGTTTCTGTCCGACTAATGATTCAGCGACAAAAACTCCTTCTTCTTCCGCTTTGTGTGCCAACATCGCTCCACGAATGACATCTCCGATTGCATAGATGTTTGGAACGGCAGTTTGCAGGTGATCGTTCACGTCAATTTGTCCGCGGTTGTTTACCGACAAACCTGCATTTTCCAATCCAAGTCCTTCTGTATATGGTTTACGGCCAACAGCAACAAGACAGTAATCTGCTTCAAGTATTACTTCTTCATTTTTCTTATTCAACGCTGTCAGTTTTACACCTTTTCCGGTGTTTTCTACCTTCTGAACCTTATGCTCCAAATGGAACTTGAATCCTTCTTTTTTCAGGATTTTAGTCAACTCTTTCCCAAGCGCCAAATCCATGGTTGGAAGGATATTCGGTGCGAATTCCACGACCTCAACCTCAGAACCTAAACGAGCATAAACAGACCCCAATTCCAATCCGATCACACCACCACCGATCACGATCATGCGTTTCGGAATTTCTTTCATTTTCAACGCTTCGGTTGATGTAATGATCCGATCCTTATCCGGTTCCATTCCGGGGAAGAAGTTCGGTTTTGAACCTGTTGCAATGATGGTATTTTTTGCAGTAATTGTGGTTTTGTTTCCTTCACCGTCAGTAACCGCAATGGTTGTTTTGTCAACGAATGAACCAACTCCCTGGTAAACAGTGATGTTGTTTTTATCCATGAGGAATTTGATTCCGTTGCAAGTCTGAGTGATTACCTCTTCTTTGCGCGCAATCATTTGCGCCAAATCGGCTTCAACGTTATCCACTTTGATTCCGTGAGTTGCGAAATTGTGTTTTGCATTGAAAAAGTGCTCGGAAGAGTCAAGCAATGCCTTGGACGGAATACATCCAACATTCAAACACGTTCCTCCAAGAGTCGGGTATTTCTCAATCAAAGCGGTTTTCAAACCTACTTGTGCACAGCGGATTGCGGCAACATACCCGCCTGGGCCTGAACCGATAATCGCAACATCAAACGTACTCATAATCTCAATTTCAAATTGGATTCCAAAAGTAGCTATTAATTGAAAGATGGAAGTGAAAAAGGGAAAAGAATTCGAGCCAATTTTCACAGTTTCGAATCAGCCTGAATAACACACAAATCGCCATTCAAACCCAGCTATATTTTTTGAATGGCGACCTGCATGACACTCTCTCCTACTTTGCAGCGAATGTAATACGTTCCGGAAGGGAGCTGTGACATGTACATCGTTCTTTCCAGCTGTCCCTCACAGGATTCACGCTTGAGAATTCTTCCATTCTGATCCAGGATTTCGCAATACACCATCGGTTTTGTAGCACGAACCGTTAACTCTCCTGAAGTGGGACTTGGGAATGCTTTAAATTCAACTACCTGTTCACCGAAATGATACAAAAAATTAGTCGTATCGATTTGTTGTAACGGTTTGTTTTTGATCAGTTCATCAGCAGATGAATAAGTCGTAAACGGCAAGAGTGTTGCTGCAACGAGTGAATCGTTTCCTGAGGTAACAATGGAATCCATCAATTCAGAAACCAATTCGTCTTTGTTGTTCTCTTGTTTGGTCTCCGCTGGAACATTCACAAGTTCATCACAGATTTCCTTTTCACAATACTGCTGAATTACGCGTTCAAGAACTGTAGAGAACAGTTCCACTTTGTAATCGCTGGTGAACGGCACCGTATGCTTATCCCCCACACCACTATCGTCCGTAAGGAAAATGAACGTTCCGTTCGTTGCGATTGCTCCGTTGCGCATCAAAAACTCCAATGAACGGTTCGTTTGATAACCGCCGTTACTCGTAACACACGGCACAATGCGAATTCCTTTTGCGGCAGCTTCACGGTACACACGATTCATCCGTTCAACAATATCGGCTCCGGTTGCCGGCGGTTCATCCAATAAAATGAACAACAATTTTGCGCGGGAAGTTGGTCGCCATGAAATCGAATTGATGGCTTTGTCCAATGCTTTATCCACCACTTCATCACCACCTCCGGTAGCCCCTTTTGTCTCAATAAACGAAAGCGTTTTCTGAATATCAACTGACAAATCACTTTCAATGGTAACATAATCGTTTCCGCTTCCTTCGCATTGATAGAACACCGATCCCAATTGCAGATTGTCGTTCGGGAACTTTTCCTTCACCCCGGAAATAATTCCCATCAGATCGTCTTTCAGGAAGTCAATCTCATCCCCCATTGAACTCGTGGCGTCAACTGCAAAAACAATATCGATTTCGTCTTTTACCGCAGGCTTTCTATTCAACACAATCGTGTTCAATCCCTTTTCAAAAGGAACCGCGTAATCAAGAGTCGTCACCAATTGGTTGTCAATCCAGCACTCGATTTTAAGATCACCTGATTTGTTATCGGTCAACCACAACTGAGCCAGGCCATGATTATCACTTATGGCTTCCCAGAAAGTGTTCTTTCCGCTTACCAAACGTACTTTCACATTGGAAACCGGACATTTTTGGTTGTTCATGATCAGCACCGAATAGCGTTTCGTGAACTGCATGTTCCAGGTTGTTTTATAGGTCGACAATTGATTGGAGTCGATATCCTTCCAGAGCTGCCAATTGCCGAGATCATTCAACTCGGAAGCAGTCAGAATACCGCCTTTTTTAAACTTTTTCTTCCCGTCATCTGCACCGGAATAAGTTGCATTTTTTTGATTGATCATATCCGATTCACCGCCAAAGGAAGGACAGGAAATGGTTCTGAATTTGGCTTTTTTTCCCTGGTTAGAAAGACCAGCAATATTATACCTTCGACCAACCTTCTGAGGCTGGCAAGAGAATAAAACGGAGAACAGACTTCCGAATAAAGCGAAGTATAGCATCGATTTCATAAGTAGTACTTTAGGGAGTTTCCCGGAGAAAACCATCTATGAAAATACAATACTTCTACGAAGGTTGCAAAGCTTCCGGGTTAGAGATCGAAGATATGCTTCTCAGCATGATAAGACGAGCGCACCAACGGACCACTTTCTACGAAGCGGAATCCCATTTCCAACCCCAGTTTTTCATATTTCTGAAAGCGCTCAGGTTCTACAAACTCTGCAATCGGTAAATGTTTCGGAGTTGGCTGAAGGTATTGTCCAAGTGTAAGGATATCCACTCCAACGGAGCGTAAATCCTGCATGGTTTCAATGATCTCTTCTTCTGTTTCACCCAAACCAAGCATAACCCCACTTTTGGTACGCATTCCGCCTTTTTTCAAGCGGAACAACACTTCCAGGCTACGATCGTATTTTGCCTGGATGCGCACTTGTTTGGTCAGGCGGCGAACCGTTTCCAGGTTATGTGAAACAATTTCGGGAGCTACATCAATAATTTGCTGAAGGTTCTCCCATTTTCCGGCAAAATCAGGAATCAATGTTTCCATGGTTGTTCCCGGGCTTTGGTGACGAACAGCTTTTACCGTTTGCACCCAGATTCCTGCACCACCGTCTTTCAAATCATCGCGATCCACTGATGTGATTACCGCATGTTTGATCTGCATTGTTTTAATGGAATGCGCAACTTTTCCCGGTTCAAATTCATCAACAGCATCCGGGCGACCGGTTTGAACGGCACAAAAACCACATGAACGTGTACAGATGTTTCCAAGAATCATGAATGTTGCTGTTCCTTCACCCCAACACTCGCCCATGTTCGGACAGCTTCCACTTTCACAAATGGTATGAAGCTTATGCTCATCTACCAATGCACGAACTTTCTTGTAATTTTCGCCGGTTGGCAGTTTTACACGTAGCCATTTCGGCTTTTTGATGCGAATGTTGTTTTCAGACGTTGATACTACTTCAGACATATCTTTGTTCTCCTGTGCGTTTTATCAGTCTGCCGTAGGCAGAAAAACCGTACCTTTGCCACTGTTTAAAAACGTACCACAAAAGTACAAAGAAGCGCTTAATATTATGGCAACATCTACCGTAAAATACCTTGGAGGATTGCGTACAGAATGTACTCACCTGCAATCGGGAACTGTTATTCACACGGATGCTCCGACTGACAATCACGGAAAAGGAGAGAAATTCTCACCTACAGATTTGGTTGCGACAGCGTATGCTTCTTGTATGCTAACAATCATCGGGATTTATTGCAACGAGCATGGATATTCGTTTGAAAACGGGTCTGCTACGGTTACAAAAATCATGACTCCACCTCCAAGACGTATTGGAAAACTGGTAATTGATATGGATTTGAGTGGCAATGGATGGGACGATGTGACACTTGAAAAAATCAAACGTGTCGCGGAAGCTTGTCCGGTAGCAAGATCGGTAAGCGCCGATATGGAAATTGAAATTACCTTCCATGGATAATAGAAGAAACGACAGAGGGGACCGTGGGGGTTTCCAGAGAAGAGATAACGGCGGGCAGCGATTCGAACGCAAGCCAAAAGCAGATGCAGAAGATATCGTTTACGGAATTCGCGCTGTAATTGAAGCAATCAAAAACGAGGTTGATATCAATAAGATTCTGATTCAAAAAGGAATTGACAAAGAACTTTTTGAAGAATTGCGAACAGCTCTTACCGGAAAAGATTATCAACTTCAGTATGTTCCGGTTGAAAAGCTGAACAAACTGACGATAAACAACCACCAGGGTGTAATTGCTTTTACTTCTCCGGTTGGCTATTCAAATATTGAAGAATTGTGTGACCAATGGCTTTCCGAAGGAAAAGAACCATGTGTTTTGGTTCTTGATCGCATTACCGACGTACGTAACTTCGGTGGAATTGCGCGAACTGCAGCTTGTATGGGTGTTGACGCGATTCTGATTCCTTCCAAAGGAAGTGCTTTGATTTCTTCGGATGCCATCAAGACTTCCGCTGGGGCATTGCACAGCATTCCGGTTTGTAAAACAGACCTATTGAAGGACAGTTTGTTCTACTTACAGCAAAGCGGTTTCCAGATTGTTTCCTGTACAGAAAAATCAAAAATCAGTGTTGAGAACTACTCGTTCTTCGGACCAACGGCTATTATTCTTGGATCGGAAGAGGATGGAATTTCACATGATCTATTAAAAATGTCGGATGCCCGTTTGAGCATTCCAATGGCCGGAAGCATAGCTTCTTTGAACGTTGGCGTTGCGACAGGAATGATTTTGTATGAACGATTGAAGCAGGTAAATGCTTCAAAATAAAATGCAGAATATTATATGAATTCATTTTAGGGACAGGTCGCGACTTATCCCTAAAATGGCAAACAGAACACAAACACTTAAATCACATGACGAAAATTGAAGACATCAAGGTTGAAAAAACCTTTTACAAGCGTGAAAAAGACGCGCTTGGAAATGTGACCAGAACACCTTATCAGAAAACTGTTCCAAGGCCGGTTAATGTAGTTTCACCAGGCGTTAGATTCGGATATTACCTTATTGATTTGATCATTTTTTACGCACTTCAGTTCATTCTTGGTTTTGGATTGGGGATGTTGTTGGTAGTCATGGAAACTCCAATGCATACAATGGTTGAAATCGTTAACCTGCTTACGTTCCTTATCTTCTTCTTTTACTACAGTGTATTTGAAGGATTCCTTGGCGGAACTGTCGGAAAATTGATTTGCGGTTACGTAGTGATCGATCAATACGCCGAACGCATCACTTTTTCAAAAGGAATGCTCCGTACGCTTTGCCGAATAGTTCCGTTTGAAGCATTCTCCTGTTTCGGTGAAAGAGGTTGGCACGACAAATGGTCTGAAACTTACGTAGTAAAGAAATCTGAGCACGCTGAACTCAGAAAACTACTTGGAAAGATGAACCTGAACGAGACAATTATTGATTAAAGGGTTACCCCACAATCGGCAACATACTCACTACTTTCGGTAATTCCATGAGTTCGCGGATTCGGGGAACATTTCGTTCTTTTTTGTACTTGTGTTCCGGATCGAAGTGAATGGCTGTCCAGCCTGCATTGAGTGAGCCGATAACGTCCGCTTTGAAATCATCGCCGATCATGATAGCGTGTTCCGGTTTGCATTCGGTCAAGCGTTCAGCTTCGCGATAAATCTCACGATTTGGCTTGGTGAACCCAATGTCTTCAGAGCACAATACAACATCAAAATAATTGAGGAGATTACAGTTACCTAGCTTTCGTTCCTGTACCTCACGGAATCCGTTGGTGATGATGTGCATACGGTAATTGTTCGCTTTGAAATCTTCCAACATTTCCTGAACACCCGGGAACACTGCAGTTTGGTTCGGAGAAAGTTCCAGGTAACCATCACTCATGCGTTGAGCCAGGGATTCGTCGTGAATGTCAAATTTTGCCAACGCCTGTTTGAAACGGGAATCGCGAAGCTCAGCTTTAGTAATTTTCCCTTTACCGTATTGGTGCCACAGTTCGGCGTTGATCAGCACGTAATGATGATGGAACTGCAGAAAATGCTCGATGTGATCACTCAGTCTCAACTCTTTGAATAACTCAGAAAGCGCATACCTGGAATTGGTCTCGAAATCCCAAAGCGTTCGGTCGAGATCAAAGAAAAGCTGACGTGTTTTCATTTAAACAAAAATGCCAGACAGGTAGTGATCGCTCCGTTGATCAGGATTCCCATGACGATCAATGGATACGTTTTCTTTAGTTTCCCGTAAAATTTCGCGGCAATAATGGTTCCAACCGGAATACTCAGAAACAACGGCGCATAAAATGCAATGCCCACAATCCCCAACCGGTGCTTGATTTTCACAATGAACTTATTGGTACGGGTGAACTTCTTTTTCACCTTCAATTCGATTCCCTTTTCCTGTGCTTCAAGACGAGTACGCACCCGCTTTTTGTGTGCCCGTTTCATCAGGTATTCCGACGAAAAATAGATTACAGTTGCACAGATGATGGCTCCGGCACAACACGATATGTAGATTTCGAAGAAATTCAAATGCATATGCGGACCCGCGAAAGGAGTGAACAAGAATTTGATCATTGAAAACCCAAACAATACGGAATACGCTCCCCAATTCATAACACCTCCTAACATTTTACACCAAACGCTAAATCACCCGCATCACCAAGTCCCGGAACAATGTAAGATTGAGCCGTCAGTTCTTTGTCCATTGCTCCTACCCAAATACTAACCGTTTCAGGAAGGTGCTTTCTCAAAAAGTCAATTGCCTCGGGAGCTGCAATAGCAGAAACAATGTGCACTTTTCTCGGATTCCCTTGTTTCATCATTGCTTTGTATACCATCAGCATTGAGCTTCCGGTAGCCAGCATTGGATCTGAAATAATGAGCGTCTTCCCTGAAATTTCAGGTGAAGCCAGGTACTCTACGTGAATGTCAAAATCTTCTGCGGTAGTATGTTTTCGGTACGCCGAAATAAAAGCACTTTCCGCACGATCGAAGTAATTCAGAAGCCCCTGGTGCAATGGTAGTCCGGCTCTCAGAATCGTTGCCAGAACCGGTTGTTGTTTGAGGAATGGAACTTCCGCAATTCCAAGCGGTGTTACGACATCACGGATCTCGTACTCGAGGTGTTTACTAATTTCAAGGGCCATTACTTCTCCGATCCGCTCCATATTACGTCTGAAACGCAGCGGATCTTGCTGAATTTCGCAATCTCTCAACTCTCCCAGGAAAGTACAAAAGAGTGAATTCTGGTTGCTAATGTTGTGCAGCATGACTAAAAAAATTAGGATAAAATGTCCACCACAGCGGGCTCTTACAAAGAAAAAGAATTTATTCGGATTTCGGAAGTGGTTCTGGTGTCGTTGCCTCCAATTTTAGCATTTCTTTTGTAGATGCACAACGCATCGAGTACTTACTTATCTCGTATCAGATTAATTCAACAATCGCAACTCCAATCAAAACCTGTTGCGTAATTTTGCACTATGTCCCAAAAAGCAGGTCTGAACACCAAACTTTTTAAGCGTTTGCTTTCGTTTGCGAAGCCGTACAAATGGTTGCTGATCGTGGCTTTTTTGTGTACTGTCAGCCTTGCATTGATGAGCTCTTACCGCCCGACGTTGGTAGGGAGCATTCTACAGGAACTCATTAACAATGCCGAGGATTCTAATCCGAAACACCGCATGATTTACCAAATGGACTTTTTCCTTGGAATTATTGTGGTATTCGGAATGTTGCTTGGAGAAGCGCTTCTGCAGTTTGGGACAACTTACTTCTCCAACCTGTTTGCTCAATCGGTTATTCGGGATCTTCGGGTAAGGGTGTTTTCTCACCTGACAACATTCAGAATGCGCTATTTTGACAAAACACCCGTAGGAAATCTGGTAACACGGGTCGTATCGGACATCGAAGCCATTTCTGAAGTGTTCTCTGCAGGGCTCATTGACATTTTCGGTGATATGCTCATGCTGATTTTTATCTTGTTCTACATGTTTATTCAGGATTGGTATCTGGCACTTTTGAGCCTTGCCCCTATTCCGATTCTGATGATCTCCACCCGCATTTTTGCCAAAGCAATGCGAAAATCGTTTCAGCAGGAAAGTACGGCTGTTGCACGTCTGAATACGTTTATTCAGGAACGACTTACCGGAATGAGCATTGTGCAATTGTTCAATCGGCAAAAAAAGGAAATGGAAGCTTTTCAAGAGGTAAATAAGCAACACCGAACGGCACACATTAATGCTGTTTGGGCATTTTCGATTTTCTTTCCAGTGGTAGAAATTCTGAGTTCGCTTTCACTGGCTTTTCTGATTGTCTGGGTAGCATTTAAGACCGCCGGAGCAGATTCTGAGAATACGAAAGATTACTATCAAAAAGTAGTAACCTACACGATGTACATCCAAATGGTATTTCGTCCAATTCGTCAATTGGCTGATAAATACAATATTCTGCAACGCGGGCTGGTTCGCGCAGAACGTGTTATTGAAGCTATCGATACCGAAGAACACACACAAGATGCCGGCAACGTGACTGATTGCAGTTTTCAGTCAACATTGCACTTTAGAAATGTTTGGTTCGCTTACAATGAAGAGCAGTGGGTGCTGAAGAACCTCAATATTGACATTGAACCGGGAACGATGGTCGCTTTCGTTGGGGCAACAGGAGCGGGAAAAACATCGATAGTGAATTTGCTCAGTCGTTTTTATGATTATCAAAAAGGAAGTATTCATATCGGTACAACTGAACTGCGCGCAATTGAACTGAATACCCTTAGAAAGAACATTGCTATTGTTTTGCAGGATGTTTTCCTGTTCTCCGATAGTGTTCACAACAACATTACACTTGGGAACGAAGAGATTTCGAGAGAACAGGTGATTGCCGCAGCAAAAGCAGTCGGGGCTCATGACTTCATACAGAAACTTCCGGGCGGATATGATTTTGTGGTTGGCGAACGTGGCGGAATTTTATCTGTCGGACAACGACAACTGCTTGCGTTTATTCGTGCTTATGTCTACAATCCTCATATTTTGATTCTGGACGAAGCTACTTCAAGCGTCGACAGTGAATCGGAAGCTCTTATCCAGAAGGCTACTCAGGAATTGACGAAGGGCAGAACTTCCATTGTTATCGCACACAGACTATCTACTATACAAGCTGCGGACCGTATCATCGTCCTTGAAAAAGGGGAAGTGATGGAATCCGGTTCGCATGCAGAATTACTACAACTCAACGGGTACTACAAACGCTTATTTGATATGCAATTTTCGAAGAATGAACAAAGTAGGGCTTAAAATCGGTGGAGTTCCTGAGCATTTTAACATGCCGTGGAGACTCGCTATTGAAGAAGGGAAGTTTGATAAAATCGGCTTGAACTTACACTGGTCGGACATGACCGGAGGAACCGGACAAATGGTTCGCGGATTGGAAACAGGATCACTAGATATTGCAGTATTGCTTACGGAAGGAATTACAAAGGCAATTCTGGAAGGATTAAAAGCAAAGATTGTTCAGGTATATGTGGTGAGCCCTCTTTCATGGGGAATTCACGTCCCAACAAAATCTTCTATTCAGGTAAATGACGATCTGAAAAACGGGACATTCGCAATCTCACGATTTGGTTCTGGATCACATTTGATGGCTTATGTTATGGCCGATCAGGAGAACTGGAAACTGGATCAGCTGAAATTCAACGTTATAGGAGACATTTATGGCGGGCTTTGGGCTCTTGAAAACAATGAGGCTCAGGCATTTCTGTGGGAACGCTATACAACCTTTCCGTTTGTAGAGCAGGGAAAATGTCGACACATCGGTGATGTTGTAACGCCATGGCCTTGCTTCGTAATAGCGGTACGCGAAGAAATTGCTGAAAAACATGGCGATTTACTGAAAGAGATGTGCGCGATCGTTAACAAACGCGCTCAAAAAGTAAAAACAGACAAACACAGCGCCGAGGTAATTTCATGGCGTTACAACCTGAGAATGGATCAGGTGAAGCAGTGGCTGAACCAGACGGAATGGAACTACAATGGAATTGAATATCCTTTGGCGTTTGAAAAAGCGACGCACTACCTGAAGAAACTGAATTTACTTTCTGAAGAAAACGCTGAGAATTGGCGGGAGAAACTTTTTGTAAGTCAAAAGTAAAAAGTCAAAAAAGAGGAATGATTGTAGGGGCAGGACGCATCACGTACCTACTTTTGACTTTTAACTTTTGCTTTTTGACTTGATTAATTCCAACGTTCCTGGTCCTGCCAGTCGTATGCACCTTGTTTTTTCTTTCTGCGGGCTGCTTTTCGCTGGGCTTTTTCGCTTTTCTTGATCCGTTTTTTAGCTTCTTTGGTTTGAAGTTTCCAGAACGCTTTCTTGGCCTTCTTCATTTCACGTTTAGAGGCTTTGGCTTCCTTTTTGTGCTTTTTGGCCAATTGTTTTTCAGCCTCTTCCACACTGGACGGAGCGTTACCCGGAGCAGTGCTTCGGCATGCAACTAAATTTAGCGTTCCCAACAATAGGATTAACTGAAAAAACGTTCTTATCTTCATTCCAATAAATCAACGGTATGCGTCTGGTGAAGTTACAAATCTTTTTGCTCTTGTTCGTGCTTTTGGGCGCGTGTAAAAAGCATCAGCAACACCCCGTACCGAATATTGCGTTTGATTTTCAAATTGATTTGACACTTCCATCCTATTCTGCACTGAATGGTGTTGGAGGATGGTGCTACGTAAATGGTGGTCTGAAAGGAATCATTGTTTACCGAAAATCTTATGATGTCTTTGTTGCCTGGGAACGGCAAAGCCCGGAAGACCCGGAGGGATCCTGCAGTAGCGGATTAATACCGAATGAAGACAATTTCCTGCAACTCGATGATCCGTGCTCCGAAGCACAATTTTCAATGTATGACGGTTCGCCGATTGCAAATTCAGAATGGGGACTTCGTGGTTATCAGGCTCAGTGGGACGGGAGTAATATTCTGAGGATTTCGAATTAGAGTCACTCGCTAGAGATTCATTAGTTCATGCCCATCTTTTTCCTGAAAAAAGATACTTAACTGAATAGCAATCGCCAGGATACCAACAAAGAAAATCACCAGACCGAATCTGTTCCAAACTGTAAGCTTACTTACCCGGAGCAAAACAAAACCTACAATAAGATTGAATGTTCCCCAAAGTACGTTTGTTGTTGGCGATGACAGTCCCTTACCGGGTGGATCCGCAAAAGGAGTAGGAAAAGCGTCGCCGGATATTCCATGAAAAAAATGCGGAACCGCATTTGCCAGGAAAGCTCCGGCAAAAAAAACTGCCAGATAATGGTACCATTTCATATCAAAAATTTTAGTGTTTATGTAAGTTACCACATTAATCAGTATAGCTCAGATCAATTTTGATGATGTCATAGTTTATTCACACAATCGTTAATTAGCATACGTCACTACACTTTTCCGACCGTTCAGGTTTTTTACATTTTTGCGATGCTATTCAATCGATACATTACGCTAAAGTTTTAAATCGATTGTCATGAAAAAAGCATTACTCACTCTTTGTACAAGCGGATTGGTTTCCCTCACATTACAAGCGCAGGATGTTGTCATAAATAATGGATGGGCCATTCAGGATAGTGTGGTAAAAGCAAATACTCCGAAGTGGGTTGAACCTATTCTTGAGAAATCGGAAATTGCCGCAAAGCACAAAATTCTTCCTGCGCCAAATCCATATTATTTCGAAGCTGATTTTACAGGCGACAAATCGATTGACATCGCTTTCTTCGTGGAAAACACTATTGATCATACGAAAGGGATTATGATTGTGAATAACGACAAAAAGCTCGTTTATATCATTGGTTGTGGGAACCCAACGGAAATGGGAAGCTCCCTGTCCAACTTTCCAAGCTGGATGGTTTACCGCGAGAAGACGATTCGCAATCAGGGAAAGAAAACCGTTGCGATTAAAACTCCGGCAATTCTGTTGAAAGGATCAAAGGAAACGAATCTTGCGATCTATTGGTCGGGATCGAAGTACAAGACGTTTATACAGCAGTGAAACGAAACAATCGCTCGAAACACTAGTGTTTTTGGGAGTTGTAAATGAATTTATTTACAAGTTTATTCATTTATTAGCTTACAAAAAAAGGGATTCAAAAAATGAATCCCTTTCTATTTTCAAAGAATAACTTCTTAGTATCTGTAAGCGTCAGACTTGAATGGTCCCTGAACAGTCACACCGATGTAATCAGCTTGTTCCTGTGTCAATGTTTCCAATTCAACTCCAATTTTTGCCAGGTGCAAACGAGCAACTTTCTCGTCCAAATGCTTCGGCAATACGTAAACATCGTTTTCGTAGTTTTTAGCATTTTGCCACAACTCGATCTGAGCCAATGTTTGGTTCGTGAATGAGTTAGACATTACGAATGAAGGGTGACCGGTAGCACATCCAAGGTTTACCAAACGTCCTTCAGCCAAAACGATTACGTCGTGACCTTTCACATTGTAAATGTCAACTTGCGGCTTTACTGTAGACTTTGTAGAACCGTAGTTTGCGTTCAACCATGCCATATCGATTTCGTTATCGAAGTGACCGATGTTACAAACGATTGCTTTGTCTTTCATGTTCTCGAAGTGACGACCAACGATAATGTCTTTGTTACCAGTTGTTGTAACGATGATGTCCGCTCCGGCTACAACTGTATCCAATTTCTTCACTTCAAATCCGTCCATTGCAGCCTGCAATGCACAAATCGGATCGATTTCAGTAACGATAACGCGAGCTCCTGCACCACGCAATGAAGCTGCAGAACCTTTACCTACGTCTCCGTAACCACAAACAACGGCTACTTTACCAGCCATCATAACGTCAGTAGCACGACGAATAGAATCCACCAAAGACTCTTTACATCCGTATTTGTTATCGAATTTAGACTTGGTAACTGAATCGTTTACGTTGATTGCAGGCATTACCAATGTTCCGTTTTTCTTACGCTCGTACAGACGGTGAACTCCCGTTGTAGTTTCTTCAGACAATCCACGGATATCTGAAGTCAATTCAGGGAAGCGATCAAATACCATGTTGGTAAGGTCACCTCCATCGTCCAAAATCATGTTCAACGGCTTCCCGCCTTCGAACGCGAACAATGTTTGCTCAATACACCAATCGAATTCTTCTTCGTTCATTCCTTTCCATGCGTACACCGGAATTCCTGCAGCAGCAATTGCAGCAGCAGCATGATCCTGAGTAGAGAAGATGTTACATGAAGACCAGGTAACTTCTGCACCCAATTCTACCAATGTTTCGATCAAAACGGCAGTTTGGATTGTCATGTGAAGACATCCTGCAATGCGAGCACCAGCCAAAGGCTTGGAAGCACCGTATTCAGCACGTAGTGACATTAATCCCGGCATTTCTGCCTCCGCCAAAATAATTTCTTTGCGACCCCAATCAGCAAGACTGATGTCTTTTACTTTGTAAGCCAATTTTTCTGTTGTATTGCTCATAATGATGAATTGCTCTTTTTTCAGAATGCAAAGATACAGTATAGGTTTGTGAATAAAAAATTATCAATTATGAATGGCATAATTATCAAGTTTAGTCCCAATAACTTAAAACGGATTCACTTGATAATTAATACATTTTATCATTGCTAATTACTTTCGGGGTTCCAATCAAATGCAGAATTGTTGCAGGGCCGGATTTTACTTTACCAATGTTCCAATCGTAGTTCTCATGACCATTTACTCTGCTTACCAATTCGTTCATTTCAGGAACGGTGTAGGTTCGAAGAGCCGAAAGAATTCCATCGAGCATTACAAACAATGGAACAAGAGGAATGATATACGTAAAAATGATTCGACCAATAGAAAAGGGACGGATAAACGGTGTAATCAAGAGCACATTTAACGGAGAAAGAATCATTGCCACAACACTTTTTACATTTCGCTCCTGCGATTCAAACAGCGCAATAGGTGCATTACTATCTACTGCATTTTGTAAAATCCGAACAGCATCTTCTTCTCTAAAATGGTGCAACGATAAAAACTGTGTTCTCAATCCCTTTAGATCGGACGGAACGTTCATTGCATCTACGGATTCCGAACGAAAAGAAAAACGAGGTGATTGTTTCGCAGTATATGCGAAAGCTTGCGTATTCGGATATAAATCGGTAAGTACAACTTCAAGATTCGGATGATCTTTTTCCAATGCCGAAATTAAATTCAACAATCCACCTCCTCCACCGGATGCCAAGTCGATTATTTTTGTACTTTGCGTTCTGAAAAGTGCCCCCGACACCAGCGACGTAACTCCCCTATAAACGTTGAATTTATTGGATACAAACTGAAGAAAGTCAGTCAAATAGTTTCTCAAAAAACCGGGGAACCAACGCTGGTCTTCGAACTCGAATAAGTGTTTTCGTTTCATGACTTCGGATTTTGTTACCTTTAGGTCAAAGTTACTAATTATTCACTAGATTAGGTCACATTTACTAAAAATTAATGAAAACCCGCGATAAAATATTGACTACAGCGTTGAATCTCTTCAACGAATTCGGTGTGCCGAACGTTACGCTACGGAGAATTGCTGCGGAGATGAAGATCAGTCAGGGAAATCTCAACTATTACTTTAAACATCGCGAAGACATTATTGAAGCGCTCTATTTTCAATTGCTGGAAACCTTTGAACAGGAAAAAAGCCGATTGTCTACAGAGAAAATCGATTTCCATTTTGTACTGGATTCCACTCGCGCAGGAATGGAAGCATTATTCCGTTACCGTTTCCTGATGATTGATTTCAATCAGAATATGCGGGAAAATCCGAAGTTGCATGAGCACTTCAAACAACTGGAGGAAATCAGAAAACAAACCTATCTTCATGCGTTTAATCTTGCAATTGAAGCCGGAATCATGCGGGCACCTGCATTTAAAGGCGAATACGAAGGTCTGAATGAGCGCATTCGTGTTTATAGCGATTTCTGGATTGCATCAGCGGAAATATATAATGAACCTAAGGAATCGACGGTAGACAAATACCATCAACTTCTGGTGGAGATGTTTTTCCCGTACTTTACAAAAGAAGCTCAGCGGGAATTTTTACTGAAGCGATTGTAATCCTTCCTTTACAATCAATAGATTCCCTAAAGAAATATATTTTTCATCACCTTTCCATTTCCCGTATAAAAAGGAAAATGCATCAGTTCTCTTATCGTAGCTGAAATATCCAGTTGTTCGTAAGGAGTATTGATTTGTACGTTCTTTTTGAAATCCGGTGACAACGCAAAAAGTTCAATGTGTCGACAACCTTCACAATCATCACCGTGACTCGTAAACCCGTTTTGAACACCATTCAGGTGTCGACCGTGATCATTGGTCACAATGAGGGTTGTCTTGTCTTTGTAATGCGGATCGTTTTGAATAAAATTCCAGATTACTCCGACGTATTGATCGGTTTTACGAATAGCATTGATGTAATTCACAGAATCGGATAAATGGCCATAGTAGTCGGGATCTTTAAATGCCACCAGCATCAAGCGTGGTTGCTTGTTTGTCAAAGCATCCAATGCCCTGTTCAATGTGATGGAATCCGACCGATAACCTCCTGTACCGTCTCCATTCACCCCACAATCAAAAAACGGACGATAGAGATTATGGAATTCCGGATCGACACAATTCGATAAAACATGAAGCTTATCTTTTGAACCGATAATACAGCATTTGGTGTATGGATCTCCGGTATTTTTCAACCAATACTGAAAGATCGATGGTCTTGCCGGTAATTGAGAACCATCATTCGCAACGCTTTGATAAAAGCCGGTACATATAGCGGTATGTCCCGGAATCGTAAATGTCTCGCCCTGATTCCTGAAGTTTGTTAATAAGACTCCGAATTGTGACAGACTATCCCTGACAGGAATATTACTGTGTGAAGGATCACCCCAGGTTTCACTGTATCTCGGTCCATCTATTAATAGAATTACTACATTTTGGGTTTGATATGCACTGTACGGCGGTGCTTTCTCACGCGTACACATAAGCAAAACCAGCATCAGGAACAGGAGACCAACAATTCGAATCATTATTACAATTTACAAAAAAACCCTTCCACAATAGTAGAAGGGTTTCACCAACAATAAAAACAAAGCCTATCGGACTTGTCTTAGAATAAAGCCATTACAAAGCGGCCAATGCTTCCTTAACCAGTTCCGCCACACGCTTACCGTCGGCTTTCCCGCTTAATTGTCCGGAAACAGAACCCATTACCTTACCCATATCTGAGGGACCACTCGCCCCTACTTCAGCGATTTTCGCTGCAATGACTGCACGAACTTCATCGTCAGACATCATTTTAGGTAAGTATTCTTCGAGAACCTTAGCCTGGAATAATTCTTCCTGAGCTAAATCATCTCTTCCTTGTTCAACGTACAAGTTATATGTTTCAGTACGTTGCTTGTGAAGTTTTAACAAAATTTTCATTGCTGAATCATCCGTAACTTCACCTCCAGCACCTGATGTTGCCTCCAACATCAACTTGCTTTTTATATCACGCAAAACGGCCAAACGATCTTTATCCTTGGCCAACATTGCATTTTTTATGTCTAAACTAATTCGTTCTGAGAATGACATTTTGTTTATTTTCAGACCTGCCTTTGTCGACAGACAGGTGTAAAGATACAAAGAGTTCAAGACTTAAAACACCAAGACGACTAAATCGTTAAAATAGTTGTCCCGGTGTTCTAAAATCTTTTGATTTATTAATCTACGTTATCGTGTAAGAACGAGTTGTTAGTTCTCAAACCTCCATCCCGATCATTTGTAATCCCAAAACGACTTACCGGTTCGCTTTCGCTAGCTTTGGAAAGATCCAAACGAATGTTCTTACGTTCGTATGCTGGTTCTCCTTCCAACTCTTTCAAGCCTTCGGCACGTTTAATCTTTGCATTTGTTTGACGAATACGTTCGATACGCTCAGCATTTCTACGTTGTAATTCCTCGTTTGAAATTGCCACACGACCTTCGTCGTTAGTTGAAACTGTTCCATTCGTTGGCGCCGAAAAATCGTCGTCATCCAAAGACAACACGTTTTTCGTTGGAATAGTTTCTAGCACTTCAGGTGTCGAAGTCACTTCCCATTCCAGGTTCAATTCAGTCGAAGGAGTTGTTGTTGGTGTTGGTGTTTCCACTACACGCTCATTCACAACTGGCTCAACCGCTGGTGTCGGCTCGATTGTATTCTCAACAACCGGTTTCAAAAATGGTTCTTCGGAAACTACCGGAGCTTGTTGAGTCGGGTGAGTCAACGGAGCCACGATCTCGTTTTTAGCCGTCAAATCGTTTCCCTTTTCTTCCTCCAAAGAACGCAGGTTACGTTCTGGCGCTTTCTCGAAACCTGTCATTGGCTCAGCGGAAAATCCGGTTGCAACCAAGGTTACCCCAACTTTATCACCAAGTTCAGGATCGTATCCGTGTCCGAAGATCACTTCAGCAGTAGATCCGGCAGCATCCTGGATGTAATCCGTGATGTCTCCCATTTCTTCCATTGTCAATTCGATATCTCCGTAAGTGATGTTCAACAATACATGTGTTGCACCGGCGATATCGTTGTTGTTCAACAAAGGAGAGTTCAATGCCTCTTTCACCGCACGAACCGCACGATCGTCACCATCAGCAGTTGCAGATCCCATGATCGCTACTCCTGAGTTACGCATTACCGTATTTACGTCGTTGAAATCCACGTTGATGATTCCGGTTACGGAAATCACTTCAGCAATTCCTTTCGCTGCTGTACACAACACGTTGTCTGCCATCGCGAATGCCTGGCTCATGGTAAGGTTACCACCAATTTCTTTCAGACGTTCGTTGTTGATGATCAACAAGGTATCAACGTTGTTACGCAATTCATCCAACCCTTCTTCCGCTTGCTGGCGACGACGGCGTCCCTCAAAGCCGAACGGAACCGTAACGATTCCTACAGTAAGGATTTTCAATTCTTTAGCAACCTGTGCAATGATAGGAGCAGCACCTGTTCCGGTACCACCACCCATTCCTGCCGTAACGAATACCATTTTGGTATTGTCCAGCATTTCGCGCAGTTCTTCAATATTTTCGATGGCGGCATTACGACCGATTTCCGGAATTGATCCGGCTCCACGTCCTTCCGTCAGGCTTGGCCCGAGTTGAAGCTTACATGGAACAGGAGAAATATCCAACGCCTGCTTGTCTGTATTACACACAATGAAATCAACGCCCTTAATTCCCAAACCATACATGTGGTTAACGGCATTGCTACCACCACCACCAACACCAATCACCTTGATGATAGAGTTGTTTCCTTTTGGCAAATCGAATTCCATATTCTTTGTTTTTTGTTGTCTTGGTTAATTGTCTTTTGTTTACGTCTTATTCTTCCTCAGAGAAAAATTCCTTCCCTTTTGTAATGAATTTGTCGAATAACGACTCACGACGCTTCGCTGTATCTTCTTTCTGTTGTTTCGGTTGAGCCTTCTCAGCAGCAGGCGATGATACACCTACTGAAGAAGATTCTTTTTCAAAGCCTTTCATCACCAATCCGATACCCGTAGAGTACATTGGGCTTGAAATTGCTTCGATTGTGTTAGTTGAAGCCAGGTGTTCGGTAGGGTATCCAACGCGTGTTGAGATTCCCGTAACAAACTCGAACAACTGAGTAATGTGCTTCAATTGTGAACCACCACCGGTTACAACAATTCCTGCGATCAGGCGTTTTTCGTAACCTGAATTCATGATTTCGTAATGCACCTGCTCGATGATTTCCTCCATACGTGCCTGGATAATACTCGCCAGGTTACGCAATGAAATTTCTTTCGAATCGCGACCACGAACACCAGGAATTACTACTACGTCAGTATCCAAACTTTCGGAAGCCAATGCAGAACCGAATTTCACTTTCAGTTTCTCGGCATGGTTGCGCATGATCACACATCCTTCTTTGATATCGTCTGTGATCACGTTTCCTCCGAAAGGAATAACGGCAGTGTGACGAATGATTCCTTCGTGGAAGATCGCAACGTCGGTAGTACCACCACCGATGTCAACCAATACTACTCCAGCTTCTTTTTCTTCATCGTTCAATACCGCTTCAGCAGATGCAATCGGTTCCAAAATGATTTCGGAAACGCTCAATCCGCTTTTTTCCACACACATTGCGATGTGTTTCGCAGCGTTGATTTGACCAGTAATGATATGAAAATCCGCTTCAAGGCGCACCCCCATCATACCAACCGGATCAACGATATTCGGTTCGTTATCTACGATGAATTCCTGTGGCAATACGTGAATGATTTGTTCTCCCGGAGGAGTCACCATTTTGTACATATCATCTGTCAGTGCATCAATATCTTTCTGACTAATTTCTACATCGCCGTTTGAGCGCGTGTAGATTCCGCGGTGCTGCATGCTCTTGATGTGTTGACCGGCGATACCAACATTCACCACACGAATGGTCAATTCTGCGTCAACGCGATCCTGCGCTTCCTGCACAGCAGCCTTAATGGATTGAACGGTTTTTTCGATATTGGCAACAATACCGCGCTGCACTCCAAGCGAATCACTTTGGCCCATAGAGATAATCTCCAACTTTCCGTGCTCGTTCTTAGTTCCGACTAAACACGCAATTTTGGTTGTCCCGATATCCAAACCAACTACTATTTTCTTTTTTCCTGCAGACATATCAATCCGTTTTCTTTTTCTTACAAACTATCTGGTCTTTGTATTTCAGGTTGATGCTTTCGTATTTGCTCCATCCTTCGTACGGCATACCTTCCCGATAGAATACTTTCAATTTCTCCATTTTCTCTTTCACATCTTCATCGTTTTCAGCCGATCCGAAGATGATTTCCTGCTCCCCAACTAAAGGAATAAGTGTAAAACTTCCCCATTGGTCGCGGTGAACCTGCCCTATTTGAGCCTGTAAGAATGGATCATTACAAACATAATTTGAAATACGATAGATTTCATCGAGATTTTTAGAACTTTTCAATGATGCATTGTTAATAATTTCAGGCACTGTCAAGCTATCGCAGCGATCAGAAATATTGCCTGAAAAAACGAGCACTCTTGCAGTAAAATTAGGCGATGGAGCCATTGTCGCCCCTTTCACGTCAACGTAAAAACTCTCACCATATTTATTAAAAATACGTGCGATGGGTTGTCGAACCTTTACTTTGATGTTCCAAACACCTCCTAACATTTTGTATACTTCGACCTCTTCTACCTCATGCATTTTCTTAATAAACGCTTCAATTGCGGTCGTGTTCAAATCCTGCATTTTCTGCCCATTGTAAATCAAATTGTTACGCTTAAGACGCGTAATCAATTCGGTTTCGGTCAGGAATGCATTTTCATCGATAACGGAAATAGCAACAACCGGCTCTTTTACAGCAGCATTTTCCTGCTCCCTGCGCGCAATGACAAGAAGCGTAATGACCAGTGCTGAAAAAGCTACCCAAGCCGCTATTTTCCAACGTTTATTCACTTTCCTAATTCTTTAAAATTCCGATCCAGTTTCGGGACAATCCTATCTATGTCTCCTGCACCGATAGTCAGTATCACTCCGGTTTTAATTCCTTTCGACCACTCCACTACTTCCTCCGGAGATTTCAATGAAACATTGCAGGAAATACGTTCCACCAACACATCACTTGTAACACCGGGAATCGGTTCCTCGCGCGCCGGATAAATCGGCATCATGATCACTTCATCCAACTTCGACAGTTCGGCGATGAACCCATCCAGAAAATCACGTGTTCTTGAGAACAAATGCGGTTGAAAGATTCCTGTTATTCTGTGCTGCGGATACAGTAAACGAACAGAGGAAACCAACGCTGCAATTTCAGTCGGATGGTGTGCATAATCATCAATGTATATCAATTCCGGTGTGCGGACATGGTATTCAAAACGACGTTTCACTCCTTTAAACGAGGCAAGTCCATCGCGAATTTCTTCCATGGAACAGCCAAGCTCTAAACACAAAGCCACAACTGCCACAGCGTTTTCCGCGTTGTGGATTCCTGGGAGACCAAGTTCTACTTTTTCAAAGATTCCTGACGGATGCTCTACGTCCATGTAAAAATGTCCGTCTTCTGTTCTTAAGTTGTAGCCGTTCACTTGCGCAGTTATTGCGTTCACACCGTAAGAAATAGAACGAATATGCCCGGTTCTCAAAGGAAGACTATGCTTGTACACTATGAAGCCTGAATCAGCGTGCTTATCAGCATATTCCTGAAATCCTTCTTCGAATGCTTCTTTGGTTCCGTAGATGTCCAGGTGATCCGGATCCATAGCCGTGATAATGCTTGCCAATGGCGACAAGCGCAGGAACGAGCGGTCGAATTCATCGGCTTCAATAACCGTGTATTCAGACTCTGTATTGATCAACACATTCGAATTGAAGTTGCTGGAAATTCCTCCAAGAAAAGCAGAGCAACCCAAATGCGATCTGCTCAATACCCAGGACAACATGGTTGAAGTAGTTGTCTTTCCATGCGTTCCTGCCACACCTAATCCTTTGGAAGTTCTGGTAATCAACCCGAGCACTTCACTGCGTTTGAGGACGGTATGTTGCAATTTTACGAACAGCAATTCGCCCATGGTTGCCGGAATAGCCGGCGTGTACACAACGAGTGTCCCTTCAGTATCTAAATACGCTTCAGGAAGATTACTTCCCAAATCGGTAAAATGGATGTCTATTCCTTCTGCAATTAACTCATCTGTAAGTGGAGATGGCGTTTTGTCGTATCCGGCCACAGCATATCCCAAAGCATGGAAATAACGCGCCAATGCCGACATACCGATACCACCGATACCAATGAAATAAAAGCGTTTTATGTTGTTTAGTTCCATTTTAAGTCTTCTCCGCCAAAGGCGGAGGGATTAAGAGGGAGGCATTCCCCATTAATTATTCATATTCTCGAGTTGGAGCCACCCACCTCAATCCTCCCTCAAGGGAGAAAGCACGTGCAGTCACCCAACAATTTGCTCGATAACATCCACTATATCTTCTGTTGCTCTTGGTTTCGCCATGCGTTTGATGGCCACTGCGAGCATATTTCTTCTTTCTTCGTCATCCATGACTTCCAGAGCAGCCTGAATCAACACTTCCCGTGCTTCCGAATCTTTCACCAAAACCGCAGCCTGATTCTTCACCAATGCCATTGCGTTCTTGGTTTGGTGATCTTCGGAAACATTTGGAGATGGAACCAGAATAGTCGGTTTACCAACCAAACACAATTCCGAAATGGAAAGTGCTCCGGCACGTGATATAACAACATTCGCCAGGGTGTATGCAGCATCCATTCGGGAAATAAAATCCGTTAAAATGATATGATCTGCCTTTCGCGATTCCAATTCCGTTTTCATGGCTTCGAAATAATATTTTCCACATTGCCACAATACCTGAATACCCGCTTCGCGCAATTGTTCAATTCCATTCAGCAAGCTTTCGTTCAACGTTTTAGCACCCAGACTTCCACCAATAATCAGTATCGTTGGTTTTTCAGGATTCAACGCTGGGAAACAAGCGAAAGCCTCTTCTTTTGACAGCTGAAGAGCTGCCAATTCACTCCGCACCGGATTTCCGGTAAAGCGAATACGTTCGGCCGGAAAGACATTTTCCAATCCTTCGTAGGCCGTACACACTGCCGAAATCTCCTTTGATAATAGTCGATTCGTTTTTCCGGGATACGAATTCTGTTCCTGAATAACCGTGGGCACCTTTAGTTTCTGGGCCATTTTCAAGGTCGGACCACTTGCATATCCCCCAACTCCGATTGCAACCTGAGGTTTGAAGTCTTTCACGATTTTACGTGCTTTCATCAGGCTCTTGATTAGTTTGAATGGCAGCGTAAAATTCGACAATGCAAGTCGACGCTGGAAACCAACAATTGGAAGTCCAACAATCTCGAATCCGGCAGCTGGAACTTTTTCCATTTCCATTTTTCCTTCTGCCCCAACGAACAGAATAGCGGCATCAGGATTTCGTTTTTTGATTTCCTGTGCTATTGCCAAAGCGGGAAAAATATGTCCGCCCGTTCCTCCACCTGATATGATTACACGTTCTAGTTTCATGCCAACACTGCTTCGTTCAATACGTCATCCGCCACTGCAGATTCTTGTCTTGCCGCAATTCCCTGGACGATTCCAATGGAAATACAAGCCATAATCATTGCCGATCCTCCCATGGCAAGGAACGGCATGTTTTGTCCGGTAACCGGAAAGATTCCCGTACATACCATCATGTTCACTGCTGCCTGAGAAAGGAGTAAGATTCCGATTCCCAGACAGAGGTAAGTCTCAAAGAGATTTGACGCTTTGAGCGCAATCCGCATAATCCTATAGAGGAGAATGAGGTAAAACAATACCAGTATAACTCCTGCGAACAAACCAAATTCTTCTATGAAACTTGCATAAAAGAAGTCGGCGTATGCTTCAGGAATAAACTCTTTCACTTTCCCTTTTCCGATTCCTTGCCCAAGCAATCCACCAAGATAAATGGCCTGTTCAGCGTTATTTGCCTGAAGGTTGCCGGCAGCATCAATATCCTGATTCCCTTCAATCTTATTATTGATACGATTCATCCACGTTTCGTAACGCGGGAGAATGTTGAGATCAGGAAGCGCTTTGTGTGCACCAATCACCAGAACCATTCCGAGCAATCCGGCAACAATAACACTGGCGAGTTTACTAATCGGAGCACGACCAATGAATAGCATAGTGAAACAGATCAAAAACAGGATGGCAGCCGTTGAGAAGTTATCTTTAACAATCAACCCACAAATAACTGCAATGGGCGCCATTACGGGTAAAAAGCCCTGTTTCCAATCGTTCAGCTGATCTTTTTTCTTGAACAGCAACCGCGAAAGGTAGATGATTAAGGCAAGCTTGGCAAAGTCGGAAGACTGAAAAGTCAGACCTACAAACGGAATCTTCACCCAACGTCCGGCCTCGTTTACTTTTGTTCCGAAGAACATGGTAAAAATGAGGAGAACTATGGCTCCGTAGTAGATGATCTTCGACATCTTTGACAGGTAGGCGGGATCTTTTTTATGAACCCAGTACATTGCCAGTACCGCCAGCACAATATATGTAAAGTGTTTGAACAGGTACTTAAACGGCGAACCTCCTTCCATCTTAACGAGAATTGGAACGAAGCTGTACACAGAAACCAAAGAGAACCCAAGCAAAATGAGTGTGATTACCCAAATTGCCAAATCTCCCTTAAAGTATTTTCTCAGTACCTGAATCATTGTTTTCTTTATTTCTGAATGAATTCTTCGAATAGTTTCAGATTCGTTTTCCATTCGTTTCCATGGCAAGTGAAGAGCAACACACGTTTTGGTTGTTTCAATTCACCCAGGAACATCAATGTGTCTTCCAGATTCTCCGTAGCCGTAATTAACGGAACCGGAGCGGCTGCATCCGCAGGGACTGACATCTGAGAACAATCGTACTGTGCAACCCATGTAATGGATTTGAAGCACGACGGATCAACAGTGGCCAATTCCTGAATGGAATCCTGCGTTCCGAACCAGCAAACCGGAAACGGGAATGCAGAGATTACTGCGGACAATTCATACACCGATGGTTTATACCAGGTAAACACATCCATTCCCTGCCATTTTCCAAGCGGACGCAGGGCGGTAGATTCCGCTCGTTGCAAAGCTTCCTGACGAGCCTCGAGTAGCGGATTCTGTTGTAGAACGCGTTTTTCTTCCATGGACTTACTTATAGCGCGCGAACGGCTTGTTTGAACTGATTTCCGCGGTCTTCGTAGTTCTCAAACAAATCGAAGCTGGCACAAGCGGGCGAAAGCAATACTACTTCGTCCTTTTTAGCCAAACGGTATCCATAAGCCACAGCTTCCACAGCAGAGCTTGCTTCAACAATTGTTTCTACATGACCGGAGAAGGCCTCGATAATTTTCGAATTGTCTTTACCAAGGCAAATGATCGCCTTTACTTTTTCTTTTACAAGCTCAAGCAATTCAGAGTAGTCGTTTCCTTTGTCAACACCACCTACAATCCAAACGGTAGGTTGATCCATACTCTCCAATGCAAACCACGCAGCATTCACGTTGGTTGCTTTTGAATCGTTGATGAACTGGATTCCGCATACTTTGGCAACGAATTCCAAACGGTGTTCAACATTTACGAAATCTGACAAGCTTTCACGTACCACATCTTTTCGAATTTCAAGGATACGACCTACAAGGCCGGACGCTAATGAATTCTGGGCATTGTGTTTACCCTTCAAGGCTAATTCATGAATAGACATAGCGAATTGATTGTTAAAGTTTATGATGAGTTGTTTGTTTGCTACATAAGCTCCTTTCTCGAAGGTTTTCGTCAGCGAGAACGGAAGACAGGTTGCTTCGATGGTGCGTTTTTCCATTTCAGCAACAACCGTGGCATCATCTGCGTTGTAGATGAAATAATCTGCCGCGGTCATGTTGTTGAGAATACGGAACTTGGAGTTCACGTACAGTTGCATTTGGTATTCGTATCGGTCGAGGTGATCCGGAGTGATGTTGGTCAGAATGGCAATATCTGCTTTAAAATCCACCATATCGTCCAATTGGAACGAACTCAACTCGAGTACGAAAATTTCTTTGTTTTCCAGCGCTACCTGTTTCGCGAAGCTGTAACCCACGTTTCCCGCCAGACCTACATTCATCCCTGCTTTCGTGAGGATGTGATGTGTCAGCATGGTTGTTGTGGTTTTACCATTACTTCCCGTAATGCACACTTTTTTCGCTGTAGTGAAGTAAGCCGCGAACTCGATCTCGGAAACCACTTTGATCCCCTTTTCGCGGATCGCTTTCATCACAGGAGCTTTTTCAGGAATTCCAGGCGACTTCACCACCATTGCGGCGTTCAGAATGCGATCCATGGTATGCGTTTCCTGCTCGAATTCGATCTCGTACTGCTTCAATTCCGCAATGAATTCAGGCTTGATTGTTCCGAAATCGGAAACAAACACCTTCGCCCCTTTCACTTTGGCAAGGATTGCAGCACCTACTCCGCTTTCGCCGGCACCCAAAACAACAATATGCTGATCCTGAATGTTCATTAACGAAGCTTAAGTGTTACGATGGTTACTACTGCCAGCAATACGGCTACAATCCAGAAACGCGATACGATTTTCGCTTCGTGGAGTCCTTTTTTCTGGTAATGGTGATGTAAAGGAGCCATGAGAAAAATCCTTCGTCCTTCACCGGACCGTTTCTTTGTGTATTTGAAGTAGCCGACCTGGAGAATCACCGAGAGGTTTTCAATCAGGAAGATCCCGCACAACACCGGAATCAATAATTCTTTTCGGATGGAAATCGCGAATACAGCGATAATTCCGCCTAAGGCCAAACTTCCCGTATCACCCATGAAAACTTGCGCCGGGAAGCTGTTGTACCACATGAATCCGATACACGCTCCAACGAATGCTGCGATGAAGATTACGAGTTCTTCGGCGTATGGAATGTACATTACATCGAGGTAATCCGCGAAACGAATGTTGGACGCGACGTAAGCCAAAATTGCCAACGCAATCCCCGATATGGCCGAAGTTCCGGCAGCGAGACCATCCAGACCATCGGTCATGTTTGCCCCATTCGAAACGGCAATTACGATTACAATTACCAACGGAACGAACAGTAACCAACCGTATTCCTTATTCACATCACCAATCAACCAGTTGTAGTTGAACTCATTGTTTTTGATGAACGGAATGGTTGTTGTCATGTCGCGTGTTACAATCCACTTCGAATTATCCGTATCGTCTTCGTTTGCAATGTGACGGTGTGAAACAAATGATTCACCTTGTTCCAATTGATAGTTCGCAGGAACACGTTTGTGCACCTGAACATCCGGGTGGAAGTACATAATCAATCCAACAATCAATCCTACACCGATTTGTCCGACCACTTTGAAACGACCTGAAAGACCTTCTTTGTTCTTCTTGAATACTTTGATGTAGTCGTCAATGAAACCGATTGCACCCAACCAAACTGTGGCCAAGACCCTTGTGATCACGTAGATGTTGTGAAGTTTCGCGAACAACAACGTTGGAATAAGAATTGCCGCCAGGATGATGATTCCACCCATGGTTGGTGTTCCTGATTTTTCCAATTGTCCTGCCAATCCAAGATCGCGTACAGTTTCTCCAATCTGCTGGCGACGCAACAGGTTAATCAGGCGTTTTCCGAAGATGATGGAAACGATCAGAGAAGTGATCAATGCCATCGAAGCACGGAATGAAACGTACTGGAAGAGTCCCGCTCCCGGGAAATCTAAGCCTTCTAAGTAATTAAAGAGATATGTTAACATAATTCTATAATGTATATGTTCGCTTTGCTCACATCTTCAGCCACGAATGCACGAATTTTTGGCTCGCTTAACAGGCTCGCTGTTACAACAGGTTGACTCGCTTTGCTCGTCAAATTGTTTGTGGTATGTGAGTCCATTTTGTTCATTATTTGTTCATTGTTTTGAAGTAGCTTTCTACGATTGCGAAGTCGTCGAAAGGGTGTTTTACTCCATTTATTTCCTGGTATTTCTCGTGACCTTTTCCGGCAATGAGAACAATGTCTCCCGGCTGCGCCAATGACACAGCGGTTTTGATTGCTTGTTCTCTATCCTGAATGGTCAGTACTTTCATGGTATGCTGCGCTTCCACCCCTGCTTCCATGTCGCGCAGGATTTGAGCCGGATCTTCTGTTCTCGGATTGTCCGAAGTCAGAATTACCTTGTTGCTCATTTCGCAGGCGATGCGCGCCATTTCGGGTCGCTTCAATGCATCTCTGTCGCCTCCACAACCCACAACCGTAATTACCTGCTCGTTACGCGTACGGATGTTTTCAATCGTCTTCAACACATTCAGCAAAGCATCAGGTGTGTGCGCGTAGTCAACAATTGCCGTGATCTTTCCTGTGCTTTGCGTAAACTGAAAGCGGCCTTCCACTGCATCCAGACTGCTAAGAATCGTCAATACTTCCGTCGGATCATTGCCTAACAATTGGCTGATTCCATAAACCGTAGCCACGTTGTAAGCATTGAAGTCACCTATCAATTTTGTCCAGCACTCCTGTCCGTTTACCGTAAGCAATAATCCTGTGAAGCTGTTTTCCAACACTTTCACCATGAAGTCAGCATGTGTTCTCAGTGCATATGTCGATACTTTTGCCTTTGTATTCTGAACCATTACCAAACCGTTCTTGTCATCAGCATTCACCAGTGCAAAAGCGGTTGCCGGCAAGTGATCGAAGAACGCTTTTTTAGCTTCGATATAAGCTTTGAACGTTCCGTGGTAATCCAGATGATCGTGTGTGATGTTGGTAAACGCCGCTCCGGAGAATTCCAATCCTGCAATTCTGTGCTGAGAAACCGCATGCGAACTTACTTCCATGAAACAATGTGAACAGCCCTGTGCGACCATGTCCGCCAGCAAACGGTTCAGTTCGATCGGATTCGGTGTAGTATGCGTTGCAGGAATTTGCTCATCGCCAATCAGGTTTACCACCGTCGATAACAATCCCACTTTGTAACCCAGCTTCGTGTACAAGCTGTGCAGTAACGTTGTTGTAGTCGTTTTTCCGTTCGTTCCCGTAATTCCAACCAACGTTATCGAACGTGACGGATAGCCGTAAAATGCATGCGCCAAATGGCCCAACGCAACCGCCGTATCTTCCACTACGATCTGCGTTACCGTTTCAGGCAAATCAAACAGACGATCAACGACCACGCACGTGCAACCCTGCTCCACCACTGCCGGAATAAAGTCATGCGCATCTACTCGCGTGCCTTTAAGCGCGACAAAAACGGTCGCAGAAGTTGCCAAACGTGAATCCTGAACAATAGCAGAAACCGACTGATCGCTGGCTGCCGGACCAATCCATTGCTTCACCGCAATTGCTTCTACTATGTTTGCTAGTGTCTTCATTATTCCAATACCAATTCAACCAATCCTCCTTTGAATGCTTCCGTGCCCGCAGGAATGGTTTGTGAAACGACTCTTCCTTTTCCGCGAAGCAACACATGCATTCCTGTTCGTTCCATCAGGTAAACTGCATCCTTCGCAGACAACCCACGAACATTCGGAACCTTATTTTTAGGGTAGTTCGCCACGTTGATTCCCACCTTCGAATCATCCGAAGCCGGTTTCCCCCATTCGCCTACCGTTTGTTTTTCGTAATTCACTTTCAACTCGGTCAACACTGTGATCAAATCCTGGTAACGACCGTATTTCACTTTCGGAACCTCTGTTGTGCGACGCTTATTCTGATTGATCGCCTTGTGGTAGCGCAGCGAGTTAGAGTATACTTTATTCGCAATCGCCGTGAACACCGTTCCCGAAACCGTCGCACCATAGATATCTCTCGTTGGAGCTGAAACCACCACAATACAACTGTAAATCGGCTCTTTTGCCGGGAAATAACCAACGAAAGAAGCCTGATAACGACCTTCACCCTCTTCACCGTAGCTATTCTGATCGTTCAGGATTTTTGCCGTCCCTGTTTTTCCGGCGATATCGAATAAAGAAGACTTCAATGCACTACCTGTTCCGCGAATCACAACTCCTTCCAGACACTCCTGCAACTGATGCAATGTGGATTTCGAACAAATGTTTTTTCTCAGGTAAATAGGCTGGAACGTTTTCACCACAAGCGGCCCACGACGAATCTGCTCTACAAATTGAGGACGCACCATGTTTCCATCGTTTGCAACCGCATTGTAAAAAGCAAGCGTTTGCAACGGCGTTTGCTGAACTTCGTATCCGATAGACATCCATGGAAGAGAAATTCCTGACCACTGAGGCATTCCCGGAGCATATAATGTCGGACGCGGTTCACCCGCCAGTTCAATTCCAAGCGAATCACCCAAACCGAATGAACGCAAACGCTCAATAAACGCTTCCGGCTCGCCCTTGTACGCATTTCGAATCACACGAGCGATCACATTCGAAGAAACTTCAAATGCACGTTTGATCGTAATTCGACCATAACCATATTCATTCGAATCGTGAAGCTCCAATTCCGGACCGAAGCTGTATTTTCCAATAGCGTTTACCGTATCTGTCAAACGAATTTTACCATCTTCCAAAGCCGCCATCAACGATGCCAGTTTGAACGTTGATCCGGGAACCTCCTTCGTACCAATTGCCTGGTTGTACAATTCGTAATACTCACCATCTGTTGCCATTTGCAGGTTCACCATCGCACGAACAAATCCGGTTTTCACATCCATTACAATCACACAACCGCTTCTTGCTCCCTGAGTCTTTAACTGCTGCAGCAATTCCGAATGCGCAACCTCCTGGATATCCAGGTCGAACGTTGTCACCAAATCCGCTCCTTCAACAGGATCACGCAACATCTCACCCGTCTTTTTCCATCCGGAAGAAATACGTTGTTCGATTTCCTCACCTGGTTCACCAGCAAGAATTTCGTTGTATGCACCTTCAATCCCAACGCGAAGTTCTTTACCTACGCCGTCGTTTTTGTAATATCCGAGTGTACGCTTCAGCATTTCACCGTGCGGACGCTTACGCAAAGTAGTTTCATCCGTATCGATCAAACCACCTTTATTTCTTCCCAATTTGAAGATGGGCAACTCACGAACCTTTCTACGCTGAGCATTCGTTGCTTTCAATTTAATCGTCAGGTAACGTTTCTCTCTTGCACGCCCATTACGGATATACGTTTCGTAATCACGAGCAGACGTTTCCGGGAATAATTCGTGCAATCCCTCGCACAAATCAGAAATTTCTTCATCAAACACCTCCTGATCCACAACCGTAGGATCCATGTGCAAATCATAGAAGGAAACCGAAGTAACCAGCGGAGTGTAATTACGATCAAGAATCTCTCCACGTCGTGGATATTTCTTCACTGCACGCGTAGGAATCTTCTCCTTCGTAGCAGCAAAGAACGAAGCCTTCCCTTCGCTTTGAATCAGTGCCGTTTTCACAATCACAACAACAAGCGCGACAAAGAAGCCCAGGTAAACCAGGTAAGCCCTCCAGATTATGTCTTTTTTTTCACTCATGTTGTTAATTGAAAATGGAAAATGGAGAATTGAAAAGTGAGAGACGTGCTATTCAGACCTTTTCAATTATCAATTTTCAATCATCCTTTTTCTTTATTCGTATTACTTTAACCGGATTCACGGATTCTCTCAAACCACGTTTTTCCAACACTCTTTTCAATCTGTAGCGTGTTGTCAATTCCTCCAACTTTGCTTTGTTTTCAATATATTCTGCAGTCTGTGCATCCACTTCCGTTTGAAGCGTTGTAATGTCTTTTTGCAACTGCTTTCCGTAGTATCCTTTCGCCACCATCAGCATCAGCAGAAAAAGAATGAAGAAGATGAAGGTCAGGTTGTTCACCACGAAGTCGCGCGTAAGGATTTCTCCATTCAACACCTGAATCAACAGATTCGGGCGACTCACCTTTTCTCCACTTTTCTTCGCCGCTTTTTTTGCCGCAGCTTTCGGACGCTTTACTTCTTTCGCCTTCGCAGCATCTTCCAATGCTTTCAGCTCTTCTTTATCGCGCAACTCATTTTCCATCTTCCACTCGTTTTGCGATTCGTAGTTTAGCGCTGCGCGCACGCGTATTCCGTTGTATTTCCTCCTCGCTCGGAGTAATCGGCTTGCGATTCACCTCTTCAAAAGGCTTCAACACTTTCCCGAAAAAGTCTTTTTCAATGGAACCATCCAGATTCCCGCGTTTCATTATGTTTTTCACCGGGCGATCTTCCAAAGAGTGGTAAGACATCACCACCAATCGTCCGCCCGGTTTAATCACCTCAGGAGTTTGCAACAGGAACTTCTCCAACACATCCATTTCCTGGTTCACCTCAATACGAAGCGCCTGAAACACTTGCGCGAAAAACTTATGATCTTTGAATTTCGGCGCCACCGGAGCAAGCACCTCCATCAGATCACCTGTAGTTTTGATTTTACGCTGTTCACGTGCTTTCACCAATTCCACAGCCGCCTTGTAAGGATGATCCAATTCACCGTAATAGCGGAAGATGCGCGCCAATTCTTCATCAGAATAAGTAGCAACGATTTTTGCCGCAGTGAAATCACCCGACTGATTCATGCGCATATCCAGCGCTTCGTTTGCACGAATGGAAAACCCACGTTTTGCATCATCAAACTGATGAGAAGAGACACCGAGATCCGCAAGAATACCGTCCACCTCTTTAATTCCCATCACACGCAAGTGATTTTTCAGGAAAGCAAAGTTGGACGCCACGAAAAAGAAATTCGGAGCATCCCAGGCATTTTTAGCCGCATCCGGATCCTGATCAAAACTGATCAATTTCCCTTTTGAAGAAAGTTTTTCGAAGATTGCACGCGAATGACCACCACCACCGAAGGTCACATCCACATACACGCCATCGGGATTGATATTCAATCCTTCCAGACATTCAGCAAGCATTACCGGAATATGGTATGTGTCGTTATTCGTCATCGTTCCCCAAATCACCCATTACTTCATCCGCCAAATCAGCGAAGTCAGCCATGTTTCCATCAATAAGCTGGAAGTATTTGGACTTGTCCCAGATTTCAATTCGGTCGTTGTACGCAATCAGCATCACATCTTTATCCAAACCAACACGTTCCATGTGCATTACCGGAATAAGGATTCGCCCGGCATTGTCGAGCGCCACCTGTTTTGCCCCCTGATGGAACAAACGGTAAAACATACGGTTCTTTGGTTTGAACAAATTCAGTTTTGCCAGTTTTTCAGCCAGTTTATCCCACTCGTTCATCGGGTAGAGAGTCAGACAGTCTTCAAAACCTTTGTTCAACATGAATTGCTCCTGAGCTTCGGGAGAAAGTTGTTTGCGCAAACCAGCCGGGAAGAGGAATCTTCCTTTTCCGTCCAGTTTCACTTCAAACTCTCCTACAAGTCCAGCCATAGCTATTAATAATGGGTAAAATTATGGAGAATAACCCACTTTTTACCACCAAGTTACACTTTGTTGAAAACTTGTAACGCAAAGGGATAGCAAAAGGTTTCAACTACTTTTACAAAAGTATTGATTTTCTTGAATTTCAGGCGAAAATTAGGTCAGTGGTAAAAAGTGGTAACTTTTGTAAGATTGTGGAAAAGTAGGTGAAATGGGAATGGGGCAAAATGAAGCAGACGCACGACGCATCATGTGCCTACAAACAAGAAAAGCAAACGATAGAACTTGGTCGTAAATCCTTTACGAACTTCCTCCCGTACCTTTGTTTCAGTAACAATTAGGTCATCCGTTTAGGTAACTGAGGAAAGGCTGGAGTCGGTTTATTTTTTACCGATCCGAACCACCACTTAACTTAGCCGCGATCACAAAGTCGGCTCCAGCTTTTCACCTCTGATTTCCAAAAACTTATTGTAAATCGATTCGGGATTTATAACCGGAATTCCTTACCTTCATCAAACCAACTATTATTCACTGATTTACGATGATACGCCAGATCACATTTCAACCCCATTCGACTCCCCGTTGTTATACCGTTCAGGTTTCGGTTAATCAATATTCGCCGTCACAAGTACTTGTACTCTGGCTCGGTAATGGTTATTTCTTCCCTGTTTATGACGCAACAACGAAGAGCTATTCTTATGACATTAATGCAGTTGCACAATCCTGGAACACCAATAATGCCATGACCGTGCGTGCAATGTTGTACGATTTCAATCATGAACTGTTTATCGATGTCCAGGAGGGACAAATTCTCCTTTCACAAGTCAAAAGGAACCAATCCTTGACTTCCATTGCAAAACAGGAAGAAAATGCTTCGGTTTGGAGGCTGGAAAACTTGTGGGTTTCGAAGGTTGAAGGACCTTTTCAGGATGGTGCGCTTGTAACTGAAATTGACCTGTCGAAAAAAGCATATTACCTTGCTACTCCAAGTCAACCCAATCTCACGGATACGCAGATTTTGAGTGTTCGGTGGCTGTATCAATATGGAACTTCCACTCCTGCTTCGTTCAACAATAGCAACAGGTCCGTGGTAAATGACAACGGCATAAAAAAATGTAAGCTGGAATGCTCGTTCCACAACAGATCCGACATTGCAAACGTAACCGTTTATCCGTTTTTCAAGGAGATGAGCACATCACGAATGAGCAGTGTTCCGGTTCTTCAGGTAACGGCGGTCTCAAGCGGATCCCCCATTTCTTCCGGACGATTTACACTCACGGAAATAGAACAGATTTTTGGTGTTAGCCCCTCACAAAAACAATTCAGACAGGAATTGGTAGATAATCTGAATACATTCATTTTCGATTCGGGAAAGCAGATTCATATTGATACCCCGGTTCGTAAGGCTCATTTTATTGCACAAGTTGGTACAGAGACCGGTTTTAGTAAAACGTATTTCGTAGAAACCGACGTTGTCGGGTACACTGCTGATAATGTAAGAACACTATGGAAGGATGCCGCGACATATTTAAGTTCAAAGGGATTACTCAACTCCTATTGCACACAGCGCCCGCAAATTAATTTATTGAGCCACATTTATTCGAGCAAATATCCCGGTCGAGCCAATGGAAATGGCGACGAAAACACCAGAGACGGCTACAAATTCCGGGGCTCCGGACTCATCCAACTGACTGGACGAGCAAACTACCGTTCTGCCGCAGTAAAACTTAAAGAGATTTTCCCGGAAGAGTACGTTGATTTTGAGGCAGAACCAACAAAACTACAGACACCAAAATATGCCGTACTTTCCGCTATTGTTTATTGGGAAAGAAACAAGATTTGGGAGTTAGCTGATCAATTCACCCATCCAACAGATGTACAGTTCAAGACCATACGAAAAAAGGTTAACGGCGGAACTACGCATTGGGAAAAATCAAAGACGATATTTCAGAAAGCGATAGCTGTGTTTCAGTCAGAACAACAACAACAACAACAAACAGTTCAAGAGATTCAACAGGTTCAGGAAATTCAAATCATACAACAGGTTCAAACAGAATTAACTCAGACAACATGGGTGAATCCACTGAAAAACAGTCAACGCACGTATTTCAATTTTTCCGGAGTTCGAAAAGAGCAAAACGGTGCATTTGGACCGGTTAGACTGAACGCAAATGGCACTCCGAGAAATCACCAGGGATTGGATCTTTTTGCTGAAGTGGGGACACCTTGTTACGCTTGTTTGGATGGAGAAATTGTCCGCTATGCGAATGAAGGTATCACCGGTTACGGAAATGTTCTCGTATTGAAGGTGAAAGGCGAAGATCTCAGAAATGCCAAACGCAATTACATGCCCGAATTTCAAAAAGAGGTAGAAAGCGGCCCATCGTTCGATCTGAATGCGACTTTTCTTTACCTGAGGTATGCTCACCTGAAATCAGCAGTGATTACTTCGGGAAGAGTTAAGGCCGGTGACCTTATCGCACATACCGGAAAGAGCGGAAACGCTCAAGGAACGAAAAGCCCGCACCTGCACTTTGAAGTAGCGATGCTTCCTTTCGGAAATGGGACGGGGCTTCAAAAACGATACAATCCGGCATATTTTGTTAGATTGGATACGATTGATGTAAATACTCAAACACGGGTTAAGAAAGAGTCGTGACGGAACATTCGTTTTACACCTTCGGCCTGTTATCGCAATATCAGGCCCAACCCCTGAACACACTGAGCTTCCGAAGGTTTTTAGAAGCTAATTCTCTACAAAATACATATCAATCGCTCCTTTGTTTTTCGCTTCGACTTTACCTCGGTATTCGCAGTTAAACGATTCTGCAACATGCAGAAATGTACTTCCGGAAACGTTTACTTTTCCCACTTCACCACTCGACTCCATTCGCGCCGCAATGTTTACTGCATCACCCCAAATGTCGTAAGCGAATTTCTTGATGCCGATGACTCCGGCCACGATCTGTCCGGTATTCACCCCGATTCGAATGTTCCATTTGGGTTCAGACGGCGACAGTTTTGCATTGTAATCGCTGATAAAATCACGCATTTCAAGTGCCGCTTTTACGGTTCTTATCGCATGATCCTCCATAGTTTCAGGAACACCTCCAGCAAACATGTATGCATCTCCGATTGTTTTGATACGCTGCAAACCGTAACGCTCAATAATAAGATCGAAGGAAAGGAACATCTCGTCGAGCTTATGTACCAGTTGTTCAGGTGTCAGCTTCTCTGAAATCATTGTAAAACCGGAAAAATCTGTAAAACCAACACTCACCTCATCGTATAGTTTTGGTTTGGACGAACCATTCGCCTTTAACTCCTCCGCAATCGCTGCGGGAAGAATGTTCAACAGCAATCCTTCGGATTTTTCCTTCTCCAATTCAATTTGACGCTTGCTTTCTGCGATGATCAGACTTTGCTGCTCGATTTTTTTCTTGCGCTGCTGCAACTTTCTGTATGCGTAAAGAATCCCAAGCAAGATGAGAAATATCCCGAGGAACCCACCGATAAACAACTTTGTTCTGTAGGCATACGCTGCCTGCTCATTGAGTCGTTTTTGCTTTTCCAGTTCCGATTTCTGAGCCAGAAAATCGATTTCTTTTTTATTCGCGGCAATGACAAGCCGCTCTTTGTCTAAGGCCAATTCTTTCAGGCGATTTTCCTTCTCAGCAAGCGACAATTGCTTGGCAGTGTTCTCGAGATTCAGCCGTTCTTCGATGAGTTGAAGTCGCTGCAATTCTCTCAACGCATTCAGTTCCTTATTCTGCAACTCGGCAATCCGCAATTGATCGGCTTTTGTTTTCGCATTAAACCGTTCCCGCTCAGCTTCCTTCTCTGCTCGTTCGCGTGCCAGGTTCTGCACATCCAGTTCCGTCTTCGCCCAAATGAGACGAAGCTGTTTTTCCAACTGCTCCAGACGATATTGCTCAAACAGCGATTTACTTTCGTTTACACGCTCTTCGGTCAATAAAGAATCGCGAATTGAAAGGTGTTTTTTGTACGCCGACAGAGCCAATTCGTACTCAAACAATTCCTGATGGATCATGGATTTGATCTCGTAAGCACGCGAAAGCTCTCTGGCCAATTTGTGTTTTTCTGCTTCTTTGATTGCCGCATCAATCCGTTTCTGGGCATTGAACTGGTCGTTTTTCTGGTAATACGCCAATGCCTCCATATTCATGGACTGAACCGTCAAATCGTATGCTTTACACGTTGCGTAGTATGAGTTTGCTTTTTGGAAGGAAAGAATACTTGAATCCAAATCGCGTTCGTTGTAAAGTAACAATCCGATATTCTGATACGCGGTTCCAAGCAAGGCCACATCGGATTTATCAGCAGTTTTCACCACCTTCAGGAAGGCAGATTTGGCCTGTTGGGAATCACCGCTATATTTATTGGTATACCCGATGTTGTTCCAGAGTGTCGGTGTGAGGTATGCCAATGATGTTCCCGAAACCTGACTCAAAATCTCTCTGTAACTCGCTTCTTCTTCCGGATACGCTTTCAAAGCGTGATAAATCTCCGCTTTCTCACGGTACAAATCCACTTTCTGCTGGAGTTTAAGGTTCGGACTGTACTCCAGTTTACGAGCTGCCACCAGCGCATCATCCAGATTGGAACTTCTTCGATAAGCTCGCACCAACCCGATCTGTGGTTCAAAACTTCCTTCCTTTCCTTCGCCATCAATAGCTACAGCTTTCTTGTATTGCTCGGTCGCTTTTGAAAACAGACCGTCGTTGTAATAGTACGCACCCAATCGACAATAAATCTGAACCTTATCGGATTTTGACCCGTGTTTTTCAACCACATTCGCATAAAGTAATCCGTAACGGATTTTGTCGTAAAGAACTTTGTCTTTATCGTGAAGGTTCAACAAGGCTTCACTCGCAGCCATTTCGCCCTCCCAATAACCCAATTCCTGTGAAATCAGTAGTGATTTATTGAAATAGAATTCGGCAGAATCAGTATTCGAGTGCGACTTTCCTTTTTCCAGAAATTCCTGTGCGGATTCCTTTGTCACCTCGCGTTCATTGATGCGCATTTCCTGAGCATGAATCCCACCAATGAACAACCAACCGACGACCAAAATCCACCACTTCATATTAGTTCAATTGGAAGGTTAAACCGATTTTGAAATAGCGACCATACTGCGGATTGAAATTCCAGGTATTCGTCAATTCAACTGAAGGAATTCCACTCTGAACCGTGTTGAACACGTTGTAAACCCCACCGAAAGCACTCAACTGACGGAACAATTGCTGATGCACAAGAAAATCAACATTGGTATAAGCATTTGTAGTCTGAGCGGAAACAACACGACTGTTTGCTCTGAAAATATCGGTAACGAACGTCTGCAGGTAAGTTCCCCGTAATGAAAGTGTAGTTGATCTGATGTTGTAAGTCAACGTAAACTTCCCGGAATATAGCGGAACGAAACGGTATTCCGAAGTTTCAATAACATCCTCCGGGGCATCGTCAACAGCATTAGCACGTTCTGTCCCTTTCGCGTATTCTGCACTCAATTTGAAGTCGAGGTAACTGTTGTTGAAATTAATTCTTGCATCGGAAGTCAACGAAACTCCGTTCAACACAGAATAACTGGAACCATTGAAATAGCCGAAACCGATGAGTGCGTTGGTATCCGGTTGAGGACCGTTTTCAGGCAGAAAAACCTGTCGAAAGATCTTGTTTTTCAGGTAATGCCCATAGTAACCAACTCTGAGTTTCCAATTCGAACTGACTTCGTATTGTATTCCCAGGTCCACACCATGAAGTAACTCAGACTTCAATGGCGCCGCCTGTCGCTCCAGGCGCCGTCCCTGAGCGTACAAATTGGCTCTTTGAACATAATTGTTGAAGATGTAATACGAACGTGGCGCACGGTATGCCTTTCCGTAGTTAAATGTCAGGTTCCACCTGGAATTAGGGCGGTAAACCATTCCAAATTTAGGCAGAGGAATCAGTTCTTTAAAGCTGTTGTAATCAACTCGTAATCCGGATTCCAGCAAGAATTTATTCGATTTGCTCTTGTAATTCGCATGAACAAAGCCAGCCACATCGTATTTCGTATACGAATCGATAAAAATGGTCGAATCAAGCATCGTGTTTGCATACACACTATCGTTCGCCACTACACCGGTAGAAAACGTGTTCGAATCGTCAGGAATATCGAAACTCAGTTGATCATCCTTATACGGATTGGACAAATACTGCGTAAACGGATGTGAAATCGAATAATCCGCCGTAGCACCAAAAGCCATTGACCACTGATTGTTCCAACGAAGAACCCCCTGAGCATCAGCGTTGAAATCAAAGGAACGGGCATAACTGAAATTTCGGCCATTCGAAAGCAAATTTGTAACGGCGAAATACCCCGAATTCGGAAGCATTCTGTAGGTTAATCCCGCAATCGAATACCTGCTTTGGAAGCGATTCTTCAAGGGGCTCGTGTACTTCAACGACACCGAATTAATGTGTTCACCAACAGTCAGGCTTGGATCATTGTACTGATGTTCCAAAGGATGAAAGCCGAATGCAGAATGCTCCTCGCGATACATATGCATGGCAAGCAATTCAACTCCCTTAAACGTTGCGTAAGCTCCAATCAGGCGACTTTCGCGTTTGAAGTCATCGCGTTCTGCCAAACCAGTTGTATCTCCATGAAACTGTTGTCGTTCGTAAGGCGAAAGTTTATTCAAATTAACCGTAATAGAATCATCAGGAATTAAAATCGGGACGTCAGAAGCCCTGTAAGAAGACGCGAAAATTTCATAATTGATGAGTTTCTCTCCATGACCCGCTTTTCCACCGAGTGTAAGGTTTATATCGCTTGCATTTGGCGTTGACAGATTGATGTCACCCCAGGCAAAAACCGGACGCTCAACTTCAGGAAGAACGATGTTGATCACTCCCGCCATTGCTTCGGAACCATAAGATGTTGACGAAGGACCGAGAATAATCTCAATACGTTCCGCCTGACGAACCGGTAATTGAGATGCTATGGGTAAGCCACGAACAGCTTCGGGTTTAATGGGAATCCCATTGATCAGGAATTTCACGTGATCGTTTCCTACCAAACCACGCATCAGGAACGTTTCGCCTTCAAACGCATTTCCGGGCTGAGAAGTTCTGAATCCCGGAATATTCTCCAATACATCAACCAATGTTGTATAGCCGAACTTTCGGATTTCTTCCCCCTGGATCACATAGACTTGTTGCGACATATCCGCCGCAGTTTCTGCCAAACGGTTAGAGGAAAGTACGGTTTCCTTTTCGCGCTGCCAGTCAGTGCGCATGTCGTTATCTCCGAAGCGCTTCAATTCAAGCGAATCACTTACCTGAGCCTGTATGGCTCCAGAACAACATAGCATGAGCAGAAGCGAAATCTTTCGCAGGACATTCACCATGAAACGTTCGGCTTTAGTTCCTATTTGACGACTTTCAGACCGGAATCCTTCGTCTAAAAATTAGATTGTCAGGAAGGATAGTCCGGAAGTGATCGATAGATCCTCAGTATTCACAGTCAACACCGGAATGTCGTGTGAATTTTCAATCAATTCCTGAACGAATGATGACGCAGAAGTCAAAACGGACTCGCTAAAATGCGCAACTGCAAACAAATCTGCATTTACGGAAAATGCATATTCCTGAAGTTCCTTTTCGTATGATTTTTCCTTTGGAAGGTTTACGATTTCGTGCGCGATTCCCTGGTCGGTAAAATAGCGACGCAAGACCATTTGATTGGATCTTGTTTTATCGTGTAACCATTCGTCTTTATCGTAGAACCCAACAAGGTGAATAGTCGATTTGAAGAGTTTTGCGATTTCCGCAGCGAATGTTGCAATTTGAATGGTTTCTTTCTCAAAATAGAAAGGCATTACAATGTTTTTGATCTCAGTGAGTTTGCCGCTTCCCTGAGTAATCATGAATGGTGTCCCGGTACTACTTACCACTTTCAACGCACGGCTTCCGAAAATTTTCTGAAGTCCTGATTTACCATGTGTCCCCATTACGATCAATGATGCATTAAGCACTTCGCTTGCCTTGCCGATGTCTTCATAAAGGTCACCAACCAGCACGATAGTTCGCATGATGTTTCTGTCCGCTTCGGAGAACTGATTCAGAACATCGATGAATTTCTCTTTCGCGGCGCGTCGATCACTTTTCTTATCAACAATGTGGATCAACACAATAGAGCCGCTGTTGGCATGCGCCAATTCAATTGCCATTTTTGCCGCGGCATCCGCAACCGGAGTAAAATCGTGGGGAACGAGGTAAATATTTGCTTTCATAGTATCACGGTTTATGGTATCAAAGAAACGAAAAAAAGGGAGACGAATACTCATCTCCCTTTCTTCCAACAATTATTAAAAATTTAGTTTTTTATTCTTTAATGAATTTGATCTGAGTCACTTCCTCCGTTGAAGAAAGAATGCGCACGAAGTAAATTCCTCCGCTCAGGTTAGTAACATCCACTGATGAACCGCTACTCAATTCCTGAGTAGACAATACTTTCCCGTTGATGTCCATAATTTGAACGTTCATCACTTCATCAGGATTAGAAGAAGTAATTGCCAACTTGTCTTTAGTTGGGTTCGGGAATACGGTGTACGAAGCTTCCGGAGCATTTTCACCGGAGAATGTTGCTGTTACTTTAGAAACATTCAGGGTATAACATGTTGTACTGTTTGCTCCGTTGTAACCGAACACGCGAACGGTATACGTTCCAACAGCAAGATTACTGATTGTAACAGTTTCTGTTGCTGTTGTTCCCGTTCCTGAACCAATTTGTGATCCTGCGCTATTGTAAATGTACATGTCGTAATCTACTCCACTTGGTCCAACAAGACTAAACTTATGAGAACCAACCGATGTAGTTGTTACCTTATAGTAATCCTGATCAGTGCTGGATGAAATTGCCGCTGAAATTGTAGTTGACAACGGAATAGTTGCCGCTGCACTTGACGAGTTATTCGGCTCATATGCAGTTGAACAATTGGAAACCACCGTTGCTGTTGCTGTTAAGGTATAACACGTTGCACTTACAGCATTGTTATAACCAAATACTTTCGCGTAGTATGTTCCTGCAGCCTGACCGTTCAATGTCACACTTTCAGTCGCAGTACTTCCGGTTCCTGCACCGATTTGAGTTCCTGCGCTGTTATAGATTACCAAATCAAAATCAACACCGGATGGACCTGCCAGGTTGAACACGTTATTACTTGTTGCAGAAGTTGTAATCTTGAAGTAGTCAACGTCGCCTGCTGTTGGAATCGCTGCTGAAACTGCAGTTCCACTGGTCAGAGCTGCTGCCGCTGCCTGCGTTTCGTTCGGTTCGTAAGCATTTGTACACGTTTGGCCACCGCCACCACCATCTGTGTCACACGTTAATGTGATACAGCTGTTTACACGACTGCGGATAAGGTTCCCCGGTTGAGGTCCAAATCCAAGTGAAAGGTTCATTCCTACACTGTTAAGGTGACAGTAACTCATCACAGTTCCTCCATTTGAAGGAATTGGACCATTACATCCTTCACTGTATCCTGCAGCCGGACCACAACCATCGATCGCGCCCCCCGTCCAGCTACAAGCGTGAGTATGCGGTGAACCCAAATTGTGTCCAACTTCGTGAGTGGTTACGTTAACTGCCCAGCTGTAGTTAGGTACCGCAGCAACAGTTCCTCCCATTCCACCACAAAAGCCATGTTTGTAGTATTCATTACTTCCACAGAGCTGATCCAACCAGGCAACACCTCCGCCGCCTCCGGTAGAGAACAATGTAGCGAGGTTCGCTCCGAAATTGCTGCGGTTCGCTGAGAAGTTATCCAGACTATTGTTGTACGAATCCTGTGTTGTCCAGATGTACAGCTGATTCAATTTCGAACCAATTTGCTCGTTGTTGTACATGATCTGGAAGTTGTTGAATACAGAAGTCATGTAATTGGTTACCGCCTGTGAGCTTCCTTTTGAAGTATACAAGTTGTACTGCGTCTCCCAGAAGTAAGTCACACACTTGTATGTTGCCTTCTCAGAACCCTGAGGAATTTCCTCGTGTGCTAATTGCTCAACAGCTTCGTGGTACTGTGGTAATGCTTCCGACTGACACGAATGAGTCAAATCTACTGTCAGATCATCGTCAGAATAGATGATGTGCGTACCAGCAGTGTTTCCGGCAGTGCGGATTAATCCTGATTCGATGATCCGATCAGATTGCGCATCTCTGGAAAGGAACATAGTGTACTCGTTCTCAAAGAAACTGAAACCAACGATTGAGCTGGTTCCACGAATGGTTCCCTGATAGTAAAGTCCAAGCTTTGCTCCATCAGCTTTTGAAGGATCGCTGAACTGAACACTGAATCCATCACCGAACAAGTCGGCCTGAATAAGGTCAATTGTTAAGACATTTCCTTCAAATGGCAATTGAACAGTCAGCGCTTCCGGACGGATGCTCAACAAGTCGCTGATTGTTTTTTGGTTGGAGTAATCAACATAGCTCGCAGTGCTAAGCATTTGTGATACTGTTTGCCCGATTTCATCCGAAACGGATTTTGTCTGAGCATTTGAGAAATCCAAGGTATAGACTTCGGATAAGTTCCGGTAAACGTTGTTTACTTTTTGCTGATTAACAAGCCCAAAGGTTTTTGCTTGTGAATAGACGTCTTTTGGTAAACGCGTTTTGGTTAGTTCCTGCGCAAAGGCGCATGTGTAGAGCCCTGATATAGTCAAGGCAGCTACCGATAGTCGTAGTGCTTTCATTGTTGCTTTGTTTATTGTTGGACGGCCATATTAATAATAGTTGTTCAAATTACAACAATTGAAAATGTTAAAATTTTAATTTTTAACATTTGATCGCCAATTCACACAAAACTACCCGGGTAAAAATTGAAATCAATAATTATTGATAGTGTTCAAATCTTGTAACTTATTGTTTTTTCGGTAGTTTTAGAAACGTAATCACCCATTATGAAACACTTACTTTTCTTATTATTCTTTAGCGCAGCAATCGGTGCAAACGCTCAGAGCACTAACCTGGAAGGAACCAAATGGTTAATGGCCTGTGATGGCTGCGATATTCCACCTTATACGATTATTTTTCTCGCAGATGGGGAGGTTGACTTTATTGATTATGGTGGAAACGATGGATCAGAAGAACATTGGAAACAACGCGGAAATAAAGTCACTATTTCCTATAGTAATGGTTATGCCATATATAAAGGTGTAATCACCGCGGATCTGATTACAGGAACAGCGAAGAATAAACCCGGTAAAACATGGGGGTGGTCGTGTTCCAGGATCACTGACTAGCTATCACTATTTTTGAATTTTTGCCAATGATTCGGTAATTCCGCTTCAACAGTTATTGATTCATTCGTAAACGGATGAACAAATGCCAGTTTTCCGGCATGAAGGAAAAGTTCATGGATACCCAACACATGTTGGAAGTAATGATTGTGGTGTCGATTTCCATATTTCGGATCATTGATAATTGGGTGGGCGATTTTATTTGCATGAATCCGCAGTTGGTGATATCGTCCGGTTTTGGGAATGAATTCAGCAATACTGTATCGTTGCGACGGATATGGAGGAATCTCAAAATCCCGTTCAAATGTTTCCAGAGAGCGATATTCGGTTAATGCTTCTTTGTAATTCCCCCTCTCGTTCTTTACCGGTGAATCGATAGTTCCCTGTTCAGGGATAAATCCACGAACCAATGCCAAATAAGTTTTCTCTATTCGGTCTTCATCAAACAATTTCTGAAAAGGAACCACATCCTCCTTTCTCTTAACAAACAAGATCAATCCTGAAGTTTTTCGATCGAGTCGATGCACAGGAACAGGTGTTTCGAAGCCTTCCAACCTTAATAGTTCTACCAATGAATCTTCTTCAATATTTCTGGCATAATGTGAATGATGTACCAATAGGTTATTCGGTTTGTTTACGATGAAACAATATTGGTCTTCATATAAGATCCGAATTTGCATAGTCAAAGATAAGAGACTAAAGACAGAAGACTAAAGACAATAGAACGAATCAAGTCTTTTGTCCGTTATCTGTTGTCTTTCATCTATTCTCTATCTTTGCACAAAATCTGCAGCATGGTTATCAAAGAAGCAAAATTCATTATCAGTAACACGGACATTAAACTTTGTCCGACAGATGGCAAGCCGGAATATGCTTTTATTGGTCGATCCAATGTCGGAAAATCGTCATTAATCAACATGCTAACCGATAAAAAAGATCTTGCGAAGACTTCAGGCAAACCCGGGAAGACGCAATTGATCAATCACTTTATTATTAATGGCGAGTGGTATTTGGTTGATTTACCGGGATACGGCTATGCAAAAGCTTCCAAGAATAGTCGCTCCACCTGGGAACGTTTTATTGCGGACTATCTGACAAAGCGAGAAACGCTGATTAACATTTTCGTGTTGCTTGATTCGCGTTTGGAACCACAGAAAATTGATATTGAGTTCATGACCTGGTGTGCAGAAGAAGGTCTTCCGTTTTCGATGGTATTCACTAAAATCGACAAATTGTCGAGTTCGGCACTTCAGAAAAACCTTGCAGCATATAAAAAAGAAATGTTGAAGTATTGGGAAGCACTTCCTCCGGTATTCACCACTTCAGCTGAATCGAAGTTCGGTAGAGAGAAGTTGCTGAATTACATTGACCAGATTAACGCCGATTTGGCCGCTCAGGGGTAGGTTTCAAAATGTTGATGAGATTGCGATGTTCCAATATTGTGACATCGCTATGACACCGAAAGAAACTAGTTCATTTTTCCGCGAACTGTATTCGCAATCGTATCCTCTAATTTTCTGAACTCAAAATCAGGGAACTGCTTCCGAATTTTCTCTGTGGAATAATACGTGATTTCCTGTGCACTTCGCGCCGTATCTTTCGTAATAGTTGGTTCTTTTCCGGAGAAGGCTGAAACAAAAGCCGATAATCGCCAGGCAAGTCCGCTCATAAATCGACCAGCCGGTTTGTACGGAGCCCTTACATTCAGTTCTTCACTGATCCGATCGAACAGTTCTTTGAACAATAGATTATTCCCGGTAATCAGGAAGCGCTCGGAATGAATTTGTTCCTGATACAGTCGTAAAACCACATCCGCAACATCCCTCACATCCACAAATGCATTGCCACCTTTCGTGTAATATTTCAACCCGTTATTCAACGTTCGGAAGATAGTCAATGAACTTTCCTCCCAGGACCCAGGACCGAAAATCACACTCGGGTTGATAATTACGGCTTTTAAACCTTCCTCAATTCCTCTCCACACTTCTTTCTCCGCACTATACTTTGTATAGGAATAAGTGCTCACTTTTTCATTCGCATTCCAGTGATTGCTTTCGCGTTTCAATCCATCTTCCTGCATCCCATCTGTTCCAACTGCAGCGGTCGATGAAATATGGACGAAGTAACTGATCCCGGAAGCAAGAGCGACGTTCACCACATTAGCCGTTCCGGTTCTATTCATTTCCCAAAGTCGGTAGAAATCGTCTTTTTGAAAGGAAACAAGAGCCGCACAATGTACAACACCGGTACATCCGCTCATTCCTTCTTCTAAATCTTCTGTCTCCAGAATGTCTCCTCGGTACCAATGCAGGTTTGCAACCAGTGCATCGTATTTATCAGGATAATAATAACGTAATAGCCGGTGAATCACTTCTTTACGCTCTTCAGAACGATAAAGCGCTTTTACGGACTCGCCGCTATTCAACAACCACACTACGATGTGTGAGCCTAATAATCCTGTAGAACCGGTTACGAAAATCACAGCTTAAAGGTACACATCATTTTCATGTCACGGAATCCACTGAAGAATTATTCCAAAGGTGTCTATTTGTTCTGTTTCTCCACAAAACAACAGCTCATTGTTCGATTTTTATCCTGTTAACAATATAGTGTTGAATATTTAGCAGGATTGGATTAACATACTAACAATTTGGATAAACGAATTTTTTGCTCAGGACATAGTGCGTTTCTATCTTTGACCTATGAAGACTACTATATTTAGCTTTCTATTACTCTCCATCCTTTGTTTCTCATGTCAATCTGAATATGAACGACAACTGGCACAAGGAAAAAAATTAATAGAAAAAGAGATTGCACTTAGCAACTCCGCTACTACCAATTTTAACTACAGCGCTTCAATGCAGCTGGATAGGATTAAGAGTGATCTGCACAGATGCGGACATCTTTCAGGTAATGAACGGTTGTTTAAAGCAGAGCTGAACGATTACAAGTCGGCCTTGAAATTGAACGCGATTCGTACGGATCGATTGATCACTAAGTACCCTTGAGACACTAATTGATTAACTGAGTTCTGTAAAAGGATCCCAGTATACCACTTTCCAATTTTGAATGGCGTCATCTTTTACGGTGACGCCTTCTTTTTCCAGTAAAGTTTGCATTAATTCCGGCGGACTAAAATGAACTTTTCCCGTAAGCATTCCGTTTCTGTTTACCACACGATGCGCCGGAATTGAAGGATCTTTCGAAGCTCCGTGCATAGCCCAGCCGACCATTCTACTCGATCGGGTAGCCCCAAGGTATTTTGCTATTGCACCATAAGAAGTTGCTCTTCCTTCAGGTATTAAACGAACAACCTGGTAAACACGATCAAAAAAATCTGCATTGGCTTGGCGAATAGAGATGACTGTCATGGTTTAAAGATATGGTTAATTCAAAATGATCAAATGCAAAATGCAAAATGCAAAATGCAAAATGCAAAATGCAAAATGCAAAATTGTTAGTCATTCCAATTTTGAATTTTGAACTAAATCATTTTGAATTATCAATGTAACCTTTCTTTCACTCACGCGTTCCACTTGCATACCCAATTGAATTGACATGAAACGCATCTTTTTCGTGCTTGCCTTGTGCGCTACGAACGTGAGCTTTGCTCAGGAAGCAGATTCTTTAAACACGAACTGGGAGCTGAAATGCTACCCAAATCCAACAAGCGACTTATTGGTGGTGAATTCTAACATCGACATCAAAGAAGTTCAGATCATCGATCTTTCCGGGTCTGTTGTGAAAGCCAACCCTATGCCGAACTGGTGTTTTTCCCTGCACGATCTTCCTTCCGGATGGTTGTTTGTGTATGTCATTAGCACCGACGGACGTGTAGAAAAGAAGAATATTTATAAAAACTAGGGTTTCCGATCTCCAATCCTTCGTTCACATTTGTATCTTTCGCCCGGATTTCAAGGGAATATGAAAGGTTTTTACTCAATAGGACTATTACTGTTGTCGAATGTATTTATGACGTTTGCGTGGTATGGTCATTTGAAACAGGAAAAGAAAATGGGCTGGTGGGTCTTAGCTTCGGCTATTCTTGCCAGTTGGGGACTGGCATTCTTCGAATATTGCCTTCAGGTTCCTGCGAACAAAATCGGTTTCAGGGATAACGGCGGGCCATTCACTCTGATTCAGTTGAAAGTTATTCAGGAAGTACTTTCATTAGTTGTATTCATGGTGTTCACGTTGATTTTTTTCAAGAGCGAAACATTCAAGTGGAACCACATGCTTGCCTTTGTACTGATCGTGATCGCGGTTTATCTGGTCTTCAAGAAATAGTTCAGGATTTTAGTTCATCTACTTCGCTTCGTAAGGCACTGAACTGTTGCTGAAGTATCGACAATTGTCCATTTAACAAGATAATCTGATCGGAAAGTGCAAGATAATTCTGACGCTCTGGTTCTGCAAACTGCTCGTCTTCGGAAAGTAACTCCTCAGGCTTACAATTCAGAATCGCGGTTATTTGACACAATCGTGTAACGGTAATATCGGTAACTCCTCGTTCTATGTTTGAATATGCGGCAACGGTAAGGTTCAGTTCGTCAGCCATATTTTGCTGACTTAAACCTATCAGAAGTCGCTTCAGGCGAATGCGATCGGCTAACTTTTTCTTCATGAATCAAAGTTAACCTGACTGATTTTGCCTTTACTAATCAACACAGTTGATTAGTTTAAGTGCAACAAGACAATATTTTAGTCAAACTATACATAAAGAAGATTATAACCAACTAATTATACCTAAAAAATCAGTTTGTCACTAATTACTTAAGTAATAATGAATTTTATCGGGAAACGATTTTCAAAAAGGTTTTCCACATGATTTTCAAATCAGTGGAAATTCCGGGATTCGAAATGTACTTTTTGTTCAGTTCGATTTTGGCGGGCATAACTTCGTGAATGTATGTTTCCCGAGGATTTTCCGACTGGCCCAAGAGTTCATTTTCTTTGAAGTACTCCAGGGAAGCATAATCCGTAATTCCGGGTTTCACCTTAAGAATTTCGCGCTGGTCTTCGGTATATAAATCAACGTATTCCCTGACCTCCGGGCGCGGACCAACGATGCTCATTTCTCCGGATAATACGTTTAAAAATTGCGGAAATTCGTCCAGTTTCACTTTTCGAATGAACAAACCCACACGTGTAATTCGGGGATCACGCATGCCAACCGTCAGTTTTCCAAGTTTATCAGAATCCTTACGCATCGTTCTGAACTTCCAAAGCTTGAAAGGGACACCATTTTTTCCGATGCGTTCCTGTCGGTAAAACACCCCACCACGACTTTCAAGCGCAATAGCAATGCTCAGCAAAATTCCAAACGGAAAAAAACAACACAGTATAATAGTTGAAACAACGATGTCGAAAAGACGTTTCATCCGAGTACTTGTTTTACCGCATTTTTCACAGCGGCAATCACCATTTGAACTTGTTCATCCGACAAATCGAAATAAACCGGAAGCGTAATTTCGTTCTGGTACATGTTCCATGCATTCGGATAATCCGCTATGTTATACCCGCGGTTTTTGTAAGCTGTCAGAATCGGAAGCGGCTGAAAATGCACATTCACGCTAACATCCTGATCAAAAATGGCCTGCATGATCGCATCACGTTGCTCTTCTGAAGCTCCATCAATGCGTAGTTGATACAAATGGTAACACGTTTCGCGTTTCTCATCTTTCATTTTCGGAAGAAGTGCCCACGATTCATTTTTCAATCCTTCGTTATACGCCAGACAAATGGCCTTTCTTCTATCCAGGTTTTCCTGAAAGCGATCCAGTTCCACCAAACCAATTGCAGCCTGAAGATCGGTCATATTACACTTGAAGCCCGGTTCCACCACGTCGTAGCGCCAGTTTCCTTTCTGGGCTTTTGCAAGCGCATCTTTACTTTGTCCGTGAAGGATTTTTACGCACAATTCTCTATAAATTTCCTCGTGATCAAAATCATCCGGAAGATTAATTGACATCGTTCCACCTTCTGCAGTAGTCAGGTTTTTCACTGCATGAAAGGAGAACGCACTCACATCTGCAATGGCTCCTGAACGCTTTCCGTTGTATGTTGCACCAAACGAATGCGCAGCATCAGAGGCGATCAGAATTCTTCCCAGTTTTCGTTGAAGGTCATTGTTCGCCACAAACTGCGCTTTGATTGACGGATCATTTACGATCGCAAAAATCGCATCGTAGTCGCATGGAAAGCCTGCGATGTCCACCGGCATAATTGCTTTTGTTTTCGGAGTAATCGCCTTTCGGATTCCTTCAACTGAAATGTTGAAGTCGTCAGAATTGATGTCCACCATAACCGGAGTTGCTCCGGTATGAATCACCACATTCGCCGAAGCACAATACGTAATTGCAGGAACGATTACTTCATCGCCCGGACCAATTCCCCACCAGCGCAATAGCACCTCCATTCCTGCGGTCCAGGAACTTACGGCAACTGTGGTTTTGTTGCCACAGTATTCGGATAACTTCTTCTCGAACAATTTGGTGCGTGGTCCGGTTGTAATCCAACCCGACAACAATGCGGCGTTTACCTCATCCAGCACACGTTGATCAATTCTTGGCGGAGAAAATGGAATCATGAAAATGAATTTGGGCAAAAGTAGGGAAAATTCTCCCGCTGAGGAACGCTGAGGAATGCTGAAGAAAGAGAAGTTCAATGATGGATTTTGAGTTGCTAAAATCTGTACGATGCTATTAATCATCCAGTAATGGGGCAACATAACCGCCAACAAGTACAACAACAAAAATAACCGCTGAGATGATCAAAAGTCGTTGTGCCTTTGAAAGTCTGCGATCAGGGCTTTTCAGAACCACTTTACGACCATCCGCTTTCCGAATCAGAAAAATCAGAAAAAGTACCAGGAGTAACAACAAGACACCTGAAAGAAAAAGGCCAACAAAAGCGGCAATTAAACCTGCCGTAAATCCACCGGAAGTTGCGGTAACTGAGACGTAAAATAAAATTCCCGCGCCCGCGGCAACAAGAGCCATCGGAACTCCGATTCCAATAAGCACCTGTTTCTTCCGTTCCTTTGTATATGCCTGAGACAATCTGAATCCAATAGAATCCTTGGGTTGAACCAGTGTATCGTCACTTTCAACCAGGTCAGATTCTTTCGGGATCAAAACCGTGTCATTGGCTTTTAGGGTAATTGCTGATTCGACCGTTGTTTCCTCAGAAGTCACTTCATCTGATTCTGAATTGACTATCAGATTAGCGGGGTGCTTATCCGAATGAAATTTTTGCGATCGCTCAACATGAAACCCACGATTATACAAGCGCTTTTCAACAGTACATTGCACAAAGCAAAGGAGTAAGGAGATTAGCAGGAAACCTTTCATGAATGCGATGATACACAAAAGCAACTAATAATCAAATGATTACAGGACGGATTCTTAGTTATTCGTTAACGAGAAGAAAAATGCGACTGCAATCGAAGTAGCAAATATCATGGCCACAATTAATCCGGCACGTTCTCCTCTGGAGAATTTATGTTCCTTAATTCCACTTCGCGCTACACGATCTTCACGAGAAACTTCAGTCGGCAGGCACAGGTAAACCAGAAATAGTAAGAAAAAGAATACAGCAACGATTCCAAGTATTAAACCTACAGGTCCTAAAAGAAAAATCAATCCGGCAGTAGTCGATGTAACAGCCAAATGAATAACTCCAACCGCTCCCAAACCAAAAGCGAGTGTCGCAACCCCTGATGCAATCAAACCTTCTCTTTTTTCAAGTTGAGTAATTCTTTCTCTATGGTGGTTTTTCAGGGACGAATTCTCAAGTTGAACTGTTAACGTATCTGATTCAGGAAGATCGGAACCTGTACCATAAGTTGTATGGCTTCCTCCCCCCACCCCTGTCAAAGGTGGAATAGTAATTTCCTCAACTAATTCATTGGTAGTTCCCGTCGTTCCTGCGATCGAATCGGACTGTAGCCTGAAAGACAATTTGTCGAAAGAAGAAGAGCCACATTTTCGCTCTACATGAAATCCACGATTGTACAAGCGTTTTTCAACGGTACATTGACAGTAAAAAAGCAGTGTAAGAAAGATGATCGGTGTTAGGATAATGCGGTTTTTCATAATTCAGTGATGTACAAAACCGACAAGAGTTGGAATCAGGCGTTGTTAAGCGTCTCCAAAAACGAAGCAGCGATCAAATCCCGATTGAATACTTCGTTCGCGTATTTTCTTCCGTTAGCTCCCATTTCTTTCGCCTGAGCCTGATTTTCATAAAGGAACAACGCTTTTTCCGCTAACATTTCGGCATTTTCCGGTTCAATGAACAAGGCCGCATTCGCATTGTCAACGAAATGACGACGAGCTTCTCCATCCACTGCCAATAAAATCGGGATCTCCATGGCCAATGTTTCAAAAACTTTGGAAGGAATGGCTCCCTGGAATAACTCGAGTTTCTTCAGTGGGATAACTGCCGCGTTCACGTCTTTCAATACGCCCGGCATTTCCGATTTCGGAACAGGCGGAAGGAAATGTACATTCGTGACGTTCATTTCTTCCTTCAATGCCAGCAAACGGTCTTTTTCCGGTCCGGCTCCCTGAATAATGAACTGAATATTCTGATGTTGCTCCAACGATTTTGCAGCCTGAAGAATGACATCCAGTCCTTGAGCGTAGCCCACTACTCCACCGTAAAAGAGGATGAAATCGTCTGCTTTGAAACCGTGTTTTTCGCGGTAACCAATGCGTTGAACTTCGGTTGGATTGTAGTATGACAAGTCCACTCCGTTCGGCAGCCAAACCACTTTCTTTTCCGGGAAACGACGTGAAATGTCTTCCACAATCCCCATAGTTTGCCCGGTTACCAAATGCGCTCTACGGTAGCATTTTTTCTCCAGACGATAAGCTAATCCAAGCAATTGTTTATTGGTGACTAACCCGAGTTTCTCTGCACTTTCCGGCCACAGATCAGAAACGTTGAAGATCATTTTCGCCTTCAGTTTTCGTGACAATCGCATAGCGGAATACCCCAAAAACAACGGCGGCGATTCCACCATCAGGTAATCGAAGTTTTCGAGCTTTCTTCCGCGCCAGTATGACGTCCAGACGAAACTGAAGTAGTTCAGCAAACGCTTCACAATTGACTTAGAAGTTGAAACGTAAATCTTTGCTCTGTGAACTGGAATTCCGTCAATGATTTCCTCTTTGATCTTACCGTTTTCGTATCCTTCCTGAATTTCCATTTTCGGGTAATTCGGCATGGCGGTCAGCACTTCCACGTGCACACCTTTTGCTTTCAGACGAAGCGCCAGTTCGTGCAAACGATTCTGCGGAGCACCGATTTCCGGCGGATAATACTGGGTAAGAATCAGTAAGCGCATCCTAGTGATTTTTGATCAGTTCCACCATTTGAAGTGCTGCAGTTCCATTTCCAAAGTAATCTTTGCGCTCACTGGTTGGATTGAAGTTCTGAATCGCATCTTTGATTTTCGCTGTGTCTGCACCAACAATAACATTCCAGCCCATTTCAACGGTTTCCACCCACTCGGTTTCGTCGCGCATGGTAATACACGGTTTCGCCAGGAAATATGCTTCTTTCTGAACACCACCACTATCGGTAACGATTTTCTTCGCCCCTGCTTCCAGACGAACCATGTCCAAATAACCAACAGGCTCAATCACTTTCACATGATCTTTCAAACTGATTCCGTAATCGGATAAGTATTTCTGGGTTCTTGGGTGAAGCGGTAACACAATCGTGTCTGAAACCGCATTCAATCCTTCGATGATTCCTTTCAGACGAGCCGGGTCGTTCGTGTTTTCAGCTCTGTGAATCGTACACAACAAGTATTCGCCCTCGTTCACTCCGAGCGTATCCAAAATCGTACTCTTGCTTTTCGCCATTTCGGTAAAGTGCAGGATTCCATCGTACATCACATCACCTACGTTGTGAACCCCTTTCGTGATTCCCTCCGTTTTCAGGTTATCGATTGCTGTTTGAGTTGGAACGAACAACAAATCGGAAATGTGATCTGTCAAAATACGGTTTTGTTCCTCCGGCATAGCCTTGTTGAAGCTTCTCAAACCTGCCTCAACGTGAATCACCGGAATCAACAGTTTCGAAGCCGCCAACGATCCGGCAATGGTGGAATTCGTATCTCCGTAAACCATCACAAAATCGGGCTTCTCGTTCAGTAACACTTCTTCAATTGCAGCAAGCATCGCACCGGTCATAGCTCCATGCGAACCGGAACCGACATTCAAATGGTACTTCGGCTTGGGAATCCCCAATTCGTCAAAAAACACATCCGACATATTCGCATCGTAATGCTGCCCGGTGTGTACCAGGATTTCGTCAAAATGCTTCGCGAAAATGTTCGAAACCGCAGCTGCTTTAATGAATTGAGGTCGCGCCCCGAGAATGGTGATGATTTTTTTCATCGAAAAGATTTGTGGCAAAAATAGTTGTTTCGGGGGAGGAAGCAATATTTCCCACAGAGGTGCACAGAGGAACACGTAGGGGATTTGATTGGTAATTGAAACTCAAACACTTTGTGATCATTGTGCCTTTGTGGTGAAATTAAACCACGAAGACACAAAGTACACAAAGAACGAACCACGAAAAAGATCCTTTCAAAATCAATCCTCTGTGTCCTTCTGTGCACGTCCGTGGGAGAAAATCAATACCTTTGATCCCATAAATTTCGCTCATGCGTTTAAAAGGAAAAAAGGTACTGGTTACGGGCGCTGATGGTTTCATCGGTTCTCATTTGGTGGAAACTCTGATCGAAGAAGGAGCTCACGTTCGCGCATTCTGTTACTACAACAGTTTCAACAGCTGGGGCTGGCTCGATACATTTCCAAAAGAGTTGTTAAACCAAATCGAAGTGTTTACAGGAGATGTTCGCGATCCGAACGGAGTTCGCACGGCCATGAAAGACATCGAAATCGTATACCACCTTGCAGCCCTGATCGCCATTCCATATTCGTACCACTCGCCTGATGCGTACGTGGACACGAACGTGAAAGGAACATTGAACATTGTTCAGGCAGCGAAAGACCTTGGAGTTGAACGCGTTTTGGTGACTTCCACTTCTGAAGTTTACGGAACGGCACAATACATTCCAATCGACGAAAAACACCCGCGTCAGGGCCAGTCGCCATATTCTGCAACGAAAATCGGGGCGGATGCCATTGCGGAATCCTTCTACAGAAGTTTCGACTTACCGTTGACGATCGTTCGTCCGTTCAACACCTACGGACCACGTCAGTCGGCTCGTGCAATCATTCCTACGATCATTACACAGTTGATGAACAAATTTCCGGAAATCAGCCTTGGAGATTTGACACCAACGCGCGACCTTGTGTACGTAAAAGACACTGCACGCGGATTCGTTGAAATTTCGCTTTGTAAGAGCCTGATTGGTCACGATGTAAACATTGCAACGCACAACGAGATTTCGATTGGTAAACTGGCGAACGAACTGATCGCTCAGATTAGTCCGGGAACAACTATTAAACAAGAAGAGCAGCGACTTCGTCCTGAGAAATCGGAGGTATTCCGTTTGTTCGGCGACAACGCGAAGCTGATCAAACATACAGGATGGAAGCCTTCCACGGAGCTTTCCGAAGGATTACGACAAACCATCGAATGGTTCAGTGATCCAAAAAATCTTCGCGAGTACAAAGCCGATATCTACAACATTTAATTCATGAGCGCAAATTTCCAATCCATCGTTTCAACTATCCGAAACCGCTACGGAGCAGAAGATTTTATTCCGCTGCACGCGCCGTATTTCGGAGGAAAGGAAAAGGAATATTTGTGCGAGTGTATCGATTCTACATTCGTTTCTTCGGTTGGTCCGTTCGTGAACAAATTCGAAGAACAAATGGCTCACATTACCGGAGCCAAATACGCTATTGCCGCTGTAAACGGAACTGCTGCACTTCACATGGCGCTGATCATCGCCGGAGTGGAGCGCAACGATGAGGTGCTTTCACAGGCATTAACATTCGTTGCTACTGCAAATGCCATTTCGTACATTGGTGCAACGACCGTTTTCATTGATGTAGACAAAGACACGCTTGGACTTTCTCCGGAAGCTGTAGAAGCGTTTTTGGAGGAAAACACCTTCCAGAATGACAACGGTGAATGCATCAATAAAACAACCGGTCGCCGAATCAGAGCGTGTGTTCCTATGCACACTTTCGGTTTCCCGATGCGGATTCACGAGTTACTCGAAATCTGCGAACGTTACAACATCGTTTTGGTTGAAGATGCCGCGGAATCGCTGGGTTCTTACGTCGGACAACAACACACCGGAACCATCGGACACATTGCGGCGTTCAGCTTCAACGGAAACAAAACCGTGACATCCGGAGGCGGTGGCGCAATTGTGACCAACAACGAAGCATGGGCGAAGCGCGCCAAGCATTTGACGACAACCGCAAAAGTTCCGCATGTTTGGGATTTCGTTCACGATGAGGTGGGATACAATTACCGGATGCCGAACATTAACGCGGCGCTGGCTGTTGCTCAGTTGGAACAACTTCCGGAAATCCTGAAAAACAAACGCGAAACAGCCGAGTATTACCTGAATAATCTTCCATTCATTCATGTAGTCAAAGAACGCGAAGGAACGACTGCCAATTACTGGTTGAATACGATCATTCTTGAGTCCCGCCAAGAGCGTGACGAATTCCTGAAATACTCTAACGACAATGGTGTTATGACACGCCCAATCTGGACCCTGATGCACCGTTTACCTGCGTTTGCCGGTTCGCAAAAAGACAGTTTGAAAAACTCCATTTGGTTGGAAGATCGCGTGGTGAATTTACCGAGTAGCGTGATTAAAAACACATAGATACATAGTTTGTCATAGACACATAGCGGATTGTACTTTACTATCCGAAAGCTAGTTAATCACTATGTTCCTATGTGAACCAGCTATGTGGCTATGTGGTTTCCAAATCCAATATCTTTGTAGCTTTACAAGAAAATAGTCCATGTTTGAAGACCGAATCTATATCATTGCGGAAGCCGGAGTAAACCACAACGGTAGCATTGAACTGGCGAAACAACTCATCGATGCGGGAAAAGCTGCGGGAGTTGATTGCGTCAAATTTCAAACCTGGAAAACAGAAGCATTATTGACCGAAGATGCTCCGAAAGCGGCGTACCAATTGGAAAACGACGGCGAAGGGTCGCAATTCGAAATGCTCAAAAAACTCGAACTTTCGTACGAAGATTTCAAGGAACTGCAACGTTATTCAAATTCCATTGGTGTAGAATTTTTGTCTACTCCCGACGAAGAAGAAAGCCTGAATTTCCTTGCCGATGAACTGCAATTGCCATTGATTAAAGTCGGCTCAGGAGAAATCAATAACCTCTTGTACCTCAAGCAGATTGCACGCAAAAAAAAGCCGGTCATTTTGTCGACAGGAATGTGCGACCTTACGGATGTGGAACGTGCTTACAATGTGCTCGTTCAAAACGGTGCTCCGGAAGTTGCCATTCTGCATTGTACATCGGAATATCCTGCGCCGCTTGAAACAGTGAACCTACGCGCTATGGACACGCTTCGCGATGCGTTCAACACAACCGTCGGTTATTCGGATCATACGGACGGAATCGTTGTTTCGATTGCGGCAGCGGCACGAGGAGCCCGAATCATAGAAAAACACTTCACCCTCGATAAAAACATGGAGGGACCGGATCACAAGGCTTCACTCGATCCTGTCGAACTCAAAGCAATGGTACTTGGAATCAGAGCGGTGGAACAATCGCTTGGCGACGGTGTGAAACGCATTCAGGAGATTGAAAAAGCTACACAACTGGTTGTGAAGAAAGGGATTTACGCCAAACGCGATTTGAATCCCGGAGACATCATCACCGAGGCAGATTTGGTTGGAAAACGTCCGGTTGGAGAAATAGGCATGGAAGAATACGAATCCTTAATTGGAAAACGCGTAACTTCAGTCATTCCGAAGAACGGAGCAATCGGAAGAAAAGACATCTCATGGGAATAGCGGGGAAGAAAATACTAGTGTTTACGGGAGCGAGATCTGAGTATGGTTTGTTGAAACCACTCATTCAACGTTTGCTGAAAGAAACCGATTTCACTACGGAACTGGTCGTTGCCGGCGGACATTTTAGTCACAACCAGGGCTACACCGTTACCGAAATCGATGCTGACGGCTACCCGATTGCAGCGAAAATTGAACACCATGGAGAAGATACCAGCGGAACTTCTGTGAGCATTTCCAATGGAAACCTGCAGATTCAATTCGCGGAATTTCTCGATGAGTACGTTCCGGATCTGGTGATTGTTTTGGGTGACCGATCAGAATTGATTCCTGTTGTTTCTTCGTGTTTGTTTCAATCCATTCCTGTGGCACACATTTCCGGAGGTGAAGTGACGGAAGGCGCTACGGACAACCAGGTTCGTCACGCCGTTTCAAAAATGAGTCACCTTCATTTTCCCGCAACGGAAGTATACAAGCAAAACTTGCTCCGAATGGGCGAAGAGGAATGGCGCATTTGTGTTTCGGGAGAACCGGGACTGGATGAAATTCTTTCCATCGAACTGCCTTCCAAGCAGGAATTCTTTGATCGTTTTGCGCTTCCATGGTCGGAGCAATTGGTTATTGCAACTTTCCACAGCGAAACCATCGGACAAACGATCAACAGAGCATTTTTAACGCAGCTCATCAACGAGTTGTGTGCCCATACGAAAGCACATTTCCTGTTCACCGCCGCCAATACGGATCTCGGTGGGGCAGAAATCAACGATACCTTACAGGAAATTGCAGAACAAAACGAGCGCGTAACCTTCGTTCACAGTCTTGGACGTGTGAATTACTACGCAGCGCAACGCTACAGTTCGGTTATGCTCGGAAACTCTTCCAGCGGATTGGTCGAAGCACAAAGTTTCGGGATTCCCGTGATCAATATAGGTTCCCGACAAGATGGTCGTTTGAGAAACCCGAACTGCATTGATGTTCCGGTTGACATTCCTGCAATTCTGGAAGCATTCGAAAAAGCGACCAGTGCGGAATTCAAGCAGTCGTTTGCAGGAAAACCAAACATTTACGGCAACGGAGATGCGTCTGAGCAAATTGTTCAATTCATTCGTGAAACCCGCTGGGAAGATTTGTTATTGAAACGCTCAACCTTCTGAAATGAGTTTTGAGCACTACATCGGCGGGGCTTTTGCGGCAAACGACAGCGATGCGTTTAAACTCAGTTCGCCTTCTGATTCAGCCTGGTTTCTTCCTGAAAATGACAAGAAGATCGCCGGATTTGAAACCGGAGCCGACGCACTCGCATGGATTCTAAAGCACATCGACGAGAAAACCGTTTACTTCCCGCTGCACTATTGCCAGGAAACACTGAATCGTGTGGCGATGAAAGCGCAGGAGAACCAGATTTTACGGTATTCCGATCTTTCCGAAATCCCTGCAGATTCTTCGGTAGTTGTCTGGAACCATTTCAACGGTTATCATCCGGTTCCATCGGAATTAACGAATTCAAAACACTTCATCATTGAAGATTGCGTGCAGAGTTTGACCGCCATGAAACAAATGGTGGGTCACGCAGCGGTAACCAGTTTGCGCAAATGGCTTGAGTTGGATTTGGCGATTGTGGTGAGTCCGTTTGAACAAACAGAAACTACCGCTCCGTCCGATTACCATGCGCTGAAAAAAGATGCCGAACGACTCAAGCGCAAGTGGAAAAACGATCCGGATTCCGTGGAAGAACCTGCGTTCCTGAAGAAATTCGCAACCGCAGAGAAATTGCTGGAAAACGAGATCATCTATAGTTGTGATCCTTCGGAACTGTACCATTACGACTGGCAGAAAATCCTTGCACACAGGGAAGAAAATGCCCGTTTTCTGATTCAGGGATTGTCACCAATCGGAATACCCATCCTAACACAGCAGGAATTATTCGTAATGATCACCGTTCCTAATCGCGACGAACTTCGAAAATCACTGGCACAAAACGGCATCTTCGCACCGGTTCACTGGCTCGATTCAGCCGACGAAGCAAAGGCGAAATCTTTGTTATCTTTGCCCATCGATCAGCGGTACAACGCCGACGACATGAAACGCATAATTCGCGCAATTGAACATGGCCTTGCAGCTTCAGGTTTACACTCAGCAAACGATTAGCGAACTACCGGAAACGGTTCGTTCACTGCTGGCCAATCTCGATATTTATTACCAACCGGAATTCCTGCTTTGCGACGCTCAAATGCAAGGCGGAACTTACGAAATTGCGGTTTGTACAGACGCTAACGACTACTGGATTTATCCGTACATCGTTCTGCCGATTGAAGGAACTGAGTGGTTCGATTTGAGTTCACCGTATGGGTATGCGGGACCAGTTTCGAGCTCGAAAACCTTTGGTCAAATCGCGGAAACGCAATTTAACGTTTGGATCCGTGAACGTGCAAACATCGTAACTGAATTCGTACGCTACCACTACCTCTACAATGCGGAAACGAAATTCGAAGTAGACTGTACTAACCTATTGAATCGTCGTGTCGTGCTGCTACCAACTCATCTTTCCGAAGACGAAATCTGGACACAACAATTCTCCGGAACCAACCGAAACCTTGTTCGAAAACTCGAAAAAGAAGGCTATGAATGGTCGGTAAAAGTGTTTTCCAAAGAAGATGTTCCGGCATTCGATAGTGCATACAGAGCGAATATGGTTCACACGAACGCAACCGATTTCTACTTTTTCGATACGGCGTTTTACGAAAACCTGATCGAACAACTCGGGGACAAACTGCTCCTGTCAAAAGTCGAAAAAGACGGAATTACCTTTGCTTCGGCTTTGTTTTTCGTGAGTGGCGGAATTGTAACCTATTACCTTTCGGCACGCAACCTTGATCATCCGAAAGTTCCCGGATCGAACCTGTTGCTTTCCAAAATGGGAATGTGGGCACACGAAAACGGAAAGAAATGGCTCAACTTCGGGGGTGGACTGAGCATGAAAGAAGACGATTTCCTCTTCAAATTCAAGAAGAATTTCGGTCAGCAGATCGCTGATTTCTACATCGGAAAACGCATCCACCAAAACTTCCTTTACGAAGAACTCAAATCAAGACACATTGCAGAACACGGTGCAGAGGCTTTCGAAAGTATCCGCCATATTTTGCAGTTCTACAGATAAATTCCCACTTTCGCAGCTATGATAAATCGCGCTTTACACACATTATCGCAATCGGCAACCATCAAAGACGGGTTGGAGCAACTGAATACGGTAAACGGTGGCGCGGTGTTCATCGTTGACGAAAACGAACGCGTTCTGGGAACCATTACCGACGGTGATATTCGTCGCGGTTTGCTCAACGGAAAAACGCTTGATACTTCGATTACGGAAGTAATGCACGCAGATTTTCGTCACATCAAACTGGAGAACTATTCCATTTCCACGATTGATAAAATCAAGGAACAAAAAATCGGAATGCTTCCGGTGATTGACGAAGGCGGAAAGTTGGTAAAGTTGCTGGATTTGACGACGCTTCGTACTGTTCTTCCGATTGAAGTATTGCTCATGGCCGGTGGACGCGGAGAGCGTTTAAAGCCGTTGACAGATAACATTCCGAAGCCCATGCTTCACGTAGGCGACAAGCCGATCATCGAACACAACATTGACCGCCTGGCGCTTTACGGCATTGAAAAACTGCACGTTTCGGTGAAGTACAAGGCCGAACAGATTCAGTCGTACTTTAAAGACGGAAGCGACAAAGGCCTTCAAATTGATTACATACACGAAGACGAACCGTTGGGAACACTTGGCGCCATTCGTCTGATTGACAAAATAGAAACTCCGGCAATCATGGTGATGAACTCTGATTTGCTGACCAATATTGACTTCGAAGATTTCTACCGTATGTTCGAAGAAAGCGACGCCGACATGGTGGTTGCGAGTACACCTTACCGCGTGGACGTTCCGTACGGAGTTTTGGAAACAGAAGGAAACCAGATCACTTCCCTGAAGGAAAAACCGTCGTATGTGTACTTCTCGAATGCGGGAATTTACCTCATCAAAACATCTATCCTGGAGCGCATTCCGAAAGGAAAGTTCTACAACGCAACCGATTTGATGGATGAGCTGATCAACGATGGAAAGAAAGTGATCAACTATCCTATTGTCCATTACTGGCTTGACATCGGGAAACCGGAAGATTTCCGCAAGGCGCAGGAAGACATCAAACACATTCGTTTCTGATGAAGCCGACGGTTCAAAATACGCTTGTTTTGATTCCTGCACGCGCCGGTTCAAAAGGTGTTCCGAACAAGAATTCGAAGCCATTTGCCGGTGGAAAATCGTTGGTGGAACGTGCAATTGAAGTTGGCCTTGCTCACTTTCCGAAGGAACGCGTGGTATTGAGTACCGATAGTCAGGAATTGCTTGAACAAGGAAAAAACTATGGCATTCAACTTATTGATCGCGATGCGCACCTGGCGTCTGATACGGCTGGAATGCTTGAAGTGATGATCGATGCTGTTGACAAGCAAGCAGAACCGCCAACATACCTTTTGTTATTGCAACCTACGAGTCCATTCAGGACTGCGGAACACATTGCTCAGGCATTGGAATTGTTCCAGGATGGCGATCAGGCTTTGGTCGCAGTTAACGAACCGGCGGGACATCCATTCTATACGCTGTTCGAAGAACACAATGGTTTCATTTCGAAGCACCAGAAAAACAATGTGGTTCGTAGACAGGATTTACCTCCGATGTACGATGTGAACGGCTTGCTCTATATTTTCGAAGTGAGCGAATTGCGTCAACGCAGTTGGGTTGAATTTGAGCGCATTCGTCCGATGGTGATTCCAAAATGGCAGGCAATTGATATTGACAATCAGGAAGATTGGTGGTTGGCGGAGACATTGTTTAGAGGGATGAATTCTTGATTTTTCCGAAAAATCTACCAGACCAGATGTTAGGCAAATCGCAATCCGCCGAAAACATACCACGGTAAGTTATCCCTTCGCTTCTCCCCGATAATTCACAAACAGCAATAGCAAACAGAACGGCACAATTCCCGCCTGCGTTTCCACGAACGATTCAAAGCACATGGTCAGCACCATGGCCACCACGAACAAAATTCCATACGGAGATTTCACACGCATTGCAGTTCGGAAAATGTGAACGAATAACGCTACGAGCAACAAAAAACCAACTATTCCCAGTTGCACCCACGTATTCAAAAACTGATTGTGCGAATTGAGCTGTCGTTCTGCAGCACCGGTATTTCCGAGCTCGGTATTCTTAGCAATCAGCGCATCTTTCACATCACCTGTTCCCGCTCCCAGCAACCAGTTTTCTGCAATGACTTTCATCGATGTCGACCACATGATAATGCGTGCCGTATTACTTTCTACTGAAGGGTTCCCAACAGTTTTCACCGAAGAAATAGCCTTCGGAACTTCCTGGAAACGGCTTGCAATTTTCGACGATGAAAAGAGCATGAATCCACAGAACCCGATAATTCCGATCCCGCCAATAATGGCAATCTTCCACCATTTTTTGGAAAGCACAAAATGAATAAACATCACTGCCATTAAGATCATCCAGATGATAATTCCCGCTTTGGAAATAGTCAGGAACGTTGAAACACTTAAAAGCAGCCAACTGATTCCAAACCACAACCTCAACTCGCTCTTATTGAACAACAGTGCGTACAACATCCACGCTGAAGCAAGCGCAGTGTAGGTCGCCCAGTAGCTGCGGTGAATGAATGTTGAATACTCCGATTCAAAGAAATATGCCCAGTGATTGTCCTCCGGATAATACCACGACTTCCATGCTGCGTAAATGATCAAGCCAATCACCACTCCCGAAAACAGGAACCCGATAGACTGAGCAAACAAGCGCGGCTGGATCGAAAAACGACCAATCGCAGCGATGATCGGAACAGCAACAAACGATGCTTTCATACCAACATCCGACCAACCAAAAGCACTGTTTGTACTCCACCCCATTCCGACAATGTGATACAACCAGAAACAAACAGCCCAGAAGCCAATAGACGAAGGAGAAATCAACGAACGGACGATTTCCTTTCCTGATTTACGAATAAAAATACTCGTAATGAGCATAATCGCCATACACATCGGAGCAAGTTTTACCCAGGTAACCGAAAGCAAAATGGTAAGCAACAAAAGCTTATCAAGGAGATTCGTTTCCTTCCAAAATCTATTCAATGCCGTTCCAATTTTACTCATATGATAAAACATCTGTGCTCTTCAGCGTTCCTCAGCGGGAAATCAATACTTCTTCCACACTTTCCAATTGCCCCAAGGCATCTTAATCACTCGCGTACTCCAGATCCAGGTCAAAATGAACTGAATAAAGAATGCTGTCATGGTCGAAATTGCGGCACCAGTGTATCCGTAATTCGGCACCATCCACATCAAAAACACGATATTAATAACTGCTGTAAAGATGGAAATTCCGGCTATGAATTGCGTCTTCTCCGCATAAAAGAAATACACACTCACCATTTTATACATACCATTGAACGCGAATCCAAGTGCGATCCACAGCACAAGAGAAAGTCCGTCCTGAAACGCTTTTCCGAGGAAGTAGAAGATCAAAGGTGTACACAAATAGAAAAGCAAGGTCACCACGATGATCCCGATAAAGTAAATGTAGGTCCACTTTACGATCGTGTATTTCACGCGTTCTTCTCCGGTTTTCAAATGATTGAATACATAAGGAACCCAAGCCTGATTGAACGAATTCTGCAACAAACCAATTGCCTGACCAACCATGAATCCGGCACTGTAAATACCATTTGATCCCAATCCATCGTATTTGGTAATGGCCAGTTTATCCGAATACAAAATGACCACAGAACCCAATACATGAGGAATCAATGGCGCACCGTATGCAAACAAATGTTTCACGTGCTCCATTTTGAACGACCAAATCAAGTATCCGCGGCGTAAGAGAATAATCAACGCAATCAATGCTCCTGCTCCATACGACCAGGAAAGTGCATAAATCGATCCTTCGAACGACCAATTGAAACTGATGATCAACACAAGAGCAATGGTCAATTCAACGGCAGTTCGAACAATTCTGAATATCCCAAAGAGCCACGCTCTGTCTTCCATTCGCCAGATGGAAAGCAATACTTCTACTACGTTTTGATAAGTCGCATAAGCCGCTGTAAAGGCTATGAAAGCTTTCGGAACTCCAGTTGCCGCTGACAGTTGGTCATCAAATAGCAGAAATCCTCCGGCACACAACAGGGTTAGCCCAATCATGACCAACATTCCCGTGCTGACATACGATCCCATTTCTTCGTTCCGCTTGACATAAATTACTTGTAATGAAGCCATGAGGTTCATACTCACAAACGGAATCAGCAGGTTAATCAGGGAATTGAAATTGGTCAGAACACCATAACCTTCCGTAGATAAGTACTGTGTTAAAATCGGCAATAGAAGAAACGGAATTGCCGAATTGATGATATTGGCAATGGTGTAAATTCCAAGCGATTGAACCAGTTTATTTCGGAGTAATTTCATTACAGCGTTTGAAGGTATGCTTTCAGTTTCAACGAATAGTTGGCACTAATGTTTGTTCCGTTCGATTCCGCGATGGCTTCCTTCGATCGCAACGGTAAGGCTTCCCAATTCTTCAAAAAGTCTTCCTCAGTGTTGCAAAAATAGGCATTGGGATTGGATGCAAGGAAACTTCCTACATACGTCATAGCGGCACCTTCGAAATTGTACAGGAAGGTAGGTTTACCCAACGAGAGTGATTCAATTGCCGTAGTGGAGAAAATAGTTAAATGAGCATCGGTTTTCCCCATCGCTTGATATATGAAGTCGTTAGAGAACGTGATGTTCTCAGGGAAATCGAATTGCTTTTTATACTCTTCGGCTGGCGTTCTGCGCGGCTGAATGATCCAATGAATCTGTCCGGAAGTACGTTCATTGCATTTCATTACGAAGTTAATCAGCGCAATACTCCATTCGCTGTCCTGCAATGAAACCAGAATACGTTTTGCGGGAATAACATTCTCTATCGATTTGTGGTAGAAGTGATCCATCACAAATCGTCCGACTGGAACGGCTTTCTGAATCGGGATTTGTGTTTGTGTTCTGAAGAATTCAGCATCTGCTTCTCCGAACACCAGCATATCATCAGGAAATTGAACCGGATCAAATTTCTGATGATAAACGTATCCGTAATGTCCCTCGCCAATCAATCCGTGCTGCATTTCCACCACCCGAATTCCTGCTTCTTTCCAGGCCATGATGTATCCAAAATTGGCATACGAGACGGTATGAAAAACCACTTTCGGTTTCCGCAGAAATTTCAGGAAGAACTTCATGACGCGGTATTGTGCCAGATACTTTCGAATGATTGCATTCGTCTCTGCCTGAGTTCCCAAAATCTGTTCTACCTGTTGAAGCACTTCTTTTCCCTCAAAATCAATTTTCCGAAGAAACAAACGCATGTACAGTTCTTCTACAAAAACGAACCATGCTCGTGAAACAACATGTTTCGAAGCCACTTCTTTCCGTTTGTAACGCGAAAACAACTGCAATTCAACAACTAAGACTTTCATGTCAGAATTAGCAGCAATCGGATCCATGACTTTATCTACAAACTTTCCATCGATAGCGATTCGTTCACTACTGCTTGTGAACGCCCACGCGTCGTATTTGCGGAAAAGTGAAAAGAATCCGTAAAACAGGGAACGAAGCTGACCGCGAAGAACGGAACTGTTCTTGTCCTGTAAGGTCTCGGTCCCCATCATCACTTTATGGAAAATGCGACTCTTGATCCATGGATAAATCTCAAACGTACGGCCGAATTTCTTCACCGCAAGCCGTTTGAGCTCCAATTGCTCAACCTCAAGAAGTTGTTTCCGAATATCCACTTGCAATAAGGTTTTTTGGTGCAATTAAAACAAATACGAAGACGACATCCAGCAAAGAGAATCCCCAGAAAATACCATACTGAAAGAATGAATAACCAAGGATAATCAACACTATGGACCAGTTTTTCCATTTCCACCACAGTACCATGATGCCTAGAAAAAACACGCCCAAAACAAGTCCGTGTGTTGAAATGAGCATGAGGTAAGAATTGTGGGCATGAATCGTTTCAACCTCACGTGTTTTTGGATTGAGTGTGACCAGCATTAACTTATTGGACCCGTTTCCAAACAGTGGTTTTTCTTCTATGGCTTTCATGTAATTCAGCCAAATCAGTTTTCGTCCGCTGGTATTGATTTTCTTCGAAAAATCGAGGAATCCTTTCACCATTGGCCTGGTAGTATCAATGTCTTTTGGTTCCAGCATTTTCATAGCGTGCTGCTGGCTACAGTTCAACGGAATCGTATCAAAGGAATACTCAATACTGTAGTCCAATGTTTCTGCTTTTCCACCCCTCAACAAGCTGTTTTTGATGAATGGTGTAAACAGAATGATTAAGAGTAATACAACGAGAATAACATTCGTTTGTAGCTGTGACCGGATTGCTTTATTTTCTCTATTGCGCCACCACAACCATAGTGTTTCAATGGTCTGCAGAATGAAGAACCCAATCACCATGATAACTACTGTTCGGTTGAACGACAGGAACATTCCACCCAACAGGATAGCGAACATGATCGCATACCTCCACTTCCTCCAACCTGAAATCACCAAAAAGAAAAACGCCACCAAAATGTGCATCCCAAAAATCGATGAATTAGCGGTGAAACCGTACACCCTGGAATCGTACAACAAGGCTTTCGATTTGATCGTCGTTTCTTCTGTTAACGGAAGAATCAGACTTCTGTCGTTCATTAGGTATTGTATCGCTGCGAACGCAATTTCGATGGAAATGAAGACGAGGAAAACCCGAATTGTTCGTAGTGAAAATGTATACTTCCCCGCCAATAATAAGAATGGCAAGAGCATGAACGGAGCATAATAGTCTTTTGCACAGACAATGGCATCTCCATTGAAAAACTTGTTTGCCAGCGCAGCGGCCATGAACACGAACAGTAACCAGAAATAACGAATGGATTCGTGGGAAAACGGGTTGGATTTAAAGTTCTTCCAGGCGGTCTTAAGTTCATTGAAGTGGAACCAGGACACTGCTACGGGAAGCAATAAAAGAACGTATTCGTTACCAAAAATGCAGCTTGGAAAGACCAGCAGAAAAACCAATAGTACTTCCTGCCACCAGGGCCTTTCGGGATTCAAAGAAGTTTGCATTCCTTTCACAGCACAAACCTAGTAAAAATTAGCGAGGGGTCGGGATGGATTACTTTCTTCCCAGTTTCGCAAAACGGAGGTAGAGAAAATAAACCGCAATCAACAAAACACTTAATGTAACGGAATTGATCCACAGCACCTGATAAATCGACGCTTCTTCAACGAAATAGGGAATAATGATGAAGCTCGTTACCTGTATTAACGCCACACAAATGCCAACAAGAAATGCCTCCCGTTGTCGCCCCAAAACCAATGGCAGGCTCGAAACCGGCGACAATAAGAAGTTACACATGAGGTAAGGCACCAATATCTCCGCGAACTTTCCGGCAATGATCCAGTCTTTACCGAACACAAAGACGAAAATTTCGCTGCCCCAGAAATACATGATGGTGAACGGAACAATGGAGAGCAGAAACAAAATCCCAACGGTTCGTTTCATCAAATCATGCACAGAGCGACCCTGATTCAGCATTTCAGAAGCACGATTGAAAAACACCTGACCGATCGATTGACCAATGATTGCCAACGGTGCCTTCATCATCATAAACGCCAGATTGTACTGCCCGAAAGTTCCTTTACTGTAGAAATATACAATGCTCCAGGCAAGAATAGAATCAATCCCTAAATCCAACAACCCATGAGGTAAACTTACACTGGGGAAGTACTTGTATTCCTTAGCAACAACATTCATCCGTTTGTTATACGAATGCTGTTTGTGTTCTTTCTTTAAGCCCAGAAAGCGCTTTACAAACACCACGCTTGATGAAATCGTACCGATGAAAGTTCCCAACAACAAACCGAGTGCTCCCATGTGGAAAAAGCCAAAAAGAACCTTGAATCCACTAACACTTAATGCATTGACAATCTTCTGAGTGGAAATCGTTTTGAATTCCTTTTTTCGAATGGCCCAATTTGTCCCGACACTGATCCAAACGGTTCCGTAAGCGCTACCAACCGACATCAAAACGAAGAGCAGGTAATCTTCCGGTTGAGGTTGGAACAATGCGTAACACATCCCGAAGATGAGAACGGAAAACAAACAAACGAATGCAATTCTAAGGGATAACCGAAAAAGTGAAAACGCATGATGATCGTGTTTTGCAACCGGCATCGCAAAATCATACCGCGCTGTCGCAAAAGCAGCAATAAAGGCTACGAACCGGGTATAAATTCCCAATTCCCCCATGTCTTCATCGTTGTAAAAGAAACGCGTAAGGATAGGGTTCACTCCAAAGGCAATCACCTGAGCAGCAACCGTTCCCGTCATGAGGGTAACAACTGAACGAAAAAACTCCGATTTACGGAACAGCGAAATCATTTCAATTGAAATTCCAGATATTCATCAATGCCCTCTTCAAAATCAAAGAGCGGTGAATAACCAAGATCCGTTTGAATGGCTTTAATATCTGCCAATGAATGACGAATGTCCCCACTTCTTTCAGGGCCATACTTCAACTCATGCTGTGGAGTGACACCAAGTTTCTCAAGTCCGTTATGCAACGCAGAAATCACCTCATTAAGCGTGCAACTCGCACCGCAGGCAACATTGTAAACACTACCAAATGCAGCTTCATTGCTTGTAGAGAGCGACAACAAATTCGCAAAAACGGCATTCTTCACAAACGTGAAATCGCGGGTTTGTTCTCCATCTCCGTTTACCGTAACAATTCCTCCATGTTGCATCTTATCCAAAAAACGGGGAATTGCTGCTGCATACTCGCCTTCCGGATTTTGATATGGCCCAAATACATTGAAGTAACGCAATCCAATTGCCTCAATTCCGTGCAAACGGTGGTACACACCAGCGTACTGCTCGTTCAACTGTTTCGTAACAGCATAAGGAGAAAGTGCTTTTCCTTCTGCTCCTTCTTTCTTCGGCGAGGCAATGCTATCGCCATAAACCGATGAAGAACTTGCGTATACAAATCGTTTGATTCCGGCTTCTTTCACTTCATGAAGGAAGGTCAAAAAACCAGTTGCATTAATCGCATGTGTATTTAACGGGAGAACAATCGAACGGGGAACAGAACCAAGAGCTGCCTGGTGCGAAACAACGTCAACTGTTTGAAGCACGTGTTTATATGACTCCGGGTCGCAGATATCCGCATTCAGGAACGTATATTTCGGGTAATGTTTCAGTCGGTCGACATTACTTTGCAAACCGGTCAACAAGTTATCCAAAACAGTCACTTTTGCCCCCATTTCCAATAATTCCTGTGCCAAGCTGGAACCGATAAATCCGGCGCCTCCGGTTACAAGCACATGCTTATCGGAAAGGGAATAAACCGACGATGGAAATTCTTTGGGCATATCCTTACTTAGCGTAGCTTACTGAACGTTTTTCACGAATAACGGTCACCTTAACCTGTCCCGGATAAGTCATTTCCGTTTGAATTTTCTGAGAAATCGCAAATGAAAGTTCATCCGCACGTAAGTCGGTAACTTTTTCACTTTCCACCATTACACGCAATTCACGACCAGCCTGAATAGCATACGCTCCGCTTACGCCATCGTAAGACAATGCCAGATTTTCAAGATCCTTAATCCGTTTGATGTACGATTCAATGACTTCGCGACGTGCTCCCGGACGTGCACCGGAAATGGCATCACATACCTGTACAATCGGCGAAATCAATGTTGTCATTTCAATTTCATCATGGTGAGCCCCAATCGCATTCAATACATCCGGTTTTTCACCATATTTCTCAGCTAGTTTCATTCCGAGAATTGCGTGTGGCAATTCCGGTTCTTCATCCGGAACTTTACCAATATCGTGAAGCAAACCTGCGCGTTTCGCGATCTTAACGTTCAAACCAAGCTCTGCAGCCATAATTGCACAAAGGTTGGCTACCTCTCTACTGTGCTGCAATAAGTTCTGTCCGTAAGACGAACGGTATTTCATACGTCCTACCATTCGGGTCAATTCCGGGTGCAATCCGTGAATTCCAAGATCAATACAAGTACGGCGTCCTGTTTCAGCGATTTCTTCTTCCAAAGAACGCTTTGTCTTCGCAACAACTTCTTCAATACGAGCCGGGTGAATACGTCCGTCAGAAACCAATTGGTGCAGTGCCAAACGTGCGATCTCACGGCGAACCGGATCGAAACAGGAAAGGATAATTGCTTCAGGCGTGTCATCAACGATGATCTCAACTCCTGTAGCTGCTTCAAGTGCACGGATGTTACGCCCTTCACGTCCGATGATACGGCCTTTTACCTCATCGGATTCAATGTTAAATACAGAAACTGCGTTCTCCACAGCCTGCTCTGAAGCTACACGCTGAATGGTCTGAATCACGATGCGTTTTGCTTCGCGGTTTGCATTCAGTTTTGCTTCTTCCGTAATTTCTTTGATATGAGACATCGCAGCAGTACGTGCTTCGTCTTTCAATGATTCCATCAACAGGTTTTTAGCATCTTCAACAGACATCCCTGTGATCTTCGTCAATTCAGCTACGCGTTTTTGGTGCATTTTCTCCAATTCCTGGTAGCGCACTTCGTTTGCTGCGATTTTGGAATCCAGCTCACTTTTCAGGCGATCGGAATCCTTTTCCTTACGGGATAATTCTTCGATTTTCTGGTTGAGTGTTTTTTCCTTGCTACGCGCTTTATCTTCGTTGGACTGCACTTTTCTTTCACGCTCTTTCACGGATTCCTCGTGCTCTTCTTTCAGTTTCAGGAAGCGCTCTTTTGCCTCAATCATTTTCGTCTTTTTCAGGGCTTCCCCTTCCAATTCCGCTTCTTTGATCAGCTGTGCGCGTCTCTTCTTCAGGGCTACGTTCTGAATCACAACAGTGGCTCCACCACCAACTGCAAGTCCGATTACAGCTCCTATTATTCCAAAATCCATATCTATATATAAATAAAAGTTTATCACCCAGATGGAGTGAAAAACGCGAACAGGATAAAAGAAATTACTGTTAACTACAGTGAGAGCGAATCAAGCTCTTCTGCCAGTTTTTTGAGAGCCGCTGCAGTTTCCGTAAAATCTACGGAAGGGGCTCCGGAACTTTGAGGAGCCGATTGTTTACCGCTTTTGGTAGACAACTGTAGTGCAGTCATGGCCAATAAATCTTGCATATCGCGAACGGCAAAGTTGTCTTGCAACTGCTTAATTGCCTTATTGATATCATCGGCAGCAGCCTGAACCCGAGCAACCTCGGTTTCCAAAACGGTCAGCGGATACGTTCTACCCGCCACCACTACTTTCAATGACACTTTACTCATTCGCTATTTTTAACTGTTGAATGCAGAAATCAATTTCTTTTACCAGCGCATCAACGTCCAGATCATTTACCTGAAGTTGAGGCGTTTGTTCACGCTCTTCTGACAACCTGGAAGTTAGTGCCTGAATGTCCTGTTGCAACAGATCCAATTCACTTTGCTGGCGTTCAACTTCCTCGTTTAGACGTGAAACTTCGGCTGATAAACCTGCGGAACGCTCACGCTCTGCAATCAATAAAGTATGCAGGTGTTGGGCTTTTGCCGAGATTTGATCGATGTATGCCTTAATTTCAGAGGTCATCCAAATGAGCTTTTGTACAAAATTAGTAGCTTATACCAATAAAACAACTATTTGAAGTGTTTTAGAGGAAAGCATTTTTCGAATCATTTTTTACTAAAAATGTTCAAAAAAGTGCTGTTTTAACGCTTTAACGTCAGGTTACTACTTGAGCTTTCGTCGTTGCGTTTCAGTGTAATAACATCTTTCTTTATTTCAGATACCTGCCAGTCATCGGCAATGTATTCCAACCCTCCTTCAGGTGGAAAACTCAGGTAAAGAATACATGGATTTTTATCCAATCCTGTTTCCCATGAACCGGATGAACTGAACCCGTCACCTTTCACAATGATCCCTCCGCTCTCACCGAAACCAAAGGAATACGTTGAATAATTTTCAGCAACTGACTCACCCTCAATGGTAAAATTCGTGATTTTCCAGTATCCCTCAGGAAGAGTTTTATTTACTTTTCGTGGCGTTGTATGTTTAGCGCACGACGCCGCAAGTACAAAGACCAGAGCCAGCGGTGCTAACATCCATTTTTTCATATACCGAGTTTATATAGTTCTAACTTGAATACGCTAAAATAACGTCTTGGTTGCACTTTTAGTCAAAATCTGACAAAATAAGCTCTACTATTCTTAAGCCTGCGTTGCCGGACCACCAAAATTCATCGGTGGGAATGGTGGAGCGTCAACGTCATTGATCACACCATTATTTTGTTCGTACTTCTGAATGTTTTCAGCTAATGCGTGCATCAAACGTTTCGCATTTTGCGGCGACATAATTACGCGTGATCTTACCTTCGCTTTCGGCATTCCGGGCATCATCTGAATGAAATCTGTAACAAATTCGGCCTGTGAATGGGTAATGATTGCAAGGTTCGAATAAACTCCTTCCGCTAACTCTTCGGATAGCTCAATATTGATTTGATTTTCGTTTTTGTCCATTTGACGAAAATACTTGTTTTCCCTGAATAAAATTTCATTCGGACAGCGATTTAATTGAGGTTAACCAGTTGTTAATTTGAAAGAAATTATCCGTTACAACGGTTCAGACTTTCACATGCTAAGGGATTATTCCTATCTTCCCCAATCAAAGAAGCAAGACTCAGAATGGCAGTAGATCGTCGGTATTCTTTATTACCCCTATTCGCATGCTTTTTAGTAATGGCGAATGGCCATTTTTCTATTGCACAAACGACAAAAGGGAAAGAGCAGTATCATAATGCCGTCAGGTTGCAGCGCATCAATACCGATTCTTCGCTGGCATACATCGATTTGGCGTTTCTGGATGCCCAAAACGGCTCCAATATTGAATGGAAAGGAACTGTCTCCCTGGCAAAAGCAAAGATTCACCTGCTGCGTGGCGAATTCGATTTGGCTATTGAACATGCCCTGCAAGCGCACAATTATTTCTCACAAAAAAAAGACGAACTGGGAATGAACAAAGCGAATTTGTTGCTTGGTCAAGCCTATAGCGTCACCAAAAAAAGAAAGAAATCCGACGAACGCTTAAACATTGCCGAGCGGTATGCAAGATCTCACGGAAAGAAGCAAATGCTGGTTGAAATTCTCATTTGCCGCGGAAATACACATTACCAGTTCAACGAGTACGAATCGGCTATGCGTTATTATAAACAGGCGCAAAGCAAAGTGAAAGGGATCAATGACCTTTATCTTGAAACAAAGATTGAGAACAACATTGCCAATATTCTGATGAACCTGGGACAAACCTCAGAAGCATTGGAAATTTACAAGGTGGCGCAGGTTCGGTACAAAAAACTCAATCAACCACTGGATGAGTTGTTGATTTTATACAACATCGGTCGACAATACAGACAAGCCAACATGCTTGATTCTTCCATTTACTACAACCAATTGTGCCTGGATCTGGCATTGAAAGTTCACAGTCTTGAAGACATCACCTACGCTTATTCCGGATTAAAAGAAAGCTATGAAATCCTCGGAGATTATAAAACCGCTCTGAAATACAACGATCTGATGCACATTTATCAGGACAGCCTGCAAATGAACGCGAATAACGTAATGATCACGCGTCTCGAAGCTGACTATGAATTGAAGCGCGGAAAGCAGATCATTGAGAAACAAAAGATGAAACTGATCCGAACAAAAAGGAAAACTACTGTTGCCATTGTTGCGTTATCGGTTACCTTACTTCTCATTGTTCTCGGGCTCTTCTACTACCGTAAATCCCGAAAACTCAATAAAGCACTGAAACAATCCAATTCGGAAATTCTCGAACAAAACGAAACGATCGATAAGGCGTTATATGAAAAGGAAATTTTGCTCAAGGAAGTTCATCATCGGGTAAAAAACAGCCTTCAGATTATTTCCAGCCTGCTCAACTTACAGGAATCGCAGCTTACGGATGAGGTTGCAATCGATGCATTGCGCAACAGTAAAACCCGGATTCAAACCATAGCGTTGATGCACCAAAGTTTGTATCAACGTGACGCGGATCTTGGTAAGGCAAACAGCGCCACCTACCTGCAGAACATCCTGGAACTTCAACTGGACGCACTTTCGCATACCCAGAAACAGATTGCTACGGAAACAAGTTTTGTTGATCTGGAATTGAGCATTGATCAGGCTGTTCCGCTTGGATTAATCGCTTCGGAGATCATAAACAATGCGTTGAAACATGCTTATCCCGAAACGGAACACCCGAAACTGGTTCTCAGTACAGAAATTATCGGTAAGGAACTAAAACTTGAAATTTCAGACAACGGAAAAGGGTTTGAAAGCGACGATTTCAGAAACCACTCTTCCTTGGGACTGGAGATTGTGGAAGCATTGAACAATCAGCTTCACGGAAAAATGGAATGCCGCTCGGATGCCACGGGTACAACATTTACCTTTTTATTTCCGATCGACTAAATTCAAGGTCCGGAATTCCCTTACTTTTGTAGCAAATGCAAGATAAAAAAGCCCTTCGCAGGCTCACGCTGTTGTTGATTATCTCCATGATTTTATGGGGATTGAGCTGGCCATCCAATAAAGTACTTTCGCAATTCGCAAGCCCGATCACATTGGGCGTGATGCGTTACGTACTGGTGATCGTCAGTATGCTTCCGTTACTTGCATTCATGAAAGTGAAATTCACCATTAGTAAAAACGGACTGATCGTTTTGGTCATTTCCGGAATCCTGATGGCCGTTTACAACTTTACGTTTTTACAAGGCCTGAAGTTCGGACAACCCGGCGCCGGAGGAATCCTCGTAACCACACTGAATCCGATTTTCGCCTATACGCTTGGTATTGCGCTTGCACGGAGAAAGCCTACCCGCAACGAAGCGATCGGAATCTTACTTGGCGCAGCCGCGGGAGTGGTCTTGCTGCAACTTTGGAACGACCTGAACCTGTTGTCTGATCCCGGAAACGCTCTTTTTCTCGGAAGCGCATTGTTGTGGGCAATCATGAGCAAGTTCACCTCACGTTCCGCTGAATTTGGGAACCCGTTGGCATTTACGTGGTGGATGTATATTGTAACGCTGGTTTGCCTGCTTCCGATTGTGGATTATACCCAACTCAATACATTGGTTCACAGTACCGATCCTTTATTCTGGTGGAATTTGTTGTTCGGAAGTGTGATTGTAACGAGTTTTGCCACAACGATGTATTTCCTGGCCACCGCTCGTATCGGTGCAGAACGCGCCAGCAGCTTTATTTTTACGGTTCCGTTGTGCGCCGGACTGGCTTCGTGGCTGATTCTGGATGAACCGTTGAAATGGTACACCATTCTGGGTGGATGCATTGGTGTGGCGGCGGTGTATGTGTTGAATAGGAAGAGGTAATGTTAATACTTCACCGGAACTGGCTGGTGCTTTAGGCTTCTGAACCCATCCATGGATTGATATTGAACGTAATATTCGTATTTCGAACTGATTGTAAGTTGATTGTCAACATAACTGAGATTCGTTCCTTCAAGGGTTTTGATTAACTCAAATCTCCCATCATTTTTCTTACGGTAAATGAAATACTGGAAAACCGGATTTGCTGGTTTATCCCACTTTATGGTAATGTTTTTCTGATCCCTGTTAACCTTTACGCTGACATTGTCAAGTGCTTTGCGATAGCCAGGTTCAACAACAACAGATCGAACCTTTGAAAGCGAAGTATTCCCACTCCTATCCCGCGCAAGAAGCTGATAAACAACTTCCTTACCGAATATCATTGTGGTGTCGGTAAAGCTTCCTTTCTGCAGGGCATTATTGGTAAGTAAAGTGTCTGTTACACTCCCGGAAGTTCGGTACAAGGCATGATAGTTCACATCATTGGATACAGACAACTCCCAACTTAACTGAACTTTCGCCTGACGGCTGATCAAATCAATCAGCATAGGTGGAACGGGAGCAATGGTATCCGGTTTCATCACCAAAATTGTATCTGAACATTTGCTTGTGTTGAAGTTTTCGTCCACTGCAATTACGAAGTAATACACTTCGTTTGTAAGTGTATTCAGAGGCAACGTATCGTTGAACTGTTTTGTGGTAATAAAAACATTGTTTCTCTCAACAAACTCTTCACGCTTCGTATTTGCGCGAAATATCCTGAATCCTATCAAATCTATATCGGTATGTTGTTCCCATGTCAAGGTAACAGCTCCCTTCTCATCGATTTTCGCAGTCACATTCGTAACTGGTTTCGGCGGTTCCTGATCCAGAGTAAAGAAATATTTAGGTGGAGATACAGCCGAATCGTTATCAGCAGAAAGTATAATTGCCTTGTAGTAAAAGGAATCTCCTGTTTCCAAGTCCGATGGAAGTTTCACAATAAACAGGGTATCCGCGGAAGTGATTTTCTGCTCGTATACGACCGAATATCCAGTCAATAAATCTGTCGATTTGAGTACTTGTAATTTGGCTGCATGTACAGCACTGGTTTTGCTTTCCGGACTAAGATGAATATTCAGAACTCTCATTTTGTTGTCCGCATGAACGGAATCAATCGCAACAAATGCATTCACCAATTGTGCAATAGTCAATTCTACTTCATTCGAAACCGCACCTTTTCTTCCGAAATAGTTGATTCCTGTTATTCGGTAGGTATATTTCTTCCCCTGTTCTACATTCTCATCACGGAACTGAGCAAGTTTATCCTTTTTCTCTGAACTAGTCACTAAGTGAACATAGGGATCCTTTGTTAGCACAGTGTACTTCCCATTATCGGTTTTTCGTTCGATGATAAATCCAAGGTAGTTCTTATTCGCAGAAGCTGCGTTCCAGGAAATTGTTGCAATTTTCTTTTTATCTACTGAACCGAAAAGTGTAGGAACGCTTGTCGCTTTTGTTTCCTTTTTCAAATCAACACTCAACTCTTCGGTGGTAAAACCCTTTATGGTAATCTGAACGTTCAAAAAGCTATCCGATCCTTTTTTATAACCGATCATTAAGCCCGACTTCAAACTCATTTCTTCAGAGATACTTGCTTCAATACTTGCGAGCGCAAACGCATAATTTCGTGCTGCTGTATCGATCGCACCTGCATTCAGAATTCCCTCCAAAAGCGTTTTGATCTTATCATTATTTGCCTTCGTGAAATCCCAGGAGTTCCAACGTTCGTTAAGTGGTAAAACGGAAGTCGAACTGAGATTACCAAAGTTCCGGGAAGAACCAAAACCACTGGAAACCTGCACACCATTTTCGAGAACCGATTTGAACATGTCAAAATTCGACGGAACCCATTTAACATACACGGAGTCCTTAGTAACCAATGAAATAATTACAGGTTTTTCGGTTGAATTCTGACCAAATAGCGAAGTCGTAGAAATCAGCGTAAAAAGAAAAGCTATGCGGATGTTTAACATGTTTAATTCACTATTTGACAATCATTTCCAAAGGCAATATCAGCCGTAAAATCAAAATTGATAATTCCTATAAGTGAGACTTCAAAACCAATTGCACCGTATACGTATGTCGGTTTCGGAAGTCGGCCCTGAAGCAACGCTCCGGCGTTAATGGAACAAACAGAATATTCATTCCGCAGTTCACCATCGCGGTATTTTCTGGCTCCAAGACTACCGTTCAACCAGGTGTAGACCTGGCCAACACAATACCAGCCGTTCATTCCCGCGGCGGATGAATTTCCAACGCAGTGAGATCCTTCGGCCAGTTTGAACATTGTAATATCAAATCCGGCTCCAACACCAACTGCAACATAGCCTCGCCAGTCTGTATTTTTCGGGAATTCTCCATCAAAGGAAACGGAAATCAACATCCCTGTCGCAAAACCTTGTCCGGCAGATACCTGCGACATATCTGTTGAAATGATCGGGGAACTGCTCACCAGATTAGTTACATAAGACGGTGGAGCAGGAATGGGATCAATCTGCGTTCCAATCATGAAGTACGCATTTGCCTGGAAAACATTCAGAACATTCAATGTTGCTCGGTTTGTCGGGCGATTCAGCCAGAAATACCAATCCGTAGAATCAATGTGGATGGTCAGTGCGCAATTTCCATACAATACATTCGGCGCTGCCACAGTAACAGCAAGTCCGGCATCAAAGACCTGATTATTGTGATCGTAATTCGCGTTCAACGTTCCCATTCCGTAAAAACTTGTCGGACTGTTTCTAAACGATCGTCTCGTCAACATAAATGCACGACCATCAAAACCGATGTTTGCCAATCCACCGTTCGTGTTGAACTGAATACTGAATATTGCTTCTCCGTTAAACGTCCCCTCTCCTGTCGAAGCAACAAGTGCCACACCGGCACTAAATCCTAATCCCATCGCCGGATTTGGCACAAAAGGAATCGGGGCAGCTGCACCATTGGGTGCGGTATAATTGTTTGTCAGTGCACCATTGAAAGCACGATCCAATTTCTGTGTTGAAGTCAGCGTACTTTGTACGCCGTACTGCACTCCACCCATCATATTCGTGATCAACGCAAAACCGCCCAACGGAATAGTTGTCGGAGCCGCTGCATCAAGGTACCAATATCGGTTATTGTTTAATCTTCCGAAGCCGGCTGAAACGGACGTCCAACCAGGCATCAGCTTTTCGCTATTGATCTTGAATCCAATCGAACCAAAAAACAAGTCACCATAATCCGGATCATCATTACGAATTGAAATAACTCCTGCCAAGGCAAATGCGTTCGTACTGACATTGAGAGCAATATCATTAACCTTCAACCTGTCATACACGAGCCGTTCTCTGGTCGAATTCGGTTCTGTTTGTCGCTTGGTTACTACCTGAATACCAGTTGTAACCCCAAAAGAGCTATGATTTTCATTTCCACCAAGTTTCATACTTAACCCAACACCAAGAACCACTTGACTTTGACTCAGGCCTAATGTGATTTGATTGATTGAAATTGGTATGCGGGCAAGGTGATTCTGAGTCGTGTCGGCTTGCTGTGTAGTTGTTGTATCCGAAGAAGTCAAAGCAAAGGTCCCGCCAAGAATGTATGGTGCTTTGGTAGACAGTTTCAGGTTTTGAAAGGTCAATTTATCCAGATGCGCTTTTTGTCCATTATACGTCAGTTTTCCATTCAAGGTGAGAGTTGGAACAAACTTGTTGTTCTCAATGTGCACATCAATTCCACAGTTATTTGCCAGTATAAGAGTGGAATTAAACAGCCCCATTGAATAAGTCTTTGATGAAACCGTTCGAATGGAAAAATCATAATGATAAGCTGCAGTTTCGGAAGGTCTGGAAATAGCAGCGCGATACTTCAGTGGTTCATCATCCAGTTGAGGTACTTCTATCAGTCCGGCAATTCGTCCGTCAACCAGTTTGTTATTTTCCAATCCAAGTACAAGGGAGTCCAAAGAGAACAACCATTTATCCATGTTCCCTTCTTGTGTCGAGAAAATGTTTGCCGCAAAGAAGTCGCCGGTTACACCATTATCATCAATAATTAACCCCATCACACCCAGACTGGTGGGCCCGGTAGAACGTGATAATTTCGGTGGCAAGGTCAGTGTCAGTGTATGGGCATAGAAACCTTTCCATTGAGTTAGTGTATCGTAGAGACTTTCAGTAACCTGAGGAAGAGTGATATTCGCAGGATTAACAGACTCACTCCTATCCACAGTCACCTGATTCGCAGTGAAAACAAAGTCCTCCAATCCACTTACAACAAACGGATCGATAGACGTTTGGAACATGATGTTTTTGAGGTCTTCTATATTTGCCTGAAGGTTCGCCTTTACAGATCCTCCGCCTGGTTTGTGAATCAGTTCTTCGCTGAAAATGATGTCCGCATTTATATTGACACGTTCGTATCCGTTACATCCCCATTGAATATAGTTTGAACCGTCACCTTTAAAAACAATCCTGTTTTTTGGCCCCAATCTCAGCGTTTGGTCACCAATTAATTTGAGTGTAATATCTTCATTTCCACCGCCCAAAACTCCTTTAGGATTGAATGGAATCCGTTTCGCAGCAAAGGCAAGCTTACCGTAAGATCCGGGCCAATCCATAGCCATGTATACATCGAAAGTTGCGCCGTTCGGGGTAAATCTGGCTGAGTCGATACAAATTACGTAAATCACTCCGCCAATTTCTTTTACGATTCCGATTGGAAGCGATGTAGTATCCTTTGCATTAAATGAATTCGTCTGACGTTGAGGATTCGCGCGAACAATGGAATCCAGTGTTAAAGCACGTGTCCGAAGATTAGCCTGTTGAACAGAATCAAGGGTTCCACTACCAGATTGAGCGACGGTGAATAATGGGCATAATGCGATCCAGATGATTAAAAGCAGTTTGCAGTGTTGCATGGAACGAAAGTATATATTAGATTTGAATCGGCAAAAAAATAACAGAACTACTTAATCACATGAAAATTCTTAACACCACCTTAGTTCTTTTTCTTTTATCGTTTACCACTTCTTTCAGTCAGGTATTAAGTAACGTCAATCTAAATTTAAATACGGGAGGTGAGATTTACGATGTTAAATATTCGATTACCCATAAACGCTATTATGTAGTTGGCAACTTCACTAGTATTGGCGGGTTTGCTTACAAAAACTTTGCTATTCTGAACGAAGATTTAACTGTCAACAACGGACTTGCTATTGCGAATGTCAATGGTCCGATTTTCTGTGTTGAAGTAGCCGGAAACAATGTTTATGTAGGAGGTAATTTTACTTCCCTGAATGGATTCGCCTGTAAGGGCTTGGGAAGAATCAATGTAACTGTTCCGGCAAGTCCGGCTAGCGCAACCGTTACACTAGCAAGTGTCAATTGGAATCCTCTTATTAATAGCATTCAATCACCAACAGAGGTGCACGATATGGAATCAAATGGTACTCAAATTGTTGTAACTGGAATGTTCGAAGGATTCAACAGTGGTGGTACTGATTACCAAAGAGATTTTATTGCCTCCTTTAACGGAGGAACGGGTAATTTGCTTACCAGTCAATTCGATGATGTTCAAGGCATTAATTTCTTTCCTTATGGTGTAAACCGGAAGATGATGGTTAAGAAAATCGGAAGTTATTTCTATCTGATTGGCCCGGGGTTACAAATCAATAATCCAGTGACGCCCTATAGCGATGGAAATACGAGGCAATTTATCCTTAAGTATACTACTAACGGAACACTTTTAAGCGGAGTAAGTGAATATCCCTATTCAACAACAATTAATCCATGGGGAAATTGTGATGTCGCACTTGATCTTGAACCTTACGATGATTCTCTGGCACTCATTGAAGTAGGTACAAACTCTGGACAACGTCTACAATTGGTGAATCTGGATACGAAAGTTTTTTACGATCTTCCTTACTACAATAACAACACCCTAAGTTCTGCAACATCGAACGTGAAATGCAGTGAACATGTGAACGAAAAGGTATTTACCTTTCAATATTCGGCACCAACCGGTTTACGAATAGATTCCCTTGAGAACAACGTTAGTTTTCGTTGTTTGGAATACAAGGGACTTCGTCCGGTTGTATATCAAGGTGGAGCAGATGGTGGCGGAGCCTTAAGTGGTCAGGCAAGATCCATGAATATTCAGAACAATCACTTATTTATCTCGAACAGCAAAATCCAACAAGTACAAGGCAATGCCAGAACCGGGTTAGCGGTGTATTGCCTGGAACCTGAACATGCCGAACGAATGAATAATTCCTGGTACGTGAGCAGTCCTCTTTCGTTAGATAGCATTTTATGTCCCGGTAATATTGTGCGGTTTAGTTTACCCGAAGTAGCTAATTGTAACGGCATTAAATGGTCCACAACAGCATCAGGATTAAAGTATCGATTTCCTTCCGGAACGGATGTGAATACTGCTCCGCTTGCAACAACGTTCACCATGGACTTCAACGTACCGGTGTTTAACCAGACAGTTCACACACAAACCAGCAACAGTATTGGGAACTACATTTGGATTTATGTGGAAGAAGGCTATACCGGAGGAACAATCACAGCAACTCCCTATTCTTTCTGTAACGGGACTGCAGATACTCTTTACTCCAAGCCAACCACAACCCAATTGATACTCGCCCCTCTACCTAATATTCAGATCCCGACGGAGGTAACGATTAACTGTATCACATTAGCGGCTACACTCGCAGTTTCTTCCAGTTCTTCTAATGTAACATCTACATGGATCGATGATAACAACAATCAACTCGGCGCAACCATTACAGTTGATGAAAGTGATATGGGAATCTATGATTCGCTGTACTTCGTTGCTCGCGTCACTCAAAACAGTAGTAATCAGTGTAGATCGATGGATTCAACATTGGTCATTCTGGACAAAGAAGAACCATACCTGGAACCCCTGAATTCTAACCCTTTGATATGGAACTGTTATTCGGACACGCTCTATTTTGAAGTTATCGACACGAACCTATCGTATACTGCAAGCTCCGCGATCGTTCAAAGCTACGTAGAGCCGCAGACTACTTATACCGGAGGAAATCCTGCGGTAATTACGAATCCGGGAACGGTTCATTTTTTAGCAACTTACCCTACAAACGGATGTTCAACGGAATTTGAACAACCTGTTTCGATGGATACGCTCGCTCCTCATGTTGATGTTATTGGTTTGACACCTCAGGATAGTTTGATTTTCGATACATTAAGTTGCTGGCACACCTCTACGACGATGAATTTGTTTTCGAATGACTCCGATGTTCAACCCTACTGGATTTATGACAATGACACCCTTTCAGCGCCACTTATAATTAATACGGATGACCAATATTATTCTCCGGCGGATACAACGGGAGCCAATGTAATTTTCGTTACCTACTTCTATGGTGCGCTCGATTCTGCAAACGGCTGTTCAACACCAAATCCTTATCCGGTTGGAATTGCCTTCGATATTAAGCCTCCTTTATTCAATCCGTACTCCGGTGACAGCACTTTCAGTTGCTCGGCTGATTCACTGGTGCTCACTCACGACGAAGTACTCCTAATGAGTTCTCAGGGATGGATTACCTACGATTCCGACCCGCTTAATGATACGTTAATAACTCAGAGTGCATACAGTGATGGGGTTCACGTATACCAGATTACCGGAGATAATGGTTGTCAGTCCTTTGACACCGTTACAGTGGATCAAAACTTACAACTGGAATTTGAACCGTTGGATGATTTCTGGGTATGCCCCGGTGACACGTTTACCGTTTTGGCACAGGCAATTGGAAACGGAACAATGGGCTACCTATGGTCAAATGGGACAACAACACAGCAGACCTCAGGAATTGGAGGTGTTGACACCTATTTTGAAGTAACAGCAACAGATGGTACGTGTTCAGGAACCGAATCCGTTTTGGTTCAAATTACACCTCCGATCGTGGCAACTTTCGTTGCTTACCAGGAATGTGGAAACAATGGTTCTATACAGGTAGATACGGTTTATGGTGGTGCCGCTTCAAACATAACTGACTACGAGTATGCATTTAATGGAGATACCACCTTTAACACTATCAATTACTTTCCTGTTGACAGTTTTGCGGTCTACCCGATCGCAATTCGCGATACACTGGGTTGTATTTATGAATTCCAAACAGTAATTGAGGGCGAAATACTTACTCCAAACTGTAATTTCCTTGCTTCGACTTACAACGTAGTAAACGATACCGTATTTATTGTTGATGTAACACTATTTCAAGGGTTTGATTCCGTTTCATGGACATCACCGGACAATGTAACGTTCATCGATGCTTCCAATAACAACACGATGGTAACCTCACCGGATTCGGGATGGGTTGAAATTAGGTATACGGGGTTCATATACGATACCATATCTGTTAGTCCGATTGATGTAGACACGTGTTCTTACCCATTTAGCAAATGGCTGTATTTTGGAGAGTTCGGTGCTCAACTGGACACGAGTGCAGTTGTAAACGGAATCAACAACCCAACAGTATTCCCGAACCCATCGGTATCTGGCAGCCAAGACATTACTGTTACATTTGAATTGGGCACTGAACAGACCTATTTCATTTTTACGACGAATACGCTTGGTGACGATATTCCTGAACTATTTGCCACAGGTGAAACGGAGGGGTTAGTTGAACATACATTCACTCTTCCGAATCTTGCGACCGGAACGTATCATATACATATTCTCTCGGAATATGGAGAACGTCAACTTAAACTGGTGGTACAATGATAAAGTGGTTATTGGTACTATCGGTTTTTGCCGGATTACATTCTTACGCTCAAACGTTAGATAAAGTCGGATCGAATGACATGGTAAAGGTTTCAGGAGGGATCAATTACGCTGCAAATTTTTACGACAGCTATGGAAAACCTTTGAATCGCGATCCATTCAACTGGGTGTTGGGAGGAAATGTAAATGTCAGTATACTGGATGTTTCACTTCCCTTCACATTTACATTTACGAATCAGGGAGGTGCATATACACAACCCTTCAAGATTGCCGCGCTTCACCCGAGTTATAAGAAATTCAAATCACACATCGGGAATATTTCAATGTCACTGTCGCCGTATACGTTAACTGGAATAACCGTCGCAGGTGCCGGCCTAGAATATGCTCCGGGAAAATGGAAATTTCAGGCTATTGGTGGACGATTCAGAAAGGCCATTGAGTACATTCCTGAGCTAGACAACTATCAGACAGTTGCTTATACCAGATGGGGAGGAGCCATCAGTGCTGGTTACGATAACAAAGGATTCGGATTTCAGTTCATTACAATGAAAGCATTAGATGACCCGAACAGCCTGACCTTCGTCCCTGAAAAATCAACTGTACGTCCACAGGACAACGTTGTAAGTTCATTGAAATTGAAAGGAACACTCCTAAAAGGCCTTACCGCGGAAACAGAATTCGCCACGTCTCTTGTAACACGTGATCGAACCAGCGTTGCTGCGGTTTCAGATGATTCCTTCCTTCATTCTCTTTCTCCGCTTGTAGGAGGAAACACAAGTACGGATTTATTCACCGCGGCAAACGGAACATTGACATACCGCTGGAAAAGTTATGCTATTGGAACAAAATACGAACGCATTGATCCGGGATACACAACACTTGGCGGATTGTACTTCAATAACGATCTTGAGAATTTCACCATTACACCAACAGCCGCGTTCCTGAAAGGAAAACTGAATCTAAATCTGAACATAGGAATTCAACGAAACAACCTAAGCAATACCGCCGCAAATGCGACAAACAGATGGGTTGGGACGCTCAGTATTTCATCTTCTCCAGTCAAGAACCTGAGTCTGTCCGGAAACTATTCGAATTTCTCGTCGTTTTCAAGGAGAAATCCGGCAGCCGATCCATTCTACAATCCAATCGGAGACACCTTAAATTATTATCAGATTTCTTCGAACGGGTCTTTCAGTTCTTCTTATTCATTTGGGAAGAAAATCAAGAATTCACTTTCGTTCAATACCAGCATTTCCATCAGCGAAAACATTACGGGAAGATTGGATAATGCCGCAGCATTCGGGATGAATGTGAATGGAACAAACGCTGCGGCTCCGGTTCAGGTAATGACCGGAATGCTTGGGCATACGCTTGGATTTACTGCATCGAAATGGAACGTTGGTTGGACCGTAAATGCATCCCAATCCGAAACGATGGGGAACACAACGATTTACGCCGGTCCCGGAATCAATTGTTCAAAGGCCTTTAGCGAAAAGAAACTAAACTTCACTACTGGGCTGATTTACAACCAGAATTACCTGAATTCTCTTCTAACCAATCACGTTCTGAATGCAAGAGTCGGATTGAATTTCGCACCTGCATGGTGGGACAAGAAATATGGTAAACTGAACGTGGGGATCAACGGGAGCGTGGTCAATCGTTTTCCCGTTGTCAACGTGAATTCAGCGCAACGTGATCTAACCATTCTTTTTAATCTCAACTATTCCTTTTAACCATGATGTTTCAGCATAGTTTCAACCGAATCCTTTTCATTCTGGCATTTCTGACAGCAGGATTGAAACTCAACGCCCAAACGTATCCGGTTCAGGTAGCAGTAACCGCAGTTTCACCTTACCAGAACTATTTTTCATCCTATGCGAATGACGACAGATTAAAAGTGACTTTGATCTTTACTGATTTCGCATCTCCACCTATTCAGGTGCGTCTTAAATTACACTTCGACTCTCCGACTTTTGATTTTGAAAGTAATCCGATCAACCAACCTGTTATCACGTTGGATCCAGGAATTCCACATACACTTACAACCGAAGAACTACAGATCTATTTCCAGAATCAACTTCCTGCTGATGGTCCTCAAAATGGACTTACGGAAGGTCCATCTTCCTTCTGTATAGAAGTACGAGCCGTATCCAATAACGAACTGCTCAACAACACTTCCTGCGGGTATTTCAATCTGACGTATGGTCAGCCTGCCTTGTTGACCGAGCCTACCTGCGGTTCAATCATTCCGTTTTCGGTTTCTCAAAGCACAGTAGCCGATCCGATTATTTTCAGCTTTAACCCACCTACGGCTCCAATAGGACTGCAAATGGATGTCGTCAATACCTTTCACCTCTATAATTATTCCGATGGATTGACAGCTCAAAACCTGCAACAACCTTTGTCGTTGGTCTCAGCGCTTATCTTTCCGGGAACAATCGACCCCGGTTCAGCACAATACATCTTGCTCCCGACGTTAAACAACCTTGTTCGCGGAAACAAATATGTCTGGTACATTCATTCTTCTATTCCAGGTCAGGTTAATCAGTTTCAAAACAATGGCTGGTCTTCTCCCTGCATCTTTACATACGATGAAGCGGATTCCTATACCGACGGCTTAATCGATGGATTGACGCTTGAGTGGCTGGATGCTGAAGGAAATGATCCCAATCCGGGATTCTATCCGGGCGGTGAATCCAAAGCAAATGCTAAGTGGAAAGTCGTGGCAGAAGAAGGGACACAAGCCATTTCCTTCTCTGAATACATTTTCTCCTATCGAAAGAAAGTGCTTGCAGGGGAGGAAGAATTCGACTGGTTTCACGACACGGTTACACAGCTGAGCACTGCGATTTATCAACTAGAACCTGCAACAACGTACGAAGCGTACGTTCGGGGAAGATTGGGAAGCTCAGAAACCGATCCGACAGATATTCGTGAAATCACCACAGATTCTGCCAGAACATATGCCTGTGGTGTACGTGACCTTCCCGGAAGAATGACCGTTTTTAATCCGCTTATGTACGCCGATCCGGGAACGAAGGTGCAGATTGGTCAGTTTGAACTGGAAATGGTCGATGTTCAACCAACCGGTGAAGCAGGACATTTTGCCGGAACCGGGCTTGTAGCCATCGACTTTCTGATGGGAGCTGAAGCGAAGGTTCGATTCAACGATTTAAAAATCGATAAGGAATACGTCGTATGGGATGGAACAGCAGATGTCATAACGCAAGGACTTGACGCCTGGCTTCAGGAGCAATACCAACAGTTTCAGGATCCGATTTGGGTGAATGGAACTATAGACTCAGCGTATGTTTCAGATTCATTGGCACACATCGTGTTGAATGGCGTGGATACCACCTTTGAATTTCCTTGTCCAACCTGTCCGGTGATCATCAATGACGCAGCAGGAAATCAAGTAACCATCTATCCTAACGGGACAGTGGTGTGGAGCACATATTTGGATATTTCCGACGAACAGCTCGATGTTCCGGATACTGAAATTGCACTCTTTGAAGAACATCCGGAGGAGACAGGTGGTTTTGACCCTTATGAACATACTCAGTGGCACGATAACTACGAGATCATACGAACCAGTAACTCTGTCAATTATTTTGTTCCGAACAAGTCCGTTAAGGAAGGACAAACCGACAAGGTCAATGTTAGCGTTCCAAAGAACGAATACGAGATCGGGGACGTACAACTGAACTGGGAAAGTAGAACGGCTCCACTAGATCCAGTGAGTAGTACAGAAAGTGGGGCTCATCTCATTTTCACCTTTGAGCTTCCTGTATTAGACGAAGATGAAGTAGCCATTTATGCAGTTTCCGATGGATTAAAGATCGGGAAAATGAATGTGGTGCGATATGAACTGATGGAGAAGAACGTGGTGGTAGTTCCGGTGGGTGGAAATACCGTCAATGAAAACGATATTGCGACTTATCTCAATCAAAGTCTTGGAGAGGCAGGACTAAACTTTACAGTTACTGTTTCAGATACGATTGGGATCAGCCAATATGCTAACACGACATTCAATGTTCCGGATGCAACACTGATGACCAAATACGGACCAGATATGCGGGCACTCAGAGATAACTATTTTAACGGACGTGATACCGAAGACGATACATATTATCTATTTGTAGTCGCAGAACTTCAGGATATTGTTAATAATGAATCTGTTGATGGTTACATGGTACGAGGGAAGAGCATCGGCTTTATTTCAACTTCTGCAGTCATACATACGATTGCTCATGAACTCAGTCATGGAATCGGAGCATTAGAGCATAGTTGGAAGAATAATGGTCCGACGAAAAATAGTACAGATAACATGATGGACTATGCCGCAGGAACGAATCTTTTGAAAACTCAATGGGAAAGTTTAAGAGAACCGAAAGGTGGAAGTTTTTGGGATGAGGAGGAGGATGCACTGGCATCAAAAGGGCTTATTGCATATTACGTGTGGGAGGAAACAGACAATAACTACACTGGTGAACCAATTCATTCCCGAATGAAAGAGGACAGATTAATAATTGTTGGGTCACGATCTGTTGATGCAGAATTGACTGATGAAACGAAGAACTTCTACAATTCAGTTTCTGCAGATAAGATGAAGGAACTAATTGATAATAATATTACAAGATTCGAAACTCATGCGGCAACAAAACTAAAATCAATAGCCTTTTATCGACAGGGTACAGGAGCTTGGAAAACATATGATCATGCACCTGTAATGTACTTCGAACTTAAAAAATTGAGCACCGGCGGGTATAAGCGTACGTTCTTGTTCTCCGATGATAAAATTAAATTAAGTCACCTAAACAAAGAGTTCCCTGCTCACTCACACTATATAGTTAAGGTGTTTAAAAACACCAATGGCTCTTTTGATCATTATGAAATTTTTGATTTAGCGGGCAATAATATTACGAGCCAATTTTTATCAAGTTCAAAAAATCCTCCCAAACGATATCTTGTGTTCTCTAACGGTTATCGTGGTCCGCTCGAAAACTGGAATGAGTCAGATGGTATGGTTACAACTAACGATCGATTTGGTTATTGGGGTTCAATCGATAATTCGTTTATGTCAGCTGACAAGCTTGATATTAAGACGGCATATTACATTGATGGCAGTTTTAGGATTTGGACTTCGAATCACATAAATTTTGCTGGTTTTGCAGGCTCAATGTCTGGTTTAAGTGACCAGTATAAATCTGATAATGTAACGAACTTGGAGCACGGTGTAAAACTCGAAGGTCCTAAAACGCCCTATTTATCGTTTAGTTTTCTTAACACCAAACCTAATATAGATGGATTTAACTATCGCAAGTATATGGGAACACTAGCGGGAAAAGCATTTTTAGCGGAAATAAAAAAAGACCCTCGTTCCGTAGGAGTAAAAGATACGGTTGATATCGTAGCACATAGTATGGGATATGCGTATGCAGTTGGTTTTGTTGAAGCAATAAAAAGTGATGTTCACTTTGGAAGATTCTATATTATTGCACCTGAAAATGCGTGTAGTGGTGGAAACGACTGGACAATGTTCGAAGAAGTGTGGCAATACGGTTCTAATAACAATCCAAGTGATGAAGGTTTAGCAGGTGCAACGACAACGTACAATACCCGGGATCCTTATTGGTGGCAGGATGGCGTTGCTCCACAATGTGCAGTTAAAAATATTGAACCATTGCCATCAGGTGTAATTGGCGGTAGAGCATATATTCCCAAAACATCACAAAAACATGGGTTTGTAGATAGTCATTCGATTACGAATTATACATGGATTTTTAATTTAGAGTCGCAACAAAATGGATATGTCAAGAAAAGATAAATTAATTTTCGCTCTATTGATTGTATTGACGAGCTGTACCGAAGGGTATAACTCTTCAGAATCGGCCATATTTGTTGAAACCGATTATTGGAGCAAATCTGTTGAAACGGTGGGATCAAAAAAAGAGTATCTGAATTTGTATAATCAAATGTCCGATACAGTTTCATCATGGTATTTCAACAATTTATTACCTGACACCTCAAAGGATGAAAGCACTCAATATAAATTGTTGATTTCAACCTACAAAGTCGATTCACTATTTGTGGTCAACTCCAAAAAAGACAAAATAATTGGAACAATTCTTCATACAGGAACTTCTAAAGCAAAGATATGGAGTGATGAGATTCGTGAATTTTTTGGAGCAAAAATTAATGGAAAATGGTACTTCTGGATGCAGGCCTCAACACCAGTAGTTAGAGAAAGCTTTAAAGGACATAATTTGACGAAACCGTTGAGTTATGAACAATTACATCCAAATGCATTTGGAACCGTTAGCGGGTATCTAAATTCAAACGGAACTATTAATGATAAATGGTTTGAAGCTAAATTCAAAGATGGTCGCTCCACATTTAAAGATCGTTATGAATATGTGTGGATATTAGATGGTAACCGGATTGATAATGAAGAAGATTATTGGAACTATTCCTATCGTAAAAGTGGCACAAAATTATGGGCGGATAAACGTTTTCATGATTCCATAGCAACTGTTAAAGCAAATAAGTAATCGATGCGTGGCAGGATGGTGTTGCTCCACAATGTGAAGTTTTTCGAATCAGTGATCTTCCTCGTGGAAATACATTGGGTGGCAGAGCCTATATACCCAAAACAGTTACCACTCATGGATTCGTGGAAAGTCACTCCATAACGAATTACACATGGATATTTAACTTAAATTCAATTCAAAATGGATAGGTTAAAAAAACGGTAATTGGGTTTGTGCTTTATTAATTGCTCTTTCGTGTTGAACGAGTAAAAATCATTCTGAATCAGGAATTCTCACGGAGGAAAACTATTTGAACAAATCCATGGAAACAGTAGGTTCTTCAAAAAGGTATCTTGAATTATATAATCAGATGTCAGACACTGTACTGTCATGGTACTCCGATAATCTGTTACCGGATTCAGTAAAAGATGAAAGTACAGAATACAAATTGTTGATTGCCTCCTATAAGATCGATTCACTTTATGTGATTAATTCAAAAAGAGACAAAATAATCGGCACGATTTATCAAACCGCTAATTCGAAAGCGAAAATCTGGAGTGACCAAATGGAGGAATTCTTCGGTGCAAAAATTGATGGGAAATGGTATTTCTGGACTGGTGGATCAACGCCCATTGTCCGAGAAAATTTCAAGGGGCAGAATCCAAGAAAACCGTTAAGCTATTCTCAATTGCATGAAAACGCACTAGGCTCCGTAGCAGGATACTTAAAACCGGATGGCACGATAAACGACAAATGGTTTGAGGCTAAGTTCCGTGCTGGTTATGGACGATTCGAAGATCGATATGAATATGAATGGATTCTTGACGGTAATCGCATTGATAATGAAAAAGACTACTGGAAATATATCTGGAAAAGAAAAGGCCTAGGGTTATGGTTGAATCAAGCGTACCAAGATTCCATAACAAAAATAAAAACGACTCAAATGCCGTAGGTTTTTTGAAAACTCAAGCCACCCCCCTCACATTTTTTTCTCAACTCAAACTGTAAAATTGTTCAATTTTTAATAAAATTGATATATTTGCCACCGAAATTAAACTAAACCACATGTATACACTTACGATAACCACCTGCCTGCTCACTACAGCCGTGGAAGTCGTGGGACTAACAGAATAATCACCGTCTTTCATGAAACATCTTTTATTATTTACACTCGCGTGCTCCGTTGCGCTGTTTGGATCTGCGCAGTTCAGCAGAAGTTTAAGGTATACTGAAAAGCTGAATTTGTCTTTTCAGTGTCAGGTAGTGCCCGCTGCGAATAACGGTACCGAACTCATAACTGTTGGTAAGAATACAAGCTCGGATTCTGTTTTTATTTCAACAGCAACGCTAAATGCAGGTGGTGATTTGACCGCTGAAACGAAGTTTTTCTTTCCTGCTTCCGTGGCTTCCCTGACCTATGTAATGGTGTCCGGTGTAGTAGACCTGGGAAATGAACGTACTGTTGGTTTGACTGTTACTTCAGGAACTACCATTCAGTACCTGAAATGGATCAAATTCAATAAAACAACGGGAAACCTTATCTCTGAGTTGACCGATACCACTGCATACAAAATCGGGTTCATGCGCAGTATCTCTGTGGGAAATGAACTGGTCAGTTATCAAATTAGATCTTCTGGTGGTCTTGAACGAATTGCTGTAGATGCAACCACACTCGCAAGCGTAAACAGAGAAGTTGTGAATGCCGCCATTACCTCGTCCGGATCGCAGACCACACTCATACAAAATAGAACAATGGGAACAGTTCTGAACGTAAGTGGCGAAGAGGTTCTGTATTACATTGGCGGACATTCTGTTGTAACCTTTTACAAAAGAACCGCACCAAACAACTATTCCTCTACTGTAACAACGGAAAGCATTTCCAATTGCGGTGAAATTGTTCAGGCGACTTCCGGTAACTTCATTGTAACAGCTAACTCGAAACGTTATCTGTTCTCGCCAACGTTTTCGTTGATTACGTCAGAAAACAACTTCAACACACCGTCATTCAGTAAACTAATTGCCTATAATGGTACCTATCAGTACCTGACAGTGAATACCGGTTCGCCGAAAACTATCTGGAGAGAATTCGACGAAAACCTGCAGTTAATTGATTCTGTAGAGATTCCACTGAATCTAAAATTGTCACAAATCACGTTGGTGAATAATTTGCCGTGTGTAGCAGGAATCGTTACAACAAATGGTTTAACGTACGATTATTCGGGTGCAGATATCGTAGGAATGCCTGCAATTGTGGTTTCAAATGCTTCGTTAAAAAATATCTTTATCGAAGAGTACCGCCACCGCTTCGTTCACGACAATCTGCACGCTGATTTGGGATTGGGCCCGGTAACCTTCATTATGACCCCAAACAATACCTGTGCTGTTTCTTACAACGATTCTGTTTCCATCGTTTACCACTCTTCTGATCAAATCATCGGAAAAACAACCAATGCTGAAATCCTGGGATTCAATAGTTCAAGCGGTGGAGAAAATTATTTTGAATCTCAGGAATTGCCGGGACCGTACACTACTCCCGGAGAGTACGATGAACTAATTGAAGCGAAGTACAACCGTGGATTTTACGTGAGTCTTGAAATGATCGAAGCCCACATTGATTCGCTGCACTCGGGTTCCGCAAACTACGTAGCTCCACATGGTATCCGCGAATGGCCGGCACATGGTAATGCAGGTATTGGACAAGCTGCTGATCTTGCCGGTTTTGTGGACATTTCCGGAAATGGAATTTATGAACCGTATCTGGGAGATTACCCGAAAATTTATGGTGATCGCTGCTTCCTCAGCATAACACACATCAATCCGAATATCGTCGGCACAAATAATATCGAAACACATTCTTACGTGTATACCATTGCCTGTGACACATCTGATCTGTACGACAATGTGTTGTTCCGAAAAGTATTCTACCATTCAAGAACAGAAGATTTTGACTCCCTGTTTGTAATCGGTTTTGCGGATTGTGATTTGGGTAATTACAATGACGACTACACCGGAAGCAATGTTGAATTGGGATTGATTTATACTTACAACGCCGACGATTATGACGAACCGAATGCCGGAAGACCCGGTTTCAACGATAAAGCAACAGCCTTTGGAATGATGCAATTACGTGGAGCGAAACTAAAATCCGATACGCTGGATAACCAGATTGGTGTCCTGCCCGGAGAATGTATCAATGGTCTTGGCTTCAACGATGCAATTCAGGACAACGAGTACTATACTATGGAAGCTGCGATGTTTGAAGCCGGAACCGGTGCCCCGGGATATTCGTTCATGGGAGCTACAACTCCGGAGCAAGCATTCAATTCAGGGATGGGCATTTTCAACGGTGGCGAACACATAACCTTTGGCGGTTTTGGATACGGGGTTACAGCAATCAACGCGAAGTTCATGTGTCCCGGAGCATCGGATCCGTTGTTATACGGAACAGGAGGAATTGATCCGGATCTGGGTGTTTGGTCGGAGGAAGAACCTATGGGAAGCGGAACAACTTCCAATCCCGGTGGCGACAGAAGAATGCTTCTTTCTCCAGGAAGTTCTTCCGTAGCGCAGGATGATTTTATCGAAATGGATCAGGCGTACGTCTTCGTCATTGATTCCAGTGGTTTGAATCAGACATTTGGCGGAATCAAGCCCGTTTTGTTTGATAAATGTTCAGCAATCAAATCAGCCTTTGCTGTAAATAATGGTCCGTGCGGAGCCGTGTTCAGTACCGTTGATGAGGATTTGAAAACACCTCTGAAAACAATTCCGGAATTGAAGGTTTTCCCGAATCCGGGGAATGGTTTAGTTCACATTTCCGGGCTTGCTGATAAGGCACAAATTGAGGTCTATGACCTAACCGGAAAACTGGTTCTCAAAACAAGTACAACCAATCCAACGGAAACCATTCATCTGGAAGAAATCAATGGGAACATATTCCTTCTGCGTGTTGCGACTGGCGGGACTGTATTCCAATCCAAAATCGTTAAATATTAATCTTCAATTCAATGAAACAACTCTTATCAATTACCTTATTTAACCTCCTGATTTTTAATTCCTTTGGTCAAAACTGTTCTGTTGTACAGGAAAGCGGTGGGTTGAATACCGGATTTGCTTGTGACTATTCGGGTTCATATCAGGTTGCTATCGATGATTTTATAGTTCCTCAAGGTGAATCGTGGGGTATTAATACAGTTAAAATGAATCTGATTACAAATGCAGATCCAATTGCAAATCCTGAGGATTTTGACATTTATTTCTTTATGGCAGACGGTGGGGACCCTGTTTTTGTCGATGGTTCTTATATAACAGGTGGCAATTATACTGCGACGTACATTGCAACAGGTGATTTGGGAATCGGAGATACGTATCAATTTACCTTTGATATGGATCACATGATCCTATTGCCCAGCCTTTCACCCGGAACAAACTATTGGATTGGAATCACGTCGTCCAACGGAAATGCATCAAATCGTTATTATTGGGAGGTTGATACAGTCTCAGCGGGAAATTACGGTTTGAATTGTGCTGTAAGTAACGATTGGAATACCTGGTATTCAGCAAATGCTGATTTCGTATTTGAATTCGACTATTTCATGTACGATATTCAAAATGAAACGCATTGCGGTTCCTACACCTGGACAAATGGTGACGGTAATACCTATACTTCATCTACATCGGTAGATTACACCGTTCCCGGAGGCGCCGTAAATGGTTGTGATTCCATTGTTACATTGAATCTGACTATCAATCCTCTCGGAACATCCACGGATCTGCGTACCTCCTGCGAACCGTTTACCTGGATAGATGGGAATACTTATTCAACGTCCAATAACACTGCAGAATATGTTATTCCAAATGGGTCATGGACTGGATGTGATTCTGTTGTTACGTTGAATCTTACCGTGTTCGATATTCAGGCATCAGCAACAGACAATGGCGATGGAACGTTAACAGCATCCGGGGCATCGAATGTTCAATGGATCGACTGCTCGAATAACGCACCAATTGTTGGGGCTACATTTCCTACGTTTGCTCCAACCGAAAACGGAAACTACGCCGCTATTGTATCCAACGGAAGCTGTTCCGATACTTCCGCTTGTGTGGAAATCGATTACCTGGGAATTACAGGCAACAAGCAAGTTTCCTTTTCGATTTTCCCAAATCCGGCGAAAGAAAATGCGACTGTTTTGTATGCAGGAATTCCCGCTCAGTTAATTGTTTACGATCAGCGCGGAACCATTGTTCTGACAACTTCTATTACAGGAAATGCTACAGTTGATATGAAAAACTTTGCTAATGGCGTTTACACATTGGAAGTGAACACGGGAAATGTTTCATCGAAACAACGCTTGGTAAAACTGTAGAAAGAAGTTAAACCAGTATATTTTTCGAAAACCGGACGGATTCAACCCATCCGGTTTTCTTTTGAATGAAAATTAGGTCAACCTTACCAATCTCCTCACAAAAACCACTTAATCCGTTGAAAACTAGTCAGAATAACGTGGGTTACAGAAATTCATCTATTTTTAATGGAACAGATGAAACTACTACTGATTGGCTCAGGCATTACCTGTTTTCCGTTGGTGCTGCTCTTGCTTACCGACAGAAGGCTACTTTTCGAACTGGTTCTTGACTCAAGACCGGGACGAATAATGCACTATTACGTTGTGTTTCTTTTCGGATTCTTCCTCTACTCCAACTCTCTTTTACAATTACAACAACAGTCTTTTGAAACCTGGATTAAGATCATACTGTTTCTTCCGGCTTTAGCTTATGCAGCCATTTTTGCGATTGTTTCCAACAACAAGGAAGACATTGAAATAGATAAAATTTCCAATCAAAATCGCCCGTTGGTGCAGCAAACTGTTGATCCGAAACGGTACTTGTGGTCAGCACTACTCTTTCTTTCCTGCTCTCTTCTGCTTTCATCGTGCCTGGGAGTGGAATTCCTGTTTACCATCATTGGGCTTTCACTGGTTTACTTTGTTTATTCCTGCAAACCGTTCCGACTAAAACGCTTTGTGATTTTCGCCAAGGTGTTAATTGGTTTAAATACGCTGATTGCCACTGTTGGCGGATTTGTTGCTTCAGGAGGAAAATTGGCGGATTTCCCTGCCTTCTGGGTTGTTTTTATTCTGATTCCCATTTCCTTAATGGCAAATTTTGTTGATCTGAAAGACCTGCACGGCGATAAAGCTGCCGTTATTAAGACCTTGCCTGTTCTTTGGGGTGAACAACCGACTAAGTTGTTTCTGAGCGCTTTTATTTTACTGGCCTACAGCATGGTGGCAGTTTACTTTCAACACTGGTGGATCATTGCACTGATCGTCCCGACGTGTGCGATTCACCTGATGCTGCTCTTCAAAAAACCGTACCAGGAAAAGTTTCTGTTTGTTCTCCATAACGGATTATTTGTAGCGTTGATTGGTCTGGTCATTATTACAGGAAACTTATGAAACAGATGATTGGCTGCATATCGTTTTTTTTCATCGGGTCTGTTTTCGGGCAATCCGATAAAGCAACTGTTGAAGATGCCATTCAACGATCAAGGCGCTTTCTGGAGCAGCAGCAAACCGAATGGGGTTCGTTTCAGGATTCCACCAACGCTTTGTTCAATGTTTGGGAAACGATTCTGGTGACAGATGCTCTCCTTGAAGTACATCAATCACCGGATAGCATAACGAAAAAAGCGCTGAAATGGCTTAAATCCTGCGAAAATCAGAATGGATTGATTTGTCACAATAACTTGTGCTCGGAATCATTCTGTGTAGAAACTTCCGCGCTATACATGAGTCTGCTGCGTCGGAAGATGTTGAAGGAGCAGCTGTATAAACCTTTGTACCTGCTTGAAGAATTACAGCAGGAAAACGGGTCGTGGAATGTTGTTAATCCGGATGTAACGGGTAACAAGGATTTTCCATCTGTAACGGGATTTGTGGTGTGCTCGTTTACAACTACAAAGTTCCCCCGAGGCGATCGTAAAAAGGCACTTGATTACATCGTATCCAAACAAGAGCCCGATGGTTCCTGGGGTTCTTGGTGGGAGTATTACGATTGTCCTGGCTACGCGATGTGGCAATGTATTCCTGCACTCCACACGGATACTTCATACAATTCGGCGCGAAAGAAGGCTGTGGATTATGCGCTGTCCATTCAGTTGGAAAACGGGAGCTGGAATCAGAAAGACGCTGAAGGAACAAACCATATTTCCGCAGAACTACAAACGGTATTCATGCTTTCAGCATTGAAAGAAGAAACATCTGCGGAATGTAAAGAGGCTTATCGAAAAGGAATAGCGTTTCTAATACAACGCCAGTTATCCAACGGTTCCTGGGACGGAGGTTTCTTCCCTGTTCCAACGGAATCGTATAAGAAACGTGAGTATCTGATTACAACGGCGCTGGCAATGAACTGTCTGGTGCATTATCAACGAAGTCCCCACTGATGTACAGGCAAATCGTCATAGCTTTTGTTCTGTTTGTTGTACTACAATCGTGTGGCACAACAAAAGAGTCTGACGGTTTGACCAATAAACACCCCTCAGACCGAATTACCGTTTTTTCGATTCTCCCGAAATCCGAAACCGGTGAAATCATCAGTTTACTCCTGGTTTCACATTACGAAAATGGGAAACTAACCCTTAGTGGATTCCTGGATCGGGTGAATTCTGAATTTGCTGCTTCCGATTTCGTTTATTTTGATTCCGTAGAACAGCTAAATTTTGATCACCTCCCATTCGTCTGGTCGGCAGTAAAACAAGATTCAGTCAAACGATCTGAATATGTCTGTTCCATTGGTTCTCGCGAATCTGTGATCAAAAACCATGGAGGAAACCCGATTTTTCTATCTTCCCTTCGTGCACACTATCCGCGAATTGAATTACCCGAAATGGATACGAATGAACTATCCGTTCAGATAGTTACATCCAGTGAATGTGAGATCAAAGAAATCAACGACCGGAAGATCCTGCAGGAATCGGAAGTATTTATCGGAATTGTCAATAAATCCGAAGCGCTGTTTGATAGACGCTCAGGCCTTCACTATTACTGGATTAACGCCGGATTGGATAACGGAGAATCCTTTACCGTCTTTTTCAGCGTAGATTCTTCCCGTAAGCCGACAGTATTATCCGCAAACGACTATACGGTTAAATTATCCGGAGAAAAGATCCTACTTACCAACAGCACGCAGGAATTAGAAATTGTCATTGATGAGTCAGTCAAAGAATCTTCGATGTATCGGTTCGAAGCCATTCAACTTACCCGAAACCGGCAAAAAGTGGGTACCGGAATCTGCTATATACTATAACTACTATGAAAAAACTACAGCAACTCTTCACACAGGTCGTCGACAGGATAGAGAATTATGACCTTCCTTTGAAGCGCTATATTCTCCTGTTTCTCGCAATTCTAGGCGTCCGATTAAGTCTTGAATTCTTTTCCAATCAGCGTTTATTTCGTAGTGAAGACACGTTACATATAGCTCTTTGGTTCACGTTCATCGTTCTTGCTTTCATGCTTCAACTTCACCTTTTTTCCAAGGTCGAAGTCAGGAAAATAATGAAGCTGGTGGTATGCTGCTTCTCGATTGCCCTTACCGCACCAATGATTGATATGATTGTGTCACAAGGAGCACATGTGAAAATGAATTACCTATCGATCAATTCGTTTTCAGATATACTTTTTTCTTACCTGACGATTGGTGGGGCAAGCTTAAGCAGAGGCGCAACACTCGGAATCCGTATTGAAATTGTTCTGCTGGTTTTGGCAAGTTTGAATTACCTCTGGCTGAAAACCGGTAGCATCACCCGCACATTTTTGGGTACCTGGTGCATTTATACCGTACTCTTTTTATCGGGGACAATTCCTTTCTTTCTTGGAAAACTGAATAACGCGATGAATCTGACTTATCAACCTGACGACCAGTCGTCTATTTCTTTGTTGTTGCTCATTGATGTAGTGCTGCTTCTGCTTCTTATCTTCAGATTAAAGAAACACACGCTATCTATTCGTTTCTCTATCGTTTCTTCCTTTGCGGTTATTGGGTATATCTCTGCCTTGCTTACCGGAATTTTTCTCGCGCGTCAGGAGTATCCTGAAAACTGGACACTAAATCCTACTACACTCTATTACTTCCCTCTGCTCTTACTTATTCTGGTGCTTTTTTTGGTTTACGAGAATATTTACAGAACCGAGGAACAAACAGCGGAGAATTTCAATTTTTCCAATGGAATTCTGGCGATGACGGTGTGCTCAGCAGTTTGTATTTCTTTCCACGCGCTCTTCGCAAGCTTCATTATCTGGGGAAGTTTGTTTGTGACATTGGAGAAACCTTTACGTTTTGGAAAGGTTCCTTATATCGGTTCGTTATTCAAAGCTATCACAGTAACCGGCTACCTCTTACTCGGTTTTATGACTTTCGGAGCACCCATGATAGGTATTCCAACAAAAGTTATACTTTTGATTTTAACTTGTTCATTTTCAATGTTTCTATGTCTGGAAATTTTGAAAAGACGGTACACTAAAAAGCTACTACATGAAAATTCTTAGGTTCGGGCGCATGGTCGCCTTCGGTTCATTATTATCCCTACCTTCTACCTTATCAGCACAAGTAACAATCTGGAGCGACAACTTCAACAACGGTTGCGCATCCAATTGCATTGCCACAACGTGGAACGGTTGGACAATTCTGGACAACGACGGTGGTACAACGGGTGGTGCACCGAACAATTGGTTTATCAGTTGTGCCGAAGAAGGTATTACGCCACCGGGATGTGGTTCCAGTTGCGTTGGTGATGCAAGTCTCCATATTGGAGCAAATCCTGGAGCAGGAGGAGACATGGGAGCCAGTTTTAACGAAACCGGAGCAACAAATGCGACATACAGAACGGCAGTTTCTCCAACGATTAATACGATGGGCTATTCCGGAATTACGCTGTATTTTGATTTCATTGCCTATGGAAGTGCCGGTTGCTCGGATGATCGATTACAACTTCGATTAAGTACAGACAACGGTGCAACCTGGCCCGTTGGACTTCAATATTGCCTTACCAGCGTTTGTTGTGGTGCTTGTAATGGATATAGTCAGGGACAATGGACTACCTACTCTTTGGTTTTGCCTGCGTCATTTGATAACAATCCGAATGTTCGAATCGGATACAACTGGAGAAACAACGGGAACGGCTCTGGGACGGATCCATCCGCTGCAATTGACGATATCCGCTTAACGGTCCCTGCTCCAATGGCAACTACGCTGATGAATTTTACTGCCGAAGCGAATCAATCGAATGGAGTGAATATCAGTTGGAAAGCAACAAATGAGGAAGACTTTTCACGCTACGAACTTGAGCGTTCTTCAGACGGAAATACTTTCAATAAAATCAATTCTCAGGTTGGAAAATGTACCGGATCAGATATTTGCAAGTATAGTTATACAGATATCGGCCATACATCAACGGTGTACTATCGACTGAAAATGGTCGACAACAACGAACACTTCAGGTATTCCTCGGTTGCTGTAATTAATCCTGTCGTTTCCAACACAAGTAACTACGAACTGATTTCCTGTTCAGCTGACGGAGGTGAACTGAATGTGAAAATCTCTTCGAAGAAGAAGACCACAGCAAAGTTGGTAGTCTACAATGTTGCAGGAGTTGCAGTCGTTACACGTGAGGATCTGGCGATAAAGTCAGGAAATAACGAGCACACACTTTCCGTGGGGAAGCTCTCGAAAAGTGTTTACATTCTAAAGGTATATACTGCTGATGACAAGGTATTGAGCGGAAAGTTCATTATCGACTAATATGATTTTTTCTACTGAACTGCGTTTCTTAATTCGTTGGTCATTAAAAATGGGAAGGAATTCCGTAAGGGATCAGGGACTTCTACAACACCAGGAAAAACTGATGCGCTCAACAAATTAAAAGTCAATGATTTAAGATTTTTTTAATGTCGCAATATTACGATGTCGCAATATCGCGACATCGCGATATCAATCACATTTTTGAATTTTACGTTCTAATCGGTCAATACTTCGGTTCATTCTCCTTAATGTATGCACGAATCTCTTCTAGCTCCTCATCACTCGCAGCATGCACCAAAAAATAATGGTTGGTCTGAGTTCTTCTTTTGCGACTGTGAATAATCACATTTTCATTGCTTTGCTGAAATTCGAATATATATGGAAAGTTCTGAACGTTATAGTTATTAGTTGTTGCGTAGATTCTGAGTATAGGTATGCTGTCCAGAATATCCGTTTCAAGGCTGTCGACAGTCCCGGCAAATAAATACGCCTCTTTTGGTGTTTTCCCGACAGCACTTAAAAAACCGTTCTCAATCTGGATAAAATTGACCGGTCCGATAGCAGAACGTTTTGCTGCTGAGCGCGGATCTGTCCATATCTTATCAATTACAAAAACACAGTACAGATTGTCTTTCGTGAGCACTTGGGGAACAGTATCCGTTTGAGCATGAAAGCTATACGATTTCACTAAAATCAGTAGAAGCAATAGGTGTTTGAAGTAGGCCATATGATGGTTTAAAAAGACTCGAGGATATCAATTTCTATTCAGACTCTTAATTCTTTTGCAAACGAAGTACTTGCTCACCCGAATTCACAGACAGAAGGTACATCCCGGAATCCAAATCCGAAACAGACAGTTCATTAGCGCCTAAAGAAGCATTAAATACTTTAATCAATTTCCCTTCGATGTTGTAAAGTTCCAAACTCTTTAGTTCTTTCGGACCATTGAGGCTAAATGTATTACTAACCGGATTTGGAGAAACTACAAGCTTCTGCGTCATCTCTTCATCCAGATATGCATTGCAACTATACATCCAGGGTGTTGATTCCACTGACTGCTCGCCGTCTTCATGATAACAATAGGTACTCCCCCAGTGTTCAAAACCATTGAATGTTTCCAAACCACGAACAGCATTGTAGACGATGTTGGGATAATCCATTCCTGTATGATTAATTCCGAGTAGGTATGTCACACTGTAATTCCCATTATTCTCCAATACAGAATCAATAGCCTGAACAAATAAAGTGTCATTTTCCTGTAAAATTTCACCACCTCCGTTAACGTTAAACGCAAGATTCAGTGTTTCAGCACCTACAACTGTATCCCCTATTTCCAAAAATTGATTGATCGTAATATCAGTCTCAACTCCTGAAGGATCAATAAAATAACGCCGTTGATTCGTCATATCATCTCGTATTCCTCCAACATAATTCATAGCTGCTGCAGGATCTAACGGCCCTCTGAACAAACGTGTATAGGTTTCGCTGTTTATCGTTGTATCTCCGGAAGCAATAGTTCGGGTTTGATATTCAACAGGACTTCCGCCTCCATCAAGTATTCCATGATTCATCAACCACAATGTTATTGTTCCATGCATCGGTTGATAGACAATTTGTTGTGCTGATGTTGTTTTGCAGAATAGTAACAATAGGAGGAAGTAAAACTGTTTCATGTTAGAGATATAGGTTTCTATGAAAACGAAAAATACAACGAAAGGTTGGAAATAAAAATCCCCCAATCATATGATCGGGGGATTCCTATTTTTTTTCCGCTATGCGGATTTCTTTTAAGAGATTGCTTCCATTTCTTCCTTGTTTGCGACAAGTACTTTCTGGAAACGACGTACACCTGTACCTGCAGGAATCAAGTGACCAACGATTACGTTTTCTTTCAAACCTAACAGGTGATCTTCTTTTCCTGAGATTGCAGCTTCGTTCAATACTTTCGTTGTTTCCTGGAAGGAAGCAGCTGAGATGAACGATTGTGTTTGCAACGACGCACGGGTGATACCCTGTAGCAACGGAGTTGATGTTGCAGGAACGGCATCGCGTGATTCAACCAATTTCTTATCGGCACGTTTCAACTGTGAGTTCTCATCACGTAGTTTACGAGCGGTAACAATTTGTCCCGGACGCAATACGGTAGAATCTCCGGCATCAACAACAACCTTCATTCCATAGATCGAATCGTTTTCTTCCATGAAGTCTGCTTTGTGAACAGATTGTCCTTCAAGGAAACGAGTATCTCCTGCATCGATGATTTCAACTTTCAACATCATCTGGCGAACGATCACTTCGAAGTGTTTGTCGTTGATTTTTACCCCCTGCAAACGGTAAACCTCCTGGATTTCGTTCACGATGTACTCCTGTACTTTAGTAGGTCCCTGAATGTTCAGGATGTCGTTCGGTGTAATTGCACCGTCAGACAATGGTTGACCTGCACGTACGAAGTCATTTTCCTGTACAAGAATGTGCTTGGAAAGTGGAACTAAGTACTTGCGAACATCACCAGTTTTAGAAGTTACCTGGATCTCACGGTTACCACGCTTGATTTTACCGAATTCAACGATACCGTCGATTTCAGAAACCACAGCAGGGTTAGAAGGATTACGTGCTTCGAACAACTCGGTTACACGTGGAAGACCTCCGGTGATATCCCCTGTCTTACCAGCAACACGAGGAATTTTCACAAGGATCACACCTTCTTCTGCTTTATCTCCTTCGTTTACAGAGATGTGAGAGTCAACCGGAATGTTGTACTCACGCAACACCTCTTTCGTCTTAGGATCGATGATGTGGATCGCAGGGTTTTTCTTCTTATCGCGAGATTCGATGATCACTTTCTCGGTAAATCCGGTTTGCTCATCGACTTCTTCACGGTAGGTAACACCGTCAATAATATTTTCAAATACAATCTTACCTGAAACTTCAGAAATGATCACCGCATTATACGGGTCCCACTTACAGATTACGTCACCCTTCTTCACTGAAACGTTGTTATCAATCATCATTTCAGCACCGTAAGGAATGTTTGAAGTCATCAAAACAACTCCTGTTTTCGGATCTGTAATTTTCAATTCAGCTGAACGACCAACAACGATCGTTTTTGCTTCACCGTCTGCACCTTTACGAGTGATTGTACGCAATTCGTCGATTTCCAGTTTACCTGAAGCTTTTGCTTTCAAATCTGATTCATCGGCAATGTTCGAAGCGGTACCCCCTACGTGGAACGTACGAAGCGTCAACTGTGTACCCGGCTCACCAATAGACTGAGCGGCTACAACTCCTACTGCATCACCTTCCTGCGCCGGACGGTGTGTTGAAAGGTTACGACCGTAACACTTCGAACAAACTCCTTTACGCATTTCACAAGTCAATACCGAACGGATTTCAACTTCTTCGATTCCAGCTTTCTCAATTGCTTCTGCAACTGTTTCAGAGATCAATTCTCCAGCTGCAACGATCAATTGCTCTGTATCCGGGTTGTAAACATCGTGAACCGATGTTCTACCCAAGATACGATCGTACAATGGCTCAACGATATCGTCGTTTTTCTTCAATGCAGTTGCAACCAATCCACGCAATGTTCCACAGTCATCGATGTTAATTACAACATCCTGCGCAACGTCAACCAAACGACGAGTAAGGTAACCTGCATCCGCCGTCTTCAATGCTGTATCGGCCAAACCTTTACGAGCACCGTGCGTAGAAATAAAGTACTCAAGGATCGAAAGACCTTCCTTAAAGTTAGAAAGGATCGGGTTTTCGATAATTTCCTGTGTTGAAGCACCGGATTTTTGAGGTTTCGCCATCAATCCACGCATTCCGGAAAGCTGACGAATCTGCTCTTTCGATCCACGAGCTCCGGAGTCAAACATCATGTAGATGGAGTTGAATCCCTGATTGTCGTTTTTCAATTGATCCATCAACGTGTTCGTCAAACGAGAGTTCGTATGCGTCCAAATGTCAATGATCTGGTTGTAACGCTCATTGTTTGTGATAAGACCCATATTGTAGTTCATCATCACTTCTTTTACTTCAGCCTCAGCTTTAGCAACAAGCGTTTCTTTTTCTTTCGGGATAATGATATGATCAAGGTTGAACGACAAACCACCTTTGAATGCCATCTGGTACCCCAATTCTTTGATATCATCAAGGAATTTCGCTGATTTAGCCGTACCACAAGTTTTCAATACGTGACCGATAATGTCGCGCAATGCTTTCTTCGTCAATACATCGTTAAGGAATCCTACTTCGCGTGGAACAACTTCGTTGAACAACACACGTCCACAAGTAGTATCAATCATCATCAACGCAGGAACACCTTCTTCGTTCAAATCGTAAGACTTAACCTTGATTGGAGCATGAAGATCCAATTTTCCTTCGTTGTGTGCGATGATAACTTCTTCCGGAGAGTAGAAAATACTTCCTTCACCTTTTACTTTGTGGTCCTCAGTACTTGTACGAGCTTTCGTAATGTAGTAAAGACCCAATACCATGTCCTGAGAAGGTACCGCAATCGGTGCTCCGTTGGCAGGGTTCAAAATGTTATGCGAAGCAAGCATCAACAATTGTGCTTCCAAAATTGCAGCGTTACCCAATGGTAAGTGAACCGCCATCTGGTCACCGTCGAAGTCGGCGTTGAATGCCGTAGTTACCAACGGGTGAAGACGAATTGCTTTTCCTTCGATCAATTTCGGCTGGAATGCCTGGATACCCAAACGGTGAAGCGTAGGAGCACGGTTCAATAGTACCGGGTGACCTTTCAATACGTTTTCAAGGATATCCCAAACTACCGGCTCTTTGCGGTCAACGATTTTCTTCGCTGATTTTACCGTTTTCACGATACCACGCTCAATCATCTTGCGGATAATGAACGGTTTGTACAACTCAGCAGCCATATCTTTCGGCAAACCACACTCGTGCAATTTCAAGTCTGGTCCAACGACAATTACTGAACGCGCGGAGTAGTCAACACGTTTACCCAATAGGTTTTGACGGAAACGTCCCTGCTTACCTTTCAATGAATCAGAAAGGGATTTCAACGGACG
>CBIHND010000001.1:0-306963 GCA_966211245.1 uncultured Fluviicola sp. | reverse complement strand
TACAACCCTGATTTCGGATGTAAACAGTGGCGGATAAATCTTTGGGTTGAAGCGAATCCAGGGTTGTAAACAACACTTTCCATCCTTCTTCCCAGATTTCCAGCAATCGCGCTTTGGACAAGTGTTCCTGTTCGAATTCAGCATCGCGTTGACGCCACTCTTTCTCACCATCGGTTGTCAGGAAATCGGTCCATCGCGACAACATATTACCGTGTAAATGCTTTACAATGGTCACTATGCTATTGCTTTCCTCGTTGTATTGCCAAAACAACTGTTCATCGGTTAACTGCTCCATCGTTTTGTCGCCAAGCTGCTTGTAATAGGCAAATTGCTTGCGTACACTTTCCAAATAATTACTTTCCATAATTTCGTCTTTTCAACCTGTCTGCCGATAGGCAGGTTGCCTGTTTTCAATTTTCAATTCTCTCGATTACCATAGCCGTCGCTCCTCCTCCACCGTTACAAATCCCTGCAACACCGTACTTTCCGTTTTCCTGTTTCAGAACCGACATTAAGGTACAGATTATTCGTGCACCGGAAGCACCAAGCGGGTGTCCCATTGCAACTGCTCCGCCATAGACATTTACTTTCGTTGGGTCGAGTTGCAGAATCTCCATATTCGCCAGTGCCACAGCAGAGTATGCTTCATTTATTTCGAAATAGTCGATTTGACCTAAATCAAGGTTCGCTCGCTTCACAGCTTCAGGAATTGCTCGCGAAGGTGCTGTTGTAAACCATTCCGGAGCCTGAGCAGCATCGGCATACGACAGAATTTTCGCCAATGGTTTCAAACCGTATCGTTCCACAGCTTCAGCAGAAGCGAGAATGAGTGCAGCTGCACCGTCGTTCAGATTACTGGCATTGGCAGCGGTAATTGTTCCCTCTTCCACAAATACAGGCTTCAATACCGGAACTTTTTCAGGGATGATTTTGAAGATGTCTTCATCCTCTGACATTGTTATAGCGCCACTTTTTCCGGTAAGCGAAACCGGAGTAATTTCAGATTGGAACTTACCTGCTTTTGTTGCTTCATTCGCTCTACGGTAAGATTCAAGGGCGTAGGCATCTTGTACTTCACGCGATAATTTGAATTCCGTAGCACACAATTCCGCTGAATTTCCCATGTGCAGGTGATTGTATGCGTCGGTCAATCCATCTTTCAGCAATCCGTCGATGAACCGTTCGTCTCCCAGTTTTGTTTGCTGACGTAGGTTCGTATAATGCGGCGTGTTGCTCATGCTTTCCATCCCGCCGGTGATGACCAGGTCTTCCAGTCCCAACTGAATCTGCTGTGCCCCGAGTGAAGTTGCCTTTATGCCGGAAGCGCAGACCTTATTTACGGTTGTTGCATCTGTTTCATTCGGAATTCCGGCAAATTTTGCTGCTTGTCGCGCTGGTGACTGTCCCAGGTTGGCGGAAAGTACATTTCCCATGTAAACGGAATCAATCGTTTTCGGATCAATTCCGATGGAATCAATGGCCGCTCGGATGGCGTGCGCTCCAAGTTCGGTTGCGGAGAAACCGGATAAGCCTCCAAGGAATCCGCCTATCGGGGTGCGTTTTGCAGCAACAATAAAAACTTCTTTCATGTCAATTGCTTTTTTCAATGAGTTGTTCTTCGGTAATTCCGAAAATGGCAGGTGATTGAACACCAACCATATTGAGGTACAGGTGCAGTGCAGCGCGGTGATGAATTTCGTGCACCAGCATTGCGCGCAGGAAGTTTCCAAGATCGGTTTCCATTCCACTCATGGTGACCACTTTTCGGTTCAAATCCTCATCGGAAAGTTTGTTGAAAATCGCGATGGATTCTTCGTGCATGCGATCGAAGTACGCCACAACGTTTTCATACCCGTCAGCGAGTTCTTTCCCGCAGCCTTTGTAATTCGGAGCTTTTCCATCTGCCACCTGGGCAAATACGTGTCGTTCAACAGCTGCAATGTGTCGCACCTGATCACCGAAGGTGAACTTCCCTTCCATGTAGGAAAAATCCAGTTTATCGGGTGGAATCACAGCAATTGCACGCTTGGTTGCTTCGCGTGTTCGTTCGTAATATTTGATAAATCCTTCAACTGTTTTAACGTCCATTTTCGAAGTAATTTTGCAATATACCAACCGGTATATTTTTGGTTAAAAATAAAAGACGGTAGACCGGAGGTTGAGGAATTTTTCCTTCTGACCCTGTCTTTTGTCTTCGGCCTATCGTCTTAAGTCCCTTATCTGTTTTTCCAAAAAATCCATAGAAGCGTTCAGGTACTGTAATTTTCCCGAAAGCTTCGCCTGTAACACTGCGCCATGAATCAAACCGGCGATGACAGCAACAGCTTCCGTCACATTCACTTCCGGACGTAGTTCTCCCTTTTCCATTCCGGTTACGAGAATTCTCTCCAGGGAATCTCGCCACAACTGAAGCCCGGCTGCTGCACGCTCTTTTAATTCCGGATGTGTATCGTCAGCCTCCAACGCCGTATTTGCTACCGGACATCCTGCCTGCAGGAAAGGAATAGTCAAAAACTCACGGTAAATCGCCGGGTACACCAACAACTTTTCTATGCTTCCTTCGCAAACACTAACCCGGGAACGAATGTGACTCACAACTAACTGAAAGTTGTAATCAAAAGCAGCTACAGCCACAGCGTCTTTGTTCTCAAAATTTCCGTAAATGCTTCCTTTCGTTAAACCCGTGGCATCCGTCAAATCACTGATTGATGTACCGGCATACCCTTTCTCGTTGAAAATGGGCGCCGTTTTTTCAATGATGAATTGTCGTGTTCGTTCCGATTTGGATTGCATGGAACAAAGATACATAAAAAAATACCGTTTGGTATTTTTTTTTCTTACCGGACTTATAGATTAAAGATAAAAGATTATAGACTCGTTAAGTCTAAAGTCTTTGGCCACCTGTTCTCAAGTCCTTTACGCTATATTTGTTTTTTGCAAACATCATGAAAGAAATCGGCAAAACAACTCTTGAGGAGTTTTACCAGGAAGCAGCAAACTTCACCGGTAAGGAAATCAGCGCTCTTCTTCCGCCTGACATCAACAAGGAAATTGGCCATTTCAACATCTTCGATGTGGCAGAAACCATTAAAGAAGTCAAGCGGAAATCGGTAATGCCTTACAACCGAAGAGCATACTACAAGATCAGTCTGATTCGTGGAAGAAACCGTGCAGAATATGCAGACAAAGTGGTTGAAATTGCCGAAAACGCTTTGTTATTCGCGACACCAAAAGTTCCCTATCACTGGATTCCGATGGATCCGAATCAATCCGGGCATTTCTGCGTGTTTACCGACGAATTTCTGCTGAAAAGTAAAACCGGGATCGATCTGGATACTCTTCCGATCTTTCAGGCGGGAGGCTTTCCTGTTTTTCAGATTTCGAACGAAGAAGCAGACAAACTGGAAACCATTTTCCTGAAAATGAAGAAAGAAATCGCTTCGGAATACGCGTTCAAATACGACCTACTACGCAATTACGTGTTGGAACTCATTCACTACGGACAAAAGCTCCAGCCGGTCACTTCGTTGTACACTAACCCAAACGCCAATGCACGTGTCACTTCACTTTTTATTGAATTGCTGGAACGACAGTTTCCGATTGAATCGCCGAACCAGAAACTGTCACTGCGTACCGCAAAAGATTACGCAGACCGATTGGCCATTCACGTGAACTACCTGAATAAGGTTCTGAAAGAAAGTACAGGAAAAACAACGACCGGAATCATAAGCAACCGCTTAACACAGGAAGCAAAGATCCTTCTCAAACAAACCGATTGGAGCATCTCCGAAATAGCTTATTCCCTGGGATTCGAGGAAGTTGCACACTTCTCCAATTTCTTTAAGAAACAAACGACTCAGGCCCCTTTAGCATTCAGAGCTTAACGAAAGGTTTGATTTTTACAAATCATGGTTTGATTAGCGCAAACACTTTCCTTTTCATCCGACTGAACTTTGTGGTATCAAATTTAAATACGATACCATGAACAAAATTGCATTAGTAACAGGAGGAAGTCGCGGATTAGGACGAGACATGGCGCTTCGCCTCGCGGAAAAAGGAACAGACATCATTCTTACGTACCACAGTAACCAAACAGAAGCAGACAGCGTAGTTGCGGAAATCAAATCACTCGGACAAAATGCCATTGCCTTTCAACTCGACACCAGTGACGTGAAAGCATTCGACGCTTTTTTCGGTAAGGTTTCCGACCATTTGAAGGAGCATAGGGGAAATCCAAACTTCGATTTTCTCATCAATAATGCCGGAACAGGGCTTCACGCTTCATTTGCAGAAACAACGGAAGAACAATTCGATCAAGTGATGAACATCCACCTGAAAGGCGTGTTCTTTCTTACTCAAAAGGCATTAAACTACCTGAACGACGGCGGGCGAATCATCAACATTTCTTCCGGTCTTGCGCGTTTTTCTTTCCCTGGCTACGCAGCCTACGCAACAATGAAAGGATCCATTGAAGTATTGAGTCGTTACCTGGCGAAAGAGCTAGGTTCACGCGGTATTTCTGTAAATGTTGTAGCTCCCGGAGCAATCGCAACCGATTTCGGAGGTGGCCAGGTTCGTGATAACCAGGAATTGAACAATCAAATTTCAGGCGTAACGGCTTTGGGGCGTGTTGGTTTACCAACAGACATCGGTGGTGTAGTGGCATTCCTGTGTTCGGAAGACGCCAAATGGATCAACGGACAACGCATCGAAGTTTCAGGGGGGATGATGTTGTAGGGATATTTTGAGACGAAAGACAAAGGACATAAGACGACTTCCCGGATCTTTTGTCCTTTTCGTCATTTATTCTCCATATTGAAGGCGAGAAGAGAAAAAATCTATGACGGGTTAAGTATCTCTAAGCATCAACTATCAAAAAAATCTGAGAATCAATTAAGAGGTATCATTTCAAGATGAAGTCACCCTCCTCAATCCTCCCTCAAGAGAGGAAGCTGAGCAAAACCTTCAAAACAAAAAAGGGAAGCTACCGCCTCCCTTCGTGGTCCCACACGGACAACTTTTCCATTTCAGCAACATTCATTATATATCAATGTTCACTGGGGTTTCGGTGGTTTTTGACACTAAATGAGTTTTATTGAAAATGAACGAATTTCGTTGATTTTTATCAAAATTTAGAACCCAATTTAGAACCCAGATACAACCATTTGTTTAAACCAATTTTAATGGGAAGTCGTCTTTATTTTCTTCCATTACTCTGCTTAATAACCGTCTGAATAATGCTGCGTTTTCGATTAGGGAAATCTTATTGTAACCGTAGATAATTTCGTTATCCTGAAGAACGTGCCCGGTTATCTTCGTAAGAATAGGTATCGGGATATAATTTATCAGATTCGTAATAAAAGAACGTCTGCCTATATGGGATGATACGAATTGATAAAATTTCTTAGTAACGAATTGCTTTACGCCTTTCGCGTCGGTATGTGAGATCGTCACTTCTTCGTTTAGTTTACATTGCATTGCCAACATTTTCACGTCATCGTTGAAAGTTTGTTGAGCTACCTTTTTTGGTGATTCTCCGTTGAACTTGTCGAACATCCATTGCAATGGTTTTAGGATTGGGGTAATAATCTCTACCTTACTTTTTTGAGAAATATATTTAGCGTAGTTGAACTCAGAACCTTTAGCGGAATATTTGAATTCTGGTTTAATCTTATAAACATCTGATTCCCGGCAACCAGTAAAAATTAATATCATTAAAATGAATTTGGTATTACGCATTTTTTCATCCTTGGGTTCAAATTCTACAATTTTCTTTATTTGATCCATTGTGAAGTAAATTGTATTGGCAACTTCGGGTTTTACCTGCTCTCCACGGTCTAAATCGGTCGATGGATTGAATACCTCAATCTTATATTTCTTACCAATTTTTAGAAGCGTAGTCTTAATGTTTTTTTGAATAGACCAGATTGCGTTTATGGTGTTCATCGTATCTCTATTTCGTTCTTTATCCATGAATTTTCGAAACATTTCCGCATCGAAATCAGAGGAGAAAATTGTCTTCCCTAAATCCTGTTCAAATTCATACAGCTTGTTTCTCAGTGTTTTATAAGCCTTTTTCCGGCTTTCGCTTACAATCTTTGTTGCAAGAATTTCCTGATCAATGAAATCAACAATTCTTACTTTTCGAGTTACTTGCTCTGTGCGGTTACCTTTGATCCTAATATCCAACTCATTTTTTAACTCTTCAGGATATAGTATTTCATCTCGGTTCTTTGAACGGATCAGATACTGATAAGAATTTTTCGCTTCAGCAATAATATTTTCCAAAGCCGTCTTTTTTTCTTTCGAAAGCGGAGTTTTTCTATTAAAATCCCATTCATCCCGATCAACAGTTAATCCGGAGTAATAAATAACTTGCTTATAACTTGATTTACCAGTAGTCAGATCAACCGCCTTATAACCATAGCTCAATACCAAGATTATTGGAATGTTGTTGAGCAATCCTGATTTCAACTTTACGCTAACGCTTAAATCTTTCGCCTTTTTCATGATCTGGTGGATTTAGTTTTAATGTAATTCTGGATAGACTGCTTTGAGAATCGAACCCTTCTTTCGTTCAATCTAATTGGAACAATCTGACCCGAATCAATTAGCTTCTTTAAGGAGTTATAACAGATTCCAAGCATTATCTGAACTTCTTTGTAGTCGAGAAGTTCGTCGTCTTTCATTTGGATGAAGTCAGAATTGCTCTGAGCTATTTGCCCGCTTTTCGCAGAATTTAACTCAGAGCGTAATTCTCCAACTTCTCGTTTCAATTGTTCATACTCTTCGGTGAGTTTCTCCAAAGCGAGTAAGATGATTTTGGTTTCCATGACAAGGGGTTATAAGGTTAATCTTGCTTGTCTGAAACCATGATCAATCCGCTTTGAAATCAGATTCTCATTTGCGATCAGAGGGTTTCCCAAATCGAAATCTTTATCCGGACTGATAACAACTGCATCAAAGGCACGAATTGGCTTTCTTTGAGCGTTGTAAAGGTTCATCCCGGGCATTGCCTCTTTCACCTGCTTCACGACATCATTAAGCGTAAGGAAATTGCTAAGATCATTACGAAATATCTCGGTGAGGGCAAGATCATAGATGGAACGCGAAGCAATTCCTCCGATAGATTTTTGAGAAAAGTCCTGATACTTCGGAACACCACTATTACAGTTGATAATAATGATTTTGTATTTGCAATCCTCTTCGTCTAAAGAGATTTGATTGATCACATCACCAAGAGGCGAAACATTCATCAGACCTCCATCTACGTTGTGATAGGCTTCTTTCACCTTACCCTGTTCGTAGAATGACACTTTCTCAACCGGATTCCAAACAACGGGCATTGCTGTTGATGAAAGCACTCCGTTAATGAAGTCCGTATCTGAACAGAAATCACTGTGCATGACACTGTGATAGATGCCTGAATTCAGTGAGACGAAACCACAAATGAATTTGGTTTCATGAATTTTTGATCTGTCAAGGTACTCGTGAAGTTTATCACGTAATGGCGAGTTATCAGCAACACTTCTGAATGAATGAACTTGCTTTATCAAGGATGCTTTTGCACCCTCAATCAACTGATTCAGCACTTCCTTACGTTTCGACTTTGAAAAGATCAAACCTATCTTGTCAAGCAAGGAAAGGTCAAGATTGATCTGGAACTTAAACATCTTCTTTAGCTGCTCCAGATCAAGTTTGAACTTTAAATTGTCCTCGGTTGAATGTGTATCAATGAATGCGGAATTATAAACTTCGGAAGTGCCTCCTTTTGCAATTCGCTCAACCCAAATTTTTTCAAGTTGAGCGAATTGATTCATAGACACCAAAGCTCCATTCAATGCTCCCGTACTTACTCCTGCAACTATATCAAATTTCATGGATGCGGTTGGATGATCACAGATTCTTGACCAGTTGGCATTGATGTATTTTAGCGCACCCAATTGGAATGCACCGTTGAATCCTCCACCAGAGAGGACTAACGCATACTTTGTTTTCATTTGAATTGATTTTGGTGGTTAATACTTCTACTTGCGTCGTGAAAGGCTTTTCTCGTTTACCCAGCCGCTTTTTTTCGGACGACCTTTAGAATCGCTTAGGGTAAGTTTGTACTGGAAGCCTTTTGTTCCGGTTCTGAGTTGCTTCACATCACAGATTTGACGCTTTTCCGTTGGGTTCAACGGACTGTAGACAAAATCGCCTGATTTGAACTTTTGTTTCACAGACCGAACTGACGGCTTCAATACACGTTTTTTGGTTTTTCTAAGCGGGCGTTTTACGGTCTTACGCACTGGTCGCTTTACACTTTTTTTCTTTTTCATGATGTTTGATTTATGTGATTATTGGAATACGTTTAGTTCACCTCCCTGATTGAACCTACCGTATTGAACTGCTTTACCTCTCTGAGGGAATTCAATAATTGAATCCACGTCATGTGAGAACATATTCGATCCACGCGCTTTCCCTGCTTTTGTTACCTGACTGATTGCAATGATGGAGACACCCGGATTTTGATCCTTCAATCTCAATAGGTCTTCCGGTCTTAAACCAAGGCGAGTAATACTATCCAGGAACACGTAGTCAAATCCATCAAAATTGTCAGGTAGGTAATCGGAAACGATAAGGTTTGGATGGGCTGATTGCTCCAGCTTATCGCGGAGCGTATCATCAAGACCTTCCTCTTTGGCAACATAGAGTACCATTCCAAAGTTTTCAGCAAGGTATCTGGCCAGATCAACACACATGATGGATTTGCCGTATTTTGGTTGCCCGTGAACGAGGATCAAAAAACCTTTTGATGGGTTGCCAATAAAGTCGAGCCACTTACCAGTGAATCCTATTTTATTGAATTTCATTTTCACGAAATCCATGCTATTCATCATCACGTTTTTCAGAGGCATTTCCTCACGGAGAGCTTGACGAGATTCTGTCGTTTCAAAGCCAGACAAAATTCCATTGAAACCATTTAACTCCCGACTTGGAATACTCAATATTCCTTTGGTAGGGTACTTTGAAACAAAGGTTCTTAGACCGGACATTACCTCTTCGAGTTGTTTCCAATAAGGGTCTTTTTCGGTAACGGCTTCATTGTTTACAGCCTTAGCAATACGATTATGAAGGTTTTTTGCCTTCTTACTTGGAATCTCTTTTCCCTGTAATCCGATATATGACTTGATGAACTTTACAGATTGCATAAGTTCCTGTTTACCCACAAGATTTAGTAGGTAGTTTTTCTTCTCCTCTTTGATCTGAATCACACGTTCCTTTCTGCCTTTTGAAGCAAGCATATTGTTGTGCAACCGAATCAAATCATCTTGTAGGTTGTCAATGTCCTTTGCGTATGGAGAGGTTTTTCTTAGTCGTTTCTCTGCGATTGCTCTCTGAAGCCTTCCAATAAAAGAACGTATCTGGTCAATGGTTTTGGTTTTACCATCCATGGACACGTAACTATCCAGAAAACGAAGTTCTTCGCTTATCCTTTCGACTTGTTGTCCTTTACGTTTGACAATACGAAGAGAAGAACTGGTTTTACTTGCTCTTGACGGAACTCTGCTTCTCAAAGACATACTTGTTTTCTTTGGCGCTTGTTCTACTTCTTTTGTTGCAGGTACTTTAACGATGTCTTCGAGCAAAGAAAAATAGGTATCAATGGTTCTTTTAACCACGTCATCGTCATGGTAGGGCGACCAATCTTTTCCGTTGTTCGATACTTCGTCAACGAAACTTGCGCTTCGTTGTAATTCAGGTGTTAGCTCGTTGATTTTAACTCGCGAGATAACATCGTAATAATTTGCTGTTGTTATCATGACGCACGATTTTTAAGTTTTAATAATTGCAATTCGATTTCAAGGGCTTTTGCTCTGAGGCGCAGTCTTCGCACTCTCTCGTCCTTAGCTTCTTCCTGTGATGGCGGTGTGATCTTTACACGAGGCTTCACTCGTTTTTCGGTAAGCCCGACATTCGTAACCTCGTTTTCAGTCATCTTAACAGATACACCAATATCATCTTCGAGAACTTCCAGCATTTGAGGTAAATCCGAAGCTTCGATATGTGCTGACATGTTTTTACCAACCTTCTCAAAATTGCGGTTGAAGGTTAGCTGTATCACATTGTTGTTCAGGAATACTTCGCCACCGTCTCGTATGGAACCGTTGACAATCATTCGGTACATATTCTCATGCAACCTGAAAAATGTAATCCCATGGCTTGCTGAAATCTCACCGTTAACTTTGAGCGACTTAAAGAGATTCAAGGCTTTGCTGATCGGAATATCAATCTGATCTCCAACCGCCTTTTCTACGTCCCAATACTCCGGTAATAGAATTCCTTTATTGGTCTTTCCATCGTTTGTCGAATAACTAACCAGTTTGCCTTTGTACTTTGAGAATGCCTGTAGAATGTTTCCGGTGACAATGTATCGGATGTGACGGTCTTTACCTGCTGAATAAATGGCATCACCCCACACGTAAAGAGTATGTTCAATCCCCTTATCCGGAATATGAGAACTTGCTCCAATAATTGCGTTTATCTGAACTCCATAGCTTGCAGGTAGCTCTAAATGTTTCTGCGAAGAAGCAATTGCAAAACGAAGACCGATGGAACTCGGAGCATAAGGATTCTGTCGTTTATGATCAATTTTGAATCCCAGGAATACAGCCAAATGATTGACCGTTTGACCATCGAATGATTCTTCAGGATAGTTTAGTTGTTTTCCAACAGTGAAGAAATCAAAGAACCGCTTTAAGTATTCAATCTTGCGTTTATTTACCTCTTCAAACTCAGCCAGTTTTGTTTTTTCTAACGCATCGATTTCCATCATCCGATCCTGAACAGCATCATAATACGGTTCTGGATTTGTCTTGCTTTTAAGTTTTTTGATCTTCGTTTCATCCCAAACACCTGCTCTGATTTTCTCACAAGTATGTCGGATGGATTTGATTTCTTGTTCATAGAACTTTTGGTTATTGGTCTCAAACTCAAGCTTTATTGCTTGCTGAACTTCAAATGGTGTTTTACCATTTAGTGATTGCTGGATGATGTTTTTAAGTTCATCGGTTTTGTAAGGCTTTCTTAGGATGTTGGCTTCGACCGTTTCCAGGTATGAATCATCACCAAATGAAGTGTTACCACCTCGCCCCATAATTAGAACCTTGGTATTGATTGTTTTGGCTTTCAAGTCCATTTCCTCAACCTCCAAATCATACTCTCCCGTTTGTTTGAGGTAGTTAACCAGGTTATCATATCGCTCGGTGATTTCCGTATAAAAGCCCTCCTGCATTTTGACTGATAGCACCGCAACCCGCCCGGAAACTTTTATAGCGGCATCCTCCTTTAGTATCTCATCTTCCTTTTGCGATTTTTTAGAACCAAGAATATTTACCGGATCACCAAGCAATTTGTTGAGGTCAGGATTTTCCTTTAAATGCGAAACCACGATGACATCACCGTATTTGTTGAGGAAATCCGGCACATTCAAAATCTGACTACTCTGTTTTTGATTTGAAGAAGTGTTGGCATCAAGGCTTTTTAGCTTTTTCTGCAACATCATCATTAGTCGTTTCTCTGCCGGAATAGCAGAGTTTACGTAATCATAAATCGGTTTTAAGATTTGTCCTGTACGATTGATTCTACCACGCTTCTGGATTTCGATGTTAATGTCCAGTTCTGGCTGTAACACGATCATCACACGTTGTTTAACCTCTGATGGTGGAACTTTACTTGTGGAAATTGCGTGAGCGGATGCACCTGTACTACCGCTTTGATTGATCAGCAGTACATCTATTTCGTTGTTGTTGAATTTGCGAAAGGCATCCGTTGTATTCAATCGCTTGCGAAGCTGAACCACACCCCGGTTACCCTTTAATTCAAGCTTCAATTTGCGCCCTGTAACTTCGGCAACGGAATACCCTTCTTTTTCAATCATTCCAATGATTACATCAATTGGAGAAATCGAGATTCCGGTCGAAACCTGATGGATTTGATCGTGAATGCGCTGATACTCTTCTCTTGCTCTAGTACCAAGTTCGTCCAGGTCGAACGTTAGGTGAGTTTTTGAACCGTCTGGTTCAGTAATCGTGTAACGCAGCACACCTTCCAATCCTTTTTCCAGGACAACCGCGAAATCAGCATTTACGCTCTCACCGAGTACCACAGGTGTTCCCGTTTCATCTTCGAGTTGTTCCAGGAAACTTCCCATAGTACTGGAGAAAGCAATGACTGGTTTTTTACCTTCCTTCAACCGCTCAATTGCACGATGTGCAACTGCCTCTGCTTTGATTGAGAAAAGCATCTGGTTAATGACATTAAAGACCTTGGAGAAATACGGTGAGTTATCTACACCCGCCTTATGTGTTCCAGCTCGCTCTTTAACCTCAGCTCCGCTTTCGGCAACCATTTCGTCCATTTCCTCCACACGTTTATCCACGTAGATTTCCTGGAACTGGATAATGTCGCGCAGGATCGAAGTAATATTGTCTGCAATTGCCGAATGTTCTTCTGCGTATTTGTCAAGGGTCATGTAGTTTACTTCTATCCCTTCGTAAGTTCTTTCGCGTCTGACCATTTGCCCCTCTGCTACAAGTTGTGCCGCTAGGATTTCCTGCATTGCAACACCTCCCTTTTCGATTGCTTCAATGAGGTTTTCTTTGGACATACTGGCTTCGGAAATCGCCGTCTTTAGTGCATATATTGGCATATTATCCGAGCGTTTAGCGAAGGTTGCCGAAAGAAAGACTGCACCGTAGGTTTCACGTACCACGTCTTTCATCAATGTTCCGGTATTGGAAGAACCACTGGCAATGTGGCTTTCATCCATGATTAGAATTGCATCCTTGGCTGCATCAAGAAGAAAGCTTCTTTTTGTTCCACCTTTTCCAGGTGAATTGAATTGAGAATAAGTAGCCATTACAAAGTCATACCCTGTTAAATCACCACTTTCGAATACCCTGTTTTGCTCAATGGCAACCGGAGCCTGATAGATTACCAATCCGTCTTCGTCTTTTACATCTGTTTTCCCCTCGCGAGCATTTACAATGAACGGTTTTAACCCGCCTGAACCAATTGCGCTCAAATCCCGGTAAATGTCCGAGAACAGGTTAGCTGCAACGGTAAGGAAGATTGGTCTTTTACCTTGTAGGTGAGCATACCGGATCATCGATGCGGCAACACGTCCTTTCCCGATTCCGGTTTGATCCCCAACAATGATACCTTGACCAAGTGCCTCGATGTTGTAAATCGCCATACCGACCACATCAATCTGTTCTGCTGCCAGAACGTCATGCAGTTCATCTTTGGTGCGATACCCAAGGCGGTGACGAACAAAATTGTCCATATCGCCACCAACATCTTCCGTTATTCGTTTAAGTGCCTCGTGTAGCTCGAAGTCCATAGAATCAGGAACCTGGGTTTCGAGTGCTTTGGCTTTTGACGATGGTGTATATGGTCCTTCCAGTGAATTACCCTTTTGAAGGTCATTGAGCAGTGACAGGGCACGATCACGAAGTGACTTGTTTATCGTTTTTGTAGCTAGACCATAAAAATTTGGCTCAACCCGTTTGTAAAGTGTATCAAAAGAATGAATTGGCTCTGTACTGGATTCGCTGCGCAATGGTGCTGCTCCGTCAGGGTTTGCCTTTCGTCTATCAATGAGGATCAGTGTTACATCAAAAGACGTCCCCTGTTTCGAATAGAGCTTGTGTCCATCGATTGAGATTACATCAACAACATTGTAGAAATGATAGAGGTAGTTAAAGAATATCCGGTTTTTACCTGCCTTAATTCGTCCTTTCTCGTCGAAAGTCAAATGACCACCAATAATGATTGCTGCCCTACCATTGTCCTTCATGGTATCTAAAGCATGGATAGCCATGTAGTGATCCAGGTCGTAAATCTTGTAGCCTTGTACCATGATATTACTCCCTCGTCCGATACTACCGAATGGAGGATTGGTAAGGACGGCATCAAAGGATTTCTTATAATCGGCAAAAGGTTTTGAAGCATCTTTTGCTGTGATTCTGAAGTAGTTTTGGCGTTCCAGGTTATCCCTGCGGTTTTTGTCGATTTCGTTGACCGTTACCATTTTTGGATAAGCTGCAATAGTAAGAAGTCCGTTTCCTGCTGACGGCTCAAAAGCGTGTTTTGTCCCGCTTTGAATACCGCAGAAAAGCCCCATCAAATAACCAATTGGTGCGGGGGTGGAATACTGATTGAGCAGAATACTTTGAGAAGTTCGAAACGAAAGATTCGTTTGATCCTCATACAGCCGAACGATCTTTGCGTATTTCTCTTTTGGAAGTCCTGAACCGGTTGCAATATCTCTTGCACGCTCAACTACGGCATACTCTGTCAATTCCTTGATTCGTGTTTTATCTTCGATACCAAGGGAAAAAGCGACTTTCTCCGTCTGTGGTCGGTTACGCTTAACACCAAGTGTCAGGTTATCCGTTGTCCACATGATGAAAGCATCTTCTTTCTGCTTTGTGTTTTGATTATTCATGATGGTTGTTGATGATGGTGGATGACATTCTTTTAGAAGTTCATGCAGGAATTTGTTTTCTTTCTGTAACTGCTCGATTAGTTGCTTTTCTGAGTTGTCGGAATACTGCTTTTCCAGTACTCCGACATAAAACCCCAGACTGCCAATAAATCCGATGACAGAAAGAATGAAATTCAGCTTTTGATAATTAGGCTGCCTTCTCATCTTCGTCGGAAATGATGAGGAAATAGCCGCCTACCACAAGACCTATCAGCACACCTGCTATAGTCTTGCTTGTCAAGCTTTTCCGGTATTCGATTCGCTTGTCGACCAAGGTGTAGGTAAATCGATTACCGTGGAAGTGACGATGGATTTCACAGAGCTTCATGAAGAAGTCGAAATCATCCGCATTTTTGAATACCTGGCAACCCGCAGAATGCTTATCAACGGTGTAGGTCGTACCAGTACGATTTGCACGGTGAATGTTAATTCCAAAATACCCCGTTTGGTGTTCATTCAAACCGAAATCCAAAACGGCATTTCGATTGTAATCACGGATCACCGTCACTTTCCCACCCGTCTGAACAAGTGCGTGATATTTGTTCCGGTGCAGACCGATCTGGTAGGCGTTTACATACTGTCCTGGACTTAGAATCGCTGTACCATATTTGGTCATTGGATTTTTCAGCCAGAATGTTCCGGGATCGGTGGTGCATTTAAACACCCAATACGCCCATTTAGGTTTTTGCTCCGTTCCAATGTTCATGAAGACATGGAACTCATCATCAAATGTATTAGGGACTTTACTATTTGCACGAAAGCCCCAAATATTTAGGTAGTAAGGCTTTTCGTAGATAGCAAAGCCTTTCTCCTGAGCTAAATTTTTTATCTCAGCGATCATAGTTTTGAAAATTTGATCAAGGTGATTTTCTGAGAGTTACAGTTTTCTGTAACTCTGATTCCGTTACCCATTGGCAACGCTGATAGGTGGTTGCAATAGTTTGTTAACTATTGCAGAATCCGTTGAGGAAGAAACCGTTTACCTGGATAAACATCCGCTAATTGGATTCTTAGTTGAACGAAGAATGTTGATTCCGAATTCTCGTTTTAGTCCGGTTGCTTTTTTATATTCCGGGATCATTTTTCATGTACTTGACATACATCGTTTGAACATAGAGTATGCGACCATCGGCTGATTTGAATTCAGTTAATCCGTTTCTGCCACGTCGAAAGGTTCCAAGGATTGTATAGGCAGGAACACTCATGGAAACTCCATTGGCTTGCCACACTTTCGTTTTTTTGATCGTCATGATTTTCTTGCCTTCGGCTCCGAACAAGCCGGACAATTCCCATTTATCGTTTCTCCACTTGAGACCGATGCGGTATAGCTGCGCACGATACTTGGTTCTTTCCGGTTCACGAGGGAAGGCATGAGAAAGCGCGGTTACTATAGTCTTGCTTACTCCGTTGATTTCCTTTTTCTTGAATTTCTCGTTTACCCTAATGTACTCGTTGACACTACCGATCTTAAACAAGCCCCTGAGCGCCGAATCAATGTTGATTTGCATTACTCCTGCATAAATGTCGTCGGCTATTGAATTGTCGGCTGCGTATGTTGAGCCAGAGGGCTTCTTTCCTTTGTTTTCTCCTTTTGGTGCTCCGGTATTGCCCGTTATGATTTTTCCATAAACATCAGAATCAATCACAGTAGGTAAGCCTTTACTTGCCAGTGCCGTTTCCATCTCACCACCGTAATATCCATCCGCTCCGTACTTAGGCAAAATGCTACCACCATGTTTTTTAATAAGGGCGGTTTGCACATCTTTTACAAGCGTTCCTTTGCTTCCGCGTTTTAACGGGAAAGTGGAATTAGCAGGTTTTGGCTTGTACGGAAGCCGTGGTTTTGAAGGAGTTGGTGCGGGAAGGCTTGAAGGCGTTGAGGTGCTTACCGGATCGGGCATTTTCCCTTCCTTTACATCATCTTCAAAGTCATCAATTTTCTGTGCTGTCTTTTTATCGCTGTAATTTTTATACAGAAAATAGCCTCCGGTTCCAACTGCAATTATGGCAAGACCATACAGGATATATTTTGTGCGTGGTTCCATATTGATTGTTATTTCTTTTTGATCATTGCTCGCCAATTCATCGACCAGTCAAGGTCTCCGTCTAAATCGGCACTGAGTGAAGTCCCATACATTTTTTTGTATGCTGCGGCGGTATCGTAGAAAGCCTTTTTGTTCGGGAATTCCCGGAAGACGGTTTTGATTGCGTCCTCGTCTGTTCCGGGCATGAACCCTATCCAGGTGTAGCTAACTGCTGCGTTCAATCGTCTTGCCCATCCTTTTGGGTCGTAGATTTTTACAGCTTCTGCACCTTTGGCTTTCTCAGGTTTAGCATTCTTGATGGTGAGCATTTCATCGTATTCCAGCTTTGTAAGCTCATCCGACAAATCCATGATCAGGTTTCCACCACTGGTAAGGGCTTTGTAGGATTCTTGCACCTTTTTGAAGTCCTCCTTGGACGGAATGGCTGTCATAGTTCTGCGAACAAGTGGAACATCGGTTCCCCACCATCCATCATTATCAAAGGCTTGCTTGAACTGTTTTGCCCAGGTTGCGTGCTTGCTGTTTCCGAAGGCTTTGCTTTCTTCAACTCTCGCTCTTGCTGCTCTTAATCGGCTTCGAACCAGTAGGAAGATTAATGTCCCTGCGGTTACAACTCCAAGACCCGCGAGAATTGAAGCGTAAAGCTTTCTTTCCTTATCGCTTAATGAATTCCAAACACTCTGATGTTTCGTGCTTACGGCATATTGCCTTGGCCTCAAAGCAATTTGCCTTGAACGTGGCGAAGGCACTAAGACAACTTCGCGTTTCATGATTTGGGTGGTCTTTTATGCTACTTTACACCAAGAAAGCGTTTGGCAAGTTCAACTTTAGCGGGATCATTTTGAATGACTTTTGCTAAAGCAGAAATTGTCTTTGCTGATAGGTGCGAAGCAATAATTGCAAGCCCGTTGGCTTTTTCTGTTGCTTCACTCTCGCTACCCTCAATGGTGAGGGTGAATTTGTGTTTATTCATCTTGTTTGATTTTAGAGGTGATTATTTTTTGAAACTCTTCCCTTAGCTCCGGGTGCTTTGCAAAGAGTTCAAATGCGTGAATTGCTTTTGTGAGTTGTTTTTCGGAGTACTCGGATTTCATGGCTTCGAACATTCGGTCGGCTTCGCTATCCTCTTTTTCAATCTGTACTTCTGAAACCGGAGTGGATGGTAAACCCTGAACAGGAACTTCGGAGCCTGGAATATTTTGCCCTTTTACAACACCATAGAGTTGCATCCCTTTGGTAAGTATATCGCCAAGATCAAGTTGTTTCTCATCAAGCTGCGCTTGCAACTTTTTGAACCCTTTTAGCTTCTTTTTCAAGCCAAGAATTTGTTCCTGGAGTATTCCATTGTCCTTTTCGAGCAGCATAATGGTTGTTTCCATTTTCTGCTGCCGAAGGGCTTGTTCGATCTTCTCATTGACCTCAACTGCACCAAGTCCCTGGAATGTTGATTTGGGTACTTCTTTCAAAAGGAAGCGATACACTTTGCAGTTGGGAGATGTGCCGTAAAACGTTCTTATCTCTATCACTTCTGTGTGTGGTTCGATAAAGTCTTTATAGATGTCGAACTTTTCCGGGTCTTTTGTTCTTGGGATAACCATTTCACCGTCCACAAGCAAGGAATAGAATTTAGGTTCTCCAATTTCTGTACAGTGAGTGATGATCCTTTTGATAGCATCAATCCGGTCCCGTGAGTAAGGTTCCTCAATTGTACGGCTTTGGTTGTTTCGTTTTTCTTGATCTAAAAAGTCCATGACTTAGGTGTTTTATTGAATTGGAATAACTTGTAAGAATTTGATGGAGACTATAAGCTTCGGGTTCTGATTGAACAGGGTGATTTCGCCACCGTGCAGGTATTGCATTTCGTTAATTGCAATATCCCTGGCATCGTAGATTCCATTCTTGGAATTAACCCGAGCATCAGTTTCAGGTGTGAGCAAAATGTAGAGGTGATTGTCTCCTTTGATCACTCTTGTACCTGATGGTTCAACAAGAAAATGGCGGTAGCGAAGAAGGTAATCTTTACCTATTCCTAGCTCACACATTTTTTGAGCAGCGATTTCGATGGCAAGTCCCTCAGTCATACTTCAAGATTTAAGTAAATTGAAACCTGATAGGGCGCAAAGAATGTCTCCCGTAATCGATCCGTATAGAAGCCTTCCAAAATTTTGGCATCTTCTGAAATATCAATCGCCAATGTTGTTCCCGACTTACCATCAATCCAAGCTTCACCGAAGCCGATTTCCTCTGGCAACAAATCCATTGGTGAACCAACCAAAATCGGGTCAGCAACATTGGATCGAATGATTTCCGCAAAAAACACATCCGAATGATTTGGAAGTCTAAGCCAGAGCCAACCAACTTCTCTTTTCGGAGATGGGTCAGTTCCAAAGCCAGTTGTTGTAATGGTAATGGACTGAATACATTTAACGTCCTTCGGCAACTTAATCTGAAGCTGAAGTTTCGCGGCTTTGTTTTTTACGGTTTCGGTATGAACGAGAACTTTACGCATGACTAATGTGGTGTTTCGAGATTGACTACTGAAAAGGCATAGAATGTTACCCGGTAAGGGCTGAAGGTGGTAAGGGCACTGTTGAAATCCTTGTAAAGGATGTCTAGTTTCCCGTTACCCGTAGAGAGATTTCCAAGGGTAACCATTCGCTGATCCGGTGGTACGTGAAGTCCGCAGAGAAGAAGTCTGCTTTCAAAATCTTCCGGGAAGATCTCAATATCATTGAGCATGATTTTTTGACTTCCTCGATAGTAAAGCAAATCGTCTCTATCAGAGGTAATTGCTATACCGATCAGGTGTTTGGCGTTCTTGTCTAGTTCAAATTCACCTTTGACGGATGAACCTGCGGTCGATATGGTAAGGTCGAACCTTTCCTTTATCAAATTGTGCTTAAAACTCATGACTATTGATTTAAGGTGGATGAATCAAATGAGGATAGCGGGGAGTTAGTCTTTAGGGTTCCTAACCCCCTCGTACTATCCTTCTTTTATCACGGTGTTGTTCCGGTTCCGTCTAGTCCGACATACAGCCAGGTGTTTGCCGGAATACCCAATTGCGTTCCGAGTTCCACGGTAAATTCGATCAGTTCCTCGTCACGAATCAATCGCGGGTTGTCGAGTTTGTAATACCCAAGTGGAATCGTTTGATCGTTGTCAGTGACAAATCTTCGGATCGCTTGGTTCTCAGGGATGATCTGTTTACGGTTGGCTTTGAGTGAAAACTCACCGTTGGCAATTGCAGGCCATCCATTAACACTTCTGAAACTGATTGCCTTGTGTCCTTCAGGATCAGTCGGATCGGTTACAGTTCCTGCAAGCAGGTAAATACCACTGACCATGAAAACCATGTTTTTCGGCAGTTTGGCGTTCGAAATGTTTCGTACACCCACTTCCTTATCATCCTGCGGTTCGAAGAGCTTGATGGTTTTGGAGTTGATCGGTTTGATCGAATAGATCGTGTAGTCTGCAAGTCGAACTCCTCCTTTGATCAATTCGTTTCTAACGTGTGTTGGGAGTTGTTTGAAATGCTTCTCCATTTCGGCACGTGATTTACGCGAGGTTTGTGCAGTGCCTTGTTGTACAACTTTTTTTACCGCCAGTGCCTTTTGAATCGGGTTTGCCATAGCAGCCATTCTGGTTACTGCGTCAAGTCCGAAAAGCTCACCTGCGTTGTTGTATTCGGAATTCAAAAATTCGTCAATCATAACTTGTTGATTTAGCCGCTTTCGCGGTGGTGATTATTATTTACTTGGTTACTTGTTTTTACAAATCGGTTAAGTCCGGTTCGTCTTCGAGGATTGCAAAGGATGCTTCAGGGCTAACTGAATCTGATGCACCGAAATAAGGAAGGGCTTCAGGTTCATCGAATTCAAAACCATACTGCTGTTGATCTTGGAATTCGTCTGCCTCCTGCTGATTGTAGTCTTCAAAGAAGTCCAGTGCGGAAACATCAATTGCGCCTACTGTTTCATCATCGGCAAATGCTGCGATCTTCGCTGCAACCGTTCCGTCGTCGTCACCTTTCTTGAAAATGCGATCCAGGAAGTAAGCTGCCATAAGATCAGATTTAACGCCTTGAACACGTTCTTTCAAACTTTGGGTAGCTCCGGCTAAACCACCGATGCCATTTACCTGTGCTTGTTTGGCGGCTGCTTTGAAATCAATATTCTTAGCAATTCCGTAGGCAATGGCTGATGCTCCGACGATACGAACCAGTCCACTTTGTTCTTTGATGTGATGTCCACCTGCGATCAGTAGGACACCAATGGGAAGTGACCATAGTCCGGCAGCACCTCCGAGCAATACTCCGGCAGGAACACCGATTGCAGCATCAACGAGCGTTTTGAGGGCTGTGTTACCTGCATATCCCGTTCCGGTTGGCTTTGCGTTATAGGCATCGACAAACCCGGCAAGTCCGGTGCGCTTGCCTCTTTTACTTTTCTTTCTCATGATTTTGATTTTTGCGATTAGAGTAATCGAACCTTTTGAACCTGTGTTTTTGGTTTACTGGTTCTCTTCGTTTTTCTTCCGTTTAATCCCGAAAGAGCTTTTGTTTTCTTTTTCTTGGATGAATAGGCTTTGTAAGCCCAAATACCCCCACCAATTACAACTACTGCGATCAGCGCACTTTGAATCGGATGATCCTTGATCCATCCTCCAATACCCGTAGATTGTGTGCCGGATTTGGAGTTGTCGTCGTCCTCATCGATTGGAATGTTGCTCATCTTTTTTTCCATGTTGGAGAAATCGAAGTCACTTGCCTTTCCATTGGATGTTGGAAGTGTTGGCGGATCGTCGTCGATGGTAAGGTTCTGCATGAGTTCCTTGCTGTTGTCTTCTGCTGCGGCATCGGCAACCAATTCCTGCTGTTCTTCCTGGGAACCTTTCTTGAATATCGATCCAAGCTTTTTAAGCAAACCTGCAATCGTTCCAATAATCCCCGAAGCAGAAGCAATCGCCGCTGTTGTTGAAACAATTTCTCCAAGCCCCTGAACTCCACCGTGAACTTCACTGAACTCTTCCTGATAGGTATCGCTTCCAATTACACTTTCGAGATCATTGTAATCGATACCGGAAAAAGATTGAGGAAATCCGTTGAGTGGTACACGTCGATCCTTGTTGCCCTTTCCTTCCAGAATGGATTTTTTAAGGTTCTTCGTTTCCCCACCTGCACCATGGAAAATCTTCTCCAACTTCTCGCGGATCTGAACAAGCTGTGCGTGTTTTCCAGGAGCCATGTTTCGGCGGTTGGCTTCCTCCGCACTCCAATAGGAGTAGCGTAATTTACCCGCTACCTTTCCTACGTTAAGCTTCATACTTGCCAGTACTCCGGCACGTAAAAGAGCCGTCGCGGGATTAACCTTGTTGACTACATGAAGCCCGTTTTTGATTCGTTCCTTTAGCGGTGGTTTGTTCTCCTTCTTTTCCTTACGGTCTGCTTTTCTTTGCTGCCGCTCGGCTTTTCCTTCCAACCCTTCCAGGTCATCATCGAAAAGGAGTGCTTGAGCATCTTCGGGGATGTCGAATGATTCGAATAGAAAGGCTTCGTTTTCTGAATCTTCGAAACCATTCAGATATTGCAATTTCATTTGTACATCTTTTTTTGTTTTATAGGGTTCTTCATAGTTGAACTGATGGACTACACAATCCATTACAACCTCTCTGTTCCCAACCAATGCAACCGGGTAAACGTGACCAAACGTTTCGGCATTTCCATAACTTGTAAGCCGTATCACGAAAGGGATTCCAAGATTGACCAGAACTGAACCGATAAAAACAGTCAAACAATCGCAATCAACGCCAGCCTTTCTGTCTCTCCATGAGCGAGCAGGTCGTCTTACTTGTTCGATGTTGGCTGCATCTTTTTCGTATTGCAAGTGCTTAAAGGTGAAGTCCCAAACGTTTTTCAGCGTTTGATCGACTGTCGATGCTTTAAGCAGTTTTGCCAGTTCTTTAGTGTCAGATAATGTCTTGGAAATCACCTCTTGTATCAGCTCTACCGTATCTGATAAATCCGCGTATTTCTCCACCTCAATGAATCCGCCTTGCGGACGGGCAAAGAGATAACTGTATTGATCTCCACTTTCGATATGGTGTTTTCCGGTTGTCATAACTTAAAAGCGGTGTGTGATCGGTAAGGGAAATTCCCGACAAGCGTGAATGCTTGTGAGATTGTTTCAACTTCAATTTTAATCTTGTCTTTACTGTCTGAACTTTGGATTCGTTTAATCAAATCCGGGGTAATGGCAGCTAGACTAAGCCAGGGTATCAGAACCCGGGTTTCTATGTCCCCGGTTTCTTTAAAAGCACGGATGATGATTTTTCCTGACTTGTCGCGAACTGGTTCAGGTATATCAATCATCGACATGTTACTCGTAGCAATCAGTTTTCCCGCAATGGATAGTTTGATTAAAGGTGGCGTCATGCGAAGAATGCCGTCAGTAGGATTCTTGATGTTGTATCTGAGTATGATACTAAGTCCCTGGGCTGTGAACTTCTCTTTCTTTCCCGACGTTACGATGACTACTTGGCGTTGCGCCCGATCTAAGGACAATAGATATTTCCCGATCAGATAGATTCCGCCTCCAATTGCGATATACTTAATGGCTTTCATGCTTTCCGTGCTTTTCAGGTGGTTGTGGTTTTAAACCGTTACTTCTCTTCGCTTACTTCGTTTCCGAGCTTTGCAGAGAGGTGTTTTACTTTCTCTTCCAGGCGTCCAACTTTTTTGACTACTTCCTTAAAATCGCTGTGGGCATCTTTAATGAAATAGATCGTTGAAGCGGCTAGAATACTGTTGACAATCATTAGTGCTTCCATACTGTTTTTGAACTTATTTCTTCAAAGTTCTGAGGTTGATTTTTAAGGCTCGTCGCAAACAACAATATGTGACAACATCTAACAACATTTGATAACATTTGACAACGTTAATTGAGGTAAATCTCGACCACAGTGAAGGGCTTATCAGGTCGTTCGTCGAGCTTTTTGTTGATGTATCGAAGGTGGTATGCTGCTTCCTCGGAAACGTTTCTGTCGATACGTTCGAGCAAGGCTTCAAAGAGTTGTCGCATTCTTCCTTCTGCGACTTTATACTTTTCAGACATTTCTTTGAATGTCATTTCTTTTACGATTCGATCTAATAGGAACCGAATTTGAATGTCTCTGAGTTCAGACCAGATTTCGGGATCGTGTTTGATCCATAACGCCAGGAATATGTTGACGTTTTTCTTTTCGATATTCATGATGAAAAAGATTTAGGGGTTATCGGATGGAATTGATATAATCAATGACCTCATCCACATTGAGCTTGTGATAATCGCAGTACTCTCGTACAGTTAATCTACCAGTTGTTCTTCCAAGAGCTTCGCGGATAGATTGATGCTCTCGTTGCGCTCTGTTATGGCTTATGCCTGATAACTGCTGAATTTCTTTTGGCGTAATAAAAATTCCGCCTTTTAAGCGTTCCATTGCAAAATGATTTAGGTGATCATGAAGCAAAGTTCTGACACTTTTGAGGGTAAAATCAACCGGGGTATGGGGTATCTGTACAGGGGTGATACCCTATTGGGGAGGGGGAGATAGGGAGGGGGGAGATACCCCATAAGGGTGGGGTGCTAAACTGAGGTTCAACAAGGGTTAGAGAACGTTCATGGTAAAATTGAAAATTTTTGAAAAAAAGTTAACTCTACACCACTTTACACCATTACATTGTAACATTACACCATGTTACACCATATTACACGAATGAGTAGTTGTGGCAAATTAAGATTGTTTTTCATCGAAAAATGACGTAAAAACATCTGAAAAGTTTAATGACTTTTTAACACCGCAATCAATGTTTAGGATATTTAACTAAAAAAGCGATAATAACCAGTGAATTTCGACGTAATTGATTTGTACTAATTGACTATACCTGCATCAGTTCTAAAAATAAACACCTTTAGCAATGAACGCCTCAAATCACCATCAGCTGCTAACCCCCGACCAACTCATTCACAAATATCCACAACTTGAATATCTAGGGTGGAATGCCACGAAAATTGGTACATTCTTCTCCGCTGGCTTACTTATTGGGTGGCGGAAACATGAAAAGTCCTTTATCCTAGAATCCAGTTTTAAGGATTTGATTGATTACTACAACAACGTAGTAACAAAATGTCGAATAGACCTGGATTGTAAAAAACACTCAAATGTCGCAACACCTGAAGAGCTATTATTCAAGTATCCACAGGTGGTTCACGTCTGGGATTGGAATACCTCGAAAATTGGTGTTTTCTTTAACTCTGGTTTACTTCGTGGGTATAGAAATGGCAAGGAAAATAAAGCTCTAATTCAGGAAATAAGCTTTGAAGAATTAATCCGTTTTACGAATCGAGTAGCTCGAAGTAGGAATGTTAATTTGTAGCTTGTGTCAAACTCTATTTATAATTACCTTGTAAAAAATTCTTTTTCATGAATCAACACCAACAAAATGTAGTTTCAAAAGCTGCTGCAATCGCTGCGAATTTGTCAAGCATACATCTTTTTCAAAATACCGCTTTAGCATACATGAAACAACACTCTACTTATGCCAAAGTTAAGGAGTTAAGCGCCACTTCTCATCTTGCAGAAATGCAAAAATTAGCGTCTTTCCCCAAATACGAAGATTCGTTTAATGGTATTCGCAAATTGATGGATTCTTTAAAGTTGAATCTTCCTAAAAGTGCAACAATGATATTGTCGGAACATGAAAATCGACTGTACAATAAAGCAGATTATATCACTGCATTAACTGCAATGAATATGAAGTTTAGTAAGAATCTTAGTCCGGAAATAAAAGGACTTGTCGATTGTATCCAAATTCAATCTGAAATTGTTGACGAGCTTGCTGTCGCTTTCGCTAAAATTGAAGGGTTGGAACTGTATAAGACGAGGGAAAGGTTGAATGAATTAACGCGTAAAATTCCAGATTTCATCGCTAAAAGCTTTAATGATCAACCAGAATTGGCGAGTGCTGAAATCAGTGATAAGTCGGATTTAATTCTAGCGGAATTAATGGAAATCAAAGAACAATTTATTTCGAAATCCACTATTTCGAATATTCAAAGTTTTGAAAATCGTGCCGCTGAATTCGACCTTGAAAAGAGGTTTCAGGTTTATTTAGCGAAAAGATTGCATGAGATTGGAGCATCAGAAACTTTGGCCATCTGGATTGGTGCGATTGCAAAATTTGGCTTGTTCGTTGTTTTAGGTTACATAGTAAATAAGTCATTAGATCAGTGTGAATCTCATTCATTGCAATTAATCGGTCCAAAAAAAGAAATTCAACAAGAACCATTGAGTCAAAAGAATCAATTTCATGACAACAAATAATTGGACAGATGTCGTTCAAGCAATAGCAGCCATAATTGCAATACCCGGAACATTTGTTAGTTTCATTCTTCTCATCAGAAAGAATAAGGCTCGGGAAAGTGAAATACAAAGTTTAAGTGAGATCGCAGGGAAGTTAACCCGAATGCAGCAGGATTCTGAATACCGATATAAACTTTCAAAGAAACCCATTATTGTAATGCGTGTTGAAAGATTTGAGAAAAATACAATTCGATTAACCTTTCGAAATACGAATTCAGCAACCATGGTAAAACATTTTTCAATAAAGTCGGAGGATCCTAGTATTTCCTATACAAAATCACTTATCAACTACCATAATGGAGAACAATTCTTTTCTGCTGATGTGAATGTTGGGCAGATGATCTTTGAAAAGATGACACTCGGTGTTGAGTATGTCACTGAAGATAACTATGAATTCTTTCAGTATTTATTCTTGGATGGGAACAAAAATACTGGCGAATACTTGAGTAAGGCATCGCCATTAATGGGAAAAGATCAATTTCACCATTTAGCAAATGATGGAAATTAATTCTCTTTCTGATTTTGTTTTTCGGTGTAATTAATTAACCAGCTAAATTGTTCGAACTCCATAGAGTGTTGATCTTTCAATATTCGATTATACGTTTTTGTATCAATTAATTGAGCTACTACTTCTCTGAACTTCCGTACCATTTGATCTCGATTATTCCAGTTCATATTATCAATTGCTTTGTCAAGGATATTATGAGAATTCTTTATATCCTCCAATGCTGTTTTTGAATATCCCCAGTCCTCAACAAAAACGGTATAAAAACTTGTGACAAACTCGATCAGAAGTTTTTCATTGATCTCGCTCAACACCAATTGTCCTTCTCTTTGTCTTTCTGATTCAAGTCTCTTTTGATTTTCCATAATTAGTTCCGAGAGATAATCCGCTGTTTCATTTGGCTTTTCCCGAACGAGCGAATTAGGAATACGAAATGTATGGTAGTTCTTCAAATAGGAATGATAGGTTCTTTTTAAATCTGCAAATGCCTGTTTAGGGTTTGTATTATGATGAGATCCATCTACCTCGATATTGATTCGAAACTTTGGAATAGCAATATCAATTGTCTTGTGTCCATCCCATTTTTCCAGGAGTACTGGTAGTCCTCTGTTTTTCAATGCGAGGTAAAGAATCTTCGTTTCAGGGGTCGAATCCCAATTTTCATCGAGCCATTGTTGACATGGGTAGCACAACGAAAATGGTAGATTCTTTTCGCAGTATTTTTGAACAGTTATAGTAATTGGTTGATTACAGTTGCTGCATTTGGTACGATCGTTTTTCATCTGAAAAGTGAATTTTGGTCTTTTTATTTATGCAATATTGATAATACAATAGTGTTTGAACTAAAAATAGAACTTTATCTGGTTCACCTATTTTAATTTTGTAACAAAAATGTTAGAATTTATTATTGATCTTAGCACCTCAAACACTATTTATGAAAAACATTCTTCTAAGCACTTTGTTCTGTATATCTGCTTTCTTTGCCACAACTCAGATTGATTACTTAATGATCAAGGACTCCATTTGTCCAAGTAAAAATTTCTGTGGATTCAGGGATAGTGCAGACCTTGCCATAATTTATCCGATGATGATTGGTTTGGACACAAATCAAATCACTAACGGAATTGTTGAGTATTACGATGACCTACAAGAGTTGGAGTATGAACTATATGTGCGACGTCATGCCGATACTGTTTTTTTAAGACGTTCTGCCAATAGTTCAGTTAGGGGATTCTTTCATGATCCTGAAAATGCTCATCTTGCTTGGAGTGCTGCGTTTTGCTATCATTACTTAAATGAACGGGAGAAAATGGAGTATTACCTATTACGTTACGCGGATCATTGCCCGCGGAAGTGGTGGGATAAACAACAGATCGGATACCTTCTGGATTGGTGCCCAAGTGTAGCAGTAGAAGAAAGATTCGGGATAAAGAAATCGCATTTATTCTATGATACACTCTATAGCGAATCAATGAAAGAAGACCGTAAATTGACCATTTATTTACCTAAAGGATTTAAGGAAGGTAAAAGTTATCCGGTGGTTTACATGGCAGATGGTCAGTTGTTTACACGCTCTTACCGATATTCTTTGGATTCTTTGATTGAAAGTAAGTCAATACCAAAAATTGTTGTAGTAGGTGTACATTCTGATGAAACGCTTATTCCCGGAATGGGATTGGAATATCGAAATTTTGAATACATCAAAAATCTTCACGGTGGAAAAGACACCCTAAACAAACTCTTTGCACCACATTTTCAGTTTTTTACACGCGAGGTCATTGATTATGCGCAAACCAAATACTCCGTTTCCGAAAAGCCTGAAGATCGAGTTTTTTACGGTGTTTCTAATGGCGCCGATTTCGGGGTGACAGTGGCACAGGAACAGCCAAATTTAATGGATATGTATATACTTTGTTCAATCATTGCCGGCAGCAAAGAACCATTCAATTGGTCGAAAGTAGATGCACCAAAGTTTTATATTTCTTGTGGCGAACAAGAGGATGAAGTTGTTCAAAATGAAGCCATCCGTCTTGCCGAATACCTTAAATCAAAGTCAATCCCATTTGAACAGATTCGTTTCGAGGGTGGGCATGACCGAAAAAAATGGGAAAATCAATTCATTCAAACATTAAGCAAATGTTTTTGAAAAGGGTATCTTAGTTAAATGTGTTTCACGGCAGTTCAACTATATCGTAAGTACATCAAGTATGCCAAGCATCGTGGTGATTCGCCTGAGGAAATTGAGCGTCTTCAAAAGTTGCTAGAAGAAGCCGAGAAATTGGAGCTATTGGATCAACATTATAACGCTTATGGTTTCAACCATCCCAAACTTGGAATAATTCAAAAAATGGAAGATGGTTTTGAAATGCGACAAATGCACTGGGGGCTAATACCTAATTGGACTAAAAGCCGGGAAGATGCATACCGAAGATGGAATGGGAATCTTAATGCCCGTGGCGAAGAAATGGAAGAAAAGGTTTCTTTCAAGGATTCAGTTCAGCATTCACGTTGTATCTTTCCAATCGCAGGGTATTTTGAGCACCACCATAAGGGAGGTAAAACATTTCCATTTTTTATCCAACGACAGGATCATGAACTGATGTTAGTCGGTGCATTATCTTCTAAATGGGTTGTACCAGAAACTGGAAAGGTTATTGAATCATTCGCAATGGTGACAACACTACCAACCGAATTCCTTGCTGAAATACATAATAATCCTAAGCGGGAAGAATCACGAATGCCGCTGTTATTAAATCCCGAAGATGTGCTAACCTGGATGGACGGTGATATTGAGGAAGTAAAAGAACTTATTAAACCTAACCAAGAAATTGAATTAATCGCACATACGACTAAACCTATTCTTGGTAAACAATCGGTTGGCGACACCCCGGATGCTCTGGAACCACATTTCTATTCAGAGTTGGGACAAAAATCCCTTTTTGATTAATTAATGGCGGTTTATTTGATTAAAATATCGTCATTCCATATTTTTGATATATGGTTTACTCAAAGTATTTTGCCTCAATAGTTAAACAACATGGATCAATAAACTTGAACCAGGATTGTCTTCAGGCTATGTTCAATGTAATCCATATTGAAGCGAAAATTGAAGTTTATCAAAAAATAGACAAGTTCAAGTATGGTATGGAAATCAGTAAGCTTGAACAAAAATTAAGGTTCTTAACTGGATTTTGTGAACCTAAAGTATTACTTGAAATTTGGTATAGTGGTAATCTTTTGAAAAGTAGTATGACTTTTGACCGATCTGTAAATACATCATGGCAAGATGATCCTTATACTAGCCATTTTCGGAAACGAAAAGTTTAAGCAAAAGAAGAGAGAGAAAAACTGGCGTTTTCCTCCCTCAATCAACCTAACCTAACCACCTAAATCAATGTAAATGTAGGAAATCTATTGTTGAATTTCAATGATTAAGTTCGCTTTATTCCCTCCTTTGACTTGTAAATTGCTTTTTGTTCAACGCCACTAAAATATCAGTTGCAATTTCAAGTAATTTTCTTTCTTCTTTGAAAATATCGAACTCAAATGCTCTTTCTGATATAGAATGGTACCAATCTCGTAATGACTCGTTAATGATTGATTCATCCAAGCCTATTAATTCGAATATTTCATCATGAATATTCAATTGTAGAAACGAAGTATCTAATCCACTTTGTTCCAGGTAATGTAAATGCCTTTGAATTTTCAAATCATCAGCAATCAACTTAATCAGAAGTTGCAGTCTTCTTTCTTCCCCTGCATTTATAAGGTTAGTAGCATGATTCATATCTAAATAGTTAGTTCGAAGAAATTCCGTCCAAACGAATTAATTCAGTGATAACGTCGTTTGTAATGTTTGTTCCACCCGCATACAGTGTGGTTCCTTCATCGATCACATACTGAAATCCCTTTTTGTTGGCGACATTCTTGGTTGCTTCCTGCAAAAGTTTGTAAGTGCGATCATTCATAGTAACATTCATGTTTTGGATCATGGTGTTTAATTCCTGTTCGCGCTTTTGAAGATCTTCTTGTAATTTCTTTAGTCTACTCTCCTCATATTGATTAACCTGTTCAGATTGATCTTTCTTCTTTTCCATGTACTGGCTGTAAGCCGTTTGTAATTGTTTGTTCAAATCTATCAACTCTTGTTCCCCTCGTTTTGTGACTTCCAGGATTTCCGCCAGCGCCTTTTTTCTTGACGGAAGAGTATCCATCAACTTCATCGTGTTAACGTGTGCAGTTTTTGATTGACCATACACTGGAGAACATACCTGACCAATGAACAGGATTGTACATAGTACGAATAACTTTTTCATAGTATTATTTCAATTGATTTAGGTGAAGAAATACGGCACCAAGACATAACATCTCAGCACCGTACTTTCACTCGCCACCTAAAGCGTTAATTTATTGTTTCATCATTTTCTTAGTGGCAACGATTTGACCATCAGCTACAAGAGTGTAAGTGTAAACTCCCGTACTCAAATCAGCACCGAATACAGTAAGACTTCCCAATCCACGTTCTGTAACATCAACAGACTGGATCAGTTTACCCATTCCATCGTAGAAGTGAATTTGTGCTTTCTGAACCGTTGCAGGAATAGAGAAATTGATCACCGTTTGTTCAGCAAATGGATTCGGAACGTTTTGGTCAAGAATAATCGTAGTGCGGTTGTTCAATGTGACGTTTAGATTCTTGCGCACCTCTTCTTGTGCAGCAGGTGTATTTGCCTGAACCGCACTTTGGCTCAACTGACACAAGTAAGGGAGGATTCCAGAAAGACAGTTTTCCAACTGAGAAAGACGAGCATTCAAATCCTCAATTGTAGCTTGTTGATTTTCATTTTCAGTTGTCAACACTCCAATGATTGAATCCTTACTTTCAACTTCCGTGTTCAATTCCTGAATAGCTTCTGTCAAAATAGGCACGACTTTGTCGTATTCAACATGTAATAGTCCGTCGTTACCTTGGTATGTAAGTCGTGAATCCACTTGTGCAATCTCTTGTGCAATGAAACCAACATGGTTTACGCTATCGAGTTCCAATTCAGGATGAACTTCGTGATTCCAGTCATAAGAAACCCCACGCATTTCAAGAACCTTATCCAATGAACCTTCCAAATCCTGAACGTTTGTTTTAATGGACTGATCCGATAACGTTGCTTTTTCGAACTTATCGTCCAACTCCTTAATTGCTTGAGTGTTAATCGGAATGATTGCATTATAGTTTAAGGCAAGGAATTCAGTCGGGTTGTAGACAATTCTACCATTCTCATCAGTTCCACCCGGTTGCACGGAGTGCTTAACAGCGGAAGGAAGAATTTCTGCAACTTCCTGAGCAAGGAAACCATATTGCAGTTGATCACTGAAATTGAATTGACCGTAATTCTCGTTGTCCATGTAGTAAGTCTTTGGAGCAAGTTGATTTACTATGTCCAAACCATTTCTAAGGGGAGTAATATCATTCTTCAAAATACTGTCCGAACTAATGAAAGTTCCTCCTGCCTGAACATCACCATTAAAGTAACCGGCATAGTCCGGAGTACCACCTGCATTCCCATAGATACTGTAATCCAAGGTTCCACTTGCAGCACGACCATATACACCAATATTAATATCTGATCCACCGGTTATTGCCTGACCTTCAACCCCCATACTGAGATTGGTTGCACCTCCATAAACAATTGCACTTACACCTGTACGACCAAATGGATACGAGGTAGTTCCAGCATCCACAAGGAAACTTCCTCCAACTCCTCCCGGACCATTTTGGTAAACATCTACTTTTGCTTTGAGTGGTGTACCACAATCCCATCCGAACCCAACATTGTTGTCCGGATCGGTTATGCTCTTATTAGCAAAATAGAAGTTATGTCCATTCAATTCAACATGTCGATCTGTTTGGAAATCTGCAGTCACAGTATCAGCACAAACAGTACCGAATGGAGCGCCACCCCAACGAAGGACACCAAGTGAATCAACCATTACATATTTGTAAACTAGTGAATCAGCAATAAATGTTGAATCAGGCAAGTAGCGTAGACGGGCGTTTCCAACAACGTCTAGTTTGTGTGTTGGCATTTGATTTACCCCATAAAGTGAAAAATCTCCAATTCCCACGCGTCCATAGGATGCGATTGAATCATCAACCTGTCCCAGTGTATCATACAAATAATGTTGATACGCTTTTGCCGGATACATTCGCATCATTTCCAATCCTTGATAAGACACAGAGGGAGCACCGTCCGGATTTGCATCGAGAACATGACCAGTGAAAATAAAGCGCATTTGATCAACCATTGAAGAATCAAGAGAGGTTCTATCCGTCCCCCATGCAAGTACAGCATCTAATCTGTCATTATTCTGAGTAACAGTGGTGCCACTAGAATCTTTCGGTTTAAGACCTAACCATACATGGTCTCTCGCATTACTGGTAAGAATACCCAAATCCATCCATTTTCGGTAACCTTGAGTAGTTGTGAACGTGTTTCCATAATCATAACCGATATGCAATGTGCTTTTCGGTCTAGTCAACCCAAATCGACCCGAATGGCTAATACTAATACGGGTCACGTTCATACTGTCTGTTAAGCCAAAATATTGAGAAGTGGTATAGTTACGATTAATAGCTCCCAGTGAAGTGACACGCATACGTTCATTGGATTCAATATTGGCAGTACCTCCGTCTTCCGTTTGTATAATAAAACTAGAAGCTTCCTGCCATCTTAAGTAGCTGTTAAGATGTCTTTTTGTAGCTACTGTTGGTTGAAACAACTGGTTGTCAATTCCAATTCTCAAACCGTCCGTAGCTTGTTCTCCTTGTCCAATCGTGTCAGTTGATAGGTTCGTATATGGTCTGCGTAGTGTGATTTGCATAAACCCGTACTCTTCATACTGATTAGGGGTCCCGGGAGCACGGTATTGATAACTCATGTGAAGTAACGACTTTGGGGTATTGTAAACTATTCCAGCCGGTACTCCTGTGTTTTGACCAAACGTATTACCAAGCCCCATTAACCCGAAACCTGTAAAACGAGAGATATGTAACCCATCTATATCCTGCGGATTGCTGAAATCCGTATTATAGGTGGTTACACCAGCACCCGCTGAAGTATAGCGAAACGCCATTTCATCTTCACCAGTACCGGAACCCGGAGTGTTGTCAGACCAAACAATGTTGGTTTCTGTAAAGTCCTCAGCTGTTCCTAGTTGTCTTAATCCGAAATAGCTTAAATCACGATTTCCCGTCATGGTAATTCCGGTTTTCATCCAAGGACGATAACCATACTCCTGAAATTCGGTTGGTGAATAACCGTTCAGATGAAGCAACGAGAAAGCTCCCTTGTCCTGATAGATATTCTTGCTCGGATCCGTAACGCTGTTGTTACTCCAACCTATAAGCATATACCCACTGGTATTTACACCATTTGCCCAGCCGAAACCGTTTATAGTGTATTGTGAACCATTGCCATAGATTGCATTAAGTTTAGTTCGATACGTGGTCGCAGTTGGGCCACTAAGAGCGAATCCAGTTCCTGTTACTGTATAGATGGGAGAATCCCATTTGGTGCCAAAAATATTATTGGTGCCGTTTGTATTGGTGTTTCCAGCGCGAGACCAATAGTCAATAGAAAGTTGACCTTGACTCGTTCCATTTTGTGGTAGTTGTTGCGCTGTTGAATACAGACTTCCAACGAGTACCCCTAACAATAAAAGTTGTTTTTTCATAAGGTAATTATTTACCTTATCAATTGAATAAAACCTGTTTTTGTAAAGTTATCCGAAAAGAATGTGAAATAGTACACGCCATCGTGACAGTTATTCCCATCCCAACTAAATGCATATCCATTTGACTCAAATACAACATTTCCCCAACGATTAATAATCGTTAATTCGCCGTCATTAGAAGAACCAAAATCCCAGGTGTCATTGTTCCCATCACCATTAGGTGTAAAGACATTAGGGGGGATGTATGAGCAATCTTCCACAGAACCCACTTCCACTAAAGAAACTTTATCTATGTAATAATAGCCATATCCTTCCTGATCAAAACCTACAGGTTCCTGAAAGTTCAATGTGTCGTTTTGTACGTTATCGAAAAAATACCCGATTGTAATAAATTGCTCATTTCCCGTTGCGACAAAATTACCACTGATTGTAATCCAATTAACAGTATCTGATAGTATACCTTGACTGTTAACAACTTGGGGTTGTGAAATTATTGGATATAGATTGTTGGTGTGTATTGACTGCTGTGTAAATAAGGCTCCTAATCGAGAAAACGCATATCTCGAATAATTCGCAAAACTAATGTGCATTTCGAAATGATATTCAACGCATGGCGTCAAGGGATGAATTAACTGACCTTGTACATATTCATTCCCGAGGTAGTTTCCAGTGTTGATGTCCCATGTAATGGCACTAATACCTACGTAGCCATCTCCTTCGTAAGATTCCTGATACCCCCAAAAATTGGATGGAATATCCACAATGTTAAATGTGTGACAGCGATTAAAGTAATCACTTGTCCCATAAGTCGGTTTCCACCAACCTTTACACCTTTCAAGTTCGTTGTTATTCAGATCATTTCCCGTTGGACAGGAATAGTACTCTTCGAACCCACCATTATAGACGAGATTAGTCTGCGCAAAACTGAATTGGAATGCGAATAGTGTGAAAAACAGAATAGTATAAAAAACAGGTTTACCCAATTGATAAGTTGTTTTGAATAAAAGTAGTTATTCGTTTTATTCCGAGTGCTTCGGAAAAGGAAATCGCCTACATCCCGTAGACGTATTACCGGGTGAAAGGTTGGATTATTTCATAGGCGTTTATATTCAGTTCATAGTGTCTTTAGGTTCTTCAAGACAGTTCATAATGGTTATTAAAAAAGGAGGGCGTGAACCTCAGCAATATCCAACGCTCCGAGGCACCGCAAAATGCCCTGTGAATTGAATACACCAAGGAACACGCCCATATCATGGGCGCGTTCACCTGACGTTTTCTCTCACTAGAAGTTTGCGGTTTTCGGAGCGAGAAAAGTCATGCTGACGCACTTCCTATTTCTTAATTATCTAAATCTTTGGCAAAGATAAGATAGAAATTTAACAAGATGTAGAGTTATTGAAAATACCGTATTTCCCGCAACGATAATTGCGGGATTCCGCAATTAAAAACGTCGATATTTTAGAGTGAGTAGGATAATGTATTTTTAGTTAATTTCCAACCTTTGTTGTAGTAAACATCAATTCGAAAAAGATCTTATGATGAAACTAACCAACTATTTTTTTGTAGCCGTATTCACTATTGCCAACCTTACTTATGGTCAGAATCAGGGGAATATCTGGTATTTTGGTAACCACGCAGGTTTAGACTTCACTAATGGATCACCATCCACACTCGGGAATGGAGCATTCTATAATGGTCAACGAAATTGTTCCAACCAAAATCCATCTACAATGGTGTTTAAACGAATCCAGGAATTGAAAAAGTCAATATAATTTATGTCTGATAATTTAGTTGCATTCTCAAGACAAGGAGATATATTTCATTATAGATGGGCTGCTAGACGTTGTTTAGCTTTAGTCAATCCAAATACTCCACTAACAGAAATAGTGATTGAAGGCTCCCGTGAAATTGAAAAAAACGGTGAATATGTTATTGATGTTACTGAATACTATCTCGATTCCCAAGACCAAGAAACGATTAAATATTACCAGCTTAAACACACAACAGTTCAAGGACACACCCCATTCGTAATTAGTGACTTAAAAGATACATTTGAAGGTTTTGCTAAGCGCTATTCACAACATCTAAAAAATAAAAGCGACGCCTCAATTTCATTTTCGATTGTCACGAATCGCAATATTGAAAATGCATTCAAACTGAATATTTCTTTACTCGCTCAAAACAAGACCGTAAACAATCGATTTAGAGATACAATTGAAACATATACCAATCTGTCAGGTGCTGAGCTGACTCAATTCTGCACTCTAATTGAGTTTGAAGACAATGAAGGAAACTACGATAATCAGAAAGATGAACTAAGTTTTCAAATTGGACAGTTAATTGCAGGGACAGTTGATAATGCACATATTGCGAACATTGTTGAGATTGTTCAGGAAAAAGCAGCAGCCATAAAAAATAAATCGATCAATAGAGAAGACATCTTAAAACGTTTTGGGTTTTCATCCGCAAACGATCTGTTCCCCGCTCCGGCAATATGGGAGCAATCTGAAAACTTCATTGAGAGAGAGCAACATGAAACATTGAAGGAAAAGATATTGAAATCTTCGAACTCTGTAATTGTCCATGCTCCTGGTGGTGTTGGAAAATCAGTTTTTTGTCGTCAAATCGTCAATTCTCTTTCCTTAGGTTCTATTGGTATTGCCTATGATTGTTTTGGGGCTGGTCAATACAGAAGTACTAGCAAATTTAGACATCGTCATAGAGATGCTTTAGTTCAAATAATTAATGAGCTTGCCGTTAAGGGATTATGTGAGCCACTACTTATCCAGAGTTCGTCTTTGGATAGCGATATTATGAAAAAGTTTTTATGGCGAATAGAAGCGGCAGTAGGAACATTAAAACAGAGTAATAGTTCAGCAGAATTATTCATTTTAATCGATGCTGCAGACAACGCAGAAATGGCAGCTAGTGATTTTGCACAACCTTGTTTCGCGAATGAGTTACTTCGTGAAAGTATCCCGGATGGCTGTAAACTTGTTTTTTTGTGTAGAACGGAGCGTATTCATTTATTAAAACCCAGCTCAAAAATTCTTCAGCTAAAATTGGACGGGTTTTCCAAGTCAGAGTCTTTACAAAATTTAAGAATCCATTTCCCCGAAGCAGATGAAAAAGACGGCAGTGAATTTCACAGACTAACCAGCGGAAATCCACGTGTTCAAGCATTTTCTTTAAATAACGGTATTACATCTATAACCGACCTATTCAATAGTTTAGGTCCTAAAGGCACCTCCGTTCAGCAGCAAATTGAAATGCAGTTGGAAACTGCCGTTAATAATATTAAAGATGATCTAACAGCAAACTTTCAACAAGAAGTACAATCTATTTGCGTAGGATTAGCTTGTTTACCCCCTCATATTCCTATTGAAATATTAGCAAAAGCGGCAAACGTGCCAATTGAATCCATTAAGAGTTTTGTAACAGGAATTGGTAGATCACTTTGGCTTTCAGATGAAGCTGTACAATTTAGAGATGAGCCAACTGAAACATGGTTTTCAGAAAAATACCTAGCCGATAAAAAACAATTTGAAGATTATATAAAAACGCTTGAACCATTGGCTATTGGCCATACATACGTAGCAGAGATTTTGCCACATTTATATCATCGTGCAGAGAAATACGATGAGCTAATAAGGCTAGCCCTTTCTGATGAACATTTACCTGAAGACAATCCAATTGATGCAAGAAACGTGCGTGTGAATCGATTGCAATTTGCTTTTAGGGCTGCCTTGAAAACAAGGCAATACAATGACGCAGTTAAGATTTCAATGCGTGCTGGAGAAGAAGTTGCTGGAAATCAAAGACAACTCAACCTCTTGCAAAATAACATTGACCTTTTGGTTTCTCTTCAAGATAAACAGAAAGTACAGGATATTGCTTTCAAACGCGTATTAAATAGCACATGGAATGGTTCTGAAAATGTTTTCACGGCATCCTTGTTATCAGGTATAGATGAATACAAAGGAGAAGCAAGGGTTTATTTGAGAGCTTCACTTAATTGGTTTCAGATATATCATGAAGAACTAGCAAAGAGCAAGGATGAGAACTTTAGAATAAGAAATGAAATGCATGATGCTGATATACTTGAAATTGCATTTGCTTTGTTCAACATTTACGGTGGTCCGGAATGCATTGATTTTTTTAACCGATTTAGATCCAAAAGATATGTTTTTAATATCATGCGTTCCTTTGCAAGACGATTAATTGATCAGGGAAAATTTGAAGCCATAGATTCTCTTTTAGCTCTTGTGGTTAAACAGCCATATTATTGTGTTGCAATCACTTATGAATTACTGAAAATTGGAAAAATCCCTAACAAAACCTTAATAGAACCTTGCTTAGATTTATTGTTAACAGCAAAAACAAGAATTGAAAAACCAAGATACATCGATCATAACGATATCATAACTCCTGCTATTATAGCATTCGTGGAAATAGCTTTAATAAATGGGTTGCCATCAAAAAAAATACTCAGGGTTTTAGATCATTACATCCCTGAAAAACCAAGTCAATCAATATACACTAATCATTTTTCAAACGAGCGATCAACTTTCTTGAAAGCACTGGCGATTCGATTACTATTAGATGGTAAAGAGTTGAATATAGATGATGTTTTACCGCAACATCTCATCGCTGATAAGAAAAAAAACCGCTACGAGTACGACAATGATGTTAATGAGGTAAAAGAAGTAATCAACGGGTTATTTCCTTGGTATTTTCTTCGAGCGAAAATCTTGAACAACTGTGACATCAATTTTGATGAAGCAGTAAAACAAGCAAATCAAGATTCCATAAAAGGAAAACAAAACAGGTATCGAAGTTATGACACTTTACCCAGTGAAATAGTCAATCTACAGGCATCTATACTTGTATTGTCCAATAGAGCAAATGTTGAGAGTATTCGTTCCTTTTACAAATCTCACATTGAGAACAACAAAGCCCTATCTATTGAAACCGAACTTAAGATCACTCATGCCGCTTTCAGATCAGAACATTTATCTGCATTAAAACATCAAATTGAACAACATGCTTATAAGAGGATAAAGAGTATTACAGAAGATGGTCCGGATGAAATATCTGAGAGATATATCAAACTTGCGCGTGCAGTATTAATTAGTTCAGAAGATGATGCTGGAATATACTTTGAAGAAGCCGTAAGTATTGTATCTAAATTCGGTGATGAAATAGTTATGAGGTGGGACGCTATTGTATCAATAGCAAAACAAGCTTCAATCAATAATGTTTCAGATGAGCTAGCATATAGATTTATACGGTGTGCTGAACTTGTTGGCGAAAATGTTTCCAGAGAAAAACATTGGGATCGTAGTGAAGCAACGGCCATCAGCGCACGTTTATCAAGCGGTGTTGGAATTTCTGCACTAAGTAGGTGGCGTGATAGACGTATTGGAAGATTCAATTATCAATTACAAGCATTATTAAGAGAGTTAGTAAAATCGGACAAAATAACCTCTTCTGTATGTTGGTCTCTTTCTAAATTATTAGACAATCCTAATCACGAAGATTTATTGCTGATTTGCTTGCAAAAGGAGTCTGATTCATTAATCAAAATTAAGATCTTTGCAGATGCTTTAAAGAAGTTGCAAGTTGAAGGAATAGATGCAGCATACTGGGGACGATTAAAAGAGATAGCTGTAGAACACGGCATTCAAAATGATGATTTAGATAAAATTATTAACTATTATAAATCAAACTCAATATGTTCTCCAAAAAGCGATAGTGAAAATGAAGAAATTCATGAACTACCATCGAAACAGAAACTGAAGAAGATAGACTGGAATATTTTTTTTGGAGAACATGATGTACTCAATTTGGAACAATTCGAAAAAATATTCCAGATATTCAAAAAAAGATCCAAAAACCACTATTACGAATCGCAGAAAAGCTTTTGGGTCGAGCTATTCCTCAGATTGGACGAAAAAGACCTATATAAATTTATTGATGTCGTTTTGGCATCAAGCCTAAGTAAATATGAGATCAAAAATGTTTTTGATGCAATCCCGAATGAATGGTTAAAGAAAGTCAGCTATGTAAAAAAATGGCCTGATATTGTAAGACAGTTAGGTGAAAAATATGCAACGGAACTTACCACATTTGGCTATATAACGTTTTTTATAGAAGATTTTGATTTGAACGAAGAACGAATCAGAGACCTAAAAGATGGCATTTTTGAAGGACTATCAAACGATTACAGATTTTCGGATGCAGAAACATTTTTTGGCTTTGTAAAGCTTGCCATTCCCTATGTAAATCCTACAACAACTTCCGACCTGTTGGATTATGGCTTATCCCGGTTTGAATTGCATTTTGAAAAAGACTTTGGTGATGGTGAATGGAGCGAATGGCTTTATACAACTAATAACATCAATAAAAATTGTGCTGGTTTCATTTGGTCAGCACTGGGTTCTCCAAGAGCAACGGAACGCTGGAATGCCGTTCATGCTGTTCGTGCTTTAGGAGACTTTAGTAATATAGAGATAATTGATGAATTAGTCTCTTGGATGCAAAAAGATAAGGTAGAAGCTTTTGGAAACCCCAAATTTCCGTTTTATAACCTTCATGCCAGGCTTTACTTATTAATTGCCTTTGCAAGAATTTCTATAGATTCCCCTCAATTGTTAGTTAAACATACAGATACTTTTATTGAATATGCTTTTGGAGAACCACATATTTTAATTCAAAAATATTCATCAGATCTTGCAATCAATCTATTGAAAGCGAGTAACAAAAAAGAGAATGATCAGTTACTGCAAAAGTTAGTCGAACTTGGAAAAACCAGCTTACCAGTAATTGAGGTTGATTACAATAAAACAGTAAACAGTTACTGGCATGAAAACAATCTAGTTAGTACTGATTATGATTTTCATTTTGGTTGGGATTTTGATAAATATTGGTTTGAACCATTGGGAGATGTATTTGGCATACCAGAAAAGCAAGTGGAGGATATTGCTGCAGATGTCATCATCAATGAATGGCAACTAGGTGGTCGAAACGGCTATAATAATGACCCCAGAGTAGCATTATGGAATAGCCATTCGAGTGAGAGAGAAACCTGGCATGACCACGGAAGCTATCCAAAAACGGACAACCTAGACTTCTATCTGTCTTACCACTCAATGATGGTAGCAGCGGGAAAATTAATCCAAAAAATGCCGGTTACTTCCAAAAGAGATTGGCACGAAAATCAATGGGAATATTGGCTTGAAAGGCATATACTGACATGTGATGACGGAAAATGGCTGTCAGATTACCGAGACTCACTTCCATTAAAAAGACCACAATGGGTTTTCGAGAAGAAACAAGACACTTGGAAAGCAAATATTTCAGACAATGACTTTTTTGAGGCATTAGTGGATATTGACGGCAAACAGACATGGTTAAATGTAGCAGGAAATTGGACAGAAAAAAAAGATGAGCAAATAGAAAGTTTCGCTATTTCTTCCGCTTTAGTATCCAGTAATACTTCTAGTGCGCTGATGAGAGCGTTACAATCCAACAGTGATCCTTACTCATACAAACTTCCAGATTACGAAGAAAGTCATGAGGAAATAAATTCAAAACCTTTCCGGTTACAAGGTTGGATAAAAGACCATTCAAGTTCTAATGAAATTGATAAAAGAGACCCTTATGCGGGAAATATTAGTTATCCTCCCATTCAAATCAGCAATGAAGTAATTAGCCAATTGAATCTGATTACAGAAGATTCCGGAAAAACTTGGCGTACGTTAAAAAATCCTTCAGCTGCTTTAAAAAATGAAACTTGGAGTAGCGCTGGAAATGAAAATGAAGAAGAACTTGATCAGGCAGGAAAAAGACTTAAAGCATCTCCGCAGTTTCTAAAGCAACTTTGTTCAACTTTAAATTGTGATTTGATACTAACTATTCGTATAACAAGATCAATTAGCTACAAGTATCGAAGCAAGGAAGAAAAGTACGAATATCCAAAACCTATCCATAAAGCATTTATAATATCATCAGATGGAAAACTTAGAACAACAGGAGCAGATTATCAACTTGGGTAATCTGTTCGTAAAAGAACTTCATTTAGAGTCAGAGAGTGATACACTTTCTCAATGGATGGCTCATTTCTTAGCCGAAAAAATACTAGCTCTAGAAAACTCCAAAGGGGAAGAAAAAAAGGTAGTTCAAAAGGAGTGTTTTGATCTCATCCTCAAATTGTGGGAAAATCGTTGGGTTTTATCACCTCGCAACAGACCATTTAAGCACTTTGAACCTATTTTTGCACTATTAGAAGATATCAATCCTGATAATCCTAATGATCATTATCACCGTGTGATATTAAATGGCCATTATCCTGAATTAGATAATGAACCCACACTAGATTCGAATTGGATAAAGCTCTCTAAAGAAATAGATCGGGTAGCAAGAATTTGGATTGAATATTGTCTTGGTAAAGCTATGGATGATATTGATTTGGAGAAAACTAAAGAATGGTCCAAAAATGTCAAAACCTTACCAAAGATTGATGATGTCAATTCCGTTAATATTCTAATTAATATAAAAGCAAAAGGAAACTCAAAAAAAGACAGATTAAATGAATACGAAATTAAAAAGCTTCAAAAGAGAATTAACGAGCTTGAAAACTTCAAAAAACTGAATGATTTAATACTAAGTGAGTATAAAAATAAACTACAGCAATATCAGTAGTATGGACAATCAGCTGAGGAGAGATTAATAAACCGTACATGAGTGATTTGAGAGCCTTCTTTTAAAGCCAACGAAGTAAAAATAGGTCGAGACTTCTGAGATCAGAGAGCAGAAGAGGATCATCATCAGGTGTTTGATTCCAAATTTAGTAATAGAGTCGGAACTTGGTCAATGGAAACGAGTTTAGCCATGTCAACACAGTGTTCAAACTAAATTTATATCCTCCATCAAAAAGTTCGAAATATCTCCCATTAGGGGCACAAAAAGAAAAAGCATCGATGAACCACACCTTTCGTTACGTGGTTTCTATTTTCCCCACTCTGTATTAAATGTTCTTTACATTCGGAAAGAGGAATTAGATGTCATATTTGATATCTAAAATATAGTGAGGTGAAAGTTGGAGAATCAATTATGATAGACCCTTGAGCAATACGAATCGCAGCTCATCGAACGGTGATGAAACCAAATGAAGCTTAAAGTTGGTTAATCAAATCTCGAATGAAATTTAGAACCTTTTTTGGAACCTTGAACAAATGAAAAGCCCCGAAACGCACAGTTTACGGGGCTTTTTACGTTTTATTGGTGGTCCCACACGGGCTCGAACCGTGGACCCACAGATTATGAGTCTGTTGCTCTAACCAACTGAGCTATAGGACCGTTGCTTTCCCGTTGAATGGAGGTGGAAGCCCTCCCGGGAAAACAGGTGCAAATATAGTATTTCTATCGGATTCTAAATTTGAAAAATCGCTGTTGAAACGCAATTCTACGATTGCAACAACGAACTCACTCTCTTCCCTCCCACTCTATACAGCCTGAAATACAGCATACACAATATCCCAAACAGAATGGTCGCGAAGAACAAGTGGCTCACCTGAACAAGACCCGGCATGTCTGCATAAGCGAGTAACACACCGCCAATCAACTCCAGCGCCAGGCAAAGAACCGCCCAGTAAATTCCTTTGATCTTCTCGGTTCTGTAGTTCCAGTACGCCAATAAAAGAATCAGAACAAGAACCAGCCACGAGAACGAACGGTGAATGAAAAACGACCAACCAAAGTTGCTGCTCCAGCTTTCGCGGCCAAGACCTTGTTTGGTCAGTTCGTCGATGTATTCGCGGACCTGCGTACCCAGGAACATCTGGTAGGTAGTGATGAGTAAGATGACAATGATCAGCCACTTCATTCCTCCGGAAAGGTTCAGTTGCTTCTGGTGTTTCGGAGAGATTCTGCGGATCATCAGAAGTTGCAGCACCACTACCAGCAACGCCAGGAACATGTGAACGGTAATCACCCACGGAACGAGGTTGGTCGCCACAACGATGGAACCGAACCAGGCATTTAAGGTAATCGCAATGAGGTTCAGAATACTCAGGTAAAGCAATCGTCGGTCGGAACGATAACGGAACAGTGTCCACAACACAATGAGCAGCACCCCGTTTCCAGCCAGAAATCCAACCCAGCGATTCATGTATTCGGTCCAGGTTTTCCCGGCATTGAAAGGCAATTCCTCATAAGTGGCCGGATCGTTTTTGATCTTATCAGCCGTCTCCTTCATGCCGATTGATGTCAGGAATTTGGCAAACTTCTCAACCTTTTTGATTCGCTGCTCACCGTAACGTTCCTTGTAATCTTCGGGCAACTGGTTTTCACTTGTTGGCGGTACCCAGCTTCCGAAACATTTCGGCCAGTCGGGACAGCCCATTCCGCTTCCGGATGTACGAACCACACTCCCGGCAATGATCACCAGGAAAATCAAGCCCAACGTCAGCCAGTTGAGTTTGATGTACCACGAAGAAAAGGATTGTTTCATGGTGCAAAAATACGTGTAAATCGAATTGGATAGACGAGTTCTTTCCCGCAGATGAGCGCAGAGGTTCGCAGAAGAACGATTGATCGAGATAGTTAAGTATTGACCTCTGTGAACTCCGCGCCTTTGCTAGAACTTCGGTGTACACATTGCGGGAGATTTAACCGTATTTTTGTTGCATGAATGTTGTGATCATCGGTGGTGGCTGGCTGGGACTTCCTTTAGCGGAATCACTGGCAAAAAAAGGATATTTAGTAACTGCGACCTATAGGACAAGCATCCCCAGAGTATCTGAAAAGATCACGCTCGAAAGATATGATGGATCTGTGGTTTCGGAATCGCTGCAAGCCCACCTTTCGCAGGCCGAGGTAGTTTTTTTTACATTTCCGCCACCGAAGGACGGAAGCTCGCATTCGGATCAATGTCGCAACATTGCGACATTCACTCAAAATCCGTGCAGATTCGTATTCACCAGCACAACGGGAGTTTACCCGAACGAAGACAAAGTGTTTACGGAAGGAATGGTTATCGCAACAGCCGATTCAGAGAACAAACACCTTAGAACGGAATTCGAATTGCGCGAAGCGCTGAAAGATCGACTTACGATTGTCCGCATGGCCGGATTGGTTGGTGGAGGACGTTTTCCTGTAAAAAACATGAGTGCTTCGGGGAAGATTTACAATGGATCGGAAACGGTAAATTTGATTCACCGGATCGATGCAGTTCGGGTGTTGGAATTCAGTGCAACATCGGATTATTGCGCTGTCACATTGAACGCGTGTGCCCCCTCACATCCCGACAAACAATCCTACTACACCTGGATGGCAGAACAACTCGGAATTGCACCGCCCAAATTCGAAAAAGGCCCGACTGGAAAAACCATCCAATCAGACCTTTTATGCTCTCTAAACTTTAGCTTCGAGCGACCAAATCCTTATGATTTTCTAGAGGAAAGTTGTTAGAGGAAAGCGGAAAGTTCTTTCCTCTTTAATCTTTCTTCTTTCCACTAGTTTTACATTCCCGGCATTACCGTCACTTTGTAGCCCGCAAGCGATTTCGTAACGGCTTCTTTATTGAATTCCGTCATGATCATGTGCATTTCAGCTTCGCTTTTTTTATTGTACGAAGTAAACTCCATCATCAAACCTCCTTCACCATACTCTCCTTCCGGAGTAGTCTTCATGTTCTTCGTAATCGACTCAGCAATTGTTGAATTGTCGAACGCGGCTTCTGTTGTTATCCAGAAATCTGTTTTCGAACCATCTTCATTTGTAGCAAGGTATTCCGTACAATTGAAACCAAGAATTACCTTCGTAGCACCGGTTTTTGTAACCGTTGTTTTGCCAACCTTTTCCTGATGGTTATCGGCCATCTTACCTGCCATTTTGTTCGACCATTCCATAGACATCACCATTGCAGTGTTGTTTTTGTCGTCCAACATAATCATCACTTCATTCTCGTAATCAGAAATCGCAGAAGAGGTAGTTTCACCTGCAGCATTCAACATCCAAAGTGCGCCTTCACTGTAATAATAGCTCATGGTGCTTTCTTTCGATTTTTTTAAATCCTCCATTTTGTAGGCTATTTTCCCACCAAATGCATATTCCTGTTTGTAGGTTCCACTTGTCGCAGAAGCTTCAGTTGTTCCTTCAACTTGTTCTTCCGTAGCAGTGCTGTCGATATCCATTGCTCCTCCTCCGGCAGCACCTCCGGGACCCGCTGGTGACGGCGATTCAGGAGATGAACCTTGTTTGGATGAACGCTTGTTTAATAAACTGTTACGCTCTTTGTTGGAACGCGTGGTATTAAAATCCTGCTGCTCAACTTTATTCTTAGCAGCCCCTCCAATGCTCTTCAGAATTTCCTGCGCGGAAACCTGATTCACCCCTAAAATAACCAACGCTATGAGTAGTATTGTTTTCATTCGAATCAATTTACATTACAAATATACACTCTAAATTTTTTGTCAGAATTTCAGTTCTTGTCAATGTAGACCTTAACCGAGTAGTTGACGGTATTCGGTGTTTAATTGATTCCAAGAACTTCCAGCAAGTCGTTTTTCTTACTGCGCGACACTCCGATTTCTTCCTGATTGGTCAAAATCACTGATCCCCCTTCTCCTCTGATGTACTTCGCAACGTGATTCAGATTCACCAGATGGGAATTGTGTAAACGGAAGAAGTACGGGAATTCAGCCAGTTGCTTTTCAATTTCTTTCAGGGTTTTTGAAACGGTAATTTTACGCTGTGGCAATACGATAGTTGTATAGTTTCCATCGGATTCACAGCGAATGATTTGCTCTACTTCCACCAGCTCTACCCCATTCAGAGAGGAAATCGGAATTTTCGGTTTCAAACCCAATTGCGACAATGGAATCAATGGCGTTTTGCCTTCGGCACGTTTCTTCTTCACACGCACAACGCTTTCCACTAAATCTTCAGCTTCAATTGGTTTCACCAGGTAGTGCACCGCTCCGTGTTTAAATCCTTCCAGGGCGTGTTCATCATACGCAGTCGTAAAAATCACATCTGCTTCCCGGAACGTCAGCACGTTCAATAATTCAAAACCATTCAGTTGTGGCATGGAAATGTCCAGAAAAAGCAAATCCGGCTCTTCTCTGTTGATGATTTCGATAGCGTCAAGAGGCGACGAAATTTCAGCAACAATTTCAATATCCGGACAAAACTTCTGAATCAGAATGGAAGTGGTTTCCAGACTGTGTTTCTCATCGTCTACAAGAATAGCTCTCAGTTTCATGGGTGTTATCTATAATTCAAAGTACAATTTAACCAAAGTTCCCGTTGGTTGGTTATTCTCATCGAATAAATCTATGATTTCGAAGGAATTGTGACGCTTGGTTCTGATCGACAAACTCTTCAGACGCTCCTTCGTAATCTGTAAGCCAACGCTCCCTTCTTTCAGGGAACGTTTCGAGTTGTTTTCTCTGGCTTTATCGCGACCAATACCGTTATCGGTTACCGTTACATACAAACCATTATCCTTGCGTTCGAACGAGACTTTAATATATCCTTTGTCATCCATACGCGGCATGATTCCGTGCCAGATGGCATTCTCTACGAACGGTTGAATAATCAGTGGGGGAATCTGACAATCCAACACTTCCTGACCGTCAATCTGCAAATCAAAATCGAACCCGCGATCGAAACGCAGACGTTCGAATTCCAGGTACAACTTCAGTGAAGTAATTTCATCATAAACTGCAATCATATCCTGACGGGAATGGTTCAGAATTTGTCGGAGCAATTTCGAGAACTTGGCAATGTAATTCGCCGCGCTGTCTACTTCGTTTTTCAAAACAAATAAACGAATGGAATTCAAACTATTGAACAGGAAATGTGGATTCATCTGTGCACGCAGGGCTTTCGATTCCATTTCAGTGATTTCAGCGGAGAATTGTGCCTTCATGCGCTCTGTATTCTCAATACGTTTGATCCGTAACTGTACATACAACCAAATTGAAAATGCAAGCACAAGAATTGCAGTGATAACGAACCACCAACGCAAATAAATCGGGTTTAGCACTTCGAATTCATAGGTCGATGTAATGGTTTTTCCATTGCTGATAATGCGAACTTCAAAGGTGTAATCTCCACCCGGAAGATTGTAATAACTCACTTCGTCTTTTCCTGAACCATTGCGCCAGTTTTCTTCCAGTCCCTGCAATCGGTAGAACACTTCATTGTTCCGGGCGTTTCCGTAATCCAAGACACCGAATTCAAAACGAATGCTGTTTTGGTTCGAATCGAAACGTTTCAGGTTGAGCGAATTATCTTCATTGTTCAATGCAATTACACGCTGTATGTAAGGCTTCGGATCCACGCTTTCGGGGGCAGGATCAGTAATTCTCGACCACACCACAGAACCACTCTGAAAGAAATACACGTATTTACCGAAACAGGCAATGGTTTCGATTCCCGCCATTCCATTACTTTGATCGAGCTTCTTAGATACTTTTCCTTTGGGATCAATGCGAACAATGGCATCAGGAGTGCGCACCCAGATCTGTTGTAAGGCGTCTATTCGCAACTCGGAAATAGCTGTAAAATGACGATCAACACGTTCGTCAATGCGTCGCACAACTTTATTTTTCTTCAATGAAACCTGAATCAAGCCACTGGTTTGCGTACCAATCCATAAGTTATCGCCATGTGCAAGCATGTTCAACACTCCGTCACGAGGAAGCTCTTTTGAAAATTCAGGCTCGGAACAACTTAATGTTTTCGTATTAATCGCCAGAATTCCTTCCGAGCAGCCCAAATACAACTGCGTTCCTCTTGACAACATGGAAAGTACCACTCCGGCTTTCCCAAAACAATATTTATCACTCAAAAGAGGAAACCATTTCTTTTGTCCGCGAGAGAAATAGCTCAATCCGTGTTTTTCAGAATACAACCAGATTTTACCATCAGAAGAAACCTGAAGCAATACAGAACGTCCCTGATCGAGCGTATTTTTCTCTTTCGATAGTGTGTTTATTTTACCGGTCGGAGAAATTTCGAAAAGTCCCTGATCGGAAATGGCGACGAAATCATTCTTCACCGATGGGGCAACAAAAATGCGATCGGGTGTGCCGGGAATAGTAAATGTCACCGATGTAGTCAGCGAACGATCCAGGTTTCGGATTTGAAATCGATTGCTTCCCGGAAGTTGAGCAACGACTATGGACTTCAGTTTGCTTTGGACAATTTTTCCGTATGCCTCAAGCGGAAAACGTGTTCCGTATATCAGCGATTCGTTGTGAATGTAAAGTCCCTGAGTTTTGCTACAAATGGCAATCTGTGAACCTTTTCTGACAATGTGAAACGGTTGAATATCGGCTTGTTCGTCGTCCTGAAAGCGAATAAATTCTTTGGTTCTCGTATCGAAAAGCAGAAATTCCACTCCTTCCACACAGGTGTATAAGTAGCGCGTATCGCGCCATTCCAGTGCGGAAATAGTTCGTTCGGTTTTCGGGGAAGTCAATTCCGGAACGCGAAACACACGAAACACCTGTTGGTACTGATCGAAATACAAAATCGATCCGCCCGACGCTCCGATGTATAAATTTCCCTTTCCGTCCTGAACAATGCTTCGCTGATTATTTTCTCCACCATCCAAAACGGTTGCTTCTAACAAGGATTTCTGCTCTACCGGAAAATACTGCCAGCTATGATCCAGTTTTGAAAAGGAAAACAATCCCATTGGCGAAACACACCAAAGCAGGTTTTCGTCAACACGATCCTGGAGGATGGAATAGAATGTATTTGCCAATTGCGGTGAAAACGAGCTAAAGGTATGCGTTGGCCGGTAATTGGAAATCTTTCCTGTTTTGATGTCCACATGATCCAGCCCTCGCGCATTCGGACTTAACCACACGCTCCCTTTCGAATCAATTTCAAACGCCGTGATCTGATTATCGGAAATGCTATTCTCCTGATCACTATGCACCTGGTTTTTTACCGTGAAGGTTTGCGTATTGATCTGAATCAATCCTTTGTTGAGCGTTCCTGCCCATATCGTGTTTTTTCCATCGAATGCAATACGGGTAACTTTGCTTCCGCAAATGGTTTTCGGATCGGAAGGATTGTGCGTAAAGTGGATGAAACGCTGACCGTCAAAGCGATCGATTCCGTTGTTTGTCGCAATCCATAGAAAGCCTTTCGAATCGAAAGTGAGATCATTTACCTCATTGGAAATCAAGCCATTTTCCCGCGAATAATGCATCACTCCGCGTTGCGCAAACACGGGGGTAGCCAGCAGTAAAATGAACAGGATTAAAAAGCGCATGGTTAAAATTGCATTTTTTCAATGAAATAGCCGTTATTCAACGGATACGAGTTAATAGCCAACAATTCTGATTGTGTTATCTGTCTATTTCACTGAGCGAAAGACGGATAACGGCACAAAAATTGCCCTAAATTTGTTACGGAATCTCAACCTTTTGCGATTTCCTACGTTGTAAGCTTGTGAAACATCTATTTGCTCTCCTACTGATATTCACGCTGTGTGCACAAAGTGCCAGAGCATCCCATATTGTTGGGGGTGAGATGTATTACGAGCATCTTGGCGGAGATCAATACCGCATTTACATTGCAATATACCGCGACTGTGCTTCAACGGGAGCACCTTTTGACAGTCCGCTTCCACTTGGAATTTACGACGCAAACGGTAACCTGTACATGACTGTCAACGTTCCGTTTCCGGGGTCAGAAGTTTTACCGATTGAATTTGACAATCCGTGTATTACACCTCCGTCCGGAACCTGTGTTGAACGGGCAATTTACACGGATGTTCTGACATTGCCGGCGAGCGCAGGTGGTTACACGATTGCTTACCAACGCTGTTGTCGTACGCCAAACGTCATGAATCTTGACATGCCCGGTGAACAAGGCCTTACGCTGATCAGTCACATTCCGGGAACAGGCAACAGTAACAACATAAATGGTTCGCCGCACTTCATCAATTATCCGCCGTTGATTATCTGTAACAACGAAGACCTGATCTTCGATCACAGTGCAGTTGATCCGGATGGAGATTTGCTGACTTACGAATTGGTTACTCCAAACGCCGGAGCAACTTCTACTAATCCGGGACCTTTGGTTCCTCCTGCTCCGCCTTATCCGCTGGTAGATTGGGCAAGTGCGTACAGCGCTACGGCTCCATTGGGACCGGGATCCACAACCACAATTAACCCCAATACCGGATTGTTGTTTGTTGATGCCGATTTACTTGGGCTTTATGTAGTTGGAATTCGCGTTTACGAATGGAGAAATGGCGTTGTCATTAATTCCACTACGCGGGATTTCATCTTTAAAGTTGTGAACTGTAACATCTCGCTCAGTGCAGTGGTGACCGATCAGGAAAACACTCCCGGCTTCGTTTCTATTTGCGACGGACTTGATTTCACGTTCGACAATCAAAGTTTCGGAGCGTCGAATTACCATTGGGATTTCGGAATTCCGGGCACAACTGCGGACACCAGTAACTTATTTGAGCCAACGGTTGTATTCCCTTCTGCCGGAACCTACCACGTAATGCTTGTTGCGAATCCGGGTTGGCCGTGTACCGATACAACTTACGTTGATATTACAGTAAACGAATCGGTGAATGTGGATGTCGATTTTCAGGATTCAACCTGTTTCACCAACAATAGCATCGATTTTCAATCGGTTGTCAATGCACCTCCGGGAGTTCAGTTAGCCTGGAATTTCGGACCGAATGCTTCGCCGCAAACATCCACTGCTGCGAACGTAAATAACGTCAACTTCAATTCACCTGTCGGAAATAGCGTAAAACTCGTTGGAACCCTGGGAATGTGTTCCGATAGTGTGACCTACCCTATTTTCTTCTACGACTTACCGAATGTGGAATTTGAATTTCAGGACGATCACGAATGTGTCGGTTTAAGCCAGTCATTTGACAACACTACACAAAGCGCCACGCCACCGTCGTATCACTGGGATTTCGGTGTTCAGAACTCGGTTGCAGATCAAAGTAATGTAACAGACCCTTCGTTTACATTCCCATCGCCGGGAACATATACCGTTACTCTTGTTGCTCAAACTGCTCCGGGATGTGCGGACAGTGTGAAACACGACATTATCATTTATGATCCATTGCTGGTTTCATTTACGCACAACGATTCCCTTTGTATCATCGGCAATTCCTTCAATTTTGTCGGAAATGTTACCGGTCCACCGAATCCGACTTATCTGTGGAACTTCGGTCCGAATGCCACACCTTCCACAGCAACGACCCTGAACGTCAATAACGTGGTTTACAACACCGGCGGAGCGCACACCATGACCTTAACTGCGAACTTCATGAATTGCAGCGAGACGGCATCGTCTTCGGTTTACATTTTCAATTCTCCGACGATCAATTTCAGTGTATTGGATTCTGTAGGGTGTGAACCATTCAAGGTATTCTTTACAGATCATTCTACGGCGGATTCGGAGATTTTGTACTTCTGGGACTTTGGTGACGGGCAGCAATCCAACGATCAGAATCCGACGCACACTTACACAAGTGTTGGGCAATACACGGTAAATCTGACGATTGAAACCACCGAGGGTTGTATCGATACGCTTTCAATGACCAAGCTCGGACTGATTACAGTTCACCCGAATCCAGTGGCAGATTTCAGCATCGATAAGAATTATACGGACATCTGTAATTCGGCCATTAAGTTTACCAATCATTCGCAGGGTGGGCATTCGTATACTTATGTATTCGATGACATTACGGGTGCTACTTCATCCGAAGAAAACCCGACTTACTCGTATGCCGGTGATGGATTCCATACACCTTACCTTGTTGTTACGAATGAATTCGGGTGCCAGGATATCAGTCGCGAAAGTCTGTTCATTGAACCGTTCACACCATACATTCCGAATACCTTCACTCCGGACGGTGACGAATTCAATAATCAATTCAAGGCTGTTCTGGCGCTTGAACCCGTTGAATGGGATATGAAAATTTTCAATCGTTGGGGACAACTCGTGTTCCACACAAACGATTACCTGAATGATTTCTGGGACGGTACGTTTGAAGGACTTGCAGCTCAGGAAGGAACTTACATTTATGTAGTGGAATACATTCCATGCGGCGTTTTACAGGATAAAGAGCGCCTGACAGGACATGTGTCGTTGTTGAGGTAATCTTCCGCTGCCGCGGACTCGATCACCTCAGCAAATTCAACGGTCAGGAATTCAAAAGTTTCAGCCATGTTGAACTTTTTGAATCTTAAACGTTGAATTATCGCTCGTGTTTACTCGCCATTGTCAATCCAACAATCATCGCACGTTGTTTCGCCATTTCGGCTTTTTCGCCCTCAAACAAAGAATCAACGGTTTCAGAAAACAACGCTATCCAACGATCAAAGAGTTGTTTGTTTAGGCGCATGCTTTCGTGTTTCTGCGTGACATTGGTCGTATATCCCGGTTCATCCAACAGAACAAAACTCCAGAAGTGAACGATCTTAGGCAAATGGTGATCGAAGTCGAGGTTTTTAAAAAACGGAGCCAGTAATTCATCTTTCAACACGGAAGTATAAAAAATAGTTACCAACTCTTCAATATCTGATTTAGACTGAATTTCCCTGCGTTTTTCCATGCTGTAAAATTAGACATTAAGGTGTTAGGATTTAAGGGCTTTAACCCAAAGCACCAGGGAAATCAAAGACCTAAAATCTTCTGATGTGAACTTAATGCCGCAAAAAAAAATCAACCGTCGTGTTTACTTTTCAATTGTTTGTGCATTCACTTCAAAACAACACGTTATGAAACGATCCATCTTAGTCATTTTTACGCTTTGCACACTGAACGTAAGCGTTTGGTCGCAGGCACCTAAACACGAATTGGCCTATGTTGCGAATACAACTGCCACCCCAGCCAACTGCATCGAAATTCCCTCCAAATTTGCGAATGGAAAAGTATACGATGAAGCATTGCTTCGAAGCCTGAAGAATAAGGAAGTAGCAACTGTTGAGTTGTGGTACACCCGCTTTAAAGCGTCTCCGACATTCGACCAGGTAAAACTGAATGAAACACGTGTGAAACAACTACAGGCAGCTTATCCGGAACTGCGCAATCCAAACATCAAATGGATATGGAAAGAGCAGACTGAAGCCGATACTCGTGACGAAGCCGCACGTTGCTTTCACGGATTCAGAATTTTCCCTTCGGATGATCAACCACTTTGGGTAAACGGTTATCGCGTCGAAGACAAATCGAACCCGGCGGAACGCATTTCCGTTGACAATTCGAAAGGAACGGTTTACCAGGCAAAAAGCGGAACACGGATTCACATTCCTGCCAACGCGGTTGTGGATGCAGCAGGAAAACCGGTAACGGGAAATTACACGATTGATTACACAGAATACCGTGATCCGGCTCAAATTGCTTTTTCAGGACTTCCGATGCATTTTCACGAACAGGATCAGGAATTCGCCTTCAACTCTGCAGGGATGTATGAAATACGGGGTTATCAGAATAACGAACCGCTTCAACTTCAGGAAGCCATCACCGTTGATTTCAATTGTACGGATCAGATCAGGGACTTGAATTTCTACGAATTGAATGATCAAACCGGAAACTGGTTGAAGCGACAGCCATTGGACTTTAATGGTTCAACGAAAGATCAACAAGAAGTAAAAAGCGGAAAAATTGAGAAAGAATCTCCAAATACCACATTTACTCAAGGAATCTATATAACAACCGTATCAGATGCAGGACCTGAAATTTCTTATCAAACAAAAGGCAACAATACCGTATTAACGTTATCGAAAACTACCTGGAACGTTTACCAGAATTTAAAAAAGACAGATCCAGATTACATCGAAAAAACCGTGCTGCAAGAAGATACAACAGCACAAAAGATTGAGACTTCAACTGCAGATCTAAACAGTCTTACTACGAAAATCATCAATCAGTATTCTTTTGAAGCTGTTCAATTGCAATTGGGAGGAAGTATGTCTCTTGCTTCGGGGTATCAGGTTTCCGAATCTCAAAAAGAACTCATGGAATCCTATCAGAATTATTCCAATATGATGAACGGTTTGCGGTCACCACGATTCGGAGTCTACAACTGTGATCAGCAAAGGCGAATGGGGGAAGTGATTTCTTTACAACCTACCTATATCGATCAGGCAACCGGTAAGCAAATCGAGAAACTGTATTCAGCTTGTATCATCGATCGCAGGGTCAATGCGTCCTTCAGTTTTTCCCCTACAAACATCAGCTTTGGAAAATCCTCTCCATCAGAAATCATTCTGTTCACATCAGACAAAAACGTATATCACGTGAGTTCAACATCTCTGAAGAACCTTCCTGAAAACGGGGGAGCAACGGAATTGAAAATGAAAGACATCAGCGCGCAGGTAAAAACCTCCGAAGATTTGAAGAAATACCTCAACCTCTAAATCGACCCAATAAACCCAAGGACGGCTATTTGAACCAACCCGAATACATCACATAATTGTTAGCGATGCGTTGTACTTCACCTTCGAACAATTCAGGTGATAGTGTTTTTACCTTCTTGGCCGGAATACCTGCGTAGACGCTCCATGCTTCTACGTGGGTATTTTCCAATAAAACCGCCCCGGCAGCAATAATGCAATTGGATTCAATGTAACAATTATCCATGACAATGGAACCCATTCCGATCAACACGTTGTCTTCCACTGTACAGCCATGAACGAGCGCGTTGTGACCAATGGAAACATTATTTCCTAAAACGGTTTTCGTCTTTTCATAAGTACAGTGAATCACGGCTCCATCCTGAACATTCACCTGATTTCCCATGCGGATGGAATTCACGTCGCCACGAATCACAGCGTTGAACCAAACGGAGCAACGGTCACCCATTACCACATCTCCAACCACCGTAGCGTTTTCCGCCAGGTAGACATCTTCTCCGAATTGAGGTTCGATTCCTCTGCAAGCTTTTATTAGGGCCATTGTTGTGTTTTTTACAAAACTAGTGAATAGGCGATAGAAAATAGGCAATAGAAGGGATTCACCTAAAAACTATTGCCTGTTGCCCATTCATTGCTCCTATCTCCAACTCAACAATTCCAGTTTGGCTTGTGCCGGTTTTCCGTATTTCAATTGTATGGATCGGATGATTTTTTCCATAGAATCCCACTTGGAATGGCGGAACGCACTAAGTGCAATAATCGAGCGTCCGGGATGCTTACCGTGAACGTCTTTGATGGTTTTCAATCCGTTTCCTTCGGTCATATAACTTTGGTAACGTTCCGGAATAAGCGTATAGCCTCCTTCCTGTTCCACCATTTTCATAAGCAAATCCATGTTTCCGCCCTGGTAGTTCCAGGTATTGTTCTGATTTTCATCGATAGCGCAGAACTGCATCATTTGTGTACGCAGGCAATTCCCTTTGTTCAGCAACCAAGGCTGAAGACTCTGCAATTCTTCTACGGTAAGACTCTTTCCCGGTAAAGAAGGGACATATGCCAGAATTTCTTCTGAAAAGAGCGGTGTAATGCGCAAATTCGGATTATCTACAGGTCCGGCGAGAATTGCAAGATCAATCTTTCGGTGATCTAACGCCTCCAGCAATTCTTCCGTTTTCAATTCCTCCAGAAACACCTGAGTTGACGGCAAAAGTTCCTTCCATTCGCGAAATGAGTCCAGAAGCATATAGGCTGCTATCGTTGGAATAACACCAATCCGCAGACGTTCGGTGTAGGTTCCTGAAAAAGAATCACGAATGCGTTCAATCGCACCAAAATCGCCTTGAATCTGGCGCAATACCGGAACCAATGATTGACCAAATTCAGTCAGTTCCCATGATGAACCGTCGCGATGAAAAACCGCATGCCCCAACAGCTCTTCGGCTTTTTTCAATTGCATGGAAAGCGTCGGTTGTGTCACAAAACATTGTTCTGCCGCCTTACTAACAGATCCGGTTTCAACTACAGCCAGGAGGTAGGAGATTTGCTGTGGAGATATCATATAGATTTTTTCAATTGAATTATAAAAATAATCAATATTATTTATACTGAATACGAAGCTATCTTTGTATCATCAAACAATGACACATGACTACGCAATCATATACAGAAAACATGAATCGCTTATTGGCAACATACCAGGTACATTATCAAAACCTACGTGCGATTCATTGGAATATTAAAGGGGAAAACTTCTTCGAATTGCATTTGAAATACGAAGAACTCTACACCAGAACACAGGAAATCATTGATGAATTGGCGGAACGCATTCTAACATTGGGCTCTACTCCACTTCACCGTTTTGAGGATTATCTGAACATGAGCAATCTGAAAGAAAACGAAACGATTCACGACGGAAAAACCGGGATGGAATACATTCACCGTGCCCAGGATGAATTATTGAAACTGGAACGAACAATTCTTTCTGAAGCAAATGAAACGGAAGACGAAGGAACAAGCGCACTGATGAGCGATTTAGTGCGTGAGAAAGAGAAGACAAACTGGATGTTTGCAGCGTGGCTTGGCAGATAAAAGACAGAAGACTAAAGACGGATAAAAAATATTCATCCGTTATACCGAATCAAAAGAACACAGTCTTCGGTGTTTAGTCTAATGTCCGGAGTCTTTAAGTAATTTAGCAAACTCTAAAAAACAAGTAATAACAAAAACCAAATAAAAATGAGTATTGTAGGAAGAAAGTTCCCATCAGTAGCAGTAAATGCAATCGACGAAATGGGGGATACATTCCAATTGGATGTATTGAAGCACGCAATTGACAATAACAAAAAAGTAGTATTGTTCTGGTACCCGAAAGATTTCACATTCGTATGTCCGACAGAAATTCATGCGTTTCAGGAGGCTTCTGCGGAATTTGCGAAGAGAAACACAGTGGTAATCGGTGCGTCTTGTGATACAGCTGAAGTTCACTTTGCATGGTTGAACACAGCAAAAGATAACGGAGGAATCGAAGGTGTGAAGTTTCCATTGTTGGCAGATTCTACACGCAGATTGGCTGAAGAACTGGATATTTTGGATTTCGATCCTTACGATGAAGATTCTACAGGTGATAACGTTCCATACCGTGCAACATACCTGATTGACGAAACAGGAACTGTATTCCACGAGTCTATCAACCACATGCCGGTTGGACGTAACGTAAATGAGTACATCCGTTTGGTTGACGCTTACACACACATCCAAACACACGGTGAGGTTTGTCCGGCGAACTGGGAAGCAGGAAAAGAAGCGATGCACGCAAACCGCATTAGTACAGCTGAATACCTAAGCAAAAACTAAGAATCATGTTTACAGAGTTAACAGAAGATACCCTTGAGCAGTTATTGAAAACTCACGATAAGGTGATGGTTCAATACGGAGCTTCATGGTGTGGTAACTGCAAGATTACAAAACCGAAGTTCAAGCGTATGGCGGAGGAAAATCCATCCATTGAATTTTACTACGTTGATGCTGAGAAATTGCCTGGTTCACGTCAGTTTGCGGATGTTTCGAACTTACCTACTTTTGCAGGCTTTGTAAACGGAACACTGGTAAAACAAGCTCAGGGTAACAAAGTTGAAATCATTCAGGAGATCAGAGATGCGGTTGCCGGTAATTAAACACATGGTCACGTTCATCGAGCAAAACGATGAAGATTACGTGAATGAAACGATGGAAACACTGGAGTATTTGATTGATGCTCCGGGGTTGAAAGACGAAGAACTGGATGTTATCGGTGAATTGCTTTCGAATTTCTCGGGAGCTGTTGAAGTTCACAGAGAAATTAAGGCAGGGAAGTCGCAACGTGATGCTCTGAATGACTTTATGAAACGAGTTACAGGTTCTATAGACAAGTAGACTTAGGACAGAAGACTAGCATCTAAAAAATAATGAAACGCAAGGCGGATTGATTCGTCTTGCGTTTTTTTGTTCCATCAGATTAACCAGTATACACCGGAAATGAAACGCGGGATACAATCAGGAGCGTAAATTTTCGCGGTAATGACAATCTCCAACAGGTGATTTTCCGTTGCTGCTCTCAACGTATTCAGTGTTGATACGAGATCTGCAGGCACCCTGCCATCCGGAATCGCATAAGATTTCCCATTTACTTTAAGCGTTATATCCCGGAGCGAATAAGGTGAATTCGTTGCAACAACCTTCGTGGAATCATAATGAATCAACGTATTCGGCAATAAACGAATCTTTCCTCCTTCGCTCACGTTTCCGAGGTAGAGCGAATACTTCAGTACATCCTTGTTTTGTGCAAACGAATAGATTGAAAGAGTACAACAAATAAAAAACAGGAGATACTTCATCTTTTTTTAAGGAAATGTCCTTTTCAATAAAAGTAACAAGATTGATTATTTTAGCCCGATAATGCAAAACTATGAGTGAATTCATTACCTACGAACGATTCGAAGACACAAAATTATTAAAAGAGCTTACAGAGCTTTTGGACGAGCACAACGTTCAATATGAATTGGAGGACAATTCGTTAGGTTTTGACCCTTCTATGTCGAACAGTAACTATGGGAAAGAGTACCTGCTGAAACTACAACCGGACGATTTTGAAAAAGTGCATGATCTTCGTTTGAATTCCGAAAACTATGATTTCAGTGAACTTCCGAATGATTACTATTTGCTTCAGTTCTCACAGGAAGAATTGGTAGATGTTGTTGCCAAACGGGATGAGTGGAGTGCGTTCGATTACTTACTCGCCCAAAAGTTGCTGGCAGAACGCGGACAACAATTGTCAACAGAAGAAATTCAAACGCTGCATGAAGAACGAAACCATGAATTGGCGCAACCGGAAAAGAGTCAAACAACTCTTGTAGCCATCGGTTTTCTAATGGCCATTTTAGGTGGATTATTCGGATTATTTATAGGTTGGCATTTGGCTAATCACAAGAAAACACTTCCGAACGGTGAACAAGTATACGGCTACAACGAAGCTGATCGAAGATCGGGGAAAACCATTCTCACTATTGGATTAGTGATCGTATTGATAGCTATCGGATTACGGGTATATATGATGCTCGGCGAACGATAGTTATCGCAAGTGGATTGATTCTATTGTTTTTAGTTGAACTAATGTCTTTGTGTCGTTCGTAATTTTGCGAATTTACGAATTCATAAAACAAACACAAACACTTGATTTAAAGCACATTACATATTAAACACGTTTATTTAGCCCTGACTGACCAAATCAGCCAAAAAAAATCCGATTAACTTTAGACTATGTCTTCCCACAAACACTTCGAAACCGAGCGACTCTTGATTCGTCCCACGGACCTTACCGATGTCGATTTTCTGTATCGTTTAATGAACACTCCAAAATGGCTACACTTCATCGGCGACAGAAATATTCATTCTCCGGAAGACGCAGCTGAATACATCAAGGAAAGAACCATGGCACAATTGGAGAGATTGGGCTACGGCAACTTTACCGTGATCAGAAAATCGGACAACGAGCGAATCGGAACCTGTGGTTTGTATGATCGTCCGGGAATGGAAGGAATCGACCTGGGGTTTGCTTTTCTTCCTGAGTATGAAAAACAGGGTTATGCGTACGAAACAGCGGTATGTGTTCGCGATGCGGCTTTTGGCGTGTTCAATATCCCAGGTCTGAAGGCAATTACACTACCTGAAAACACGTCTTCGCAACGCCTTTTGGAAAAATTGGGCTTCACATTGACTGCTGACACATTTATGATGGAAGATGAAGAACTGTTGTTGTATGTATTGGATTCATTGTAAAAGGAGTGCCAAAGGAGGATTTCCCGAAAACCATTTTGTTTAAATTACTTGAAATCAATAAATTAAACATTATTCATGAATTCGTAAAATCACGAATAGCTAGAAGTTTTTAGTTGAAATTTTTGTCCTTTCAAAACCACCGTCTCTGTTACATTTACCAACAAATGTTATTTTTCAAACAAAAATCAAACTTTGGCATTATATTCGTAACTAGGTCCGTATTATGAAAAAGTTTGCATTTATACTGTGCGTTACATTCGTTTCCCTACTGGCACAAGCTCAGATTCAGGATAACGTAACCACAACAAAAGAGAAATACCTGAAGGTTCTGCGTGCCTCCAATTGGGAAATTAAGTCGTGGTTCGACAACGATACCGTGACCCTGATTCCGATGGAGAAACTGAAAGAAGTAACCAATGTGTCGGAAGATAGTGTGGTAAAACTTCCACCTGTACATTTACAATACGGAACTCATCTTTCATTCGATGATAGAGGTCGCTTTATGTTTGAATACTCGGTGTTTTGTCCGGTTGGCATGACCATGTACGACATTCAATCATTCAAAATAAAAGGGAAGAAAGTCTTCGTTGAATACTGTAGTTATGAATTCGGTCCGGAACCGAAGAAAGAGTACAAAAAGGCGGTATTCAAAATCGTTGAATTTTCCGACTCTTCTATCGTCCTAAAACGAAAATAAAGCTTAACGCATCGCGTTTTGCGTCTCGGCATCGAAAGGTTTGTCCACCGGTTCCCACAATTCTATGCGGTTTCCTTCCGGGTCTTCAATGTGTAGGAATTTCCCAAAATCGTAGCTTTCGATTTCATCGCATATTACCGTTCCGATAGAACGCAGGTGCTTCTCCAACGCAACCAGATCATCTACACGGAAATTAATCATGGCTTTTTGAGCTTCGCTTCCAAAATAGGTCGTTGTTTCCGGAAAAGTTCCCAATTGAAGGGTTCCCCGTGATTCTCCGTCGAATCCAAACAATACGCCATAAGCGTTCGGGTTCAGGCCAAGTGCTGTTTCGAACCATTCGCGCATTGCTTTAGCGTCTTTGTACTTGATAAAAATGCCTCCGATTCCGATTGCTTTAGCCATGATGATTGAATTTTGGTTGAAAATAATGAAATTCTCCAAACTGAAGACTTGAAGTTCAACTGCATCTTTTAAGTAAAAAAGGCAGATTGCCCGCCGCGTCGGATCTAAAAAATACCCGGGAAGTGAATGTACATTCAGTAAATTTACCTCATGGGAATTGCAATCGTCATATTCGCTTCTGTGTGCCTCTACCTCACCTTTTTGGGGTTGATTTCTTTTCTTACAAAGCATTTGTTCAGCCGATTATCGAAAAGAACCCGACGATTTTTGAATTGTACGATTGCGCTATTGATGTTCTACGGATTTTACTGGTTAGTGTATTGGAGATTACTTCCGCTCATACCTGACTAGCTTCCCTGAAAGTTCGGCAAGAATTCTCTCACAACTCGATTACATTATCTGTCAGAACTCAGATCAGTTCTTTACTCGATTTCAGTGTCACTTTCGCGTACTTATTTCTGTATTCCACAGGAGTCAATCCAGTCACTTTTTTGAAAACATCCCGAAAAGCTTTTGTATCGGTGTAACCAACGTCACACATCACTTCGTTCACGTTTTTCAAACTTGTTTCAAGATCACGTTTCGCAGCTTCAATCTTTGTTCGTTGAATGTATTCGAGTACAGAATTATTAGTTGCCGTCTTAAACCTCCGCTCAAAACTTCTGCGTCCAAGTGCTACCTCATTTGCCAAATCGTCGATCGTGATCTTCTCCCGTATGTTTTTCTCAATGAAATCCTGAGCTTTATGAACCGCCAGATCCGTGTGTTTCCGTTGCCCCTGAAACACCATGAATTTACTCTGACTATCGCGATCAATGTCAACTGCGAAAAACTTCGATGCCAGAATAGCCGTTTCCCTCGAGGTGTATTTCTCAAGCAGATAAAGCAACAAGGTCCAGTACGAATTCGCTCCACCGCTGCTGTAAATTCCCTTTTCTTCGGAAAGAATACTTCCGTCAACCAATTCCACTTCCGGGAACATCTCCCGAAATTCGTTTGCAGAAAGCCAATGTGTAGAACATTTCTTTCCATTCAATAAACCGGTTGCAGCCAGCAGGAACGCCCCAATGCATAACGAAGCGACTTCCGAACCTTTTCTATACTGCTCAATAATCCAGGGATAGTACTCCGAATTCGAATCAATTGCTTCCTGTACGTTTCCGCTAATCGCCGGAATAAATATCAAATCGGTTTTTGTAACTTGATCAATGGTTTTATCCGGGTGAACGGTAACCAGATCATTCATTAACCGAACGTTCTTTTTATGTCCGACTAACTCTACCTGAAACAACGGAGCTTGTCCGGCTGCCTTCAGGAATTCATTCGCTGCGGTAAATACGTACCTTGGGTCTGCAATCGCTTCCATTACAGCCGTTTCGGGAACCAGAATTGAGATGTGCTTCATGAAACAAAGTAAAGAAAACAGTTTGACGTAATCAACCCGTTAAGTTGTCGTTTTTACCATCCTTTCCACTCGTTTATTCACCTGATCTTTGTATCAGACAAAAACAACTGAATTATGGCAACAAGCATTTATATCAATCTTCCGGTTAGCAATTTACAGCGATCGATGGATTTTTACAGCAAAATCGGATTCGTGAACAATCCCACTTTTACAGACGATAAAGCGGCATGTATGGTTTTAAACGATAGCATTGCGCTGATGATCATGATCCCGGAGCGCATGCAGGATTTCACTAAAAAATCTGTCGGAAATTCTAAAGAAGCAACAAACGCTATCTACGCACTTTCACTTGAAAGTCTGGATGCTGTAAACAAAATGACAGATAACGCAATCGCAGCAGGTGGAACCGAGGCCATGCCTCCGAACGACTACGGTTTCATGCAACAACGGAGTTTCGAAGATCCGGACGGCCACTACTGGGAAGTTTTGTACATGGATTTGAGTAAATTCCCACAACAATAAAATGTAAAATTGAAAATGGAGAATGGAAAAGGAACGAAATCCTTTATTCTCCTCTCTTTTCAATTTTCAAATTTTCAATTTTCAATTCTAATAATTATGTCAAGAGTATCTATCTACCTGAATTTTCAGGGGAAAACAGAAGAAGCATTTAACTTCTACAAATCAGTGTTCGGAACAGAGTTTTCCGACAATATTATGCGCAACCGCGATATCCCTTCTCACCCGGACATGCCCGAATTACCGGAGCACGAAAAAAACATGGTAATGCACGTCGGACTTCCAATTCTTGGGGGAACGGTCATCATGGGAACGGATATGTTAGAGTCCATGGGACACAAAGTGGTAGTTGGAAACAACACAACCATTAACCTGGAGCCGGATACAAAGGAGGAAACGATTCGTTTGTTCAATGCTCTGAGCGACGGCGCGACAAATGTTGCTCCACTCGCAGATCAATTCTGGGGTGCAATGTGGGGTTGTTTGCTCGACAAGTACGGAATTCGATGGATGTTTAACTACACTTATCCGAAATAGTCATGGCACAACCGGTATACCCTTGCCTTTGGTTTGATGGAAAGGCAAAAGAAGCAGCAGAATTCTACTGCTCATTATTCCCGAACTCGAAAATTGTAACAAGCAATCCGATGGTGACGATTTTCGAACTGAACGGATCGAAATTCATGGGATTGAACGGAGGGCCACACTTTCAGTTCAACGAAGCGGTTTCATTTGTGATTAACTGCGAAGATCAGGCAGAAATTGATCATTACTGGGATGGACTGATAGCCGATACGGGAAGTGAATCCCAATGCGGATGGTTAAAGGATAAATACGGTGTTTCCTGGCAGGTTGTTCCGGCCAATCTCGGTGAATTGATGAGTGATCCTGAACGTGGACAACGCGTTGTAGATGCATTCATGAAAATGAAGAAATTCGATATCCAAACGCTTTTAGACGCTTAACAATGATGCTTGCCCCTCATATTACGTTTTCTGGTAACTGCAGAGAGGCAATGACCTATTACCGGGATTGTTTTGGTGGAGAGCTTCACTTTCAAACGGTTGAAGACTCTCCCCATACTTCCGGATTGCCGCAGTCGTTCCGGGAAGCAATTGTCCACGCAACATTGCACGGAGAAAACTGGATGATTCTTGGTTCCGATTTACCGGATTCTGTGCACCTGAAAACAGGAAACCGTTTGTGCTTTCAACTTCACTTTGAATCGGAGGAAGATTTGAATAAAGCTTTTCAGCAACTTTCAGAAAGCGGGAAACCCCTTCAACAACCCAGTCGGAACCACTGGGGACAACTCATTGCTGAGGTCGAAGACGCATTTCGCATTCGCTGGCAACTCATCGCAAGTTCTTACTGAGTATGCAGAAAAACCTACAATCGCATTATATTGCGACCCTTTTTCTTGCATTCTATGGAAAACAATGACTTCCTGCATCTATCAACCATGAAGGTATTTTTACTATCGGTTATTATTCTGTTTCTCGCGACCGAAGGTATCGCTCAGGAAGGCTACGACATCATTCGATTGGCGGAAAAGAAAATCGCAAAAGGCAAACTGGATCGTGCAGAAAAACTACTTGACTGGGCAGCAGAAAGCGATTACGGTTTTTGTGGAAACGCATGGATGGAGGCGTTTGAGTTAATCACTATTGATCGGGCAAAAATTCATGCACTGCGTGGAAATTACCTGGAAGCTGCAAATCTCCTGAACGACTCCCTAATCAACTGGTCGTACAACGTTGATTGCCTGAAAATGACTTATTTCTCCAGAGCGGTTGGAAGAGAAAAAGTTTACATGGAAATGGATTCCCTGATTCAGCAAAAAGGCGGGATGGAAGAAATCCTGAATTATTGGAACGATGAATTCATTGAGTTTCCTACTTCCTTTACAACGAATCCGATTAAACTATCGGTAATGAATCTTTACCGAATTGGAAGTGAATGCGAAGAACCTGAGCTTTTGGAACTTCAATACGCGGAAGATTAGTTCTGCACGAGCTATCTCTTGTCGCTTACCGGTCGCCTGAGTTTTCGGAATACCAGCAGGCAAACAATTCCAACTAACAACCAAAGCGCATCGATGCTGAAAATTCCGTAGTCCTCAGCTGCATAAGTTCTCCAAAACCAATTTCCGGCAACAATACCATTCACACCAGGGATGAAAAATGCAACCACTCCTGTTACAAGCAGCGCAATTTTATTCGTGAGAAAGTTGTTTTTCAACATCATAAAGACAACCGAAACTACCAACCAACCGCAGAAGAAACTGTAGTTCAGAATTGACTCACGGGTATCCATCCAACTTTGTGGAATCGTTTTCGAAACAACAAAACATAGTGCCGTTACCGGTAACATAGACAGACACAATGAAAGGTAAATGTTCCCTACCCGCCTGTTATAATGTTTCTTTTTCTCCGGAATGTTCTTTTTGTTTCTGGCTTCCATCCAGATCAATACTCCGGAAATGATTACAAAACAAGTGATGAATGCCATCAGGAAGTAAACGATCTTCAACAGGTAATTGCTTAACGAACCGATTTCACCGAATTGTGCGTAATGCAAACGACCCACGGTGTCCCATACTTTACTGTAATACGATCGCTCCGATGGCCCTTCCGTTTCGACAATTTTTCCGGTATTCGCATCAAAAACCACCTTCCCCATTCCCAGAAACTGCTTTTCAATTCCGATTTCACCCCGAACCTCAACCGTCATTGTAGTACTCCCATAGTTTTTTACGGTAATTCTTTGCGCTTCAAAGTCATCCCATTGCTGTTCCGCTCTCTCCGGAAACATGTTGAAATTGTAAGCATTCTCGTACCGAACTCCCAAACTATCCTTACTTCGCGGCGCGATTTCATCGTAAAGCTTTTGTGAGTCGCCATCGTAGATCAATACAGCGTTGTAACTGCTGACAATGATTCCCAACCCGAACATCGTTCCTGTAAGCGCATACAAAAATTGAAACGGTAATCCGATCAGGCCCAACGCTGTGTGAGCATCCGTCCAAATGGTTTTCAGTTTTGCTTTTGGTCGGAAAATGTAAAAGTTAGAAACGATCTTCTTCCAGTGAATGAAAACTCCGGTAACAATTGCCAGAAAGAAAAACAACGCAACCAAACCCGCCAGCCAATAGCCCGGCTGATCCAGTTGATAATAGAAATGCAGTAAATACAACAACGTACCAAAACTGAATTGTTCTTCTTCCTTCGTGAGCTCATGTGTCCGATAATCGTAACCGAAAGTAAATTCCTTCAACGCGTTACCTTTAGCAGCTGTGTCCCCGGAAGCATCAACATATACCGTCGCGGCAGACTCACCATCGGGATAAACAGAAATCCGACGACCATACATTGAGCCAACATTCGCTTCGATAGAATCAAAGAGGCGATTTATGTCAGACTGGCTTGCCACATCATTTTGCTGAACGATTGTTCGCTCCTGGTATTTCCCTTTTTCCCATTGACCAATTTCCTCCCTGAAAAGTGTAAAAGCCCCCGCAAAGAAAATCACAAAGAGTCCCACGCTAATGGTAATGCCACTTACCGTGTGAAGATGAAAGAAGACGTTGTAATTCCTGTTATTCATAGGTTTTAATGAATGGGTACGTACAACTTACCGAAGTAAATAGTGAGGAGTAGCAGAATAATGATCCCGGCATAGTACATCCATACTTTCCAGCCGTTTTCAAACAAAAAAGGGAGAATCATCAATGTGATCCAGACCGGAAACAATGCAAAAACAGCTGTTGTAATAACAGATTTGTGATCTCCAAGCCAATACGTTAGTGATGTAAAAAGGAATACGGAAACCAGCAATGCTCCCAGAGTTGCAGCACTAACTTTTGCAAAACGCTGCCACGGTGACGCCGTTAGGTATTTCTTATTTGCCGGCATGCTTTGAAGTTGGATTCAACATGGGCCGCAGTACTACCAGCAAACTGAAAGCAGTCATCAAAACCAGCAGAAAAAAGAAAATCCCTCCTGCGAAACCAAAACCATACAGGAATCCGGACAGGGTTACTACCAGAAACGTTTTCCCGATGATTTTGGTAATCGTTTTTTGTGAACGAATGCCTCTTTCCAGTTTCCATAGGCGGTAAACTGTTTTCTCTGAATTGGTGTACAACAGGTAACAACCAATAAAAAGTACCAAAGCTAAAACAAGCGACATACTCTGAATTTCGGCGCAAAACTATTATTTAGAAACAGTCTAAACAATACCGTAATCGGGGTATAAATGAATTTAAAAGAGTAAGAGTTTAATACATTTAAACTGTTGAACTTTTGAACAGTTGGCACTTTTGAACAGATCAAATCACAACGAACAAGCTGTTTCCCTTTTCAATAAACTTGCCGATTCTTATGCCGACAGGTTTATGAATGTTGACATGTATGCCAATGGATTGGACTTCTTGCTAAACCGACTGGAACTGAACTCTTCAGTTTTAGACGTAGCCTGTGGCCCAGGAAACATTACGCGTTATCTGCTCAATAAACGTCCGGATCTGAAGATTCATGGAATCGAAATGGCTCCGCGTATGGTGGAGCTTGCACGGCAAAACAATCCTGAAGCAACTTTCTCGATTCATGATGCCCGATTGCTGCACACCTTGCCACAAAAATACGATGCCATTGTAACCGGGTTCCTCTTTCCTTATCTCAATGAAACAGCGGTAAACAATTATTTACAACGTGCTTTTAATCAACTGAACACAGGCGGTCTTCTGTATGTTAGCACCATTGAAGATGATTACGAAAACTCCGGAATGCAGACTTCAAGTACAGGAGAACAACTGATGCAGTATTTCTATACTGGCCGTCACCTAAAAAAAGAACTGGAAAACCTTGGTTTTGAAATACTAAACGAAGATCGCGTGCGTTATTCGGGTAAGGACCAGAAACCCATTACCGACGTTATCCTTATTTCCAAACGCTAGCGTAGGTGCATCCCTGGTCCGACACTGGGTTATTCACTAAAACGCTCTCCAATGAAACAGTATGTTTTAGCCCTCTTCGGACTCCTGATGATTGTTGCCCTTCTTGCAGCCTGTGGAACTACAAAAAACACAAGAAAATGTGATGGTCGGAAAGGCCAACAAACCCCTATGGGATTGTTATAGACCTAAAGACTGTAGACAACAGACTTGAGACCGTGTAAAACAAAAGACTTTATGAAGCTCACACCTCTAAAGTCTTTTGTCTCCGGTCTTATGTCTTACGTCTATTCAGTTGTTAGCTCAACCGGCTGTTCAACCAAATCAACTTCTGTTCTGATCAGATCTTCCAACGTTTCTCTGCGACGGATCAAATGCCCGACGTTATCGCGTACCAACACTTCGGCCGGTCGTAAACGCGAGTTGTACTGATTACTCATGCTGAAGCCGTAAGCTCCGGCGTTGTAAATCGCCAGTACATCACCTTCTTTGGTTTCGCTGATCGGTCGATCGTATGCAAACGTGTCCGTTTCACAAATGTATCCTACAACACTGTAGAGTTTTTTAGCACCTTCCGGATTGGAGATGTTCTCAATTCTGTGGTAAGCATTGTAAAACATCGGACGGATCAGGTGATTTTGTCCGCTGTTTACTCCAAGGAACACCGTTGACGTTGTCTGCTTTACCACGTTTACCGTTGTCAGCAACACCCCACTTTCGCTTACCAGGAATTTTCCAGGTTCAAAGCGCAGTTCCAACTTACGACCATAGTCCTTGCAAAATGCTCTGAACGATTCTCCAATTTGTACACCAATCTCTTCAATCGGCGTTACGTAATCGTCTTCTTTGTATGCTACTTTGAATCCGGAACCGAAGTCCATGAATTGAAGATCCGGGAACAATTCTGCCGTTTGGTACAACAACTCTGCTCCGCGAAGGAATACATCTGCATCTACGATATCGCTTCCTGTGTGCATGTGTAATCCTGCAATCGTCATTTTGTAATGTTGCGCAATACGCTGAATGTGACGTGTCTGATGAATGGAAATTCCGAATTTGGAATCAATGTGTCCAACAGAAATGTTGTTGTTACCACCCGCCATAATGTGTGGATTGATACGCACACAAACCGGAACATAACCTTTGTATTTCGCTCCGAATTGCTCCAGCACGCTCAGGTTATCAATGTTGATCATTACACCCAACTCAACAGCTTGCTCAATTTCCTCGAAAGAAACTCCGTTCGGAGTGTACATGATGTCCTGTGGAAGGTAACCCGCACGTAAACCGAGTAATACTTCTTCGATGGAAACGGCATCCAAACCTGCACCCTGCTCTCTCAACACACGTAAAATAGCGCTGTTGGTCAATGCCTTCATCGCATAATGCAGGTGAACTTTCTGTTTACCAAAGGCGTGTTTCAAGCGTTGGTACTGCGAAATGATCTTCGCTTCATCGTACACGTACAATGGGGTTCCGAATGCTTCAGCCAAATTCAACAAGAAAGTTTGTTCCATGATTCTTCTAATTATTTAGTTACAAAGCTACAAAAGTAATGTACAAATAAACACCAAACAACAGTTTATTTAACTTTTCGTTAAATAATGCCTATTGAACCTAATTCCGATAAAGCTGTATCTTGTTTCCATAAAACTGATACTATGAAGCAACTTTTGTTCTTATTACTACTTGCCCCCTTTGGTGCGTTTGCCCAAAAATCCAATGAGCAGATCATCGTAAGCGATATTAAAAAGGTGAAGCTCTTCCTTACCGCAGGTGAAATGACTCACGAACAGGAAATCAAATTGGTGAAAGGCCGGAACAAGCTCGTTTTTACAGGAATTTCTGCATTCGCCGATCCACAATCGATTCAATTCAATGGTAGCGGTGGTTTCCGATTGGTTTCTGTAACAACAGAGATTGATTTTCTTGCAGCTGAAACGTTCAACCCAAGAATCAAGACACTTAAAGATTCATTGGATGACATGAAAGATCGCCATCAGTTGAACCTCGACATGATCAATGCTTACCAGGCGGAATTGGCGTTATTGAATACCAACCGCGACATCAAAGGAAACGATCAGAACCTTACAGTTGAGCAACTTAAAGCAGCGGGAGAATTCTTCAGAACCCGTACGCTGGAGATCAACAAAGCTATTTCAAAACTAAATAAGGAACAACGCCTATTGAACCAGAACATCGAAGACACACGTTTTCAGTTAACAGAGTTGAACTACAACGAAAACCAACGCAGTAATCAGGTAATCATTTTACTTGACTCAGATGCTGCAGTGACCAGTCAGACAACGTTGAAATACATTGTCAGCGATTGCGGTTGGGTAGCAAGTTATGATTTGAGTGCAACGGACATCAATCAGCCGGTGAATTTGAAGTATAAGGCTCAGGTATACAACAACACCGGAAACGAATGGAAAAACGTTGTGCTTTCATTGTCGACTGCGGATCCACAGCTTTCTGCATCTGCACCGATTATGAATCCATTCTACCTCGAATACGGTGAGTACATCAGCGACCAACGCAATTCGTACATCACACCGCAAAGCGTTCAGCAAAATTACAGAAGTCAGGTTGAGAGTGAAATCAACTGGGCAAATCAACGTGCTTATGACAACTACATTCTGGACAAAAACGACGGAATGGATAACAGCGGCAGATTCAATGCTCCAATGGGTGGTTTCAGCATGAATGGCGAACTAGCCAATAACATGAATGGAAAGAAAGTAACAAACATTCAAATGCAGGAAATTCAGATTTCCGAATTGAATACGGAATTCAGCATTCCGGCTACGTTTAGTTGTCCTTCGGATGCGAAACCTTACATCGTTGAAATCAAAGAGATTTCCATTCCTGCGACATTCAGTCATGTAAGTATTCCTAAACTGGATCAGGCTGCCTTTCTGTTGGCTAATATCGTCGGATGGCAGGATTTGGATCTGATTCCTGGTCCAACTGCGGTTTACTTTGCTGGAAATTATGTTGGGGTAAGTCAGATTGACACCAGAAACGTAAACGATACGCTTTCGCTTTCATTTGGTCGCGATACAAAGATTCAGGTTGCTCGCAAATTGAAATCAGAGATGAGCGTGAAGAAAGTAGTTGGAAGTACAAAACGCGATACATATTACTACGATATTCAACTGAGAAACAACCGAAGCGTTCCGATTACTGTAGATGTATTCGACCAGATTCCACTTTCGCGTAACAGTGAAATTGTAGTTTCTGTTGAAACAATCGGTACCGGTAAAAAAGACGACGTCACAGGAGAGGTAACCTACAAAGTAACGCTTCAACCAGGAGAAATGAAATCTCTTGAAATTGGCTACACAGTGAAGTATCCTAAAAACTACAGTGTTAAAACGAAAACGTATTACAAGCGTTACGCGGCCAAGTTTTAGAATGATACCCCCTTAAAACAAGTAGGTCCACAATGCATTGTGGACCTACTTGTTTTTATAAATATCTTAATGCGACGCCCGCGCCACAAACGTACACTCCATGATCAGGTGTTTACGTTGCTCCGTAGATTCTTTCAAACGATCCATCAAACGTGCCACGGTTTCAATTCCGATTTGTTTGATTGGCTGACGCAATGCAGTAACAGGCGGCGAGAAGTACGAAAAGGCCTCACTGTCGTCAAAAGAAATGACTTTGATTTGAGAAGGAATTGAAACGTTTAATGCATTCAAGGCTCCAACTGTAGACAATGCCACTTTGTTGTTCAGTGAAACGATTGAATCCACTCCTTTGCTCATCATGTCTTTGATCACCTCCTGTGCCTGACCTGTTTCCTCCGATAATGCAGAAATTTCGTAGTCAATTCCGGCAGCTTTACATGCTTCAATAACACCTTCAATACGCAAACGGATGGTCATTACATCGGAAAGTACCGGGTGAATGATTCCTAATTTTTTCGGTTTGATATTGAAGAGGTTCACCAAACGTTTAGCTTCTTCGGTATTGTCAATTCCAACGAAATCCGCAAACTCATCTCCGATGCGGTCTACCCAAACTACCGGAATTGGAGTTTCGTCCAAAACGGGTTTCAATTCAGGAATTCCGTTACACGGAGCAATGATCAATGCATCCACTGAACGCAGAATCAGATCACGCATCAATTTGATCTCCATTCCGGGATCGTCGTTCGTACTTACGATGAACAAGCTATATCCTTGTTCGTACAATGACTCCTGAATTGCTTTACTCAGTTCAGAGTAGAATGGATTCGAGATATCCGCCAGCACCAACCCAATGGTTTGAGTTTTCCCTTCGCGCAACCCCTTGGCAAAGAAGTTCGGAACATAATTCAGTTCCTTTGCTTTTTCAAGAATAAGTTTTTGCGTGTTCTGACTGATGTTGAATTGCGATCCTTTACCGTTCAACACAAAGGATACCGTCGATTTGGAAATGTTCAGGCTCTCCGCTATGTCTGCAAGTGATGTACGCTTTGCTTTCATGTAGTTGTTTTTGTGTAGTAATTAGTTCCTCTTGTCGATTCCCCACAACATTTTGTTGCGGATCGTGTCAAGGAAGTTTGTGTCTTCCAGTTTGACCACATTAATCATGTAGTCTGCTTTGTGTATAATGACCTCTTCACTTTGACGAATGTTTTTTGAGCTTCCGTCAAGTGAAAGCAGGAAATTTCGTTCTCGCCCTTCAACGCTCAGTCGGATTGGTAATTTATCCGGCACAACCACAGGTCGAACATTGAGGTTATGTGGTGCAATCGGTGTCATGATGTGAACCTGACATCCCGGAGTAACAATCGGACCACCACAACTCAGGTTGTACGCAGTAGATCCGGTAGGCGTAGAAACGATTAGTCCATCCGCCCAGTACGAGTTCAAATACATGTTATCGAGATACGCGTGCACGGTAATCATACTCGACGTTTCTTTCTTGAGCAAAGTTACTTCATTTAACGCAACGTTCTCTGAACCAAAGATATTTCGTTCTGTTTCCACGCGAAGCAGGCTTCGTTTCTGATAATCGTAACGTTTGTCACGTACCATTTGCATGGCTTCGTCGAAAAAATCTATTCCGATATTCGCCAGGAACCCCAATCGACCGGAGTTAATCCCGATGATCGGAACATTCGAGTCGCGGATATAGGAAACTGTTTTGATAAACGTCCCATCTCCACCGATACTGAACGCCATATCGATTCCGGTCTGAAAATCCTGATAAGACGAAAACTCATCCAACGGAACCGTAATGTTCGCCTTCAGAATCAATTGTTCTCTTAAGTTGGCTTCAACCACAACTTTCCAACCGAAGTCCGTCATTGTTTTGATCAACAACTGAAACAGCGGGACCGTTTGTTTGGTCAATTTCTTACTGTAGAGGGCAACTCGCATTTTAGATGTTTAGGTAATTCATCAATGCATCATAACGGAACTGTAAATCGTCCTGATCTGTTGAACGCTGAAAACTTGCTTTCACCAGGATGTCGTATCGTTCGAATGAACGAATAATACGGGATAATTCTATTTCCGAAATTTTCAGTGTTACTTCGATTTTCGTTGTATCTGCAGAAGTCATAATAAACGACGACAGGATTTTCGCATTATCGCTTTCAACAATCTGAGCAATTTTTGCCAATGAATAATCGTGTTGATTCATTTCCAGCACAATGATCCCACCAACTTCCTTAATGCTTGCAGTGTTCGCTATCAGATTAATCAATTGGTGAACGGAGGTACAGCCGACGTATTTCTCCTGAGCATCCAGAATTGGAAGCACGGAAATCCGGTGTTCCGACATTTTTGCAAGCACTTCATAAATGTGCGCGTTCTCACCTACGTACGGACGAGGCAAGTGATCGAACAACACATCTAACTGGAGTTCAAGGTCTTTTCGATCCAGAATATCTGTCTCGGATATCAAACCAACGAAGTTTCCATTTTTCAAAACCGGCAAATGCGACACTTTGAATTCTTCCATCCAATGAAGCGCTTTTTCACCTGAATCGGTATGAATTAATGGTGGAATTTCGTCTGTTAATACTTCTCTTGCAATCATGTGAGCCAAAGTAGCTAAATATTCCCTGATAACTATCTTTAAAGCCAAGAAATTTCTATTCTTTGCGAACTTTTGTAGCTTTGAAATCTGCTGTCTGAACCAATTTTCGATAAAACCAATACGAAATGACAAAACTGAGTGTCAACATCAATAAAATCGCCACTATCCGTAATGCAAGAGGTGGCTCTATTCCAAATGTAGTTCAGGTTGCAATCGATTGCGAACGCTTCGGAGCGGATGGAATTACGGTTCACCCGCGTCCGGATGAGCGTCACATTACCACACAGGACGTGTATGACCTGGCAAAAGTTGTAACAACGGAGTTCAACATTGAAGGTTATCCGGATGACCGGTATATGAAGCTGATTCAGGATGTCCGTCCGGCTCAGGCGACACTTGTTCCGGATCCGCCGAATGTATTGACGAGTAACGCAGGATGGGACACAAAAACCAATCTTTCGCTGCTTCAGGAATTGGTTCAGGAATACAAAAAACTCGGTGTTCGCTCTTCCATTTTCGTGGATACCAATCCGGTAAACATCGAGTACGCCGCGAAGTCGGGAGTTGACAGAATCGAACTGTACACAGGTCCGTACGCAGAGGAATTTGAAGCAAACAAAGAAGCTGCGGTTGCTCCTTACGTTGCAGCTGCAAAACTTGCTGTTGAACTGGGATTGGAAATCAATGCAGGACACGATTTGAGCCTGTTGAATCTCCGTTACTTTAAGGAATCTTTACCTCGTTTGGACGAAGTTTCCATTGGCCATGCGTTGATTTCGGATGCGCTTTATCTTGGGCTTGAAAACACAGTTCGCCAATACGCTTATTTGCTTCGCGATTAAAACACTACTTATGAAAACACATCTTCTTCCATTGACTTTGCTTTTGCTGGCTTGTTCTCCAACTGCGGAACATTCGGAAAGCACGAAAGAACCCACCATTAAACAGGCAATTGAAACGCCTCCGGTTGCATTCGTGATCAAGCCGCTCGAAGATGGAGAATATGACATGCCAAGAAACTCTTTAGCGATATCCATTGACAACAAGAACACCTTTCTCGACACTGTTTCAGCCTGCGAAGAAATTCCGGCAAATACCTACCATCAATACGACATTCCTAAGAAAGCACTTCAAGCCTGCGGTGGATGGTGGGCCGGAGCCGGAGAGTATTTCTACGTAATCCGTGAAGGTGATCGTCTGAAAGTTTACGAGGGTTGGCAGGACGAAACACAGGAAGACGAAGGCTACCATTGGAAGGAATGGAAGACGTTTCAGTTGAAGTGAAATTATTGATTTTTAGTTTGGCTAAATAACACGTCGATATTCCTCCCCCCAGCCCCCTCCAAAGAGGGAACCACAAGTCCATCTCTCTTTGAAACGAGTTACTTTTCGCATCGTTCCAAACAATACTCCTATTGATCACTCCATGTAATAGAGGGATTACTTCACCTCCCCTTTTGGAGGGGGCTGGGGGGGAGGATCAAAATATCCTTCAAAAAAAATTGCGGTGCCGGAAGAATCCAACACCGCAATTGTAACCAAACTGAACTCAAAAACGACTAAGAATTCCAGTATTATATCGCCGACTCAAGCGCAAAGTCTTCGCTGCCGTCATCGGTTACGTTCTTTTTCTTTCTCTTCGGGAATAACTTATCTCCCGCTCGATCCACAAGGTAATACATGATTGGTACTACAACGATGGTCAGGAAGAGTGACGAGGTCAAACCTCCGATCAATACCCATGCAAGACCGTTTTTCCATTCTGCTCCGGAACCAGACGCTGTTGCAATCGGAATCATACCTACAATCATCGCAATTGTCGTCATCAGGATCGGACGCATACGCTCACGAACCGCTTCCAGCAGTGCATTGTAGGTTGTTCTGCCATTGGCTTTCAGATGGTTCGCGAAGTCAACGATAAGGATCGCGTTCTTAGCAACCAAACCAAGCAACATCAAGACACCGAGCATGGTAAAGATTCCTATGTTCATGGCGGCAAGATTCAGCGCAAGGAATGCTCCCGGCAAGGCCACGAAGATCGAGAAGATTACAACGAATGGATACACAAAGTTATCGTACAATGCAACCATGATCAGGTACACAAGCATCACACCGATCAACATCGCCGTACCAAGGGCTCCCATGGATTCTTCCTGGTTCTTGATTTCTCCACCCCAGTACATTTTAACGTTTTCATCCAATGGTTCTTTCGCCATGTACGCTTTGATCGAATCCGCTACGTTACCCGGAGCCGTTCCGTTTACGTAACATTGCAAACGTGTACTGCTCACACGGTTTTTACGCTCCAAGGAACCGTAACCGTTCTCCATGTACACATCGGCAAATTCTTTCAATTCCACCTGACGACCATCGTTTGACTGGAATGTCATTGAACTGATATCGTTCAGACTCTTGCGGTCGAACTTATCCATGATCACATTGATCTTGTATTCCGTTCCTTTGTCGTCGAATTTCGAATTGTCGTTACCCGTAAGTGCGTACTGCAACTGTTGACCTACGACCGCAATCGGCAATCCCAGTTGCCCCATTTTCTCACGATCCAAATCCACACGAACTTCCGGGTTCACCTCATCCGTAGAAATCGTCGGATCTTTTGCTCCCGGAACAGTCTTGATAAATTGTTTGAAGCGACGTGCTTCTTTCATCATCAAATCGGGATTGGTTGATGCAAAGAACATTTCGATTGGCGCCTCTTCCGACTCAACCATACCGATGTTGATTGCCTTCACTTCGATTCCCGGGAATTTACTTTCGATTTTCTTACGAACTTCTTCCATGTACTTCTCCGTAGGATACTGTTTCTGCATTCCCGGCTTCATTTGCACCGTGATTTCAGATTTGTTTTCAGCACCGAATGCTGCAGCACCCATACCAGCACTTGGTCCACCGACATTCGAGAACACCATTCCTACAACATCTTCCTGAGCAAGCAACAATTGCTCGATCTTCATTGTTGTTGTGTTGTTTTCCTCAAACGTGGCACTACGCTCGTATTTCAGTTTCAACATGAATTTCCCCTGATCTCCTTCTGCAACGAATTCCTGACCAACGATTCCAAGTCCCATTGACGACATACCGGCAAAGAACAAAACGATAATAATCGGAATAGAAAACTTCTTGTTGCGCAGGCTCCAACCTACCAGTTTCACGTAGCCTTCAGTGAAAGCCGTCACGCGACGCTCAAACCACGCCAATGGAATGTGGAACCAGTTTTTCTTCGGATCCAGGTGTGTTTCTTTCGCGAAACGCGAAGCCAACCATGGAGTCAGGGTAAAACATACAAAGAGCGACATCAACGTAGAGATTACCACAACTACCGAGAACTGCTTCAAAATGTCTGCAATAATACCGTCGATGAACACCACCGGCGAGAATACCACGACGTCAACCAACGTAATCGCGAGTGCAGTAAACCCGATCTCTGTACGACCATCCAACGCCGCTCTGCGTTTTCCTTTACCCATTTGAAGGTGTCGATAAATGTTCTCAAGTACTACAATCGAGTCATCCACAAGAATTCCGATTACAAGAGACATTGCCAACAAAGTCATCAGGTTCAATGTGTATCCAAGCAGGTACATTGCAATGAACGTGGAAATCAACGATGTAGGAATGGCAATCAATACGATGATCGCATTTCGCAAGCTATGAAGGAACAACAACATCACCGCTGCCACCATCAAAATCGCGATCTCCAAATCGTGCAATACAGCATCCACCGCCTGAATAGTCGGACGGGAAGTATCCGTTGCAATGGTAAACTTCACACCCTCCTTCTTGTATTTTTCTTCAATCTGATGAAAACGCTCCTGGCACAATTTTGATACTTCTACAGCATTGGCATCCGACTGTTTCATGATACGCAAACCAATACCATTGTTTCCGTTGAAACGTGATACAGTCAACTGATCTGCCGAACCGTCATAAACATCAGCAACATCACTTAAACGGACATTAGAACCATTTGCATTCGTCAGAATCAACTCACGGAGTGATTCTACGGTTTTCATTTTTCCGGCCAAACGAACAGTCAACTGTTCCTCGTCGTTTTTCACTTTTCCCGTAGGAAATTCCACATTCGCAGCAGCGATAGACTGATTCACCTGAGCAAGGCTCAATCCGTAAATACGTAGTTTTTCCTTGTCAACGTTCACGCGGATTTCGCGCTTTTCACCTCCAAGAACCGTAATGCTACCAACTCCTTTCACCTGCTTGATCTGAGGCAACAGCTCATCGTCCATCAACTTCATGAATTCTTTATCCGTCAGGTTCATCGCCTGTGAACTCACCTGTAAAATAGGAAGCGCTTTCGGGTCGATTTTAGAAAGAATCGGATCATCGGCATCTTCCGGAAGTCGTGACTTGATCTGATTGATTCTTCGTTGCGCGTTCTCCAATGCCTCATCAATATCGGCGGAAGGATTAAACTCCAGCATAATCAGTGAAGCGTTATCCAGCGAGAAGGAAGAAACTTCGGAAATATCTTCGAGTGAATTCAATTCATCTTCGATCGGCTTTGAAATCTGCGTCTCAACAATAGCTGGCGACGCACCAGGATAAACCGTCTGAACGGTTAGCAACGGAGGTGTAAAGTCCGGCAGGAGCTCGTAGCTAAGCTGATTGTAGCTGAGCAATCCACCCCCCACCAAAATGGTGAATACTACAATGATAAACGACGGGCGTTTTATCGATAATTCGGTAAGTGTCATGACTTTCCTTATTTTTTAATTTTCACTAATGCCTTGTCTTGCAGGTTAACCTGACCTTTCACAACAATCTGATCTGCTTTCGTGATACCACTTACCACTTCCACGTAATCTCCATCTGAAGTTCCTGCTGTGAAGGAAACCAATACCGCTCTTCCACCGCGTACTACATACACTTGTGGAGATTTAGAAGATCCGATCAGCGCTTTACGCGGAATAGCCAGACGTGTCACGCTTTTTGAATTGGTCAGCTTCACGCTTCCGTACATTCCCGCACGAAGCTCCTGCTTGGCATTGCTTACTGTAATCTGCACTTTGAAATTGTGTGATTTGTCAGCTACAACCGCTACGTTAGTCACTTTCCCCTGGAAAGAACGGTCACCGTACACATCTGCAGCAACGGAAACCTGCTGTCCTTTTGAAAACTTAAGGATATCACGCTCAGGAACAGAAACCGTTAGTTTCAATGAGCTGATATCTGTCAGTTCAACCAAAGCTGTTCCAGCTCCAACAACAGATCCAAGATCAATCATTCGCTTTGTAATTACTCCGGAGTACGGAGCTTTCAGGCTTGTATTGCGAACTTGTTTTTGCAATTGTTTTTTCTGCAATTCTGTGGACTTTACACCCAACTTCGTTTTCTCCACGGTAACACCTGCAACCGCATTGTCTTTCTGAAGGTTATCGTAACGTTTTTCGTCGTTTTTCTGACCTTCCAATGAAACGTCTACTGATTCCAATTGCAGTTGCAACAATTCGTCGTCTACCTTTGCAATCACCTGACCCTGCTTTACAAAGTCACCTTCTTCCACCATCAACTTCACTACTTTTCCGTTTGCATCGGAACCAATTGTATTCTGACGAGCAGGCTCAAATGTTCCAAGGTAACTCATTGCATTCTCGAACGTGTGTTCTTCAGGATTTCCCGTTTCAACCAGAATGGCTGTTTTAGGATCGTACACGTAGATTTTCTCCTTTACATGCTCTTGGTTCGACTGTAATTTCACTACGATCAATGCTATAACAGCTACTACAACTACAGCAATTATTATGACACGCTTATTCATATTTCTTTTTTTAATCTGTTCAAAAGTTTAAAGTTTAAAAGTTCAATGTTGAACCCTTTGAACCCTTGAACTGTTGAACTTTTATTTAATATTTCCGATTGATTTCAGGTAATCCAACTCAGCCTGGCGCAACTGCACGTATGCTGATACTACTTTTGTCTGAGCATCCTGCAAGCTGTTGTCAGCTGTAATCAGGTCATTTGAAGAAACCGTTTCCTCCTTAAATTGGGCTGCAGTTTGATCATATACACGCTGTGCAAGAGTCAACTGTTCTTTTGCAATTTCCAATGAGGTTGCCTGAATCTGAATCTGACGTTTTGCATTTTCAGTTGCCAAATTCAGCTGTTGTTCAACATACGCCTGTTGGTTGTTCAAACGCTCATAATTGATCGCGTTTACCTGTTGTTTGTTATGCTTTTCCATTCCATCAAAAAGCGTCCAATCCAAACGCAACCCAAGGAACGCCGACTCAATACCCGCACGCACATCGTCTTTCGGCTGAATATTGTACGTGTAGTTGTAAGCCGCATAGAATGACAAACTTGGAAGGTAAGCCATATTCGTTCCGCTACGTTCAGCTCTGTTCAACTCCTTCTGTGCTTCCAGCAATTCAAGTTCGGGGCGAGAAATCGTTTCATTATCCACAAGAATACTTTTCTCCACCATGGTATCCGGTGCAAGCTCCAGCTTGTCATCTTCTTTCATCCCGATCAGCACTTTCAGGTAGCTCTCAAGTTGAGCCTTGGTAGCTTCCAGTGTTTGCTGCGAATTCGCAAGATTCAGTCGACTGATTCTCAATTTATCCACTTCAGTTTGAATCACCAGCTCCTGCTTATTCATGGCTTCCATGTTAGCAATCAATTTGTCCATACTGATAATATTCCCGGCAATAAAGCCCAATTGCTTGTTTACTGCCTGAAGCGAAAAGTAGGTCGAAGCAACCTGTTGTTTAACTTCCTGCTCCTTCATATTCTGCTGAATATCGAGCACTTTGGAGTTAATCTTCAGGGCTGTTAAACCGTAATTCACCTGTGGATTGTAAATCACCTGATTCAACTGAACAGTATTGCTCAGGTTGTAAGGCACACCGAATTGTACAGTAGCGTATGTTCCGGGAGCGCCACCAAAAAATTCTGCCGGTACTAATTGACCCGGGAGGACCGCATTGTACTTGTAGTCCCCGGTTGCAGTAATTTTTGGTAATCGCGCCGACATGTAAGCTTGTACTTGCTCCGTGTTTGCGGACACATCCAGTCGCGCATTTCGAATTGCCAGGTTGGCTGTATCGGCCATTTTCAGGCACGTCTCAAGGTCCAGGCCTTGTCCCCGTGCGCCAAAAACAGCTAAAAACACCAAACTCGTTAAGGAAATTGACTTCATGTTCTACGTGTTTATTGTTTGTTTAATCTGATTCTATTTTGAGTTGAAGAGATAATTGATGATCATCTCCGTAACATATTGTTTGTGCAGCACCAGCTGCTGGTCGTATTGCTCGGGAGTCAGCTGATGAATTCCCTGAATGAGTTTGCGAGCCATGATCGGGAACTGACAGTTCGACATGATCAATACCGTTAAACTCACCAGGTCTACTTTTCTCATCAGACCCTTCTCCTGTGCTTCCAAAGATTCTCTGAAAACTCCGGTTTCATCTATTTTCTGCATAATGTACGAATGGTCGAACTCGTGGTCGAATCCGCCTTCGCGCGTCATTTCATTAAAGATGAAGTTTGGAATTTCGGGGTGTTTGGACAGAAATTCGTACTCGCGCTCGATGAAGATTCTGATCTTCTGTTCAAGGGAAAGATCCAATGCAAAAACATCCACCATGGAAACCATAAAATCTTCCATCACCGCGTGACAAACCAGTTGAAATAACTGACTCTTGGATCGGAAGTAATAGTTTACCAAAGCCACGTTAATGCCGGCCTCTTTCGCTATTTCGCGCGAGGTACAACCAGAGAAGCCCTTCGACATGAACACACGTCGTGCAGCGTCTTTGATTTTTTGTTCCGTACTCGTGTCTTTTGACATAATTTTTCGTTAACGCGACAAAAGTACAAACCATTTTAAACAAGCGTTTAAAACAAGGGGTAAAATTTTCGGTTTAAAAAATGTTAAAACACCAAAACACTATGTAAATACAGGGATTTTAGGCATCAAAAAATTTAAAACGAGTACAATAACGGACTTTGTTCAGCGGCTCAAACTGAAAATAGTTGAACAGGATTCGGGGATTTTAAACAAAATGATTGAACAATTGTTTATTATGCGTGGTTAGGAACAGACAGGAGACGAACAGCAAAGACTTAAGACTGATGAAGTGAAAAAATCAAAGACAATTAAGCGTAAATCTTATGTCTTAATTAAGGATTCACTTCAAGAATATCCGTATCCGAGCGTTTATTGCCCAGATAAATCGTCATACCGAAACCTACAAGGAAGGTTTGTGTGGGTTTATTGATATCTGCATCGGAATAACCACCGTTGGTTTCCAGTCCGAGGTATGTAGGTTGAAAGTCAAACGCAGAAATATTGTATCCGACAATCCAGCGATAGGCTATGGCTTCATCTGCCATCAATACAAACTGAATATTCGGTTCGTAATACATAGCATTCACGTTGGGCCTGCTACCCTGACTTCGCGTAGAATCGGTAATAAAGCTATAGTTGGCAAATCCAACCTTCATTCCAAAATCCATTGCGAAGTTTTTCGCCATCCAGCGGGTGTAACCAAATTCCAGATCGCCACCTTTTACGTGCATACCACCATTCATTTTCTCCGGAACTTTGAACTCGGAAACGGTGTAGTACATGTACTTCGGACCGGTAGAAACAAACCAGTGATCGGCGAAGGTGTAAGTAACTTTCGGATGAGCATTTACCAATCCGTTGAGGTATGAGCGAAATGGCCCATTTGCGCGTCCCGAAGGAAGCAACAATTCCCCGGAAATTGACCATTTATTGGTCTCTGGCTGTGCAATGACATTCCCTGCACACACCACCAAAAACACGATCATAAAGCACTTTCTCAATACCATAACTCAAATCTACTAATTTCAATAACAGAACGTATAAATGACGATCAGATTGTAATTTTGTCGCATGGGACGCAGTATTCTTTACATTATTCTTTCCGGACTTTCGTTTTTCTGCGTCAACTTTATCGTAAAAATGCTAGGTCACCCTGAGGACGCACCGATTGAAGGTCTTCAAAAGTACCCGGCACACGAATTGGTGTTTTTTCGCTCGCTGGTCTCCTTTTCTATCAGTTTTGCCATCATTCGTTACCGCAGATTACCTTTATTTGGTAACAACAAAATATGGTTATTGTTACGCGGAACAGCAGGAATGATTGCGCTGCTGCTCTTCTTTTTCACCATCCATCACTTGCCACTCGCTATCGCGTCAACGATTCAATACCTCTCTCCTATTTTCACAGCATTGATTGCTTCTTACCTCTTTAAGGAAAGCGTTTCACGCATGCAATACTTCACCAGCATTTTGGCTTTTTCGGGGGTTTGTATGATTGGTGTCAGCGGCTTTTTCTCAGGCGAACATAAAGCAAGCATTGATCCGCTTTGGGTAGGCATTGGCATCGTTTCGGCAATCCTTTCCGGAGTTGCCTACAATGCAATCTCGAAACTCAAAGAGACCGAAGCAACAATCAACATTGTTATCTATTTCCCAATGCTGGCACTTCCGATTACAGGAATCTGGACACTCGTTTCCGGCGTTTTTCCTTCGGGAATCGAATGGCTACTCTTGTTACTGATAGGGATTTTCACGCAAATCGCACAGGTGTTAATGACCTGGGCATTCTTCATGGCGAAAGCTTCAGCTATTGCTCCTTTCCAATATCTCGGAGCTATTTATGCACTCACCTTTGGCTGGCTGGTTTTCGGAGAGGTTCTCGACACAGTTCACCTGGTAGGGATTTCTCTGATTTTGATTGGAGTCTGCATTGGTGTTGTTGTAGCGAAGCCAAAATAAATGGAGAATTGAAAATTGAAAATTGAAAATGGAGAATTGAAAATGGAGAATTGAAAAGCCGCCCTACTCGAACTGACGGGACTAGTAGCTCATCAACTTCTAATTCGATCCTTTTCAATTTTGAATTCTTTAACACCGATTCCCTTCCTTTTCAATTTTTAAATTCTCAATTTTCAATTACTTTCACCGTATGCTTCAAACAATTGAAAAATCATACTTAGCTCAGACCGGAAACCTCGAATTGCTGGCTCGACAAGTGGTGGAAGGATTCATTACCGGATTACACAAGAGTCCCTTTCATGGATTTTCTGTAGAATTCGCCGAACACAGATTGTACAACAGCGGTGAATCAACGCGGCACATTGACTGGAAGCTGTTTGCCCGTTCCGAAAAACTCTTTACCAAGAAATACGAAGAAGAAACAAACCTGCGCTGTCAGTTGGTCTTCGACACTTCTTCTTCGATGTATTACCAGGCGAAGAACGGCTGGTCGAAACTGGAATTTGCCTTGCTTGCCGGAGCATCTATCGCAGAATTAATGAAGAAGCAGCGTGATGCGGTTGGATTGGCTCTGTTTGATGAGAAACTTCGCCTTAACACTCCCGCTAAATCATCGATTGCGCACCACCGCTTCCTGATCAACGAAATGGAAAAGTTGTTGATTCAATACAGCGAGGCAAACAAACACGGTGCGCAAACCACTCAGGCGCTGCACGATCTGGCAGAATTGTGTCACAAACGCAGTCTGATCATTTTGTTCTCCGACTTATTGGATGACCCAGCGAAACTGGAAGAATTCATGCAGGCAATTCAACACCTGAAGCACGCAAAACACGAAGTCATCATCTTTCATATTGTAGACAAGAAAACGGAAGTGGATTTTGATTTGGATAATCGTCCGGTGAATCTGGTGGACATGGAAACGGGAGAACGGATGAAATTGCATCCGAATGAAGTAAAGCGCAACTATTCCGAAAGCATCAAACGTTACTTCGAGGACGTTGCCCTGCGTTGTTCACAGTATGCTGTAGATTTTGTTCCTGTGGATATTGAAGAAGGATTGAACGAGGTGATGGCCAGGTTCCTCATTAAGCGACAAAAACTTTACTAATTGAAAATGGAGAATTGTAAAATTGAAAAGGGGGCTATGCTCTGGAAAGAATACCTACTTCATGAACTTTGCAATTATTCAATTTTGATTGGTTCGTTGTTATTGACAACAGTAAGTTTCGGGCAGGAAACGGCTGGCTCAACGGCTCCTTGTCTAACGCTTGAAGGAACAATTACAAATCCCGCAATATACATTCAAAATCCTGAAGATGGCGATGGAAACGGGTTTTGCGTGGATTCGGTATGCGTGAACAACATTCCGCTTCAAGATTCGCTGTTCAATCAATCGGCTTTCGAAATAGACTTCACTCAATTCGGGTTGAAAACCGGAGATGCCGTATTCGTCAAAATTTACCACAAACAAGAGTGTAAACCGAAATTGCTTACGAATGGCTATCTTCCAAGGAATACGGGAGTTCAGTTTTTAGAGATCAAAGTGGATTGAATTCCGAATTATCAATTGTGGAATTATCAAGTATCAAGTATGGAATTATTAATTATCAAGGAAGAAGGAACGCTGAAATGCAGGCTAATCTTGATAATTGATCCATTGATAATTGATAATTGATCATTCCCTTTTCAATTCCGGAATTTTCAATTTTCATTCATTTATCCATTCTGATGCGCTGGATCCAACAAGTCCAAAATCGTCTTTACCGGGCTAAACGTATCGCTTGGAACTTCAACAAACACGGAATTCCAGTGCGCCATACTTCCATTCCATAGTCCCGGAAGCTCTGTAAAGCGAATGTCTTTGCCCTGGTATTTCTTGTTCACGATAAAGTACTTTTCATCGTCACGGTACGCTTCAAAATCAATCGGACTGCCATCGTTATGCTTTCCCTGACACACCATCATCACCGGATTAAAATGCGTCGACTGAATCATCACCCGATATTGATCACCAGTAGTTTGAATTTGTGCTTTTTCAATAATTTGCTTTGAAACCACGCCATGGTCATTGATCCAGAACGGACCTCCACCCGGCTGACCTTCATTTCTCACCATACCACATACACGTAGTGGACGCTTGAGCAATGCTTTTTGTTCTTCCACACTCTGAGTAGACAACCAGGCCTTATCATACAACTGGTACTTTGCATTGAATGCGAACATTTTTTCATTGGAAAAGTCAGCAAGTAACTCCTGGCGCTCGCGATTCACGATCAAAAAACAACCACCGAGCATTCGTTGAGTTTGAACAGTACTTTCCGAATGATTGAAGTGCTGAACGTTATCGATGTTCTTAATGAAAATCATCTCTGTATCAAGCTCCGAGAGGTTTTCCAACAATGCACCATGTCCCGCAGGACGACGCAACGGTTCGCCGTTTTCGCACAGCGCCACTTCTCCGTCCGGAGTAAAAGCAAAAGCGTCCGTTTCAGGTTTTTGTTCAGAAAACCGAATCGTAAATTGATTCCCGGTCATACCGGTAAGAAACTGAAGGTGTTTTTCAATTTCCGTTTCGAATTTCTTTGCAATCGTGAAATGGAACGTGGTGTTGTTCGGACTAACCTCTTTTCCCTGAAGAACATGTTCCTGAAAAGGATTCAGAATAAACGGCCCGTTTTTATGGAAAGGAATCAGTCCTTTCGGTAAATGTGCCAGCCCCATTCCTTTGTTGTTCAAAATGTACGCAACGAAAGCTTCAATGTCCATGCTTCTGTTGCTCAATTGCTCCTGAACATCTACTGGAAACTGATAGAAAAACGCAAAGTCTTCAATATGATTCAGAAAACGCTCAACAAATCCCCGGTTGGTTTCATCCGGTTCATGGATGAAATCGAACAGGAACTGGAACATGCGTGAACCGGATCCTGAAGCAGGAATAAAAAATGTTTTGGATGAACTATCTGAATTAAAAAGCTGAATCAAAGCCTGCTTTTCGTGATCGGAAAACACCACTATTCCTTCATTCGGAGTACACGCTGCAACCAACTGCACTTCCGGGTGTTCATTCGTTCCGATCTTTTGTATTCTGTCTTGTTGTTGTTCTAAAGTAGTCCTGTGCATGTAGCAACCTTTCTTGTGTTTTTCGTTTCTTTGCCCCGATGAATACACCGAAACGGAAGCGAAATTATGTAACATTTCTACTGAAATCAAAAGGAAGACATGGCATTCACTCTGCTTTCGTTTTCAATTTCGTAGATAGGTGTCTAACGACAAAGGTTGACAAAAATTTTCTCACAGCGAGAAAAAGTTGGGTAAAACTCCTATCCCACGACAAGGAATTGTTTACCATCCGGGATTTAGGCGCCGGATCCCGAACTCTGAAGAAAACACGATCTGTCGCACAATTGATTAAAACTGCTTCAAGCAGAGGCCTGTACGGAAATTTATTGTGGAAGATCGCCAGACATTATCAACCGAAGACAATTCTGGAACTGGGAACGTCAATAGGTTGCGGTGCGATTACATTAAAAAACGGAGCGCCGAATGCACATTTGATAACCGTTGAAGGCTGTGATGAAACATTACGAAGAGCCTACAAGCAATTTGAATACTGGAAACTGGATGGAATCACGCCAATCAATAGTCCGTTTGATGAATTCCTGAAGCTCAAACAACCATTCATTTACGACCTTGTTTTTCTTGATGGAAATCATCAATCCGAAGCAACACTGAACTATCTCGAACTCCTGATGGATTCCACGCATGGCGAAACTTTATTTATCCTGGACGACATCCGCTGGAACGATGACATGTGGAAACTGTGGAACCAATTGGTCGATGACGAACGCTTTCATCTTAGCATTGATCTTGGGCGAATGGGACTTCTTTGGCGAAGAAAACATCAGGCCAAAGAGCACTTTGTTCTTCGACCGTGGATATTAAAAAACAAGCTGTTTTAAATCGCCAGGTAAATTCTGAACTATTTACGAGCTGGCCCCATCGTAATCACATAACGCAGGATTTTCTCCTCAGCTTTTGCATCAAGCGCATTGTTGTTTTTACCATTGGCTTTTTTCACCATTGGCGGAACGACTTTTCTCCATTCTTCTTCAGACTCAGCTGATGGTTTCTTTAACTTATGACACAAGGCGCAATTCGTTTCATACAGCTTCTTCCCTTCGTTCAAATCTTCAAGAGTATATCCGGGAAACTTCGTTTGGACGCGGTCAACATCAGCTTGAGTTGGTATTGTTTCCGTGGTTGAATGGTTAAAAACGTTGCAGGCAGTCAAAATAGCAATCCCTGCTGCGAACACTAAAACAGTTCTCTTCATCATCTTCGTAAACTTTACTGAGTTGTATCTTAAATATATGAATTTCCGGTTTGCAACGAACGTTGTTTTTCCCATCCGGAATCAGAAAAGAGCTACCTTTAAACCCATGAAAGTTTACACAAAAAAAGGAGACTCTGGTACTACCGGATTAATCGGAGGAACGCGTTTACCGAAACACCATATTCGCATTGAAGCATACGGAACTGTTGATGAACTCAATAGTTACGTCGGTTTGATTCGTGACCTGAACCCGAATCAAAGCCGTAAACCGTTGCTGATTTCCATTCAGGATCGATTGTTTACACTAGGTTCACATCTGGCGTCAGATCCGGAGAAATCAAAAATGACATTACCGGAAATTCTTGCCAGTGATGTAGAAGAATTAGAGCACGCTATTGATGCAATGGAAGAAAAGCTTCCACCCATGAAGTCTTTTGTGCTCCCAGGTGGACACCCCACTGTATCGCACTGCCACATAGCACGTTGTATTTGCCGAAGAGCAGAGCGTTTAATCGCTCATTTGGCTGAAACAGATAAAGTAAATCCGATTATTTCTGCATATATGAACCGATTGAGCGACTATCTGTTCGTGTTGAGTCGTGCACTGACCCAGGAATTAAATGCTGAAGAAACCCCGTGGGTACCTAAGATGTAATTCAAAAAGCGAAAGTCAAAAATCAAAATTGTTAACTGTAAAATTGTGGTGAATTTCGAGGTTTCGAAAGGCTCGTCAAACCCTTACCTCTTCTCAATATTGAATTCAATCATTTTGAACTTTGAATTCAATCATTTTGACTTTTGAATTTTGACTTTTCACTTTTCTTGCTTGTTTTGAAAATAAGTTTATTTTTGCGCGAATAAACAACAATAAGCACACACATGTACTGGACCCTAGAACTTGCATCATATTTGGAAGACGCGCCATGGCCTGCAACAAAAGACGAATTGATCGATTACGCAATACGTGCGGGTGCGCCTTTGGAGGTGGTAGAAAACCTTCAGGATTTGGAAGATGAAGGCGATGTTTACGAAAGCATCGAGGAAATCTGGCCTGATTATCCGTCAAAAGATGACTTCTTATTCAACGAAGACGAGTATTAATACCGTTTCTGAGTTTAATAGATGAAACGTCCTGGCTTTTGGTCAGGACGTTTCTTTTTACCCCGATCGATGTCCTTACTCACGAAAAAAGAACGGAATCAATCCTTAGAAAATCAATCGCCAATAAACCCTAAATCGCCCCTCCAAAACCACCGGTTTCTCTCAATTTATAAGTACTTTAGCTGTTGTAAAAACGGACGAAAAATCAGCTTTTTCGGTAGTTTTCAATAGATTGTACATTCACATGAATTGCCCCAGATGAAACATCCTCTTCTCACAAAATTGCTCAGCGGGATGCTGAACATGATTGCTTGTTATGTTGCGTATAAATTGGTATTGGTTGAAGATCATACCGGAACACCAATCGAGGCATTCGCATTTTTCTATTGGTCAATTCCATTGGCAGTTTCTCTTACATTTGGTGGGGGCGCAATCATCAACCTTCTGAAAGGAAGATCAATGATGTTTCGTTTGTTACTGATCGCTGTTAGTTCCATTGGTCTTTCAATGATCTGGCAATATGCCGTTTCACAATTACTCGGACCAATGAACGGGAAACTGGATGATTCAGTAGTCTACACCTGGGGAGTAGCGACGTTTGTTCAACTGCTTTTTTTGGAATGGCGATTACCGAAGCCAACCGAAAAGAAAGAACCCGCACTTGTTATATTGGGACTGATTTCCATTCCGCTCACTGCAGTTCTGGCGGTATTGACACTTTCTCTGACTCAGTTTGCAGGGAATTATTACAATCGTCCGGAAGCGGAAACCTACCTCATTCCTGAAGACTTCAACGGTGAATTCAGAGTTGTCTATGGTGTAGCCAAAGGACAAACCCCAACAGTTGAAGATGGAAGAAGACTCATGAAAATCCCTGCAAATGGTATTCTTGTGGTTCAGCCGGAATTCAAAGACGGAAAAGTAGATCAACAATTCTTCCTTGTCGATAAAAAAGGAAAACGAACTCCGCTGAGCAACATTATTCAGTATAATGATCGGCTTAAAATGGCTCCGGGCGTATTGTACTGGGGAGTTGGAGGAACGATTCCCAACGGAAAGGAAAGCAGCCACTATACAGACTTTACGCTCTACCGAAAAGATTCGAAGGAACGCAGCCAGGAAGAATACACGAAGTTCCAGCATGTATTTGATTCATTGACGCTGGCCCGGGTAAACCAAATCAGAAAGAAGTAATCCTACAAAATACTGCAATAAAAAAAGCGTCCGTTTTCACGGACGCTTTTCACGTTTAACTACTATGGATTGGAATTACTTCCAACCGCCACCTAACGCACGGTAGATGTTCACTTTTGCATGGAACATGTCTCTTTTTGTTTCGATCAGTTCAAACTTTGATTGCAATGCATCGCGTTGTGTAAGCAAGACTTCCATATAGTCTGCGCGCGCTGATGTAAACAAACTCGTCGAAATATCAATCGATTCATTCAACGCATCAACCTGAAGTTTCTTCAAGGCAAAGCTCTGTTTCAGGTTATTAATATTCGAAAGTTGATTCGCTACTTCGATGTAAGCATTCAAAATCCGCTGCTCGTAATTGTAAACGGCCTGAATCTGCTTCGCATTGGAGTTGTAGTATGTTGCTTTGATCTGCGCGCGGTTGACCAACGGAGCTACCAGATCACCGGCTAATGAATACAACATCGATTCCGGTGTACGCAATAAAAACGCAGGATTGAATGCATCGAATCCAACTCCCGCTTTGATTCTAAACGATGGATAGAATTGCGCTTTCGCAACTTTCACGTCCAGCTTCGCAGCAGTCAAATCCATTTCCGCCTGACGGATATCTGCGCGATTTTCCAGCAACTGCGAAGGAATCCCGGAAGAAATACTGTCCAGACTAATGCTGTCAAAAACCTGCGTTGTGCGCTGAACCGGCTGAGGGTATCGTCCTACAAGGAAATTGATTCGGTTTTCCGTTTCAATGATTTCCTGCTGAATTTCGTATTGAAGACTTCTTGTACGGTAAACCTCTGCTTCAAACTTTCGCACCGCAAGTTCAGTTACACGCGCTGATTCTTTCTCCATACGCACAATGTTCAGTGCGTTGTTCTGGATTTCAATGTTCTGTTTAACGATATCCAATTGATTGTCCAATGCAAGCAACTCGTAGTACGAATTCGCGATTTCAGCAACCAGGTTCGTTACCATGAAATTCTTCCCTTCAATGGAAGCCAGATAACGGTTGTAGGCAGATTTCTTCGCATTGCGCAACTTGTGCCAGATATCGACCTCCCACGATGCATAAGCGCCGAATGTAAAGTCACCAACGGCTTCCGGAGTTGGATGATCCGGTGCGATTTCAATTGCTTCTTCAGCTGCACCACGAGTGGTATAACGACCAACTTTGTCAACTCCCGCACCCGCTTGTCCAGTCACAAAAGGCATGTACTCCCCTTTTCTTGCCATAACCTCGTTGTTCGCCACCATGATTTCCTGCAACGTAATGTTCAGTTCCTGGTTGTTGTGTAATGCAGAATCAATCAATGCTACCAGATTCGGATCGTCAAAATAGTGCTTCCATTGAATATCCGCGATATTCGTGGTGTCCTGCGAAACACTATTCGTTGTTTTAATAGCAGCCACGGTATCCCGCGAGCTGGTATAACCCGCGGGAATATTGGATGTGTTTTCTTCTCTTTCTTTCTGTTGAGGGGGAATGCATGATGTAGATACCGCTACGGAAAAACATGCAACTGCCGACCAGATTAGTATTCTTTTAGTGTTCTTCATGATCTTCACTTTCTTCATTAGTTGTAGGGAAACTATCTATTGCATGAACGAAATCTTCGGTTAATGATGATTCGTCCTCATCACGGATCAACTTCTTACCATCGGCTATACTTCCGAAGATGTAGTACAAGCCAGGTACGACGATCACCCCGAAGATGGTTCCAAAGAGCATTCCTCCCAGTGCGGAAGAACCGATGGTTTTGTTTCCGATTGCTCCGGCTCCATGAGCCAACACCAACGGAATCAATCCGGCGATGAATGCAAACGAAGTCATCAAAATCGGACGGAAACGGACCTTCGCTCCTTCAATTGCCGCTTCAAGAACCGTTGCTCCCTGCTGTTGTTTGTGGATCGCAAACTCCACAATCAGGACAGCATTCTTACCGAGGAGACCGACGAGCATGACCAGACCAACCTGAGCGTAGATGTCGTTCGCCAATCCCATACCTTTCAGCAACAGGAATGATCCGAAGATTCCGGCAGGAAGTGAGAAAATCACCGCCAACGGAATAATGAAACTTTCATACTGCGCAGCCAATACGAAGTATACGAACACAATTACGATCAGGAAGATCCAGATTGCTTCGTTTCCGCGCATTGTTTCGTCTTTCGAAAGTGCGGCCCAATCGATATCGTATCCCTGAGGCAAGTTTTCCTTAGCAACTTCCTGAATCACTGCAATTGCTTCACCACTACTGTATCCTTTAGCAGGAGCACCACGAATGGCAGCTGTATTGTACATGTTGTAATGGTTAATTTCATTGGCTCCCTGCGTTTTCTTAATGCGCATGAAAGCTGAAAACGGAACCATTTCACCACGATCGTTTTTCACATACAGATTTAAGATATCCGATGGCAAACGACGGTATTCCGGAGCTGCCTGAACGAACACTTTAAAGAATCGCTGGAACTTAATGAATCCTTGCTCATACGTACTTCCCACGAAAATGGACAAGGTATTCATCGCATTACCGATACTCACACCTTTCTGCATCGCCAATTCGTTATCGATTTCGATCTCGTATTGCGGGTAGTTTGCACTAAAGAACGTAAACAAACCTGTCAACTCTTTACGTTTTCCAAGTGCTTTCATGAAGTCGTTCTTCACATGCTCCAACTGCTGATAATCACCTGAATTGGTTTTATCGAGTAATTGCAAAGCAAAACCTCCTGCCGCACCGTAACCAGGTACTGCCGGCGGATCAAAGAACTCGATGGTTGCTCCCGGAATTTCTTTCGCTTTTTCTTCCAGTTCATAGATGATTTCCTGCACTGTATGTTCACGCTCATCCCAAGGCTTCAGGTTGATCAAACAGGTTCCTGCATTCGATCCACGACCTTCGGTCAACACCTCGTATCCTGCGATAGAAGAAACCGATTGTACTCCGTCCACTTTTCGAACGATCTTCTGAAGTTCATTGGAAATATCGTTTGTACGCTCCAATGTTGATCCCGGAGGTGTCTGAACGATTGCATAAATCATCCCCTGGTCTTCACTTGGAATGAATCCGGAAGGAAGTGTTTTGGTAATTCCGAAAATTCCCAGACCGAAGGTTAGCAAAATACCATATGTAATTACTCTTCGGTTCACAATGAACTTCAGGAGTCCGACATATCTTCCTGTCAGTTTATCAAAGCCTCTGTTAAAACCATCCAGGAAGCGACTCAGAAGGTTTTTCTTCTTCTCATGCCCGTGATGGTTCTTGAGGATCATCGCACACAGTACCGGAGTAAGAGTTAACGCCACGAACCCGGAAATCACAATGGACGTCGCCATGGTAATCGCAAACTGTCGGTAGAAAATCCCGACAGGACCGGACATGAATGACACAGGAATAAACACGGCTGTCATCAATAAGGTAATCGCAATTACGGCACCACTAATTTCGCGGATTACTTTCTGAACCGCCAGGAATGGCGTCAAATGCGGTTCTTCTTCCATTTTGGCGTGAACCGCTTCCACCACCACAATCGCGTCATCAACCACAATACCAATTGCTAAAACGAGTGCAAACAAGGTAATCATGTTAATTGTCAGTCCGAAGATCTGCATGAAGATGAACGCGCCAATCAATGAAACCGGAACCGCAATCGTCGGAATCAACGTAGAACGCCAGTCTCCAAGGAAAATAAATACCACCAATGCTACAAGAATAAAGGCATCACGAAGCGTATGGATTACGTTTTCCGTTGAAGCATCGAGGAAGTTCGAAACGTCGTAACTGATTTCATAAGTCATTCCCGGAGGGAACGTCTTTTTCATTTCTTCCAGCTGCGTTTTTACGTTTTCAATGACTTCACTCGCATTACTTCCGTAGGTTTGTTTCAACACAATCGCCGCAGACGGATGACCGTTCAGGTTCGAATAAATATCATAGTATTCACTTCCCAGCGATACTTTCGCGACATCTTTCAAACGTAACACTTCACCGTCAGGATTGGCCTTGAGAATTACATTTTCGTACTGTTCAGGTTCGTTGTAACGGTCGGAATAAGCCAATACGTATTCCAACGCTTCTGCTCTGCTTCCGTCTCCGCGACCAATCCGTCCGGGCTTACCGATTACACTTTGATCGGCAAGTGCTTCCATGACTTCGTCAGGAGATATCTCGTACGCCCGCATACGATCCGGGTTCAACCAGATTCGCATTGCATACTGACGGCTTCCGAGGATTTTCGCCTGTCCAATACCGTTGATACGCTGTAACTCAGGGATCATGTTAATTCCGGCATAGTTAAACAGGAATTTCATGTCCGCGTTTTTATCGGTACTGTACAGGTTAACGTACATCAACATACTCGGCATGATCGGTGTGATCACCACCCCTTCACGTTGTACCAGAATCGGTAGACGGTTAGTAACCTGCTGAACACGATTTGAAATCTGAACAAGCGCCTGATCGGGATCCGTTCCCAGGTTAAAAACAACCTGGATATTCGCCTCTCCGGCACTGGTTGCATCTGACGTCATGTATTTCATTCCCCAGGCTCCGTTGATCGATTGTTCCAAAGGAATAATCACGGATTCAGTGAGGGATTTCGCACTTGCTCCCGGATAAGATGCAGACACCATTACCATTGGCGGTGCAATGGAAGGGAATTGCGATGTCGGCAAGGTTTTGATCGCGATGATACCCATGAAAATGATCACAAGCGACAACACGATAGCCAAAACGGGCCGTTTTATGAATTTAGTAAACATGTCTTAGTGTTTTTGGAAAATGGGTTTCTTACTCAACGTAAACATTGAGAGTCTTGATCAATTTTTCCGGACGCTCGTACTTGTATTCGATTTTCTGACCATTGGTCACTTTGCGAATCCCTTCCACGAGAATACGATCGTTCTTAGACAATCCTTTCTTGATCACATAAAGATCCGGGATTTCCGCAGCGATGGTAATCTCACGAGCATGAACAACATTTTGTTTGTCGATCACATACACATACTTTTTCTCCAATACTTCGAACGTCGCTTTTTGAGGAATGATCAATGCTTTCTTTAAAGGAGTAGTCATCTGAACGTTTCCTGTTTCACCGTGACGCAACAAGGCATTCGGATTAGGGAATGTTGCTCTGAAGGCAATGTTACCCGTTTCGTTATTGAAGTCGGCCTCGATGGTTTCTACCTTTCCTGCGTAATCGAACAATTCGTTATTCGCCATCAGCAAACGAACCATGTTCATTCCGTTCGTCTTCGCATGCTGCTGGTAATTCAGGTATTCCGCTTCCGGAACGTTGAAGTACACCCACATTTTGCTGTTGTCGGAAAGATTTGTCAACAAATCTCCCTCATCAATCAAACTTCCGATTCGCGCATGAAACTTGTCGATGTAACCGTCAAACGGAGCTCTGATTTCAGTGAATTCCAGGTGAACATTTGTCAAAGCCAGTTCGGCTTTTGCACGATCGTACTTAGCTTTTGCCATCGCTTGTTCGCTCTTGGATACGACATTATTCTCCGCCAATTTGGACGTTGTCTGGTATTCAATTTTCGCGAATTCTGCTTCAGCTTTCGCCTTCTGCATTTCGGCTTCGTACAATTTCGGCATGATACGGAACAACAATTGTCCCTTCTTTACAAATTGCCCTTCATCGACGTAAATATTTTGCAGGTAACCGCGTTCCTGAGCCCTGATTTCGATATGGCTGATCGCGTGAACCTGACACACGTAATCTTTAATAATAGTGGTATCCTTCAACAAGGTACTGGTTGCCAAATACTTTTGAGCAACTTCTTTTTCTTCGTTTTCATTTGAACAACTTGCAAGTAACAACATGCAGGAAATTCCGGTGAATAACAGAAACTTATTCATGTGATCTATGTTTTTGGGTCCGCTTTAAGCGGACAAGTGCTTTGAATCGCGACGGAAAGATGAAGAACCAAATGGCTACATGATCTCCTGGAAGAGCATATCCGAGATTGCCGCAAGATTTCTGGGAACGAACAGGATATACTCCTACGTTCTAGATTCTAAAAACCCGAAAAACAATAAATAAGGGTAACGAAGTCTTTGCATTCAGCCTGTTTTGGGTAACAAGCGTACTCGTGGAGACATCCACTTTTGCAAAGTCAGTAAGCGAACTCCAGTACTGAATGCTTTCCGGCGAACAAACCAGTTTATCGGTTTCGTCCGCTTCATCGTCTACAGACTCACCGTCTTCAACAGTGAATTCCAACGCAGCAAGCGCTCCTGAAGAGAATACTTTTACGTGATTGTTGTGTGAGATATGAGAGAGTGCAAGTGATTTATCAAGGGAAGGTGTTTCAGCATATGCGGTATTGAATTTCAGAATTGAAATCAATACGGCTGTTAACACAACCAGAGATAATCCGTACTTACAAAATGGCTTTCTCATGCCGTAAAATTAAATCCTTTTCTGTGTTCGGAAAATTAATTTTTTCTTAATTGATCTGTTAAAAAATTAAAACAGTGTTTTTCAACCTTATACGTTGAATCGGAAATGCATGATATCACCATCGGCAACAACGTACTCTTTTCCTTCAACTTTGAATTTACCAGCCTCTTTAACAGCACTTTCAGAGCCAAGCGTAGTAAAGTCATCGTACTTCATTACTTCCGCTCGAATGAATCCTTTTTCAAAGTCGGTGTGAATCACTCCCGCCGCTTGCGGTGCTGTAGCTCCAACAGGAATGGTCCATGCACGAACTTCTTTCACACCTGCGGTAAAGTAAGTCTGAAGGTTCAACAAGGCATAAGCCGAACGAATCAAACGGTTCACACCCGGTTCTTCCAAACCAAGTTCTTCAAGGAACATCTGACGCTCTTCGTATGTCTCCAATTCCGTGATATCCGCTTCAATTTTCGCTCCGATGATCAATACCTGAGCATTTTCATCTTTTACCGCTTCTTTTACCGCTTCAACGTGAGCATTTCCGGTTAGAACCGATCCTTCCTCTACGTTACAAACGTACATAACCGGCTTCGATGTGATGAGCTGGAATTTCTTAACGATCTCCCACTCTTTTTCATCCAGTTGCATGGAACGAACAGATTTCCCCTGTTCCAAAGTAGCTTTGATCGCATGCGCAAGATCGTTTTCTTTCACTGCATCTTTATCCCCAGATTTGATAACGCGAGCCAATGACTGAATACGCTTTTCAATCGATTCCAAATCCTTCAGCTGAAGCTCAATATCGATTACTTCTTTATCGCTAACCGGGTTCACTTTCCCGTCAACGTGAATGATGTTTCCGTCTTCGAAGCAACGCAAAACATGCAGAATTGCATCTGTTTCGCGGATATTTGCCAAAAACTGGTTCCCAAGTCCTTCTCCTTTAGAAGCTCCTTTCACCAATCCGGCAATGTCAACAATCTCCATAGTGGTTGGCACAACGCGCTCCGGCTTCACCATCGATTCCAATTTCTCCAAACGTGGATCAGGAATAGAAATGGTTCCTACATTCGGTTCAATCGTACAAAACGGAAAGTTCGCAGATTGTGCTTTTGCGTTGGATAAACAGTTGAACAAAGTAGATTTTCCCACATTCGGAAGCCCTACGATACCACATTTTAATGCCATTCTATGAGATTTTTGCGCCTGCCTTTCCCGGTAGGCAGGTGCAAAGATAGCCTTTTTATGAATTATCAATGAGCAAATGAATCAATTATCAAGTGTTCTACGATTGTTCCCAACACCTGATAATTCACACTTGATAATTCACCTTACCTTCGCAAAAAACAATTCATGCTTACACTTTACATCGTACTTGGCGGTTTCGCAACATTGATAATCGTTCTGACATTGATCGGGCTAAATCAACCGAAAGTTGCAGCAACAAGCGCCAGCGTGCTTATTTCAAAGACCCCCGAGGAGGTTTTCAGACAAATTTCTTCGCTGCAAAATTTCGTAATGTGGAGTCCATGGTCGGAAAAAGATCCGAAGATGGAGCAAACCTTTTCCGAATTTGATGGTGCGGTTGGTGCATGGTACCGCTGGAAAGGAAACAGAAAAGTCGGAACCGGGAGTATGACGATTACGGAACTGATTCCAAATCAAAAAGTAGAATTGGAATTGATCTTCGGGAATCGTGGAAAATCCACTGCGACATTTACCATCGAAGAGCATGGTAATGAAACTCAGGTAACATGGGCATTTGAATCGAACATCGGCAACAATCCGATTCAACGTTCGATGATCCCGATGATGAATAAAATGATCGGAAGGGATTTTGAACAGGGATTGCAAAATTTGAAGAAGCATTTGTCAAACAAATAATGAACGAAAAATGTATCTCGGTGCTTTAGCAACAGGCGTGATTTATCTTATTCAATTCCTGCTACTTTGCCTGGGAATAGGCTTCTATGTATATGCACTTTATAGCTACAAAAAACCTGAAGTTCAGCCAGAAAAAAGAAACTTATTATTTGTTTTCGGAACAGGTTTGGTAGTCATCTTCACGTTTCTCCTGGTTCGTAATCCCGGCCATAAATTTGTCGGAACGTACGTCGATTGGAACAACAACGCAAAGGCGATTCAATTAAATAACGATGGAAGTTTTCACTCAAATTTCCCCGTTCATGGGGCAAGAACCGGAAATTGGGAATTGATTGATAGCGACGAATTCTACTTTATTGAACTGACTGACTCAAATGGACTTCCCTTAGCAAGGATTCGAATTAAGGATAGGAATCATCCGATTAAGCTTGATTTAAGACCTTCGGAGCGGCCTCCATATGAACAACCAATTGAACTGGTTGAATTCTAAGAAGCATTTTTAACCCCGCGAATCCACGAATCATTACTTGCCAACGCTGCGTAATGTTTACGGAGTCAATTCGTTAATTCGCACTCACAATCATTTACTGTGAATGCAAGAACACAATACATCGCTTCTCCTACTTTTATTATCTTCGCTTTTGTATGAAAACCCAGAAACTCCCTCGTTTCATGAAATACATTTCAAAACTCTTCGGAGTGCTACTATTAACGTTGATTGGTAACGTTACCTTTTCACAAAAAGAAACCAAAAACGATTCTACGCTAATTCGTCAATTATTCGATGAAGCACTATTGCGCGGAAAATCGCACGAAGATTTGCGCGAATTGTGCAAGGACATCGGTGCGCGACTTTCGGGATCATCACAAGCAGAAATGGCCGTTCTTTGGGCAGAAGCAAAAATGAAAGCTTACGGATTGGAAAATGTCACGCTTCAACCTGTCATGGTTCCTCACTGGGAACGCGGCACGAAAGAGTCGGCATGGTACAGAACCAAAACCGGAGAAATTGTCCCAATGAAAATGGTTGCACTTGGTGGTTCAATCGGAACGAATGGAACACTAAAAGCAGAAGTGATCGAATTCATTTCACTTGACGCGTTGAAAAAAGCCTCCAAATCACAGGTTGAAGGGAAAATCGTGTTTTTGAATCAACCGATGAATCCGGCAGACATTACTACGTTCAAAGCCTACGGAGGTTGTTATGCCATCCGCGGACAAGGAGCTGTTGAAGCCTCAAAGTTGGGTGCTGTTGGTGTAATCATCCGCTCATTGGCTTTACCACAAGACGATTTCCCTCATACGGGTTCCATGTACTACGAAGCCGAAACCGCAAAAATTCCCGCGGGAGCCTTATCGACGAATTCTGCGAACATGCTTTCTGAAGCACTACAAGGTGGAAAGATTGAATTCATCATGGAAATGGACTGCAAAGACTTTCCCGATGTGCAATCGTATAATGTGATGGGCGAAATCACAGGAAGTAAATATCCCGAAAAAGTCATTACGGTCGGTGGACACCTGGATTCCTGGGATCAGGGTGAAGGTGCTCACGACGATGGGGCCGGAGTCATTCATTCATTGGAAGCCCTGCGCCTGATGAAAGTTTTGAAAATTCGACCAAAACATACCATTCGCGTAGTATTTTTCATGAACGAAGAAAACGGAAATAAAGGTGGAATCGGTTACGCGCAGTGGGTAAAGGAAAAAGGAGAACAACATGTTGCCGCATTGGAAAGCGATCGCGGTGGATTCGCCCCACGTGGATTTGAATGTGACGGAACCGAAGCACAACTGAAATTAATTCAGGACTTCGCATCGCTGTTAAAACCATATGAATTGCACCATTTCGAAAAAGGTTATGGGGGTGTTGACATTGGTCCACTGAAAAAGCAATTCGAAGGAATTCCATTGTACGGTTTTGTGCCGGACTCTCAGCGCTACTTCGATTTTCACCATGCTGACAGCGATGTTTTTGAAAGCGTCAACAAACGTGAGCTGGAACTGGGATGCGCAAGTGTCGCTTCATTTTTATATTTATTGGACAGTAAACTGGATTGATTTTTACCGAAATGGTACAAAGGAAAACGCAAAGAGCACGAGGCCAGACATAAAACATTAACGAACTTTGCGGTTAACTTCTATCAAAAAATTATTTCTCATGAATGACCTTTCACGATTCAATCAGCAGGCAGATCAGAACTTTCTTCCGGGATTCGGTGCACAATATGTAGCCTATACCGAAAGCTACCCGAACCTCATCAAATGCCTCGAGGAAACCAAACTTGCAACGGAAGCTTTGATGAATTCCATTCCGACGGAAAAAGAAAATTTCTCCTATGCCGAAGGTAAATGGTCGGTGAAAAGCCTCTTTCTCCACTGCATTGAAGCTGAACGTGTTTTTCAGTATCGTGCCATGCGTTTCTCACGATTTGATGCAACTCCACTTCCGGGATTTGACGAAGACTGGTATGCAGAACATCATCATGCTTCCGAAAGAACTCTGGCGGACATACAGGAAGAATTCTCAGCCGTTCGTTTATCTGGCATTCTACTATTTAAAGGAATGTCGGCAGAAATGCTCGATTTTGTGGGAACCATGAACGGATTCACTTGCACCGCACGCAACCTGGGCTGGATGATAGCCGGACACACGATGCACCATTGCAAAGTAGTGAAGGAGCGGTATCTGTAAGAGCCAGTGTTTTTTCGCTTATTCCGTGTTAACAAAATCTGAATAAAATTTTAAGGAAATTACCCAAAAACCGCTGAATCATACTAACTTTGCGGGCAATTGATGGAAGAGTTGTTCCATTGTTGAGCAGTTCTACAAACGATAAGATATGGCAGATATTTTTGAAAAAATTGAACGTAACCGCGGGCCAATTGGTCAGTATTCAAAAGGAGTTCATGGTTATTTTACGTTCCCGAAGCTTGAAGGCGAATTGGGAAATAAAATGATTTTCCGCGGAAAAGAGTGTTTGGTTTGGTCGTTGAACAACTACCTTGGATTGGCTAACCATCCTGAGGTTCGTGAGGCTGACCGCAAAGCTGCTGAGCAGTACGGTTTGGCTTACCCAATGGGAGCACGTATGATGACCGGACAAACCAGCGAGCACGAAAAACTGGAGAATGAATTGGCTGACTTCATGGGATTCGAAGACTGTATCCTGATGAACTTCGGTTACCAGGGAATGGTTTCGGCAATCGATTGTTTGGTTGACCGTAACGACATCATCGTGTACGACTCTGAAGCTCACGCTTGTATCCTTGACGGGATGCGTCTTCACACCGGAAAACGTTTCGTATTCCAGCACAATGACATGGAGAGCTTCGACAAGCAAATGAAAAATGCTACTCGTCTTGCTGAACAAACCGGTGGTGGAATCCTTGTGATCACTGAAGGTGTATTCGGTATGGCTGGTGACCAGGGGAAATTGAAAGAAATCGTTGATTTCCGCAAATCAGGAAAATACAACTTCCGTTTGTTCGTAGATGACGCTCACGGATTCGGAACATTGGGTGAAACAGGACAAGGTGCCGGTGAAGCTCAGGGAGTTCAAAGCGAAATCGATATCCTTTTCGGAACTTTTGCTAAATCAATGTCTTCTATCGGAGGTTTCATTTGTGCGAAAGAATCGATTATCGAGTACTTCCGCTACAACATGCGCTCTCAGATGTTTGCTAAGGCATTGCCTATCACCATTACAATTGGTGCACGCAAGCGTTTGGAATTGTTGCGTACACGTCCGGAATTGAAAGCTAAGTTGTGGGAAATCACTAACGCTCTTCAAACAGGATTCAAAAATGCAGGATTTGATATTGGTGCAACCAATTCTCCTGTAACTCCGGTATTCATGAAAGGAAGTTTAGCTGAGGCAACAAACCTTACATTCGACCTTCGTGAGAACTACAACATCTTCTGCTCGATCGTAATTTACCCGGTAGTACCGAAAGACGTAATTATGTTGCGTATCATCCCTACTGCAGCACACACGTTGGAAGATGTAAATTACACCATTGAAACATTCAAGAAATTGAAAGAGAAGCTGGATTCAGGAGCTTACAAAGCTGATGAGTTGGCTACTGTTGAAGTGGATAAGAAGAAATAAGACAAGAATAGACTATTCAATAAAAAAAGCCCTGGTACTATTGCCAGGGCTTTTTTATGAAGTTAGCCTAAAGACAGAAGAAGACGAATTGGTAAGTCTTTCTTAATTCCAAATAGAAAAACCAAGCCACTGACGTGAATCCGTATCGAATATCCAAACCTTCCCATTTGCGTAAGAAACCCGGAACGAATAAGGAACGTCAATCTCTGAAACACAAGCTTCTGTTTCCAATGCAACTGTTCCTGTTTTCTTCCCGCTACTCGCAGAAAAGAGTTCCACTTCCATGGTTTCAAAATTCAATAACCCGATCTCCTTACCTTTTACACCGGTATACATTGGACCATTTGCATTCAGGGATTCAGCAGATGGCATTGATAACTTAACAATTTTTGCTTTTCCTCCGGGCTTTTTATAAAAGATAGCCTCTCCGTTAGACACAAACATTACTGATTTCAATTTATCGCAGTAAACGCCTACGGCCTGTGCATCTTCTCCGTAAGTTTTCCCCACATCAAGGGTAGTTGAAGCCACACCTCCGGTAACTGTTGTTTGATAACTCCCTCCATTATCGTAAGAGAATCCTTCCAGTTTTTTAGTTGTGGGATTGTACCAAAATCCACGGGCATCAACTCCAAGTTCAGTACTGTACTTCAATGTTCCAGATTCTGTAAACGCTTCCAACGGATAAGACATGTTACCGGCAAAAGCTGTGTAATAGATTTTATTTTGCGCATCGTAAGTTACCCCCAAACCGTTTGTTCCCGATTCACTTTGAATGGCAAGTGTTTGATCACAAATAGCTGTTGTTTTCAACGACTGAGCATTACCTATTCCAACGAACAGTAATCCAGTCAGCAATAAGAGTTGTTTCATGGTTGTATGTTTTATCCTGAAAAATAACCAATTCAACGATATTTTGTTAGGATTCGTCATTTTTTTCTTCGAGACATCGGCATTTTATCGGAATCCACATTCTCCAAATATCCCCGAGCACAAAATTGAGAGGAACTGTTAAAACAAATACATGGCACCTGATACTCAGTGGATAATTCTATTTTTGCACCGAATACGCTACATTATGTCTACTTTTCTAAGTACAATATTTAATCCACCACCATTAAATACAGACAACAATATTCGGGAGTCGCGCTATGTGCTCGCATACCGAATGAGCGTGTTTTTTGCCTTAACCATCCTGTTACTTACTGTCCTCCTATTCCTTTATTTTGGACCGTTAATGGGTTGGGTAGCGTTCCTGGCAGTTACACTTATGATTTACGCGATCTACTACATTCGTGTAACCAGGAGGTACCACAAACCAATGGTCGCTGTAAACGTTTTTGCTATTGTGGCGTGTATCCTTACACTATACGGAAACACCGAACAACCGCATATCCCGGATCCGTTGTGGATGATCATCAATATTCAGTTCGCTTTTCTGATTCTCGGAAACAAATGGGGATTGCTCACAGTCCTTGCACACGGTATCGCCGCTACAGTTTTTTATACGCTGTTCATGAACGATCAAATAGATCTGATCAAAGAAATGACCACCGAACAAATATGGAGTACCGGGCTGAATTTGCTCATCTGTTTTTCAATTATCGGCTACCTGAGCTGGCAGAATGTAACGGTAAATTATGTTGCCAATATGCGTCTTCAGGATACGCAACGTGTCTTGCAGGATCAGTACAATATTATTTCCAAGCAGAATGAGGAAAAGACTGTAATGTTGAAGGAAATTCATCACCGTGTAAAGAACAACCTGCAAATCATCACCAGTTTGCTACGTCTGCAGGCGCGGGAACTGGAAAGTCCTGAAGCAATCGCGAAGTTCAAGGACGCAACTCACCGGGTCATCGCAATGTCAATGATTCACGAAAAAATGTATCAGAGCGATCAGCTTTCTACCATGCACCTTCGTGAATATTTGAAAGATCTTTCACAGGATTTGGTTTCGTCTTATCAAAGCGGTTACCCGATAACAATCAATATTGACTGTACCGTGGATTCCGTTGGACTGAAATCAATCGTTCCACTGGCATTGATTCTCAACGAGCTAATTTCAAACTCATTGAAATACGCCTTCGATGATTATGAGAATTGTAAGATTGATATTTCGTTCCACCACCACGAGCAGAATCCTAAACAGTGTCATTTGATTTACCGGGATAATGGAACCTGGAAGGAGTCGACACGCCAGGGAAGTTTTGGTCTGGATTTGATTGATTCGTTGACGCATCAGCTGGAAGGTAGTATGAAGATGACGACATTCCCGGAGACCAGCTTCGAGTTTGTGTTTGTACCGCTGGAGGATTGACCTCGATACACTATTCAATTACATCTTCTAGCCACTAACGCACGAGTTCTTGCTAGGCTAAAGCGCTCGCTTCATCTTTACGGAAGAGTGATTCTTTGCGAAAAAGTACCAATAGAGATTTAAGCAAACTCAGTTTTCAAATCATTTATGCGAACTAATCTCTGCGAGCCAGTTAAGCGAGCTAAAAATTCGTGCATTCGTGGCAACACATTACCTTTCTTTTACCGAGACAATAAAAACAATCCACAAAAAAAGCCGCTCCCAACAGGAACGGCCTTCAATATATTCAGCGAGCTTTCGGCTTAGTCAGCCAAAACACCTCTTGAAATAACGATTTTCTGTACTTCAGAAGTTCCTTCGTAAATCTGAGTAATCTTAGCATCGCGCATCAAACGCTCAACGTGGTACTCTTTTACATATCCGTATCCTCCATGGATCTGAACTGCTTCAACTGTTTGCTCCATTGCCACTTTAGAAGCGTACAATTTCGCCATTGCTGAGCTCTGATCGAAGTTTCTTCCTGCATCTTTATCAGCTGCAGCGCGGTAAACCAACAAACGAGCAGCTTCGATTTCCGTTGCCATATCAGCCAACTTGAACGCGATAGCCTGGTGCTTGTAGATTTCTTTTCCGAATGCCTTACGCTCTTTCGAGTATGCAGCAGCCAATTCGAATGCTCCACCTGCGATACCCAATGCCTGAGCAGCAATCCCGATACGTCCTCCTGAAAGCGTTTTCATTGCGAATTTGAATCCGAATCCATCTTCACCGATACGGTTCGCTTTCGGAACTTTAACGTCGTTGAACAACAATGTATGTGTATCACTTCCGCGAATACCCAACTTATCCTCTTTAGCTCCAACAATGAATCCTTCCATTCCTCGCTCTACGATCAATGCGTTGATTCCTCTGTGTCCCAATTCAGGATTTGTTTGAGCAATAACGATGTATGTAGAAGCTGTTGATCCGTTGGTAATCCAGTTTTTAGTACCATTCAATAAGTAGTAATCCCCCATATCTACAGCAGTAGTACGTTGAGAAGTCGCATCCGAACCAGCTTCAGGCTCAGACAAACAGAACGCACCGATTTTCTCTCCTGTAGCCAACGGAACAAGGAACTTTTGCTTTTGCTCCTCGCTTCCAAATTTCTCCAATCCCCAACATACCAAAGAATTGTTTACAGACATACAAACAGAAGTAGAAGCATCTACTTTAGAAATTTCTTCCATCGCTAATACGTAAGACATGGTATCCATACCACCGCCTCCGTACTTTGGATCAACCATCATTCCTAAAAAACCAAGCTCGCCAAGTTGCTTAACTTCTTCTACAGGGAATTTTTGATCGCGGTCTCTTTCAATTACCCCCGGCTTCAACACGTTCTGCGCAAAGTCTCTTGCTGCATCCCTAACCGCTTTTTGTTCTTCTGTCAGTTCGAAATTCATCTTCGTATGTGAGTTTATTCTATTTTTGTTAAAGAAGGCAAAGTTACCTATAAACTTGTAATCTACAGTTATGCAGACCTATAAAATAATCGGATTAATGTCCGGAACTTCCTTAGATGGACTTGATATCGTTTATACTCATCTTACTAAACAGGGAAATACGAACTGGACACACGACATCAAAGCATTCGAAACAGTACCGTTTTCGGATCGATTAATAGGCAAATTACTGGAGGTTACCTCGCTTAACGGAGCGCAAATCATGAAACTCGATGCCGATTTGGGTTACTTCTTTGCTGAGACGGTAAATGCCTTCATTCAAAAAAACGGAATCAACAAAGCGGAGATTGATGCTATTGCCTCACACGGACAAACAATCTACCATCAGCCGGAAAAGAAATACACAACTCAAATCGGAAATCCCGCAATAATTGCCGTCGAAACAGGAATCCAAACCATCGGAGATTTTAGAACGAAAGACGTATTATATGGCGGACAGGGAGCCCCACTTGTTCCGATAGGTGACTATTACCTCTTCGGTTCAACAGCCGAAGCATTCATAAACATTGGTGGTTTTGCGAATATTTCCGTTATCAAGGATGGAAAAGTGAAGGCGTATGATATTTGTCCGGGAAACCTTCCGCTGAACAAACTGGTGCATGCCAAAGGACTGGCTTACGATAAAAACGGTGAAATTGCCCGAACAGGAGAACTGAGTTATTTCCTCCTTGATTTGCTGAACAGTTTGCCCTACTATGAATCCGAAGGGCCAAAATCTCTTGGGACAGAATGGCTGGAACAACACTTCTATCCGTTATTGAAATTCGACAAAGACATCGAAAGCAATCTGGCAACCGTAGTAGAACACATTGCCACAAAAATTGCTGACGAACTCAATAAGAATAACGTTTCCAAAGTACTGGTTACCGGTGGTGGCGCTAAGAATGCATTCCTGATGGAACGACTCGCACGGTACTATAAAGGTGAATTTGTAAGCGTGGAAGAACGACTCATCGACTGTAAAGAAGCGTTAATTTTTGCACTTCTCGGTGCACTCTTTCTGGAAGGTGAACCTAACTGTTTATCAAGCGTTACGGGTGCTACACGAGATGTTTGTGGCGGAGTTTTGCACAAACCATAAGTAGTTCAACTAAAAGCTTTCATTAACTTTGCCCGCAAATAGAACAAAGATGAAAGATTTACTCCATAAGTTTGAAACCAAGCGTCCTGAAATCGTTTTTGAATGGAAAGATCAGGAAACCGAAGCGGAAGGATGGGTTGTAATCAACTCGCTACGCGGTGGTGCAGCTGGTGGTGGAACACGTATGCGCGTTGGCCTTGACAAGCGCGAAGTTGAATCACTTGCAAAAACAATGGAGGTAAAATTCACTGTTGCAGGACCTGCAATCGGTGGAGCAAAATCCGGAATCAATTTCGACCCGAAAGACCCTAGAAAAGAAGGTGTTCTTCGTCGCTGGTATGCTGCAGTAACGCCGTTATTGAAGCATTACTACGGAACAGGCGGAGATTTGAACGTTGACGAAATCCACGAAGTAATTCCAATGACGGAAGATTGCGGAATCTGGCACCCGCAGGAAGGTGTTTTCAACGGACACTTTCAGCCACGCGAAGCTCAGAAAATCAATCGCATCGGTCAGTTGCGTAATGGCGTGATCAAAGTTATCGAAGACACCAATTACAGTCCGGATGTAGCACGCAAATATGTGGTTGCCGATATGATTACCGGTTACGGGGTAGCTCAATCCGTTGCTCATTATTACAGCATTTGGGGTGGTGACGTTAAAGGAAAACGAGTAATCGTACAGGGTTGGGGGAATGTAGGTTCTGCAGGAGCTTACTACCTGGCACAACAAGGCGCTAAGATCGTCGGTATCATTGACCGCGTTGGAGGATTGATCAACGAAAACGGTTTCACATTCGAAGAAATCCGTGAGTTGTTCCTAAATAAAAACGGGAACGAGCTAAAAGCCGATAACATGCTTTCTTTTGATGAAGTGAATGCAAAAATCTGGGATGTGAATGCTGAAGTATTCATTCCTTGTGCAGCTTCGCGGCTGATCACTCAGGAGCAGGTTGACCGTATGATCAAAGCCGGTATGGAAGTAATCGCTGCAGGGGCAAACGTTCCGTTCGCAGACAAAGAAATCTTCTTCGGTCCGATCGCTGATTATGCGGATGGGCATTTGGCCATCATTCCGGACTTCATTTCGAACTGTGGGATGGCACGTGTGTTCGCATACCTCATGAGTAACGACCTGAAAACCATTTCCGATACCGGAATTTTCGAAGACACAAGCAATACCATTCGTCAGGCATTGGTTAATGCACATGCAAAAAACAGCGCGAAAACTGGCATTGCAAAAACCGCCTTCGAAATCGCGCTGAATCAATTGGTTTAATGTATGAAACGCCGTTCCGCTCAACTCTTCAAACAGTTTATTGAAAGTGAGAAATCGGGCGGCTTAACCCTGATTTTCTTCACGGTGGTTTCGTTGTTACTGGCGAACTCATCGATTGGGAAATCCTACCTGCATTTCTGGGAAACAAAACTCATTGGACTTTCTATTGAACATTGGGTAAACGATGGCTTGATGGCTGTTTTCTTCCTGCTCATCGGTCTCGAGCTCAAGCACGAATTCCGGGAAGGAGAACTCTCAACACTAAAGCACGCAAGTCTGCCTGTCGTAAGCGCTTTAGGCGGAATGTTGGTGCCCGCAGGAATCTATGCATTACTCAACTTTTCCAAACCTGAACTATCCGGATTTGGGATTCCGATGGCAACGGATATTGCTTTCGCACTTGGTATCTTATCCCTGCTGGGAAACCGCGTTCCTTTAGCGCTGAAAATTTTTCTTACCGCACTTGCAGTAATTGATGATCTCGGAGCCATTCTCGTAATCGGTATTTTCTACACGAAAACAATCCTATGGGTGAACCTTATCGCTTCGATTGGAATCTTTGTATTGCTGCTGATCCTGAACAAACTTAAAGTAACCAAACTCTGGATTTATCTTCCACTCGGAGCGGTCATGTGGTACTTCATGCATCACTCCGGCGTTCACGCAACCATAACAGGAGTTTTGCTGGCGTTTGCCATTCCATCTTTCGAATCAAAGAGCGGATTTAATCCATCCGAATCACTTCAAAACGCATTGCATTATCCGGTTCCTTTTGTGATTCTGCCGCTTTTCGCATTGATCAACACGGCTATACGTATAGATGGAAACTGGCAGGAAAACCTCTCCACAACCTATTCACTGGGGATTATCCTCGGTTTGGTAATTGGAAAGCCTGTTGGAATCGTTCTATTCTCGTTTATTGCCGTCAAACTTCGCCTGGCAGCCAAACCCAAAAACGCCAGTTGGTTGCAACTTTTTGGAGTGGGAATTCTTGGAGGAATCGGTTTCACAATGTCGATCTTCGTTACATTACTCGCTTTTGATGGGCCGGAAACCATAAATGGGGCGAAAATCAGTATTCTGTGCGCTTCCTTGCTGGCCTCGGTGATTGGATTGGTGTGGTTGCGGTTGAGTCTCAAAAAAGGATGATGTCTTCCCCTTGTTCCCGATACGCCAACACTTCATTTCATTCCGGCCGGCACTACTCGAACTGACGGGAAATCCATACCACTTAGCTTCAATCTCTGTCGTCTCTTCGAATAGTACAATGTTAAGGGAAAGCAGGATTTATATTCCTTTCCTCTTGTAACTTTAGTCTTTCTCCTCACTTATTTAATCAAAATCAGGTGTACACAAATTACTGTGAATATCTCTTTCTGCACTACCCCATTCCCTCCCCCTTTGCCTCTTAACTTTGAAGGTTGATAGATAGAATACAATAAACTGCTTTGATTTCAGCGAGAAATGAAGCATTCGAACAAATAAAAACCGAGATGAAAAAAGCACATTTTTTATTGATTGCGTTGTTACTCCTACCTCTGATGTACTACGCACAAGACTCTACAGGAATTCAACAAGTAGGTGACGCAGGTGGCGAAACGCTTAAACCGGGTGAAGAAGTTACCGCCTTCGGATTCATCATGAAAGGTGGAGTTTTCCTTGTTCCGATCATCCTCTTGTTGTTTTACACGATCTACGTTGGAATTGAACGTTACCGTTACATCAAACGCATGGCGAAATACGAGCCGGGACTGATGAGTGATGTAAAAATTAACCTGAGCAAAGGCAACATCCAGGATGCATTGAGTCAGGCTGAACGCAACAACACAGCTTTCGGAGCTGTAGTTGCAGAAGGAATCCAGACCGTTGGACGTCCGGTTTCTGAAATCGAAGGAAACATGGAAAAAGTAGTAAATATTGAGATTGCCAAAATGGAAAAAGGAATGGGACATCTTGGATTGATTGCGGGTATCGCGCCTACATTCGGATTCATCGGAACAATTGCCGGGGTAATTAAGATCTTCTACCAGATTTCCATTACGGATAACGTAAGTATCAGCAACATTTCCGGAGGTTTGTACGAGAAAATGATCTGTTCCGGAGCAGGTTTGATCGTTGGGATCCTTGCGTACTCTGCATACCACTTGTTGAACGGGTTGATCGACAACTTCGCACTGAAGATTCAGCGCACCAACCTTGAGTTTGTTAATATCATTCAAAGACCAAGCTAATGGCTATCAAACGCAGAAGACGCTTTCAGGCGCACGTGGAGTCCTCTTCAATGAGCGACATCATGTTTTTCCTGCTCCTGTTCTTCCTGATTATTTCAACGCTGGCAAACCCAAACGTAATTAAGGTTCCATTGCCGGATGCAAAGAAATCAGAGACAGCTCCCGGTTCACATATGACTGTAACAATTTTCAGTGATAAACGTTATTTTATCGACCAGGAAGAAGTTCAATTTGAACAATTGGAAGCCAGGATTGTAGAAGAAGCAAAGAAACGAAAAGACGAAATTGTGGTAATACGACCGGCGTACGATGTTCAGGTACAGGAATTGATTGATCTGTTACAAATGGGCCTTAGAAACCGATTGAAATTTGTTATCGCGACGAAGGCTATATAGAAACTTAAATCATTGAGTTATGACCGTAGCTGCATCATTAGAATCAAAAGACAAGAAAATCGCTGTTCTTACATCGATGGGATTAGCTGTGCTCACCTGGGTGGTACTTCACCTTCTTGGATTCAAAGTTCCCATGCCTCCAACGGCGGAATCGTTGAAGTACAAGGACGCTGAAATCGAATTCATTCCACTGGAAGAAATTCTTCCGGAAGGAACAGCAGGTGGTGGTGGATCAGGAATGCCCGATCAATCGGAACTAGTGGATCAGTATGTTCCTCAAACGCAGGAAATCCTGAATCAGGAAAACAGTGACGTACACGTTGCATCCGGTAGTTCGAATAAAACCAATACCAATAAACCGACAAGCAACAAACCTTCAACAACCGAACAAGACGATAATCCTTTTGGACCTGGTGGTTCCGGAGGTGGAAACGATGGTGGTCGTGGTGGTGGTACCGGAACCGACACCGGTGACGGAAAAGGAAAAGGTGACGGAGGAAAAGGCAGTGGAGCTGCGAATCGTTACCTGGTGCGTCAACCGAATGCAAGTAGTATTGTTTCCGATGAAAAATGTACAATCGCCTTTACGGTTGTCATCAACGCCGAAGGGGAAATTGTAGGTTATCCGACCTGGGACAGAACCAATTCAACAACGGACAATCCTACGCTCGTAAAAAAGGTAGCAGCATTAATTAAGGATCAGGCGCGTTACAACTCTGAAAAGGGTGCGTCCAACGTCAAAAAGACAATCTTAATTAATCTGAAACCTCTTTAATTAAAAAACGCTAATTCTTCAGTTCCGAAAAAGTTTATCATTATTTTTCGGGACTGATTGCTTTTATCCCCAAACAATCTTGTTCAACTTTTCCGTAAAAACGTGGAATACATGTTGAACAAGCAGTAATTTTAACTGTATAATCAAGAGAGAAAGACAAAGAGCATGGTGGGGTTCATGATTATTTCCTTATTTGTATTACTGGCCGTTTCGTTGTTTGAATTTGTAGACAGAACGGAATGGGATGAATTGGCTAGTTCCACAGAAACTCGATTACTCAAAAACAAAAGTTACGGAGCTTATCGTCTGCGTAACGGTCAATACCTTCTTACTACCATGATTCTTCTCGGAGTAGTGGTCTCTGTATTGGGTTACATGGGCTTGAAAGAAGGAATTGCAGCGATGGGAAATCAGGCAGATAACCTGAAACACGAAGCCAGCATGGACTCTACGAAATTTGCATTTGAAGCACAAATTGAAGTGGAAACACCACCAAGTAATTTCCGACACAACGGGAACGATGGCGATGACATGCCTGTAGCACAAAAAGGTGGACAAAACGTTAGCGATAACGCAAGAGATAACCGTGAAACGCAGGAGCGCCCGAAAGACATGCACCGCAACAAAGGCGAATCGATTGACGACTTCCAAAAACGTCTGGAAGACGAAATGCGCGGAACAAGTGGTCAGGAAGAACGCGACAAAATCTCGAAAGAAAATGAAAAGTGGCGGAAAGAATACGAAGCCAACAAATCCAAAAACCAAAAGGTGGATGGAGGCCGTGGTGGAAATTCCGGTGTAGACGCGGGTCCGAAAGGTGATACCGATGTTAGATGGGAATTGGGTGGTCGTGATGCCCATCAACACAATTCGGGAAATGTTAAAGTTCCGGGATATACTTGTGGTGAAGGAATCAATGCTACAATCGTTGTAAAAATCAAAGTGAATTCAAACGGTGATGTAATCAGTGCCGAATTACAATCCAACAAAGGCGGAAACCAGTGTTGTATCAATCAGGCGTTGAACTACGCGAAGAACAAATCTCGTTTTGAATATTCTCCGAAAGAAGTTCAGGAAGGCACCATTACCTATAAGTTCACATACAAGTAATGTTTTCCAGTTACGAAGAAGCCTGCGACTGGCTGTTTTCACAGTTTCCCGCTTACCACAATCTTGGCGCACAAGCCTACAATCCCGGATTAAAGAATACCGAAGAATTACTTTCCTTTTTCGGGAATCCACATGAACAATTGCGTTTTGTACACGTAGCCGGAACCAATGGGAAAGGTTCCGTTTCCAATATGATTACTTCCGTTCTCATAGAATCCGGAGAAACGGTTGGCTGTTTTACATCGCCGCATATCCTGGATTTTTCAGAACGTATCCGTGTCAACGGCCTGCCGATCCAGGAAGACTTCGTTATTGAGTTCTGCAATCGCGTAAATGCTCACAGTTGGAACCTACAGCCATCTTTCTTTGAAATTACATGGGTGATGGCGCTGGAATATTTCCTGAAGCAGAAATGCTCGGTTGTGATTGCGGAAGTTGGTTTAGGCGGACGTTTGGACGCTACAAACGTCATAACTCCTATACTCTGCATCATTACCAACATTTCGCTGGATCACACGAACATCCTCGGAAATACACGTGCGGCAATTGCGGCGGAAAAAGGCGGGATCATCAAGCAAGGTATTCCGGTCATTTTAGGTGAAAACGACCCCGAAACACGACCTGTTTTCGAGCGCATTGCGAACGAGAAAGGTGCTGAAATACTCGAGCCAGACCGTACTTCAGAAGTACCTTCGGAACTTATCGGCTACCAGATCGGAAACTTTCAGATTGTAAGCACAGCTATTAATTACCTCCATTCTATCGGATTAAAATGTGGTCGGGAGGAACTAATAGCCGGAATCTTCCATTTGCGCAAAAATACCGGGTTCTTTGGTCGCCTGGAAGTTCTTGGACATGAACCGCTCACCATACTTGATTGTGCACACAACGAAGCCGGATTGAAAGCCCTTTTCTCATCACTACCGGAAAGATCAGGAAGACTTCATGTTGTTTACGGCACCAGTTCGGATAAAGATCTTTCCGCAATACAAACTGTACTTCCGAAGCAGGCAGTGTATCATTTCTGCGAATTTTCGAATCCGAGAAGTGCTTCCATTGAATCATTGAAATCTACTTTCGCGAATTTTGGAGCGATTGATCAACATTTTTTTCCATCCGTTGAAGCAGCATTCCTTTCCGCGCAAACTCTTGCAAATAAACAGGATACAATTGTGGTTTGCGGATCGTTCTTTTTAGCCCACGATTTTTTTTCAATTTTTTCTCGCTGATCGCTTGCGAATACGGATTATGTACCTATATTTGCACCCACCTAAGACAACGGTCTGGGTCAGAAAAAAAGAAAAATATCGGGAGATTAGCTCAGTTGGTTCAGAGCACCTGCCTTACAAGCAGGGGGTCGGGGGTTCGAATCCCTCATCTCCCACCGCAGAAAGCCTTACGAAATTCGTGAGGCTTTTTTCGTTTTATATTGTTTACCCCGACCACATGTATTTTACGTACATTCTTTATTCAAAATCGACAGATTCTTTTTATAAAGGATCTACTCAAAACGTTCAGGAACGACTCAAACGCCACAATCGTAAACTTGAAAAAGCAACTCAAGTTGGCGCTCCATGGATCCTGCTGTGGTCAATCTCAAAACCAACTAAAGGAGAAGCTCAAATTCTGGAATACAAACTCAAAAATTTATCCCGAAAAAGAACTTGCGAATTCATATTGAAATATAATGAGGGAGTCGGGGGACCTGACGAATTGCTTTTTGTAAAGCAATTGTCAGGTTGCTGACCCTAGCGTCAGCATTCGAATCCCTCACCCCGATGACTTCGTATCGGGACTATAGTCTCCCACCACAGAAAGCCTTACGAAATTCGTGAGGCTTTTTTCGTTTTATATCGTTTACCCCGACCACGTGCATTTCACATACATTCTTTATTCAAAATCGACAGATTCTTTTTATAAAGGATCTACTCAAAACGTTCAGGAACGACTCAAACGCCACAATCGTAAACTTGAAAAAGCAACTCAAGTTGGCGCTCCATGGATCCTGCTGTGGTCAATCTCAAAACCAACTAAAGGAGAAGCTCAAATTCTGGAAATCTCTCTTTTTGACTTTTGACTTTTGCTTTTTGAATTATCTTCGCTCACTAAATCATCAAAACCTGCGTTACTACATTACAAATAGGTTCAAACCAACACTTAAATAATGAAGTTTTTATTCTTAACCATTTCACTGTCAACACTATTCAGCTTCTACTCTACGGCCCAAAGCGCCGATTCACTTTCCAAACCCCGCCGTTTTCAGCTTGGCGTTAACTATTCTCAGGATTACGATTACCGAATACTCATGAAAAATTATGGAGACGGGACAACCGAAAACATCATCGAGATGCGAGATACCACGGAAATACCAAAATTCGGCTATACCACAGGAATCAATGGCGGATTTAACTTCAATCCGCATATCGGAATCGAGCTTGGTGTTCAATATTCCAACAAAGGGTATCAGATGAAAGATCTGACAATTGTTACGAACCAGGGACCACAAGGCCCATCCTACGGAACTGCTAACGCACGTTACAATTATCATTATATTGATGTTCCGCTAAAAGTGAATCTTACATTCGGAAAGAAAAAATTGCAATTCTTCGGAAGTACTGGTTTAGTAGCGAATATCTTTATCAAAGAAATCGACAAAACCGTTCTATATCTCTCTGATGGTGTGGAAGAACATAAATTCGAATCTAACTACGATTACGAACCTGTAAATCTCTCCGCAATGTTAAGCGCTGGCGTTAGCTATAAGCTTACAGATCGCGCAACTCTTCGACTGGAACCTACAGTGCGCTATGGATTAACTGACATCATCGATAAAACACCAATTACTGCCCGGTTTTACAACGCAGGATTGAATGTAGGGTATTACCTTTCTTTCTAGTGGGAATCATGAGAATTTCAGATATTCTTGCGAACACAGAACACCGCCCCTGGAAACTTCCCGAAGGGAAATGGAGTTTCTATCAGGAATGGAACAACGCTGTCTTCCTGCACTGGAAGGTAGATCCGAATGAATTAAAAGCACTGATTCCTGAAGAACTGGAGCTTGACATATTCGAAGGAAAAGCATGGATTTCCCTGGTCGCGTTTACCATGGAGAAAATTCGCCCAAGGAATCTGCCTTACTTTGCACCTGTATCGAATTTCGACGAAATCAACATCCGAACATACGTCAAACACCGCAACAAACCCGGAGTTCATTTTTTAAGCATTGAAGGAGGAAAACGGCTTTCATGTTTCGTAGCACGAAGTCTTTCAGAGCTTCCTTACCGGTATTCGAACATGAAAAGAAGGAAAACGGAATACACGTCGTGCAATATTTCTTTTGGAGAAATTCTGAATGTGAAGTACTCCGTTGGAAATGGAGTCACTGAAAAGTCTGAAATTGACAAATGGTTGACCGAACGCTACGCATTGTTTCAGCATACGGAAACCAGTATTAACGCTTTCGATATACATCACCTGGAATGGCCGATTTTCGAAGTGGATTTGAATGATTTAATCGTCAACTACCCCCGATTTACCAATTTCATTTCCAACGAACCGGACAAAATTCATTATTCGACCGGCGTAAAAGTCATTGCCTGGGGGAAGGAAAAGTGGGAAAAGGAATAGTCGTTTTCAACACATCTCTCCTATCTTTGTACCCGGAATGAAACAACAACTTCATCGGCAATACCGCATTACGCGTTATGTCCTGCGTAAAGAAACTGCGTTCAATTTCAGAGATCATTTTTGGTCGTTTCTCGGTGCTTTTCTGGGCATTGGAATCATTTCATGGCTGCAAAACGGAATCCTTACTGAAACCGAAAACATCTTTCTGATCGGTTCTTTCGGGGCTAGTGCCGTGTTGGTGTACGGGGCAATCAAAAGTCCTTTTTCACAACCAAGAAACGTGATTGGCGGGCACTTCCTTTCTGCCCTTTTCGGAGTTACCATTTACAAACTTCTTCCTGAACAAGTGTGGATTGCTGCCCCACTTGCCGTTGCCGGAGCTATTTTCCTGATGCAGCTTACTAAAACCGTACATCCACCGGGAGGTGCTACGGCTCTGATTGCAGTTATCGGAACTCCGAAAGTGAAAGCTCTCGGTTATTGGTATGCGCTCTCTCCGGTTTTAACCGGGGCGATGATCTTAATTACCATTGCTTTAATCATCAATAACATACCTTCCAAAAGACATTATCCTGCTTCCGGAACGTTCCTCAAATCCGTGAATCATCTTCGCGGAAAGAAAAAAAATCGCTGATTCCAAAGCACTTATTCCTACTGGGTTTCACGAAAATTTTCACTCCTTTTTCGGATCAATTTCAACTCCTCTTTTGAACCTTTTCAAAACGAGCATGTAATCTCTTTCCAAATAATTGATCCGATGAAAACAACACTTCTTCTCTTAACTATTGCTACATGGAGCCTGAGCTCAGTAGCTCAATACAATACCTGCGCCGGAATGAGCGAGGTAAAAGAAGCCCGATCAGTAACCAAAGTAAACGACGAAACGAAACGCGAAGAAACGGTTATCGAATATGTTCCGGTAGAAAACAAAGACAGCTACGGAAATGCAAACGGAAACCAATACGATTTGGCAGTCGACGGAGCATTCACAGGACAAACCATCGTGGTACTTCAACTCTATGCATTCGACTTTGAAGGTCCACGTGCAGCACTTGCCGAAAAAGGGTTCTCTGTTTACCGATTCAACGGTGCTCCGGATCCGAAAGACTTGCGTGAAGCATTGACAAAGGCCAATCAACTTTGGGTAATTTCTTCAACATCTCTGACATTGAATGAAGAGCATGCAAAAGCAATCAAAGAATTTTACGAAACCGGTAAAGGTGTTTACATCTGGGGCGATAACGATCCATGTAATGCCGATGCGAACTTTGTTGCGAATTACTTAATCGGAGCAACTCTTTCAGGAGATTACTACGCAGATAAGACCCTGGGACTAAAAGAAAACGATGGAACAATCGGAATTCGTAAAGATCACCTGATTTCAACAGGAATTCAACAATTCTATGAAGGCATTACGATCTCACATGTGAATGATCCGAACGAATTAACAACACCTTTGATGTGGAGTACAGATGGACAAATCGTTGCGGCCATCGTTGATGACCAACAACATCGCCTGATCATTGACGGTGGTTTCACGCGCCTTTACTACAAATGGGATTCTGCCGGAACCGGACGTTACATCAAAAATGCGGCTGCATGGCTGGCTAACTTTGAACGCTTCGGAGATGAAGTAGTAAGCGAAGAATTTAAGAAAGACAAACAAAAAATGGAAAATTGAAAATGGATAATGTAAAAGGCTGATTCAGTCTCTCCCTTTTCAATTATCAATTTTCCATTATCAATTCAAGTAATATGAAAAAGCTAACAATTCTTGCCCTCGCGTTTTGGGCATCAACAACCATCAGTTTTGCGCAATACAATGCCTGCGCAGCGAAAAGTGTAGTAACTGAATCAGTAACTGTTCAGGAAGTCGATTCCCATACCGGAGAAAAGCATAATGTGGTTCGCGAAGTAGAAGTTCGCGATAAGGACAAATTCGGAAATGCCACAGGAAACCAATACGACCTGGCAGTTGATGGTGCATTTGAAGGGCAGACGATTGTTGTTCTTCACTTATATACAGGAGAAAACTTTGACTTCGAGAAACCGAAAGAAGCATTGAAGGAAAAAGGATTCTCTGTTTACCGCTTCATGAATGATGCTCCGAGTCCGGAGGAATTGAAAAAGGCATTAAACAAAGCCTGCCAGTTTTGGTTGATTTCGGATGCAACACAACACCTGAACGATAAACACGCCGAAGTAATCAAAGAATTCTACGAAAGTGGAAAAGGAGTTTACTTATGGGGAGACAACGATCCGTACCATGCAGATGCTGATTTCATTGCTCAAAAATTGGTGGGAGTTACCATGAGCGGATACTACATGGGAAATCAAACCGTAGCATTCAAATCCGACTCACTTTCCTACGGAATGCGCAAAGATCATTTGATTACAACAGGTTTGCAGAATGTATTTGAAGGCATCACGATTTCTCAAATTCACGACCCGAATGAACAAATGACGCCATTGATCTGGAGTACAGACGGAAATGTTGTAACTGCAATTCTGGACGATCAACAGCACCGATTAATCATTGACGGAGGGTTTACACGTTTGTACTGCAATTGGGATACAGCAGGAACCGGACGCTATGTAAAAAATGCTGCAGCATGGCTCGTAAACGTGGAACGTTTTGGAGATGAAGTAGTAAGCAATGAAGTGAAGAAGGAAAAAGGTAAATAATGCGAAAAATACACGGTTTATGCGGTTTTCCGCAAAAAATAAACATGGGTTCGTTCTGTTCATTCAAAGGGCAAAAATGCTCAATTGCAGGTCAAAAATGCACATTTATCGAAACTAGCTCCTTTTAGTTAGATTACTTTAGGGTCAAGGTTGACGACATCCGAAAAGGGTTGAGACCTACAACAATAAGAGCTTAGAAGCAGAGCGACCGCGAGAAATTATTTTACTCATTATGATTCTGTTTCAACTTAAAAGAGTGATCGGCTTCATCCCCGGTCACTTTTTGTTTTTACTTAATTATTAAAGTTGTTAACACCTATTTTCTTAATCACGATTAAAACTGTTGATGTTTTTCTATTTTTATCAATAGTATACTAGTCACTATTTATGCACTTACCTCAGCTAATTAAAAATGCGATTGCAACAAATAACTTAGTTGTTTTCGCGGGTTCAGGACTATCAACAAAATTTGGTCTACCTACTTGGAGTAAAATGATCATTGATGTCATTGAAAGAATTAACGATGAAAAATATCATCCGTTTATCGATTTACTCAATAGTAATACAATGACACCGATTCAAGTCTTAGAACTACTAAAAGATCATCACAATGATTTCGGGAGATATATAAAAGACAATTTCAGAGTTACCAGTTCAAATCCTGAAAGTTTTCATCTACATAAGGCTATTCTCGCACTTACAGGAAAAGTTGTTACAACCAACTACGACAACTCATTTGAAATGGCCTCCAATAATAGCATCGTTCCTACAGTCTATACTTCGAAGTATAATATAAGTGAGATTAATAAATCTAATTCTAACTATATTTTTAAGTTACATGGTTGCTATACTGAACCTGATCATTGTATTATTTTCAATAATCAATATGAAAACATTTATAATGAGAATTCCGCAGCAAAAGAAAAACTAAAGTCAATATTTTCCGAAAAAACCATACTTTTCCTTGGGTTCAGTTTTAATGACCCTGACATCAACTTAATTTTCCAAAATCTTGATCAAGCTTTTGGAAATAATAATAAACATCTGGTTCTCACAAAGGAGCCAAAACTCTTTGAAAAATATAAATTTCTGGAAACCTTAGAAATAGATAATTATTCTGAAATTGACGAATTCATTAATCTATGTTCAATTCATAAAGCGACATTAAAAAGCACTGACAAACATTCCGCCAACTTAGAAACCAAATCAAATGGAAATCGAATTGCTTTTTTATCACCTAACCCAGTTGAAAATGAATTTAAAGATATAGCTGATAGTATTCTTGATTGTTTCAATTCAATACAAGCAGAAATTTATCGCGGATATCTAAATCACAAAACACTCGAAAACCTTGAAGACTTTGACTTAATCATTATTGCTAGTAAAGTTTTTAAATCAAAACTATATTTTGAGGAAGCAAATCGAAAAAGTAATTTGCTAACCCCAGCAGAAATCTGTTCATTAATCCCTAATGATGAAATACCAATAACATTCATTACTGATGAAAGAATAGATCTTCCTAAAAACTACTCAACCGCTAATATATCCTCATTCAAGAGCTCAATTATTAAGAGATTTGTTTTCAAAACTCTGAAGGAAGGAAAAATTGATTTCCACGAGCCGGAAATTTCAGTTCAATTTGGAAGCGCGGTGATTAGTACCATTCCGAAAGGAACTAAACGGATTTCATCAATCTACAAGAATGATAAAGATTTACTAATTGGGAAGAAATGCTTATCTGGAATTGTTGGTAGAATTGAAGAACAATACATAATCGCCACAGGATTATTGAACATAATTCGAACCAATAAACTTCTTAACATTAAAGCTTCCGGTGGTACGGGAAAAACCACACTAATCAAAAAGGTTGGCTATGAACTTTACAATCGTGGGTATTTCAACGAAGGAGTAAATTTTGCTTCATGTGAAAATATCAAATCATTTGGAGATCTTGAAGAACTTCTAATTGAAGCTTTTAATTTGACAAACATTATTGACTTTAAAGGTTATTTAATTGATAACTACAGTAATCAAAAGTTAGATTTACTAATCATTCTTGATAACTTTGAAACAGTGGTTAATACACTCAATCGTGACGATCTCAACAACGCCATTGAATTATTGAAGTTTGCTACCGATTATGCAAATATTGTTGTAACATCAAGAGAGAAAATTAGTTCTGCAGATGATTTTGAGGATGTTTATTCATTGCCAGCACTTACAACTGATGATGCGATGAGTCTTTTTCAAAGGGACTATGGAGCTATTAATAACAAAGAAGAATTACAAATTCTTAGAAGAGATATTCTGGAAGAATTATTAAACAACAATCCACTAGCAATCAAGTTGGTGACTAAATCTCGTACAAGACTTAAACATATCTCTGAATTACGAGAACAACTCAAAGTTCATTTTTTTGAATCAATAAATGAAGATTTCACAAGTGTTTTCAATTCGGATGCCGATTTGAATATTGAACGTACAAAATCCATTTTTCAATCCATCAATTACTCATATACAACACTTAATTCCAGAGAAAAAATCGCTTTTGAACTTCTAAGTTTGTTCCCAGATGGGATAAGTCTATCAAATTTTAAAAAGTGCTTCTCTTCTGGAAAATCAAAAAATCAAATTAGTGATAACGAGTTACGTGTTCTACGCAACAAATCTCTTGTTGAGGATTATAATGGAATCCTTCAACTTCAGCCAATCATTCGGAGATTTGCCGATTATCAATTTAACAAAAGATCAAAGGATATAAAGAATCGTTATTGTTCAGATGCATATTCATTTAACTGCTATATACTAGAGCTAATTGATCTTATCGAAAAGAAAAAAACAACATCAGAAGCATTAAGGATTTTCAACAATTATAAGAATAACCTTTTAGCCGTTCTAGATTATATACCAGATGTTCAAATTCCCGAAAAAAACCCAGCTGATCACAAGAAATATATGCTGAACTACATTTATGGTTTGGACGATTACATCCATTCGGATAAACAAATTCAAGATTTCACCAAGAAAATTGATTCTCTGAATGAGTATTTTTCAGACGTACAAAACGCTGAAATGTTTGTTAAAGTAATTGCTTTGAATAAGGTCTATTTTCATAAAGAATTTGATCATTCATATCGTGAGTTAACCAAAATTTTACCCATTGATGGTTTGGGTACTCGAGTTTTCGAGAATGAAAACTATGTAGAAACTCGATACAAAAATCTCATTTCCAATATACATAGTATGGAAGGAAATACAATTCAGCATATAACTTCTTATATGAATTCTGCTGAAATTATTAACTATCTAGACGCTCATTTTTTCTATCTTGGGGTTCCCAACAATATTTCAAGAAATAAAGACGGATTCTATTTCTTTGAATACGAATTAATGTTTAACAGACTAAACGTGAGCAAATTACAAAAGTACATTAATTCTTTGTTCCCAGAAGAACATTTGGAGATTATGCAGTCAACGTATACACTTTCCAAAGTACTTTACATTGATAAAAAAACAATACAAAAACTCGTTGTTACTAATCCATATACAAGAGGCTTAAAATATCTGATGTTCGCATTTGCTTCTAAGACAAAAAATGAAAAAATCGAAAATTTTGAACACGCACTCGCGAATTTGTCACACATTAAATATTATTACCTAGAAGCACTTTATTACTATTGTATTTTCCTTAGAGATATTGAGCCTACTGAATTTAAATCACGAGCGAATCAAGGGATTGAATTAAGCAATCAATATTATTATCAGTACTTAAATTTTCTCTTCAAAAACCTACTAGACGAAGACAATCAACAATATGTTTTCTCATATTCGTACTACCCTCTTGAAGGTCTTGAAGAATATGTAAAAAAACATAATACTGAATGGGAAAAACGATTCAAGAAATTAGAAAATTGATTCTGTTTCAACTTAAAAGAGTGATCGGCTTCATCCCCGGTCACTTTTTTTTCTCCCTTTTTCAGATCATTTCAAAACATAAATTCTACCCTGAACATCGAATCCGACACCACCAACATACATACCTCGATACGTATAAAAGTAGTATCCTTCCTTTTCCTTCCCTGCATACCACATCGGATCCGGTTCTTCAGAATGAAAAAGTATAGCTCCCCAACGATTGTATACAATCAGTTCACCGGAAACAACTTTATTCTTTAGAGTCGGCCTGAATTCGTAATCTTCTCCGGTACGACAATTCATAGAAACAACGATGGGTTCATCGATCAAAAGGCTGTCCGTCTGAGCAAATGAAACAGTCGTTCCGAAAATCAATAAGCCAAGTAGTGTGAGTCGTAGTAACATACTTCCTAAACGAGGAAACTTCGGAACAGTTGTTTCTCTCAAAGAGTGTAAAAAGACAAGCCGTCCAATCGAAGAATTCGCTTTCTTTGAACAAACGTTTTTTCATGAAGGCTACGCTGGTTTTTTCTTTCTTATTGATGTCATGGTGCGCTTCCGCACAATTCTCCCATCAGGATTCTCTTCGCGGAGGATATGGTGAAACACGCGATTGGTGGGATGTAACTCACTACGATCTTTCAGTAGAATTCGATTTGGAGAAGAAAGAAATCAGAGGAAAAAACATTATTTCCATTCAGCCATTTGATTACTTCGACCGTGGTTCTCATGCCAACCGTGAAGTAAGTGTTCCAAGAAGCATCCAGATTGATTTGCAGGATCCGATGGTCATTGATAAGATTGAATTCCTGGGGAGAGCGATTGATATGAAAACCGTCAAAAAAGATGGTAATGCCTACATTTTTGAGCTGAACGCATGGCGCTCCGATACGATTTATCAACTCACAGTATACTACCACGGCTCACCGCACGTTGCCAAAAACGCTCCCTGGGACGGCGGAATCATTTGGACGAAAGACCAAAATGGAAATCCATGGACAACCATCGCCTGTCAGGGATTTGGAGCCAGTTGCTGGTATCCGTGTAAAGATTCGCAATACGACGAACCGGATAGCGCTTCCATGCATTTCACTGTTCCGGATAAACTGGTTTGCGTGAGTAACGGTGTATTCATGGGCAAGAAAGAACTTCCCGGAAACAAAGCAGAATATTCCTGGCACGTGTCCAATCCAATCAACACCTATAATATCATTCCCTACATCGGCGATTACGTGAACCTTCATGAACATTACAACGGTGAAAAAGGAACGCTTGAATTGGATTACTGGGTGATTCGGGGGAACGAGGAAAAAGCCAAAAAACAGTTCAGGGATGCACCGCGAACGCTGGAAGCACTGGAATACTGGTTTGGCCCATATCCATTCTATGAAGACGGTTACAAACTGGTGGAATCACCTCATTTGGGGATGGAACACCAAAGTGCTGTCGCTTACGGGAATAAATACCAAAACGGTTACCGCGGATCGGATTTAAGTGGAACCGGCGAAGGATTGAAATGGGATTTCATTATCGTGCACGAAAGTGGTCACGAATGGTTCGGAAATAATGTTACTTCTCAGGACATTGCTGACATGTGGATTCATGAATCCTTTACCAATTATTCGGAAACCTTGTTCATGGATTATTGGTTCGGTGAGGAATCGGCAAACAAATACGTTTGTGGATTGCGCAACAACATTGCCAATGACAAGCCAATCATCGGTTCGTATGGTGTGAATACAGAAGGAAGCGGCGACATGTACTACAAAGGATCGAATATGCTCCATACGATTCGCCAGATTGTGAACAACGACAGTTTGTTCCGGGATGTACTTCGCGACATCAATGAAACCTTCTGGCACCAGACTGTTAGCACGGAAATGATTGAAGAATTCATGTCAGGTATGCTAAACATCGATCTTTCGAAAACCTTCGATCAATACCTCAGAACAAAACAAATTCCGACGTTGGAACTGTACTATTCGGATAGCAAAATCAAATACCGCTGGAGCAATTGCATCAAAGGATTCGACATGCCGGTTCTGTTGGGTGGCCAACGACTTTACCCCACAACAAAATGGCAATCAATAACAATTGAAGACTACAAACATTTCTGTCCGAATGAACAATTGTACATCAATTACGAGATCAAACAATCCAAATCATTTAAACAGAATGCCAACAATTTCGCTGTAGATTTCAGTTGTCTGAAAGACATCACGCAGCCAAAGGGGAAGAAATAATTTGTTAATTAATTCTCTAAAACGGTCGAAAATGCTGCCTGCGTAATTGGTACTTTTGTATAAAATTAAGCAGGGATGATAACCTTAGATCCGAAGGAGCTTCCAACTCCCAAATTACATAGCTATTTGCTTGGGGCCATTGGTCCGCGGCCTATTGCGTTCGCGTCGACGGTTGACGAAAACGGTGTGAACAATTTGTCGCCATTCAGCTTCTTCAATGTATTTTCCGCTGCTCCACCAATCCTGATTTTTTCTCCTGCGCGTGCGGGAAGAACGAACACTACCAAAGACACTTACAACAATGTAAAGAAAGTACCGGAAGTGGTCATTAACATTGTAAACATGGACATACTGCACCAGATGAGTCTGAGCAGTTCTCCGTTTGCACCGAATGTTGATGAGTTTGTGAAATCAGGCCTCACTCCTATTCCTTCCGACACCATCAAGCCAATGCGTGTGAAAGAAGCTCCTGTTCAATTTGAATGTAAAGTGAATCAGGTTATCGAATTGGGAACAGAAGGCGGAGCCGGGAATCTGGTAATCTGTGAAGTGACGAAGATTCATATTCACCGTGAAATACTTGCGGAAGACGGTTCCATCGATCAGAAGAAAATCAATCTGGTTGCCCGAATGGGTGGAAACTGGTATTGTCATGCCAATGAAGCTTCCATGTTTGAAGTAACGAAACCAATCACCACCATTGGAATTGGTTTTGACCAACTTCCGGAAGACATTAAAGCCAGTACAATACTGGACAACAACGATCTTGCTCAGCTGGCCGGAGTTACGGAATTACCAAATGAAACCGACGTAAACGAATACAAACTTCTGGAATTAAGCGACATATTCGTATCTTTAGAAGATTCCCCGAGCGAGTTGGAGCATGCGCTTCACAAACGCGCTAAAATGCTGATTCAATTAAACGACATAACAGGTGCCTGGATGACACTCCTGGCCTTTAACGATTAAAACAACAACTATGAGTAACTATCAATTCAATGGTATCTTGAAGGTAAAAAATGATACTGTTCAGGTTTCCGAAAAATTCTCAAAAAGAGAGTTCGTGGTAACTGATAACACGTCACAATACCCGCAAGATGTTCTGTTTCAATTGACACAAGATAAATGTGCATTATTGGATAGCATCCAGATTAACGATCAGATCGTGGTTTCATTCAACCTTCGTGGTAGAGAATGGACAAGTCCACAAGGTGAAGTACGTTACTTCAATACACTTGACGCGTGGCGTATTGAAAAAGCCGGTGCGCAAAACATGGGCGGAGGAATTCCTTCCGGTGGAGCAACAGCAATGAACCTTGGTGGCGGATTGCCAACAACTCCTGCTATGCCGTCAACTGACGCTGCAGAAGACGATGATCTTCCATTCTAAGGAAAAGATTATGTTAAGATAAATGGTAGGTACGCGCTACATCTCGTACCTACTTTTATTTTAAACCTTAAACCAACACTATGAATACGCTAAAATCACTTCAACAACGACTCACAATTCTGTTTGTCGCGTTATTATTCGGGCAGGTTGCCTTCGGATTGGTTGTACTGCTTGTGCTCAAACCCGAACCACAACACAAACCCGAAGAACCAATTTTCATGGCTGTTGCATCCGCCCTATTATTCGTTGGCATTGTAGCCGGAATCATTCTTTCCCGTAAACGACTGGAATCTATTCGTGAATTGGAATTCGATGCACAAGCCCAGCCTTACACGGCTTTAAGCATTATCAGATATGCATTGATCGAAGGTGCAGTACTTTTTTCGATCGTTATTTTCCTATTAACGGGAAATCAGATTTTTACCGTGTTTATTGGCGTAGGGTTAGCCTATTTTCTTACCCTTTTCCCGGGAAGCGGAAGAATTTCAAGAGAACTGGGAATTTCGGATACAATCTAAATTCATCATTCTCACTCTCACTCTCATTCCGTCTCATCTTCCTTTCCACTCGGTCTGCGTAAACAACATCGACGCGAACAACGCCAGAATGTAAAACGGATATCCAATCTCAAACAAAATCAGCCCAATCACTTCCGTGACTGTCCATGTTGTAATGCTTAAGCGCAGAAGCACAACATCAAATCCTGTTTTCACCAGGAAAATCCCAAGCGTAAACCATTCCGCGCCCGCAAACCAGGATACAAGCAGCAGAAAGAGGTAACTTAAATGAAGTAGAACAGCCCAAACTGCCAATCCACTATTCAGATGATCACCAACATTTCCTGTTTTGCTCATCCAACGTACACGCTGATCCATCACTTCAGAAAAACGATCCGGAGTGGGAGTCGTAACACGAACAGCACTTGCCTCAACGATTTCTATCTTTTTTCCGTTCTCACGAAAAGCACGCAGGGTATAAATATCGTCGCCACTCAGAATGTGGTCGTGCTCATCAATATCATCTACCTCATCAAATGCTGCAACGTTGAATAACAGATTCGCCCCACTCGCAGAAACCGGACGAAACCACCCTGCAGTTCCTTTGTTGATCAATGAGGTGAACAGGTATTCCAAGGTAAAGAAACCATGCCACCAACGGGTTGCTGTCATTTCAACAGGAAGAATTACCAGGTCGGCCTCCGGCATTACCATCATCGACTTCATGTAATCTTTACCGAAACTTACATCTGCATCCATCGTTATGCAAAATGCTGTAGTCGCATGATCAATGCCATAGCGCAACGCACGCTTCTTCCCGCGTTGGTCTTCAGGTAAATTCAACACACGAATCGGAAAATCTTTGTATTGAAGAAATACCGAACGGTAATCATCAGACGAATGATCGTTTACAAAAATCCACTGAACCGGCTGATAACGCTGAGCGTAAATGCACTCCAGGAAATGCTTCAGATTTTTCTCTTCGTTTCGAAAAGGAATTACCACAGTTAGTTCATCCAACGACATCATTTTCTTGGAATTTCTTGCAAGCCGAAGACGCTGAACACCAAAAACCAGTGATAAAATAGAAAGCGTATATGCCACAAACCAACTAATGAGCAAGGTCATAATTTTCTCTTTTTCGAAGTGGAATCCACACAAAACTACTAATGCCCGCGGGAATAACATTGTTGATCAGCCAAATTGCAAGACTCGCAGCTACAACATGACTTGGAAGTACAATTGTTCCGGCAAAAACAAACAGGGCAGCTGTTTCACGAATCAATACCTTCCCTGACCACAAGGAAGGAATGAAAGAAGTCAAGGCGTAAATCAACCATACACTAAAAAGCAATTGCCAGTAATCGGTATACCCAAGCGCAACGAATAGCAAAACAAACTGAATGCTAAATACCAGGTAACGAATGGTTGACCAAATGAACAAAGGCATTCTAAATCGAAGAACTTTTTCGGTTGTCAATTGAAGGTGACGAAGCCATACTTTTCTTGAATGTTTTTTTGGAACGAGGTACTCGACAAACCAATAAGAAAGAAAAATCAACATTCCAACACTGGTCGCAGCTACAGACAGCCAGAACGGTAGCTTGTTACTTAAAAAGCAGGCCAGAACACCAAAAAGAACAGTAGGCATCAATTGACTTCCGTTGGATAAAAACGAAGCAAGAATCACAAAAGAGCGATTTCGCTTTCGGAAATGGAGCATTCGTCCAAGGAAATTCCCCCAACCGTTCGGGGTGACAAATCCGGATGAAATTCCTGCTAAAAATGAAAGCCAGATTGTGCGTTCTTCAGAAATCAATTGCTTTGCAATCAAACGCCACTTGAGGTATTCAATTCCCTGATTGAATGCTAATAAGACAATACATAGGGTCAATGCCCACCAATTGACAACACGAACATCCGCCAGAGCCTTCAGATTCTTCTCTCCCAGTTGCCAGTAAATGAACCAGAGCAAAGCGGTAAACACCAGAATCTTCAACAGAACTTTCAGTGCTGTTCCACTTTTAGCAGATGTATCCTTATCCATTCAATAGCCGAAGATAAAATAATTCCGAATGGTATCCGTTTCTGTTTTACAACCGGCCAGTTAAATCATAAGCGAATTATGTTCAAAAACCACTTGTCCGTTCACACGATAACCAAAACAACAATCGCCTATTTTCTTATTGCTATTCTTGTTTTGGTGGTGATCGAAGATTTATTTTTTCCGGGATTACTGAATGAAAACAATTTGATGCATTGGGATGCAAAACATTATTTTCTGATCAAAAGAGACGGTTACAACTCCGTCAATGTGGCGTTTTTTCCTATGTTGCCTTTTCTCTGGAAGACACTTTCTCTGAGTGCTTCAGGAATGGCTCTTTTGAATACCCTTATTTTTGGAACAGCATTTTGTTTCCTTGCCAAAACATTGAAATTGGGTATTCAGGAAACCCTTCTTTACCTGACCATTCCGGGTAACATTTTTTATTTTCTGCCTTACACCGAAGCTCTTTTCTTTGCTACATCCTGTCTTGTGATTATTGGCTACAGAACGGAAAAGAATGTTCTTATTATTCTCGGGCTCACGCTCAGCACGTTTGTACGACCAATCTTCCTGTTCTTCGTACTTGCGGTAATTGTTACGGAGCTGTATTCAGCCAAAATAAATCGTAAAAAAATCCTGCGGATCGGAGGATTGCTGCTTGTTTTAATTGCAGGATTGTCAGCTGTTTTTACCATTCATTGCATTTACACAGGAAACTGGTTTGCCTATTTGGAAATTGCAAATGCCTGGGGCGGAGGAATTCTACGTCTACCCCGGCTTCCGTTCACCTCCTGGTCGGATTGCATGATTGTTCGTTTGGATGGTGTAGCAATGCTCATCGGGATTCTATCGGGAGTTCTTTTAGCTTCCATACTTCTGAAACATCGACAATTCAAAACCATTACTGTTTCAAAAGATGTCATCTTCTCTTTAACCTACCTGAGCGGCATTACGCTATTCATCATCTTCAGAGGAGGATCTATTTTCAGCCTTAACCGTTTTGTATTTGCTGTTCCATTTATCGTTGTTGCCTGCAATTTTTGGTTGAGTCTGCCATTGCGTATCAGTGCTAAACAACTGATTCCAATATTCATCGGAATAACATTGTTCTGGTTACTTTTTGGTTCTTACGGACACATTCAAAGCATGTTGAAATTTGCATTGGTATCAGGATACGTACTTCTGTTATTTATGGCAAAGCTGGAAAGCAGTTCGGTTCGAAAAACGGTAATATTCACTTTCATTTTAGTCAATTTTACATTTCAGGCTATTTTCTTTTTCCGCTTTCTGGACGGCTATTGGATCGGATAAACTGGCAGAACTCGTCGATTTTTACTAGCTTTAAATTCTTCATTCAATCTGATGGTCGAGGATAAAATTATTCTGGGGATTGACCCCGGTACAACTGTTTTGGGTTATGGCATCATTCACGTTCAGGGGAAGAAACTCTCTTTATTGAATTTTGGCATTATCCAACTGAACAAACTCGACAATCAGCCCGATAAACTGAAACGTATTTTTGACCGGATTGATGGGTTGATTCAGGAATACAAACCAGACGAAATGGCGATTGAAGCTCCATTCTTCGGAAAGAACGTACAATCGATGCTTAAACTTGGGCGTGCACAAGGCGTTGCAATTGCAGCAGCGTTACGAATGAACATTCCATACGAAGAATATTCCCCAAAACGGATCAAGCAATCAATCACAGGAAGTGGAAATGCATCCAAAGAACAAGTAGCGGCAATGCTTCAGACAATCCTTAAATTTGACGAATTACCAAAATACCTGGATGCCACGGATGGCCTGGCAGCAGCGGTTTGTCACCATTTTTCAAAAGGTGTTGGAGAAAACAATAAAGCAAAAGGTAAAGGTTGGGCAGCATTTTTGAGTGCAAATCCGGAACGCAAAATCAGAGGTTAATGAAACGGTTATTTTTTGTCTTTTGTTTGGTTCAAACATCGCTGCTTTTTGGTCAGGAAACCTATGAATGGGGCGATGGTATTTGCCGTCATTACGGAACAATCATTGATTCTCTTACCAACAAAAACGAATTGGATAATGCCCGGAATCTTCTTGGAAATCCGAGTCCGTTAAGTCGACCGGCATTGTTGAACAAACCTTCAGATTCGACGCGTGTAAAATACGACCTCGTTGAAAAGGAATGCAATGCATACATCAAGGAATTAAAAACCGCAGAATTTCCGAAAGGTGTTTTCTGGGATTCCATAACTCACCTTCGTATTGCGGAACTGGAACGTGAATGTGCACTGAAGAAACTGGCTATCATTGCAATCAAAAATCCGGCTGAACTAAGCAAGGATAAGGAAACTGCCAAATCGTGTAAGAAATGGATCAAAATCCTTCAATCCAACGATGAAACAAAAGCGAAAGAATACAACATCTGGCTTGGAGAAGAGGAATACAATAAACTTGTCGTCCGTGGATTAACTACCAAACAAATTGCTCAACTTGCAACCATTGATTTCATGCGGTTCGAATGGTGGAACTGTGTCAACGCAACCATTCCTACACTAGATGATCACACGGAATTCGAACGGCAATTTTTGCTTTTGCTTGAAAATGTAAAGACGGAATGTCGATAAGATCAAGAACTTAACTTGATAAAACAGGTACTGTTAGTTCTGAGACTTATTCAATTCCACCGTCATCGAATCCATCACCTTCGTATACATTTCCTGCAGTTGTTCAGGTCTCGACACGTAGTAATCATACGAACGTTCGTAACGTTCAACAGAAATTCCTTTTGATTTCAAATACGATTTCCCGGATTGCTGCATGACTTTGTAATAGCGATTCACACTTTGATAGCGCGCCTGTATTCCGGCCTCAAGAATGGTCATGTCATACATCAGGTCAATCATTTCTTCTTCCGGAATCAAATCATCCGGTGCATCAGGAAGTTTCAAATCCGATGAACAGGAGGCCAGAATTCCAATCAGTGCTATGACCAGGAAGTGTTTCATGATCTGTTGAACAACAAGCGTTGCGTGTTTCTCAGTTTAATGTCTTCACCGTGACGGTAAACTACTTTTCCGTTTACTAACGTCACTTCAATACGATTATTGAATGTCACACCTTCAAACGGCGACCACCCACATTTGTAACGAAGACTTTCTTTGGTCACTTCTGTTTTCGCATTCGGATTAACCAATACCAAATCCGCGAAGTATCCCTCACGGATGTATCCACGCTCGCGCATCTGGAAACATGTAGCAACCGCGTGCGACATTTTCTCAACCACACGAGTCCTCGAAATCTTTCCTTCTCCTGCAGCTTCAAGCATTGCCAGCAAAGCATGCTGAACGAGCGGTCCGCCAGATGGAGCAGACAAATAACTTTGACTTTTCTCATCAAGTGTATGCGGTGCATGATCTGTTGCCACCACGTCAATTCTGTCGTCGTTCAACGCTTTCCAGATCTCATCGCGGTCTGCAGCTGTTTTCACCGCCGGATTCCACTTAATAAAATTCCCTTTTCGGTCGTAATCTGCATCCGTAAACCACAAGTGATGAACACAGGCTTCAGCCGTAATTCGTTTTTGAGCAAGTGGTGTTGTATTGTCGAATAAATGCGTCTCTTTTCCAGTCGAAATGTGCAGAATGTGCAAACGCGTATTGTGCTTCTTTGCCAATTCGACAGCCATAGAGGAACTCAGGTAACACGCTTCTTCACTCCTGATCAGCGGATGAGCTGAAACCGGAATATCGTCTCCGTACTTCGCCTTAAAGGTTTCCAGATTTGCGCGAACCGTTGCTTCGTCTTCGCAATGCGTAGCAATCAACATCGGAACGTTTCGGAACAAATTATCAAGTGTGGTCTGATTATCTACCAACATATTTCCCGTGGAAGATCCCATAAAGACTTTCACGCCACAAACGTTCTCTGTATTGGTTTTCAGTACCTCATCAAGGTTGTCGTTCGACGCCCCCATGAAAAACGAGTAATTCGCGTACGAAGTTTCGGCTGCAATACGGTATTTATCTTCCAGCAATTCTTGCGTCAGCGTATTCGGAACTGTATTCGGCATTTCCATGAAGGAGGTAATTCCACCTGCAATAGCTGCATAAGATTCCGTGGCGATATTCGCTTTGTGTGTCAGGCCCGGTTCGCGGAAATGCACCTGATCGTCAATACAACCCGGCATCAACAACAAACCATCTGCATTGATTTCAGTAATGGCTCCTTCAACAGAAAGTGACGTTCCGATCTTAGCGATTCGATCACCCTCAATTAACACATCAGCAACACGTTCCTGTCCTTCATTAACAACGGTTGCTCCTTTTATAAGAATTCGTTCCATTATACTTTCAAGTTGCGCATCTTCCAGACACCAAACAGGGCTTCTTTGAAGATACCGGATGACATTTTGGATTCACCATAAACCCGGTCTGTAAAGGTAATGGGTACTTCCTTCACAACAAAACCTTTGCGCTTCGAAGCATACTTCATTTCGATTTGAAAGGCGTAACCCGTAAACTGAATATTATCCAGTTTCATAGCTTCCAGTACTTTTCGGGAATAACACATGAATCCGGCAGTGGTGTCGGCAATTCCAATAAAGAGAATCATTCGGACATAAACCGAGGCAAAGTAGGACATCAGGATGCGTCCCATTGGCCAGTTTTTCACCTTCCCTCCGCGAACATAACGCGAACCAATGCTCACATCCGCACCTTCTTCGGTACAGGCATGAAGCAATCGTGGTAAATCTTTCGGATCATGCGAGAAATCGCAATCCATCTCGAAGATATAATCGTATTCACGCGCAATTGCCCATTTGAATCCGTGAATGTATGCCGTACCCAGTCCCAGTTTTCCCGTTCGCTCTTCCAGAAAGACACGTTCCGGATACTGCTCTATCGCTTCGCGAATGAGATCTGCCGAGCCATCCGGAGAGGCATCATCAACAAAAAGAATGGAAAATGGTATGGGTAAATTCATCACTGCCTCAACCATCGCAGGAATGTTCTCGCGTTCGTTGTATGTGGGTATGATGACGACGTTTTTCACTAAGCAATTCGATTCGGTTCGCTAAAATAGGGATTTCTACCAGTTTGCAGGGTTAAAGTTCATCGATTAACAAAGATTATGGTATCCAATCCATACAGTAGATACACAATACCATTCAGAAGGTTGCTTGCAGTTGAAAAAATCGGTAATTCATCTTTGCGTATTTTTACCACTGGTAGTCAAACTAAGTAGTCTGCTATGTTCTATGGGTTTTGTTTTACAGCATGGGAACATAGGATACGTAATTGTTTCAACAGGTATTATGCGATTCTTAAATCTTCTGTTCTTCATTGGCTTTTTTGGGTTTCCGATTGTTGCACAGGAATCGAGAAACATGACCTTGCTGGATCATTGGCACCAGGATTCGTTGATCTGTAACTCAACGAATGTTCGCTATTCGGATTGCTACGGTTTCACCTGGCAGGGAAGGGAATATGCCGTAATAGGTTCCACGGAAGGAACGCATGTATTTTTGATCAATGACGAGAACAAATTCGAACCGAAAGGATTTGTGAAAGGTCGCTTTTCGAATACCAGCGTCAGTCACCGCGATTATGCAACTTACCAGAATTACCTGTATGCGGTTTGTGACGAAGGCGTAAGCAGTCTGCAAATCATCGATCTTCAGTATCTCCCCGATTCCATACATCTGGCAAAGGAAGATAGTCTGCAGTTCGGAAGGGTTCACAACGTCTTCATCGATACGCTTCAGCAAAAGTTTTATTCGCTCATTCATCGATCAACAACCAATACGCAAACCATTGAATCGCCGATGAAGATTTTTTCACTTGCCGACCCGTTGAATCTGGTCGAACTGTGGAGCGGACCACCTGATGTAACGGAAGTACACGACGCCTACGTCCGTAACGGCCTTTCTTTCCTGAACTGCGGTTATGACGGTCTTCGTGTTTATGATTTTACAAATACTTCAAGCCCGGCGTACCTCGAATCAATGACGGTTTACCAGGATCAGGGCTACAATCACCAGGGCTGGCTTACTCCTTCGGGAAATGATTACTTCTTCGCTGATGAAACAGCCGGAAAACGAGTAAAACGATGCTCGTTCAACGGGAATAATCTTAGTATTACCGGACTATTCGGAACCGATTACGCATCCGGCAGTGTTCCTCACAACATCATGGCAACGGACTCTTTTTGTTACGTAGCCTATTACAATCTTGGACTTCGCATCTACGATATCAGAAACGGACAAACCATCGAAGTGGCACATTACGACACCTATCCTGTAGAAAACGATCCATTTCCGATGAATGGAAACTGGGGATTGTATACCCAACTTCCTTCACATCGCATCTTATTAGCCGATCGTCAATACGGTTTGTTCCTTGTTGATTTCGATGCGGAACATTTACTGGCAGCCATTGGCCCCGAGGTAAGCATTTATCCGAATCCCGGAATGGAAGGATCTGGTAGTTTTTTACGGTTTCCGAACAACAGCAGTGAAATGACGTTCGTCATAACCGACGCGGCAGGAAAAGTCGTTTTCGAAAAATCAGACGAATTGTTTACCTACCACGAATTGAACAATAAACTTAGCAAAGGCGTCTACACCGTTCAGGGAACTTACGTTTTGGGAAAACAGGAGAAGACGTTTACATTGCGCTGGATGAACCTGTAAAAATGGAAAATTGAAAATGCAAAATTGAAAAGTAAGTTGGGAAATTGACTAAGGCATTTTCTACTGAAAACAAACTTTCTCTTTTCAATTTTAGAATTTTCCATTTTCAATTAACTACATCAATCCTACCGTTCACTCCTACCTGACCTAAATCATATTCATCGCTTCCATTTTCTTTTATATTTGTAGAAAGCCCTTTCTTATGAAACGTTTCTTTTTCATTCTATCACTATTTGCAACTGCAATTCTAACGTCTTGCGGCAATAATACACCTGTTGATCATTCTGCTGATGTTGACCTGGGTAAGTTCGATGGTAACAAGTATACCTGCGAAGAAATCGGTTGGAGCACAGAATATCCTGAAACCTGGAAAATCACCAAAAAGGAAAGTCTGGAACATCAAACCGCAAAAAGAGATGCAGAAGCTGAAGTAGAAGCGAAATCAACAACGATCAAACGGCTCCTGGCTTACCAAAAGGATTTCAATAACAACTTTCAGTCTACCATTGAACCATTCGAGGGTAAAACGAAAGCAGATTACAACAGTGCGAAAAAGAACCTTCGTGAGACCTCATACAGTCGTTATTACGATGCAGGAATTCGTGTGGATACCGTTGCTTCGCAGTTGAAAATCGGAAAGATCACCTTTGATTGTTTCCAGATCAATTTGTACGATAAAAATGCCAAGGCATATGCACATCAATTGTTGTATTCCGCGATCATAAAAGATTATTACTTCTCAGCGATTATCGCTTACGATAACGACAAGGACAAAGACCGAATGCTTGAAGCATTCAAAAAGTCGAAATTCGATTAATCGGTAGCGGAAAAAATCAGGTCGTTTTCGAAGCCCCTGGATTGTAAAAAGCGAACCAGCTTCGCTTTCTTTTGCCACAGATCTTTCTCCTTTTCAAGATCACGTAATTTGCGTTCCTTCAATTCCTGAAAGATGCGTTCGTATTCCTCTTCATCAAAAGAGTACAATGCAGTTTGAATAATATTCTTTGGAATGAATTTGGCCAGTAAGCCTTGCTTTATCTTTTGACGCCCCCAGTGCTTGATTCTAAGTTTTCCGGAAGCATATGCAATGGCAAAACGTTCTTCGTTCAGGTAGCGGTTTTCAATCAGATGGGCTATCAATCGATCGGATTGTTCCTGATCCATTCCCCAGGCTTTTAATTTCGTTGAAACTTCATAATGGCAGCGTTCCTGGTAGGCGCAATAGGCTTCAATTTTCGTCTTAGCCTCCAGAAAAGAGAAATTGCCCTCTTTCATTAGAGAGCAATTTCGTTATTGTTTTTATCGAGGAAGGTATATTGCAACAGATGATTCGCTGTTACGCCCTTCACATCAATCCATTTCTTGTACTTGAAGAACCACTTCCACTGCTTGGACATGAATCCGCGTTTAAAATAAGCCTCCAAATAAGGGTGAACTAACAACGTGATTTTCGTTTCCTTTCGATCCTGAATCAGGTAATTCAGATTCGTTTCAATCTCTTCGGCGAAGAGAATCGAAGCCTGGACTTCCCCTGTTCCATTACAGGTCGGACACGTTTCAGATGTATTGATGTCCGTTTCCGGACGTACACGTTGACGTGTAATTTCAACCACACCAAATTTTGAAGGAGGAAGAATATTGTGCTTCGCACGGTCCAACTTCATAAAGTCCTTCAATTTCTCGAATAACTCACGGTTGTTTTCCTTATCGTGCATATCAATGAAATCGATACACACAATTCCTCCCATATCACGCAACTGAAGCAAACGTGCAATTTCTTCTGCGGCCTCAATGTTCGTGGCAAGTGCATTTGATTCCTGACCATCAGCTCCCTTTCGGTTACCGCTGTTCACATCAATCACGTGCATCGCTTCGGTATGCTCAATAATCAGGTAACCACCGGAAGGAAGCGGAACTTTCTTACCGAACATGGTTTTAATTTGTTTATTGATCCCGAAACGTTCGAAGATTGAAAGTTTACCATCGTACAGCTTCACGATTTTCTCACGGCCCGGAGCAATCTCACTGATGTAATCTTTCAATTCAACAGCAACACGTTCTTCGTTAACGTGGATATTGGTGAAATCTCCATTCAGCAAATCACGCAGAATCGAAGATGTTTTGTCCAGTTCACCTAACACTCTGCGCGGCGGTGTAGCCACTTTGAGGTTAGTGTGCATTGTTTTCCATTTCTCAAGAAGGTTTCGAAGATCCTGATCGATGTCTTCCACCTTTTTGTTTTCTGCCACGGTACGGATAATCACCCCGAAGTTTTTCGGTCGGATATTATCCAGAATCCCGCGCAAACGATCGCGTTCTTCCTGACTGCGAATCTTTTGAGAAATAGAGATTTTGTCCGAGAAAGGTACCAATACAAGGTAACGTCCGGCGAAAGTTAATTCCGCACACAAACGTGGCCCTTTGCTTGAAATAGGTTCTTTTGCAACCTGCACCAGAATTGGAGAAGATGTAGAAACTATATCAGCAATCTTACCGTCCTTGGGAATGTCTTTTTCCGATTTGAAATACAACAAATCAGATACGTTTTGCTTTCCTCCGAGAGTATCTTTGGTAAACTTATGTGAAGAGAGAAACTGCGGCCCTAAATCCAGGTAATGCAGGAATGCATCCTTTTCGTAACCAACGTCAACGAAGGCTGCATTTAAACTGGGAACAACTTTTCTGACTTTTCCGAGGTAAATATCTCCTACCCCGAAGTCTGTTTTCCCTTGTTCCTCTTGTAACTCAACTAGTTTACCGTCTCGAAGCAATGCAATTGAAACTCCGCCTTCGCGTGCTTCAACAACAAGTTCTAAACTCACAAGCGCTACAATTAGAAAATGACTAAAACAGAAAAACTTAGTAAGCTAAACACTTACTAAGCTCTCCCAACAATTCTTTTGAAAAAGATTACTTCTTCTTCTTGTGACGGTTTTTTCTTAGTCTTTTCTTACGCTTGTGCGTCGCCATCTTATGTCTTTTTCTTTTTTTACCGCTTGGCATAATGCTGTTTATTTATGGTTAATATTCTAATGAATCTTCCTTAAAGTAACTGTTGACGAGAGTCAAAAAAAACACTCCTGTCGTCAAACAGGAGTGCAAAGATATAAAAATAAACTTTTCTTCAACTTTTTGTCTTTGAAAAAGAAGCAAATTATTTAACGATTTGCTTGTTTTTTACTTCATCAACAAATGTTTTAGCCGGTTTGAACGCCGGGATGTTGTGAGCAGGAATGATGATCGTCGTATTTTTTGAAATGTTACGACCAGTTTTCTCTGCACGCTCCTTCACGATGAAGCTACCAAAACCTCTCAAATAAACGTTTTGCCCTTTCGTCAACGAAGTCTTAATAGAAGTCATAAATGCTTCTACTGCCTTTTGCGCTTCGTTTCTTTCCAATCCTGTCCCTTCTGCAATCTCAGCAACGATATCTGCTTTTGTCATTTTGATATTTATTAATTTTTCAACAATGTGATTTCCAGACACAAAAGTAATGCTCGATTCCCATTAAATTTGAGGCTCCAACGTTTTTTTTGTAAACTTTTCCCTAAATGACTGATTTCGTTCTACTAATTACCGAATGGTACAGACAAAATGCCCGTGACCTACCTTGGAGGAGGGTTAAAAATCCATACTCTATTTGGTTATCTGAGGTGATTTTACAACAAACGAGGGTAGATCAGGGTATGAATTACTACTATAAATTCACCGAACAATTTCCAACTGTAACCGATTTGGCGAATGCTCATCAGGAAGAGGTTCTCAAATGTTGGCAGGGACTCGGTTATTACTCGCGTGCGCGCAACCTGCATGCAACTGCTCAGCAAATCGTGGAAAAACATGGAGGTAATTTCCCCGCTACTTACGAAGAAATCATTGCTCTAAAAGGGATTGGTCCTTACACAGCCGCTGCAATAGCCTCGTTTTCATTCGGTTTGAAACATGCCGTTGTGGACGGAAACGTGTACCGGGTTTTAAGTCGATACTTCGCGATTGATGAAGCAATTGATTCAACACAAGGCAAAAAGATTTTTCAGGCACTTGCTGATTCATTGATTCCAGCCGGAGATCCGGGAACCTATAACCAGGCAATTATGGAGTTCGGAGCGAAGCAGTGCACACCGAAAAATCCCGATTGCATGAATTGTCCATTGCAAACAAGCTGTAAATCGTTCGGAACGACTGAACTACTTTCCCGGCCTTTCAAAGCAAAAAAAACTGCCGTTCGAAAACGTTACTTCCACTATTTTGATCTGCATCACAATGATCATACTGCATGGGTGCAACGAACTGGAAAAGATGTTTGGCAAAGCCTGTATGAATTCCCGATGATTGAAAGCGAAACAGAAGAATTACCTTCGGATCAATCATTTGTACACGAACCTGTGGCAGTTTATCAAACCAAACATATCCTCTCACACCAGCATATCGTTGCATCCTTTTATAAAGGTAAGGTCGCAGAAACAACAGAATGGGAACTGGTTTGGAAAGACGATAACGATTTGCTTCCAACGCATCGGTTGATGGAGAAATATTTTGAGTTCCTGGCAAATTTGTAAGTCCACGACGCATCGTGGACTTACAAATTGCCCGTACCATTCGCACATGACATATAATCGTATATTTGTTTGAATCCGAAATAAACGAAGATGGCTGGAAGCGTAAACAAGGTAATACTCATCGGGAACCTGGGAAAAGACCCGGAAATCCGCAGGTTGGAAAATGGAACTGTTGTGGCAAGCTTCCCTCTGGCAACTTCGGAAACCTATACAGATAAGGCTACGGGAGCGCGACGCGACATCACCGACTGGCACAATATTGTTCTTTGGAGAAATCTTGCTGAAGTAGCAGAAAAATATGCCCGCAAGGGAATGAAAGTATACGTGGAAGGAAAACTCAAAACTCGTTCCTGGAACGATGCAAATGGTCAGCAGCGCTATACTACAGAGGTCGTCGGTGATGAATTCACTCTTCTCACTCCAAAAGCAGATCATCCGGGTGGACAACCTTCCGGACAGTCTCCTTATCCCACAGAGCCGTCAGCTCCGCAACAGCCAATGAATCTTGGTGAACAGCCGGAAGACGATTTACCATTTTAGACTGAAAAATAAATGGATGACCCTTCACCCATACTACTAACCATAGGCGTTACCGGATCGGAAACAGTGATGTTCATTCTCACCGTTATCGTTCTGCTTTCACTATCGGCTATTTTTTCAGCTGCTGAAGTGGCTTTTTTTTCCCTTTCTCCAGGTGAAAAACTGGAATTGGAATCGGATCATGGCAGAACTTCAAAATCTGTTTTGAACCTCATCCGACATCCGAAGGATTTGCTTGCAATCATTCTGATTTCAAATAACTTCGTCAATGTCTGCACTGCAATCATTTCAACAGGCTTTCTTGAAAAGACATTACCTTCTGCCGGTGAATTAGGCTGGCTTAGATTCGGCATTGAAATCATCGGTATTACATTCATTATCCTACTCTTCGGTGAAGTTGCCCCGAAAATGTACGCCACAAAATACGCATTGAGTATTACTCGTTTTCTTGCTCTTCCATTATCCTTTGTAAATAAACTGCCTCCTTTCTCATGGCTGAGATGGCTTCTTGTGAATGGCACAACCGTTTTGAACAAGCGAACAAAAAAACGTGGAGTAAACCTGTCAACAGATGATTTGGAGCAAGCCTTAGCTTTAACTATTGAAGACGATGCTACTAAAGACGAACAGCGCATTCTGGAGGGAATCATCAAATTCGGAAACACAGAAGCTCGTCAAATCATGCGATCGAGAATGGATTGTGTAACTATTCCTGTTGAATCAACTTTCAGAGAAGTATTGAACATCATTCTCGAAGCAGGATATTCACGAATGCCGGTTCATGAGAATAGTTTTGACCATGTGGTGGGGATTCTTTACATCAAAGATTTACTCCCATTCCTGAAAGAAGAAAATTTCGAATGGCAAACGCTGTTGAGAAAACCATACTTCGTGCCTGAAAACAAGAAGATTGACGACTTGCTGAAGGAGTTTCAGGGAATGAAAATGCACATGGCAGTTGTAGTTGATGAATATGGTGGTTCAAATGGTTTGGTAACTTTGGAGGACGTTTTGGAAGAAATTGTAGGCGATATTACCGACGAATTTGACGACGATGATATCAGCTATACCAAAATCGATGACTCAACATTCCTGTTCGAAGGAAAAACGGCCTTAGTTGATTTCTACAAGGTGCTCGACATTGACGGAAAATCACTCGAACAAACGAAAGGAGAATCGGATACACTTGGCGGATTCATAACAGAACAAGCCGGAAAGATCCTTCGAAACAACGAGTTCATTAGGGTAGATAATATCAAACTGGTTGTTGAATCTTCGGATAAACGACGCATAAAAATGGTAAAAGCAATTATTGAGCATGAAAACTAAATACGGCATTTTCTTTTTGGTTCTTGGATTGATCCTGGTTTCCTGTGGCGATGACGAACTTCCGATTCCGAAACCTCCAACATTCCTTCGCATTAACATGCCTGAACACAAGTATGCAAAAATGACCCAGGAGGTCCCATACACTTACGAATTGTCAAAGTCCTATTTTGCGAAACCTGTTGTCTACGGTTCTGTTGTTACGCCTCACCAGGAAATCAATCTCGGCCCGTTGAATGGCGTTGTTTACCTGAATTACTATCCACTTGCCAATCAGGATTCTTTAGCACGTTACATTAATTTATCCAACGATAAGGTTGACGAGCATAAAATCAAAGCGAGCAAGATTGTAGACAAACGCATCATCGATCCAAAACGAAAAGTTTATGGAACTTTCTTTGAGTTACAAGGCGATGTTGCTACAAACTTCCAGTTTTACCTGACTGATTCCGTCTCAAATTTCGTTCGTGGGGAAGTCCTGATGAATTGTCGACCGAACTATGATTCATTGCGCCCAAGTCTGGATTACCTGCGTCAGGATTTGATGCATATGGTAGAGACATTTGAGTGGAAGAAGTAGGAGGTTCAAAAGTTTAACTCGTTTAAAAGTTCAATGTTTTTTCCGTCAGAGAATGTAAAAAACAATTGACATTGAACACTTTAAAATTCAAACCCATTGAACTAACTGTTAAATTCCTCCGGAAATATCTGTCAGGGTAGATTTGTGTCGAATTTAGCCTTACCTTGTAGGTCTCTTTAGTTAACACTTTTATGAAAAAACTACTAATCGTTGCAGCTCTCTCCTTTGCAACAACGGCGTTTGGACAAACGCTAACCTACTCCCGCGCGAAAATTTATACCGATAGTCGCGGGCTACAGACTCTTGCCGAGATGGGCATTGGTGTCGATCACGGAACAATCAAACAGGAAACATTCTTTATTTCAGACTTTTCAAGCGAAGAACTCCAGATCATTCAGAATGCCGGTTACCAGACTGAAATTCTGATTGCGGATGTTAAAGAATTCTACCGCAACCAGAATCTGGTAAAAGAAAATGTAGAAACAGAAAAGAACGTTGATTGTTCGGGTGGAAGCGGTTCCGGAACATTTACTCCTGAAGTTCCTTCTAACTTCAATCTTGGTTCGATGGGTGGATTTCTTACCTATCAGGAGTTCCTGGATGAAGTTGATGCAATGGCAGCTCAATATCCAAACCTCATTACTGCACGTGCTCCTATTTCCACTTTCCAATCGCACGGCGGAAAATCCATTTACTGGATGCGTTTGAGCGACAACCCGGCTTCTGATGAAGCTGAACCGGAAGTATTGTACACTGCCGTTCACCACGCACGCGAACCAAACTCCCTTTCTGAAGTCATTTTCTACATGTGGTACCTATTGGAAAACTACGCAACAAGCGAAGAAGTCCAGTACCTTGTTGACAATACTGAAATGTATTTCGTTCCAATGGTAAATCCGGACGGATACCTATACAATGAAACCACAGATCCGGATGGCGGTGGAATGTGGCGTAAGAACCGTAAAAACAATGGCGACGGAACATACGGTGTCGATTTGAACAGAAACTACTCTTATGGCTGGGGAACCACCGGCGTTAGTTTTAATACCAACAACGATACGTATCCGGGAACCGGTGCATTCTCTGAACCGGAGACTCAGGCGATCAAATGGTTCTGCGAAAACCGCGACTTCATGTATGCTTTCAACGCACATACTTACGGAAACGACATTCTTCACCCAATTGGAACGACTACAGCCGAATTTGCAGAAGACCACGATTACTTTGAAGCGTTCACGCATCACATGGTTATTTACAACGGATACACAGCCATGAAAAGCTCTAGTTTGTATCCGGCTTCAGGAGATTCCGATGACTACATGTATAAAGTAGACACCGTGATAAAACCGAAGATTTTTGCAATGACTCCGGAAGTTTCGAATACTGCAGGTGGATTCTGGCCGGCGGAAACTCAAATTACCGGCATTTGCCAGGATATGGTTTTCCCGAACCTGATTTTGTCGCATTTGACACACAAATACCTTGTTGTTGATGATACTGATCCTACCTCTGTTTCAACGATGACAGGAAACTTTAGTCACTCTGCTTACCGTCTTGGAATTGAAGATGGCCCGGTAACTGTGAGCATCACTCCTATTCAGGGAATTTTAAGTGTTGGCTCAAACGTTTCTCACGATCTGGCAATTATGGAAACTGCCAACGGAAGTATTTCTTATACATTGGATCCTGCTATTCAGTTCGGAGACATCATTAAATATGTTCTGAATACCGATAACGGACTTTGGGTGCGTCACGACACAATTACCAAAACGTTCGGAAGCCTGACCACTCAGTTTCTTGACGAAGCGAACAACAATGTAAACTGGACAGGAAACTGGGCAACTACAACAAGTGTATATGTTTCCCCAAGTCAATCGTTTACAGATAGCCCTTCCGGCGATTACCAAAACAGCACGACAAAAACATATACATTCAACAACGTAGTTGATTTGACAAACGCAACGGACGCTGGTGTTCGTTTCTATGCAAAATGGGAGATTGAAAACGATTTCGATTACTGCCAGTTCCAGGTTTCCGTTGATGGCGGAACAAGCTGGCAGGGACAATGTGGTTTGTATACGAATCCCGGAAACTCAGCAGACGGATCTGTACAGCCTCAGGATGAACCAATTTACGACGGCGCACAAAACAGTTGGGTGCTCGAAGAAATCAACCTGAGCGATTACATTGGCCAACAGATTCGTTTCCGTTTCGTTATGCAGAGCGATGGCGGTGTGCGTCAGGATGGTTTCTACTTCGATGATTTCGAAGTAATGTATGCTCTTGATGAATCAGGAGTTGAAGAAAATGTGCTTTCCGGTGCATTCATTGTTCCGAATCCTGCAAACGATTTTGCGATGGTTAGCTTCCAGCAAGCTGTAAATTCAGCAGCAATTTCGGTATACGATGCGAATGGCAAATTAGTACATACACAACAATTGAATCAACTGAGCAACAAATTGGAATTCTCTGTTGCAGGATGGAACGAAGGAGTTTACTTTGTTCACGTAACTTCAGAAAACGGAACTCAGGCACCAATGAAACTGGTAGTAGTTCACTAGAATTATTTCATAACAATTCAGACTGCATGGGGGCAAAATATTGCCCCCATTTTTTTTCTCTTTTCCCAAGCCAAAAACCAATATGCTCCATTCATTTCACTCTTGATCTGACATTTTTCTGACAATCGAAATCCAAAGTCTTATTCCGTTCGTAACTACGTAAAATGTAGCTTATGAAAAAGTTTCTGATCCGATTGGCAAAAGGCACAGGCATCCTGGTTGTGCTGCTTTTTATCACTGCATTTATCTGGGCCAACTGGGAAGAACCGGGTCCGGGAGCAAAAGCAGCTGTAGTCAACTTTCTACAATACGATACTTCAACTATAGGCGATTCCACTAAAATTGTTCGCGTACAGAAAACATTAAAGAACATCGACGGTGTTCGTGGAACAACTTACAATCCTTCAAGCAACCTATTGATTATTTCCTATGGTGTCGATGACGTCGACATGGAAACGATAGTATCCGAAGTTCAACAAAAACATCAGGTAGCCCTGAAAGAAAAAGTATTTACCAAAAGCGGTCCGAAATGTCCGATCGATGTTGCATACATCTCTCGCGTAAAACATTTCTTATGTGTCCGTGACTAAAAGCCTCAATTCAATTAAACACACAAAAGCTATGAGAAAAATAACCTTTTTGATGATTGCGGGACTTCTCGGGATGTCCACGCTCATGACAAGTTGTAAGAAGGACGAAGAAACTCCTGAACCAACTCCAACACCAACTCCGTCATTATACACCCGTTTGGGAGGTGACGATGCCATTACTGCGGTAACAGATCAGTTCATTCAAAATGTTCTGGCAGATCCAACTATTGCGGACAATTTCTCAGCAACAGGTTCCGATCCTTACCGATTCGCATTGTTTCGTGAACGCCTGATCGATCAGCTTTGTGCTGCAACCGGAGGACCTTACACGTATACCGGAGAAAACATGTACGATGCTCACGACGGAATGAACATCACCAATGATGAATTCGGAGCACTAGTGAATGCGCTGGTAGCAGCTTTAAATCAGTTCAATGTACCACAGGCAGAACAGGACGAATTACTTGCTATTCTTGGACCAATGCAGACCGATATTGTAGGTCACTAGAATACTTAACATAATTGAGGGCGGCAATCTCTTTCGATATTCTTTCGGAAGAGATTTGTCGTTTCTTCTAATTCATCATCGATACCACCTGAAATACCACAAATACTTGTTATTTTCGTACTTCTGAGTTCATAACAAAATAGAGGCATGAATAATAACCCTATCTGCAAGCTCTTTCACATTCAATATCCAATTATTCAGGCCGGAATGATCTGGTGCTCAGGTTGGGAACTGGCAAGTGCTGTTTCCAATGCCGGAGGTCTTGGAATTATTGGTTCCGGATCTATGTATCCTGAAATTCTTGATCAACACATTCAGAAGTGCAAAGCTGCAACCGATAAACCGTTTGCGGTCAATCTTCCGATGCTTTATCCGAATATCGAAGAGCACATTCAAACGATCATCAAGCATAACGTTCCAATCGTTTTTACATCGGCTGGAAATCCAAAAACATATACCGCTCGTCTGAAAGCAGAAGGCATTACCGTAGTACACGTCGTATCGTCGGTGAAGTTTGCCTTAAAAGCGCAGGAAGCGGGTGTTGATGCTGTAGTTGCGGAGGGTTTTGAAGCCGGTGGACATAACGGACGTGACGAAACGACTACGTTTTGTCTGATTCCAATGGTTCGCGAAGCACTTACTATTCCGCTGATTGCTGCAGGAGGGATCGGAACAGGTCGTGGAATGCTTGCAGCAATGACACTTGGAGCGGATGCCGTTCAAATCGGGTCGCGCTTTATTGCAACACCGGAATCTTCAGCCCATCAGAATTTCAAAAACACCGTTCTTGGATTGAAAGAAGGCGACACTATGCTCACACTGAAAGAGTTAACACCTGTTCGTCTGGTGAAAAACGAATTTTATCAGCAAGTCGAAAAGGCATACGACGATTGCGCCAGCATTGAAGATCTGAACGAACTACTTGGTCGCGGACGCGCAAAAAAAGGAATGTTTGAGGGAGATTTGAAAGAAGGTGAACTCGAAGTTGGCCAAATCTCAGGACTGATCAAACAAATCAAACCTGCTGCCGAAGTGGTAGCGGAAATCGTAGCTGATTACAAAGCGGCGCTTGCCGAATTACATCAGGATAAATTTTCATTTTAGATGATTGAATTTAATCGCTTCCAACTCGCAAACGGACTTCGTGTCCTGCATCACTTCGATGCGACGACCCCTATTGCGGTTGTGAATACCTTGTACGACGTTGGTGCACGCGACGAACAGGAAGAAAAAACAGGATTTGCACACCTTTTCGAACACCTGATGTTCGGCGGTTCGGTAAACATCCCTGACTTCGATGCCCCACTTCAAAAAGCAGGTGGAGAAAGCAATGCGTTTACTTCCAACGACATTACGAATTATTACGAGACCTTACCGGTTCAGAACATTGAAACTGCACTTTGGCTCGAAAGTGATCGCATGCGTTCCCTTGCTTTCACACCAAAAAGCCTGGAAGTACAGCGTAATGTAGTAATCGAAGAGTTCAAGCAACGTTATCTCAATCAGCCTTACGGTGATGTGTGGCTGGAATTGCGCCCATTAGCTTATAAGGAACATCCGTACAAATGGGCAACCATCGGAAAATGCCTCGAGCATATAGAAGATGCAACGATGGAAGATGTAAAAGCCTTTTTCGGAAAGTTTTACCATCCTGCAAACGCCATTCTTTGCATCGCAGGGAACATCTCATTGGAAGAGACAAAGGCACTCGTTGAAAAATGGTACGGTGATATTCCTGCTTCCATGAAACCGGAGCGAATCTTGCCTTCGGAACCGAAGCAAACAGAATTCCGTGAAAAGACAATTGAACGAAAAGTACCAACGGATGCATTCTATTATGCCTTCAAAATGCCGGAGCGCAAATCGTTCGAATACTATGTTGCTGATATTATTTCCGATGCACTTGGACGCAACGAATCATCGCGTCTGCACGCAAAACTGAAAAAAGAACTTCAACTCGTTTCATCTATCAGTTGTTACATCACCGGGTCCACTGACGAAGGTTTATTGATCATCAGCGGAAAGTTGAACGAAAACGTTTCATTCCGGCAATTGGACGATGCTTTGTGGCAGGAATTGGAAGCCTTCAGACAAATTCAACTGGAGGAAAAGGAAACCCGCAAGTTGTTGAATAAGATTCGAACTGCGAAAGAGTTTCAGGAACAAGGTTTGTTGAATCGTGCTATGAATTTGTGTATGTATGAATTGCTGGGCGATGCAAACGGAGTGAACGAAGAAAATGCGCTTTATCAGCAAATTACCGCGCATCAGATTCAGGAACTGGCAAATACCATCCTGATAAAAGAAAACTGTTCTGTTTTACGAGTTAAAGCCATTCAATCATGATTCATGAGCAACCAGGTGTTCATCGCGTAGAACACATTTCCTTTTCGCAACCGGTAATTTTCGATGTTACCTCAACCGTCAGACTACTTTGGATGAAAGAAGTAGCCAATGACACTGTTCGCCTTGAATTGTTCTTCGATGCAGGAATGATTCGCGGAAAACACAATATCCCGAAAATCGTCAAAGCTTTATTGCTGAGCGGAACGGCAGATCAGTCGTCGGTTCAGATTCATGAAGAAATCGATTCGTATGGCGGATACGTTGATGTTGATCTGGGAACAGAAACTGCGATTGTCAGTATTTACTGTCTTCGTGAACACATTATTCCAGTTGCGGAACAGGTTCAGAAAGCAATTCATCAGTTAAGTTTCAGAGAAGACGAAGTAACCGACACACTGGCATCACTTGCGCAGGATTTCAAAGTAAATCAGAAGAAAGTGAAAAGCATGGTCAGTGATGCCTTCAGAAGACATTGTTTTTCAGATATTTCCGAGTATGCATGGGAATCTCAGTTAAGCGATTTCGAACAACCTGAAATCATCAGCTATAAAAACTTCTGGAAAGAGCATTACCTGAACGGGCTGACACGCATGACGCTTGTGGGAAATCTTGATCAGGACACCGTAGATTCATTAATTGATTTGTTTGGCCAATGGAGCAAAACAGGAGAGCCAACCTACGCAGATAACTTTTCATGTGCACCGAAACGCATTCATATTCCAATGGAAGATGCGGTTCAAACTGCCATTCGAATCGGAACATTCACCATCCCGAAAAAGCACGATGATCGTCACGGTTTAGGTATCTTAAACACCATTCTTGGTGGATACTTCGGTTCCCGCCTGATGACTAACATTCGCGAAGACAAAGGATATACCTACGGAATTGGTTCAGGTGTTCTCGATTACATGCACGGTTCAAGCCTGGTTATTATGACTGAAGTCGGGAAAGATGTAACCGAAGCTACACTCGCGGAAATTCAAAAAGAAATTGAGATTCTAAGAAATGAATTGGTTTCCGAAGATGAATTGCTGCTGGTGAAAAATTACATGCTTGGTCAGTTGCTTCGCAGTGCGGATGGCCCGTATGCCATGTTAGACATGTACAACGGAGTAGACATGCATGGGCTTACACTTGATTATTACGACAAGGCGATTCGTGACATCAATGAGATGACACCGCAACATCTTCAGGAACTTGCGCGTAAATACCTGATTTGGGAAGACTTTGTGGTTGCAACTGCCGGATAAGATTCAATCATTCTGAAAAATCAGGCGTTCAAAAACAACTTATTTGATTTCCGAGCGTTTTTTCTACATAGAACAAGCTAGTTAATGAATCGAATACTCGTAACACTATTCGTGTTTTTCACCAGTTTTTCGGCTATGGCGGATCACGCCATGGGTGGGGAAATTACGTGGCGCTGTAATGGCAACAGTTACGAGTTCGAATTGATCTTTTACCGCGACTGTAATGGCGCTGAAGTCAATACCATTTCAGAAAATCTTGCTGTTTGGAATCACCCGGGCATTACCTCAATTCAGGTTTTATTTGTTAGTCGACAAGACATTTCTCCCAGCTGTAATTCAGTTGCCGGAGCGCCGCCACAACTTACCTGCGGAACCGGTGCATCCGGTGGAAACGGAATTGGCGCGGTTGAGAAGGTAACGTACCGCTCTGCTCCCATCGTTTTACCCGGAGTTCCACCGGCATCAGGATGGATTTTCACTTACGACAACTTCTCAAGAAACAGCAATATCAGCAACCTTCAGAATCCGAACGGACATGGAATTACGATTGCTGCAACGATGTTTGCTGCACCAAATGCTGTTGCCGGAGCATGTGTTGACAACTCTCCTAAATTCCTTCAGGATCCTTATTTCATTAGTTGTTCAGGCGATGATTACGAGTACAATCTTCACCCCGTAGATATCGATCTGGATTCGCTTCACATGAGTTTTGCTACTCCAATGAACGATTTCAGCGGAACATATAATCCTCCTACAAATCCCATCTCAGTTCCATATAATCCGGGATACAGTGCAACGAATCCCACACCGGATGCTTCTTTCAATGCCGGAAACATCCCTTCGGTTCTCGATCCAAATACCGGCAATCTGACGTTTCGATCGAATACCATCGGAAGCTATGTCATCAAAGTTCAGGCTGAAAGTTTCCGTGACGGTATTCTGATTGCACGTGTGGAACGCGATATGCAGATTTACGTGGTAGCCTGTGCGGGTGGGAATACTGCGCCGGACGTTCCCGGACCTTTTGCCGGAGCCTTCAATACAACCGTAGTTGCAGGAACATTGGTAAATTTCACATTGCAGGCGACTGATATGGAAACCCTGCAGGATGGAACCCCTCAAACCAACTACCTGAGCGCAACGGGATTCGAGTTCGGAACGAATTTTACAAGTACTTCCGGTTGTCAATATGGACCTTGTGCTACGCTGGATCAAACACCGATAATTAGCGGTATTCAGGGCGTATCAGCAGATTTCAGCTGGCAAACCGATTGTGCACATTTAGTAGATGCTTATGGAAATCAGGTTGCTTCTGTTGATTACACCTTCGTTTTTAAAGTTCAGGACGACTACTGCCAGATTCCAAAGGCAACGTACAAAACAATCGTAATTACGGTCCAAAGTCCGGCAATTATTCCGGCAACGACAATCAATTGTATCAGTACAGCCGTAAACGGTGATGTAACAGTAAGTTGGGATCCGGTAAATGATCCTGCCGGAACATTTGATCACTATGAACTCCATACCGTCCAATCCGGCCCGGTGAGCGGCGCTTTAGCAATCGGAACAACTTCGTTCACTGTTCCCGCGCCAGGAAATGATCTTGACTTCTTTGTTGTTGTCTTTTCCGGTTGTAATGGTACTGCACGAAGAAACAGCGACACATTGAAAAATGTATTTTTGACCTTGTTCAACCCTGCAAATGGAACTGCAGTTCTGGACTGGAACACGCCTGCTTCTCCCGCACCTGCCATGTTCGATCCGACGTGTACGGTACAACGCGAATATCCTACCGGAACCTGGACAACCATAGCAACACTTCCTTACGAGACAACTCATTTTCTGGATACCATTGACATTTGTCAGGCCTTCCTGAACTATCGCGTGATCTACACAACAGCAACGTGCAATTTCACTTCGAATATCATCGGTGATAACTTCACGGACATGCAAACACCGAATATTCCAGTGATTAGCTCTGCGTCGGTTGATACACTTACGGGACAAACCACAATTTCATGGGATGTAAACGGTCAGCCGGACACTTATGGTTATGTGATCTACTGGAAAGACGAAAATGGCTTTATCGTTGAAATTGATACCGTTTGGGGAATCAATAACACAACGTATTCGTACAATGGACCGGCAGATGACGCGTTGACGTTCTCAGTGGCCGCATTTGATTCCTGTTACACAACGGGGCCGAACCCAACGCATCAGACTTCCGCAAAAGCTCCGGTGCATACAACAATGTTCGCTGACGCAACGCTGAATCAGTGCAACTCCATGGTCACCATTTCCTGGACTCCTTACGTCGGATGGGGAACAGACCTGACTGATTACACCATATTTGCGCAACAAAATGGCGGAACCTGGGTGAACCTCGGTAATACCACATCAACGTCATTTGTTACTCCACTTGTCCCGTTGAGTAATTATTGCATAGCGATACGGGCGAATCATGCGAACGGAACTGCGGAAAGTTTCTCGAATAAGGTTTGTCTGACAGTGAATGCACCTTCACCTCCGGTTACACATTACCTGCGGGTTGCAACTGTAGACAACGAGAATGTTGTATTACGTCATGAAATCAGTACCGGAAGTAATGTAACGGCGATCAAATTCCTGAAGTTCAATCCGCTGAACGGACAATTCGAAGATTTGGTGATCATTCCGGCGACATCGAACACATTAACGTATACAGACACTGCCGTTGATGTACATTACATGTCGTATACATACAAAGCTGTTGTAATTGACAGCTGTGGCACGGAGGGAAGCGTTTCGAATCTTGCGAGAACCGTTTTGCTTACGGTTACAACGGATCAATCCACGATGGTAAATTACCTGCATTGGTCGGATTACATTGATTTTGCCGGAGACGTCCTGGAATATCAGGTATATCGAGGTATTGACGGTGTTTTCTACGGCGCACCATTTGCAACCGTGGATCCTACTCACCGTTTCATTGAAGACGACGTTTCCCAATTCAACTCACAGACGGGAAGATTCTGCTATTACGTGGTGGCAATCGAAAGTCCGAACCAGTATGCTATTCAGGAATTGAGTTTCTCCAATCACGAATGTGCGGTAATCGATCCATTGGTTTACGTTCCAAACGCATTTACACCTGAAGGTCTCAATCCGATTTTCATTCCGATTGTTTCGTTCCACGATATCAATAAATATGAATTCTCTGTTCTCGACCGTTGGGGACAATTGGTTTTCCAGACACACGATGTGAATCAGGGATGGGACGGCACGCATCCAAACGGTAAACTTGTCACCAATGATGTATTTGTATACGTCGTGAAGGTTGTTGACGGGAATAATCAGGAATATTACTACCGGGGAACGGTAACAGTAGTGAAGTAAGATTTTATTGTAAATTACTCCCCAATCTTCAACCAGAAAGATCCGCCGTGACGTTCAACGCCTTCCAGGTTCGGATGATTCCAGAACGGTTCCAATTTTGAGCTCAACACTTTATCTTCCGATACAAAGTAATTCGGGAAGATGGTGTAGTATTTTGAAGGATTTGCCAGAATATAAAATGCCAGACCATACTGCTCTGTGTAGAATCGATCACACATGAATTGTGGATAATCGTACGGCAAATAGATATCGTGGATGTGAACGATTACTCCTTTTTTCAAACGCGGCAGGATTTCCATGAAGAATACCATAGCGTCTGAGTTCGGAAGAATGCGGTGTGAGTTGTCGATAAACAGAATATCGTTTTCTTCCAGTTTCAGGAGTTCCGAGTAATCGATTGATTCAAACGGTTTACGAATGATCACATCCGCAAGACTGTCAATCTCTGCGCGAGGCATGGGATCGATGGAAGTGATTTCCGTTGCAAGTCCAAGTTCACGTTTGGCTTTCGCGGCAACTTTGGTAGAGTTCCCTGAACCAACTTCTACGTAGCGTTTCGGACGATATTTTCCCAACATCGAATAGATCGCCACAATGTCCAGGCCGGGCAAAAATCCATTATTCCAGGCAGGCTCCAGAGCACTTTCCTGTTTCCCGCTCGGTTTGATGTTATGAATTGCCGGGACGTATTCCAAAGCATGATCAATAAATGCTTCGTATTCCGAACGATTTGTGTTGATGATATCATACAACTCTTTATGCGGAGGCAATCCGTGACCGTATCTCGGTGCGAAATCAACCGCATAATCGGCATGAAGGGTTTTGAACTTTGGAGAAAGGAAACGGTAAAACGACTTTAACATATGCTTTTTAGATCAATCCGTTAATGTTCAACGGCTGTTTGATTAAATTCAATCTCAAACTGAAACGAATACGCGATCCATATCCTGAATCGTACGCTCCATCAATTAATTCCTGACTGGAAAGCAACGGGAAGTACACTCCGAAGATATTTCCCAATCTTACTGCAACACCTACGTTGTAGGCATCGACTACATGTCCAGTAAGCAGGCCGTCGTTGAACATCCCATAATCAGCGAAAACACCAAAAATAGGTGGCCCTACCGGAAGTTGACTGTAAAAATTCAATGTACTGACCCAGCGAGTTGTTGTTCCGTAGCCAGAAGCAATCTTGAATGCCCCGGTATTATCCAGACGTTGCTGACTGTAAAAACCTGTACCTTCTGATCTTCCAAAGAAATAATCTTCCAGAAATACATCTTGTGACCCACTTGTTCCGGCAAGCGAAAGCATGTAGTTGGAAGCCGGTCCGGAATTGTACATATTGAAATCCTGGTATCCACCGGTGTAACTTCTCAATTCCACCCAACGACTGCGTTTGTTCTTCACGTAACGATATTTGAAGCTGATTTCTGCAGAACTTCGTGCAAAATGATCACCATTCACTGCATTCGCCAGATAATCGGTACGCAACTGAAATCCGAATTTATAATCTGTTCGGTCTTTCATGAAATCATACTTCACATAACCGCCAACCAGTTCTCTTTGCGAAGGTCCCATAACATCCAATCGATACATGGTCTGCAGCAACAACGTCTGTGTGATGGGCGTCGCTTTCTTTCTATTACCCAACTTTGCTAACCAATACGGTTGAACAGCAAAATAATACCCATCGTTTCCGCGGTAGGTGGTATCGTTTTTAAAAGACTTCACCGACACCCCAAAACGACTTGATTTCAAATTACGTTCCGGCAGGAAAGTCATACTCATTTCAGCTATTCCGGAAATACGTTCTCCGTTGAATGAATACATCGGAGTAACTAAATACTGGAATCTGTTGAATGGAATTCCACTGTTGTGGAGCAACAAACCAAGCATGAAACCATCGTAATGATTTCCAGCAATGGCCGGAGTCCAGAAAACATTGGTAGCATCGGCTTCATTATCCCCGATCAAACCTTCCATTTTCACCGGTTCCATTTTCTTGAACAATCCATTCTTCGACCAATAGTTGTTATTGTTATTCATTTCAGGCTCACGGTGAGAAGCGTTTACTTTCACCATGTCAACTTCCATTGGCCATGTTAAAGAAGTTTTTTCAGTTGTAGGGTCAACCCATTCTGTTTTCACCGGTTTTCCGTCCACATATCCTGTAACCTCAATTGGCCCTGCTACTTGTCCTTTGTTGACAACGGTAATGTCCGTGCTTCCTCCTTTCGACTTAACCGAGCACAAACGTGCATCCAAATGTTTCGTAGTTTGAATCAGATCACCGAACAACCAACCAAGATCTTTGCCCGATACTGATTCCAGCACTTGTTTCATATCTTCCGGTTCCGGATGTTTGAACTTCCATTTTTCAAAATACGCTTGCATGCACTTATCGAACTGCTCTTCTCCAAGGTATTCTTTCAGGTAGTTAAATACCAATCCTGTCTTCATGTACATCACAGCTCCGTAGTTTGCACTGGTAAAATCCGCAGAATGTGTTTCGATCGGTTGATCCTCACCCATTTTTGCAATCAACTTGTACGACATATCCGCCATATCATAATGGCTCAGGTGATCGAAGTGAAGTTTTCCGTCCAGGACCATATCCGACAAATTCGTGTTGTTCGGGTACTTCGTATACATGTAACGCAACTCGTTCAGGGTGTTCATTCCTTCGTCCATCCAACCATGAACACGCTCATTCGAACCTAAGATCCCGTAAAACCAGTTGTGTCCCACTTCGTGAACAATCACTACTTCCAACTCAATTGCAGTAGATGAATTTCCAATAACAGTTACGTTCGGATATTCCATTCCTCCTCCGGCAGAAATCGTTCCGTCTACCGCGGTTACCTGATTGTACGGGTAATCCCCATTCCATTTGGAATAGTAAAACGTACCGTCGTTGATGTACTCAATGGAATTTTTCCAGAGCACTGCATTTTTTGGTGTAAACATTGACCAGCTGGTCACTCTTCGATTGGAATGCGGCAGGTAAACTTCACCTTTCAATACCAGGTAACGTTTGTCGGCGAACCACGCAAAGTCATGTACTTTGGTCTGTGTATATCGAATAGTTTTCCAGTTCGAAGAACTTGGAGGAAATGCATTGCTTCTTTTTTCTTTGTTGGTATATGAATCGATATTCAATGCCGTCTCAGCTGCTTTTTTATTCAAAAATTCCTCTTCCGACGGGGTTTGCAAGTCGCCCGTTGCTCCAACCACGTAGTTTTCCGGAAGAGTGATGGAAACATCATATGATCCATAATCGGAATAAAACTCACCCTGATTCAGGTACGGAATGGCATTCCAGCCATGTTTATCGTAGACTGCTGGTTTTGGATACCATTGAGTGATTTGATAAGATTGTCCAACATGACCTAAGCGCGAAATTTCGCCTGAAGGAATACGAACTTTGAACGGTGTTGAGATGGTGAGTTGTCCACCAGCCGGAATTGGTGTATTAAAGTACAATACAACGATATCCTGATTCTTCGGATCATAAGCCCATTTGATCGGTTGACCGTTACTTCGGAAATCCAGGCTATCAATTCCTCCCTTAATAGAATCGGCACCAAAGTACAATTCCTGTTCTCCATTACCGTACAGCTGCTTTGCCAAAGCGGAATGTTTATCGCGGTAGGCATTCGGCCAGACGTGAATCATCATGGAATCCAATGCTTTTGGAGAGTTGTTGTGGTAAGTAAAAATCTCGAAACCGCTTAGGGTGTGGTGCACGTCATCCAACTTAACGCTGATCTGATAGTCAATTTCCTGCTGCCAGTAGTTTTGTGCCGAGGCTACATTGGCGCTTAACGCGACCAACAAACCAAGTAAGGTTCTTTTCATGAAGGAGTTTCAGTTTTATCGGGGACAAAAATACGAAGAAAAAGCCTCAGATTTCGTGGGTTTACATTGTGTCAAAATCAGCTTTTTGACTAAATTAAATGGAAAATAGTTATTTATGAGAGTAATAAAACCTAACAATTACACCGATGCGGAAATGATGTTATCTCAAATCGGAGCCGCGATTTCTCACCCTGTTCGCAAACGAATTTTGCTGGAAATTCTGGATAATAACCATTTAACCAGAACGGATTTTAGTCGATTAATGAATTTGAGTAAGGCAACTATTTCAGAACATTTACTTCAATTGAAAAAAGCCAATTTGATTCGTTACAACTACGATATTCACTTTGAGGAAATTGAATTTGTTCCGGAAGGGTTTGCGTTGTTAATTCAATTTTTACGTGATTTAGGGCTTGACAACATGTTGTCGAAACATAGTATTTTCTAAGAGAGGAAGGGAATTGGCTTATTCACTACGCATGATCCCCCCTTCGATTTCTCACTTCCCAAATCTACTACTACCTTATCTTTACCTACCTTTGTATCGCATGCAGAAATTCCTGATTATTCAAACGGCCTTCCTGGGTGATGTCATTCTGGCAACGCCGGTTTGCATTGAATTACGCCGACTTTTTCCGAATGCTCAAATCGATATCCTGGTTAGAAAAGGCAACGAAGGAATTCTGGAAAATCACCGCGATATTTCAAACGTATTTACGTTCAATAAGAAAGAAGGGAAATACGCTGAAATACGTCGACTCATCAAGCAATTCCGACGAACGAAATACGATACAGTCATTAACCTTCATCGTTTTGGAAGCTCAGGATTCATAACATGGAGAAGTGGCGCAAAAGAAAAAATCGGATTCGACAAAAACCCGTTTTCATTTTGCTACAACCGAAAGATTGCACATGAAATCGGAACCGGAAAGCATGAAGTGGAACGTAATCTGGAATGTATTGCACACTTTGGTGCTAAACCACTCGTTCGACCTGAAGTTTTTCCTTCTAAGGAAAACGAAGCAAAAGTTGAACACCTGATTCAACAACCATTCTACACACTCGCACCGGCTTCAGTATGGTTTACCAAACAACTTCCGGAAGAGAAATGGGTTGAATTAGCAACTATTTTGAAGAAAAAAGGAACGGTTTACCTCGTTGGTGGTCCTGGTGACTCTGAATTGTGTTCCCGAATTTTGAAAGCAGCAGAGCTTCCCGAAACAAATAACCTTGCCGGAAAGTTGAATTTACTGGAATCCTGCGCCTTGTTCGCGAAAGCTGAACGTTGTTACGTAAATGATTCAGGACCTTTACATATGGCAAGCGCGGTCAACGCACCTACCACGGCATTCTTTTGTGCAACAGTTCCAGCCTTTGGATTTGGTCCTTTGTCCGACCAGTCTGAAATCCGTGAAACTGCTGAAAACCTCGATTGCAGACCTTGTGGTTTACACGGCGGAAAGACTTGTCCAAGAGGGCATTTTAAGTGTGGAAACATTTTAATTGATAATTGAAAAGGTGTGATACATGGAAGTAAGTTTCCTTTTCAATTTTCCATTTCGAATTTCTATTTCTTGACCGGTCTTAACACCTTCCCTGCATTCAAATAGAACAATGCTTTAATAGAAAACGAATTCAGACGTGGTTGCGCAAAGAGATCATCAAAGACATTGAAATAGGTTCCATAATTCTTAGCAGCTGACGAGTAGATATTGTACTTCCAGACCAAACGAATTTCACTTCCGGGATAAACAACCCACCGGAAATTCATATCTAAAGTAAACGCATTAAAACTGGTGTTGTGAAGGGACGTTCCATCGGCATTTATTCCGGTATAAGTAGTCTCCAGACGCTCCCCACCATTACTGAGTTTATTGAATTTCAAATAGGTCACCTCCTGCCAGTAGTGATTAACCTGCAACACCATTCCGATGCGGTTAGTAAATGTATAATTGGCTGTGACATTATTGTTTACAATCCAGCGATCGCGTGTTCCAAGTATGATGTCGTTTGCATAATTGGTATCGCTCACGTACACATATCCGTAGTTGCGTAACATGCGCGTAATGGACACAGAAGGGACAACAAACAATCGGTTCGATACCCTGAAACGCGGGCTGAATGAACCTTCCGTATATTGCATCCCTTTCTCCATAAACATTCTTGTCGACATCGAAATATCGAGCGCAACGCGTTTGGAATAGTTGCTGGAATAGAATCCACCGACGTATGCTGAAGCTGCAACATTCATCGGTACGCCCATCGTTCGTGATTCGAAATGATCAACCACCCCGAGTGGAGAGATTCCACCATAAAAACCACTTGTAAGGAAGTTCTTAAATGTCCCAATCCATTCTCCGTTGATTTCCCAATTTGCGAACAATCCCGGTTTATACAGGTAATTCAGATTCGTGTTGAAGTTCATATTCCGGCGAAGTAAATGACCGCCCGGTGAATAATTCACATCCTGGTACGAAGCAGTTGTTCCGCGGTAATTGTTGTTCGACAGAAATCCAAGTTCATTCGGATCGTACGTATCGGAGCATTCGTAATATTCCACCTGAAAGGTTTTGGAACCTTCAACTTTCGAGAAATTGAAGTAATCGGTATGCCCGTAATCGGTATTCCCCTGACGTTGATTGTACGAGAATTGTCCCTGCCCGAAGAAAGAGTACACCCTGTTTTTCGTCAACAACTGAAACTCTCCTGAACATACATTGGAGAAAGCATCCGCTTCAGGCCGGATTACATTTGTATTGATGAATGAAACCGAACCGTTGTTCTTCAGGTTCTGACTCAATACCAAAACGTTGTAATTCGAAGTGGGATGAGACAACACACTTCTGTGATTTCCAAGTGAATCTTCGTATTCTATGAATGTACTTTTCTCAATTGCATTGAACACTCCTACTCCCAATCCTTTTTTTGTTCTGCCCGAAACCTTGGTAGCATTCACCAATTGTGCCAATGCGGGAGCACTTGTAACCTTATTCCCTGCATTTTGAAGGGAATCGGCTCGATAACCATAATAGGTATTATCACCAATGCGACGGGTGTAAAAAATATCACCTATACCAAACAAATCCATTCCTTCCAGGAAAAATGGCCGGTTTTCGTTGTAGCGAACTTCGAATGGAGAAAGGTTCAAAACCAGTTTATCCGAAACCGTCTGACCGAAGTCGGGAACCAGTGTTGCATCCAATGTGAATGCCTCACTCAGCCCCAGTTTCATGTCCATTCCGAAACGAGGTCGCAATGCCCATTGTTGTGCCCCCGATTGTTCGTTATAGAAATTCTCCACGTACACAGTTCCATAAGGAGAAAACGATAATCGCAGCGGGGAATGAAGATTATCCAGATTGGTAAGTTCTCCAGACTGTGCCAATTCACCATAGACTTGCGGATCTACAGGCGACCAATAGGAAATTTCCCTGTTTCTTCGAATTTGACGCTTGTAATTGATCTTCCAATGCTGAATGTCTTCCTTCGGGAAACGCAATTGCGTCAGCGGAATACGCATTTCAACTGTCCAGCCTTTTTCAGTAAGTTGCACACGACTTTTCCAAACCGCGTTCCAGGTAAAATCAGCATCATTCTGACTTCGAATCGCATCAATTTCAACTCCTGCCGCCGTCACGAAAAAAGAGAAGCCGTTTTGTCCGGCTCCATATGGATCTATCAGAATTCCGAACCAATCTGCATTCCCGTAATCGTCTCGTTGAGACAATGCCGTAAGCATAGAATCCGGATGAGGATCATTCAGAATTGCGCCGACGTAAATCGCTTCATCATCGTAAACAAAACGTACTATGGATTCGAATGTCGAAGGAACTCCTACTGTAGGGAAGTTTACAGTGAAGGAATCCGCCACGTCAGCTTTTTGCCAGACATCTTCGTTCAGTACCCCATCCAGAATAATTTCACCCGTATTGCGAAACGCACTAACGCTTTTCTGCGAAGACGCAACAAGAGCAGTAAGTAAGCCGATTAAGATGAGGAGCGGGGCTTTCATTCTTCAAAATTGCGCAAACTTTGGGAATAAAAACTTGTTTCGAAATGGATTTTGCAAAAGGGAAACAAATCAAAACTCCAGTCGGTAACATTGTTGTGGTTTCCCTGGGTTCAGGAAATGTTTCAATCGCGCATTCAGGATATACCCGGATCCCTCACGTTTTGGAAGCCCTCGCTGCTGAAAAAATAGCTTTTGCTTACCGAATGTAATGTCCCAACCATCTTCGCCTCTTGAAAGAACAATCGTTTTTCCCTGAAATCGAAATGAAACACCATTACTCAATTCCCTTGCAATCAATTTTGTACCCATGTAGCGTTCATACGACTTCAACTGCTGTGGAATTGTTTTCGCATGACCAAAACGCGGCTCGTAAAATGCCAATGCCACTTTGTCTGATTTCAGGATGACATTGAGTTCGTTTGCATTTAATATAACCAACTCGTTCGTTGACAACACTGTGTATCGCTGAACAGAAACAACGATCAGCAAAACAGTGGTTGCTGTAACCAAAACAACCTTCCACCGAACCGAAGACTTTCCAATTAACCACAACACGATCAATCCGTAGCAGGCAATCAGTCCGTAAATGGACAAATGAAAACCGGAAGAAACAGCCCCGGGAAGTGTATCCACCCATCTGACCCAAACCAATAGCCCTACGATGGAAAAGGAAAAAACAACCGCGACAATTGTTGAAAGGATTGGAACTGCTGCACTAAGCAGAAACACCAAACCAAACAGCAACACGAAAAATCCAAAAACCATTACACCGATATTTGCTAACAGGAAATAGTTCGGAAACTGATAAAACCAGAACAGGGTTAGCGGAGTTGTTAAGATCGTTGCTGCGATTCCAACAGCTGTTCCTTCCCAAAACCACAGACTCCATTTCCCTTTCGGAGTTATGAAATACTGAATGCGCGGATACACAAGAAATATTCCCAGCATTGCTGCAAATGAAAGCTGAAAACCGATATCAAAACCTACCCATGGATCAAGAAAAAACAAGATAATCGCTGTGATGAATAAAGCGTTCAAACCGGAACTTTTCCGATGAAACAGTGTTCCCGTTGCAACAACCGTAAACATAAAAACAGCGCGCATCACAGAGGGCGCAGCACCGGTCAGGAGTCCGTAGAACCAGATCAATAAAATAGAAACAATCAAAGCTGTTTTCTTTGTAAAAACCCTGGAAAATTGCGCCAAAAGTGCATTCAGAATAACAAGCAACAGTCCAACGTGCAAGCCCGAAACAGCAAGCACATGCATCGAACCTGTATTCGAAAAAGCTTCCATTGTTTCCACATCCAAATCCGATTTATCGCCAAGAATCAGGGCCTTTGAAATTGCAAGGAAATCGCCGGTCAGGTGTTCTTCCATCAACCGCGCAAGTTTATTTCGCCACTTCGTAAACAAACCATTAACCGTGGTTGCATGAGCAAATTGTTCAACCTGAAAACCGGACACAAACATTCTATACCGAATTCCCTTTCCGAGGTAGTAACGTTCTGCATCAAACTCCCCCGGATTACCTGCATTTTGAATCGGAACCAGTTGTCCGTTCACAATCAAATCATCATCAACAACCAACTCTTTCGAGTATTCGCTGACGCGGAGGAGTACTTTACCATTCACCGGGACAACCTCGTTATTTCCGGCAAGTGTGCGAATTTCCACCACCAATGTCTGGAAATTACTGCCGCTTTTTCCGGTTTCACAGACATGTGCGGAAAAAGTTTCTTCGTCTTCATCCAGATGCCTCATCTCCGAATACCGGTAGTCATTCATTCTAAAGATCCCGGCTCCAACCGTCAGAAAAACAAAAGCTCCCGTGGTTACTCGAAGAATGGAGCGGGTTGCATACGAATCGGACGTTTTCAACAACAAAACCCCAACAAACAAAAAGGTAAAAGCCAGTCCAAAACACCATTCAACGGGCACCGAAAAACAGAAACTGAGAATTCCGCCGACAAACAAAGAAATAGCCGGAACAAAAGTGGGGTAACTGTGAATGTTCATGATTAAATTGCTCCCGCAAAACTACATGTTGTTAAGAATTACACACTGCATTGATACTTTAGATTTGTTAATCCCGTTTTGAAAATTTTCGATTTACACAATGGAAAAGGCTCAAGTCAAAAAGTATGGATCACAGCTTTCAGGTACTCTTTTCAATTCATCGAATAAAAACGCATGTTAGTAGGCTGAGAAATAAACGTTTGTTGAAAAATTGCTATGCGGTAACTGAAATATTGTTTGTTTCTTTACACCTCAAAAAAAACGAAACCAACATGAGAATTAACTCAACACTCATTCTGTCCTTCGCAGCTGCTACTGTGTTTCTTGCTTCGTGTGGCGGAGAATCTAACGAAAAAAAAGCTGAAGTAACCGTTGAAGAAACCGCATTTAACTCCGAGGATCAGGACTTCATGCTTCCGCAGCCAATCACCATGGCTCAAATGTTTAAAGATGCCGGTTTGACATATGTAAGTGGAAAACCAAATCCAGCTTCAAACAAATCAAAATATGGTCAGAAAATTGACCAGTTGCTGAACCTTGGGGTATACTCTACGGATTTGGCTTATTGCGCGATTAATAACAAAACACAGGAAGCGCGTGAATATTTGGTAAGCATCCAGTATCTTGGTTCTAAAGTAGGTCTGGAAAGCGTATTTTCAGATAAAGCGTTGATTGAGAAATTTGATAAAAACCTCGGTAATGCAGCGGCATTGGAGGAATTGATATACGACATTCAGGACAAGTCCGATACTTACCTTGATGACAACGACATGCGCTACCTTGCAGCTATCGAATTTGCGGGTGCATGGGTTGAAGGAATTTACCTTGGAATCGATGATTCACGCAAAAAAGGTGGCGACCTTGGTGTTGCGTTAGTGGATCAAATGACCTTGTTGAAAAACACGATCAAAGGTTTAAAGGCACATCCTGTAAAAGATGACAAGCGTTTGAACGAAGTCATTTCAAAATTTGAAGACTTATTGAATACATACTCCGCATTTGAAAGTGTGAAGAGTGCCAATGCAAATAAGAATGTTGAAGTACCTGTTTTGAGTTCCGAAGAATTTGAAACATTGGCTTCAAAAGTGACTGCATTGAGAAACAACATTGTTACACCATCAAAATAATGACACCTATGAAGAAGTTATCGTTTATCGCGCTTATCGGTTTCAGTGCCATTCTGTTGAGCATTGCACCAACAGTTACTTCGGGTGACGGAGCATTGGAAGCTCAGGTGAATACTATGAAACAGGAATGTAAAGACATGATTAAGGATTGTCGTTACGAAGGTTCTAAAGTAACCTACTACATTCCCGGATCGAAACAAACAAAATCAATTGAATTGTTCCTGTTCCTTGCCAAGGATTATCAGTTTGCAATCAGTGCAAAAAAGAGCACAACTCCTGTCACCATTAAGGTATACGATGCCGCATCCGATGTATCGGATCGCCATTTGATTAAAGAGTTCAAAAACGTTCAGGGAAAAAACACGTTAATCAACTCTTCCGAACTCAACAAGTTGTACCGCAAAAAAATGCCTGAAGTAGAGCGTTTGAAAAACGTTCACATCGAGTACAACATCGGTTCCGGTAAAGGTTCAAAAGAAGCTATCGTACTGGTTTACGGACACAAAGCATAATTCGTCAAAACGTACGCAAGCGTTGATGTTTTGCGTACCTTTGCACAAAAATTAACTATCCTTATGATACACGTAACTCTTCCGGACGGATCAGTTAGACAATACGACGCAGGAGCAACAGCATTAGATGTTGCTCTTAGCATTTCTGAAGGATTGGCACGCAATGTATTGGCTGCCAAGGTAAATGGTGAAGTTGTGGATGCTACGCGCCCACTAACGGAAGATTGTACCCTTCAGCTTTTGACATGGAATGATGCCGAAGGAAAATCAACCATGTGGCACTCTTCTGCTCACCTGATGGCAGAGGCATTGGAGTTTTATTACCCTGGAATTAAGCTTGCGATCGGTCCTCCGGTTGCCAATGGCTATTACTACGACGTAGACTTCATGGATTACACATTCAAGGAAGAAGACCTTCCGAAGATTGAGGAGAAAATGAAGGAACTGGCGAAGCAGAAATTGCAATTTGTTCGCAAGGAAGTAAGCAAAGCCGATGCATTGGCTTACTTTACAGAAAAACAGGACCCTTACAAACTGGAATTGATTCAGGATCTTCCGGATGGTTCCATTACGTTCTATACGCAAGGTAATTTTACCGATTTGTGTCGCGGACCACACATTCCCGACACAGGTTTCATAAAGGCTGTAAAATTGCTTTCCATTGCGGGTGCTTACTGGCGCGGTGATGAGAAAAACAAGCAGTTAACTCGTGTTTACGGAATTACTTTCCCGAAACAGGCAGAATTGACCGAATACCTGGAGTTGCTGGAAGAGGCAAAACGTCGCGACCACAGAAAAGTTGGGAAAGAGCTTGAGTTATTTACATTCTCTCAAAAAGTGGGTTCAGGTCTTCCGCTTTGGTTGCCCAAAGGAGCTGCATTGCGCGAGCGTTTGGAAAACTTCCTGAAGCGTGCACAACGTAAAGCGGGTTATGAGCAGGTAATTACTCCGCATATCGGAAACAAGGATTTGTATGTGACTTCAGGTCACTACGAAAAATACGGTGCAGATTCATTCCAACCGATCAAAACTCCGGATCCGAATGAGGAATTCCTGTTGAAGCCGATGAACTGTCCTCATCACTGTGAGATTTTCAAAAGCAAACCACGCTCTTACAAGGATCTTCCGGCTCGTTTCGCTGAATTCGGAACAGTATACCGTTACGAACAAAGTGGTGAGTTGCACGGTCTGACACGTGTTCGTGGATTTACTCAGGATGATGCCCATTTATTCTGTACTCAGGATCAGGTAAAAGATGAATTCAAAAACGTTATCGACCTGGTACTGTACATCTTCAAAACTTTGAGTTTTGAGAAATTCAAGGCTCAGGTTTCGCTGCGCGATCCAAATAATCCGTCGAAGTATATCGGTTCTGACGAGAACTGGGAAAAGGCAGAATCTGCGATTATTGAAGCTGCGGCTGAAAAAGGGCTTCCTACAGTTGTTGAATACGGGGAAGCTGCATTCTACGGACCGAAGCTTGACTTCATGGTTCAGGATGCGCTGGGTCGTGAATGGCAGTTAGGAACCATTCAGGTAGACTATAACCTGCCGGAACGTTTTGAATTGGAATACACTGGTGCTGACAACCAGAAGCACAGACCGGTAATGATTCACCGTGCACCGTTCGGATCTATGGAACGATTCGTTGCAGTGCTGTTGGAACACTGTGGAGGAGACTTCCCTTTATGGCTTGCAACAGACCAGGTTGCCATTCTTCCGATCTCGGATAAATACAACGACTATGCAAAAGAAGTTTCAGAATTGCTAAATAATTCCGATATTCGCGGCTTCGTTGATGATAGAAACGAAAAAATTGGTAAGAAAATTCGCGAAGCAGAATTGAAAAAGATTCCGTTTATGCTGATTGTAGGTGAAAAAGAAGCTGAAAACCAAGAGGTTTCAGTGCGCCAACGCGGCGAAGGAGATAAAGGTTCAATGAGCATTCAGGCGTTTTCTGAAATCGTTCAGAAGGCAATTGAAAGCGAGTTATCAACTAACGTGTAAAAAACTGAATGAGAAAAGACAACAGAAGACCTTTTGTAAAAAGAGAGGACACTGAGCAACACAAGATCAATGGCAAGATTTCCGCACACGAAATTCGCCTTGTTATTGAAGACGGTGAGCCACGTGTCATGAAAACTTCCGACGCCTTGCGTTTGGCTGAGGAGCAGGAATTGGATTTGGTAGAAATTTCTCCAAATGCCGTTCCACCGGTTTGTAAGATTATGGATTACCGTAAGTTCTTATACAACCAAAAGAGAAAGCAAAAGGAACTTAAAGCGAAACAGAGCAAAGTTGTATTGAAAGAAATTCGTTTTGGTCCGAACACGGATGATCACGATTTCGAATTCAAGCTTTCGCACGCTAAGAAGTTTTTGCAGGAAGGCTCCAAATTGAAAGCATACGTTTTCTTCCGAGGAAGAACAATTGTTTTCAAAGAGCGAGGAGAAATCCTGTTGCTGAAATTTATTCAGGAGTTGGCAGACTTGGGAACACCCGAGCAACTACCAAAACTGGAAGGGAAGAGAATGATTGTAATGATCAACCCTAAGAAGAAGTAAAAATTGAATTGAAAATTGAAAATGAAAAATTGAAAAGGCCAATTTCCTTTTCCATTCTTAATTAATCAATTTTCAATTATAAAGATGCTGATAGAGTATTCACTTTTAAACAAAAGAGAAATGCCAAAAATGAAAACAAATTCCAGTGCAAAGAAGAGATTCACTGTAACTGGATCTGGTAAAATCAAGAGAAAACACGCTTTCAAAAGCCACATTCTTACGAAAAAAACCAAGAAGCAAAAACGTAATTTGACGCACGCAGGGTTGGTACACGATTCTGACCTGAACAACGTTAAATTGATGTTGAATATGAAGTAATCCGACTACGGTAGGATCCTTCACAATTAAATTCCCGCAAAGTGCGGGAGGTATTGTTTAACCAGGTAAAGAGTCCCTAAGTTCTGCTACGGCGGACACTCTCACTAAAAAACTAGAAATTATGCCAAGATCGGTAAATCACGTAGCTTCAAGAGCTCGCAGAAAAAATTTCATGAAGCTGGCCAAAGGTTACTACGGCCGCAGAAAAAACGTTTGGACAGTAGCGAAAAACGCTATTGAAAAAGGTTTGAACTACGCTTACGAAGGACGTAAGCAAAAGAAAAGAAACTTCCGCGCATTGTGGATTCAGCGTATCAACGCTGGTGCACGTGCTCACGGAATGAGCTATTCTCAATTCATGGGTGCTATTCACAAGAGCGGTATCGAATTGAACCGTAAAGTGTTAGCTGACCTTGCGATGAACCATCCTGATGCGTTCAAAGCAGTAGTTGACTCATTGAAAAAGTAAAAAAGAATTCATTCTATCAGCCAAGCCTCCGACTTTACGTCGGGGGCTTTTTTGTTCCCGCTCATTAACAGCAATTTAGCCCTACAATAATCCTGTCAATTTGGAATGTTCTATTTCCTCACAAAATGGCTATCCTTACATCAAACAATAAATTGCTGATCTATGAAAAAACTGTTTACTTCTCTAACCGTTGCGTTATTGTTCTCCGGAGCCGCAAGCGCACAATTACAAAATTACTCCGTAGGACAAGCTGCTCCTAATTTTACTGTAACCGATCTTCACGGTGAACAACACTCTCTTTCAGATTACGCCGGAAAATGGGTAATGATCGATTTCTTCGCATACTGGTGTGGACCATGCGCTGCAACAGCTCCAACAATCAACCAATTCTACGTTAAGTACGGATGTAACAATTACGACATTGTAGTTTTGGCATTGGAATACGAAGGAACAACTGCACAAACGCAGGCTTTCGAAGATGCGAATGGCGGCGACCCGAATCACCCGACACCAACCGTTTCCGGATTGGATGGTGGAGCAGCGGCAGTTCATAGTTCTTACGGACCTGCAGCATTCCCGACGATCGTTTTGATCGGACCAGACGGATTGTTCAAGAACATCGACATTTGGCCAATCAGCAGTATTAGTTCAATCGAAACTGCATTTACAAATGCAGGTGCATCAAGCGCAATGGTAGTACATTCCTGTGATGGAACGGCTTCCGTTGACGAGCTTTCTCTAAATGCAACAAGCATCTTCCCGAATCCTACAAACGGAAATGCAACATTGAACATCGAAGCTGCAATTTCACAGGAAATTAATGTTCGTGTAGTCTCATTGAATGGTCAAATTTTATCCGATGCAACAGCAACAGTCACTTCAGGAACAAATCAGGTTGCGGTGAATTTGGAAAATCTTGACGCCGGAAGCTACCTGGTTCAGGTAAGCGGTACTGAAGGAACTATTCAGACTGTATCGGTAGTGAAGCAGTAAAAAGCTAAAAAATAATTGGTTAAGAAGGCCTCGACTAAATGTCGGGGCTTTTTTGTTTTGCTAAATCAGTTTAGCTTTTCAATGATCGATAGGAAAACACAAATAATCAATCAAAGACCTAAAATATTCATTACAACTAAATTTAGTTTAATAAACAACGGATTAGCGTTAATTTTCGGCGGCTTAAAATTCATTTTGTGACATATAAAACAATTTAAAGGCAACCAGTTGATAAAAACTCCGTTTCCATAACAATCGAAGAAATAAACCCCAATTTCTAAACACTCTTTTATGCTGCTACTACTAAACCAATCTCTGGCAATTACTGTCAACAGGTTAACTTCAGACTCTCCACGTTCCGGTATTCGATACACCAGTTTAGAACACTAAAACTGTGAATATGAAATACCGAATGCTACAAACAACTACAACAGTCTCACCGACCGCTGTAGCTTACAAACACAATCCAAAACCAATTATGAAATCCTTATTTCTGACTGTCCTGATTTCAGGGTTGTCTCTTTGCGTGCAGGCTAAAACCCCACGTGGAACAAACACTGTGCTTTTCCAATCAGTCGTTACTACAACAGACTCTATTCAGAATGCCGAGGCGAAAGCATTCCTCAACCACACTCAGGTAGCTATTTCGAAAGCAAGAAAATTCGAAAAAGCAAACAACCTGACACCTTCTGAAAACCTGTCGGTCGCTGAACGACTCGCTGCACATGCGAATACACTGTTCGAAGCTGACAATCTTCAGGATGCTATCAAGTGCAGCAGAAAAGCACGCGAATTGGCAACTCAGGCAATTGCATCTTATTCGGATCAAGCCATGGCGGACAAATACACCACCTTCCCAACAGAACAAACACCCTTTATACAGGATATTCTTTCTTCTGACACAACCAGTCTTAGCTACTGGATTAAGGAGCTGAACTAACCCCAAAATTGCTACTAAACCATGAAGAAAATAATTTCTCTTATCTCTGCAGTTGCTTTAACAGCTACCGCGGTATTCGGTCAGGCACCATCTTGTCCGGATGTAATCATGCCACCAGCAGTCAATCTTTGCAATGGTGGTGGTTCTACCACATTAAATGCTTCCTTAATCGGAACGAACCAAACAACTTCTTATACCGTTGGTTCAACAAGCTACGTTCCCTATTCCTATACAACCGGTACACCCGTTTTGGTTGGTACAGATGACGAATGGAGTTCCGTGATCAATATCGGGTTCAATTTCTGTTACTTCGGAGCAACTTATAATCAATTGGTAATCGGAGCCAATGGCCACGTTACTTTCGATTTGTCACAAGCCGGAGGAATCGATAATTATACCGTTTCCGCTACGCTTCCAAGCACAACGGACATGCCCGGAAATACTATCAACGCTGTATTCCGGGACATCGACCCTTCTTTAGGAGGAACAATGACCTATCAAACCTACGGGCAAGCACCGTGTAGAGCATTTGTAGTGAACTGGAGCAATATTCCATTGTTCAATTCACTTTTCGGAAGCTGTGATAGTTATGCAGGATCGACGTTCCAATTAGTATTGTATGAAACCACGAACTTCATCGATGTAAACATCCAGTACTCCCCTTCCTGTGCAGATTGGGAAAGTGGTTACGGAATCGTGGGAATTCAAAATGCCGCTGCAAGTACAGCAGTTTGTCCTGCCGGAAGAAACCGAACAACCTTTACAGCGAACAACGAATCGTGGCGTTTCACTCCATCCGGAGCCGCTTCATATACGTTCAACTGGTATAATGCTGCCGCACCTGGTGTTTCACTGGGGACATCTCCGTCGCTAACGGTTTCTCCAACAACGACTACTACGTATCTGGGAACAATGGTGATTACCAAATGTGACGGAACCACAACGACTATTACCGACGGAGTAACAGTCACGGTGAACCCTGTTATTACTGTCACGCCGAGCAATCAAACCATTTGTGGAACAGGAACCACACTTCAATTAACTGTTACACCAACTAACCAGGTAACTCCTGCAAACATTACCGGAGGAACCATATCGTACGATGCCAACGGTGGGAAAATTCATTCATTCCTGTCCAGCGGCAGTTTCGTGATACCGGCCAACACCAATAGTGGCAACGTTCGTGTTCTTGCCGTTGGTGGTGGCGGATCAGGTGGTTACATTACTTCTTCAGGAAACGCAGCTGCCGGTGGCGGTGGCGGTGGTGGAGTAGTTGACAATCCATCTGTTGCTGTTGCTGTCGGATCTTACGCCGTAAACATCGGTGCCGGAGGAACAGGAAATACCGGATCCGTAGGAAATCAGGGAGGTTCATCTACTTTCGGAGGTACTGTTACTGCCTTTGGCGGTGGTGGTGGTGGCGGAAGCGCTACGCTGAACGGAGCTACCGGTGGATCTGGCGGTGGTGGTGCATCGAAATCTGCTAACGGTACGGGTGGTTCCGCAAATACCGGTTCATCAAACACGGCAACTGCAGGAGGTAACGGTGCCTCTTCGGGTGTAACCAAAGGTTCCGGTGGCGGTGGCGGTGCCGGCGGCGCAGGTCCCGTAGGAACAACAACAGCAACTGCTGCAAATGGTGGAGCAGGATTATTGAACACCATTACAGGAAATAATGTTTATTATGGTGCCGGTGGTGCCGGAGCAAACAATAACGCTCGCGGTATCGGTGGTATCGGTGGTGGTGGTGACGGTGGTATTGGTACACTTGGCATCAATGCACAACCGGGTGACCCGAACACCGGTAGTGGCGGTGGTGGAATTTTCGCCAGTGCGGTTGCTTCCGGAGGAAACGGGGGAAGTGGTGTTGTGATTGTGAAATATCCATACAATACATTTAATACAACTGTACCGGGAACATGGTCAAGTTCCAATTCCGGTGTTGCCTCTGTAAATTCAACGGGGTTAGTAACTGCAAATGCTGTAGGTACAGCAACCATCAGTTACACATTCCCGAATGGATGTGTAGGAAGTACTACAATTACGGTTCAGCCTGCAGTTACGCCAACATTTACCGCACTCGGACCATACTGTCAGAACGCTGCAGGGGGAACATTGCCTACAACTTCTCTTAACGGAATCAACGGAACATGGTCGCCTTCAACTGTCAGCACAACAACAGCCGGAACAACAACGTATACCTTCACTCCTACTGCCGGACAATGTGCGAACACAACGACCATGAACATTACAGTTAACCCGTCAACAACACCAACGTTTACGACACTTGGGCCATACTGTCAGAATGCCACACCTGGACCACTTCCAACGACTTCAATCAACGGAATTTCAGGAACGTGGTCGCCTTCTACAATTAATACAACAACTGTTGGTTCAACAACTTATACGTTCACACCAACATCAACGGCTTCGCCTACCTGTGCGACAACTACGACAATGACTGTTGTGGTAACGACTCCGCCAACACCAACTTTTACAGCACTTGGACCTTACTGTCAAAACGCTATACCGGGAACCCTTCCAACGACTTCAACCAATGGAATTACCGGAACATGGTCGCCGTCTACTATCAGTACTTCGACAGTCGGATCAACAACCTACACATTCACACCGAATGGAGGTCAGTGCGGAACGACTACAACGATGACCGTTGTGGTTACCACACCACCAACTCCGACGTTCACAGCACTGGGACCATACTGTCAGAATGCGGCAGCAGGAACTCTTCCCACAACTTCCACGAACGGAATCACAGGAACGTGGTCCCCGTCTACAGTAAGTACAACAACTGTTGGAACAACTACTTACACATTTACTCCGAATGGTGGGCAGTGTGGAACGACAACGACAATGAACATTACAGTTAACGCTCCAACAACTCCAACATTCACAGCGCTTGGACCATACTGCCAGAATGCAGCCGCGGGGACTCTTCCTACAACTTCACTCAATGGGATTGCCGGAACATGGTCGCCTTCTACAGTGAGTACAACGACAGTTGGATCAACAACGTACACGTTCACCCCCACCTCGACTGCTTCGCCAACGTGTGCTACGACGACAACTATGACAATCGTCGTAAACGCTCCGACAACTCCAACATTTACCGCTCTTGGACCATACTGTCAGAATGCCACACCGGGAACGCTTCCTACAACTTCACTGAATGGTATTGCAGGAACGTGGTCTCCTTCGGCAGTGAGTACAGCGACTGTCGGTTCAACGACATACACGTTTACTCCAACATCAACGGCTTCGCCTACCTGTGCAACAACGACAACTATGACAGTTGTAGTAAATGCTCCGACAACACCAACATTCACGGCACTTGGACCATATTGTCAGAATGCTACACCTGGAACACTTCCGACAACTTCTCTTAACGGAATTTCGGGAACGTGGTCACCTTCAACAATTAATACTACTACAATCGGATCGACAACTTACACGTTCACACCGACATCAACGGCTTCACCAACATGTGCAACAACTACAACCATGACCGTAGTTGTGAACAACTCTGTTACACCAACGTTTACAGCACTCGGGCCATACTGTCAGAATGCCACACCGGGAACACTTCCAACTACTTCTACAAATGGAATTAACGGAACGTGGTCGCCTTCAACGGTGAGTACAGCCACAGTTGGATCAACGACGTACACCTTCACTCCTACCGCGGGACAATGTGGTGCAACAACCACTATGACTGTAGTAGTAAACGCACCGACTACACCAACATTCAACCCACTCGGTAACGTTTGCCAGAATGCAGCATCTCCAACACTGCCGGGAACTTCCACCAATGGAATCTCGGGAACATGGAGTCCTTCGACGTTCAGCACTACCACACCAGGAACATATACATCTACGTTTACACCAACGGCCGGACAATGTGCAACTACTACAACGATTACCTTAACTGTTGATCCGCAAACGACGCCAACGTTCAACTCGATTCCACCTTACTGTGTAAACGATGCTCCTGCTACACTTCAGACAACATCAAACAATGGAATCACAGGAACGTGGTCGCCTTCAACAATTAACACATCAACGGCCGGTTCAACCAACTATACGTTTACGCCGAATAGCGGACAGTGTGCAACTCCGGTTACGATTACTGTAACTGTCGGGCCACCTGCAGCTCCTACGTTTAACCCGGTTGGGCCATTCTGTGCCGGGGATGCGATTCCGGCGCTTCCAACAACATCTACTAATGGTGTGCCTGGAACCTGGAGTCCTGCGATCGACAACATGAACACTACAACGTATACGTTTACACCAAATTCCGGTGTTTGTGCGACTACAACTACGTTGACAATTACCATTAACAACCCGGTAACTCCGAACTTCGCGGCTGTTGGTCCTTACTGTTCAGGTGCCAGTATTCCGGCATTGCCAACAACCTCTACGAATGGATTTAACGGAACATGGAGTCCGGCAATCAACAATACGACTACCACAACGTATACTTTTACTCCGAACGCCGGACAGTGTGCAACAACTGCCACGCTGACAATTACGATCAACGCTCCGACTACACCAACATTCAATCCACTTGCGAATGTTTGTCAAAATGCAACAGCACCAACACTTCCGGGATCATCGTTAAACGGATTTACAGGGACATGGAGTCCGGCAACGTTCAGCACAGCAACTGCAGGTACGTTCACTTCTACATTCACTCCGAATGCAGGTCAATGTGCCACTACAACGACAATCACGCTCACAGTTGATCCGGAAGTTACTCCGACATTCAATACCATTCCTCCATACTGTGTTAACGATGTTCCTGCGGCACTTCAGACAACATCCAACAACGGAATTACAGGAACATGGTCGCCTTCAACGATTAACACATCAACTGCAGGTTCAACAAACTATACGTTTACTCCAAATGGAGGGCAATGTGCTGTTCCGGTTACCATTACGGTAACAGTCGGACCTCCGGCTACACCAACGTTCACTGCAGTTGGGCCCTATTGTTCAGGAGATGCCGTACCTGCGCTGACAACAACTTCGAACAACGGAATTAACGGTACATGGAGTCCGGCTATTGACAATACGAATACAACTACCTATACGTTCACACCGAATGCAGGAGCTTGTGCGACAACGACTACGTTGACAATTACGATCAATAACCCTACAACTCCGAACTTCGCTGCTGTAGGACCATACTGTTCGGGAAGTACAATCCCTGCACTGCCGACAACATCGACAAACGGTATTGACGGAACATGGAGCCCGGCAATCAACAACACGGCTACAACAACATACACGTTTACGCCGAATGCAGGAGAATGTGCAACCACTACAACGTTGACTATTACCATTAATGCTCCGGTAACACCAACTTTCAATCCGTTGAACGCAGTTTGCCAGAATGCAAATCCTCCGGCATTGTTAACGAATTCAACAAACGGAATCCCGGGTACATGGTCGCCGGCTTCTTTCTCAACAGCAACAGCGGGAACATACACAGCAACATTTACACCAAATGCCGGACAGTGTGCAACGACTACGACACTTTCGCTGACTGTACATGCTCTTCCGTCTATTTCCGTGAATTCACCGACGACATGTGCGAATTCACCTGTTCAGCTAACAGCTAATGGTGCGGTAAACTACACCTGGACACCTGCTACCGGGCTATCTGCAACTACAGGTTCTCCTGTAACCGCTACATTGTCTTCGAATCAGACATACACCATTATCGGAACGGATGCGAACGGATGTAGTTCATCAACCCAGGCAACAGTAACTATTGCTTCCGGATTATTGATAGATGTTACGCCTGCAGCACCAAGTATTTGTTTGGGGGAATCGGTTACATTAACCGCAACAGGAGCTACAAACTATGTGTGGTCTCCCGGAGCGACATTGAATACCACAAGCGGGTCAACAGTTATTGCAACGCCAACTTCTACAACCGTATACACCGTTAACGGATCAGATCCAAGTGGTTGTACAGGGACTCGAAATGTGACTGTAGTGGTGAACAACCCAACACCTCCTGTATTCAGCGCATCCGGTCCTTACTGTTCAGGTTCGTCAATCGCTGCACTTCCAACAACTTCCAACAACGGAATTTCAGGGACGTGGAGTCCGGCAATAAATAACTCTGCAACAACTACCTACACATTTACACCGAATGCAGGACAGTGTGCAGCACCGGGAACATTAACGATTGTGATCAATCAACCGGCCCCTGTAACACTTGCACCTATTCCTGCAATTTGTGAGGGTTACCCTGCACCTGCCCTTCCTTCAACAGATTTGAACGGAATTGCCGGAACATGGAGTCCTTCAACGGTAAATAATATGACGAGCGGAACATATACATTCACTCCGAATACCGGTGAGTGTGCATTGGCAGGATCAGTAAACTCAACGATTGTCCCGACCCCGGTTGCATCGTTCAATATGAGTAATCCAACTCCGGACATCTCATTTACAGAGGTGGAGTTCTTCAATGCTTCAACGAATGCGGATAGCTATAGTTGGACATTTGGAGACGGAACTACTTCAGCACAAACAAACCCTGGTCACACCTATCCGGAACAAGTTGGATCATACACAGTTGTACTGACTGCGACGAATGCCTTCGGATGTACAGATGAAACTTCACGTGTAATTCAGGTGAAAGAAGATCTGTTCATTTATGTGCCGAATACATTCACACCGGACGGAGACGCTTACAACAATACCTTCTTCCCTGTGATTTCCGGAGATTTCGATCCGCAGAATTTTACAATGACCTTGTACAACAGATGGGGAGAAACGCTTTTTGTAACGCATGATGCAAATATTGGCTGGGACGGAACGTACCATGACCAACTGGTTCAGGAGGGAGTGTATACGTGGAAGATTGATTTGAAATCGAAAAACAACGATAACAAAAGAGTTTTCAACGGACACGTAACCATCCTGAAATAGTAATGTAGACAAACGAAAAACTCCTGCTATTCAGCGGGAGTTTTTTGTTTATTCTTTTTCTTGAAGAACGGTTTCTTTTTTCTTTTCTTATTTCCGTTTCCGGGTTTCCCACCGGCATTCCATTCAGGAGCAACTCCAAATGCTTCGGGCATTGGGACACGTTCAATTTCAATTTCGATCAGGCGTTCAATTCGAGCCAGCTTCTGCATGTCTTTCGGGTTGATCAATGTAAACGCTTCCCCCTTCGTGTTTGCACGTGCAGTTCTACCAATGCGGTGAACATAGTCTTCCGCATCTCTGGGAGCATCGTAATTGATTACCAGGTTAATTTCCTTGATATCAATTCCACGACTCATCACATCAGTCGCAACGAGAATACGCGTTCTTTTTGAACGGAAACCACGGAGTACTTCTTCCCGTTTATCCTGTTCCAATGCAGATGAAACTCCTTCCGTATTCTTGAAACCATTCTTTCTGAGAAAGTATACGATATCTCCTACTTTGCTTTTCTGCGAGGTAAAAATGATGATACTGGTATATTCAGGTCTGGAATCCAGAATGTGCTTCAACAGGTTATTTTTTTGATCATCAAAAGACAAATGCACCCATTGCGTCACTCCGGCAGCCGGTTTAGAAATTGATAATGCAATTTCCTTCGGGTGGATCAGGATTTTTGAAGCAAGATTTTTGATCTTACTCGGCATCGTCGCGCTGAACAACAATGTTTGACGTTTCTTAGGTAACTTACTGATGATTCGCTCAATATCCTCCGAAAACCCCATATCCAGCATCTTATCCGCCTCATCCAGTACAAGGTGTTCCAACGAACTGAAATCTACATATCCCTGCATCATATGAGAAAGTAATTTTCCCGGTGTAGCAACGATGATATCCGTTCCTTCCACTAATGCACTCTTTTGCTCTTCCCATTTCGCTCCGTCTCCACCACCGTAAATCGCAATGGATCCGACAGAAACAAAATAAGAGAGTCCTTGTATTTCCTGCTCAATTTGAATAGCCAGCTCTCGTGTAGGTACAAGAATCAATGTATTGATCGAATTATCTTCCTTACCTGTCAGTTTATGAAGAATGGGAAGGATAAAAGCAGCTGTTTTACCTGTTCCGGTTTGCGCACAGGCAAGCAAATCATGTTGTTCAATAATCTCCGGGATAGCCTGACCCTGAATAGGTGTTGGTGTCTCAAATCCCATGTGATAAATAGCCTCAAGAACACTTTCGTTCAGGCCTAATTCACTAAATGTCATAGCGCAAAGTTACTGAATTACTACGTTAACAACGGTTTTTTGTATTTTATTGATAAACAGCAAATTGTTGTAAGATAATCCAATCAATTTTCAACAAAAACGTTAAATATAATTTTGAAATTTTGTCAAGCAACTTTATCCTTCTTATTTTCGTCTACTAAAAAGGTTTAGTAAAAATTTAGTAGTTATGTTTAGATCTTTGATCCTGATCGGTACATACTCGCTGTTGAGTGCTGGTAGTTTCGCACAATGCGGTGGATTTCCAACTCTTGATTTGGGCAATGATGTTGTTCTTTGCCAGGGGCAGGCAGTCGATTTCACCGTTCCTCCGGGGTACGATTATTTTTCATGGAATATAGTAAGTGGAAACCCAACTTCGGTAACCGTTTCAACTCCAACAACAGTAATTCTGAATGTTCAGAACGTTACTACAACCAACCTGGTTGTGAATGGTGACTTTGAATCGGGAAACACGGGTTTTACAACGCAATATACTGTTGGTATGGGTGGTCCCTGGGGACTCGTATCTAATCCGGCAACATACGCTATCACCACAAGTCCTCAAAATGCTCACAGTAACTTTGCGGTTTGTGCTGACCATGGAACAGGGGCTCCCGGAAACATGATGGTGGTTAACGGTGCGGGTACACCAAACATCATTGTTTGGGAAGAAACTGTGACTGTTGATCCCAATACCGATTACAATTTTTCGGCCTGGGTAATGAGTGTTCAAAACAACAATATTCCGATTTCGCAGTTGCAGTTCTCTGTAAACGACGTCTTGATCGGACCTGTTTTTTCACCATCGGGAATTGCCTGCGATTGGCAACAATTTTTCGAGACATGGAGTTCAGGAGCAAGTACATCTGCCACTATTCGTATTGTAAACCAAAACACCAGCGCATCCGGAAACGATTTCGCAATGGATGACATTTCGTTTATTCCGGTATGTACACAAAGTGATACTGTTGAAGTAACCATGAGTCCGGATCAAATCAATGCTGGTACCGATGTTGCGTTCTGTGAAAACGAACCTGAAACTGTAACAGCTACGGCTAACTTCCCAAATCCGAACTTTACATGGGAAACCGGTGCTACAACTGCTACCATTTCACCAATGACCACCGGGTATTATACTGTTACAGCTACCGGACCAAGCGGATGCGTGCTTACAGATTCTGTACTGGTAGACGTCACGGCTATGCCATGGGATTTCGATTTGGTTGAATCTCAGCCAACCAGTTGTGGAGTAAACAGCGGCGTTGTTTACGTTACTACTGCAGGAACATTTAATGATCCACCATCTTACAACTGGCACGGGCCGGGTTCTGGAAATTCAAACAACATCGATGCTTCGGTTTGGCAAAACCTGCCTTCCGGATGGTATTACATTGAAATTGAATCTGACGGTTGTTACCGCTACGATTCCGTGTTCGTTGATGTAACGAATCCACCGGTTTCACAAGTGAACGGAAGTCCGCTTAACGGCGATGCTCCATTGATTGTAAACTTTACAAACACAAGTTCGAACGGTGAGGACTATGAATGGAATTTCGGTAACGGAAACTCTACAACAGCAACAGATTTGTCGGGACAAACACAAACGTACGATACCCCGGGAACTTACCAGGTGATGCTCGTTACAAATCAGGGGAACTGTTCGGATACATCTTATGTGACTGTAGTGGTGAACGAACCACCTGTTCCACCAATTCCACCGGTAATAGTCCCGGTTAACATCAACGTACCGAACGTGTTTACACCTAACGGAGACGATGCAAATGACTTCTTCGAGTTTGATTTACTGAACATCAAGGAGATCCATGTAGAAGTTGTAAACCGCTGGGGAGAGGTTGTATTCTCAAGTGATGCAGTTGACTTCAAGTGGGATGGAACTGTCGGATCATTGGATGCTTCTGAAGGTGTTTATACCTACACATACACAGCAAAAGGTGCGCAGGACGAAAACCTGGAAGGTCAGGGATTTGTTCAGTTGTTTAGATAAACTATCCTCAAGTTCTTTGATATAGAAAGGGGCGGATAATAATCCGCCCCTTTTCTTATCATCAATTTCTTATGCGTTCGCTTTCGGATTTGCAAATAACCTCACGTCTGCTTCGCTGATCACCTGATCACACAAGATTACCAAACGCTCCACGATATTTCGCAATTCTCGTATGTTTCCTGTCCAGTCTGTTTGTTGCAACGCAATTAACGCTCCATCAGAAAACTCCTTACGCTGAATCCCATGCTCGGTACAAACCAATGTCAGGAAATGTTCTGCAAGCAACGGAATGTCTTCGCGGCGCTCATTCAACGATGGAACATGAATCAGGATTACCGCCAAACGGTGGTACAAATCTTCTCTGAATCGACCTTCAGCAATTTCTTTTCGTAAGTCCTTGTTTGTTGCAGCAACTACACGGGCATCGATTTTGATATCCCGCTCACTTCCGACACGTTGAATCACATTCTCCTGCAACGCACGCAACACTTTTGCCTGCGCAGACAGGCTCATATCTCCGATTTCATCCAGGAACAATGTTCCTCCGGAAGCCAGCTCGAATTTTCCTTTTTTGTCTTTTACCGCTGATGTAAACGCGCCTTTTTCGTGTCCAAACAATTCGCTTTCGATCAATTCACCGGGAATTGCGGCACAGTTCACTTCAATGAAAGGCATTTTCTTACGGTTTGAAAGATCGTGTAATGAACGCGCAACCAACTCTTTCCCGGTTCCGTTTCCACCTGTAATCAAAACACGGGCATCCGATGGAGCCACTTTGTCAATCATTTCCCGGATCTTTTCAATGGATTCGGTTTCACCAATGATGGACGATCCCTTGAAACGTTTAACAGTCGTCTTCAACTGTTTCGTTTCTTCCACTAACACCACACGTTCTTTCGCATTGCGAACGGTCACGAGGATACGGTTCAAATCAAGGGGCTTCTCAATGAAATCGAATGCACCTTTTTTGATTGCTTCGACAGCATTTTCGATACTTGCGTGGCCTGAAATCATAATCACAGGAGCTTCATTTTTCGCTTCGATTAATTTCGATAACACTTCCATACCGTCCATTTGCGGCATTTTGATGTCACAGAAAATGATGTCGTAAAGGGTGTTTTTGGCTTTATCCAATCCCTCCATTCCATTTTCGGCTTCGTCTACATGAAAGTTTTCGAATTCCAAAATTTCTCTCAGCGCTCTTCGAATTGCACGCTCGTCATCGATAATAAGAATCTTTGCCATTCCAGTTGTATTGTATGCCGAAGATAGAGAAAAGACCGGAGACTGAGAGACATTAGACAAAAGACCGTTAATCGTAGCAGATTAAATGACAGTTTACAATCGGATCAAATTAGTCTATCCGTCTAAAACAGCTTCTTGTCCCGCTTACAATACCAATTCGGATCGCAACAGGTTATTTCGCAGCCAGCAGCATAAAATGTTGGATTTTTTTCGAATTTCCGTTGAGTCCGGGCATTTTTAAAGATTGGCAAACCATACTCAACCGGAATAACTTCGTCTTTCTTTCCGCAAACCGGGCATGTATTATCGTTTTCCGATTTGTCGTATACACACCTGGAAGGAATGTGAACATTCAGGACTGTTTCTTCACCGGGTTTTAGGAGAATGTTATGAATTACCGTATCTGTACACCCAAAATCCGAAATGTGAATGGAAATAGTGTCGGCATTGAGGCCGCTCACAGAAAACGTTTCCGCGTTATCCATCAACAGATACCTCGCATTTAAACCGCCGGATATTTTTAAGCTGAAATCTTCGAGAATATGCTCTGACGGTGGATAATCAAATGTTAATTTACAGGTAAACGATGCTGTTTGTGCTGAAACCGAACAACCAAAAAAAATAAAAAGAGTGACAATCAACGTTTTCATCCAAAATCAAATTCCCTCCTGTTCCGGTTTCCTGTCTACTTTGCCCATTGATCTGTCAATCGCTTCAAAACACCTTCCTTAAGCGAACACGGAGATATTACAAACTCTTTGATGCGAAATTTGTCCAGAATCCATAAGGTCTTTAAAGCAGCAATCGGGGCCATCTTTCTCCGAATGGGAATAATGTACGGATGAACCTCACGTTCTTCCAATGTACTGTTGATAATCCAGTTGAGTTCGTTTTTCAACTCGTCAATTTTCATACTATGAGTTTCAACTCCTTCCGGAAACGTGGATTGATGAAACATTTCGTAGAAGGTCTCAAAACTTCCGCTGGCTCCAACCAAAACCTCCGCATCACCGAACGTACTCAGGGCTTTCCCTTCTGTTTCGAACCAATTGATCAGCTCTTTTTTATCTGTTTCCGAAAGTGGATCCGAGCAATGAAACTGCTGAACGGCGCGTGAAACACCGATATTGAGGCTACAAAACTGTTTTCCTTCTCCAGGTGCCACACGGATAAACTCCGTACTTCCGCCACCGATATCCATAATAAGCGACGGTTTCTCGAAATTGTACGACCAGCTCACTCCCTGATAGATCAATTCGGCTTCTTTCAATCCGTCCACAATTTCCACTTCAATCCCGAAGCGTTTGAACAACTCGGCAGTAAAAGCATAACCGTTTTCAGCATCGCGGATGGCAGAAGTACCAATTCCCATGACCTTTTCAACTTTGTAAGCCTTACAGAGTTCGAAGAAATGCTTAAATGCAAGAAATGCGCGTTCCTGAGCGGCTTCGTTGATCTTATTCAGGACGATTCCACCCATTCCAAGAGCAACTCCTTCCTTTACGTTACAAACAACTCGGAACCCACTCGCCGTAGTATCGGCAATGAGTAGATTGAAGGTATTCGTTCCAAGGTCTATAACCGCAATTCTCATTATTTCATTTTTATCCAGCTGAAGATTGTCCTCAAGCGAACGGAATGACCGAATTGCAGTAATCCGTTTTTATACAAACGACCTGCAACCAATAACATTCCGATAGCGAACAACAAGGTAACGAATAGTGAAAGGTACAACTGATATCCTTCATCCGGCCCAAATCCCTGTGCCAGCTTCACCATCATTACAATTGGTGCCGTGAATGGAAGATACGCATAAAAATCACTACTTGCACTATCCGGATTAATTGCAACCGAGTAGCCAGCGTACAGCGAGAAGCACAACAACGCAATTAACGGAATGAGAAATTGTTGTCCGTCGGACTCCGAACCGGAAACTGCTCCCAATGCCGCAAAGAAAGCTCCGTAGAACAGATAACCGACAACGAAAAACAAGAAGAAGTACGGAAGCATCGCAGAAAACTGAATGCGTTCGTATACGAGACTCACGAATTCATTACTTACGGTTTGTACCTGTTCTGCCGCATTTGCGGGATCGTAAGCATCTACGAAAATTTGAGAACGCATGAAGTATAACCCAAGACTGATCAATCCAATCCAGATTGCAAACTGAATGAATGCACTTACACCGATTCCAACAATCTTCCCGAACATCAATGAACGTGAAGAAACGGACGCAAGGATCACTTCTACAATTCGGTTTGATTTCTCACGTGCCACAGAACGTAAAATAGTCATTCCAAACAGGAAAATGAAAACAAAAATGACCGCTCCGAAGAACAAGCCTACCCAGGCAGACAAGTCTGCGGACGTTTCGTGTGGGTCGTAAACATTTTTGAAATTAAGCGTAAGCGGTTGTTTGATTTGTCGGAATTGTCCAACAGTAAGATTTGTAAACTCCGCAGCGACCAACTCTTCCAATCGGCGTTCCACCTGGTAACGGATGTTGATCTGCATCTGCATCGATGGCTTTTCACGGTAGAACACAAAACCGGATTTGTTCGACAACACTTTTCCGTTTACTTCCACCATTGCGTCAAACTTTTGGAAACGTTCATTGTGCGCAAATTCCTCTATCTCGATCACGTCGTTGTAGAAGTAATATTGAATGTTCGGGTCTTCATTTGCCATGATCTTGTTGTCCAATACCTTGTATTGATCCGAAACCAACACTTTCCATTTTTGCTGATCGTTTCCACCGACCGCAAAGAGTACATACACCAGCAACAATACCAGTAATGGTCCGAAAACCGCCATAAACAGAAACGAACGGCTACCGATTCGCTCCAGCAATTCTCTTTTTGCAATGATCCAACTAGCTCTCATGTTCCTTAGTTTCTGGTTGTACAGTCGAAATGAATACATCCTGCATGGATGGGAGTACTTCCCACGCTGCTTCAATTTTCACTTGTCCCATCAATACTTTCAATAAATCTTCGAAGGTGCTTCCACCGCGCATTTTCAATCGGGCAATGAACTTATCATCTCCCAGAATTTCTTTATCAACTAACTCGAATCCTGTCCACAGTGCGTTCACGAATACCACCATGTTTCCACGGAATTTCACGGCATATTCTCCCGATTTGGTTTGTTCCTGTAATTCGGAAACCTTCCCTTCGAGTACTTTTTTAGACTGATGAATCAGCGCAACGCGATCGCAGATTTCCTCTACAGAGCGCATATTGTGGGTAGAAATGAGGATTGTCTTCCCCTTCATCTTCATTTCGATGAGTTCCTTTTTCACCAACTCCACATTTACCGGATCGAAGCCGGAGAAAGGTTCATCAAGAATCAATAGTTCCGGTTCGTGAAGAACTGAACAGAGAAACTGAACCTTCTGCGCCATTCCTTTGGAAAGTTCTTCAATGCGCTTTTTACGCCACGATTGAATGTCGAATTTATCGAGCCAATAGTTCAGTGCTGTATCTACATCACGACGTGTCATTCCGCGTAATGCGCCAAGAAAACGTGCATGTGCTTCAACGGTCATACTCTTGTAAAGCCCACGTTCTTCCGGTAAATAACCAATCGAAGCAAGGTGTTTTTGTTGCATCAGATCACCCTTAAAGCGCACAACTCCACTGTCCTGCTCTACAATTCGGTTAATGATTCGGATAAGTGTTGTTTTTCCTGCACCATTCGGTCCAAGCAAACCAAATATTTCTCCGCTGTTCAGGGTTAGGGACACCTCATCGAGCGCCATTTTCCTGTTAAAGCGTTTCGTAACGTTTGTTAGTTCCAGCATAATTAGTCCAATTGTTGCTCGTTGTTCGGTTCTTTGAAAGTGATTTCAATAGGACTGAACAACTTTTCTTTCCAGTTTTTCCATTTGTACATACGCCACAAAATCGCAATAAAAATGGGGTAAATCACGAAAGGCGTAAACAATAACTCCATTCCGGGATTTGGTTTCGCTGAATCGTAAAAAAGTGCGTCTGTCTGGAATGCCTGCCAATCGTTTGTAAGAATCAAAATACCAAAAAAATTGTTCGCGGTATGGAATCCCCAGGAGAGTTCAATCCCGTCATCAAGTACGGTGATTAACGCCGTCATAATTCCCGATGCAGCGTAGAAGACAAACGCCGGCCAGCCCAAATGAAACATTTCCGGATTGTTCAGGTGCATGATTCCAAAAATCGTGGCTGAACCGAGAATTGCCAGAAATCCTCTGCGTGCAGCTCTCCCGAAAAGCTGAAGAACAAATCCGCGTAGAAAAATCTCTTCAAATCCGGTTTGAATCGGAACGATCACGATCGTAATCAGGAATAACATCAGGAACGGTTCTGCGTTGTAATTCCATGAAATGGTTTTCGCGCTGTTCAATTCCAACGCGAATGAAACTCCCATCACAGCTCCCCAAATCGCAAATGCAACGAGAAATCGCTTGAAATCGAAACGTGGACGCGCGGTAATAAATGAAATGAATTTCCGGGCATGAAAAACCCGTGCGCAAAACGCAAGCAGCAAAAAACCGATTACAAAAGGAAGCAGATTTGTCACCAGTAATTCGTTATTGGAAAATACACTTGCAATTTCTTCCTGATCAATTGTATCCTTGCCTTTTACACGACTCGAGACGATCTGAATAACGACAGTAGTACCAATAGTGAAAATTCCGAGAACGGTAAAAAGAATGCTTCCCAGGTAGATCCACCAGCTACTCTTTACTTCTTCAGGCGCCAAAAATTGCTTCATAGAGTAAAAATAGATAAAAGACTATAGACTGAAGACAAAAGGCGAAAGACAAGTTCTACTTCCTGTCGCTCTTGACACATCGCGATATTCCACTTCCTTTCGGTCAAGATTAATCGAACGGGCAGAAGGAATCTGTTTAAAAAGACAAAAGACCGGCCTTGATCCACAGCCAGTCTTTTGTCTTATGTCTATTGTCTTTGGTCTCTAATGAAACATTTCCTTCATGCGTTGGAAGAAGCCTTTTTCGCTTGCATCCGGATTCGGTTTGAAGTTCTCGCTTGCTTTGAGTTTTTCAAGGATTTCACGCTCTTCTTTGCTGACTTTTTTCGGAGTCCAAACGTGAATGTGAACAAACAAGTCCCCGTGTCCGTAACCTTGAAGAACTGGCAATCCTTTTCCTTTCAGGCGAAGCATTTTTCCACTTTGCGTTCCAGGTTCGATTTTGATTTTCGCTTTTCCGTTTACCGTCGGTACTTCAATGGATTCACCGAGAACTGCGTCAACGAAGTTCACGAATGCATCGTAGTGCAGGTTTTCTGCATCTCTGCGCAATTCTTCGTGTTGTTGTTCTTCGATTAAAACGATCAAATCACCCGGAATACCATTGAACGGACCAGCGTTACCTTTTCCTGAAACGCTCAATTGCATGCCTTCTTCTACTCCGGCAGGAATATCGATTTCGATCACCTCCTCCTGACGTTTCAATCCTTGTGAATCGGCATCTGCAGGTTTCTGATCAATCATCTTCCCTGCGCCGTGACACACATTACATGCGCTTTGTGTTTGCATCGCACCAAGGAACGTTTGCGTCACACGCGTAATGCGACCCGTTCCGTTACAGGTAGAACAGGTTTTGTAGGTTACGCCATCAGCGTTCACCAACTTATTTACCTTGATTTTCTTGGTAACACCTTCAGCAATTTCTTCCAGGGTCAGTTTCATTTTTACACGAAGGTTGGTTCCACGCACAACACGTTGTCCACCGCGAGCACCACCAAAGCTACCTCCACCTCCGAACGCACCTCCGAAAATATCACCGAATTGCGAGAAGATGTCATCCATGTTCATTCCACCGCCAAAACCACCGTTTCCGCCAAGTCCGGCATGTCCATACTGATCGTAACGTGCTTTTTTATTCGCGTCGGAAAGCACCTCGTACGCTTCAGCGGCTTCTTTGAACTTCTCTTCCGCTTCCTTATCCCCCGGATTTTTGTCAGGGTGATATTTCAAAGCCATCTTGCGGTAAGCCTTTTTGATTTCCGCTTCAGTAGCCGATTTGGACAGCCCAAGAACTTCGTAATAATCTCTTTTTTCCATTTTTTATTGATTGCGGATTACGGATTATGAATTGCCGATTGTTTTCAATCCGCAATCTTTAATCCGTAATCGTTATCTCTTATTGTCCTACTACTACTTTAGCGAAGCGAATCACTTTGTCGTTCAGGTAATACCCACGCTCCACGTCTTCAATCACTTTTCCTTTCAGGCTTTCATCCGGAGCAGGAATGTTCGCGATAGCTTCGTGCAATTCAGAATCGAACGCTTCGCCTTTCGCATTCATCTGCTTCAGGCCTTTCGACTCAAGTCCTGACTTCATTTTGTTGTAAATCAACTGAAACCCTTCTTTTACGGCTTCAATGTCGTCCACTTTATCGTTGTTCGCAATTGCGCGTTCAAAATCATCCAGCACGGTCAACAAGTCTTTCAACACCCCTGCACTTGCCGTCGCAATTAATTCCAGCTTCTCTTTGTTTGTACGCTTTCTGTAGTTATCGAACTCAGAATACAAACGCAGGTACTTGTCATTCATAGCAGCCAACTGATCTTCGGGTGTTTCGGCCTTCTTTTCTGTCGAATTGTCAGTGTTTTCAGTAGAATCACCTGTCACACCTTCACCTGATGTCTGCTCTTGTGCTGTATTTTCTTCGTTTAAAGCTTCTTTTTGCTCCTTGTTGTCTGACATTTCTGTTGTTTTTTGACTTGGAATAGTCAACTTTCTTGCCAACGCTGCGGAAAACGACAAGTTGGCAGTATATCTGACAGTAAATAGTATGGTGATCGCGGTTTAATCTTCCATAAAAAATCTAAATTTTCCGGTCTTTTCACGGAATCAACTTAAAAAGTCGTCCGCAAGCAAAATTAAGCTGTACCTTTGCCCGACATAAATTTTCACTATGTTCAGGCCGCTTCGGGATGTCCTTCTTTTAATGCTGTTTTGGATACTTTGCTTTGATTTTCATCGCATTGTGTTCTCGTTTCATCATTGGGGGAAGCTGAAGGATGTTGGTTTTGGTGAATGGTTGTTGAGCTTTATTTATTCGTTTCGACTGGATCTGGCAACTGCGGCCGCTCTTTCAGCGATTCCATTTCTATTCATTGCGTTGTCACATTTCTTTTCCTGGAAAGGCTTTTCTTTCCTCGGTAAATGGAGCGTCTTTATACTGCTTGGAATACTTGCTGCGGTTCATGCCGGAGAAATTGTTGCCTACGGCGAATGGAACAGCAAACTCGGATCGCGTGTGTTCATGCATCTTTCTACACCTGATGAAGCGGTAAGAACGGCAAATTACACGATGATTTTCTGGTATTTGCTCTACCTCATCATCGAATTCCTGTTCGGCTTCTTTATTTACAGACGTTTCTTTAAGAAACTGAGTAAGTATCAGCGTAAAAACCTGAAGGAACTCCTGATTCTCCCTGTAATGCTTCCGTTGGTTTGGGGGCTTCAGTTTCTTGCTTTACGAGGCGGCTGGCAACAAATTCCACTTGGAATCAGTTCCGGAAGTTATTCAAACAAGCCGATTGCCAATGATATCTCTGTCAATTCCCTATACTTTTTTTCGAAAAGTTACCTGCTTTACATGCGCAGTGAAATTGACAGCTACATGCCAAAAGTGGATAAAAATGTAGCCATTAAGGAAGTGGAGAAATGGTATAGCTATCCAAAAAAACACGACCGTTATTTCCTTACGACAGATCGACCGAACGTTGTGATGATTGTACTCGAAGGATGGTCAGGTGAAGCAATAGGAAGTCTTGGCCCGAATAAAGGGGCAACACCGAATTTCGATCGGCTTGCCAGATCGGGAGTATTGTTCACGGATATTTACGCTACGGCAACAACCAGCGAAATTGGTAACTCAAGTATTTTCAGCGGGAATCCGGCGGTTCCGGAAGTTTCCATTTCCATGCAGCCTGAAAAACATCGAAAACTGCATTGCATCAATGAAGACATGGAAACATGGGGATACCACACAAGCTATATTTTCAGCGGTGACCTGAAATACGGAAACATTGGCGGATACTTCATGGACCACGGGTTCGATGTGGTAAAAGATGAAGCAGATTTTCCTTCGAATTTGCCCCGCGGAAAGTTGAATTTCTACGATAAGGATTTGTACAAATTCCTGATCAAGGAAATCAATACACACAGTGAGCCCTTCCTGCAATGTGCCTTCACGGGAAGTACACATGCGCCGTACGACCAGCCAAAAGGAAAAGGCAAGCATTTCTCCGGAAACGAAGAAGACTATATGAATTCACTGGTATACGCCGATGAGTGTCTCGGGAAGTTTATCAAAGACTGTAAAAAATATCCCTGGTACAAAAACACCATTTTTGTGTTTGTTTCGGATCACGGACACCCTACTCCGACAACAGACAATCCAAGTTTCGGGAAGTTTTACCACATTCCTTTACTGTTCTTCGGTGAGCCGATTAAGAAAGAATACCGTGGGAAACGCATGAATGTTGTTGGTTCACAAGCCGATGTTGCCGCAACCTTGCTGTACCAGATGAACGGCGATATTTCCCGTTATCCGTGGAGTAAGGATTTGATGAATCCGAAAGTACCACAATTTGCTTTCCATGCCATTCTTCGCGGTTACGGTTGGGTGACTCCAAAAGGAAACTTTACGTACCTGATGGAACAGAACAAGAATGTAGACGACACTTATCAGCCAGGTGATCTTGCTCGTGAAACACGTCGTTGCCATTACTTCTTAACCGCTTTGTACAACGATTATAAAAAACTCTAAGCGTGGAAAAACGCACGAACATACGAAACCTTTCCAAAGAGGAATTGACGACGTTTTTTCAATCGTTGGGTGAACCTGCATTTCGTGCAAAACAAACGTATGAGTGGTTGTGGAAGAAGAACGCTACTTCGTTCGAAGACATGACCAATCTTGGCAAGAAACTGATCGAACGCCTGAATGAGCAATTTTATATCGATGCTATCGTCCTTGCCGACAAACAAGTTTCAAGCGACAAAACGATCAAGTGTGCCTTCACTGTTGGTGGACAAACACAAGTCGTTGAGGGAGTATTGATTCCGACCACTTCACGTATGACAGCCTGTATTTCTTCACAGGTAGGTTGTAGTCTGGCTTGCGAGTTCTGTGCAACCGGTCGTTTGAAAATGCTCCGCAACCTCAGTACAGGTGAAATTGTAGATCAGGTAGCCTATTTAAAGAATCTTGCTGAAAATCATTACAGCACTCCGCTAACCAACATTGTTTACATGGGAATGGGTGAACCGTTGCTGAATTACAAAAATGTGGTTCAAAGTGTTCACTACCTGTGTTCGGAGGAAGGAATGGGGTTGTCGCCAAAGCGCATTACTGTTTCCACAGCCGGAATTGCAAAAATGATCAAAAAGCTGGGCGATGATCAGGTGAAATTCAACCTCGCGTTGTCCTTGCATGCAGCTAACGATACCAAGCGTTCCAAAATCATGGACATCAACGAGTCCAATAATCTGGAAGCGTTATCTGAAGCATTGGTGTATTTCCACGAAAAGACCGGATCTCGTGTGACGTTTGAATACATCATTTTCAAGGATTTCAATGACGGTTTGGAGGATGCTCGTGAACTGGCGAATTTTGCCAAAGCGGTTCCATGCAAGATCAATATCATTGAATACAATCCGATTGACGATGGAATTTACCAGCAAGCAGACCGTGAAAAAGTGGATGCATTTGCCAGGTTCCTGGAAGAGAAATGTAACCTGATTGTGAACGTGCGCAGAAGTCGTGGTAAAGACATTGATGCAGCTTGTGGTCAGTTGGCGAATAAGAATAAGCTGATCGCTCAACGAGTGCTGAAGAAGTCGTAGATTGAGAGGATTTAGACTCCTTCCCCCTCAAGGGAGAAGACTTAAGCCCACTACAACTCAAACTTTTCGTTTCCCTTTACCAGTGTGTAAACCGCCATATCCTGAAATGCTCCTTCGAAAAAGATTCTGTTCTTGAAATGTGCCTCCTTTTCAAATCCGATTTGTTCCAATAAATAGATTGCTCCACGGTTATTCGGTGAAACTTTGGCCTCAATGGTATGGAGATTCATTGTGTTTAATCCGAAATTGGCTATCGCAGTAACGGCTTCAGAAGCGATGTGTTTTCCCCAATAATCTGTAGCCAACTCTCCACCGATTTCTGCCCGCATGTTTTGAAAGTCGATGTGATTAAAACCGCAGGTTCCGACTATTTCTTTGCCATCACGCAGAACGCCAGCCCATGCAACACCCGTTTTTTGCTTAAACAACTGCATGGATTTATGAACCAAATCGATTGAATCGTCCAGGGAATGCATATTTTCTCGTGCTATGAACTGATTGATTCTCCCACTTGTTCGCATTTTGAAAATGGCTGCTGCGTCTGTCATCTTGATTTCACGCAACGTAAGTCGATCTGTTTTGATCGTTGGGAATTCCTGAAAAACATTTTTATTCACATTCATAGGACAGGTTTTTAAACGTATTCGTAACCGTGGGGAGCTATGAGTGGAAACCGGAACTATAAATATAAACCATCGATTGAAATAAACCAGAAGAATCTGAACTTTAAACGCATCGAAAAAGCGAAAGAATAGCAAATATTAACGTTTTAAACACTTACTTTTGTAAGGCATGAAAGTATCCGAATTGCTGGAACCAATCAACGAAGAAATGCTCATTTTTGAGAAGCGTTTCAAAGAGAGTATGCGCTCGAAGGTTCCGCTGCTGGATAAAATCACACATTACATCATTCGTAGAAAAGGAAAGCAGATGCGACCGATGTTTATGTTTCTTACAGCAAAAATGCTCGGGGAAGTAAACGACAAGACGTACCAGGCTGCTTCGTTGGTGGAATTACTCCACACAGCTTCGCTGGTGCACGATGATGTAGTTGACGATGCAAATGAACGCCGCGGGTTCTTTTCCGTGAACGCCCTATGGAAAAATAAGATTGCCGTTCTGGTGGGCGATTACCTGTTATCGCGCATTTTGCTGCATTCACTGGAAAACGACAACATCAGAGCCCTTCAGATTGTTGCGCGTGCCGTTCGCGAAATGAGTGAAGGCGAGTTGCTTCAGATTGAAAAGGCACGTAAACTGGACATTACCGAGGAAGTATACTTTGAAGTGATTCGACAGAAAACGGCCAGTTTGATTGCTACAGTGTGTGAAGCCGCTGCAGCCTCCGTGGATCGTGAAGACATTGCTCCACGCATGCGTGAGTTTGGCGAGCACGTAGGAATGGCATTCCAGTTGAAAGACGATATTTTCGACTTCGGATCACCTGATGACATTGGAAAACCATCCGGAAACGATATTCGCGAACGCAAATTAACACTTCCAATCATTTATGCGTTGCAGAACGCTTCGAAAGAAGACAGAAGAATGCTGAAGCACATCATTAAGCGCAAAAACGAAGATAAAAAAGCCGTTCAGGAAGCGATGCGCATTGTCATTGCAAACGGTGGGATCGAATACGCGCACAAACACATGCTGGCATACAGAGATAAAGCGTTGGCGTGTCTGGAAGGGATCGAAGATTCACCTGCTAAGCGTTCCTTGATTGGATTGGTGGAGTATACGGTAAATAGAACGAAGTGAGTTCAAAAATTCAATGAGTTCAAAAGTTTAATTGATTTAAAACCCTAAACCTTTTAAACCTTAAACCGTCTTATTCTTCTTCGTCGTAGTATTCTTCGTCATAATACTCCTCATCCAAATAAGTTTCCTGTGATTTAGCATTCTTGCCCAGTAAAAAGAGTGCGTATCCGAATTCACATCCCTGTTGATTTTTCATCAACTCCATCATTAATAATGATGATTCTTCGCCCAGATAATCTGCCAGTTCATCCCCGTATTCTTTTTCCAGCTTTTGCGTGCATTTAAACATTCCTTCACTGAAGTTGAGGAGTCCTTCGGCATCCTTCATGATAAAATCCGGATCCTGACTAACCCGAGCTTCCATTACAGCATCCATGGATACCCCACTCAAGGCTCCTTCAATCATTGCGCGTTTGAAGTCTTCTGAAATCGGAGCAGAACTGGAATTGATACAATCGCAAAAGTCAACGGTAAATTCTACAAACTCTTTACTCGGAACTTTGGCAACGGTATCGTTCTGAGCAAACGTTACCAAGCCAAGTAGTACAAAAATGATTGATAAGTAGATTTTCATAGTCTTGAAAGTTTAAAAGTTCAATGAGTTCAAAGTTTAAACCCTGAACCTTTTAAACCTTAAACTTTCCTGAACATTGAACCGCCTTATTCTTCTTCGTCGTAGTATTCTTCATCGTAATACTCATCTTCAGAAGATTCTCCGTATAAACCGATGACCATCAACGCGTAAGTAAACGCACAGTCCTTTTGATTTCTCATGGCTTCCATGATTTTTTGCTGAACAACTTCAGCGGACTCACCGGAGTTATAGTTTTCATTTTTCTTGTGCTTCTTGTCGATGTCGTTTCCGCACTTCTCCATTCCTTCAGCAAGAGCTGTAATGGCGTCAATATCTTTCAAGCCTTGTTCCGGATCCTGCATTACCTGTTCCTGAATAATCGCTTCCATGTTTTCGGGAGTTACACCTGCCTGGATAATCGCCTGACGCATTCCCGGTGAAATTTTATTGGCATACTTGTTTACGCAATCGCACATATCATCGGCCATAGCGTTATACAAATCTTCCGCTGTTTTCTGAGCAAAGGTGTTTGCTGATAAAAGAATAAAGAATGCGTAAAGTAATGCTTTCATATCGTTTCAATTAAGTAGTATGTAATTATTCACCGGATTCTTTCTGTTCCGATTCTTCTTCCATGGCTTGTTGCCCAACAATGGTAAGTGCGTAGCACAAGTCACATTTCTTGTTTTTGGCCATTGCTTTTTTTACTTCCTCCTGAACAACCTTATGGCCATCCAGCAGGTACAGGTAGTTGTATTTCAGTTCTACTGCGCTCATGCATGGCTCCATGGCTTCAGGTAAACGCAACAAAGCATCAATGTCCTTTTTTCCTTGTTCCGTGTCCTTCAACGCTTGTTTCTGAACAGCTTCAGCCATGTTTCCGTCCTTGACACCCTGAACGATGGCTTTTCTCATTTCTTTGGAAAGATCAGTGCTGTTGCTGTTTACACAACCACACATTTCCAATGCCATGGCTTTGTACTCCTTTTTATGATCTTCAGATTTCGTCTCCTGAGCGAAGGTAGTTCCGGAAAGTGCAATAAAGATGGTGTACAAGAAGGTTTTCATTGACTTCATTTTCAGCAAATATAGGGAAAGTTCAAACGTCTAAGGGAGTTAAGGAGTTCAATAATTTAAGGAGTTCAAAAGTTTAATGAGTTTAAACATTGAACGTTGAACATTCACCTTTAATTCAAAAACAAAAAAGGTCGTCAACCAAACGCCGACGACCTTTTTAAGTATTTCAAAAAGCGTGGAATTACATTCCTTGCTCTTTCATTCCGATTTTCATCAAAGCAGCTGTGAACTCACATCCTTTTTCTGTTTCGATGATTTTCATCAATTTATCCTGAACTTCTTTCTCAGTATCGTTTGTGTAAACGTCTTTGTACTTCGCTTCAAGATCAGTACCACATTTCTCCATTCCTTCTGCCAAGCCCATGATAGCCTCAACGTCTTTCATTCCCTGCTCCGGATCTTTCATTACCTGCTCCTGAACAAGACTCTCCATGTTAGCTCCGTCTTTGCTCGCCTTGATGATTGCGTCACGCATTCCAGCAGAAATTCCGTTAGAGTTTTTGTTTACACAATCACACATATCTTTCGACATGTTTTTGTAATCATCGTCATTAGCCATGTTACAAGAACCCAAGGCCAAGGTCAATCCAAGTAGCGGTAAAATAAATTTTTTCATAGTAATTAATTTTGGTTAAATATAACAACATCGCGCATCTATGCAACACGCTGTGGATAATTCTTAGAAATTATCGGTTGTTTTTTCTGGTAATTCTGCCCCTCCCCACTCTAACACAAACTTCTCGGTTCTGTTCAGTTTTTTCAGGGTCTGAATGTTTGTCTCAGTTCTTTTCATCGTTGGTGCAGGACGAAAAACAATATAGGCTCTGGCAACTGTAAACGACTGATCTGAAACCGACAACTTACCGAATACACTCGTTGCATCTTCCTGGATGATCTTCACTTCCGACATTGGAATCTGTGCAAGGCGTGGGCCCCAATAGGTGATAAAATCAGTTTTTTCCTTTTCGTTGAAGCCTATTTGATCCGAAACTCGTTCCAGGTACGCCAATGCTTCGCCTGCCGAGATCAATTCGCTGTCGTTCCAATCTACTTTTTTCGATAATCCTTCTGTTTTAGCCTCCCAGAACAAGTACGGATATGTTGCCCCATCTACTTCAATTCCACCGGAAGCTTTTACTACTCCCAACCATTTTCCGTCGGATTGCGGATAGGTGAACGTCATTTCACCTTCAGGCTTAACGGTTATTTCCAATGGTGTGTCGGTTGGTGAATAACAATAAATGATCGGTTTTTCTTCCAGGTTGTAGATTCTTGCAGATTGAAAATTCAACTGAATCACTTTGCGGTGCTTCGCTGCAATATCAAGATCTCCGGTTGTGATTTCTCCAAATTCCTGACTGATAAAGAACTGAAAACGGTATGCTCCGGGGGTTACACGAACGGTAAACGCGTTTTCTTTATCAGCGGTAACTGTTCGCCAAACACCATTCACGGAAATTTTCATTTTCTTCGTTTCAAACCCCATGTCCGTTACCTGAAACCTGAACTCGGCTTCTTTAGCAGACATAGCGCTTATTTCCGTATCACTTACTTCGTAATATTCCGGTTGTGATTCTTTTCCTTCAGCAAACAACAAACCTGTTGAGAACAGCGCGAGAATAAGCGCAACTACTTTCATTTTCATGGTATCTATTTTTCAGCGTATTCGGGTAATTCAATTGTAAAACCACCCCATTCCAGGATCGAAAAATCCGATGGATCTAACGGTACGAAGCTTTGGTTGTTCAGATGTGTTTCAAAGAACGAGTCCCAGACGGCGATTTGAATGTACACTCTTCGGATATTTTCCGTTGCAGGAGAACATTTCATTGTTGCGAACGCATCGCAGCTTTCGTCAATGGAGAACTGGACAAACGAAGTCTCATTCTGTGCCAGTTGTGGCCCCCAAAACGTAATAAAATCCGTCTTTTCCTGTTGATTGAAGCCCAGTTCAGTAAGCTTTTTCTCCAGAAACGAAACAGCATTGGTTTTCTCTACTTTGTACCCGTTTCCCTCAGGTTTGAACACATAGTGTTGCTCCGATTCCCAAAACAAATAGGGATACTCAACTCCGTTGATTTCAATTCCACCGTCAGCCTTTGCGGTTCCTTTCCAGGTTCCGTCGGATTGCGGATAAGTAAAAATGAACCGGTGAACCGGTGAAACAGTCAATTCGACCGGAAGATCTGTTTTCGTATGGAAATACACCACTGGTTTTTTCACCCGAATGTTGTTATCCGGTTCGCTTGGATCGAAGTACAAATTACAGGATTGAACATGCTGTGCGTCAATCTTGTGCCCCGGAGAATTTACCTCAAGGTACTCGGTATTCAGGAAGAACTCAAAGCTGTACGTTCCCGGTTCTACTCTCAATTCGAAACTATTTTGTTCGTCAAGGGTTACTGTTTTCCATTTTCCATTGGCCGACATTTTAATCGTTGCACCGACTTCCAGTTGGTTCAGCACATGAATTTGGAAAACTGCCTCCGTATTCGGTAATTGGCTATCAGTGTTGTCCGAAAGCACATAGAAATTAGGCATTCTGTCATAGGAAAACACCGTTGAAACAAAGCCAAAGGCCAATAAGAGACTTGAAATAATTGCTTTCATGTTATTCTTCGTTTAGGGATAAATCGGGAAGAGAAAAGCTGAATCCACCCCATTCCAAAATCGCCCATTCGCTTACCGCCGGAGCAGTGAATGTCTGATCGTTCAGGAAATTCTCAAAGTAAGGCTGCCATTGCGCCAACTGTATATACACTCTGCGAAGCGATTGCGGAGCAGGAATACAATTCATCGTTGCAAACTGATTGCAGTTTTCGTCAATGGAAAATTGTACGAACGATGTTCCGTTCTCCGTCATTTTTGGTCCCCAATAGGTAATGAAATCCGTTTTTTCCTTCTGGTTCAATCCTAGTTCAGTGAGCTTTTTGGTCAGGAAAGGAATTACTTCGTCTTTTTCTACTTTGAATCCGTTTCCTTCAGATTTGAAGAAATAGTCCTGCTTGCTTTCCCAGAATAAATAAGGGTATTCAGATCCATTGATAGCAATATCTCCATCCGGTTGAGCGATTCCTTTCCAGCTTCCGTTCATTTCGGGATATACGAAAGAGAACGGGGCTGCGGGATTTACTGACAACTCGAATTCACGCGTTTCAGATGTATGAAAGTAGATAACCGGTTTGTCCACTTCAATCTGCATCCCCCGACCGAAATAATAGTTTTCTACGAAACGCAGCTGAACAGACATCACATGTCCCGGTTTGATCACCACTTTTTCACTCTTGATTTCCATGAAATTCTCGTTCGCATAAAACTGAAACTCGTATGTTCCGGGTTCAACGTGATAGCTGAATTTCCCCCATTCATCCAAAACCACCTCTTTCCAAACACCATTTACGGAAGTTTGCATGCGGATCGCAAAAGGAGGAAACAAAAACTCGGCGTTCGTAACCTGCATATTGAATTGCGCTTCGTTTTGCGTGAATTTGGTGTTCAGGGAATCACTTACTACACGAAAGGGTGTGGCCATCCATCGCTCCTCTTTTTCTTTTGAAAATGCGCTGAAAGACAGCAACAATAAAGCAATACAAAAAACTGATTTCATAATTATTTGTTGAATGCCATTTCCGGCAATGTGAAACTAAAACCACCCCATTCCAACACGGTGAAACCGTCGTTAGCTATTGGCTCGAATGTTTTATCCTGAAGGTATGTTTCCATGACTTCACTCCATTCTGTGAATTGAATGTACACACGTTTTACAGCATCAGGTTGTGGGGAAACCGTCAATTCTGCGAACTGATTGTTTGCTTCATCGATGGTAAATTGAATAAACAACGACTCATGTTCAGAGAGCTTTGGTCCCCAGAAAGTAATGAAATCTGCTGTTTCCCGGGTGTTGAACCCCAGCTCTCCACATTTAGATTCCAAAAAGGCGATCACGTCATCACGTTCAACCTTGAAACCATTGTCTGTCGGTTTATAGGAATACTGTTGATTCGATTCCCAGAACAAGTATGGATATGTTTTTCCGCCCGAAACAAAAGAGCCATCGGTTTTCAGCATTCCGTTCCAGCCATTCCCGATTTCAGGATACGTAAAAGTGAATTCACCAACAGGATCGACACCAACATTTACCGCAAGTTCACGATCTGTATGAAAGTAAATAACCGGCTTGTACACCATGACCGGCTCCATTGCCGTTTCCATTCGCGCCCAGGCTTTGTTTACTGTTTGCGGATTAAATTGAATCGAATCGCTAATGATTTCCTGGTAGCCCGGGCCACCCCAAATTTTGAACAGGTATTTTCCGGGAGTCAGATCGAAGGTAACCGGATTGGTTCCATTGATGATGATATCTTCCAGAACTCCGTTGATACTCATGTATACTCGTCGACCTGTGACTGCAGTATCACCACCGTAATTGAAATGAATTTCAACCTGACATTGATACTGAATCAAAGACGGGTTTACCGTTGATTCGTAGATGTAAAACGGAGATACACTTTTTTCTCCTAAATCATCTTTCGCAAGGGCAGGAAGAAAAACAAGGGAGGCAAGAAAACTCAGAAGTATTGTACGCATTGTTGTGTTTTGAGTAGATTACAACAAGATACGGATTTGGTTCAATTTCCATAAATACGTTTCCAGAACCACCAGCGAATAAGAACTGTTCAAAAAACTCTGGAAACAGTTTGATTTTCTTGCTTTTTTTTGAATGACAACTACACTGTCTCCCCCTCAAGGGGGCGACTTCCTGGTTATCCGCACTCTCAAAAAAACAAAGAAACATCAGCTAGCTGATGTTTTATTTTTCCCCGCGAATGCGCAGATTTTTTGCTCGCTAACGCTGCGCCGAGCGGAGTGTTAACGGAGCCAATTTGTGAATTCGTGGGGTAAATTATTCTTTGTGCTTTTAAATGGGAAGTCGCCCTCAAAGGCGGAGACTTATACCGGATCCAAGATCAATAAAGTCTTGTCAATCCAGAAGCTGATTCAGATCAGAGATCAAGTGCTTTGCAATCGCGCCGGACGAAAATTCTTCCTTATTGGTGATGGAAACGTTCAGGTTGTTATTCTGATAAGCGGTGAAGGATTCCATTACAAATCGTTTTACCAATTCCACTTCTTCGTACCCGAAAAAAGCACCGCTGGATGTGTGAGCGATCATTGCTTCCAAATCGCTGCCGCGTTCCCCGATAGCAAGAATAGGACGTTCCGCTCCAAGGTATTCGAAGAACTTTCCGGTAAGGATTCCTTTTACATTTGGTGTTCTGTTGGCAACGAGAAGCAACAACTGTGTGCGTTGCTGTTGTCGGATGCTTTCAGCGTGATTGACGTAGGAGATGTGCTCCACGAAGTCGGATAATTCGTTCTTTTCAATTCGCTCGAATACCTGAGCATCTACCGGACCGAGCAAGCGAATTTTCAGGGTGCGCGAAAACACTTTATTTTCCATCACAAGCTCCGATAATGCCTTCCACAAAACCTCAGGGTTTCTCGGGAACGACATCGAGCCAAAATGTGCAATGGTAAATCCTTCATCCAGCGCACGATCTCCCAATTCAGGAAAAATGAATCCATTGGTTACCACCTCTACAGATCGTTTCCCTATTCGTTGAAGTCCCGCAGCACAATCATTCCCAATGGAAATGACTTTATCCGCGGTTTTCAACACTTCACGTTCAAGACGTTTCTGTTTTGCATCGGCACGTTTGCCAATTGAGAGTTCGTTATAGAAATCAATTTCGGTCCAGGGATCACGGAAATCAGCCACCCATTTCAATTCTGGGAAGTGTTTCTTCAATCGGAGTGCAATCACGTGACAGCTATGAGGTGGTCCGGTTGAAATGATCACATCGATTTCCGGATGTTCCTTCAGGTATTTTTTCAGACGTCGAACACTTGGTTTGATCCAGAACACACGAGCATCCGGAACGAACAGGTTTCCGCGAACCCAGATGATCATTTTCTGAAGTGAACCGGCTTTCTTTTGCTGCGTAAGTCCTCCACCCACATTCGGGTTGTTCTTTTTGCCCAATAATGTATGCGGTTCAAAGATCGGAGCGCGGAATTCAATTACCTCATCGGGAATTTCTTTCAGCAACTCATCATCCCGCATTGGCCAGGAAGCTTCCTGGGGAGCATACACGTGTAAATTCCAGGAATTCGGTTTAAAGTAACGCGAAAAACGCAACCAGCGATGCACGCCAGGTCCACCTGAAGGCGGCCAGTAAAACGTAATCAGCAGGGCTGTATGTTTCGCGTTATTCGACACTAGTTTAATAAGGCTTTTGCCTCGTTAAGTGCGGTTTCCAATCCTGCAGGATTTTTCCCTCCGGCGGTAGCGAAGAACGCCTGTCCTCCTCCACCTCCCTGAATGTGGGAAGCAACTGATTTCACAACTGCTCCGGCATTCCATCCTTTGGACGCAACCAACGCTTCATCAATGCACACACTAACTGCACATTTGTCGCCTTCCACGGAGCCGATCACAGCAGCAAAGTTCTGTACTTCACCTTTTAGCTGGAACAAAATATCTTTTACTGAACCCGCATCCAGATCAACGATAGCTTCCACAAATGAAACGCCGCCGTTGTTCTGAATTTTCGCTTTCAGTTCTGCTTTCACCAATTTTGCCTGTTGCTTTTTGAATTCTTCAACCTGTTTCTGCAAAGCATTGTTTTTTGCCATCAGGTCTTCAACTGCCTTAGTAACGTCTTTCGGATTTTTCAACAAATCGGTTACACCTTTCAGGGTTGAATCGCGGTCTTCGTAATACTGTTCAACCGCTTCGTTTGAAATCGCTTCAATACGACGGATTCCAGCAGCAACAGCAGACTCAGCCTGAATCTTGAACAAACCAATCTGACCGGTATTCTGAACGTGCGTTCCTCCACACAATTCCACAGAATCACCGAACTTGATGACACGAACGGTATCACCGTATTTTTCACCGAACAAAGCCATAGCTCCCATTTCGGTTGCTACTTCGATCGGAACGTTTCTTTTTTCGTCGAGTTGAATGTTTGCACGAATTCCTGCAATGACCATTGCTTCGATTTTCGCCATTTCTTCATCGGTTACCTTAGAGAAATGTGAGAAGTCGAAACGCAGGTAGTTTGGACTCACCAATGAACCTTTTTGTTCAACGTGTGTGCCAAGAACCGTTCTCAATGCATGGTGCAACAAGTGTGTTGCGCTGTGGTTGCAGGCAGACAAGCGACGGTTTTTCTCATTCACTTTTGCCTGGAATGTTGCCTTCGGATTCTTTGGCATTGTTTCGGTCAGGTGAACAATCAATCCGTTTTCTTTTTTCGTATCGAAAATGGTAACGGTTTCTTCGTTGTTTACCAACACTCCGGTATCTCCTACTTGTCCACCACCTTCAGGGTAAAACGGTGTAAGGTTCAGTACGATCTGAAAGAATTGTTTCTGCTTCTGGATCACTTTACGGTAGCGAACAATCTCCACCTGAGTGGTCAAATGATCGTATCCGACGAATTCTTCTTCGGAATCTTCGCGTAGGTTCACCCAGTCAGCCGTTTCAATGCTCGTTGCGGCACGGGAGCGATCTTTTTGCTTTTGCAACTCAGTATCGAAACCGTCTTCGTCCACCAATAGGTTATTTTCACGGGCAATCAATGAAGTCAGGTCAATTGGAAAACCAAAGGTATCGTACAATTCAAATACAGCCGGCCCCTGTAGGATTGTTTCGCCCGATTTACGCACCTGAGCGATCAGGTTATCCATGCGTTTCAATCCTTGTTCCAATGTTTTGAAGAAGCTGTTTTCTTCTTCGCGGATTACTTTCTCGATCAATTCGCCTTGTGTACGCAATTCGTTGAACGCTTCACCCATTACATCACCAAGCACACGAGAAAGTCCTGCAAGGAACGACTCCTGTAAACCAAGTGTCTGGTAACCGTAACGCACTGCACGACGCAAGATGCGACGAATTACGTATCCCGCTCCTGTATTCGACGGCAATTGTCCGTCTGAAATGGAAAATGCAATTGCACGAACGTGGTCTGCAATCACGCGAAGCGCGATATCCGTTGTTTCGTCTACTCCATATTTCTTTCCGGAAACACCCTCCATGTGTTCGATCAGCGCCTGGAACAAATCGATATCGTAGTTGGAAGTTTTTCCTTGTAAAGTCATCGCCAAACGTTCCAATCCCATTCCCGTATCCACGTGTGTTTCCGGCAATTTCTCCAGACTTCCGTCTGCCTTACGGTTGAATTGCATGAATACGTTGTTCCAGATTTCGATTACCTGCGGATGGTCTTCGTTCACGAATTGTTTCCCCGGAGTAGCCTGACGCTCGGCTTCCGGACGATTGTCCACATGAATTTCAGTACATGGGCCGCATGGACCTGTATCCCCCATTTCCCAGAAGTTGTCTTTCTTGGAAGCAAGGATAATGCGGTCTTCAGCTATGTATTTTTTCCAGATGTCGTAAGATTCCTGATCTTTCGGAACACCGTCTTTTTCGTCACCTTCGAAAACAGTTACATACAAACGGTCTTTCGGGATTTTGTAAACTTCTGTCAACAATTCCCACGCCCATTCGATTGCTTCCGCTTTGAAGTAATCTCCAAACGACCAGTTCCCCAACATTTCGAACATGGTATGGTGGTAAGTGTCTACCCCAACTTCTTCCAGGTCATTGTGTTTTCCGGAAACGCGCAAACATTTTTGTGAATTGGCCACACGACGATTTTTCGGCACGGCGTTCCCCAGGAAAAAATCTTTAAACTGGTTCATACCGGCGTTCGTAAACATCAGCGTTGGGTCGTTTTTAACCACCATTGGTGCAGAAGGCACAATCTGATGTTGTTTCGAAGCGAAAAATTCGAAGTAGTGTTTGCGAATCTCTTGTACTGTCATTGTTGTGTTATTTGAGATATGAAGTCTCTGGTTTTATGCGTGCAAAGGTAATTATCAATTATCAATGATGAAATTATCAAGGAAGTTTGTCACTTGATCATTGGTAATTATTGAATTGAGAATTTCCAAGGTAACAAACGTCCGCTACTTTCTTCTCAAAATCAAGCGCAGCACCATGAATATCGCCACGATGATGATCACCAGGAAGAAGTAGTCCGGGAAGGTTCCGAAAATTCGATGTTCCTGCAGTTTTCCGTCGACCACCAATCGTTGGATGTTGAAGATTTTCAAAAGCGTCGAACAAATCACCAATACTCCGATCAATACATAGGAACCGATCAGGTAAACGTGATTTCGGATTTGCTTGTTGGTCGTTCCTTTCTCGTCGAGAAGGATTTTGTGGCGAAGTCCCTGTGTTTTGAAGGTAGAAACGATCTCTTTGACGTCACGAGGGAAACCGTCGAGAAAGTACAGGTAATCTTCCGCAGCGTTAACAATCTTCGATTTGATGCTCGCCCAGGTGAAGTTTTCCATGATTTTCTCCTTCGCGTACGGACGAATCATGTCAATCAAAGACAACTTCGCGTGCAACGATTCCGCCACTTTTTGAATCGTTACCAGTGTCTTCAACAACATGTACAGGTTGCTCGGGATCTTGATTTCGTACTTCATCAACAACTTAAAAGTGTCGTTGAACAACCCTGACAGATCGACTTTGTCGTAGCTCAGGTACGAGTACTTGTGGATCAATTCGTCAATATCAAATTCAAGGTCTTCACGTTCTTTCAGGTAGTTGACCTGAGTAAGCAATAAAAGGCTCTTAACAATCTTATGCGGGTTTTTATCTGCAAAACCGATGAGGAAGTTGATCAATCCGGTAATTTGCTTCGGCTTCAACGAAGCACACATTCCATGGTCGATCATCACAATCTGGTTGTTTCCGCGAATGAACAGGTTCCCCGGGTGCGGATCGGCATGGAAGAAACCGTGTTTCAAAATCATTGTCAGGATGATGTTCACTCCATTCTCGGCAATTTGCTGCGTATCGAATCCCTTTGCCTGTAATACTTCCGCCGATTCCGGAGTAACACCTTCAATGTACTCCATCACCAGAAGGCGCGGTGTACAGTAGCGTTCATATACTTTCGGAATGTAACAACGATCATCGTCTATAAACATGTGACGGAAACGCAGCATGTTCGACACTTCGTTATTGAAATCAAGCTCCTTCAGAATCGTTTCACCGAAATCTTCCACAAAGGCAACGATGTTGAAAGAATTCAATTCCGGGAATCCTCGCTGAATCTTCATTGCAAGAACGCGAATCAGGATGATATCCAGTTTGATTTTGGTTCGGATTCCCTGGCGTTGCACTTTCAATACAACTTTTTCCCCATTGTGCAGGGTTGCAAGATACACTTGCGCGATAGATGCCGATGCGATGTGTTCTTCCCGGAATTCAGAAAAAACATTGGTAATTGTATCTCCGAGTTCCTTTTCGATGAGTGCATGGGCATGATCGTCATCAAATGGCCTGGCGGACGACTGTAATTTCTTCAATTCAACCCGGAGGTTTTCCGATGCAAGATCAGGACGATCGGCAAGGATTTGTCCGAATTTGATGTATGTTGGACCAAGATCTTCAATGATGTGGCGCAAACGCTCTGATCGAGTCATTCTTCGTTTCCCCTTCGGATCGAAAATTTTTCGTAAAAATCCTGTAGTCAGCCAATTCTGAATTCCATGCTTTAAAAGGATCCCAATAATGGTAAGGAGTCTGAAAAAGTTTCTGATAAACTGGCGAAAACGGAAAATCCACATAAGCGTTTAATTGTTTCAAAGGTAGAACAAATCGCAAAATGGGAGCCGCTAGCTAAGCTAAGATATAAACATCAGATTACCATTGATTATCACACGGGACTTAACATTTTTTTTATCTTTAGCGGCTTGAATCACATTAAAAAACTATAGAAAATGGCAAAAAGTCCATGGCGTAAGAAACCCATAGCGCTTTTCGAAGCGGACATGAAAAAAAATGAACTCAATCGTGTATTGGGTCGCTGGGGATTGACTTCCCTTGGAATCGGTGCGATTATCGGAGGGGGAATTTTCACCCTTACCGGAATTGCAGCTCACGATCACGCAGGTCCGGCTTTGGCGCTTTCTTTTGTAATCGCAGGTATCGGATGTTTGTTTGCATCTCTTGCTTATGCGGAATTTTCATCTGTTCTTCCGGTTGAAGGATCTGCGTACGCATATTCTTACGGTACCATGGGCGAGTTATTTGCCTGGATTATCGGTTGGAACCTCATTCTGGAATACATGATGGGAGCCACAACTGTTGCCGTCGCATGGAGTGGTTATTTCGAAAAACTTCTGCATCAGTTCCACATTGATCCGCCTTTATGGATTATGAACGACCCGGTTACAGCAGCTGAAAAGGCAAAAGCAATGGGAGTTGCAGCTCCGGATTTCGCGTTCAACCTTCCTGCTCTTTTGATTACATGGGTTGTAACAGCAATTCTTGTAAAAGGAATTAAAGAAGCTGCGAAAACAAATAACCTAATTGTTATCCTGAAAGTTGCAGTTGTATTGTTCGTGATTTTCGTTGGATTCTTCTTTATTGATACAGGCAACTACACTCCGTTTGTTCCTGAGCGCGTGGTTGATGATGCTGGTGCCGGACACTTCGGCTGGACCGGTGTTGTTACTGCAGCAACTATTGTATTCTTTGCCTATATCGGTTTCGATGCCGTTTCCACGCAAGCCGGAGAGGCGATTAATCCGAAAAAAGATGTACCATTTGCGATTGTAATGTCGTTGGTAATCTGTACTATTTTATACATTGTTGTGTCTCTTGTACTTACAGGAATGGTTCCTTACGACAAACTTGACATGAAAGCTCCTGTAGCTTCTGCGTTTGAAGGAGTTGGAATGCCTTGGGCAACTGTACTGATCACCATTGCAGCGGTTGCCGGTTTGACTTCGGTAATGTTGGTGATGATGTTGGGACAAACCCGTATTTTCCTTGGAATGGCAAAAGACGGTTTGTTGCCTTTCGGATTGTTCGGAAAAGTTCACAGCAAATTCAAAACACCATACAGAAGTACATTATTGGTTGGTACCATTGTTTCTATTGTTGCAGCAGTTACTCCAATCGATAAAGTTTCTGAAATGTGTTCAATGGGAACGCTACTTGCATTCTCGATGATTTCTATCGCAGTTCTGGTATTGCGTGTAAAACAACCGTTCCTTGAGCGTCCGTTCAAAACCCCGGCAGTTTGGGTTGTTGCACCGTTGGGAGCATTGTTTAACATTGGATTGATGTATTTCGTACGCCCTGATACATGGATTGCTTTCATCTGTTGGTCGACTCTTGGTATTTTGGTTTACTTCCTGTACTCAAGAAACAACAGTAAATTGAACGATTACGAATTGGGGCAGGCACTGAAAGGACACGATGCTATCCTTGATGTTGCACCGGACGCTTCCGAAGACGAAGAATAAATTTCATTCATGATAAAAGAAGGCTCATCAATTTGATGGGCCTTTTTTAGTTGGTCTGAAGACAATTCAACATACACTCTGATCAGCGTGACTCAACCACTCGGTTTGATATCCCAACCTCCATAAACAAAAATCCCCGGTGAGTGACTCACCAGGGACATTAATATAAATACTTGATTCATCATTTGTAGATCTTCTCTACGGAGCCATCTTCGTATATCAGCAGAATATAACCCGTTGCCGTTTCATCCACTTCCTGACCTAACACATTAACCATTTTCATCAGTTTTACACCGTTTTCCGAATTGTCAACAGCTGCTACTTTCAACACTTTTACTGCTCCGTTTTTATCGGTTTGACTCAAACGGTAGTAATTGTAACCATTCGCGGCAAAAGTGTAGTCATCATAAGTATACTGCGTTTTTGCAGAAGTATTTCCAGCGCTGTACTGCTTGGAAACCACTGACCAGAATTCACCGTCATTGGAACGTTCAACCGTAAAGTAATCGTTGTTCATTTCGGATTCCGTCGACCAGGTAAGTGTATTGCATTTACGCTGCGTATTGTAGTAAGCAATCATTCCTGACAGCTCAACAGGAAGCACAATCGGATTACAATCCAACGTTGCACCATTTGAAAATGTCCAGTCTAAGGTAAATGCCGACGAATTGGCGGTGAAGTTATCAATGAGCATGATGTACGTTTGCCCCGCAGTTACATTCAGTGGCATTACCCATTTATCACCACTTGCGTTCTCAGTCGCATCGGTAACTGGTCCCGGAGGACAAGCAAAAAGCCCTAAAAACCCGCATCCGGTCGGTGTTCCGGGTGTCGTGGCGGCCAACCCGGTATTACCGGAGCTTGCAGAATAGGAACATCGTACAGGGGATCCAAGAGCATTGCAGTTCCCTGTGGCCCAGATTGCGAAGTCGTAATCTACCGAAGTTGTGATTGTTAATGCGATCGTTCCCGAAGTAACAGGCTGAAAATAGTACCATGAACTTTGGTGTTCAATCCCAAGACATCCCTGGTTACTTCCATTCAATTCCTGCGAACCAGATCCTGAGCTATTTCCGGAGAAAGCCACGTCGTTACACACTTGCGTAGCACCTGCACAATTGGTTGTTTGAGCCAGCAATTGTCCTCCCGACAACACCAGGCTCATGATAATCAGCTTCTTCATTTTTGTACCTCTATTTGTTCCGTTTTGCTATCAGAAAAACTAAGGAGCACCAATGAATGGCTATCCAATACATTTCTCAATTCGTCTTCTGTCACTGCAATTGCAGAGATAAAATCAAATTGCCCTGTGTTTGCATTAAAATAAGGGAAGTATCCGAATGGTTCTTGCGCAGTATTGAACACAGGACGAATAAAATCCGTCATTTCTTTCGCCGCAGCAAGGTCATTGACCCATTCAACTTTAAATTGATAATGATGCCTGGCAGTCTGAGCTGTAGCACCGTAAGATAACAACATCGTTAAAGAAAACATTAAGCTCATTTTCTTCAACGAGTTTAATCGTGAAATTAGTAGCCTCATACAAGTAGTAGTAATAGTTTATCTAATAGACGGAAAATTTCAATTCAGAGCCGGCAAAAAAAAGATTTTGTAATACTTCAATGTACAAAACACGTAATTCATCGATAATTTTTGGTTATTGATCGTAAATAGAAACATATTCAACACTGTTCTTATCTTTGGGGGCGTCGATACAATATTGACACGCAACACTTATGGAAGAAAACACACCCTTAATTCCGGGAGATTCCGGTTCTGCTCAGGAAGCTCAACATGACAAATCATCCAAAAAGTCCCTCGGACTGATGGATGCAACATTTCTTGTAGCAGGAAGTATGATCGGTTCCGGGATTTTCATTGTATCGTCGGATATGGCAAAAGACCTCGGAAGTTCAGGTTGGTTATTAGTGACCTGGCTTCTTACAGGTGTGATTACTCTTTTCGGTGCGTTGAGTTATGGCGAATTGGCAGCTATGTTTCCAACAGCAGGTGGACAATTCGTTTACATCCGTGAAGCCTGGGGAAAATTGACTTCTTTCCTTTATGGCTGGACCGTTTTCGCTGTGATTCAAACCGGAGTAATTGCAGCTGTTGCCGTTGCTTTCGGGAAATTTGCCGGAATTTTGTTCCCTTCTTTGAACACCATTTTATTCAGTTATGCCGGAGTAGATGTGAAAGTAGCTAACCTTGTGGGTGTTGCTACAATTCTGATTCTAACGTGGTTGAACGTCCGCGGAATTCAGTATGGAAAGATCATTCAGACCATTTTCACCAGCTCCAAACTATTAGCGCTAACCGTTCTCATTATTGCCGGAATCTGGTACGGTTGTACTTCAGGGTTCTTTGAACAGAACTTCGGATTGGTCTGGAACGAACACGACGGCGCGTTTGACTGGTACACCGATTACATGTGGACTGCGAAAAAAACAACGATGGATGCTGATGGAAATGTGTTCATTGAAACCTTTCTTCCAATAGGTTTGATGATTGCCATCTCCACGACGATCATCAACTCACTGTTCTCCAGCGACGCATGGAACAACGTAACCTTCATTGCAGGAGATATTCGCAATCCGCAGCGCAACCTTCCGCGTTCGTTGTTTTTGGGAACGTTGATCGTAACGATTCTCTACATTCTTGCCAACGTAGCTTACCTTGGCTTGTTGCCGTTGGAAGGCGCACCGTTAGCAGAAGGAGTTGATCCATACACGCGCGACAACGTTGTTTCCAGCGGAATTCAATTTGCTTATGAAGGTCGTGTGGGAACCTCGGCAGCATTTATGTTGTTCGGAACCGTTGCAAATGTATTGATGGCTGTTTTGATCATGATTTCCACGTTCGGTTGTAATAACGGATTGATTATGGCAGGTTCACGTTTGTTCTACGCCATGTCAAAAGACGGTTTGTTCTTCAAAAAAGCCAGTGAAGTCAATCAATTCGGAGTTCCTGCCTGGGCGATGTGGGCACAGGGAATCTGGGCAATCATTTTGTGTTGTTCCGGATCTTACGGCATTCTAATCAAATTCGCTACGTTCGGTTCCATGATCTTTTACATTGTGACCATTGCAGGGTTATTTAAACTGCGTAGAACAATGCCGGATGCTGAACGTCCGTACAAGGCATTCGGTTACCCGGTTATCCCAATTCTTTATATTTTGCTTGCATTGGTGATTTGTGTTTCATTGACTGTTTTCACATTCTGGGACACGTTCGGTAGCATTGTATTGATTTTGGTTGGAATTCCGATTTATTACATTGCGTTCAAGCGGAAGGAAGCAGTTGCTGAAGAATGATTCACGTTAAGACATTTTTTCTTTGCTTATTCGGGGCTATTGCCTTTGGTATTTTCCATGATTTATTTACGGCAAACATCTGCGTAGAATACTTTACAATCGGTCACAAAAAAGTCATTGAAAGCGAAAACCCGTTCGTACTTGCTCTTGTTTGGGGAGTATTGGCGACCTGGTGGGTCGGCGTCATGCTTGGTGTTTTCATCATCGTTCACAACGTCATCGGGAAATCGCCTTCGCTTCCATTTGAATTGATCCGAAAATGGGTTTTTCGATTACTCATCATCATGGTCTGCTGTTCAACCTTGGCTGGTATCATTGGGTTTATTCTTGCCAGCACTGGTGTCATTTATATGATTCCCCGTTTTGCAGATCAGGTTCCGGAAGAGAAGCATGTGGCATATTTGTCCGTTGGTTGGGCACACATCAGTTCGTATCTCGTTGGTTTACTTGGCGGAATTGTGATTTGCGTGAAGGTTTGGTTGAGGAGAAGTGATCAAAGTGGTAAAAAGACCAAAATTCTTCGATAAAATTTCCTTTGCATTTAAATGGCGTTGCATTAATTTTAGTGGAGATTCGAAATTGATGAAAAAAGGGATTGTGGCAGGCTTTATCGTGGCTTCTGTTTTGAGCAGTTGCAGTAAGGATAAAGTGCCTTCCCAAATAGATGATGAACTTCGCGAAATGGCAATGGACACCGTTGGTTTCGAGTGGTATCAGTTCAACGACTCCCTTTATGAAAAAAGCTCAGGTTCAGGACACAACTGGCCATTTCTAAAAACGCGATACAATACACTGGCTCAGACTCAGCTTGATGGTAACGGTAAAGTCCTTTCGAATGCCTCTTTTCCTGACGGTTCATTAATCGTTAAAGAGCTATTTGCGGATAGCACTACAATTGGTCGTTACGCCATTTTATGGAAGCAGTCCAACCACGAGTACGCCGATCAGAACGGATGGGTGTGGGGATATATCAATGCAGACGGTTCTGTGGCTACCTCAGCAGTTCATAAGGGGAATACCTGCATTTCTTGTCATCAACAAAGCGAGAATATTGACTACACGTTAATGAACAAGTACTTCCCTTAAGTTCTTTTGTCAGTTTGTTGCTGATTTCTGCCAAATCGACAGCCGTTTTTGGCAATTTCCGGTCAATTCCTGACAATACTGACATTCGTTCTTGTCATTTTTCCGCTGGCACAACCTTTGACTTAAGGAGGGAAAATCTGATAAAAACGAAAAACAAATAAAATGGGAAAGATCATTGGAATCGACTTAGGTACAACTAACTCTTGTGTTTCCGTAATGGAAGGAAATGAGCCGGTTGTAATCACCAATGCGGAAGGTAAACGTACAACTCCATCAGTTGTGGCTTTTGTTGAAGGTGGTGAGCGTAAAGTTGGTGATCCCGCAAAACGTCAGGCGATTACGAACCCTACTAAAACCATCTATTCCATCAAACGTTTCATGGGATCTTCATTCGATGAAACGAAAAAAGAAGCAGACCGCGTACCTTACAAAGTAGTAAAAGGTGATAACAATACTCCACGTGTGGACATCGACGGGCGTTTGTACACGCCACAGGAAATCTCTGCGATGATTCTTCAGAAAATGAAGAAGACTGCTGAAGATTACCTTGGACATGAAGTATCTGAAGCAGTTGTAACTGTTCCTGCATACTTTAATGACTCTCAACGTCAGGCAACAAAAGAAGCTGGTGAAATCGCAGGTTTGACGATCAAGCGTATCATCAACGAACCAACCGCAGCGGCTTTGGCTTACGGTTTGGATAAAAAAGGTATCGACCAGAAAATTGTAGTATTCGACTTCGGTGGTGGTACTCATGACGTTTCAGTCCTTGAATTGGGCGACGGCGTATTCGAAGTATTGGCTACTGACGGGGATACTCACCTTGGAGGTGACGATGTGGATGAGGCTATCATCACGTGGTTGGCTGACGAGTTCAAGGCTGAAGAAGGAATCGACTTGCGTCAGGATCCAATGGCTTTGCAACGTTTGAAAGAGGCTGCTGAAAAAGCTAAAATTGAACTTTCTTCAACAACATCTACTGAAATCAACTTGCCATACATCATGCCGGTGAACGGAATTCCGAAGCACTTGGTAAGAACATTGCAACGTGCAAAATTTGAGCAATTGATTGCTTCGATTGTTGAAAGAACTATCGCTCCTTGTCGTTCCGCATTGCAAAATGCAGGATTGAGCACCAGTGATATCAACGAAGTAATTCTTGTAGGTGGTTCAACACGTATTCCGGTGATCCAGGATGCTGTTCAGCGTTTCTTCGGAAAAGCTCCTTCAAAAGGAGTTAACCCGGATGAAGTAGTTGCAATCGGTGCGGCAATTCAAGGTGGTGTATTGACAGGTGAAGTGAAAGATGTCTTGCTTCTTGACGTAATTCCACTTTCATTGGGTATTGAAACAATGGGTGGTGTATTCACGAAATTAATCGAAGCAAATACAACTATTCCGACTAAGAAGTCAGAAACCTTCTCAACAGCAGCAGACAACCAGCCGGCAGTAGACATCCACGTACTACAAGGTGAACGCGCAATGGCAGCGGACAACAAAACACTGGGTCGCTTCTCATTGACAGACATTCCGCCTGCACGTCGTGGTGAGCCGCAAATCGAAGTAACATTCGATGTCGATGCAAACGGTATCATGCACATCTCTGCGAAAGACAAAGGAACCGGAAAAGAGCAATCCATCAAGATTGAAGCTTCTTCAGGTTTGTCTGATGATGAAATCAAGCGCATGAAAGCTGAGGCTGAAGCAAATGCAGATGCAGACCACAAGCGTCGTGAAGAAGCTGAGAAATTGAACAAGGCCGACTCGTTGATCTTCCAGACTGAGCGTCAGTTGAAAGAATACGGTGATAAGATTCCTGCTGATAAAAAGCAACCGATCGAGGATGCATTGGCAGCGTTGAAAACCGAATTCGAAGCGAAGAACATGGATAACCTTGATGCAGCAATGGAACGTTTGAACACAGCATTCCAGGCAGCTTCTCAGGAAATGTACAACGCAGCGAACGCCGGAGGTGGTGATGCAGGCGCTGGCGCAGGTACAAATGCGGGAGGATCAAACTCCGGTGATGAAGTAACTGACGTTGACTTCGAAGAAGTAGACGAAAAGAAATAAAACCTTAGGGGTCTATAATTAACGGAAATCCGTCGGTTTTGCATAGGCAGACCGACGGATTTTTTTGTACATTCGGTTCAAGTCGAATCGTAAAATTGGTCAATGATGAAAACACTTTTTATAGCACTACTGACTTCGGGGCTGGCACTCGCCTTTTTGTTGCCCGAAGAAATGGAAGTTCCAACTCAAAGCAATAGCACCGCTTTCCAATCGGGGGCACAGCATGAACTCATGATTGCGCAAACGAACGGCGGAACACGAAGAAGAACGCGCAGACGTACGAGAAGAAGAGTCAATCGTCGCCACGAAAGACAAAACTTCGGTTCGGTTTTCTACGGCATAGAGAACGTTTATTACTGGACCACAACCACAGCATAAGGTCTTTATCCGTCGGTCATTAGGTCGGCGGATTTTTTGTGTGGTGTAAGTTCGTTATCCACCCAACAACCAACCAGGTTTCTTCAACCCTTTCTCATTTCCTTCCGTTTCCCTCGTCAGAAAAACAGATAGATTGAGTAACTTTGAATCCATCAGGAATATTCCATTATGAAAAACACGATTACCCTATTTTTTAGCGTACTTGTCGTTCTTTTCCTCACTTCATGTGGCGAAGAGGCAGCAAACAAACCAAAGAAGAAAGAAAAAGACCTTCCATTGGTTGAAATCAAAAACGGAATCTATACGGAGTATTATCCGGGACGAACTGCCGTAAAATTTCAGGGCCCTCAAACGAAAGAAGGCCTGCGTAACGGTAGATGGTTCTTTTATTCCGAATCGGGAACAGAACAGTCCATGACCGAATACACAATGGGGAAGAAAAATGGTTTAACCATGGTGCGTTACCCGAATGGAAATGTGCGTTACACAGGTGAATACCGCGACGATAAAGAAGCCGGACTATGGATTTTCCGCAAAGAGGACGGAACAGTTGATTTTGAAAAAAATTACGACGAACCGACAAACTAACTATCCAATGTCGCAATAATGCGACATCGTTTTAAGAATGGCAAAAATACCTCCGCATATTGTAGACGAAATCATTCAAACTGCCCGCATCGAAGAGGTGATCGGAGAGTTTGTCTCGTTGAAACGTGCGGGTTCGAATCTGAAAGGGATGAGTCCGTTCGTGGACGAAAAAACGCCTTCATTCATGGTTTCGCCAGCAAAGCAAATCTACAAATGCTTCTCTTCCGGAAAAGGTGGAAATGTTGTGTCTTTTCTGATGGAAAAAGAACATTACTCCTACCCGGAGGCATTGCGTTGGCTGGCCGACAAATACAGCATCCAGGTTCCCGAAGAACGCGCTCAAAGTCCGGAAGAACTTGCAGCTGTTTCTGAACGCGAAAGCTTGTACATCATCAATGAATTTGCGCGCGAACACTTTGTGAATCGTATGCACGAACATAGCGAAGGTCAGGCGATCGGCCTTTCCTACTTTGAAGAGCGTGGATTCAGAAAAGACATCATTCAGAAATTTCAACTGGGATATTGTCTTAACTCGGGAGATGATTTCACAAAGGCCGCTCTGGACAAAGGATACAAAAAGGAATACCTCGAAAACGTTGGATTGGTGAAAACCAAGGAAGAACGTTCGTTCGACTTTTTCCGTGGACGTGTAATGTTTCCGATTCACTCGGTTTCAGGTCGCGTACTTGGGTTTGGTGGCCGTACGTTACAGAACGATAAAAAGATCGCGAAGTACTTCAACTCGCCCGAAAGTATTATCTACAACAAGAGTGAGATTCTCTACGGCTTGTACTTCTCCAAAGGAGACATCATCAAGTACGATAACTGTTACCTCTGTGAAGGATACACCGACGTAATCAGTTTGTATCAGGCCGGCGTAACAAACGTAGTTTCTTCATCGGGAACTTCGCTTACCAAAGAGCAGATCAAGCTCATTAAACGTTACACGAATAACATTACGATCCTTTACGATGGCGACGCGGCTGGAATCAAGGCTTCGTTCCGTGGGATCGATTTGATTCTGGAAGAAGGGTTGAACGTGAAAGTAATGCTCTTCCCGGATGGTGATGACCCGGATTCCTATTCGAAAAAAGTTTCAACCTCGGAACTACTGGCGTTCATCGCTGACAACACACAGGATTTCGTCAGTTTCAAAACGTCTCTTCTTCTTGCCGATGCAGACAACGACCCGATCAAACGAGCGGGGCTTATCAAAGACATTGTTCATTCCATCTCGTTAATTCCCGACCAGATAACGCGCTCGGTGTATTCCAAAGAAATTGCGAAACAATTCGGAATTGACGAAGCGATCGTTCTCAACGAACTCAATGGAAAACGCAAAACCATACTTGCGAAAGAGCTTAACGAGCCTCAAATCAAAGAAAACGATACCCTGACTGACACCCTCACTCAGGCCGCAGAACAGCAAATCACTCCACCAAAAGAGGAATATTCTCACGAGGAATTTGATTTGCTGCGCGTTTTGGTAAAATATGGGAAGTACGCGACACACACACAACACATTAACGACCAGGGAATTCCTGAAGAAGTAGAGGTTTCCGTAACCGAACTTATTGTTCATGAATTGGCAAAGGATGACCTTCATTTCAACTATCCGTTGTTTCAGCGGATCTACCAGCACATTGTTGATGGGTTGAACGAAAAGACTCTCTTCAAAACTTCGTATTGGATGAAACACGAAGATCAGGAGATTGTTCAATGGGTGGCAGACATTGAAACAGAAACGTACGAATTGAGTCCTCAGTGGTTATTGAAGTACAATGTGGAAACTACTCAGGAGGTAGATAAACTGAAAACGCTTGTCATGTCAGTGATCTTCGCATTTAAAAAGCGTGTGATCTTAAATCGTATTCGGGAAATTAATGATGAACTGGCGGAAATCGGTTCAACGAATGATGAACGAATGGTTGATTTATTATCGGAACAGATTATCTTAGAGCGCGTTAAACAAGCCATTTCGCAACAAATGGGACGAATAATTCTACCATAAACAATGCCTGAGACACAAGCCGTTGATTATCTTTTTATGTTCGGTCCGTACAAGGTTTATATTCTGAACCTTGTTATCATTGCCGGCCTCGTAATTCTAGCCATAGGACTTCGACGAGTCGTTCAACGTGTTCTCAAAAAGTACTTATCGGAGGCAAATATTCGACTGGATGGAAGGAAAGAAACATACCTCCGCCTGTTTAGTCAGAGTGTATATATCCTTGCTTTTTTTCTCGGGATTTTGAGTTTCCGTATTAACAATCCCGAGAGCGCTACGTTTGCGAAATTCATCGAATACGATTTCATCAAAACCAATCGCGTCGAGTTAAGCTTTGGAAATGTCTTACTCGTGATTGTGATTTTCTTCGGAGCAAAGGTTGTCCTGAACCTCGTTCACCTATACCTGCAACGTCGTTTTAGAAGAGACGGAAAATCCAGTCGCGGACGAGAATACGTTACGCTCCAGGTTGCGAAGTACATTGTCTACACGATCGCAATTATCTGGTCGCTCTCGGCACTGAACATTGAACCAACAGTATTTCTCGGAGGATCCGCAGCATTGTTGGTTGGTTTAGGGCTTGGATTACAGGACGTATTCAAAGACATGTTCTCCGGATTCGTGTTGTTATTTGAAGGGAGCATTCGCATTGGTGATGTGATTGAATTGCACGACGGAAAATCAAGTGAATCGATTGTCGCCAAAATCCTTAAAATCAATGTACGCACCACGCAAATTGAAACCCGCGATGGCAATGTACTGATTGTTCCCAATACCAAACTGACCCAGGAATACATTGAAAACTGGAGTCATGGCTCTACCCTTTCCCGGTTTAGAATGAACGTTACCGTACACTATGGTTCAGAAACTGAGTTGGTGAAAGAACTCTTAATTCAGGCGGCAAACTCGCACCCGAAAGTAAAAAAGGAACATCCCATTCAGGTGCGTCTGACCGAATTCGGGGAGAATGGATTGAACATGGAACTCATTTTCTGGGCAGATCAGAACTGGGATATCAACGAATACAAAAGCGACATCCGTTTTGAAATCGATCGCCTGTTTCGCCAGAACAACATTCATATTCCGTATCCACAGCGGGAAGTCCTTGTGAGGAATTGAAAACTAAAAATTCTAAAATTGAAAAGGGAGACTTACCCCTTAAGCTTTGTCCACAACTTTTCTTCTTTTCAATTCCATTCTTAATTTTCAATTCTAACTATCTTTACGCGCATGAAACCAGAAGTACAACAACTAATTGCAGCGATGAGCAAGCGCTTTACATCGCATCCTTGGCACGGAATTGAAATCGGTGAAAAACAACCGGCTATTGTAAATGCATTTATTGAAATCATTCCAAGCGATTCTATTAAATATGAAATTCACAAACCGTCAGGTTACATCATGGTTGACAGACCACAGAAATTGTCGAACCACATGCCTTGCCTTTACGGATTTGTTCCTCAAACATACTGTGGCGATGAAATCGCGGCGTTCTCTAACGAGAAAACGGGAAGAACAGATATTACCGGAGATGGTGACCCACTTGACATTTGTGTGTTAAGCGAGCGTTCATTCAACCACGGGAACATTTTGGCTGAAGCGAAGGTAATCGGTGGATTCCGCATGATCGACGGTGGTGAAGCAGACGATAAGATCATCGCTGTTTTGAAAGGCGACCAGGCTTACGGTGAAATGAATGACTTAAGCGAAATGCCAAAAATGGTAATTGACCGTGTACGTCACTTCTTCCTTACTTACAAAGATCTTGACGGTGGCGCGAAGAATGTTGAAATCACTCACGTTTACGGAAAAGAAGAAGCGTTCGAAGTAATTAAGCGTTCGCATGCTGACTACCGCGCTAAGTTCGGTGATGCAAATACTGAATTGGCAGAGGCGTTGACGAGTTTATTTGCACTATAATACTTGATTTCGGATTACGAATTGCAGATTGAATTAATGTAAATCCGCAATTCGTATCCTTCATCTTATGAACACTATTCAACCTACCATAACGTTAACTTAAATCACGATTATGGCTGGAACAAAAAGCTTCGAAGAAACCGGACTTTGGCAAGATGCAATGTCACTTTGCACTCGAATTTATCAAATCACAAACAACACGGAACTAAAACGTGATTTTGGTTTAAAAGATCAAATTCGTCGGGCATCAGTCTCGGTCCCTTCAAACATTTCTGAAGGATTTGAACGTGGAACAAATCAGCAATTGATCTATTTTCTATACGTTGCGAAAGGCTCCACAGGTGAACTTAGAACCCAACTTCAAATAGCATACAATCTGGAATATATCACATTTAAAGAATTCAATGAATTACGCGAAAAAACGGATTCCATAAGTAAACAAATAAGAGGATTCATTAAATACGTCGGAAATCATAAGAAAAAGTGAATTCGAGCCATCGTTTCAAAATACCTTTCGTAATTTTCATCGTCCTTAAACAAAAATAATTCGCAATTCGCAATTCGCAATTCGCAATTCGCAATTCGCAATTCGCAATTCGCAATTCGCAATCAATAATCAAAAAAACAAACTAATGAAAGCAAGAATACTACTATTAAGCCTGGCGTTTACAGGAAGTACAATGGCACAAATGGCACCACAAGCTAGTCCCGCATCAAAAGTTGAACAACGTGTTGGTTTGACCGACCTTACCGTGAAGTATTCGCGTCCGGGAAAGAAAGACCGCGTAATCTTTGGAGAGTTGGTTCCGTACGGACAAGTATGGAGAACCGGTGCGAATGAGAACACTACATTCACCTGTACGGATGTTCTGGTTTTCGGGAAGGATTCTCTTAAACCCGGAACATATGCGCTTTACACTACTCCAAACAAAGACAAGTGGGATTTGATGTTCTACACCACAACCAACAACTGGGGAACTCCGGAAAAATGGGACGATTCGAAAGTTGCGTTGAAAACGAGTTCAGTCGTAACAACTACAAAAATGGTAACGGAAACGTTTACGATCGGAATTGGTGATCTCAAAAACGACGGTGCTTCGATCCAGATGATGTGGGACCAAACCATGGTAACATTCCCTTTCTCGGTTCCAACGGATGCCAAAGTGATGGCGAACATCAACAAAGTAATGAATGGTCCTTCGGCGAACGAATACTACTCTGCTGCGAATTACTATTTCACTACTGATAAAGACATCAAAAAAGCAGGAGAATGGTGTGCTAAAGCAATTGAAGGTCGTCCTGAAGCATATTGGGTTTACTTGCTTATGGCAAAAATTCAGGTGAAGCAAGGATTGAAAAAAGAAGCTATTGCCACTGCTGAAAAAGGTAAAACAATCGCTCAAAAAGAAGAAGACGCAGACTACGTGAAACAATTTGATGCATTGATCAAAGAGAATTCTAAGTAAGGACTGAGACTTCAGACGATAGACTTAAAACTGAGGGCGCAAGAGATTGCGCCCTTTCTGTTTATCATGTGTTTTGATCCAGTAATATGTAACCATTTTTGATCTTTTATCTATAGTCTTATATCCAACGTCTTTAGTCTGACTGTCTTTTCTTATTTTTAGTTCATGAAGCTTTTTGCGCTTATTTGCTCTCTGTTCTTTTTGAATGCGTTGGTTGCTCAATCTTCGTTGTCGGTGTCTACCATTGATTTTGGTGACCTTTATGCAGGCAGTGAGCGCTTCGCTGATGTATCCATTCGAAATAATACGGGTGGCAAGATATACGTTCTTCGTGTGGAGCAGAACCCTGAATTGGTATACAAACTCAGTTCGGATATTGTCAATCCTAATGATTTCGCAACGGTTCGAATTCAATTGAATCCGATTAAACGCGGACCATTCAATTTCAACTGTTACATCTATATGAGTGATCATCAGGAACCGTTAGCTGTTTCGGTTGTTGGGAATGTCAAGGAACTTCCGAAAGTAACGGCGCTTTCGACTGCTTGTCCGGATTTTGGAGCTACTCCTCCCACTAACGAACCAACCGATTTAACGATTATTACGGTAGACAAGCAAACGCGTGAACCCCTGGCTGTTTCCAAAGTGGTGATTATCCGAAACGGTGAACCTGCTGGAGCATGGATGACGGGCCGTAAAGGAAACTTTCACATTGCCATTCCGCCGGGATATTTCTATTTCCTGGCAACTCACGAAGGTTATCTGAGCAAAGAAGCCGGTGTATATGTTGCAGCTGATATCAAAGAAATCACCATTCCACTCAGCAAAGATCCGGAGTTCACGCCTGAACCTGATATCCCTGTTGCAGAGATTCCCGATAGTTCGGAAACGCTTAGTATCGATGATGCAATTGCCATTATTGACGAACACGTGGCATCGACACAAGACACACTTCCTCCTGTGGATCCCGATCTAGCAGATCTTTCCATGCAGAACTTCGAAACACAATTCTTCAAACCGGTAAACATTGTGTTTGTGGTGGATGTTTCCAGCTCTATGAAACAGGGTGAAAAAATGGATCTACTAAAATATTCGCTGAATCAGCTGATTCATGAATTGCGCCCGGTAGATCGCATGGGAATTGTTACGTATTCTGACAATGCTCATATTTTTCAGGTTCCAACACTTTGTGATCGGAAAGAAGTAATTGCAAAAGCCATTTCTGAGCTTAAACCGCAAGGTATGACAGCCGGTGGAAAGGGAATCAAACTGGGATACCGACAAGTAATGATGAACTACGACCCCCAGAAAGCAAATGAGGTAATTATCATCACCGATGGGGCATTCAATAAGGATTCCGATGATTATCAAAAAGTGGTGAGAAAGTACGCCAAAAAAGGAGTTACTTTCTCCGTAGTTGGAATTCAGGCACGTGAAAACGACGCAAAAAAGATGACGGAAGCTGCTGATTTCGGAAAAGGTCGTTACGTATCCATTTCACAATTGAGTGATGCTCAGGATAAGTTATTCCAGGAAATCAGGCTCGCTTCGTTTAAAAAAGCTCATTAATTCTATTAGTATGAAAACAGTAGTACTCGTATTCATTTTTCTTGCAACCGCGATAACGGTTCAGGCTACCCCTCCTTCAAAAGACTCACTGGTTCGCGTTTCTATTGATCAATTATTCGATGGCATGCGTAAAGGAGACAGTACGATGATTAGAGGTGTAATGCATCCCGACATGACGCTGAAAACGTGTTTTGTTTCCAAAACCGGCGAAACGAAAATAGCGAATGAGCAACTGATTGATTTTCTGGTGGCTGTAGGAACACCGCACACAGACTTGTGGGATGAACGCATTCACGATGTAGAGATTAAGATCGATGATCGATTAGCCATGGCTTGGGTTCCGTATGAGTTTTACCTGAACGGTGAATATTCGCACGAAGGCGTGAATGTGTTTGAGCTCGTCGAAGTCAATGGGAAATGGTTGATCTTATCGATAACCGATACGCGAAGAAGAAAAAGTTGAATTTGATTTATTTTATTCAAAATACGTGCTTTTCGTAATACCTTCCATTGCGGCAGGTTGCAACATCCCGAAATCCCGACAAAAAGACGTTAAACAACTTAAAAACAACCCAATAATATGTTAACCTGTCACTGTTGCTCAGGAATTGATATCGACCGATGCTGTGGCCCATTTCTGAATGGTACTCCAGCCCCAACCCCTGAGAAATTGATGCGCTCCCGTTATACAGCTTATGTACTCTGTAAGATTCCCTATTTACTAGAAACTACGCATCCGAAAACACGCAAATACTATTCTGCAAAATCCATTGAACAGTGGGCAAAAGAAAGTACCTGGCTCAAATTAGAAATAAAAGAAGCTGTCGGTAATAGCGTTACCTTCTACGCTTACTTCAAAGACAAGTCCGGACAACTGCAGGTTCACAAGGAACGATCAACGTTCAAACAGGAAAACGGGATCTGGTATTTCGTTGATGGAACAGAGACGGACTAAATCTTACCTGAAGACACTTACGTGCCCCTGAACCTGTTCAAAAGCATCGTCATTCGAATGCTTAAAGCGAATTACCCAGATATACACTCCATCCTGAACTTTTTTATTCAGGTACGTTCCGTCCCAACCGGTGGTAATTGAGTTAGAGCTAAAGATCAGTTCGCCCCAGCGATTCACGATGAACATTTCGTAATTATTCTCGTCGTAACCGCTCGTAAATACTGGAAGGAACACATCATTTACCCCATCGGAATTTGGTGTAAACGTATTCGGAACGTAATACACCACGCCTTCTCCTATCGTAATGACTTTTTGAATGGAATCCAAACATCCTGAAGCGTTGTATGCGATTAGCGTCACCGTATAACTACCATCTGTTTGCGGATAAGTATAGGTTGGTGAAATCTCCGTTGAATTCGATCCACCTTCTTCGAATGTCCACAAATAGTAATCAGCATTTTGAGAAGTATTCGTAAAGGTTACTTCAGGATCTGAACTGGAAACGATAACCGGAGAAAATTGAAAGCTAGCAACCGGTGCTTCCAGGACTTCAACTCCCTGGGAAAAAGTTGCCTGACAACCACTGGAACTTGTAACGGTCAAAGTAGCTCCATAGGTACCTGATTGATCGTATTCGTGTACCGGATTTTCGTCTTGTGACACCATACCATCTCCAAATGTCCATTGCCAGTCGGTAATAACGTCTGGCGCCTCAACTCCGGATCCGGATGAGGAGAAAACGGTTTCATTGCCCTCACAAACCGTAGCAGTACTGAAGATCGCAATCGGGTTTTCCGCGAAAACAAGATCTATACTAACAGTTCCCGTACACGATCCGGCAGACACAATCAACATATACGTTCCCGATTCCGTTATGTCATTCGGGTTTTGCAGCGATGAAGTGTATCCGTTCGGGCCAGTCCAGGAATAACCGATCGCACCGGTACCACTTGACTGACCGAATAAAGTTCCCGTTTCTCCCTGACAATACGGACCATCGGTAAGAATGGAGGCGGCCAATGCTCCGCCCTCATCGATGGTAACTGTTGTAGTGGACATACATCCGGAAGAAGTCTGAACAGTCACAGTATAATCTCCACCTGGCAGAGAATCAAAGGTGTTGGATGATTGCCAGCTTTGTCCACCGTCTATTGAATATTGAAGGTTGCTTCCGGTAGCATTAACCGTAAACTGACCGTCCTGCATTCCCGCACAACTGACATTCTGAACATCAACGCTTGTAATACTCGGGCTCGGGTTCTCCGTAACCAAATGATTGGCGACAATAGTCCCGCATCCCGTATCGTAAGTAACCGAATATGTTCCGGCGGAGTTAACAGAAATAGTCTGCGTGGTTTCTCCGGTTGACCAGGTAATATTCGAACTTACAGATGCCGTTAACTGAATAGTTTCCCCGGCACACATTGAATTTGGCCCGGCAATGTCAACAGATCCTACCGGAGGTGCCATATGAATTCGATAATCGTCCAGCAAATCATCGTGTTCCGTTAGCTGACCGTTCCCGTTACAATTTGTGATATACAATGCACCGTAGTTATCTACCGGACCTGTAATGTTGAATACCTGGCTCGCCAAAGGAGTATTGTCCATTGTTGCCACGTTGAACACCTCAAGAATTAACTCGTTTTGACAATTCCTCGTCAGTTTCACCCAAAAATCCGTTTGAACTGGTACAGTATAACCGCTGATATAATTAACCGTTCCATTCGTCATTCCATTTTGACGGTAAACTACTCCAATTGTATTGTGTGTAAAGACCACACCAATCAAACCACAACTTTGCTGATTTCCGAGGGTTCCCGAAGCATTTGGCCCAAGTCGCCAAGGGTGTTGATTTGTTCCGGTAAGAATAGTTTGCGTTAACAGCAATGGAAAGTAGGTGTTAGAATTGCTTGTCAAATTTTTATGCGCCTTAAACGAAACTTCAAAATAATTCCCTAGTTGAAAAGGAAGTGCGGATTTCAATGCTTGTGTTGAAAGCAAGTGCAAGGGATCTGTTGAACTCACCTCATAATTAACCGCTTGTTGTGGCAAATCATAGCTGAATGATACCGGCGACATGGTGGAATATGGATTGAAGTCGTTGTATTCCGTTGTATTCTGAAAGGAGTAAATTTGAGTCTGGCTCATTAGTACGTTGATTGCGCACAGACTAAAAACTACCAGAATTAAGCGACACATAAGATTGATTTAGATATAGTTTCGTCTCAAAGATAGACAATTTATCGTGCAAGTAGAAGATGACCCTGAATCTCTTCAAAAGCATCGTCTTTCTGATGTTTGAACCGAATGTTCCAAACGTAAACTCCATCCGGAGCCGGTTCATCTTCGTATTTTCCATTCCAGCCTTCGGTTACATCTTTCGATGTGAACACTACTTCTCCCCACCGATTGAAAATGAAAAGCTCATAATTTGCTTCGTCAAAACCACTTGTGAACACGGGAAGAAAGACTTCATTCATGTTGTCGCCATTCGGTGTAAATGAATTGGGAACGTAATAGATCAGACCTTCACCAACGGTTATTACCTTTTGAATGGAATCAATGCAACCTGATCCATTATATGCTATCAGACTTACGGTATAGCTACCTTCGGTTTGCGGATAGGTATACGTTGGTGAAATTTCAGTTGAAGTTGAACCACCCTCTTCGAAAATCCAAAGGAACGCATCTGCATTCAAGGAAGTATTTGTGAATGTCACTTCCGGATCTGAAACGGAAATAATGGCTGGAGAAAACTGGAAATTCGCAACCGGAGCTTCCAGAACCTGAACTGGAATGACTTCTTCACTGCTACAGCCATTCGCAGCTGTGACTACCACCGTGACATCATAGAATCCGTCAGTTGCATAAGCGTGTAACGGATTTTCTTCCAGAGCCATTTGCCCATCGCCGAAATCCCATTGCCAATCCACGATATCAGCGGTCGATCCCATTGGGTAAAAAGATGTTTCCAGACCTTCACATACCATTGATGCTGTATATCCGGGATTTGGATTCAATCCGAAAAGTACATCAATGCTTGCTGTTCCGCTACACGCTCCGGAGGTAACTACCAATGAATAGATTCCCGAAACTGTCAGATCGTTGATGTTTTGAAGCGATGAAGTATAACCATTCGGTCCGGACCACGAATAACTTACGGTACCGGCAGCATCTGTTTGTCCGGAAAGTGTTCCCGGTGTACCAATACAAAATGGTTCGCTGGCAATAATCTCAGCAAGAACCTGAGCCGGTTGATCCACGAATGCCGTAACAGCATTTGTACATCCGGATGCCGATTCAAGGTAAACAGTATAGTTGCCGGGAGACAAGTTGTTGAACTCGTTAGAACCCTGCCAGTTTTGTCCGTCCAGTGAATATTGAAGGTTACTTTCTGAACTGATTACGGAAATCGAACCGTCCTGACTGCCGAAACACGTAACGTCCTCGACGAAAATATCGGTAATCTCCGGCCCCGAATTCAAACTGACGGTGTACGTTGTTGTTTGCGTTCCGCAGCTTCCGTTAATAGAAACCGAGTAAGTTCCCGGGCTCGTTACTGAGATGTTCTGTGTGGTTTCACCGGTAGACCAGGTGTTTCCGGTGGTTGCAGATGACGTCAGTACAATTGTTTCTCCCTGACACATCGATGCAGGACCGGAAATTGTTGGAGCCGGATCACCACTGACAACCTCAACATCAATGGATTGTGACGGACCAATATTCCCACAATTATCTATGGGAGTCACCGTGATGGTATAGATTCCCGGAGGAGTTGTTCCCCAATTCACATCAATCGTGGAACTTCCGAAAAGACCACTGTACGTCGCTCCCGGAGGAGGATCACTCCAGTTATGGCCAATCCCCGGATAATCTGTTACAGCATACGTTTCAACGCTCCCTTCACAAACCACAGTATTTCCGGTAATAAACGTTGGTTGTGCTATCGGAACGTTGAGTTGAGGAGCGGTTATTTTTACGTTATCAAGGAATAACAATTCGTCCGCGCGGTTCGTATTGACAAACACAACAAAATAAAACTCTTCTACGCAGGGAGGAATAGTATGTGTATAGGAATGTGTCTGAATGCTGAAACCGGCATTGTTATTTCCCGATTGAATGGTGATTTGGGTTTGAGCAACACCGTCGTAAAATGCCTGAAAAATCAAATCTTCGTTCGAATCCCATCCGGTTCCTGTACAGGTTGGATAACGATTTCCCCAACTAAATGTGAGTGTTCTGTCGAACTGATTGCTTGTCGAAATATCCAGCGGGTCGAAGGTAAACGTTCTGTCAACACTGGGCCCGTTCCCGGATCCGCTGTCAAAACAGTTTCCTCCTCCTGTGTTTCCGCCGACAACTAAGGATTTTGTTCCGGTGACTTTGTTCGGTGTCTGAGTTGCTTCAGACAATGCCAATGCGCTTGCTCCTGTTGAAGTGTACGTCCACGTGTCACCAGGTTCTCCACCCTGAAAACCAACTGTTATCTGCGCTCTTCCTTCTATGGAAGTAATGAGAACGAAAGCAAGTAAAAGCAGTTGTAGTGTAGTGCGTTGCATTCCGGCTGACAGCGACATTTTGTGTACAAAAATTAACGCCGCAAAGGTACGCCACAATCGGGAACTAACAAATTAATTATTGTGAAGGAATGATTAAGCTTTCGGTTACGGCATTGCCTGAACACAGCCCTGAAAAAGTTGACCTTTTTCTTCATCGAGGTAACGAAACTCAACTGTCCAGAGATAAACTCCGCTTTCTACACCTTGTCCGAACTTAGTTCCATCCCATCCTTCTCTCAGATCCAGTGATTCAAAAATGACTTCGCCTTTTCTATTGTAGATCAACAATCTGTATTCTGTTACCAGTTGCGGATCACTAAAAATCGGGAGGAATACCTGATTGTTTTCGTCATTATCCGGAGAAAACGCATTCGGGACGTACAGATTTTTAGTCAGTTCCTCAACGGTCTGCGCACTGGTAGGTGAAGAAATGGTTAAAACCAAACTTGCCAGAAGTAAACGAAAGAATGACGAGGTATTGTTCAGCATACGATTTGCGTTGAAATCAAATCTACGAAATCTTCTCTGACTATCTGAAAATAGTAACATGTCCGTTCAGGACTTCGTAACCGTCGTTGTTCAGGTGTTTATAGCGGATAGTCCAGGCATATTGTCCTTCGAGAGCAAGTTTACCACCATAAGTTCCGTCCCAGCCAATGGATGCATTGCGCGATTCAAAAACGGTTTCTCCCCAGCGATTGAACACTGTAAGGTGATAATTCTCAGCATCAAAACTACCGCCAAACACTGGAAGAAATTCCTGATTCAGTTCATCTCCATTCGGTGTAAATGCATTCGGAACGAAAACCATCACACTTCCATTTTCACCTTCCAAACCTGAATCGTGAATCCCGGTTTGCGCATATCCTGTGGTAGAAACGGCTAATACAAACAGAAAAAAAAGCAGAGAAGTTAATTGTGAAATTTTCAACTTGTTACACATAGTTCCGAATTGTTTTACACAAAAATAATCGACTATTTTAAACAAGCTGTGTTTTCTTCGGAAACGAATCGTTAATTCTATTCATAAACCAATGTTAACAAGCTTCCGAGACAAGCAACAGTAACGCCAACAGGGATTTAAAACGAAAAAATCCGGTGATTGGCTGAGTACTCAACTGCATTCTTTAAGAGGCTAGTTGTTTTGAGATTCTCTTCAAATCCTTATTTTCGACTCATGCAAACAACATCACTATTCTCACTAAAGCGTCTGGTGGTCGCTTTTGGAATTGTCTCAGTTTTCTCCTTTACCACAAATGCTCAATCTTCCGTAGCTGTAAAAGCTTGTAAGGGTGATACTATTTTCATAACTCTTCCGGCCGGAGCAAAAGACAGTACGGTAAAATGGATTGCCCATGGACTCTCAAAACGCTACCTTTACGATCCTCTTTCCGTCCCTTCAACCCGATCTGAAATTTACCAGCAATTGGTTGGAGCCAAGAGCGTTTACCAACAACGTATTTTGGTAAGGGATTACAAACACGTTCCTGGTCTTACCCGTGAACCGTATACAGCAAATAATCTGGCGCAAAAGGAAATGTTGGCCAGTAGTTACGGTGTGAACGATCCACGTTATAATTTACCGGATTACCGCACTGCAACATTTGCAGACACGGCTATTCTAACCATGATTCCGGGTGGAACGGTATTGTATCGCGTGACTGACGCAGGCGGCGAAGGTGGTGGTTTCTGGACCATCGGACCTCCAAAAGGACTTAAATCCGTGATTGGCGGAACCGCTGTCATGCCCGAATGGAACGGATTTTCGAAAGTTGTTGCTTATACCGTTCCCGCCAACGGAATGTATGCCTGGAAAGGGAAAGCTGCGGCTCAGCAAATATCAACGGTTCCTCAATTCCAATCATCGGAATACGAATTGGCAGGTGAAGGAATTCAGTTATTTATCAATGATTTTCTTCGCGATGCTGCATTCAAGGCGGCAATTGTTGATGTAACAACGGAGTTCAAAACGTGGAAGTAGGTTGGCAAATGCAAAATGGAAAAGTTAGGGATCAATCACATTTTCTTTTGAATTATATCATTTTGAATTCAGATTGAACCTTTGACTATTTTTAGCACATGGAATTCGGGAAAGTCGATAAATCTACATTGGACACGATTGATTTCAGTTTACCTGCTGACGGAAGATTCACGCGGGAATTAGCTGCGTCGGATTCCGAAACAAAGATTTACCTCGGTGCGCCGAAATGGGGGATCAAGGAATGGATCGGGATGATTTATCCTCCGAAAACCAAAGATGCTCAGTTCCTTGATCATTACATCCAGAGTTTTAGCGGAATTGAACTGAACACAACTCATTACCAGATTTATCCGGGATCCACGATTGAAAAATGGGCACAAAAAGCAGACGGAAAGGACTTCATGTTTTGTCCGAAATTTCCGCAAACCATTAGTCATTACAGTGATCTTTCCAGTCCAAAAGCGCATGAAGCAACGGATCGTTTCTTCGCCTCAATTATTCATTTTGGGAAACACCTTGGCCCGTTGTTTCTGCAGCTGAGCGACAAGTACGGACCTCAAAAGAAAACTGCGTTGTTCGATTACCTGCGTCGCTTGCCTCGTGACATTGACATTACACTGGAAGTGCGTCACCCCGACTGGTTCATTGAACCCAACAGGAGTGAGTTGTTCGGTTTGTTGCGGGAGCTTTCCATTGGTTCTGTAATTACAGATGTTTCCGGGAGAAGGGATTGCGCGCATATGGAAGTAACCGGACCGGTAACTTTTATTCGCTTTGTTGGGAACGGACTACACGCAACAGACTACCAGCGCGTTGACGAATGGGTGGAACGCATTGATTCCTGGCGAAAAAAGGATCTGAAAGCCATTCATTTTTACGTCCATCAACCAGGCGAAATTCACACTCCTGAGCTGACCGCCTACGTGGTTGAAAAACTGAATAAACGCTGTGGTTTGAAGCTCGAAGGCCCGAAATTCGTGGAAGCAACAGGAAGTTTGTTCTAGGCCCTTGTTCCCGATACACCCGGAATTTCGCTTCGCTACATTCGGGCTATTCGAACTGACGGGCTCGTCTTAAAGCACATCAATCAACTTCACGTCGAAAACAAGAACGGTATTTCCGGGAATGGAGCCGCTTCCGTTTTCTCCGTATCCAAGGCGCGACGGAATCAAAAGCATTCCTTCTCCACCTTCCTTGAAGTAAGGAATTCCTTCTGTCCAGCCGGCAATAACCTGTTGTAAGTTAAAGCTTACTCCGCTTGCAGAACTTTCATCAAACACTTCACCGCTTGTGTAATACCCTTTGTAGCTCACTTTTACGTTCGAATAGCTGTTACACGCGGATCCCGTTCCCGGTGCATCGATCACCACATACAAACCACTTTCGGTTTTGGTTGCGGTCAATCCATGATCAGAGATGTACTGCTGAATAATCTCATCGTCTTTCTCGGATTGAAGACGGTGGTCTTTTTTACACGAAAGTGCGGTAAGCAACACAAAAGCGAAGAACAGAAAACGTTTCATACAGTGTTTTTGAAAAGTGCCGGAAAATTACGAAAGAAATCGCTTCGGTTCAGATCAAACGACTCAGATAGTGTTTTGATTGAGCTGGTGGATTTTATTATGAATCGTTACCTACAAAATGCTTAGAACTAAGCATATTCTATTTTCAGTCCCGCAGTACCTTTGACTCATGATGACGGATAAAGGAACGAATTGAATCAAAATACTTAGGCTTTTATCTGACCACCTTGTTAGTACTCAATAACCGTAAGGCATTCGCGAGGTCTTGCGGTTTGGTTGAGTCGTGTTAAATCTCCTAACAAACAGCATAGCAGATTTCTTTCTACTTTTCCCATTCAAAAGAACAAAACCCAATGAGAATTGAAGATTTCTTATACCTATCCTCTATCCTGATAAGTGTGATTTGTGCAATTATCTTTCTCTGGCAGTTGCAAAGATCATTCAGCCGCCTTCCAAATGACTGGCAGTTATCCGTTAAATTGAAGCGTTTCCGTCTTGGTGCGATCCTCTTATTTCTTTACCTGACGGTTCATCTGATTTTTGAATCAATTGCCTGTTGGATGTCTACTGAGCATATAAACAACCATTTCCTTGTAAACATCAATTCAACAATTTCGATTGCTATATTGTTCATTTTCTTCTACATACACACTCAAACCATCTGGATGAGGTACATATATGTTCTCCTCTATCTGATTATGGTGGGGTACTTTACCTCAAAGGGACTTTATTATCCAGGAACTATAACCGCTGAAATAGGAATGTTCCTTAGTTTCGGGATTTACTTTATAGCTGCATTGTTCCAGTTATCCGATTTGCTCCTTAAACGAAATGGAGATTATTGGGCATTTCAGCTGAAGATTTGTGTTGTTATGATCGTAACTTCTCTTCTTGCGACGATTACCGGCACCTATATTTCCACTTTGGAACGCCATATTATGCCTTTACTGTATACGCACCTTTCACTGGTCGCGTCATTCTATCTTGGAATGGCTGTTATCTTCATAAGTGAAACCAGAAAGCTTCGCCGTGGCTGATATCATCGTTCTCATATTGACTGTTGCGATTGCTTTGATCATCATTTTTAGTATAGCGATTTCGCTCGTGATTGGTCGACTATACAAACAATTACGCAAAAGTGAGGCTGAAGCAATTGAATCCATTATCACCGCACAGGAACGGGAACGTGCTAGTATTTCACGAGAAGTTCACGATAACCTCGGGCCGATGTTGTCGATTACGCAAATGCAGATCGGCTACCTGTTGGAACAAGCTGAAGATCCGGCACGCAAAGAAATGCTAACAAAGATGAAAAGTCAGGTACTGGAGGCGATCCACCAGTGCAGAAGCATTGCTCACATGATTTCGTCGGAAGTAAATTCTTCGAAATCCTTTCAGACCGTATTGAACGAACAAATTGCCTTCATTAATGAATACGGGAATGTTCAGGTGGAAATAATCGCTCCGGACGATTTCCCAGCGATTGACCCAATGAAAGGGACTTCACTGATTCGTGTGTTTCAGGAATTGCTGGTAAATACAATTCGTCACTCGGAAGCAACGGAAGTTCGGATCTCAATTGAGGTTTCTCAGGAGCATCTTTACTTCAATTACCTGGACAACGGTAAGGGTTTCGAGCTGAAAAAAGTTACGCTCGGACTCGGCATTCAAAACATTTCAAAGCGCATCGAAATCATTGGCGGAAAGCAACTCTGGAACGAGCCTCTCCCACAGAAAGGAATGCGTCTACAAATCCTCATCCCTATTCAAAAAATACTCCATGAAAGTTCTCATCGTTGACGACCATTTTGTATTCCGTGAAGGTCTTCAATTGCTTCTGAAGCAAACCAATCCTGCATTTGAAATTACGGAAGCTTCCAATGGAAAGGAAGCACAATCGCAGATTCGTGTGCATCGTCCGGACATACTATTGATGGATGCCGAGATGCCCGTAATGAATGGTCTGGAATCCCTGAAATGGTTAAGACAAAGTGAGTTCTCCTCGCTTCCGGTGATCATGCTGACCATGCACAATGAGTTAAATCACATGATACAAGCCTACGATCTGGGAGCAAATGGTTACCTGACGAAGGATTCTTCGATCAAGGAAGTAGTGCTGGCAATCGAAACCGTCATTTCAGGAGAGGAATATTATGCCACTTCAATCCGAACCTCGTTCCTGAAGGAATTGATCCGCAGAGAAAACGCTTTCACCTCTAAAGCCGATAAACTAACCACCCGCGAAGTGGAAGTACTTCAAATGATTTGTCGTGAGTTTTCGACCGAAGAAATAGCCACGAATTTGTTTGTCTCACCATTGACCATCAATAATCACCGTAGAAGTTTACTCGCCAAGACCGGTGCAAAGAACGTTGCAGGATTGGTGGTTTATGCCGTAAAGAATGGATTGTTTGTGGTGGAGTAACGGGAAAGAATAAAAACACATAGGAACATAGTTCAATCATAGCGTTACATAGCCGTTGTTTGAACAATCAACGTTCGACAGGTGTTAACGATTTCCGGTTGGCTAACTATGGTCTATGTCCAAAAACTATATCTCTATGTGGTTACCCTTCTACTTCTCACTCCACTTCGGAAGCGCATAACTCCAGCCGTTACACACATTCAGTGCTTTCCATTCTCCGGATTTGAGTTCCACGATCAGGAAATTGCCATCCTCTGTGAGTGAGACCATATTCTGATTTCCTTCAGGAACCTTTACTGGTGTATTCAACAGCGGCTTTCCTTCTTTATCGTAAAGATCGCTCCAGCCATCCGGTTGTGTGGCAACAAGTACCGTTCCTGTTTCCAGCCAATAAGCCGACTCGTATCCCGGAATGGGAATGCTCGCCGTTTTCCATTGTTCTTTGGATGGAACGTACCAATCCGTTCGGATCCCGGTAGCCTCCACCGTGCAAACATTCACGCCAACGTTGTGCGAAAGCGGTTCCTTTGAGCACGGATTCATGTCGAACTGAAGAGCCGCATTCACCTTTCCTGCCAACTGTTTTCGCTGAAAATTCAGGTATGGAATTTCAATTCCCTGTTGTCCGGAAAGGTACGTCATCCATACTCCCGGAAGTTGCGGATGTGCCTGAACGGAATCGCAGGGGGATCCCAGTTTCCAGGTCAGGTTGCAATCGTACCAAAGCGTAATCGGCCACATGGGCTGTACCTGCTTTCGCCCGGTTGAATCCGTGTACGTCACCACACACATGTTGTTTTTCTCGCGGACTTGCGACGTCAAATCCCAGGCGCCAATTTCAATCAGTTCGTTGTCTTTTTTTCCGGACACAAAATACCCGATCGCATTCCATTCTTTGTTCACAACGGTTATCAACGGGTACGATCCGAAAAGCATTGAAGCACGCACCTCATCGTAAACCGGCTCAACAATGACCTTTCCGTCGGCATCAACGATTCCGTACTTTTTTCCGGTAAACACCCCAATGTACGAATAGCCGGGAGCCAGCAGCCACGCTTTTTTGTACTTCAGTGGTACAGGATCCAGGTTTGTTCCGCTTCGCTGCGCATAAAATTTCTTGCCTTTCTGAATGACTTCAACGTTCGTTGACTTGTGACGAAATTGCGTATTGGACGGATTCAGGCAGTTGAGTGTATTCCCAAGCTTTACCTGCGTTCCTGTTGCAAACTCATTCAATCCGTTGCTGTTCAGCCACTCGTGTGTCACTTTTCCTTCCCAGTAACCCGGACCATCCTCGATTGAAGCAAACTCATCCCACGACTCTTCCACCTCCTCATCAGCGGAAATCTTATTCCAGTTCACAGGTCCGCTTCCCACAAGTTTGTGTGCATAGGTAAACGTCTTCATTTGATCTTTCGGATCGATGAAGTAATAATGCTCTTTACGGAACTCATAGATTCCGGCGACAGGTTTCTGAACCTGTTTCAACTTACGTTTCGTAGCGTCGGGAGCGTACACTGTTTTGAAATCGCCGTTTTCACCGATAAACAAACCGTTTATGTCGCTCCAGCTTTCCGCTCCTACAATACTGAACGGTGTAAATTTACCGTTGCTTCCCTGAAAATACAGGTACCATTTTCCGTCTTTCTCGAACTGAATCAGTGCATCAACAATTCCTTTTCTTTCGGAAGATGAAGACGGGAAATATCCTTTAATTCCGGTATACAAAAATTCCGTTTGACGCACACCTTTTCGGTCGAAGTAAGCCCATCTGTTGTTTTTCTGCACGGCATAACCGCGTACAAATCCCGCCTGCCAGTAAATCTTTACATCCGAATATTCACAGGGAATGATCACTTTTCCATTGTCGAAAACGCCCTTACCGGCATCGCCCTCTAACAACACCACATCTTCCCCAACAACCTTCACTTTCCTGTACCATTCCGGCAATAGCATAAATCCACTCGACGAAACGGCAGTCTGTTTGTTTTTATAGTGAATAACCAACGGCGGCTGCGACCAACCGAAAAGGGTAAGACAGAGGAAAATAAGGGAGCTAAAAAGGGTTTTCATGCGTGATGGATTCGGGGGTGAAAATACGGAAAAAGAGAAGAATAGTGGAAAGAACTCCCATCAATCACATTTCTCATTACCTTCATCCAAAAAATTCAACATGCGTCAACTAATAGTCATCATTTGTCTGTTCAGCTTTCAATTCATCTTTGCACAGGAAGTACCTGAAAAGTATCAGGATTTACACATGCGAATCAACGAAAATCCCGGAAAGGCCGTCGACAAAGAATTGGAAAAACTGAGAAAATCAGAGCCAAACGATCCATGGGTTTTCTGGTTATCCGCGATCAATTGCAAATCAGTAGCTATCTCAGAAAAAACAGTTTCTCAAACTTGTTCGGATGCCTATTACATTCAGGCGATTAAGGTTGATTCGACATTTTCTCCTGCGTATTACAACCTTGGGTTGAATTACTACTATGCTGATAACGGAAAAGACGCAGAAGCAATTGAGCTATTTACAAAAGCGATTCATTACAATCCGAACGATTGCTATTCATATTTGTTTCGGGGAAAAATCAATCTGAGACTGAAGGACTACAATCGTGCGATGGCAGATTACGAAAACGTCAAAGCGTGTCCGGATATGTTCGAATGGGCCATTGACCAGTTTTTGGTTGAAATCTTATACGCTCAGGGGAAAATGACGGAAGTATATAAGGCTGTTAGAGAAGCACGTTTTGCAGATGAACTCGCTTTCGGAGAAGAGGATTTTCAATTGCTTCTGGGATCATTGTACGAAGAAATGGGTGAACAGGAAAATGCGTGTAAATGTTACCGAAACGTGAAGGACATGTTCGAAATGATCGGCATGGAAGTCCCAAAAGAACTGGAAGAAAAAGTAACGAAATGTCCTGAACCGAAGGAGGAGTAAAGTGATGATTTTAAGTTCTCGGCGGCCATCGAAGTGCTCAACTCGAAGTTTTGAGGAAAAGGATTCAGAGAGCGTTGGTGAAGGAGGGGGATTCAATGAAATGATAAATTCACTAACTTCATCATCACAATGAGTTAACAAAATGGATAGCAAGTACGACGATGTGATTAAGGCCCTAATTAAGTTCCGGGATGATCGTGATTGGAAACAATTTCATGACTCAAAAAACCTTGCCCTTGCCATTTCCATTGAAGCGTCTGAATTGAACGAATTGTTTCTCTGGAAAACAAAAGAGGAAAGCGAACAAGTAAACTCCGACAGATTAAAAGAGGAACTTGCTGACATTCTTTCATTTGCCTTTTTACTTGCTCAAAAACATAACCTGGACCCTTTTGAAATCGTGTTGGATAAAATCAAAAAAAATGGTGATAAATATCCTATTGACAAAGCAAAGGGGACAGCCACTAAATACAACGAACTATGATTGAGGATTTTTACGAATCCATAAGAATTCAAGATTTTCCCTTTTCAACCGCTGCCTCAGCTGAAGTAATCGTTAATAGATTTGTTAGAGACAACTGGCCTATAGTTTATTTGATCTATAGTGATTTGAATAAAGAAGCCTATGTTGGTGAGACTACTAATGCACAAAATCGGATCAAAAATCACCTGAGTAACGATGATCGAAGGAGATTGAACAAAATAACCATTATCGGAAGCGATCGTTTTAATAAATCCGCTGCACTTGATATAGAAGCAAACTTCATTAAGTATTTAGCTGGTGATGGGAAGTATAAACTTCAGAACGGAAATGCAGGAATGAGTCATCATCCTTATTATCAAAAGGAGATATACACACAATTATTCCGTAAACTTTGGGAGAAATTCCAGGAAAAGAATCTTGTAGATCAGAGTCTTCATGACATCCACAATTCTGACTTATTCAAATACTCACCCTATAAATCGCTCTCAGAAGATCAAAAACAGACGGTCCTGGACATCATAACATTGCTCACGCAACAAGCACGAAGTAGTATCATCGTGAATGGTGGAGCAGGAACAGGCAAAACCATTCTCGCCGTATATCTTATGAAACTCCTTGTTTCCGATCCTGAATCTCAAAATATTCTTGATAAACAGGAAGCAGAGGATATCAACGAATTTGAGCAAATAAGAAAACTAAAATCAAAATTCATCAAACCCGAGATTGGTCTGGTAGTTCCAATGACTTCGTTACGGAAAACCCTGAAAAAAGTATTTCGCTCGGTTAAGGGACTTTCTGCTAGCATGGTGATTGGTCCTTCCGACGTGATGAGAAAACATTATGATATTCTTATTGTTGATGAAGCACATCGTTTGAGGCAACGAAAGAACATTACCAATTATGAAAGTTTCGACAATGCCAATGCCGCACTCGGTTTTGATCATAATGGAACCGAATTGGACTGGATAATCAAACAAAGTACCAATCAAATTTACTTTTACGATAAGTCACAATCTATAAAACCATCTGATATCGATGAAAGTCGTTTCACTGACTTAAAGTGGAATTCAAAGCTATTCTCATTGCAATCACAACATCGCGTTTTAGGTGGATTGGACTACGTTCAATTCGTTGATGATTTGTTAGCTCTAAAGCTCAAAGAATCATCAAAAAAAACATATTCCGACTACGAAATACGACTGTTTTCTTCTCTTACAGGAATGCGCAATGCCCTTTTGGAAAGGGAGCGAGATTATGGGCTTTGTAGATTATTGTCCGGATACTCCTGGAAATGGGAATCCAAAAAGAAAGGTCAGGAACATTTACCAGACATAACACTCGAAGGGATTAACTTACAGTGGAATACAACAAACGAAGACTGGATTAATTCACCAAAAGCGATTGATGAGGTTGGTTGTATTCATACTTCCCAGGGATATGATCTCAATTATGCTGGGGTAATTTTCGGTACTGAAATTCACCTTGACCCGAAAACCAATCGCTTGGAAATAGAGCCAAAGAACTATCACGATTCCAAAGGAAAAAATGGAATAAAAGATCCTGAGAAACTTCGAGAGTATATTCTGAACATTTATAAAACGATGATGCTACGAGGAATCAAAGGGACATATCTTTATATCTGTGATGATAAGTTGAGAGAGTATGTTGGGAGGTTTGTGCCTTGAAAGATTCAGGTCAAAAATAGAGTCTTGCATTATTAAACTTGGATAAAAAATTTGTTCACAGTGTGACCGATTCGAATCTTAATTACTTTAGTGAAAACTATTTACTGAATGAGTGGATTTAAGTTAATTGCAATTATCCCGTTAGGCGGTTGTAATCAGAGATTCCTAAACAATTTGGTTATTGGTGAAATCTATCAGTTCTATCAGAATTATTCAATTGAACTAGATACTGAAAAATCAAAAATCGAAACGATAAAAGAAAATCAAAAAGAGGATGACTTTTATTCATTAGAACATCATAGAAGACTTAATATTTCAGCTATTGTTGGGAAAAATGGGTCGGGTAAAAGCTCCCTGATAGAGTTATTTTTCTTGGTCATTTACAAATTAGGCACGGATAAAACTGTAGATAACGACAATCTTATTTACCCTGAATCCAGTCGCTTACAGAGTCGAATAACTGAACTAAGTATAATTAAAGAACAGTTTTCTGAATACTTGACTTCTAACAGTCAGGACAAAAAGTCCATACTTGAGGCGTTTGACTTTCCTTCGGAATCCATTTATTATGCTTGGATTCTCGATTTGTACAACATACAAATTGAAAATTATCGGTTCTTATCTTCGGATGATTTAGAAAACAGAATTTTAGATTCATTGAACAAAATACACCTGAATCTAATCGATCATTTGAAATGGGAAAATGATTTTGATACTGCTATAAATAAAGACCTGAATGTAAGCATCGTTTTTCAAATCAGCGATGATGAGAACGTTGATAAAACTGGACTTTACGATCTGACGATTAAAGATGGTATTTTCTCGTTTACGAGTTGGGATGATAATTCTGAAAACAAATCGGATGTCAATGATATAGATTTAACAAGGTTGTTTTACACTATAGCTGTAAACTATTCACACCATTCTTTAAATAGCAAAAACATAGGAAGTTGGCTGGATCGAATCTTCCATAAAAATGACGGTTATAAAACACCATTAGTTGTAAATCCAATGAGGGATTCAGGTAACTTCAACATCAATAAAGAAGAACTCTTCGCCAGAAGTCGACTCCTAAGTAACTTAATGGCCTCGTACCTTAAAGGTGAAGATTTAACCGAATTCCTATTAAACAAGAATTTGCGACCAACATTATTAAAGTTTCATTTGAAGAACAATATCCGCGATGGAATAAAATATGGTTGGAAAACATTCGAAGAAGGAGTGCATTTCGAAAAGATTATTTTTGATAAGTTCATTGTAGAAGGTATTGGAATAACATTAGATGGAGTAAAAAAAACACCATTTGCTCAAGAGGTAGTATCCTATATCATTAATAAATTCTACAAAATCACTGAAACTTATGATGGATATAGTTCAGTTTCAAATCCAATTCGAACCTTTGACATACCTTACTATGTTGATGAAATCTATGATAAATTCATGCAAGACAACAGCCATGTTGTCTTCAAACTAAAACAAGCTTTGAACTTTCTCTCAAGTGGTAGAAATGTTGAATTTCAAAAACTTGAACATAATGAGAATGAGTTCTTATTTACTCTAGATGAACTAAAAAAATGGTGCGCACTTGATTCAAATGCCTCGTTCAATACCATTATTGAATATTTACCTCCTTCCATTTTTGACATCGAATTCATCTTCAACGAGTCGGATAAAATGAACAGCGAAAATGCGGCATCTTTTAGTGCTCTAAGTTCGGGTGAAAAACAGCTAATACACTCAATACAGACCGTTATCTATCATTTAAACAATTTAGACTCTATTGAAGGAGAAGACAGAATAGCTTATTCAAGTATCAATGTGATTTTTGATGAAATTGAACTTTATTTCCACCCGGAATTACAGAGAAAATTTATTGATCATTTGATCAAAAACATAAATCGATTATCATTAACAAACATTCGGAACATTAATGTTTGTTTCGCTACGCACTCACCATTTATTTTATCTGACATCACAAATCAGAATATCTTACGACTGGAAAACGGTAAAGTCTCATCCAAAGAATTCAAACAAACTTTTGGTGCCAACATCCATGATTTGCTCGCAAATGATTTCTTTCTACAGGAAGGCTTCATGGGCGAATTTGCTAAAGAAAAAATAAATCAGGTAATCAATAGCTTAAGATTTGTGATTCTTACAAATCGACTAAACCTGCTTGATAGTGAAAAATCAAAATCACGTGACTCTCATGCAGAGATTGAATCAATTTATTCTGAGCTTCAAATGCTCTCAAAAACCAATTTATTGACTCAAGTACAATGCGAACAAATTATTCCCTTAGTCGGAGAGCCTGTTTTACATTTTAGTTTGATGGAAATGTATGGTGAAGCATTTAATCAAGATAAAAACAGATTTATTGATGATGAAATTGATCGACTTAAAAGGCTAAAATCATGATCGGGGTACATCTCAATAGAATTGAAGTCGTTCAGCATAAATTTGAATCAAAAATCATTTCTCAAAGGGCAAATGCAATTACTAGATTAAGCAAATTACTTTACGAAACAAGTGATCAAAACGACAAAGACTATGTTCAAGAGATTCTTAACTTATTCGAGAAGAATCACGATATTCTGCTCTGGAGACCTGATATCCTGGAAATGAAAAAGCAGACTTTTCACAGTGTTCCTGTTGTACCACAAACGAATAAAAATGGGAAGATTACTTACGTGAAAAGTAAGATAAAAGATAAGATTGTATTTGCATTAGGTTATAATGTTTTACGAAGTTCATTTTACCCAAGTTATTTTCAAGAGATAGGGATTAAGGCCTGCGTATATTGTAATTCGCAACTGACTATTTCTGCGCAAAAAAGTAAAAATCAATACTCAGCAAAATTTGATATTGATCATTATCACCCAAAGGATGATTATCCATTTCTAAGTATTTGTCTTTATAATCTCTATCCCGCATGTGCATCTTGTAATAGAGTGAAAAGCACAAATCAGTTGGATTTTATTCTATATACCGATGATCCGCTTAGATGTAAACGTTCTGAGTATCAATTTACATTAAATCCAAATGGGAAAGCTCAATATTTGATATCCAAAGATCCTTCCGAATTAAAAATTCTGTTTAAGGATTCCAATTGGCATACTCGAATAGGCAATGCACGAAAACTTAATGAATCTTTTGCGATCGAAGGAATTTATAATACGCAAATTGATATTGTAGAAGAGTTAATTGTAAAAAGTCAATCATATAATGCTGCTTTTCGAAAAATGCTGAAAAACAACTTCTCAAAACTGGCATTGCATCCTAGTATATATGAGCGTGTCATTTTAGGAAATTATACTAGAGAAGATGAAATACACAAGCGCCCAATGAGTAAATTCATGATGGATATTGGTAGAGAATTAGGAATAATTGAGGATTTAAAGCCCTTATAATCCCCAACCTCACCCCTGATCCGCCCTATTCCACCACCTCACTGTTCCAATCAGCCCAGCCAAAAACGTTGCGACCAATATCACATAACTCACCGCAACCGGCGACTGAATCTCCACACCGTTAGCGGCGCCGTACAACCCGGGAATCGCCCATGGGAAGTAGTTCGAAATACCCAGCATTCCGGAGAAGTTGGAAAGGATTACAGCGAGAATCGCGAAACCAAGCGGAAGCATGTAGCCGCGACTGTAACTCGCCAGGAAGCAGAATGGCGTGATCAGTAAGGCCATCAAAAGGTTAGTAACGAGGTATCTCCCGATGTAATGCAGCGCCATGTCCTGCGACCAGCCCGGTAAGCCTATGCCGTAACCGATCAGCATGCCGGTGATGAGGTAAACCAACGACAACAGAAAGGCCCAAAAAAAGATCAGAATGAACTTCGCCACAACAAGGTTGCTGCGGGAAATGGGCAATGCAAGCAAGTCTTTGATGGTGCGGTCCGTGAATTCTCTTCCGAAAACCCAGCTCGAAACAAAACCAATTCCGACCAAGCCTACTCCGGCAATGCCTTGCATCAATAACTGAAAGTAACCGTCCCAATTTGCTTCGCCCAAGGCTGAAGCTTTGGCGCCGGTCAAGCCCATTTTTCCGGATAACTCCGGGTTCAACTGAACGAACATCATCAGTCCCATCATGCAGGAGATGAAGGCGAATAAAAGAATGGTGATCCAGAACACTTTGGCGGATCGGATTTTCAGTATTTCTACTGAAAAGGAAGTATTGAAGGCATTCATAGCGCTGCTGTTGTTATGGTTCGTAAAAAGTAAGCTTCCAGGTCTTCTTTTTGAAGATCGATTTTGTAAGGCGATAACCCGCGGTTCACGAGTAGTTCCACAATTCGCTCGGGCTGCGACAGAATGTCGGTTCGGGTAATTTCCAAATCTCCGTTTTCGGATCGCTCGGTTTCAATGCCCAATTCCTTCAGGTACGCAAGGGTGTATGCGGAATTGCGGGTGCGCAGCATCAGTTTTTGGCGACATTGTGTCTCCAGTTCTTCGGCATTGACTTCGTTCACGAGTTTTCCCTGGTGCAGAATTCCGATACGGGAAGCTATACGCGCTACTTCGCCCAAAATGTGACTCGAAATGAATACCGTTACACCGTGTTCGAACGACAAATCGCAGAGTAAATCACGGATTTCCACAATTCCTGCCGGATCAAGAGCGTTGGTCGGTTCGTCGAGAATAAGGAGTTCCGGTTGATGTAACATCGCTTTGGCCAACCCCAGGCGCTGCGTGTTCCCCAACGACAGGTTCTTCGCCTTGCGGTCGCGGTACTTGGTCAGTTGTAGCAAGTCCATGATTCGGTCAACGCTTTTGGTGTCGTCTATGAAACGCAGACGACGTGTGACTTCCAGGTTTTCTGCAACCGTAAGATTCGGATAAAATGTTGGCCCTTCCACCATGTAACCGACGCGTTTCCAGATTTCGGTTTGCTTCGGGTGAACGTCCATTCCTGCAATTTGTGCTGTTCCGGCAGTAGGACGAATCATTCCGAGCAACATCCGAATGGTAGTGGTTTTTCCTGCTCCGTTAAGACCAATGAATCCGTAGATTTCCCCTTTCTCAACCTTCAGCGACAGATCAGATACGGCATTGAAATCGCCATAGCTTTTTGTTAACTGTTCTACGTGTATCATTGTAGTGTTGTTTGTATTCATAAACCGACCGTTTGGTTTGTATTGGTATAAATAAAAAATCAGGCTTTGATTCCTGCATAAAAATCGTCCCACATGCGCAGTAACTCCTCCTGCGCTTCGGATTTATTCCCGTAAAGTGTTCGATTCAAGGCAAACCCGTCGGCAGAAAATAAAAAAAGCTGCGCCACGTGTTTGTCGCTCATTGGCGTTCGAATTTCTCCGTTTCTTCTGGCGCGTGCCACCACTTCCGTCCACTGTTCCAACTCCTGGATATGATACAAACGAATCTTTTCCTGAAATCCGGGAATGATCTTGAGCGCGTCAAACATCAGCGAGAAAAAATTGATATCAAAGAACCCGCTTTTATCTACCTGCTTCGTCGAATCTGAAAAGAACTCGTCAACTCCTGCAAACTGATTCATCGAACCCTTGTAGTATTCCTGCAGCGTTACGGCCGGATTGTCTGACGGATTATTGGTCAGCATGTATTGATAGAAATAACCGATCACTTCCTCGAACAATTTCTCCTTGCTTTCGAAGTAATGGTAAAACGCACCTTTAGAGAGCCCGGTTCGCTCAACAATTTCCTTCATGGTAACCTCTTTGAAGTTCTTCTGCAGAAAGAGTCCGAATGTGACTTTCAGGATATGTTTTTTCGTTTCGTTCATTTTAAACCGACCGTTTGGTCTGACAAATGTAAACTAAAAAAATGATTGTGCAAATTATTGTTTTGAAGAAAGAGTGAGACCTTACATCTTCTGGCTTTCAAGCTCTTCAATTGTCAATAGCTAGTTTGTGTCAAAAGTGTCTACCTTTACCCCATGCCTCAATAGCACTCCTGGAACAATTACTTCACAATTTTCGTCCTCGCTATCGTGATGGGATTCTTCCCGTGTATTGCCACAATGATGTTTTGGAATCCGAAATTTCACTGGACTACTTCCCTGTTGGTGAACATCCCGATCTTTTGGTTGTACTTCGAATTAATCTGGAACACGGTTGTTACCATTCAACTGGAAGACGGAACTTTGACCATTTGCAAGCCGCTTCGGGGACTGAGCTTATTGAATAGAAAGAAGCACAACCAAATCGTGATCCGACCAGACGAATGGGATCAGCTATTTTTTAGAGGCTACAAAGACTCTACGTGGTTTTACTTTCGAAAAGAAAGAACAGCGGCCTATTTCTTTACAGTTGATGGCATTTCCGGACTAAACATCGATTTGAAACTCTTTTTCGGGGATAAAACGATTGAGCGATACGAGGGCTACAAACCGTATGTAGTGAAACAACTCAAAAAGCATTTTCCTGAACGGGTGCTGTAAGACTGGAGACTTTTGACTGAAGACCATAGACAAAAGCACAACACAAACACTCTCCTCTTTTGTCCTTCGTCCTGAAGCGCAGCGGTCTTTTGTCTTTAATCTCCCTTCAACTCCTTCGCCTTTTCTTCATTCTCTTTATTCAGCTCTTCTACCTTCTTTCGGTAATCGTCCATTTGTTGGCGTAAGATGACATTTTCCTCTCTCAGTTTTTCAATCAATTCCCGATTTATTTCGCCCATTCTTTTTGCTTCTTCCAATTCCAGCTGCAATCGCTTAATCTTTGCTTGCTGTTGCACCAATCGGTTCAATTGAACGTAATTGAGTCCGCGTAATCGCTCTGCATAATCGACACGTCTTAAATTGGTCTGACCAAACGCAAACGACGCAGAAAAAAAAGAAATCATTAGAAGTATGCGCATTGTCCGGTCTTTTGTCTTACGTCCTATGTCTTTAGTCCTTCATCCCTACTCCGCCTTCAACACATTCACACCGCCACCAGCGTCAACCATCACTATTTCTTTATTCGAAAACGATGTCACTTCGTAGTTCAGCTCAACCGGATTCGAATACATATCTTCCAAATCCATTTTGAGCTCTCCTTTATTATTTAGCGTGTACGTTCCGTGAAAATGGTAATTCCCATTCGTAACGGTTTCCGTCTGAATAGCTACCGTACCGGTTTTATTTCCGGTTCTTGCAAAGACAAACTGACGATACGAAATGTTATTCGCCGGCAGAGAGTTCCCGTCTATAGAAACAAGCGTCCAGGAACCATCCAGCTTGCGGTTGATGCGCGCCTGTTTCGAACATGCAACAGCTGTTAAAAGGAAAAGAAACAGATAAAGCGATTTCATACGATGAAAGTACGAAAAAGGAATTAAGACGCGAGACCGGAGACTAAAGACGGATACCGATAGTCATGAATTCTCAATCTTTTACCTTACCTCTTCTGTCTTATGTCTTCAATCTTTCCTATCCTACGCTAAACGTATTGTCCGGATTTAGTGTCACTTTTGCATGGTAAGTATTCGGAGGGAAATTAACCTGCACGGCATTCGTAATTTCTTCCACTTCCAACACTTCTCCCTGCTCAAAATTTCCGAAAGCAACCCAATACTCCGGATGTGGTGTGAACACCAGGTTCATGTTCGGTTGCGCCTGAACGAGAAATGTTCCTGAGCCCGACATCCCGATTCCTACCGAAGCAACATTCGGTGGAATTGTAGCATCCTCCTGAATCAATAAACTTCCTGGTTGTGCTGTATTTGCAGCATCTGTAAACGAAAATCCATATTCATCGTGTGTCAGTTTAATCGAATTGGAACTCATCGGATTGGCAGGAACCACTTGTGAAGCATCAACTGTCAATCCGGGAACCAATTCACCTGTCTCATCCCAAACGAAGTTATAATCCAGCGTCCAGTCGAAAGAAACTTGTGTGTTCGGATGCGCTCCCTTTGTCATCCATGCAAGCGACATCAGGTTCGGAGTACTTGCAGCCGGATCTTTCTGAAAAACCATAAACGTACCGGACTGCGTGGAGTTGTTAACCACAGTAATGTTGTAATGTGTTGACATGTTGAATAGTGTTTTAGTGAATATGTGGCCTGAAGATAATGAAAAGAGAAAAACGAAAGGAGGAAAGACGAATTCAACATTCAAACCGGAGAGACGCTACCATCTCAGTTTGAATTTTGAATTTTGATTGAATTAAATTAGTCTTCCCCCGTTCCGCTCTAATCCTTCTTACGTTTCCCCACGTCCTTTTCTCTCGGATGGTTCTTCGTTTTGGAATCTTTTTTCTGATCCGGTTTTTGTTTCGATTTCGTGTCTTCTTTGTCCGGAACCTTTCCGCCCTCTTTGCGCGCTTCCGAAAGACCGATTGCTACAGCCTGTTTCTTGCTCGTTACTTTTTTTCCGGAACCGCTTTTCAGCTTGCCTTCCTTCATTTCGTGCATGGCTTTTTCTACCTTTTCGCCTGCCTTTTTTCCATACTTCGTCATAACCTGTGAATTAAAAACAACAGGGGGAACAAGCAGTGAGCGGATTTAAAACAAGAAACCAAAGAGGAACAACACTAATCCGATAATGATCATTGACATCCCCAACAGTAACGTCCATTTCACAAAAGCAATCACGAGTTCGTAGTTTTCCTTTGCCTGTGGCTCCTGTAGTTCTTTGACAAATTTCCTGAAATGCACCACGAAACGGATAATGGGAAAATGTGTCTTTTCTTCTTCTTTCTTGACCCCGCCTTCGTCGGCATCCTCGCCTTCCACTTCTTTTTTCAGTTCCTTGATACGTGCCGCAATCTTATAATACGAAAACACAAAAACAAAGGTATTCAGTACTAAACCGGTCACCATGAGCCAGATTCCTAACGCCTGTATGCCGTTCAAATCAATTTCCATTTAAGCAAGTTAGGAGCGTTTTTTTCAGAATACAAATGATCCAAAACATATGCAAGATTCGACTGTAAACAATACAATTACCTACTGAAAATGTGTGATTTATGTAAGTATATCAGAATTTGTGTAAGAACTCTTGTTGTTGCTTTAAGCATATTTGAAAAACGATTATTCTGAAGCAAATGCAAACGTGGCGTAAAGGAGTGATCCTAAACAAAAACTCATGAAGCCGGAATACAGCAGAATCATATTACTTATTCAAAGTGTACATTATTTCTTATCCGGATTATGGCCGCTCATACACATCAACAGTTTCATGGAAGTGACAGGTTTCAAGGTGGATTTGTGGCTGGTGAAAACGGTTGCTGTTCTTACTGTCTGCATTGCTGTTGCGCTGTTCATGGATGTTTGGTCGAAGGAATCGTCAACGGGAATTGCACTGCTCTCGGTAACGGTGGCTATGGGATTCTTAGGAATCGACCTGTACTACTGTTTAACCGATACTATCTCACCAATTTACCTGGTTGATGCAGTGGTGCAATTAGCTTTTGTATGGTCGTGGGGGCTGGTCTCAATGGGGGCACTCTTCAAATGAAAACATAAAATGAGGAACTGATGGAATCAGAAGACGATAAAACACACATTCGAAACATCACCGATCGCCCGGAAAAAGGCGAAGGAAGTGATCACGATTCGATGAAAACACTGTCCTCCTGTACGCGTAAAGCAGCAAAGGACGGCTACACTGTACAATTCAAAGCGCATGGAAATGGTTTGGAATCGTTAGACAGTCACGCACTCTTCAAACCTGAAGAGGTAAAGATTGTCAACTTTTACCGCTTTGAAGGCGAATCCGATCCGGAAGACAACGCCATCCTGTACCTGTTGGAAACCAACAGCGGTGAAAAAGGAACGCTGATAGACGCTTATGGCGTTTATACAGATTTAAAGGTGTCCGAATTCGTGAAAAAGGTGGAAGAAATTCAAAAAGCAAACACAACTCCGCCGTCAATCGAAGAAGCACCGGAAAGCCAGGAAGCGGGATAAGTCTTACGTCTTAAAACCACATTTTTTTGGATTTTACATCTCGCTTTTGTAACTTTCATACTGTTCATAAACTCCCCATATCTACTGCATTACTCTCCACCGTCAGCTGTTGCTGAGGGGTTTACACTATTCATCATAAACCATTGAGAGTTATGAAAAAGCTACTTTTATTTATTATGACTGCTGTCAGCACGACATTGACAGCCCAGGTAAAAATTGGGGACAATCCCAATACGATTAATGCCAATTCCATGCTTGAATTGGAGAGCACCAACAAAGGATTCTTACCTCCGAGGGTTGCTCTGAATAGTCTCACAAGTTCGGCTCCCATGACCGCAACGATTGCAGAAGGAACTGTAGTTTACAGCGATGGCGGAACACTTCCGGATGGGCTCTACTACTGGAATTCAACCAGATGGCTCATGCTCAGCACCGCACGCGACAACTACGTTCGGGTCAGAACAGCAGCAGATTTCCCTGCACCTGTAGCTGGTGTGATTACACTAACAGCCGGTGTTGAATACGAAATCAACGGTACCATTTCGTTATCGAATTCCATTAACCTGAACGGTTGTTCCATCAAAGGAGAAGATTCCGGGAACGACAAGCTCGTTTACACCGGAACAGGATCCATGTTTACCGGTAATAAAACCGGAAACCTTCGCTTCCTTACTCTTATTGCCGCTTCTGGAAGTGTCTTTGGAATCGATGCCTTGTCAACAAACCAGAACATGATTGTACAGAACTGTTTCTTTTTGGGATGCAACAGCATTGGTACAATTACCGGCGTGGGTGGAACCGTGTTCTTCTCAACCGTAGCCTATTTCTCGAACACCAACGGAATTACCTTCCAGAACGACAACAACGTTGTAATGAACAACACGCTCTGGGATATTTCCAACTTTAATATTTACGAACGCTTTATCGGAACCTTCAATGTAATTCAGTTACTTGGTGGCGACCGTGTAACAACTTCAGCCAATTCAGCAACAGCACTTCATATCAGTGGAATTACAAGCTTGAATGCGGGTTCGGCAAAAGTGATCATGTTCGTAGGAACCGGAACGTACGTAACAGGAACATTCACCAACGCATGGGAAGTTGAATCTACAGGAATCAGCACCCAAAAAGATGGAGTTGCCGGCGGTAACATGTACATTTCCACACCGATTGCTACAACGTTTGCCCTTGCTGACACGCCAACAAAAGTGCTCGGCACAACAACATCAACAAATTTATACCGAATGACGCATCCTACCAGTAACCGGCTTACGTACGCAGGTAGTAAAACGCGATCGTTCATGGTGTCCTGTTCGATGAGTATCACACAACCGAATTCCAATCGTTTCTTCTCCTTCTACATCGCGAAAAACGGGGTGGTCATTCCTGAATCGCGACAAGATGTAAAAGTGGTGAACAGTACGGATCAGGTGTCATTAACGCTTTCCTGTTGGGCAACACTGGCTCCGGGCGATTACGTTGAAGTTTGGGTCGCCAATCAGGCTGCAACCACCAACGTCACCGTTCAGACCATGAACCTGACAATGGAATAAACCTCCTGACGTTATGAAAAAGCTCATTATCATTGGCTTTCTGGTGTTGATCGGATGGGTAGGCGCTCATGCACAACTGACCAATTCCGGAAACATCCGAACGTTCACAGGTGCGAATGTGACCATTTACGGTGACTTAACGAACAACGGAATAATTGACGATTCCGCGACGCTAATCACATTGGCCGGTTCCAGTTCGCAAACGGTTGGCGGAAGTTCCGTAACGACACTGAAAAACCTGTTACTGAACAACAGCAGCGCAACAGGTGTCACACTTGCACAGGCACTCAATGTTCGTGGAACGCTCACATTTACAGACGGGTACTTGAATACAACGGCTACAAACATCCTCACGATGACGAGTACTTCTGTAGCCAGTGGCGCAAGTAACAACAGTTTCGTGTCGGGTCCGATGATCAAAACGGGAAACACCGCATTTACGTTCCCGGTAGGAAAAAATGTGGTTTACGCACCAATTGCCATTTCCGCTCCGATTTCCATTACCGATCAGTTCACAGCGCAATATTTCCAGACTTCACCAAATCCGTTGTACGACATCGGAAGCCATGATCCTACACTGGATCACGTGTCGGATTGCGAATACTGGATGCTCGACCGTACAACCGGAAGTTCTAACGTGAGTGTTACCTTGAGTTGGGACACCAGAAGTTGTGGCGTGACATTGCTCAATGATTTGCGTGTGGCGCGCTGGGATGGAACCAAATGGGCAGATCATGGTAATGGTGGAACAACGGGGACAACAGCCGCAGGAACAGTAGTTTCTTCTGCCGCAGTAACGTCGTTTAGTCCGTTTACCCTTGGTTCGGTTTCGACTGCCAACCCCGTTCCCGTTGAGCTGATTACGTTTGCGGCTTTATGTGAAGAACAGCAAGCCATTCTCCGCTGGACAACTGCCAGTGAATTTCAAAACGATTACTTCACATTGGAAAGCAGCTCCGGCGACATGGATTGGAAGACGATTGCAACGATCGAAGGTTCCGGAAGTACAACATTTCCAACGAATTATTCCTGGGAAGACTTGTCCAACCCGGGCAGAGACATGTACTACCGTTTGTCACAAACCGATTATAACGGTACAACGGTTGTTCACGATCCCGTCTTTCTGAAAAACTGTTTATCAGCGGAAAATACCATCGACATCTACCCGAACCCTGCAACGAGCATCGTCAATCTGTTGACTGAAGAGACCATCACCGCTCTGACAGTGATGAATCCGGAAGGCAAGATCATCCATATTCCTGTAAACCTGGAGTTCAAACAACTCGACTTCAAGCAAATGCCGGGCGGTGTTTACCTGATTCGAATTGAAACACTGAAAGGAGTGTTCTATGAGAAGGTGGTTGTGGAGCGATAAGGTCTTCACGGACAAAATTTCAGGAAATTTTGTCACAAATTCTGAAAAAATAGCAGTTAGACTAAGTTGGCATTTCATTTGTTTTGAAGAGGTTGCAGGACAATCATGTACCTGTACGTTCTTTTAATTCATTGTTTAACTTAAAATTTAGGTTATGAATCCAGTAAAAAGGAATGGGAACAGATTCCCGGTATTTCCTCCGATGTTGGAAGATTTTTTTGACCGCGAATTTTTCAACTGGGGAAACAATAATTATTCATCAACAAGAACTACCATGCCGTCAGTGAACATTCGCGAGACTGCAGACAACTTCGAAGTTGAAGTTGCGGCACCAGGTATGGACAAAGCGGACTTCAAAATCACTCTCGACGGCAATCTGCTAACGATTTCTTCTTCAAAGCAGCAAAGCAACGAAGAGACCAACGATCGTTATACACGCAGAGAGTTCAGCTATCAATCGTTTCAAAGAAGTTTCCAGCTTCCGAAGGATGTAGTTGATCAGGACAATATCAATGCCCGCTACGAAAACGGACTCTTGTCGCTATCCATCCCGAAAAAGGAAGAGGCGAAACAGAAAGAACCGAAATTGATAGAGATTGCATAATGCAATGTGATTTCAGGAAATGGCTGCTCAGGGAGTGGCCATTTTTTTTGTGAATGGATTTTGGATTCAAAACGGGAAGCATAGGGTAAAAAGCAAAACCGTCAAAGTATTTGATCATTCCTTGAGTTTCTGATTCCGTAGTCAAAGGTGAATTCACCGAAGTGGGAAACCGTTATAGAAACAGAACAACAAATGTCACCCTCCACATTCCTCCGTCAAGGGAGGAGGCACAAAAAACAAAAGCCTCAAGAATTTTGATACTTCTTGAGGCTTTCTAATCCCACAGCCATATGGGCTTCTCTTTTTGCTTTTAACAGTAGCGGTCTGGACGGGACTCGAACCCGCGACCCCATGCGTGACAGGCATGTATTCTAACCAACTGAACTACCAAACCGAATTTCTTTCCGACTAGCGGGCCAGCAACAGCTGACTTTAAGAATCGTGTAATGCTTTTCGTTAAAAGCGTTGCAAAGATACGTGCAAATTCCATTTCAGCAAGACTTTCAGCGAAAAAAAATGAAAAAAAGTTTTCACCCTCTCTTTTCATAGCCTTACAAGACTGATCCCCAATCAAAAACAAAATAAATGCAAATAATTTATCTACCATGGTAATTAATTGAAAAATCTTTCTACCTTTGTATCGTAGCACGCTCAAATGCACTACACCAAATATGAAAACACAATTCTATCCGGAAAACGAAAGAGGTCACGCTAACCACGGTTGGCTCGACGCTCACCACACCTTTAGCTTCGCTTCATGGTATAACCCGGAAAAAGTAAACTTCGGCGTTCTTCGTGTATTGAACGATGACCGCGTTGCCCCGGGAATGGGATTCGGTCAACACCCGCACGATAACATGGAAATCATCACCATTCCCCTATCCGGTTCTATTCGTCATCAGGATACCATGGGAAACCAGGCCATTGTTAAGGCAGGTGAAATCCAGGTAATGACTGCCGGTACAGGAATTCAACACTCTGAAACAAACCCAAGCAGCTCGGAAGATCTGCGATTGTTCCAAATCTGGTTATTCCCGGACAAACGCAACCATATACCTCGTTACGATCAGCGTCAATTGGACGAAGAGAAAATGAAGAACAACTTCGCACAAATCCTCTCTCCAAACGAAACCGACGATAACGTATGGATTCATCAAAACGCGTGGTTCCACATGGGGAAATTTTCCGAGAACCAAACGGTTACTTATACCCTGAAAGATCCCTCCAACGGATTGTTCATTCAACAGGTAGAAGGGAACTCAACAGTAGGCGAACAGAAATTAGGTCGCCGCGATGCACTCGGAGTTTGGGACACCACAGCGGTAACACTCAACATCGAAGCCGGAGCAACCATTCTATTGATGGAAGTTCCGTTAACGTTGAACTATTAGGCCTCGTCCTCGATACGTCCCGACAGAAATGTCGGGATACCCGAACTGATGGTCGGCACACATACAACTTTTCAATTATACATTTCAATTTTCAACTATGAAAAATTCACTCAACTGGCGATACGCCACTAAACAGTACGATTCAACTAAAAAACTAACAGAGGAACAGGTAACAGACGTTGTTGAAGCCATTAACTACGCTCCTACCGCATTCGGTTTACAACCATTCAGAATTATCCGTGTGAAATCCGAAGACCTTCGCGCTAAACTACGTGAAGCTGCCTACGGACAACCTCAGGTTACGGATGCTTCTGATTTGCTGATTCTGGTAGCGGACCGATCCGTAAAAACAGAGCACATCAATGATTACATGGATCGTATTTCCGAAGTACGCGGAATGGAGCGCGCTATGCTTACTGGCTTCAGTGATCACATTCAAGGAGCAATTGCCCACTTGTCTGAAGATCAAATGACAGCATGGAATGCAAAACAAGCTTACATCGGACTTGGATTCGGCTTGGCAATGGCAGCTCACCTCGGAATTGACAGTTCACCAATGGAAGGCTTCAACCCTCAGGCAGTAAACGAAGTTCTGGGATTAACCGAAGCCACAGCTGTTGTATTACTTGCATTGGGACACCGTTCGGCAGAAGATGGAGCTCAACATTATAAAAAAGTACGTAAATCGTTAGACCAGTTTGTTGAGGTTCGTTAAAAAGGTGACTTTCCACCATCACGGATTCAGCAACTTTGGTAATTCAATAGAGCTTCATACTTACATAAATCACAGATTCAACAAACTTGTCTTTGAGACGCCGTAACTTGTTAGCCCGGCCCTCATTCGAACTCATAATTAGTAACTCGTAACTCAAATAACATGGAAACAAACACCTGGGCAATTGACCCCACACACAGCGAAATCGGTTTTACCGTAAAACACATGATGTTTACGAAAGTAAACGGAACATTCGATAATGTTGAAGCAACAATCAAAGCGGAAGAAGGATTTAAAAACGCTACAATCAATGCGAAAATTGACGCAACTTCTGTCAACACAAGAAACGAACAACGCGACGGCCACTTGAAAAGCGCTGACTTCTTCGATACGGAAACACACCCGGATATTACATTCACAGCAAATGTACCTGAATTGAAAACCGGAACCATCGAAGGTGAATTTACTTTACACGGCGTTACCAAACGTATTCCACTGGACATTGAATTCCATGGCGAAGCTAAAGATCCATGGGGAAATGAAAAAGCTGCATTCAGCTTTGAATCGACAATAAACCGTAAGGATTTTGGTTTAACCTGGAACTCAGCATTGGAGACCGGAGGAGTTTTGGTTGGTGAAGACGTTACACTTCGCGGAGAAATCCAGCTGGTAAAACAATAACAAACTGACTTCCAAATAATTAAAAGGAGATCACTGTTGTGATCTCCTTTTTTTGTTTTTCGCCCCCTAACACTATGCCTGCTTAGCACTTTTCCGACAAACCACTAAAATATCCCGATAAACTTTTAGTAAAACCCGATAAACGACATTTTTAGTCGATAAAACATGTTTTATACTCGACAAAAGTGTCCAAATACTCACCGAATTCACTCAATTGTTCATTTTTATCTGATTTACAGCTACTTACGTTATAAATTGAATTTTCTAATCAGTTCGATATGGAAAAGTTACTATCTACTACGCTGATGGCTATTAGTTCAACCATCTGCCTGGCGCAAGCACCGGCAAATGACAATCCCTGTGGAGCCATCAATTTACCTGCGAACGTTACTTGTACAACTACTGCAACTACCAATGTAAATGCTACTGCTACCGCCGGAATTCCGGCGCCCGGCTGTGGCAGCTACACTGGAGATGACGTGTGGTATAGAGTAACAGTACCTTCCTCCGGAGGTGTGAGAATCAGCACCTTTTCAGGATCAATGAACGACAGTGGAGTCGCCTTTTATTCGGCGCTAACCTGCGCTGGTCCTTTTACCTTACTTGGTTGCGATGACGACGGCGGCCAGGGAAATATGTCGCGACTTACATTAAACGGACTCACGCCGGGTTCAACCGTATGGGTTCGTGTGTGGGAAGCCGGTGGCGGACAAGGAACATTCAATATCTGTGCGGTGGATATGTCACCATGTGGATTGCCAAACAGCAACGATTACTGTCCGAGCCCCGCAACATTAACCCAGGGTCCGGGCACGTTCAGTGCCACAACCGACATTACCTTTGGAGCGGATCAGCCCGGAAATGTTTCCAGTGTTTTCTGTGGAACCATTGAAAACAATTCCTGGTACAAATTCGTTGCTTCATCAACAACACATACTTTCCCGATAACATCAGTTACCGGTTGTATTAACGGATGGGGAATTCAGGGACACGTGTATAGTGTTACCCATGATGCGCAGGGATGTTGTACCGGTTTCACCTCTATGTCGAACTGCTACAACCCAGGAAACACAACATTGGGAACAATAACCGCTACCGGACTCACTATCGGACAGACATACATGCTGATGATCGACGGTTATGCAGGAGACGGCTGTGAATTTACCATCTCAGGTTGGTCAGCAGTCGGGATTCTTCCGGTTGAACTTTCGGAATTCTCCGGCGCACCGGAATCCTATGGCAATGAACTGCGTTGGGTAACCGAAAGTGAATTCAACAACGATTACTTCGAGATTCAGCATTCACGAGACGGTTACCACTTTGAAACAGTGGGAATTATTCAGGGTGCAGGAACGACTCAACAGCAACAGGAATACCATTTCGTTCATCAGGGTGTGGAATCGGGAATAAATTACTACCAATTACAAATGATCAATACCGACGGCGGTTCATCGCTTTCCAAAATGATTGCCATTAAAAGCGAAAATGTCAGCGGTTTGTTCCACGCCTATCCAAATCCCGCACAATCTGAACTGGTACTGGAATTCCAAAGTGGACGCGATCAAAACATGACTGTCCAGATTGTTGACGCTGAAGGCGCATTGATCAATACAGAAAGCATATACGTTCACGAAGGATACTCCAATTTCTTCCGGGATCTTTCAGAATTAAGAGCAGGTGTCTACACACTGATAGTTAGCACCGACCAGTCTACTCAAAAAGAACGCATCATTAAAATCGACTAACATGAACACAATATACTTATTAGCAGCAGTTTGCACCACTTCCGTTGCCTACGGACAAACGACCGTATTTGAGAAAAACAAGGAAGCCGCATTAGTAAATGGTAACAACGGGTTATCAAAAACAATCACTACGGAATTCATCGTCGATGAAACGATTTCATCCGATGAATATCTGAACATGATAACCATTATGGAGGCAAAGGACGGATACGTCAGTTGCACATTACAGGGAAAGAAAATCATCTTATCACATGAGGATTGGGTAAAGATTGAGGATATAGTTGATATGATAAAGTTCGCCGGAATCACGGCGAAGCCTTTAGCCAGAGAACGCCGCGAATAACAATTCCTCTCCAAACGCCTCATCTGAAGGTCGTCCGGCTCCGTTGTCATTCGGAATTCGGGCGACCTTTTTTATTACTCAACTAAAATGTTAATTTAACGTGCTTTATTTTAAATATTAAACAAAAACAATAGTTTGTTCATAATTTTGGTTTATTTGTTCATTTATTAACACATAGTTAATTAAAACTATTTCTTTTGATCAAAACCAAAATTATGCATCGGATTACTACTTTCCTTTTTTCCCTCGTTGCCTCCGGATGCCTTTTCGCTCAACCGGCAAACGACAATCCCTGCGGAGCTATTACACTACCAGTGAATTCCAATTGTGTTGCTACCGCGGCAACAAATACAGCAGCAACAAGTACAGCAGGCCCCCCGGCTCCGGCGTGTGGATCCTTCTTCGCAGGACTGAGCGGTGATGTTTGGTACAAACTTACTGTTCCGGCCAACGGAGCCGTAATTGTTACCACAACTGCAGGAACATTAACCGACGCTGCTATGTCGTTCTATACGGCTGCAACATGTGCCGGTCCATTCACAGCCGTCAGCTGTAACGATGATGTCTCGATTTTCAATTCAATGCCTGCGCTTTCGGCGTCCGGACTCGTGGCAGGATCTACGTTATGGATCCGTGTTTGGGGTTGGGTAAACCTTACCGGAACATTCAGTATTTGTGCACAAAACGCTACTTCATGCGGAACACCGGCAACCAACGACTACTGCCCGAATCCTGCTCAGTTAACACAAGGACCCGGAAATTTCAGCGCTTCAACAGATGTTACATTCTCGGCTGACACACCCGGGAATCTCATGTCCTATTTCTGTGGTTCCGTTGAGAACAACTCATGGTATCAATTCACGGCATCCAGTACAACACATACTTTCCCGATCATTTCACTCACAGGATGTGTGAACAACTACGGTATCCAGGCACAGGTGTACGAAGTCACCTACAACGCTGCCGGGTGTTGCACAGGATTTACCTCCATGTCGAACTGTTATAACCCGGGAAATCTTACATTGGGCACGGTCACCGCAACAGGATTAACCGTTGGCCAGCAGTACATCCTTATGGTAGACGGTTTCGCCGGCGATGGTTGTGAATTCACTATCTCAGGCTGGTCCGCCACCGGAATCCTTCCAGTTGAGTTACTCTCTTTCTCCGGGAAAGAATTAGAAAACCACAATGAATTGAACTGGGTAACGGCCAGCGAAAAAAACGCGGACTATTTCGATGTGCAATACTCTTCCGACGGATACCATTTCGAAAGTGTTGGAACAGTTGACGCAATTGGCAACAGCAATGAAGAACACAGTTATTCCTTCAATCATTTCGGAGCGCGCCAGGGAGTAAATTATTACCGTCTGGAACAAGTCGATCTGAACGGCACCCGAAAAAAAACAGAAACCATTACGGTTAACAGAACTGCCGCAGCGAATGGTTTGGTAAGCGTTTTCCCTAATCCTGCGAAAACGAGTGCTGCACTATTGTTTTATTGCGAAAAACCGGAACAGGCAACAATTTCTGTCCATGACGCATTCGGAAGATCGATTTATTCAACTCAGGCAGAAGTCGATGGAACAACACAATACTACCTGAACACTTCAGACTGGAGCGAGGGCTCCTATACCATCATTACTACATTAAAGAATTCGGTTCAGCAACAACAACTAAACATTATCCGCTAGTTATGAAAACACTTACACTTTATACAATACTTTTCTTTTCCTGTGCAATAGCACACGGTCAGTCAATGACATTTTCAAGAAACAAAGAGTCAGCCCTGAGCAACCAAATTAAGGGAACCACACATACCCAACTAACTTATTTGGAAACCAGCACAGACATCACTCCGGAATTACTTCTGCATGCTGCTGAAATCATGGAATACAAAATCGGTTATGTTGAATTGCACCGAGTTGGTAACCGACAATTAGCAGTTCTTCATGAACACCTTATCCCGACAGAGCACGTACTACATTTATTTAGCGCTTTGGGAAATGAGAGCAAAGTAGTTTCGACTACAGTAACGCAGCTGAAGTAACGTGTTACACAGTTAAGGAAGGGGAATTCTATTCAGAGTTCCCTTTTTTTTGCTCAGGGATCAGGAAACTGTACGGAAAATCGCAACTCGCACGTTTCGGATATTGCATTTCCGTTTTCAATAATTATGCACACATAACACCTTTGTGTCATAAACTTGAAAACAAACACCATGAGAACACGACTACTCGTTACCGGATTATGCTTAGGATTTCTATCTTTTAACTCCTTCGCACAACAAGCTGTAGAACTGCAATCGACACAACCAATACAAAACGCCAATACTCTTCCTTCTATGGTAATCGGTGGAATTGAAGTCAATAACATCACGGGAACAGATCTCGAAGATGTCCTTCGTTCCGTTATTTACAAGAATCTTGTAAACTCCAAGAAATATGTCGTAAACGACCGATACGACGTTGCAGAAAAACTAGGCTCCGACAAAGTAAACAAGTGCCTGGGTAAGGAATGCCTTGTGAAAGTCGGACAAGACCTGAATGCAAATTTCGCCATGAGTGCAAGCTACGATGGCTTAGGTGATCGTATTCTGATCGCCATGAAAATCGTTAATGTGAACACTGGTGAAATCATCCAGAATGAAATCGAGCAATTCGAAAACCAACCTCGAGAATTGAACCGCATGACAGATATTATGCTGAATCGCATGCTGAAAATTGAAACGGAATCCGTTGCGTCAAAAGCACTGATATACAAAGACGGACCGAGTGCGAGCACCGGATTAGGTAAGATGAACAACAATGGTCCGCGTATCGGTTTTGCGTACACAACTGGCCAAAATGCAGACTACTTCAACCGTTCAGAAAGCGACGGCGGTGTTGGAGGAAGTCCACTTCTGTTCAACTTTGGTTACCAGCTTGAAAAACAATATGCCGGAACAGAAAACTTCAGCGGCCTCTTTGAATTCATCGGAAACATTTCCGGCCTGGAGCAAGGAACGCCAATCCCATCGCTCGCAATTCTTCACGGAGTGCGTTTCGGGAAAGGAGCCTGGGAAGTTGCGCTTGGACCGAGCATCACGGCAAAAAAACTATTGTACGGAACCAATTACAACAATCGCTTCATGACGTATGGTGAACTGTCTCAAATGGGCGTTGCGAATATCGACTCTATGACTTTCCATTACCGTCCTGACACCCGCGGAGCTTCATACCTTGGCTCAAACTTCGTCATCGGAGTCGGAAAAACATTCCGCCCCGGATCATTGAACGTTCCTGTTAATGCTTACGCATCCATCAACAAATACGGAACAACTTTCGGAATCAGTATGGGAATCAACATTACCCGATCACGTTCATACACCTCCGTTCGCTAATCAACGAGACTTATAGACCTGAAACAAAAGACCTGAGACTATTTTTCTCAGGTCTTATTCATGTTTGTCCTCATTAAAAATCACCATGAAACCATTCTTTTTAATGCTTTTACCAGCACTTATTTCTTCCTGCTCGTTCTACACGGAAGTCACCTACCGTCAGGATAAAAAAGAGGAATACATCAGAGAGGATGGATACATGTTGCACTGCTCGAAGGATCATTTCAGTTACGGCGACGTGCTCATCGTAGGCACCTACACTCCCGAATCCTGGGGCGACGGATTCTATTACGATTACCTCGATGGAAAGGCATCCGACAAACACATCAAAATTCTCAGCACCCAGCTTCTTGCAGTCAGTACAAAAGACACGTTAAGAATCCAGGAAATTCGGGACGAACGCATTTACATTTATCAGTCCTCAGATATTAAAACACTCATCAAAGAAAACAAGCAATTGGAATTAACGATCAGTTATCGGGAGAACGAAGACACCACAATTATCGAAAAGAAATTTCTACTGAACCGTCACAAACACACCTATCCGACGGGAACTTTTCCGCACACTTTCTGAGAGACACAATGTTAAATTGTCTTACGTTTTTGTCTTCAGTTTACGGTCTTTCATGCTTCCCACACGCGCAACCCTTTTCCGGAACAGGATCGTCCCCTTGTCCGCCCCAGGGGTTACAGCTTAGAATTCGCTTCGTTCCCAACCACAGGCCTATAAATGGTCCATGAATCCGCAACGCCTCTATGGCATATTGAGAACAGGTCGGCGAATAGCGACACGCATCCGGAAAAAGCGGAGACAGAATCCATTGGTACAACTTCACGGGGATGATCAGTAGCCAAATAAAAAAATCGCGGATGAGCTTCATTATGCAAAGGTAAGAGTTACGAGCGACTAGTTACGAGTGACCAGTTGTAACTTATGGCCAGGAACTTGAATCTCGTCGCTGGTAACTCGTAACTAGTCACTATTTTTGACCTCATGATTTTTCGAAAACCCATCATTCTTGCCATTGGCGTATTACTGACATTTTGCCTGGTAAACTGCACTTCATCGGTACCAAAAGGTGTGGCCACTAAAGTCGAGATTCAAAAAAAGCCAGATTACCGCGTTAAATTTCTTCCGCTGAACGATAGCCTTCGTAAACTCTACCGCGATTCTGTTGATTCGTATTTCAGCAAGTTAATCGTTGAGGAAAATTTCAACGGGATGTTCCTCGTTGCCAAAAACGGAAAAATCATTTATGAACGCTATATGGGTGTGGCAAACGAAGAAACAGGAGAACAATTTCGCTACGACACCCCGATGCACGTCGCCTCGATTTCTAAAGTAATTACCGCCACCATGGTATTGCGTCTTGTGGATCAAAAGAAACTCAAACTGGATGATCCCTTAAACAAGTACATAACTGACTTCCCTTATCCGGAAATATCCGTGCGCATGTGCCTCAATCACAGAACAGGACTTCCATACTATGGTTATTATCCGGACAGCCTCATTCCGAAAGGCAAATTACTAACCAATCAAGGCGTACTTGAATTACTGAAAGCACATCATTATCCGTTATACTTCCCGGCAAACACTCAGTTTTCCTATTGTAACACCAATTATGCAATGCTGGCGTTACTGATAGAGAAAATCACAAAGAAACCATTCCCTCAGGTCATTCAGGAAGAAATCTTTGATCCGTTGAGAATGACGCATTCGTACATCAAAACTGACACGATTCTGCCGGCGAACTTTGCAAGATCCTACGACTCCAGGGGCAACTTCGAGAGATGGAATGAGTTTGACGGAATTTACGGTGACAAAAACATGTACACCACGGCTCACGATTTGTTGAAATTCGACAAAGCATTGTATTCCGGAAAGTTTGTCTCCAAAGCGATGAAGCTTCAAATGATGATGGGATATAGTTACGAACATCCCGGGAAGAGCAACTACGGACTCGGATTCAGGTTACGCGAAGAAGCAGGAAAATCTACGTTCATTTTCCACACAGGATGGTGGCACGGGAATACCGGTTGTTACGCCCGCCTTCAGAAAGACAGTGTTTGCATCATCATCATTTCCAATCATTATACCAAACGTGTCTTCGGAATCAACCAACTCTCGATGTTGTTTGGAAACTATCCGTTCGCACCACTCATCGATACGAAAGAGAATTTCATGAGCGTGGAAGACGCAAAAGAAAAATTGAGAAAGAAAGCTTCGTAACGTTTTTCCGGAGAGTCGTTAGAGAAGTACACCGCCTCCTCCCTCAAGGAGGAGGAAAATTCCCTCTCTCATGAAAACGCTCGTTCTTATTTCCACATTCCTCATCAGTTTCACAACAATACAAGCTTCCGAATGGAGCTTCAATTACCTTGAAAAGCTCTACAAGAAAGACCAGAAACTCTGCTTTAAGCGTTCGGAAAACATCATGAATCTCTTTTCGAAACAGGTGAGCCCGTATTATTTCGCCATGCGCATCCGAACCGAGGAAGTGTATACTGCAAAAACAGGAAAGCTCCGCGGAACACGCATGCTCAAAGTCATCGATTACGCCAAATACTTCGAAGCACATGCCGACAAAGAACTCAAAGAACGTGTTCACTGGGACACCATTCAACCCTTTCTTTTTGAATTGGCAGGCGATGTGCGTGAGAACCTTCAGGCCGAACACCTTTCCTCCAATGTTCGTTCTCTTGACGAGAAATGGAAATCGTATGCAAAAACATCCTTAAAGCCGGAGATCAAAGAAGAACAGGAAGAGTTAGCAGAACTTAACTCCGTTGTTCGCGACGCAGAACCAGTCAGCAACGAAGAGACAGAAACAAAAACCACAAACTATACAGTCGCGTCTTTCAACGGAATGCCAAAAGGGACTGAAAATGTAGCTTCCTACAGCATCCAAAACGAAAAGGAATTATTGGTGATGATCAATAAAGAGCGTAAGCGCCAGAAGATCGACACGCTCGTATGGAACGCAGATCTTTCGCGCGCATGCCGTTACCATGCAATGGACATGGGAGCACAAGGTTATTTCGACCATAATAGCTTCGACAATATCGGCGGGCGTCCAAAGGAAGTCGGTGAAACGTTTGATCGCATTCGTGCATTCTATCACGATTCATTTGTAAACAGCGAAAACATTGCAGCAGGAAACGAAAGTGCCGCCGGAACATACAATCAGTGGTACAACAGTAAAGGACATTACGCAAACATGTTCAACCCTTCCAGTAAGTATGTCGGAATTGGTGTCGTAAAAGTTCCGAATAGCGAGTATGAGTATTATTGGGTGTTTTGTACAGCGGAGTGATAATTGAGAATGGAGAATGGAAAATTGAAAAGAATTGAATGGCACGGAAACTCCTTTTCAATTCTACATTTTCAATTTTCAATTGAATTTACTCTCCCAACCTCACCCTCAGTCCGGCAGAAGTACTGAACACAAAATTCAGCACATTGGTCGGTGGCTTGCTGTCATAATAAACGGACGTTTCAAAACGGAAATCCAGGTGTTTATTCAGGGCCATTCCAAGTGAATACTGTCCCGAATAACGTACATCTTCAAAGTCCTCCCAATTTGGCTGAACGTATGTTACACCTGTGAAATAAAATCCTGACTTCAGGTGAATCATCCAGCTCAGGTACGAACTCCAGCGATACGAACGGTTGATGATGTGCTCATCCTGTAATTCTTCGTATTCGTAAAAGGTTGAAGTTCCAAGAAAAACACGAATGTTATTTGTATCAATTGCTTTCCAGCGTAAACCTGTCCCGCCAAGCGCCCGAAGTTTTTGATTCAGCAATTCATTGTACTGTACCTGCAGGTACGACTCCCATTTCCACGGGCCGTTTTTGATTCTTCTTGCATAGCGCAGGTGACTCATCCCGGAATTCGCGTAGGTTTCGGTTTTCGAAGCAGTATACGACAAATCGGACAGCAAGAAGATGAGGTGTTTTCTGGTTTTGTACTGAACACGAGGACGAAACCCCGCGGAATAATACATTTCCTTATTCTGAGCCACGCTCCCTGATGCATCCAGACTTCCACTCCATCCCGAAGTATCGTCGTAAATACGCTTGTTTTCAATGTTCACGATTTGTGAGAACAAAACGTTTCCGGAAAACAAAAGAAGGGATAGAATGAACAACCGCATGCCGCGACAAAATTAAGGAATTGAATGGATTCTGTACAGCGTGATTTTAGGAAGACTCAAACCTCCACTGAAGAACAACACAAACCAAATAACGAAAGATACCCCCTGTACATTGATGAAAATGTTGAGTTTGAAAGATAATGGCACGCGGATTACGCGGATTTGCGCAGATGATTAAACAACAGTGACCTACTAATTAATTGGATTCCACAGATTTTAGGAATCTGTCGAGGACAGATTCTCCTTATCCGCGAAATCTTTTTACAGCAAACGGGTAAATAGATCGGCGTTAATCTGCGTAATCAGCGAGAGTCCATTTATGTATATCACTAAGAAATTACCTCTAAAAAGGGGAACGCTACTTCGGTGCCAACCTATACATGAAATAAGCAATCACGCCGAAAATGATATTTGGAATCCACACCGCGGCAATTGGAGGGAAGCCTACTTTGATAGCCGCCACTGTGGTCACTTTCATCGCGAAGATGTAAACGAACACAAAAATGAAACCAATCGCAATGTTGATTCCAATTCCGCCGCGTTTCTTTCTGCTTGCAACAGATACACCAATGATCGTCAGGACATATGTTGCAAACGGATAACTGGTTCGTTGATACAATTCGATTTCATAGGTTGGTACTTTCGGGTTTCCTTTCGATTTCTCTTCGGCGATAAACTTCGTGAGCTCCGTATAGGTCATTGCTTCCGCACTATTGTCGCGAACCGCCATTTCATTGATCCGGAATGGGAACACTGTATCTTTTTCATGAACTTCCTGAAGTCTGTCGTGGTGATACTTGATCTCTTTTTCTCCAATTTCATTCACAATCGTATCTGCCGGCGTCAAGACACGGACGTAATAATCAACCAATTTCCATTTATTTGACCCCGGGGTTCCAACCGCAGAACGTGCTTTCAGGTACCTTGTCTGGTTGTTTTTCTCGTCGAATTCGATGATTTCGAAATCATTAACGGTATTCAACTCCGCATTGTAATTACTAAAATGAACGTATTTTCTTCCCGGAAACTCCGCGTTATAATTCTCCACAATCAGGTTATCGCGGTAATACGTTTCCTCAAAATTCAACCGAACACGATTCGAACGTGGAATAACAAAATGATTCAGGATCAGCGACATCACCGTCAGAATCGTTGCTGCAATCAGGTAAGGTCGCAGGATTCTGGTAAACGGTCTTCCCATAAACAGCAACGGGATAATCTCGGTTTCCTGAGCCATCTTCGCTGTAAACCAGATCACGGCGATGAAAATAATCAGCGACGAAAATGTATTTCCGTAAAAAATAATGAAGTTCAGGTAATACCCGAAAATGATATCCGAAATCGGGGCCTGATTATCAATGAACTCGGAAAGTCGTTCCGCCAGGTCAAAGACCATTGCCAATAACATGATTACTCCCAACATAAAAAAGAATGTTGAAAGGAACTTACGAATGATATAACGGTCTATGAGTGGCAGCATACTAAATGCGTCTTCCCAGTTTTTTTACTTGTTCGTTCTTCCAGGAAGTAAATGTCCCGTCCAAAATACGTTTTCTGGCTTCCTTCACCAAATTCAGGTAGAATGCCAGGTTATGAATGGTTGCAATCTGAATTGCCAGGTTTTCCTTTGCTTTGACAAGGTGATGTAAATATGCTTTTGTATACACCTGATCAACGTATGCTGTTCCGTTCGGGTCAACAGGTGAAAAATCCAGTGCCCATTTCTGGTTCTTGATATTGATTGTACCTTCGGAAGTAAACAACATTCCGTGGCGTGCATTTCGCGATGGCATCACACAATCAAACATATCCACTCCAAGGGCAATTCCTTCCAGAATATTTACCGGCGTTCCAACACCCATTAAATAACGCGGTTTATCTGCAGGAAGTATGGAACACACCAAATCTGTCATTTCATAGAGATCTTCGTCCGGTTCTCCAACTGAAAGCCCACCAATGGCATTTCCAACAGCTCCCTGTTCTGCAATGAATGTTGCCGATTCTGTCCGCAAATCCTTGTAAACACTTCCCTGAACAATTGGGAAAAGCGCCTGATTGTGTCCGTATTTTGGCTGTGTAGCGTCCATTTGAGCAATACAGCGTTTCAACCAGCGATGGGTCATGTGCATGGAACGCTTGGCGTACTGGTAATCGCACGGATACGGTGTACATTCATCGAATGCCATGATGATATCTGCGCCAATCGTACGCTGAATATCGATCGCATATTCCGGGCTAAAGAAATGATAACTTCCGTTGTGGTGCGACTGAAAACGTACGCCTTCTTCGGTGATCTTTCTCGAATTAGCAAGGGAATACACCTGATAACCACCGCTATCGGTAAGAATTGGTCGTTCCCAGCCCATAAAACCATGCAATCCGCCGGCAGCTTCGAGTACCTCCAATCCCGGACGCAAATACAAATGGTACGTATTTCCAAGGATAATTTGCGCCTGCACATCGTCTCTCAATTCCTGCTGATGCACTCCTTTTACGGTTCCCTGCGTACCAACGGGCATGAAAATAGGTGTTTCAATGGTTCCGTGATCCGTGTGCAACAACCCCGCGCGGGCTTTCGACTGGGAATCCGTGTGTTTGAGCTCAAAGTGCATAATTCTGTTGAAAAATAACCGCTGCAAAGATAGCCGTATTTCAGAAAGCACCCCATCTTTGTGCTCTGATTGAACACTCATGCAAGTAATTCCGGATTTCTCCAACCCTGTAACAGCCGTTTTCTTCTGGATCTTTGTTGGTGTTGTATTCATTCAACTCCTCTATACATGCTTGTTTTTCGGGAGATTGGCCTTCAAAAAACCGAATAGTGAACCCACGGAATTCCCTCCGGTCTCTATTGTGATTGCAGCCCGAAACGAAGCGGACAATCTATTTGAGAACTTACCGAAGTTATTGAATCAGAACTACCCTGCCCCATTTGAAGTAGTGGTTGTAAACCATCAGTCTATCGACGATTCCAAGCATTTACTGAACGCCATCAAACGCGATTACAAGAATCTTGAAATCATGGAAGTAGAACGCAGCAAGCATTTGAAAGCGAGTAAAAAACTTCCGCTTACACTCGGAATCAAGAAAGCGAAATACGAACACCTTGTTTTGACAGATGCGGATTGTAGTCCTGCAACGGAAAACTGGCTGAGACACATGGCCGGAAGCTTTTCCGAAAAAAATCAACTGGTACTTGGCGTCGGGCCGTATAAAGAAGAGCCCGGTTTTCTGAACAAACTGATTCGCTTCGATTCCACTATGATTGCAATCAATTATTGTTCGATGGCAATCAACCGGATTCCATACATGGGTGTCGGACGAAACATTGCCTACACAAAAACGCTGTTCAACAGTGTAAACGGCTTCAAATCGCATTATTCTTTACCCAGTGGTGACGACGATTTGTTCGTTCAGGAAGCCGCAAAAAAACGCAACTATACCCTGCAATTGAATCCGGATAGTTTTATGTACAGTGATGCGAAAACTTCCTGGGAAACATTGATCATTCAAAAGCGCCGACACTACACTACGTCTGCCCGTTATCAGGTTATTAAAAAAGCAGTGTTAGGAATCTATCCACTGACTACCTTAATTCTTATGGTTTCCTTTGTTACTTTGTTAACGAAAGAACTGTGGTGGATTCACGCTTTGGCAGGTTTCGGACTGGTTCTGGTAGTAAAATGGTGGCTTTTGGGAAAATGCTTCGTCAAACTTAAAGCCAACGGATTTATCCCTTTATTACCGTTCCTTGATCTGCTCTACGCATTGTTTTTGCCGCTGTTTTATTATTCAACGTTGCAAAAAAAGAACGTAGCATGGAAATAACAAGCGAGCATTTATCCGACAAAGCAAAAGCTGATTTGGTTCTGGTAGATCAGGCTCGTTTGGGTGATCAGGCAGCTTATGCAACACTCATGGAGCGCTACCGCGAGTCCATTTATTTCATGATGATGAAAATGGTTCGCAATGCAGATGATGCAGATGATTTGACGATTGAAGCATTCGGAAAGGCATTCAGCAGACTCGATCAGTATTCCCCGAGTTTCGCTTTCTCAACATGGCTCTTCAAAATCGCGTCTAATAACTGTATTGATTTCATTCGTAAGAAACGTGTGAAACTGACATCAATGGACACCGGTTACACGAACGACGATGGCGAAAGCATTCGCATTGACGCAAAATCCAACACACTGGATCCGGAAGAGAGCATGGTTCACAATCAAAAAGTGAAACACATGCGTAGTCTCGTGAGTCAATTAAAACCTCGTTACCGGGAATTGGTAGAAAAACGTTACTTCGAAGAGTTGAGTTACGAAGAAATTGCAGAAGAACTCAATCTTCCACTTGGAACAGTAAAAGCGCAGCTATTCCGCGCTCGTGATTTCCTGGCTCAGATGATGGAGAAGACGAAAGACGCAATTTGAGAAGTCAAAAGGCAAAAAGCAAAAGTCAAAAATTAGAACTCAAAATGATTTAATGCAAAATGGTAACTATTCACCACCATTCCATTTTGACTTTTTACTTTTGATTTTTTACTTAACAAGCTTCGCCTGGCTCATTCGGAAAACAACTTTCCACCTGCGTTTTGTATTTCTCCAGAATGATTTTTCGTTTCAACTTTAAGGTTGGTGTCAATTCACCTGTTTCTACACTCCATTCCTTATCGAGCAAAGCAAACTTCTTGATCTTTTCCCAGTTTCCGTAGTTTTCGTTCATCTTGTCCACTTCTTCCTGAATTCTGGCAATCACCTCCGGCTGTACAATCAATTCAGCATTGGTCATTTCCGAAAAATTCAGGTTCTTACGAATTGCCCAGTCCCTGATGAATGAAAAGCCCGGAACGATCAGTGCAGCAGGATATTTTTCGCCTTCTCCCATTACCATGATCTGTTCAATGAAACGGGTTTCTTTGAACTTATTCTCCATCGCTTGCGGAACAATGTATTTCCCGCCTGACGTTTTGAAAATCTCTTTCTTGCGATCGGTAATCTTCAGGAACTTTTCATCTACCATAACACCGATATCACCGGTATGGAACCAACCCTGGGAATCAATTGCCTCGGCAGTTTTATCGGGAAGGTTATAATAGCCCATCATAACGTTCGGGCCTTTTACCAGGATTTCACCATCTTCCGCAAACTTGACCTTAACATTATTGATCAACGGCCCAACGGTTCCTATACGAATCCCTTGTTTCAGGCAATTCACCGAAATTACAGGCGAAGTTTCTGTCAATCCGTACCCTTCCAGTACGTTGATCCCTGCCGCAAGAAAAATACGCGCCAAACGAGGTTGTAAAGCTGCCGAACCAGAAGCAATTGCACGCACTTCGCCGCCAAGAGCTTCCTGCCATTTTGAAAAGATCAGTTTGCGCGCTATGGACAGTCGAATGCGAAACCACAGAGGATTTCCGGTTACCTCGTATTTTTCAGCAAGTCCGACAGCCCAGAAAAAGAGCATGCGCTTGATTCCTTTCTGTTCGTCGCCCTTGGCCATAATCCGATCAAAGACTTTCTCCAGCAAACGTGGAACAGCCGTAAATACATGTGGCTTTACTTCCCGGATATTCTCTCCGATAGTATCCATCGATTCCGCGTAATAAATGCTTGCGCCTACGTACATATACAGGTAATGCAGCATGCGTTCATATACGTGACAGGTGGGCAGAAATGTCAACACACGCGATTCCTGATCAGCGGGAATAATTTCCGAGCACGCCATCACATTGGACAGCAAATTGTTGTGTGAAAGCATTACCCCTTTCGGACTCCCGGTTGTTCCGGAAGTATAGATAATTGTTGCCAGATCCTCGTTTCGAGAATTTGCCTTCAACTCTTTAATCGTAATGTTGTCGACTTCAATGCCAAGCGGGATAATGTCTTCATAATGAGGTAAGCCTTCTGTTTTGTCGAAAGTGTACAAGGTCTTCAGGCACGAAATTGAACCGCGTTCGTGATTGATTTTCTCATACAATTCTTTGCCTCCGACAAAGGCATACTTCAAATCTGCATCATTAAAGATGTAGACATAATCCGCTGCTGAAATATTCGGATAGATCGGAACTACAACGGCGCCAATTTGCTGAATCGCAATGTCCATTAAGTTCCATTCCAGACGATTGGGTGAAACCAGCCCAATTCTGTCTCCTTTTTCAACCCCAAGGGCGAGCAACCCTTTGGACAGCTCTAAAGCCTTTCCAACAAAGGATTCTGTTGAGATCGGCACCCAGTTGTTATCCACTTTTGAAACAAACATAGCTTGCTTCGGAAAGTTTCTCAACTGATAGTCAGGCAAATCGAATAATCGTTTAACCTCGTTCATAGTGTAGCGAATGGTGTCCACAATATAGGGTATAAAAATTAGGCAATAAGTACAAAATATTCATTCAAATATAGTGTTTGTTTTTTTACACCTAAAGGAACGGGAACGAGCACTTACATTTACACTGTGGGAAAATAGTTTTCTAACTACAATCAAGTGCAAGCCCATAAGTTTAGCTTAACATTTTGTATGACTTGCATTTGGTTGTCTTTGGTTTTTGGTTTGTGAAAAGGTTCGTTTGCCGGCGAGCCTTTTTATTTTGAACATAATTCAAAAGATTCAGCAAATTCACCGTTTAAACCGTGAAGACTTCTTGAACTGTTGAACCGTTAAACAGAAATTATACAAATATCAGGTGGCCGAGTCCGCCGCGACGGAAGATCACCCTATCCCTTTAAATGTAATCCGACTCAGGCTTCCCGGACCGGGTAAACGCTCCGTCGTTCCTTCCAACTGATCGGTAAACAGTTGAACAAGTTCCAGTCCCAGACTTGAATTATTATTCGTCGCATCCATCCCGATTCCATCGTCCCCGATGATCAATTCATAGCGGTTATTATCGAGTTGCAACAGGTACAGGATAATTCTCCCTTTCGCATGATCGGGAAAGGCGTATTTCAGAGAGTTCGAAATGGTTTCATTGATGATCAATCCCAGCGGCACCATGGTTCGTGTACCGATACGTTTTACATTCACAACCAAATCCAATTCAATGTTTTTCTCAAGAGAATATGCTTTTAATAAATCACTCGCCAGCATATTCAGGTGATCCGCAACATTCAGCTCTTCTTCAATCTTGTAAAGATTTTCGTGCAGTAAGGCCATGGAAAGCACACGGTTTTGCGACTCTTCCAACATCTGGAGCGCTTTCTTATCCGTTATCTCATTGGATTGTAAACGGAGCAAACTGTTCACGATCTGAAGGTTGTTCTTTACCCGATGATGGATTTCCTTGATCATCGCTGATTTTTCGTCTTTTTGCTTTTCAATGATACTGTTTCTGTTTCGCAACTCTTCGTTGGTTTGCTTCAACTGTCGCTCTGCATAATCACGTGTCTTTAAAAACTCATTGATCAGGTAATAAACCGAGAAAAATTCAATGGGAATGATAAACAATAACGCATGTATTTTATCGGTCTGGTAGATCAATTCGTTGTGAAGGTTATCGTACATGTAAAAGTTCACGTAGTACATCATTATACCCGCAGAAGCAACGGCAGTTCCGATGGCCCAGGCCCTTCCCAGGGTAAAAAAGGCAAACAACACCTGAATGACAAACCAGATTTCATTTGTAACCGCAATAGCCTCCATTCTCGACAAACAACTGTACGTCAGAAGGAGTAACCCTAAAACAACATGGTATTTTGCGGCAAAATTGACTTTTCCATGGTATTTCAAGAGTAACACAACGCCCATTAATCCAAAAACAGCGACAAATGTTATTCCGGCATTGATATACAATCCCTGTATCACCAATTGAATGGCAACGGGGATCAGTAACAGAATTAAGATCATCGAAAGGTTATAGATCAATCTGATCTTCGCCTGGGAATAGTAATCTTCCTCTTCCTCCAGTAACCTACCAACGAAAAATTGCTGCATTTTTTTGTATGCAGACAGGATACCTATCTTCATTCGAATAGGATTTGAAAAGCTCAATTCGGGAAAAATATAAAATAATCAGCTAATCGCAAAGAAGATTTTGTCTATTTATGGAATAATTTCGTAGACTAAAGCGGATTTTCTGTCGACCAACAAAATAAACCCGACTTCTCAATAAGCTCTTATTGAATGCTGTAGACAGTTCTTCCGGAAATTACTGTTCGTTCCGAAAACAATTGACTGAAGTCCGAAGACTCGTTAATGGGATACGTTGCAATGAAAAACGTTGCATCCTTTCCTTTTTCAAGTGTTCCCAGACGCTCTTCCTGAAACCCTGCAAGTGCCGGCCAAAGTGTCATACCCAGGAGACACTCTTCCATCGAAAGCGCTTCTTCGGGAAGAAAACCACCCATAGGCTGGCCTTCGGCGTTTACACGCAATACAGCTGCACGAATGGTCGCAAATGGGTTAGGTGCTTCTACCGGGAAATCTGTCCCCAATGCAATGATTCCGCAAGCATTCAGTAGGCTTTTGTAAGCGTATGCTCCTTTCATACGAGCCTCACCCAAACGATCCTTTGCCCAACGTTGATCAGAAACCGCATGTGTCGGCTGAACAGACGGAATAGCCCCGGCTTTGGTGAACAATTCCAAATCCTTTGGATCAACAACCTGAGCGTGCTCAATTCGCCAGCGATGATCGGGAATCTTCGCTGTGTACTTTTGAATGAGATCCAGAACCAATCGGTTCGTGCTGTCGCCGATTGCATGAACATTCAGCTGGTAATTCAACATCGCAGCGACTTCCGCAACCTCTTCCATTTCCTTTTGAGAAGTGGTCAGCAGGCCTGAAGTATGAACATGATCGGAATACGGTTTTTTGAGCAATGCACCGTGTGAACCGAGCGCACCGTCCCCCATTACTTTAAAGGAGCGAACGGTAAAATGCGGTTTCTGCACAATCCCATGATCCAAAGCCCATTTTCTGTTCTCTTTCGAAGCATACAACATGACGTACATGTTCAACTTCAATTGTTTCGAGGAAGACAGCTTTTCCATTAGCTTCAAATCGTGATGGCTTACTCCAGCTTCATGAACTCCGGTAATCCCATACTGAAACAACTCATTCTGCACTTCCAGCAATGCTTCATTCAACTTCTTATCCGAGAAACCAGGAATCACTTTCATGACTTCCGTAACTGCATTGTCCAATAGAATTCCGGTGCATTTCCCGTCAACAACCTGGACTTCACCGCCTTCAATTACCGTGGTAGCAGTTAGCTTCGCCAACTCCAGCGCTTTCTGATTTGCCAAGGCCGCATGACCATCCACACGATGCAATACAACCGGTTTGTTCGGAAACAACTTATTCAATTCGTCATTATTCGGCAGTTCCGTATTTCCCCAAGTTGCCTGATCCCAACCACGTCCAACGATTGCCTTCGGCTTAAATTTCTGATCGTATTTTTCTACCCGAACCAGCAAGTCTTCCATGGAAGCGGATCCCAACAGATCAACAGACAATTTCAGGCGAGCATAACTCATCATGTGTCCATGCGCGTCAGTGAAACCAGGATAAATTTCTTTTCCCTGAGCATCAATTTCCTCTTCAGCGGAATACTTGTTCATGATCTGACGCTCCGGCCCGATTTCCAGAATTTTTCCGTCCTTAATAGCCATTGCGTCTTCCACCGATCCCTTTTCATCCATCGTATGGATTTTTGCATTGTGAACAACTAAGTCAGCCGACTTCCCTTTCATGCAGGACGTCGCTACGAGTAACAGGATGGGTATAAAACGAATCAATTTCATGCGTTGCGTTTGTGAAAAACAGTGGAACTTGCCTGTGCCGTGGGCATGATCACCAAATCGTTAATGGTAACGTGTTTTGGTCGGGTGCAGACGTAATAAATGGAATCCGCTATATCTTCAGCTACCAACGGATCAAATCCGTGGTAAACATTTTTAGCGGTTTGTTCATCGCCTTTGAAACGCACCAGGGAAAACTCTGTTTCAGCAGCTCCGGGGGCGATATTTGTCACTTTGATGTTATCGTGCACCAAATCAATTCGCATTGCTCTCGAAAGTGCATCAACGGCATGCTTGGTAGCACAGTATACATTTCCGCCAGCATACACTTCTTTTCCGGCGATACTTCCAAGATTGACAATGTGCCCGCCTCCGTTCTGTTTCAAAACCGGGATTACAGCTTTGGAAACGTGGAGTAATCCTTTCACATTGGTATCGATCATACGGTTCCAATCATCGGTTAACCCTTCATCCAACGGACCACGACCAACCGCCAGTCCGGCATTGTTAACCAGAATACTCAGTTTGCTTTTCACTTCAGCGGGAAGTGTGGCAATTGCTTCGTTTACCTCATCTTCGTTTCGAACATCAAAACAAAGTGTCAATACTCTGATATCCGTTCCAAGTTCCTTCTTCAGTTTTTCAAGGCGTTCTGCTCTGCGGCCGGTGATAATCACGTTCCAGCCGTTTTTTGCAAACATGCGTGCTGTTGCTTCACCGAATCCGGCTGTTGCGCCGGTAATCAAAATGTAATTGCTCATGAAGATTGTATTTTCCTGTGTCCGATTAGCGCTGCCAATAACACTGCAAAATAAGCAGGAATCCGGTAGCGAACAACCGCTCCCAGTACCGGAGTTGTCCATCCGATCAGAACAAAGAGGCAAAAAGCGAAAACCAGTAACGTCACAATTTGCTTTCTTTCAGGTTTGTTTCTTTTGAATCGCCCCGAAAAAAAGGAGAATAACAGTGTGCCGAATAGCAGAATTGTTTCCAGAAAATTGAAATTCTTCAGGTTACTTCCCGGATCAAAAGGTATTGGACGAAACGCAGCATTCACAAAAGCTTCAGGTACATTTGCCATTAACTGACTGAATGAATTATTAATGGGTGTTATTTCAACGTAACTTCCACATACGGTTCCAACAAAATAGATTGGCCATGGACCATCTTCAGGAGTTAACTGAACATCTTCAAACGGTAGTTTTGCTCCGGGAAGACAATATTTCCCTGTTAAGGGATACTTTAATGTTGCTAAGTCATTCAACGTATCGATAGAATCAAATTGTTCAACCGGGAAGTAATAAAAATGATCTCCCACTTCTACGTGCATTCCGCCTTTTCCAACATTGATAAAGTCGTATTGCATCCGGGTAATGCGCTGAACAGCAGTATCACGAAGAGACGAAAACGCGAATACACCGATAATTCCAACGCAAATTACCATCGCATACAAAAGCGCTATAGAAAGTCGGAACCACTGTGAAGCACCGTAAATAATGATGGGAATTATCAGACAAAGCAACACATAGGGCTTAAACCCCAGCATGAGCAATAGCCCAAGTGCAATGCGCCACCAACGTCCTGAGAACGGAAGTTTTCTAAAGCATCCTGCGATGAGAAAACAAAGTCCGATCATCATGAAGGGCTCTTTTAACATCGAACTTGTCCAGAACAAAACACTTGGAAACAATGCCATAAGATACCAAAACAGGCGCCTGGAGACAATAACGTTTTGATAAAAGGTCAGGTATACCTGACGGAGAGCAAGCACAACAAAGAAGGATAAGAAGGAAATGTGGAAATAAATATTTCCTCCGGAAAAGAACGCAATCAGGCTATTTGCCCGCAAAACATTTCGGGAATCGTTCATTAAGGTTAAATCACCCGCAGACCAATGGTCCGTTTCGCCAAGGTATTTCAGAACATCCGCTTCATTACTGAAACCAAACAGAAATTTCAGGTAGGTTCCCGGTGATTCAAAAGCAACATTCTTCAATACAATGCTATCGTGAATGAATTCTTCCCAATCCACCGTATCTGCACCGATGCCGTAAATCCGCGAATAAATATACATGAACAGACAGCCGAAAACGAGTTTCGCTACGAATGCCATTGGAAGATCATAACGCTTGAGCCCAGCAGTGGATGTATTCCAAAGCAAAACAAGGCCAATTACGATGAGCAGCGATAAGATCATGGACTTCGAAATTAGCTAGATTTTACGAATTCGCGAAGTATTGTTGATTTGTTCACAACTGAAAAAAAACTAAAAGCGGCCCTCAATCCCGACAACGTCGGAATCCTGAGCAGAGGACCGCCTTTATTGTAACCAAACTTCCCGTGATCAGATCACGAGCTTTGTCAATTTTCCGGGTGAATGTTGCGCTTTCACCAGGATGAAATAAACTCCTGCCGGCAATTGACCAACCGGAAGGGTAACCAATACTTGTTCTTCGTTGAAGCGATATTCGGCAACCGATTGTCCTAACGGATCAAACAGTAAAACGTACTCAATGACTTCGGACGCTTTTACCGTCACTTCTTTTACTTCTCCAACCGGATTCGGATAAACTTCAAAATCCTGCTTAACCTCACTTAATCCCAGTTCATCGATCACATAACACGTACTTGTGTCCACACAACCGTTTTTTTCAATGCGAACTGCATACGAACCATTTATCCCGGGAACGAACACATGATCCGTTGCCCCCGAAATGGTTGCAAAATTATTTCCACAATCCAGCCATTGGTAGGTTGCATTTACTTCTTCAGCCTCAAGCGAAACGGTATTATTGACCACATTTAGATTGATCTGGGGATAAACAACCAACGATGTAATTATTAAACTATCACCACCATTAATGTCAATTAATGAATCAATGTAAACACCGGACGTGTCGTAAACACTTGTTCCTACCAGCAAAGAATCACCAAAACACAATTCAACCTGTTGCTGATAAACAGCTTCGGTAAATCCGATTGTTAACGGCGCAAGTTGTATCTGCGACATACTCATCAGGCTGCCGGAACCCGTTCCCGAACACAATCCAGAGGTTGTCGACGGAATAAAGTTCCATTGTCCGTTGTTCCACGTTGCCAAAGAAATGGACGCACAATCCACAAGTCCGCTCTGAGAAGCATTGTTCCAGGAAACTGTTGCCATTACCTGATCTGTGGATCCGGTTTGACTGACATTCCAGTACTCCAGTGCGCTTACCGAAAGTAACGGCGACTCAACAGGATTCAAGGACGGATATGCATTCGGGTAATATTTCACCGCAATTGTGGTTGCCGCCGAAGCAGGTGCGCTAATTTCCAACGGCCGATACCTTCCACTTTCAGAACCAACAGGAAAAACAAAAGCCTGGCTTCCTGTTTTTACCACTTCACAGGAAGCATAGGAATTTTCAGAAGGAGTCAAGGATACCGCATTTTGCGCAACAACCAGGCGATTAGCATCCGACTTCAGAAGACCATTGATCCAGCTCACGGATTGATTTATGAATAGATCTTGCGCAAACGATACACCGTCAGAGCTATTATTGATAACAAGGTTATCTAAAGCAATCGATCCTGCTGACAAGAATTCCTGTAGTGTGTCTCCGTTGAACTCCAGACTATGTTGCAACTGATTGTAAACACCGTACAATTCAAAATCACCGTTTACATACACAGGAACTCCGGTATTGTGATTCAACGCATTTGTCAGGCTAAGGAACATCGTTGGAAATTGATAAAGCCCACTGCCGAACAACGAAACATTTCCAGAAAGTTGAATCGTAGCATTTTCTCCCGTAAGCACTCCGTCATTCGTCCAGTTCACATTACTTCCAATCGTCATTTCCGCACCGTTCCGAACGATGATTGAATCACCGGAAAGTTGATCAATTGCCGTTCCGTTCATCGTCAGAATTGCCTCCTCTTCGAATTCGAGCGTATAATTCATGGTACTTCCGGCAAGGTTTCCAATAGTCCCCAACGCCAGAAAGTTTCCGCCCGTAGCAATGAGTGAACCTCTTCCCGATCCCGGCGCAACTCCTTCCACCAAAAGTGCGGTATTCACCTGAAGCTGACCTCCATTCAAATAGTAGCTCGGGTAAAACGCTCCCGCTTCGTTTTCAAATCCGAATTCATCGGTCACAAGTGTCCCGCCGTTTTGAGTAAATGTGCTGGATTCAATGCCAATTCCATCGATCAGTGCAAACGTTTCCGTTACATCTATATCTCCGTTATTCAAAATTCCGGAAGCACCAAGTTCAAATAAAAGACGCTGTCCGACATTCAGGAATCCACCATTCATTTCCAGGTGTGCGCCTTCAGCGAAAACGATACGTGCATTTCCCGCACCACCCTGAATAGAAAGCGTTCCGGAATTGACAATTACAGCTGTTCCTTCACCCAGAATTTCAACGCGATCGGTTGTTGTAAGATTGGCATTTACGGTCAGGACCGCACCACCGTCAATCAGCATTTCAGCCGGAGAGAAAGTTGAATTTGCAGTGATCACCGGATGCGCCATTGCTCCGGTATAGTTACTCAAAGCGATGGTAATGTTATCGCCGGTTTGAGGAGCTGAACTCCAATTGGCAGAATTGTTCCAGTCCGAATTCACGGCACCAGTCCATTCCTGCGAAAATGCAGTGCTAACGCTCAACAGCGTTGCAAGCAAAAAAATAAATTTCATGTTGTGTGTTTTGATTAAATACTGTAATTCATCGCTAAAAAACGATGTCATATTCGGTATTCAATCAGCTGATCGGGGGCCGAAATACCGCGGAAGGATGCAACGAAACATACATTTGCGGTTGACGCAACACTTGTTTCGTTTCCGGTAACACAAAACGTGGCTCTAAGTAAATCGCTATTTCCGGATTCACAACCGTCCCGATATCGATGACGGAAAATCCCGTCGCTTTTTTAAATGGTAGTTGTTCATCCTGATCATTATCCGAATCGTTATTATCCGATCCGAGGTAATGCATCACCAGGAAATCAGCGAAATCAATGGAATGATTTTGTGCTTTGTGTTGTTCGAAATGTTTTACCAGTGTCGGAATTTTCACCAATTCCACAACAGCTCCATTGGTAACAAAGAGTACCAACAAGCTCACAAGCAATCCTTTCCCGAACCAACGTTTTAGTTGCACACTGCAAAAATACACCAACTGAAAGAGCTTTCAAAACCGTTGTAGTAATTTAACTCATCTGTGGAAAACTGCGCAAAACTCAATTGATTCGAAATAAACAGGAATGCTTAACTTTGCGCAAACAAATTACAACACATGAGCACGGCATTGCAACAGGAAGCAACAGTAGAGCAAGCAGTCGAACTAGGATTGCGCGCAGATGAATTTGAAATGATCAAGGAAATTCTTGGTCGTACACCAAACTTCACAGAGACAGCTGTGTATTCCGTTATGTGGTCGGAGCACTGTTCGTACAAGAATTCCATTTACTGGCTGAAAAAACTTCCGAAAGATGGTCCGCACATGTTGGTGAAAGCAGGTGAAGAGAACGCGGGATTGGTTGACATTGGCGATGGACTCGGATGTGCATTCAAAATTGAATCACACAACCACCCGTCAGCATTGGAACCGTACCAGGGAGCAGCAACGGGTGTTGGAGGTATCAACCGTGATATCTTCACAATGGGTGCTCGTCCGGTTGCTCAGTTGAACTCATTGCGTTTCGGTGACATCAGTGAAGACCGCACAAAATGGTTGGTGAAAGGTGTTGTAAAAGGAATTGGTGATTACGGAAATGCATTCGGTATTCCGATTGTAGGAGGTGAAGTTTTCTTTGATAAATCGTACAATCAAAACCCGTTGGTAAATGCATTCTCTGCAGGAATCATTGACACTAAAAAGATCATCTCAGCGAAAGCAAAAGGTCCGGGCAACCCGGTTTACATTGTTGGTTCAGCAACAGGTAAAGACGGAATTGCAGGAGCAGCATTCGCATCGAAAGATATTACAGAAGAAAGTGCACAGGATTTGCCATCTGTACAGGTTGGCGACCCGTTCATGGAAAAATTGTTGTTGGAAGCAACAATGGAATTGGCGAATACTGACGCTATCGTCGGAATGCAGGACATGGGAGCGGCAGGAATTACCTGTTCAACGTGTGAAATGAGCGCCGGGGGTGGTGTTGGAATGGAAATCAACCTGGACAAAGTTCCTACGCGTCAGGAAAACATGTTACCGTACGAAATTCTTCTTTCCGAATCACAGGAGCGTATGCTGGTTGTGATCAAAAAAGGACAGGAAGAAGTCGTTGAGCGCATTTTCGAGAAATGGGATTTGCATGCTGAAGAAATTGGTGTTGTAACCGATACCGGCCGCATTCGCTATTACATGAATGGTGAATTGGTAGGAGATGTTCCTGCTGAATCATTGGTATTGGGTGGTGGAGCTCCGCAGTACCAGCGCGAATACTCTGAGCCTGCCTACTACCAGGAATTCAAGAAATTCAATATCGACAACGTTCCGCAACCGGAAAACCTGAAAGAAGTTGGTTTCTTCCTGTTGGGTCAACCGAATATCGCTTCCAAGCGTTGGGTTTACGAACAGTACGACTCAATGGTAGGTACAAAGACAATGTCTACAAACCGTCCTACCGATGCCGGAATTGTGAACCTGAAAGGAACTGAGAAAGCTTTGGCAATGACTGTTGACTGCAACTCTCGCTATGTAAATGCTGACCCTGAAGTAGGAACAGCAATCGCAGTATCTGAAGCAGCACGTAACATCGTTGTTTCAGGTGGTGTTCCAAGTGCAATTACGAACTGTTTGAATTTCGGAAACCCTTACAATCCGGAATCGTACTGGCAATTCGTTGGAGCAATCAAAGGAATGTCTGCAGCTTGTTTGAAGTTCCAGACACCTGTTACCGGAGGTAACGTATCGTTTTACAACCAGAGTAACATTGCAGGAAAAGAAATTCCTGTGTTCCCTACTCCAACAATCGGCATGATTGGTTTGATCGAAGACAAGTCGAAAATCATGTCGCTCGACTTCAAACAAAAAGGAGATTTGATCTTCATTTTGGGAGATTCAGTAAACGACATCGCATCATCCGAATACCTTGCAAAATACCACAACATTGAAGCTTCTCCGGCTCCACATTTCGATATCGAAAAAGAATACGCGTTGCAGGAAGCAGTGAAAGGATTGATTGGTTTGGAATTGATCAACGCAGCTCACGATTGCTCTGACGGTGGTTTGTTCGTTTCGTTGGTAGAAATGTCAATGCCACGCGGACTCGGATTCGATATTGTTACCGATTCTGAAGTTCGTGAAGATGCATTCCTGTTCGGTGAAGCACAAAGTCGTGTTGTCATTACAGTTCCTGAAGAGACAGAAGAAGAATTCATCGAATTCATGATGGGAAGTGGGGTAAGCTACACGCTTCTTGGTCACGTCACCAAAGGAAAAATGATGGTTGACGACGAGCATTTCGGATTCATCTCTGAAGCAAAAGAGATCTACGACAATGCGTTAGGCAAACTAATTGAAAATTAATAATTGATAATTGAAAAGGTGACCTCCTGTCTTAAGCGGACTTGGTCACCTTTCTTTTTAATTATACATTTTCAATTTTCAATTCAATGGAGCTTCTCCTCAAATACTTCCCCAATCTCACAGCTGATCAAAAAGAAAAATTCGGTCAGTTGAAAGAATTGTATATGCACTGGAACGCACAGATCAATGTCATTTCCAGAAAAGATACCGATGATTTTTATGAACGTCATGTTCTGCATTCACTTGGGATAGCAAAAGTCATGGAGTTTGCAGATGATTCGAATGTACTTGACATTGGTACCGGTGGCGGATTTCCCGGAATTCCTCTGGCCATTTTATTCCCGAACGTTCAGTTCCATTTAGTAGATTCTATCGGAAAGAAAATTAAAGTTGTGACTGAGGTTGCCAAAGCGTTGGGGTTGAAAAACGTTCGCGCTACACATGCAAGAGCTGAAGACATCAAGGAGCAATTCGATTTCATTGTAAGCAGAGCTGTAACTGCAATGCCTCAATTCATGCCATGGACAAAAGGTAAATTCCTGAAGCGCTCTATTAATCCGTTGAACAACGGGATTCTTTACCTGAAAGGGGGCGATTTGAAAGAAGAAATGGCTCCTGTGAAACATCCGTATGTGATTCATCCGTTAAACGAGATTTTTTCCGAGGAATTCTTCGAAACAAAAGCGGTGGTTTACGTAAAAGTGAATACCTGATCTAGTTTTCTCTCACTTCTTCCAACACTTCTTTTTTCACGCTCAGAGCAACTTCCTGGCGAACTTTTACAAGTCGGTAACGGAAATACCAGGCCATTCCCGCAACCAGCAAAAACAATAACGTAATCATCACCCAGTTTTGTTCCATCAACGGTTCTTCAATGGTAAACGAAATCGTTTCTTTCTGGATTTCATCTCCGAGCTTGAATTCCAGCAGATAATCTCCTGATCCAAGCGAAGCAAACGAAAGTGTTCTGCTATTCGTAAGAGCTTTCTTCCATTCTCCACCATTCAATCGGTAGTATAGGGGTTGCTTGAAATGACTATTGAATCCAAGCACCGCATAATCCACTTCGATCGTATTCATGTCGGTAGTCAATACCAACCCATTGTCCCACTTTTGATTTTCGTTATTCACCCTGACGTTCAGCAAAGAAAACAACGGGTGCTTATGTGGAATTCTGAAATCCTTTACTGAAAAATGAAGAATTCCATTTTTTGTTGCAACAAACACAGTTCCCTTCCACTCAATCACATCGCTGATTTCAGACGAAGTGTAGTTCACGTTAAAGCGTTCAACATGCTTTAAATCCGAAGGAACGAAACAAATGTCTTTCTCTCCGATCAGGAAGCAATGTTCGTTGAACACTCTGATCTTGGTTGGGAGAAATCCCTCAGGCAGGTGCTTCATGAATCTCGATTCACGTGCAGTTGTTCCACTGATATCTACCATTCGGCCACTCTCGTCCAATCCAACAATCGTATTCCCAATTCGGGCAAGTTGAATGAGGTAAAGCTTCTTCGCACTGAATAAAACCTGATTAATTCTTCCTTTTTTGAACAGGTACAACCCTTCGTTGGTAGCAAAGTAAAACGATTCTCCATCCGGACCTATGCATACTGATTTCGCTCTCAATCCATTCATGAACGGGCGCATTCCCGGCTCGGTAGGAAGTTCAGGAAATGTCCCGAACAATTGATCCCATTTACTTTTCTGATCATTAATGGCCAAAACTCCAAAATACCCGGAAGCTGCAATCAGGAAATACTTCTGATCAATCTGTTTGATGTCTTTTACAGCCGCGGACATTTCCAGGAGATTCTTTCCATGCATATCCCATAACTGAAAACTTCTTGTTGAAGTTCCGAGCAACCCTTTATTCAGGTAAAACAACCTGTCTACCGGGCCAACAATATTACTCAGTGAGTGCTTTCCCGAAAAACGGTGTTCCGACCCTAATTCGTAATTCTCACCTTCCACATCAAGCAGACAAAGTTTATTGTTGTTGACGTAGAATTGCAACGGAGAATACCCGGTTTGCTCAAAGATCATTCGGGCATTCGGAACAAACAACACTCCTTCACTGGTTGTAGAAACCCACAGGTTTCCTTCATAGTCTTCAAGAACATGAGAAATACTCTGGCTTTTGAAAAACGGTAATCCGTTGTTCCATGGCTTTCCATTGTGATAATACCCATACACTCCGTGCGGCGTACACAACCAGTAAGCTTCAGACGTAACTGATGCCGAATGAACATAATCTTCCGTGCTTACGGCAAAAAGAGAAGTCAGTTGGTTATTCCGGATCTGAAAAACATTCGTCGAACCAAGAGTCTTATTAACCAACAACGTCTGATTTCCAAATTGCAGAAAGACCGAGGGCACTTTCTCTATACCCGCCGATTGAAACGGTGAAATCTTTTGTTTTTTCAAGTCGAAATCGATCAAGAAAGATTCCTTTCCAAGTACCATGAACCCTTTACCAGTTAAAACAGTACTTCCAATTCCAGCCGATTCTACCGGATAAAACCGCGCTCGCTTCTTGGTTCGAATATCGAAAACATCGATCCCGTATTTCTGCACCACAAATAACCAGTTATCCTTAATTCCGTACCGATGATATCCGATGGGTTCGTTTTGAGCAAATGCTTTGAGCTGATCGTTTTCGACATAATACAGGAAGCCATCAAAATTCATGTACCAGATTCGTCCCAGTTTATCCTGACAAATATCTGTGCCGGCACGGGAAGTTTGATCTGTAGTATAGGTTTTAAATTGGTAACCATCGTAACGGGTCAGTCCCCGATCCGTGGCAAACCAAATGAATCCTTTCTTATCCTGAAACGTTTGATAAACCGCGTTTGAAGGAAGCCCGTCGAACTCTGTAAACCTTACTGCATAAGGATCCTGAGCTGCAGCCGTTCTCCAGCACAACACCATCATTACTAATCCGCACCATCCAATCAAACGCATTCTGCAGGCCTGTTGTACGGTTGAAATTACACAAAAAGCGTCATTTGAAAAGCTATTGACAACGAAATACCAAACTGCGAAACAGGTTTTTAGTTGCTTCATATGTTTTTTCACGAATGAGAGTCAGCGAATAACACTACAACAATGTTCAGGTGCGTTTTTCGTAAAACTTAGTTTCTTTTTGGTATATTTCGCCTTCTTTACACTATGAGAATCGAAGGAACTACAATAGCGGATTACATTGCGAATTGTCCGGAAGACCGACATGAAGCACTTCATTTGTTACGCGATACAATTGCTGAGAATTTACCGGATGGTTTTTCCGAAAGCGTAAGCCAGGGATTTATCAGTTATTGCGTTCCGCACAGCATTTATCCTGCAGGTTACCATTGTAATCCGAAGGATCCGCTTCCATTCCTTGCGATTGCTTCACAGAAAAATTTCATTGCACTGTACCACATGGGATTGTACGCAGATCCGGAATTGCTGGAATGGTTTACAACCGAATATGGAAAACGTGTGAAAACCAAATTGGACATGGGAAAAAGTTGCATTCGCTTTAAAAAGCCGAAGGACATTCCATTTGATCTGATTGGTGAACTGAGTTCAAAAATGACTGTCGATCAGTGGATCAACATCTACGAAACGGCATTGAAACGATAATGTTAAACCCTCAAACACGACTACACTATGAGTGATTTATTAGATAGCGAAGTAGTAATGGCCGATACGTCGAAAGCCATTGCGAACTTTACTTACCCGCTGAAATTCAGCTTCAAAATTGGAACACTTGCAAACGATTTCGTAATCAAAGATGCTACCGGAGCAACGGTTGTATATGTGCGTCAGAAGATGTTCAAATTCATTGATGAAATCCAGGTATTCAACAACGAAAGTAAATCGCAGTTGTTGTATACAATCAAAGCGAACAAATGGATTGATTTCTCAGCTTCATACCTGTTTTCAGATGCTTCAGGAACGAAATTGGGTCGCGTTGCCCGTAAAGGGATGGCTTCCATCTGGAAAGCACGTTACGAAGTTTATGACCGCAACGACGAATACCAATTCATCATCCAGGAAGAAAACGGATGGACAAAAGTATTCGATGCTATGTTAGGCGAAATTCCTCTATTGGGGATGTTCTCCGGATACCTGTTCAATCCGAAATATGCCATGAAGAAGGAAGACGGAACTATCGTTTACCGTTTGAAAAAAGATCCATCGTTCTTTGGACGTCATTTTACAGTTGAAAAACTGGATGAAGTAAGCGCCGAAGAAGAACAAGGTGCTATCTTGTCATTAATGATGATGATCCTGATGGAGCGTCGCAGAGGATAAGAAAACTTCTAAAGAATATAAAAGTAGGCCCACAATGCATTGTGGGCCTACTTTTTAATAAAATATCTCTTAAGGTTTTTGCGCTTCGATCTTATCGTAGAACTGCTTCTGAATACGCAGCAATTGATCTTTGTGCTGAACCGTGTTTTCAACATACACCATTGGGATCAGCCACGCTTTGTTCCATACCAATGCGTTAAACGATGCGTCTGGATGTTGTTTACGCCCACCGCCACCGCAGCTTAGCTCAACGCATACGCCGATAGATCCGGAGCGTGAGCGCACATAGTTTTCCAATCCTGCTCCGAAATCCGAAGGTTTTGTTCCAATTTTCCCCAATTCGAACTTAGATACTTGTCGGGCTTCATTCGACATTTCGGTATCAATTTCCTCAAACATTGCATGCGTTACCGCATCAGCCCAGTAGAGGATTTCACCCTTCGTATGAAAGGAAATCGTACAGATCGGCTTATGTTTCTGAATAAAGTGCTGAATAGCTTTCGTTTCGGAAGGTTCCGCTGCTACACTTCCCTTATATCCTTCAGAAGCAATACTGAAATGAGCATTTCCACCCTTTTTCACCTCCCAGTTACCATCATCAAAGGAACAATTCAGATCTACACCTTTCCCATTTGCTTTCCATTCAGCAACGGTTTCTTCAACATCAATCGTATCCAACCAGTAATACACATGATTCTCAATTCCTGCGAAATCACTGTGAGCTATTTTTAATCCATCCGGATTTGCAACCGGCAGGAAGTAAATATCTACGGAATCTAACATCGAAGAGATTCGCGGATAGATATCGCTTTTACCATCCAACGATAACAACATCACATTGGCAACCTTCATCGCCATTTTCGAACTGTAATCTTCCCGCGCATGGATGTTTCCAACCATGAACACCAATGGCTTCGGAGAATTATTTTTTGATACCGTAAATCCTCGAAGCGGAAGTCCGTATTCGGAATAGCCAATAACCGTAGAATGGACATATTGCGGCCATGTTGTCTCAAAGAAATCAATATCCTTCTGAATCATATCAAAGGTATACTTCAGGGTATCTTCAACAACATATAGAGAGAGGTCGGCAGAATCGCGGACCAGAATTTCCTGCATCGACACCACAATAGAATCTGCCTTCGGAATCGTATCCGTAGCTGCAGGTTCCTGAGCAAACAAAGGATTCCCGAAAAAGCAAAGCAGTACCAGTAAAGGAAGGGTTCGTTTCATGCAGGGTTTATTGCAATAACTAAATTTTGCCTACTAAGTTACAAAGATGTACTGAAAATTCCAGTATTATTCAATTCATATTCATTACTTTTCGTTCAATGATTTAGAGTAAAACCAACCCCGATATTCACATGAAATCCAATCGATCCAAAAGGAAGAAAAAACCATAGTTCTTTCAGCTAAACTGAAGAGAAAATTGAGCTACATGCAATTCAGATAATTTCAGACAACTTAACTGACATTGTTCACAACGCCCCTTCAACAATCTCATCCACAACGGCCGGATCCAGCAACGTTGACGTATCTCCCAGCGAACTCACATCACCTTCCGCAACCTTACGTAAAATCCTACGCATGATCTTACCGGAACGCGTCTTTGGCAAACCACTGACGAACTGAATCTTTTCAGGAAGCGCAATCCTGCCAATTTCCTTCGTTACGGTATCGGATATAGACTGACGCGCAGCATCCTGATCCGACGGAAAGTGCTCACATACAACAAACGCATAAATGCTCTGCCCTTTCACAGGATGAGGATAACCAACTACAGCAGATTCCACCACCCAGTCATCCTCGTTGATAGCGTTTTCAATTTCTGCGGTCCCGAATCGATGCCCCGAGACGTTAATCACATCATCAATCCGGCCAATGATGCGATACATTCCGTTCTCATCGCGTTTAGCTCCGTCACCGGTGAAATAGTAGCCATTGTAATGCGAGAAATACGTCACGCGACAACGTTCGTGATCACCATATGTCGTTCGAAGCATGGATGGCCACGGAAATTTGACGCACAAATACCCTTCCTGATCGGAACCTTCTATCTCAGAACCATCCTGATTCAACAACACAGGCTGAATTCCGGGAAGCGGATAACCTGCAAACGTTGGTTTTAAAGGCGACAAATTACCTAATCCGGAAATCATGATTCCTCCCGTTTCGGTTTGCCACCAGTTATCTACAATAGGACAACGTTTCTTTCCGACATGTTCGTGATACCAATGCCAGGCTTCTTCGTTAATTGGTTCTCCAACTGTTCCCAGGACTTTCAAGGTTTCCATGGGATAGTCCTGAACGGGTTCCACTCCCGAAGCCATCAACGATCGAATTGCAGTTGGTGCTGTCAGAAATTGGTTTACACCGTGCTTTTCAATGACCTGCCAGAAACGTGAAGCCGTCGGAAACGTAGGAATTCCTTCGAACATAACCGTTGTTGCACCATTCAGCAATGGTCCGTATACAATGTAGGAATGCCCCGTAATCCATCCGATATCCGCGGTACACCAAAAAATATCATTGTTTTCGTATTGGTAAACGTTCCTAAAAGAGTATGCTGTATAAACCATGTAACCACCACAGGTATGCACCACACCTTTAGGTTTTCCCGTTGAACCGGAAGTATATAAAATAAACAGCGGATCTTCCGCATCCATCGATTCGGCCGGACATTCTTTTGACTGGTGGTCTATCACTTCACTCCACCAAACATCGCGCTCAGGATGCATGGAAATAGCAGTACCTGTGCAACGCAATACCAGCACTTTTTCAATACAACTGGCTTCCTGAACGGCTTCGTCTACAACAGGTTTAAGATCCATTTGTTTTGTACCGCGGTTCATTCCATCAGAGGTAATCACCAATTTTGCCTGTGCATCGATAATTCTGTCAGCAAGAGCCGAGGCAGAAAAACCGGCGAATACCACGGAATGAATCGCACCGATTCGTGCACATGCCATCACAGCGATCGCCAATTCAGGAACCATTGGCATGTAAATACACACCCGATCACCCTTTCCAACTCCAAGCGATTTCAAGCCATTTGCAGCTTTACACACCCGTGTATATAAGTCCGCATACGTCAGCGAGGTGCATGGAGCAGCGAAATCATTCGGCTCCCAGATAATTGCTCGTTTATCAGGTTGTGATTGTACATAACGATCAAGCATGTTCTCCGTTATGTTCAGTTTCCCGTTCAAAAACCACTTTACGTTGGGCTCTGTAAAATTCCATTCCAACGTCTTTGTCCACGGCTGTTGCCACTGAAATGTACGCGCCACCTCATCCCAAAATTGTTCCGGATGCTCAATGCTCTTAGCATAGGTTTTTTGATACTCTTCGAATGAATGAATGCGTGGAATGTTCATGGAATCTTTCTTTTATTCAAATATAAAACATGTAGAGGAAGGTCGTGGCCTTCCTCTACAGAATATACAATAAAAAAAGGCGCCCTTCAACAGCAGGCGCCTTTTTTATTCTTCGATTTTGTATTTCTTGAAAAATGCGTCCCAATCCCAAAGGAAATGTTCCACTACCTGATCCATTCGTTTCAGGAACAATGGATTCGGAGCATGAAGGCGTCTGAAGTATTCATCCTGGTATTGGTTCAATTCATACTTATGAAAAATCCCTTTTGAAATGGCGTAAATCATATTCTTAGAAGGATGATTTACACGCGAAAGGAATTTCTGGTATTCCCGTACAGTTGATTCCACCTCAGCAGGCGTGCATTCCATAATTACGGAAAGCTTGTTGAAGATGTGTGCTTCAATGCGCGAAGCCTGATCTACTTCGAAAGTATTCTCCAAAAAAGACAGGTTAGCCACCAAAATAATGAATGCAAATTGATCGCTGTCTTCTTTGGTAACATTAGGTGAAGTAACAAAAGCAGAATCGTCGTTAATCAGATCAGAGATTTCCGGAAAGCCGGTATCCACAACGTCCAGTATCCCGTTCAGGAAGACATTCGCTAGTTGTCCGTCTGATAATTTCTTTTTGAATGTAAGCATATCCGTTTCGTTGTTACACAAAAATATGCCTTTAGGGTATTGATTCTGAAAGCTGTTTTACGTAAATGTTAACGAAGTTATTAACACACCAATCAACTGTAAAACAATACAATAAGCCATTAAAAACAGGTGTTACTGAACTTTTAGCTGATAAAATTGTAAGTACAAACATTCGCAACTTCCCGGGGCGATTAAAATTTTAGTTTTACCTTATATCCACAAATGATGAAGAGAATTGCGATATCAGCGCTCTGCCTGGGACTTTTTGTTGCTTGTCAGCAAGAGTCTTCAAAACCGCGCACCCAGGAAATCCGAAATCCGGCACCTGTAGTTACAACGGATGAACGGACAGAGGAATCGGTTGATGTTTACATTGATATTATTGCATCTCAATCTGGTCGTCTGGAATGGATAACCTCAAAAAAAACAGTGAACAAGGGAGCCCCACTCTATCGTATTAAAAACGCAACGGCCTTTAAAGACTTGTACGGTTATAAAATGAGATTCAGACGACGATTGGATTCACTGATCACTACGTCTCCCGACGAACTTAATCCGATCCGTGGTAAATGGGAACAATTCTACGTCAGCTTCCGATTGGATTCTTTAACACCTGTCTTTCCGGAATTACAATTCAAGGAAGAAGTGAATCACTTTGGAAAGAACGATTTTGTGAACGATTACAATCAGATTGTCATTTTCGAACGCGGCATGAAAAAGTACTTCGTCCAGGCTTCAACAACCATGAATGATGTTCAGTGGTTAAAGAAAAATGGCGAACGCATTGAAAAGGGAGAAGTAATCGGGAAATTCAAAATGCAAAAGTAAAAAGTCAAAAGTTGATCTGTTATTGCGATCCTCAGCCAACACGGACCCAATCACTCTGACGTATTATCAGAGATTACCTATTGTTGAGGTTGCTGTGTTGCTCGAGAAGGAAAGTCCGAAACAAATACTACATTTTGCCTTTTGCCTTTTGACTTTTGATTTTTGATTTTTGACTTAATCAGGTGATTCCACCACCAACTCATAGGTACTTCCGTGTCGTGCGATTCTTCCATTCATTTGTTCAGCCAGCATGTTCACCAGTTCCTGGCCAAAACCGGACTCAAACAATTGGTCGTCAATCCACGAACCATCATCGGAATACCGCATATAAAAACCAGCATCTCCCCTTCCTTCCAAAAAAATACCAATGCAACCTTTGGAGGAATTCGAAAACGCATGCTTCAGCGAATTCGTTATCAATTCATTTACCATCAACCCAAGCGGGACAATCGACTCCAGTTTCAGGTGCGTGATTGGTGCATGAATATCGCATTTGATATGCTGGTCGTCTTTTCGATAAGTTTCTATGATTTCATGAGATAAGCTCTTCAGGTATTCCTCCATATTTAGTCGCGAAAGCTCTTTCTCACGGTACATTTGCTGGTGCAACAGAGACATGGATAAAATTCGGCCTATTGCCTCATCAAAGTCGCGTTTGGCATCTTCGGTTTTTACCTCCTCCCGATGCATCCGCAACAGACTTACAATAATTTGCAGGTTATTTTTCACCCGATGATGAATTTCCTTAATCAACGTAGAATTCTCATCGCTCTTTCGCTGGATAATGGTATTCTGAAATTCCAGTTCGGCATTCGCTAATGACATTTGTCCCTCGGTATACTTTGTGAATAACAGGTGTTGCGAAATGAAATATCCTGTTACCGACAAGGACACAATAATTTCTGCGGAAATACCGGCAAGTTCCAGCAGGGTGTGTTGCTTGTACTGAAGCAACTGCATGTTCAGGTGAAAAAAGCAATGGTAAAACACAATACAGGCGAATGCCAATATAATTAGCCAACCAACCCGACTTCCCAAACTGGTAAACGCAAAAATGGTCACCGCGAACGCCCAGAAATAATCCGGAATATGCACCAATCCCGTATTGAGATTGAACGAAAACGCCAACATAATGGTTCCACAAATAGTATACAACCAGAGCACCGGCCTCAATTCCTTAAAGAATATCAAATAACACAAACAGGAAACAGCAAGTAAAAACAAAATGGCGTAGATCACCGATGATGTTTTATCGTAAAAAAAGGTTGCGACGGTTAACAACAGGAACGCAAGGATGAAAAAGAGCGTAATACGCCAAAGCATGACGTATTTCCCTTTGTCGATTACCTCAACGAACTTGTCGGTATTTGGTCGTAAAAGGCCCATGGAGTTACTTTATTTTGATAAAGTAATTGTCGTCGAATTCGTTTGGATAAATGAATTGAATAATCGTGTCTCCTTTATAGAACAAAGGAAAATGCTGGTTCTTTTTATTGAACATCACGTAATCCTCGCTTCCCATTGAAACCGGTGCCCGTCCATTGTTGAAGTGGTACATTTTGTATTTCTTACCGTTCTTATAAACAATGAACTCATCTTTCTTAGTGATTTCCAGTGTGTAGATATCCTTTGTAGAAGACTCAATTACTTTCTCGTTACGGTATATAACCAGCAACTCATACTTTCCGGGTAAAAAAGGGTAATTATCTGTTATTACGCCGTTCGAGGATGTTGTAAAACCGAAGGCAACAAACAGAAGTAGGAGGATCAGGGGAAAACGGAAATTAAATTTCATGAATTGTGCACAATTACTTACCACAAGATAAACATTGTTGAATAATATGCAACTATTTCACAATTGAATCACACGGAAAAAAGTCGCATCGCAAACATCTTATTTGCCTATATTTACGTTAGAACTCAAAAACGGTTGTGAGGCAAATCTATCTACGTACAGCAATCTTATTCGGCTTTTCAGCCGGCATGCTGTTTCCCTGTACTGCATCGGGACAGGATATTCATTTCTCTCATGTTAACCGCCAACCGATTTACCAAAATCCTGCAAATACCGGACTTTTCCAGGGTGATATCCGACTTACCGCGAATTACAAAGATCAATGGAGGAACGTCACCGTACCCTTTTCAACCGTTGCTTTTGCAGTAGATTCCAAATGGAAGAAAAAGCAATTGGGGTACAGCTTGCTGTTTTTTCACGATCAGGTCGGTGATGGAAAATTCCAGACAATTGAGGTTCTCGGAGGTTTGTCCAAAACCCTTAAACTGGATGCCGATTCTATCCACACTGTGACGGTTGGAATCCAGGGAGGACTAAACTACCGTCAGGTAGATGTCAGCAAGTTCTATTTCGACAATCAATTCAACGGAATCAATTTTGATCCTTCGCTTCCGACCAACGAAACCTTCAATAATTCCAGTAAAGCAAATGCGAATGTTGCAGCCGGCGTGGTCTATCAATGGAACAAATCGAAGAAAGAAAAATTAACCGCGGGATTAAGTGCACATAACCTGAATCGTCCGGATCAAAGCTTTTATGGTGAAAAACTCCAGCGCGATATTCGTGTAAGTACATTTGCGCTTTACGATAAACGTATCAATACCGATCTGGCCATCATCCCCGGATTCAGTTTCAATATTCAGGGAAAATACCGTGAGTTCGTCCCGGGAGCACAGGTCCGGTACTACCTCGTTGATCGTCTTGGGGAATACAAAACCGTCGACGGTGGAATCTGGTTCAGAAGCCGCGACGCCATCATTGTTCGCGTGGGGGTCGCCATTCAAAACTGGTCTTTTGCAATGAGTTACGATACCAATATTTCGAAATTGATTCCGGCCAGTAATGCACGCGGAGGACTGGAACTCTCTGCCCATTACATCATCACTCGCTTTAAACCAAAACCAAGCATTCACAGAATATGTCCAGATTATATCTAATACCATTTTTTATACTGTTCTGGAATGCCGGTTTCTCTCAAAATATGCTGGGAAAATACCTTGAATTTGCTGATGAACAATATGCTAAAGGCGACTACATCTACGCGTTGATGTACTACAAAAAAGCCATGGAAATCGATTCGGTTGCCATTGCAATTCAATGGAAAATGGCTGAAACAAGCAGAGCATATAAAGACTATCCGACTGCAGCATATTATTACAAGAAAGTCTACGACAAAGAAGAAACCGCGATGTATCCTTCCAGTTTGTTGTATTACGCTTTGATGGAAAAGCAATGTGGTCATTATTCAGAAGCGATTGAATTGCTGAAAACAGCTAAGAAAAAATACGCGAAGAACAAGAAAGAATATTTATACCTCAAAGCCAAACGTGAATTCGAGTCCTGTTTGTGGGCACAAAGTGCAATCAAGGATACACTGAAATTGAATCCCGTTGAATTGCCTGAAGGATTGAATACAAAAGAAGCCGAATTCGGTCACAATATTCGCGATAACCGTTTCATCTATTCCTCACTTCGAGGCGATTCAGTCAGTAGCGCTGAAGAAGTCTATGGAATGGAATACACACATAAGTTGTACTCTTTCCCATGGGATGATGAGAACGCCGCTGAAGAATTAAAAGCATTAAACGCTGTTGGAGCAAATACCGGAAACGGAACGTTTTCTCTGGACGGTAACCGCTATTACTACAGCTCATGTAACAACGACGAAACCAATACCGGGTGCAAAATCATGGTTTCGCGCTATTTCAATAAAAAATGGAGCGCACCGGAACCCATGGAAGACCCGATCAATGAAGCCGGATCAAGTGCCACAACTCCGGCAATAGCTCGCATTGAGGGCGATGAATGGCTCATTTTTGCTTCTGACAGAGCAGATGGTGATGGTGGAATGGATTTGTATTTCTCCGTGCTTAAAAACAATGGAAATCAAATTGGAAAGGTTAAAAAACTGAATGCTGCCAATTCCCCCGATAACGAAATTTGTCCATGGTTCGATTCCGTGAATAATCGTATTTATTTTTCATCGCAATGGTGGAATGGTTTCGGAGGTTATGATGTTCATTACATAGAACTGGTAAACGGAAGTTTCACTGAACCGGTCAATGCCGGACTTCCGATTAATAGTGCTGCAAACGATACTTACTTCTTCCGTGCCGGAGATTCAAGTTTCGTTTCCAGTAACCGTTTAGGAGTGTTGTACGCTAAAAACCCAACGTGCTGTAGCGATATCTGGGCATACACCGTCCCTCCAAAACCGCCTGTTGAACCACCGATTACCAAGAAAGAAACATTGGCGGAATTGAGCAAACGACTTCCTGTAACACTCTATTTCCATAACGACATCCCTGATCCTCGTTCAACAAAAACCACGACTGACGTGAATTACATGGATTCATACAACAACTACATTGCTATGATTCCGGAGTACAAAAAAGAATACGCAAAAGGATTGACAGGAGATAAAATCACCGACGCAGAAGAAGACATCGAGAGTTTTTTCTTTGAAAATGTCGAACAGGGTGTGAAAGACCTCAATCTATTCAAATCTTTGTTGCTGGAAGAATTGAACAAAGGTTACCGCATTCGTGTTTCGGTTCGCGGATTTGCCTCACCGTTGGCAAAAACGGATTATAACGTTGCTTTGACCAAACGAAGAATCAATTCATTGATCAATCATTTGATGGTAAGCGACGGCGGGAGTTTCGCTCCCTACCTTACGGGAGCGGCAAACAACGGTGGAAAACTGGAAATTGTGGGTGTTCCTTTCGGGGAATACACCGCCAATCAGGTGACGAGTGATAATCCGAATGACGTGAAAAACTCTGTGTTCTCCAGAGCCGCAGCACGTGAACGGAAAATTGAAATCCAAAGCGTGTCGTACATGGATACAGACAGTCTGTTCTTTTTAGTTGATCTTGCCCCTACTTCACTGGTACTTGGTTTGGTTCCGAACAACAACCAGCTCACTTCAAATTTCAGGGTCTACAACACCAGTGATGTTCCGCTTAAACTCATAAAAATTGTTACGCCTGATTCCACAATGGCGTTTAGTTTCAGCGAAACAATACCTGCCAAATCATATGCAACCGTTCAGGTACAACAACTAAAACCCTTTCCAATGGGAATTTTCAACCTGCCCGCCGATCTTTACTTTGAAGGTTTTGAGCGACCGATCCGTTACATGATTTTGGGGGAACGGCGCTAAGACAACGTCAATCGTATGTTAAATTTGTATCTTTGAGCAATAATCAAAGCTAAATGGCAGAATCTGAAATCGTGCTCCCACTGGCGAAAAAACCACGTCTGAAATTCATCGACATGGCTCGTTCGATTGCCATCCTATTGATGTTGGAGGGACATTTCATTGGACTTTCGTTGGGTCAGGAATACCGAGATCCGGATAATTTTGTTTACATGTGCTGGAACTTCGTTCGCGGATTTACAGCTCCAATGTTCTTTACCGTAACCGGAGTAATCTTCGTTTACCTGCTTTCTGCTAAAAACGAAGGTTTTCTTTCAAACAAGCGTGTTACTAAAGGATTCAAACGCTCCGGAGAATTGTTATTCTGGGGATTCTTCCTTCAGTTGAACTTCATTGAATCAGGTAAGACCATCTTCAATTCCATTTTTGGAGATGCAACGCTTGATTTCGGAACATGGGTCTATGCCTTTCACGTACTGCAATGTATCGGTGTCGGGATTGCCTGTTTACTTTTGATTTATGGCTTGAGGCAGCTGATTGGTTTTGGGCATTTACACTGGTATTACCTCATTTTTGCACTGGCTATTTATACGTTCTATCCGTATCTTAAGGATTTGGAACGCATTGCAGCAGTTGATCATCAGACACATTATTTCCCACAGAATGCTCCTATGGTGATTCAGAACATGTTCCGCGGCGAATATTCGGTATTCCCGATTATTCCGTGGGTTGGGTTCACGCTATTCGGGGGAATGGTGGGTAGTATTATTCGCACCTACGAGGAATATGTAACAACTGTTTGGTTCCCAATGATTTTCATCGTATTTGGAATCATGGCAAACGTATTCGGATACGAATGGTTCCAAACGTTAGATCATTGGTTCGGATTGGATCATTACCTCGTTGTAAACAATGTCCTCATCTGTCGTTTAGGGCAAATTCTCGGGGTACTCGGAATCCTGATGTACATCGATAAGCACTTTAATATAAACTCCGAACTCTTCCTGAAAATCGGACAGAACACGTTACCTGTATATGTTGTTCACGTGATTATTCTTTACGGAGGAATCATCGGATATGGTCTTAATCTTTTCATTGAAAAGCAATTACATCCATGGGTTGCGATTGCCGGAGCAGTAACGTTCATTAGCTCCTTCATTATTATGGTAAAATACCTTGAGCCCCTTGAACAGGGTTATGCCAGAGTAATGAGCTATATTCTTCCATGGAGATGGAAAAAGAGAAATCAATCATGAGAAACCCATTCAGGAAATCCCTTCCCGTTTTACTTTCACCGTTGTTAGGTCTTCTGTTTACTGCTAACGTTCAGGCACAACAGAAAACGAATGTGCTGTTTATCGGTAACAGCTATACTCACATGAACAACATGCCGAAAATCTTCGAAACACTGGCACGTTCAAAAGGAAAAGATGTGTACGCAGATTCAATCGCTGTGAGTGGTTCAACCTTAAAGCTACATGCGGGAAGGCCGTCTACTTATGCAAAGTTGAAAAAGCGCAAATGGGATATTATCGTTGTTCAGGGATTCAGTCGTGAATTGGCACACGATTCTGCTACCATTGCTAAAGAAACGATTCCGTACATTCAGCAAATCCTGGATAGTGCGTTTAAGACCAGTCCGTGTGCAAGTGTGTACTTTTACATGACCTGGGGTTACAAAGAGGGATACGCAGAGGACGAAACGCTTGACTCTTTTGAGAAAATGCGCGACAGAATCGCTGCCGGTTACACCCAGCTTCAGAAACACTTCAACTACCCGATTGTTCCCGTTGGTATGGCATGGAGTCAATTGCGTCAGGAACACCCGGAAATCAACTTGTATGTTGGTGACAACCAACACCCAACAGTTGCGGGAAGCTTTCTGATTGCAAACTGTTTCTATACCGCATTCTTCAAGAAAACAGCTACGAACGGAACCGCCCCAAAGAGCTTAGACTCAACTGCTATTAATCCGATCATTACGGTTGCTTCGAGTTATGTGCTTGCGAATTACAATCACTATCATTTGAATCAGGTGCAACATCCGGCCCCGGAAATTTCACCGTTCCTCAGCTTCAAAATGGCTGAAACATGGACCGTGGTTCAAATTGAAAACAAATCGAAGAATTGTACCAGTTATGTGTGGGATTTCGGTGACGGAACCACTTCAAAGCAGGCACAACCAAAGCATTATTACAAGAATCCCGGAACCTATACGGTTACACTCACCGCAACGAAGGATTGCAATACCTATGAATTGAAGAAGCGCATTACCGTTTCAAAAACGGATAAACACGCAACTTCAGCTCCGAAGAAGAAAAGCAAGTAAAACTTGCAGCAGTACCGCCAATCCTGGTTACTCCAAAAAAAGAAGGAAAAAAACAAGGGCGCATTAATAATGCGCCCATATACAACTCGTTCTAAATACTATTACAGTTGAATTGCCGCTAAAAGATCCTTTGCCATTTTCTCCAGTTCTTCCTGAGAAGGCTTCAGTTTCTCTTTTGTGAAATCCATATCACCCATGCTGTTCATAGGAACAAGGTGAACGTGTGCGTGTGGCACTTCCAATCCGATTACCGTAACCCCGACCTTTTTGCACGGAAACACCTCTTTAATGCCCTTAGCGACCTTCTTGGAGAAGATCATCAGTCCGGCAAGCTCATCGTCGCTTAAATCGAAGTAATAATCCGTTTCTTTTTTAGGAATCACCAACACGTGTCCCAGGTTTACAGGCATAATATCCAGGAACGCCAGAAAGTCATCACTCTCAGCAACTTTGTAACACGGAATTTCTCCGGCAACAATTCTGGAAAAAATGCTTGCCATTAACGTGTAATTTCGATGATTTCAAATTTAATGATCCCATTCGGTGTTTGAACATCAGCAATGTCACCAACACTCTTACCCAGCAGGCCTTTCCCTATTGGTGATTCAACCGAAATCTTCTTCTCTTTCAAATCTGCTTCACTTTCTGCTACTAACGTGTATTGCATTTCCATACCGTTTGCAGCATTTTTAATCTTAACCGTTGAAAGAATGAACACTTTTGAAGTATCAATGGAGTCGTTATCTATAAGACGTGCTTTGGAGATGAGTTCTTCCATTTTTGAAATCTTCATTTCCAGCAATCCCTGTGCTTCCTTAGCAGCATCGTACTCCGCGTTCTCAGACAAGTCTCCCTTATCTCTTGCTTCAGCAATCTGCTCAGAAATAGAAGGACGCTGAACCGTTTTCATGTGGTGCAATTCGTCTTTCAATTTCTTCAACCCCTCTTCCGTATAATAAGCTACATCAGCCATGGTATCTTGTTCTTTGGTTCGTTATATAACACAAACAAGAGAGCCCATCGGACTCTCCTGTTGCAACAAATATATGGAAATATCCGTTTAATCCAAATTTAGGTAGCTGGAACGTTTTCGAAGAATCGTTAAATATTTTCAAGATCCATTTGGCGCATTCCTCCGTAGAATTTCAGAATCCGCTCACCTACTCCGGGTACATCAACATGAATAATGTAAACGCCACTCGCAACCGGTACCCCAACGCTGTTTTTCAGATCCCAGTCCAGTGAAGTAATCGGACTATCTTTCTTAAACTGTCGAATCATTTTTCCACTCACATTATAGATTGTGACTGTACAATTATCCGGCAGGTTCGTGATTTTCACACGAGTATCCAGACGGTTTCGCTCGTAATCTGAGAATGCATAATACGGATTCGGAACAACATTGATCAAATCCAATGCGCTTGTTAATGCGTCCTGATTTGCTGTTGTTGTCTGAAGTTCATCCATGTTCCAGGAGTACATTGGTTCCCCCCCGTTTTTACCACTTGCGGTAAACTCTTCGTACGGACGGTTCACACGTAACTTAATCCGAACATCCGTTTCACGGACATCGTACCCCGGAGTTGTCACTGTATTAGCGATCCACATCAGACTCGTGAATACTTTCTTGTAGGATGTTGAGGTTGCCAGTTGATATTGATCGTACACCCAGTTATTCACTCCATCGTAATACGGACATCCTTCATCATCGATATTCACGCCGTAAACCCAGATCGGTTGTTGTCCTCCAAAAACGTACGTTCCGTTTTGATCCATCAGCGTTGAAGTTGGGTTCCAAACCATATCGTTCCCGTTATCTCCACCAAGGAAGGAATTCTCACCGAATGCCATATGCAGGCGTGCTCCGGTCTCCAGATCAATTGCATAGCCAGGGAACCATCCCATTCCCATTGTTCCTGTGCCATCAGCTTCACCGTCTTTTCCAACAGATAGCGATGCACGCAGTTCTCCGGGTTCGGCACCACCCACATTCAATGTCGCATCTCTTCCAAGTTCAATAACCACACAACGTGTCCATTTAGAAGTATCTGAAGTAATTACAATATCCACGCTCGGCAGATACGAAATACTTGCATTACTTCTCGCCGAGGTATAAGCGACATACGATTCAGGAATAGCCAGTGGCATGAACGCTCCCTGATAACCGACCAATTTGTGCGGTCCAACTCCTCCCCCAAGCAATTTGTTGTACAACTCTTTCGGATCTTTTCCTTTTTCGTCCTTGTAATTGCACGGATTGAGGAAGTCCGCCCCGGTCCAGGTATCACATTCCGTTTCCTGATTCGGCACATATGATCCCGATCGAATCCAGTTCATTGGCGTTAACGAAGGATCATCCTGCACAAAACTCAACCACGGTTTGGTAGAATCTTCGAATTCAATAGAAGATGAGATCGGATCGGTGAATTTGGCGGTATTCGCTCCACCATTTCCGGGGAAGTATGTTTTCACTTGTGTGATCTGAACAGAAACACCCCATTGCGGAATCAACTGTTCAATTCCCTGAATAATCACTCCGTCGGATGTAACAGTATCTATCGGGAAACCATTTTCACTCTCATAGCGCACGATTGTCCAGTGGGCACTATCGATTTTATTTGCATTGTAATTATCAAACTTGCACTCAAAATACCCTCCGACCACATTCAACGGGTCAATCACCTTTACGTTGATCGGACCTCCATTGTAATCGTAAACCGGTTCATCCAGAAAACCATTTTGAACGATCTGATTTTCCGATTCTCTGGTCAATTCCAAAGCAAGATTACCATTTCCTTTTCCATCCAGACGTTTAATACGCGGTGTTTGACCGTAAACCGCATTTTGAACCGTTCCACCCTGCTCAGGTGAAACAAAGTGAGGAACTGCTTCGGTAGCAGCAAGTGGAGTCCCATCCACATTCAACCGTGATCTGAGGTATGGTAATTTTTGTCCATCCAATTGTTCGGGATCATTCGGATCATACGTTTTATAGTTATTGTAAGCGTACGCAACTGCCATATAGTAGTACTTCTTGTGGTTCACTAAACGGCGGTCACCAGTCGCAAACAAATCTTCCGTTACACGAAATGAGTGACGAATTCCTTTGTCTTCACCATCTACTTTCTTTACCGGAATTGATAGATCAAGCTCTTCGTCGTATTCGAAATTGATCAATTCAGTAATTCCATTTTTCTTATCGCATTGTGCAACCAATCGCGCTTTTGACGCATCATCAAGATCACTGACTGTAGCCAGTTCATCCTTCAATTGGAAAATCTGGTATCCCTCAAAGCGGAAGTAACGATCGTATGTGATTCCAGGAGGGTTCTGAATCCGAATATCGTCTTCACGTTCATAAGTGTCCGCGAAATTGTTTGATCCAACCGGATTGTCAAGCATGATGATCAATTCGTTTCCTAATTCCTGAATGGTTACAACCGGTGCATCCGGTGGCGGCATGATTCGGAAACAATTATCGAACAAAGCCTGAGCTTTTGTATCGGCAACTTTCAATGCATTTACCGAAGAGAAAATCTCACCCTCGTAGCTTCTTCCGTACACAATTCCAACAGTGATGTTATTGATTGCCCCTGGTTTCAGCGTAAAAGGACCTGCACTTTGCACAAAACGACGGTCTCCCTTCGGATTAGAGGTGGAAGCAGGTCCAAGTGGTTCAAACTCTGACCACACTTCGGCTCCGGGATCAATTCCTTCAGTTGCCCATTTCAGCGGATCCGAATCTGCCGGGAACATATAGTTCGTTAAAACCGTACTACCCGCAGATCCGGGATAACCAGTTCCACCGTACAATAAATCCTCCCCGAACTGCCATTTTCCTTTCATGTAGTTGTAAAACTGATTGGCCGTTTCGGGATCGGATTGCCCGTATGGAGCAGGTTGTCCGGTATAGGTAGTGAAATTGCGCATTCCATAACGCTCATTATCTATAATATCATCCTGATATCCGATTCCAAGTCCTTTGTATACAATTCCGTCCTGAGAAAGCGCTGCAATGATAGAAGGTACAATCCATTCCCCTGTCGCAGAATCCATCACTGGTCCGGGGTTATCCAATCCATCCGGATCCTGATAAGGCCCTTCAAAGAAGTCAACTCCAATTGCAGGAGGATTTTCCTCGTATCCCGGCCGACCATCCTGAGCCTCATCATATGAATCTGCGTTGTACATGTAACCCAATCCGCGCTCAACGTCACATCCGGCATAATCATCGGAATAATTACCCAGATCCATATCCACATATTGTGAGAAATAGGTTTTCTCCAGCGTCATCGTGCCCTTATTGATCAGCTCATAGTTGTAAAAAGTCATTTTATTGATCTCGTCGTCAGTCGCAAAAGCAAATGCCTGAGCACGAATTTCCATTCCAATTGGATCTCCTCCCGATTCCGTGTGTGCATTTCCCTTATCATTAAATACCCACCAGTGGGTTTCGTCTCCGAAAAGCGTTACTCTTCGATCGTTCCCACATTCTACGTCATTGTGATTCAGGATATCATCGTACCAGGGATAATCTCCTTCTTCCGGCTCATATTCGCCATCCTGATCGCGATCCTTGAACGGCGCCAAAAATCGATCCTGACCACGTGTAGGATCACCATTTCCCGGCCACGCTGCAATCTGTGCAAGCACTTCATTTGAAGGAAGAGTTACTCCATCACATCCCGGAGCTTCTGGATCATCCTCACAATCCCAAAACTTCACAAATTGCGTTACTCCGGCTTTCGTCACGGTGAAGATATTATCGTACAACAAACACTGATCCGGGTCAATGTTCGCCTCACCAAAATCCCGGGTTGCATCGCTTCCTTGTGACTCATAAGGATTGTAATTCCCGGTACCGGAAAATGCCGAAAGCGGTCCGGGCCAAAAATCGTTTCCTTTGTTTCGGTATTTGACTGCAGCCAATTTGAGATTTCCAGCCGGGTCAATTCCTCCCATCCAAAGAGCTCCGGCGTAGATTGTTGTTACGTTTCCGGTTTTAGGAACCTTATACGTTGCGAGTCCATTCGCCCGATCCAGGAATAACAGCCCTCCTGTCTCTATTTGGCAGCTTACATCATTAAATGACATCGTTTTTCTGTAGTTCGCAGGAGCACAGCCGGCGCCTTTCTCGGTTCCTGATCCCTTATTATCGGAATCCGGTTTCTGCTTAAGGCCGTCGTGATTGAAGGCAAAGGAAGGCTCACTTATGGCCATAGCAATAGCCATTACAATTAACTTGTAAAATCGTTTCATAACTTCCGTTTTGATAATTAAAGAATAATTGGTGTTGTTTCCTGGTGGCAGGAACAAGCTTTTGTCTGATAAATTGGGCGCCAAAAACCAAACGTGGTTATACTATCAATAACGGATATCGGGAAACAATGGTTGGAGAAAAACCCCGTATTTTAAGGTGTTTTGCTGATTAAGAAGTGAACTGTTATTTTGATTGATTAAAGTGTTTCGGTTGATTACTTCGACAACCAAATAAAAGCTAATACAAAAAAAAACAGGGGAGCCAATTGACTCCCCTGTTTCCTGAATCGAGATCACCCGAATTATTTCAAGCTAAGAGTAAGACCCATAGTGTGAACATAACCAAATGCTCCAGCCATACGCACAGCGTACTCCAAACCAAGAGGACTTTGGTTCTTTCCTACCAGGGCATCAACTGAGAAACCAGCTGTAGGGCCTATCAAGGCATTTGAACGGTTTTCAGCAGAAGCCAGGTTCTTTTCGTAAACGTAACCTGCTCTTACGTTGAAAGCATACTTATCTGCAGTCATTCCGTAATCCAATCCCAACCGGTACTGGTCATTCTGGAAAGAGTTTGCAGTAAAAGTACCCATCGCTGTAAGCTTCTGAGTTTCGCTGAAGTTGAAGTCATAAGACGCTCCGATGTTCAACAAAGAAGGCAATTCATACGTAGCTGAACGCTGCTCCAAAGAAGCAAGACTTCCATTGCTAACGTAAGTAACCTGAGTTGACAAACCGTCACCTTTGTACTTCATAACCGGTCCAACGTTTTTCAACGCAATACCAAATTTGATTTGATCCTGCTCACCTGTCACATAACGGATACCAGCATCGATAGCGATCCCGGAAGCCTTTAAGTTAGAGATGTTCTCAGACATTACTTTAAAGTTAATACCTCCATAGATAGAAGAAGAGAAGCTTCTCGCGTATCCAACATTGAAGATGTTCATACGTGGTGAGAATGTTCCGATTCCTCCTTCAGGAAGATTAACCGTCGTAATATCGATATCACCGAAGTTCAAAGACTGAACAGATACAGCGATAACAGATGCATCGGAAACACGTTGAGCAAAACCTGCAGTGTTCAATCCGATTCCGGCAGAACCCAACCAGTTGGTGCGGTTAAACTTCAATTGTGTTTTATCAGTGAAGGCCAATCCTGCAATATTGCTGAACGTTGCTTCCAAACCAGTTGCACAAGCTACACCAGCATCTCCTGTTCCGATGGTACGTGCCCACGGATTGATCAGCATCTGGCTTGCACCAGCAGAACCAACACGGTCTTCATTTCCGGCAAAGGCACCAGAGCAGCTCAAAACTGCTCCGGCGATTGCCGTGTATTGTAATACTTTATTAATCGATTTCATACTATAATTCCGTATAGATTAAATATTCTCAAGGTCAATTGCGCGCATACCTCCGAAGAACTTAACGATCTTCTCGCCTACGCCCGGTACCTCTACGTGAATAATGTAGACCCCACTGGCAATCGGAACTCCAATGCTATTCTTCAAATCCCAATCGATTGAAGTGATCTCATTGTCTTTCTTGTACTGACGGATCATTTTACCACTTACGTTGTAAATTGTTACAGTACATTGATCAGGAAGATTCGTAATCTTCACGCGATTGTCTACACGGTTACGCTCGTAATCTGAGTACGCATAGTATGGGTTCGGAACCACATTGATCAAGTCAAGTGCGCTTGTCAATGCATCCTGGCTTGCAGTTGTAGTTTGCAATGCATCCATGTTCCATGAGTACATTGGCTTACCACCGTTCAAACCAGTACAGTTGTAATCTTCGTATTCTTTG